>DATAUP010000001.1:0-23672 GCA_036268195.1 Solirubrobacteraceae bacterium
GGCTTCGCCGTTCTCGAGTAGCGCCTGCACGCTCTGCTCGCCGCCGGCGACGATCAGGCCGTCGTATAGAACGGAGGACATCGTCGTCAGCGCCCGATCGCTTTCGAGGCTCGACCCCGAGCTAGAGCGAATCGTCCCGTCGCGCGGCGCGAGCAACTCGCAGGCGACGCCCTGCTCGCGTAGCGGCGCGAGCGCCTGTTTCAGCGAGTCTGCATCGACGCCGTCGGCGACGAGCACCGCGACGCGACGGGTCGCTGCGCTCTGCGGCTGCTCCGCCTGGCTCAGCGCGGGCGAGCGCTTGCCGTGATTTGCGCCCGAAGTCTGGGGTGCTGCAACGCCGACTCCTTCCGCGACTGCTTTGGCGAGCCCGCCGTCAACTTGCGCCAGATGCGCGACGACGCCTTCGCGGATGTGCTCGTGGTCGACCTTGCCGAGCTCGAACTTGAACGCGTCGAGGATGTGCTGCTTCTCCCATTTGCTCATCGAGTTCCAGAACAGCGTCGCCTGGCTGAAGTGATCGGCGAAGCTCTCCGAGCGCTTGCGGATCTTCTGGCCGTCGACGCGCTCTTGGAAGTGCCGATAGCCACCGTCCTCGAAGGAGCTCAGCGCGGGACAGCCTCCCCCGAGCGAGTTCGGGTGATAGGAAACCCGACTCTGGTCGATCCGGTGCTGGCCGTAGCCATCGCGCTGATGGTGGTGCACTGGCGCGACGGGGCGATTGACCGGCAGTTGCGCGAAGTTCGGTCCGCCGAGACGGATCAGCTGCGTGTCCAGATAGGAGAAGTTGCGCGCCTGCAGCAGCGGGTCGTTGCTGAAGTCGATCCCGCGTACGACGTTGGCGGTGTGGAAGGCCACCTGCTCGGTCTCGGCGAAGAAGTTGTCCGGGTTGCGGTCGAGCACCATCCGACCGACCGGTCTCAGCGGAACCTCCTCCTCGGGGATGATCTTCGTCGGGTCGAGCAGGTCGAAGTCGAAGTCGTGCTCGCGGTCTTCCTCGACGAGCTGCACGCACAGCTCGTACTCGGGATACTGCTCTTCTTCGATCGCCTGCCAAAGGTCGCGCCGGTTGAAGTCCGGATCCTTGCCGGCGATCTTCTGTGTCTCATCCCACGCCAGCGAGTGGGTGCCGAGCTTCGGGCGCCAGTGCCACTTCACGAATGTCCCGTTGCCCTCGGCATCGACGAGGCGGAATGTGTGCACGCCGAATCCCTGCATCATCCGGTAGCTGCGCGGCAACGCGCGATCGGACATCAGCCACATCATCATGTGCATCGTCTCGGGCTGCAGCGCTACGAAGTCCCACAGCGTGTTGTGCGCGGAGGAGGCTTGCGGGATCTCGTTGTGCGGCTCGGGCTTGACCGCATGGACGAAGTCCGGGAACTTGGCCCCGTCCTGGATGAAGAAGACCGGCATGTTGTTGCCGACGATGTCGAAGTTGCCCTCGCGCGTGTAGAACTTCGTCGCGAAGCCGCGCACGTCGCGCACCGTGTCGGCTGAGCCGCGCGAGCCCGCGACAGTCGAGAAGCGCACGAACACCGAGGTCCGCAGCCCGGCCTCCGAGAGGAAGTCCGCGCAGGTTACGTCTGTCAGCGGCTCGTAGCACTCGAACCAGCCGTAGGCTCCGGCGCCGCGCGCGTGCACGACGCGCTCGGGAATCCGCTCGTGATCGAAGCGCGTGAGCTTCTCGCGGAAATGGAAGTCCTCCATCAGGGTCGGGCCACGCTCGCCTGCGCTGAGCGAGTCGTCGGTGTGCTCCACGCGCACGCCCTGATCGGTCGTCAGACTGCTGTCCTCGTGCGCCACGCGGTCGCGCTCGAGCTCTGACTGCTTGTCGTGTTGCAGAGGTTGCTGGCTCATGAGCGCTCCTCGTAGGGTCGGGTCTGGCCTGACCGAGATTCGGCGGCTGGATTCCTCAGTGATTTGCCCGCGGGCGGGTGGGGCGAACCGTCACCAAGCCCTCCGCGGGCAGGTTCGGTGTCAAGCGCTTCGCTCGCGGGCGCTGCTGTGTCGGCGATCATGTGAACGCTGCTCTGTGCGACATCCGCTCGTGTGCGCGTCTTTGGATTCGTCGGCGTCGGCCTTCGTCCACGCGGTTTGGCCGATACGAACAGACCCACGGCTCGCCTCGCGTTCGCCAAGCACCGGGGGCAATGCTCGATCTCTGCTTCCGGCCTTCGCATCGCCAGTGTCAGTCCGCAGCTCGGACAGTTCAGATACGGCATTTTCAACCTCCGACATCAGGCTCTCCGTACATGGATGGCACGTAGGGCAGTCCGAACAGGCACCGTGCGATGACCGGTTGTCGCGCCGCACTTGAGAACCGGCCTCCCGCAACAAGAGAGTCCCGGCCCACCTAGACCTTGCCCGTCTCGGCGTCGACCAAACGCTCGACCGTCCGTTGCCTCGCGCAATCTCCAGTCCCGTCCGCGGCGGCGCCGAGATAATGGCGTCATGGCCGCGCGATACCCCGCGATCGGGTCATCCCGATCGCGGGGAGCGCACTACGGTGCCGGGTCGGCTTCGTGCGTATCGACGCTCATGTCCAAGTCGCGCTCTCGATGAGACGCACAACGAAGCTCACCGAGCTTGGGCGATGGCATGGCGCAACTCGTCCTTGCCCATCTTCGATCGGCCCGAGATGTCCAGACGCCTGGCCTCGGCCTCGAGCTCCTTGCGCGTCTTCGCTTCTCCTTTGCGCACTTTGTTGGCCTCTTGACCGAGAGCGGTACGCGTCGTCGCCGAGAGATGCTTGAGCGTCTGCTTGCTCTTGGCCGCGGACTGCGCCTTCTTCACGTTCTTCCGCGCGGAGGCTTTCTGTCGCTCGCTGGCCATCTCAGGCGGAGATGGTCTCGAGAAGCTCGCCGACCTGCTCACGTCCGAGCTCACCCGCGAGATCGCCTTGGCTCACGATGCCGATCAGGTCGTGTCCGTCGATTACCGGCAGGCGACGCAGCTTGTGCTCGCTCATCGTGCGCAGCGCCTCCTCGGCGGAGTCATCGGCGCCGATCGTGACGGGCTTGCCCTCGGCCAGCTCGCCGGCCTTCGTGTCGCTGGGGTCCTTGCCCTCGGCGAGCACCTTCACGACGATGTCGCGGTCGGTGAGCATGCCCTTCAGTCGCTCGTCCTCGCCGCAGATCGGCAGTGCGCCCACGTCGAGACGAGCCATCTTCTCCGCAGCGTCGATCACGGACTCGCTCTCGCCCACGCACTCGGCGTCGGAGGTCATGATCTCTCGTGCTGTCTTACTCATATCCGTCCCTTTCGAGTCGTGTTCATTGCTTCACGTCTACCCTCACCACGAACAGCGAAAAACGCGATTCCGAGGGTCGCGGAAGCTGCGTCCGGTCCGCGTTCGGCCTCTGGAATCCGAGAAACGACAGCCGTGGTTGCGCACGCCATGGGAGCGGCTGCGAATCCAGCTTGGCTGCCTCCGCTTGGGGCGTGCACTTCGCGCTAGGATCAGCCGGCGTTCAGTCCTTGCGATCGAGGACTGGATGCGGGCCCTAACGGTGGGACGCACGGCAACGCTGGTGCCGGGTCGGGACCGCCGTACACAGAACCTGGTGTACGGAGGACACGTGCCTGTCGCAAATGCTCGCCCAGCGAAATCCGAAGTAGAGCGCCGCTACGATACCGGCGCCAAGACGCGGTGCCGCGGACTGTTCTCAGTGCCGGTAGCCCTCGATCGCCGGGAAGCAGCGGCGAGTCGCCAGGATCACGACCGCGGGCCGTCTCCCGGGGAGCGCAGTAATGGCAACTGAGCCCGTTGCAGACGAGCGAGGGCTGCTGTTGGCAGAGATCTCAAACGTCGTGGTGCGCGTCCACAAGCGCTTCTACGGCAAGGGTCCGGTGAGGGCGCGTGCGCACCTCTCTCGCGACCTTCTCACGGTAGTGCTCGAAGGCGGCTTCACACGGGCCGAGCAAACGCTCCTCCGCCATGGGCACTCCCGGCAGGTCATCGATTCGCGGCTTGCTATCGAGGAGACGGTTGGAGACGAGCTTCGCGCCGTGGTCGAGACGATCCTATGTCGCGCCGTTCGCTCGTTCATGAGCGCTCCCGATCCGGCAAATGAACTCCAGGTAGAGGTCTTCGTCCTGCAGCCGCACGGCTCGGAGGAAAGCCCAGATGGGGATGTGCCGACGGCGCGCCTTGACGGGAGTTCGAGCAACGGCAAGGGCTCGGGTCCGCCCGCGACAGAACCCTGACTTCGCCGTTTCTCGACCTCTGCGTTTCGCTCCAACTCCTCTGCAGAACGCCGGCATCCTCCTGCGTCGGCTGTTCGGCGTCAACAAAAGCGGGTAGCTGCCAACCGTCAGCGACGACCGGGAAGGAACGAGTGATGGCAAAAGACCATGGGTCAAGCGTGAAGGACGACAAGCAGTACGAGGGACTGCGCAAGAAGGGCATGAGCAAGGAACGCGCAGCGAAGATCGCCAACAGCCCCGGCTCCTCAAAACGCGGCGGTGAGAGCTCCGGCGGCGGCACCAAACGCCGCGCGAGCAGCCAGGGCGGCACCAAAGCCCAGAAGGCGGCAGCCGGTCGCAAGGGCGGCAAAGCCGCCAGCAACAGCAGCTAGGCGCCACGGCGTGTGCCTTAGGGGCGAGGACAGACCCTGCAACGATGAAGCATTGGTCGCGCTTCATGACGCCCGTTGCGTCGGCGATCGTAGGGTCGAACTCGCCTCGCGACGTGGCCGTCGCGTGGGTGCCTCGCCTGGGCGCGGCCGGATTGCGCACCCTCACCTTGCGTCAGCCGTTTTCGCGGCTGCTGTCGTTTGTGCATGCTTCCGCGAGGGTAGTTCGAACCAGGATCGCCTCGTCGACTGAGCGTGGCACTCGGTATGTGCGTCGAGGACGACTCTCCTACAGGGGAACGATGCCGGACTCCCGCCAAGAACAACCGCTCGCGATGGGCGAGCGGCGGCGAAGGGAACCGATGACACAATTGAGCTGCCCCTCCTGTGGCCTTGCGGTTACGTTCAAACGGGACGAGAGCACACGCGCAGAGCCGTGCCCGCGCTGCCTTGCACGCAGCAGTGGCGCGATGTCGGTATGGCTGCGCCCCCGGGGTTAAAGCGAAGCCGCCCGGCACCCAGGCACGCATCCGGGAGTTCCTGCGAACGCGCGGTCAGAGTCGCAGCGCAGCGGCTTGAGCGCCGCGCACTCGCGACGATGCCCACAGCGGCGTTCTTCGCCGATCGGGGGCGCCTTGGTCCCGACTGCGCCCATCTCGTCGTCGACGCAGGCCGTCAAGAGCCCTGGGTCGGGCGGCGCCTGTGCATATCACCAGCACCACACATACCAGCAGCCGCCGCTGGGATACGGCCACGACATCGTCGCGAACGCCAAGCTGCGCCGTCGTCGCTGGGGCTGGTGGCCGATGGAGGGCCGGCTGGGCCAGCCGAGCAAGGACTCGCCCGCTTCGAGGGCGGCGGCTGCCGCCGGTCAGGGCGCGTCGGATGCTGATCGTCAGCTGGAACATCGCCGGGCGCGTCAAGTGCATGGACGCGCAGGCCAAGCTGCTGCTCGCGCTCGGCGCCGACATCGTCTGCCTGCAGGAGCTCACACCTACCACGCTGCCCACCTGGCAGGCACGTCTGCAAGCAGCCGGCTACCACACGCTCTCAGCACCCGAGCCGCCGCCGGACAGCTCGCGTCGCCTGTCGGTTCTGAGCGCTGCGCGGGCTCCGCTCCGCCAACTCGCGCTTCCAGAGCTCCCGTGGCCTGAGCGAGCGCTCGCCACTTGCCTGCCGGACGGCTGCGAGATCCTGAACCTGCATTCGCCGACCAGCCCAAAGCCTGCACTCGCGAAGATCCGCACGCACGAAGCCGTGTTCGCGCATCTCGCAGTCAATGCCCCGGGGCGCCTGCGCCTGCTCTGCGGAGACTTCAACACGCCGCGCAGGGAGCATCCCGACGGCACGATCTGGACCTTCGCCCGCGACCAATACGGGCGGCTGCGCCCTGAGCGCGGCGAGCGCTGGGATCGCGCCGAACTCGCGCTGATCAGCGGTCTCGACGCCTACGGCTTTCGCGACGCCTTCCGCGCTATGCACGGCTATGGCCGGCGCCAGCACAGTTGGGAATGGCGCCGCTGGCGCGGCGGCTACCGGCTCGACCATCTGCTGCTGTCGGGGCCCTGGAAGATCGCCCGGTGCGACTACCTGCACGCCTTCCGCAAGTCCGGCCTCTCCGACCACTCCGCACTCATCGCCGAGCTGCAGCCCGAGACAAGCAGTGAAGCCTCGGGCGTTACTCAGCGTACGGCGGCGGGCAACGATGTCTTACCGACGCGCGAGAGCGCGACCAAGAAAGGAGCAGCACATGACTGATCTGAGCGCACGCGAGAGCAAGCTCGTGCAGTACCTGAACGAGGCCTACGGCAAGGAGAAGGAACTGGAGACCGCACTTGCCGCGCATATCGCGATGACTACCCGAGCGCCATATAAGAAGCGACTGCGCGAGCATCTCACCGAGACGAAGCGCCACGCGCGCGAGCTCGAAAAACGAGTGAAAAGGCTCGGCGGTACGCCACAAACCGTGCCGATCGAGGGGCTTGACCCGATCGCCAAAGGCGCGGGAGCCGCGGTCGAGCTCGCCGGGCGCGCCGCAGCTGCCGCGCAGGGTCCGCTCCATGCGATCCGTGGCACCGGCGAGCAGGAGAAGATGCTCAAGAACGCCAAGAGCGAGTACGCCGATGAGCACGAGGAGATCGCCACCTATACGGCGATCGAGACGCTCGCCGAGGCGCTCGGTGACAGCGAGACCGCGAAACTTGCGCGCGCGATCCGCCGTGAAGAGGAGAGCATGGCTCGCTTCCTTCAGCGGCAGATACCGAGCCTCGCCAAAGCCGTGGCGCAGGCGGAGATCCCTGCGGCCGAGCGCCGCAAACCTCGCGCCGGAAAACGCTCGGGCGTCAAAACCACAAGCAGACCCCGCAGCAAAGCCACGCGATCGAAAGCTTAGGCCGCACGATGGGGGAGCGAGCGGCGTTGATCGTGATCGACATGCTCAACCGCTACGAGCACGAGGACGCGGAGTCACTGATCGTCTCCGTGCGTGAGGTGCTGCCGGCGATGCGCGAGCTCGTCGGTCGCGCGCGCGAACGGGACACGCCGATCGTCTACGTCAACGACAACTACGGCGACTGGAGCGCCAGCCGCAGCGAGCTGTGCGCGAGCGCGCTGGAGGGGCGCCGGCGGGCGCTCGTCGCGCCAATCCTGCCTCCGGCGGGAGCGGCATTCGTGACCAAGGCGAGGCACTCGATCTTCTACGAAACTTCGCTGGACTACCTGCTGCGAAGCCGGCAGATCGACCGGCTGATCCTGATCGGCCAGGTCACCGAGCAGTGCATCCTCTACTCGGCGCTCGATGCGTACGTCCGCCATTACCGGGTGACCGTCCCGCACGACGCGGTGGCCCACATCCACACAGACCTCGCGGGCGCTGCACTGGAGATGATGAAGCGGAACATGCGCGCTGAGATCGTCGGTGCCGAGCGCGCACTCTCCGAATGATCCTCGTCGCGGCGCGGACCAGCCCCCGCCTGTCGTTCGCTGCGGTGCTCGCTCGTTTGCCGACAAACGCCAGGGGTAGATGAATGCAACCGACCTCGACTCGAGAGGAGCCGTCCTGAAAGCGCTGACATGGCAAGGCAACCACGATGTGCGGGTCGAGGAGGTTCCCGACCCGAAAATCGAGCAGCCGACCGACGCGATCATCAAGGTCACCTCAAGCGGAATCTGCGGGTCGGACCTGCACCTGTACGAGGTGCTCGGCGCGTTCATCGACCCCGGCGACGTGCTGGGGCACGAGCCAATGGGCGTGGTCGAGGAGGTCGGCTCAGAGGTCAAGCGGATCAAGCCCGGGGACCGTGTCGTGATCCCGTTCAACATCTCATGCGGGCACTGCTACACGTGTGAGAAGGGGCTGCAGTCTCAGTGCGAGACCACCCAGGTCCACGAATACGAGACCGGCGCCTCCTTGCTCGGCTACACCAAGCTCTACGGCCAGGTCCCCGGCGGCCAGGCCGAGTACCTGCGCGTCCCGCAAGCGCAATATGGCCCGATCAAGGTGCCCGAGGGCCCGCCCGACGACCGCTTCGTCTACCTCTCAGACGTCCTGCCAACCGCCTGGCAGGCGGTCGAGTACGCGAACCTGCCGCAGGGAGAGACGTTGCTCGTGCTGGGTCTCGGGCCGATTGGAGAGATGTGCACGCGCGTGGCACAGCACAAAGGGGCCGGGCAGGTGATCGCCGTCGATCTCGTGCAGGAGCGGCTGATGCGCGCAAGCTCTCACGGCGTACGCGTGCTCGACCTCGAAGATCACGACGACCTGCCCGCGGCGGTTCGCGAGCTGACCGATGGACGTGGCCCGACCGCGGTGATCGATGCGGTGGGCATGGAGGCACACGGTGCGCCGATCGGCAAACTCGCGCACAAGCTGGCGGGAATGCTGCCCGATGCGCTTGCGCAGCAGCTCATACAGACGGCGGGGATCGACCGGCTGAGTGCTCTGCACATGGCGATCGAGCTGGTGCAGCGCGGCGGTACGGTCTCGCTGTCGGGCGTCTACGGCGGTGCCGCCAGCCCGATGCCGCTGATCCAGATGTTCGACAAGCAGATCAATATGCGGATGGGGCAGGCCAACGTCTGGCGCTGGATCGAGGAGATCCTGCCGTTGCTCGGCGACGACGAGGACCCACTCGGCGTTGATGACTACGCCACGCATCATCTGCCGCTCGAGCAGGCGCCGCAGGGCTATGAGATCTTCCAGAAAAAGGAAGACGGCGCCTTCAAGATCCTGCTCAAGCCCTAGGAGCGAGCGTGAAGATCGTCGTCACTGGCGCGAGCGGTAACGTCGGCACGAGCGTTCTGCAGGCGCTTGCCGGAGATCAAACGGTGAGGGAGATCGTCGGTGTCGCACGACGGCTTCCGAGCCGGCCCTTCGCGAAGACGAGCTGGCATCGGGCTGACGTCAGCCGCGACGAGCTGGTCCCTCTGTTCAGGGGCGCTGACGTGGTGATCCATCTCGCCTGGTTGATTCAGCCCTCTCGCGACGAAGCGCTCACCAGGCTCGTCAACGTCGACGGCAGCGCTCGCGTGTTCGAGGCCGTCGCGCGGGCCGGCGTGCCCGCGCTCGTTCATGCGTCCTCGGTTGGCGCCTACGCACCCGGTCCCGGCGATCGGGCCGTCGATGAGTCCTGGCCCACGACCGGTATCGACAGCTCTTTCTATTCGCGACACAAGGCCGAGGTCGAGCGGCTGCTCGACCGCTTCGAGGCCGAGCATTCAGACGTGCGCACAGTGCGCCTGCGCCCGGCGCTGATCTTCAAGCGCGATGCAGCGACTGGCATTCGACGTCTCTTCATGGGTCCGCTGTTGCCAAACCGGCTCATGCGTGCCGGTGCGCTGCCCGTCCTGCCCTATCCGCGTGGGCTGCGGACTCAGGTCGTGCACTCCCTCGACGTCGGACAGGCCTACCGGCTCGCCGCCACCAAGGCCGTTACGGGCGCCTTCAACATCGCCACCGACCCGGTCCTCGACGACATGACGATTGGGAAAATCCTTGACGCCCGCCCGCTGCATCTCCCACCTGCGATCCTGCGGCGGGCCGCCTGGGCAAGCTGGAAGCTGCGGGTGCAGCCCACCTCTCCCGGCTGGCTGGACATGGGAATGCTCTCGCCGATCATGAAAACCGGACGGGGCCGCGAGGAGCTTGGCTGGAAGCCACTTTTCACCGCAGAGGCGACGCTGTGCGAGCTGCTCGACGGTCTGCGCGACGGTGCGGGCATGCAGACCCCTCCGCTCGATCCCGCCGGCAGCGGCACGCTGCGCTTCCGTGAGTTCGCGACCGGCATCGGCGCGAGCGACCGACTGCGCTGAGCGGGCCGCGCACCCCGGGACGTCGCACCTCGACCTTTCGCGGCCGGACGGCGTCAGGAGCTATACGGCTAGCTGCTGTCCTCTAGCTTCTTGTAGACGGCTTGCAGAACGTCGGAGCCGAACACGGCGGTCAGCACCGACGCTGCCCAGCGCGTCGGACGGGGCGCCAGAACCAAGCCCGCCGCGAATGCCGTGGCGATCCACATGCTCAGGCAGTAGGGGCAGATCAACAGCTCGCCGAGCGCTCGACGCAAACCGCGCCCGCGCGCCTGCTCTTCGACCTCGCCGGGACCACCCTCTTCTTCGAAGCGAGTGAACGGCGCGCGCACCGCGCTCGTCACGCGATCCTTGGCGAGCAGCCTCGCGGCCTTGTGTGTCGCCACGGTCACGAGGGCAAGATCGCCGGGACCGATCCGCTCGGGCAGCTCTCGGCCGGATCTTTTTATCCACGCGCTGAAGGCGAAGATCACCCCAACGAAGGTTGCCGTCAGTACGGCGTAGCTGACCAGGGGCCGCTCTTCGCCGGGCGCGTAGCCGTCGAGCACGCCGCTCGGAGCTTCGGATCGCGTCGCCATGGCATCCAACTACCCGCTTGCGCGCGACCTATCCAGCGGTGCCCTCGTCGGCGGCAGTGCCTGCGTCCTTGGCGGCCCGCAGGACAGCTTGAAGCCGACGCCGACCGGCATCGCATCGCGCGCGTGGATCTAAGGTGATCCGCGCGTCTCCAAGCTCGGCCGCCGGGAACAGAGTTCCGGAAGCAGATTCGGCAGTAAGGACCGTCGCCTCGCGTAGGCTCACCTTCGCGGCGGTGCACGCCGCGCGCCGGCCGAGCAGTTCAGGCACAGCACGCTGTCAGGAAGCGCCTCCAAGCGCGCAGGCGCGATCACCGCGCCGCATCCATCGCAGACGCCGTAGGTGCCGTCCTCGAGCTTCGTGAGCGCTCGTTCGGTACGGGTCAGCCCGGCCTCCAGGGACCGCCCGACACCGATCTCGGTCAGCCTGCTGATCGCCTCGGTGGTGCCGTCGCCGATTCGCTTGCCGAAACCCTGCGCGCTGCCGAGCTCGGGACGCTCGGCCAGTGCGCTGACGCGCCCCTGCATCTCCGCTCGACGCGCCTCGAGCAACTCGCGAACCGCGACCGCATCGAAATCCGAGTCCGTCCTTGTCATGTACTCGTTCTACCCGTCTTGGCGCCGTCTGCGCTCGAGGAGCAATGGGGGACGTCCGCAACCTAGCCTGGCGCGAGTTCCAAGCCTCCTGTCGGAGATGTCGTCGAAAAACCGTTGAGACGGTCGCGGGGCGTAGTTGTGTTGTCAGCACGAGGCGTGCAGATCCGAGGAAAAGGCAGGAACACGCAAGTCGGACGCGAACCCGAACCGCATGGCCACAGACCTTCCCGACGGCCTGACCTTCGAGCGAAACCGTGACTACCAGGGCCGGATTCGACAACACTCGCCGTGGATTCGCCGGTTGCTGCTATGCGCAGTGGCCGCGATTCCCGTGCTCGCGCTGCTAGGGGTCTTCGGCCAGCACCCGTCGACTACTTCGGCGAGCTCGCCCGCGGCGAGCCTCAGCGTGACTGCGCCGAGCAGGCTGCGCGGCGGGCTGATGTTCCAAGCGCTCGTGAAGGTCGAGCCTCGCCGTGAACTGCACCACCTGCAGCTCGTCTTCGACGAAGGCTGGTGGGAATCGATGGGGGTCAACTCGATCAAGCCCGAACCGGAAAGCGAAACCTCTCGCAACGGCAAGATCGTCCTGGAATACGGCACCTGGCCGGCAGGGAAAGAGTTCGTCTGCTGGCTGAACTTCCAAGTCAACGCGACCAACGTCGGCAATCGCCGCGAGGACGTTTCCCTCGAGGACTCCGGTGAACCGCTGGCGACCGTGCACCGGTCGCTGACGATCTTCCCATGAGCGCCTTGCTACCCACAAAGCCGGGGAGCTGACCGATGGACCTCGTCATTCGCGCAGCCGTCGTGTTCTGCTTCGTCTTTTTGCTCACACGAATCACCGGCCGACGTGAGCTCAGCCAGCTCGAGCCCTTCGACGTGATCCTGCTCGTCGTCGTCGGCGATCTCGTTCAGCAAGGGGTGACGCAGAGCGATTACTCGGTCACCGGAGCGCTCACCGTGATCTCCACGATCGGCGTGCTTTCCGTGTTCGTCAGCTGGCTCTCCTATCGCTTCAAAGTCGTGCGCCGTGCTACCGAGGGGGAGCCAGTCGTGCTCGTCCACGACGGGCGTCCGATCGATCGCAATATGCGCCGCGAGCGGATCACCCTGGAAGACATCGAGGAGGAGGCCCGCCAGGAGCAGATCACCTCGCTGGGAGATCTGCGGTGGGCAATCCTCGAGAACGACGGGCACATCAGCTGCATTTCCCGCTGAGAACCCGCACGGGTGCTCAGCGGCAATTTGCTTGCGTATTGGCCGAGAGGCTCGAGGCCGAGGCGAGCGGACGGGCAGAGCACTTGCCCAACGCGGCAATGCGCCGGGCCGGACGTCAGAACCAGCAGCGAGCACGCACGAGGCAAGTTGGCGTCGTAGCCTTCGCCGCAGACGACAGCCGGGATGCACGTCGACCGTCCGCGGAGGGAGGCCCATGGTCATCTCGGCATTCAGCGGCTGACGGCGGCCCGATGGTCGCCCGGAGGGGAGAGGTGAAGCGATGACGCAAGACGAGGGAGAGAGGGTGGGTACGTTCGTCGAGCCACGCGGGATGGTGCGCTCGATCGTCGCGGGCACGGTAGGCAGAGAGGTGCTCGGCGCCGTGGGCGGGATCTCGGCGCAGCATGCAGCAGAGTCTCAACACACGGGCAGCTCGCCGATCAGGGCGGGCCAGATCGCCTATCTCGGATTGGACACCGAAGAGCTGACCTTGTTCCGCGCGAAGCGCGGCGCCTTCCGCCCGAAGGCGACGGACGAGGTGATCGCCGTGGCGCCGCGGTCAAGCGTGAGCGCGACGATCCTGGAGCGCGGGCGGCTCGCCGGGGTTCTGCAAGTCACGTTCACCGACGGGTCCACGTGGGCCTTCGATGTGCCGAAGGTCCACCTCTCCGGTGCTGAGGCAATCGCGGCCGCGCTCGACTGAGCCTCGGGACGGCCGGCTCGTCAAGTCGATGCCTCGCAGCGCGCCCGCGCCGATCGGAAGCGTCTAGCGACCGCCGACGCGCCGCGCAACATCACCAGGCACCTGCGGCGCTGAGAAGAGCGTGGCGATGCTGCTCGGCGTCGGCGTATGGCGGGTGTGGGCAACCGTCAGACTCGCCAAGCGTTGGCTCATATTGCGAAATGTCGCGGTGGAGCGAGCTGCGGCGAAGGTCGGCTTGGCTCGGACCGCCGCGACGCTCTGCTGCAGTCCCCTGATCTGGATGGCTTGATTGGCCGCTTCGAACGTCACGCGTTCGGCGTCGAGCGTTTCGAAGAGCTTCAATTGCGCCGATTCAGGGCCGCTGATCGCGCTGCGCGCTGCCGCCAGTCCGCTCTGAAGCCGTTCGCGCAAGAGCTTGGCCTGAGCGATCTGCGTGCTCAGTGCCGAGGGCTCGATCAGCTCTTGAAGTGCGGCCACACACCGGCCCCTGAGGCACTTGCCCGGAGCTTGGGCGCGTGTTCGCACGAGCGCCATCCTGCGCGACATCGAGGTGATCAGTTTCGTCTCGGCCGCGATCTGGCTTTCGGTGCTCGCGAGCAACGGCGCGGCGGCAATCGTTTTCCCGACGGCCTGGAGTCCGCCGATCGATTTGATCACGCATGCGCGCTGACCAACGATGGCGAAGAACTTCGCCTTGAACTCGGCGTAGCTGTGGATTGATTCCGGGTTCAGCGCCAGGACACGCACCATCGTCTTGCGATCCGCGCATTTTTCAAGCCCAGTGAGAGCGGCCGCCACGTTGCCCTCCTGACTGAAGTTCGTGCCGTCGCCACAGGTGGTTGGCGTATGTGCCCAGAACTCCGCCCAGCCCTCGTTGAATGCGAAGCCTTCGTTGCTGAGCAGACAGAGTTCATGGCTTTTGGGATAGGCGAAGCGGGCTGCGTCGTAGAAGAAGTGCAGCTCGTCTCCGTCGAAGCTGTGCCGCACCGAATGGGCGAACTCGTGGAAGTTGACGGCGTAGCCCCCGTCGGGGTCTTTGGGGCCGTATCCCGTTTCGTATCCCTGTGGCCAGTTCGTGGTGTCGCGCAGCGTGAAGGGAACGCCGCAGCACGGGTAGTCCCAGTTGATCAGGTAGCTGGAGTCGGGCGGAGCGACGCCCATCACCTGCTTGTAGTTCTGGTAGGCGTTGTGCGCACCCTGAAAGGCAGCGCACGTTGGCGTGCCCGCGCCGTTTTCGTGGGAGATCTGCCAGTTGCCCAGGTTCACGATCCCAGCGTGGCTTCCGGTCGTCTGCGTTTCCGTGTCATAGTCGCTGAACGAGTACCAGTTGCCGAGATGCACGCCTTGGTCGTCGTTCATCACGACCTTCGAATAAAGGTCGAAGTTATCGTCGGCCCTCACACTGAAGCTGTAGGCCCCATTTGCGTTCGTGTGCGTAGCACCGAGCTTTTCGTCGATCCACAGGGTCGAGATGCCGCCCGGGCGCCACAGCTCGACCCGCGCGCCGGACAGAGGCGTGCCCGTGCCGCGGTTGTCGCAGGTCCACTGGCCCTTGACTTCGAAGCTCACGCTTGCCTGCGCGACACCGGCCCGGAGCGTGATCGGTAGCAGCACTCCCAGAGCGGCGACGGCGAGCAGCCGACACGCTCGGCTCGACGAGTTGCGACAGAGGAAAGTCCTCGGACTCGGCATAGCGCTGCTCCCTTCGCGGAATTGTTTCTCCGCGCCCCCGGGGCGCGACAGGCGTGCCGACAGAGCATGCCAGTTTCGCTGGTCGCCTGCACGTGCGTCGGGCGAGCCTGGCGATTTGTGAGAGGAGCGCTGCCACGCGTTGTTCGCAGCCGCCCGGTGTACAGTTCCCGCATGGGGGTGCGCGCGCTCGCGGGGCGGGCTGGCATTGGTGTCGTTGCGGCAGCGGCCTGCTCGTTGTTGGTGACCGCGTCGGCCTCCGCGCGCGTCAGCTGCCGGTCCGGCACGACGGTTTTCAAGCGCCCCGACATCCGGGTCTTCAGGGTCGCGCGCGTGTACGGCAACGCGCGACAGGAGGGCTCCCACTACAAGCAGTTTTACCTGTGCGCTCGCGGGTCGCACCATCCGCATGCCTTTCAAGGTCAGCCGTTCGTGAGGAACGAGTCCGTCTCGCAGTACAAGCTCGTCGGCGACCGGCTCGGCTTCGTGGCCTTCGCGGAAGGTGTGTCCGGTGGCGCTGGGACGACGATCGGATGGGTGCAACTGCCGCGCGGACCGGAGAAGGAAGCGGACATCTGGGACAGAGAAGAAGTATCCGAAGAAGAGGAACCTGGGCCGAAAGTGCCTTCGGATGATCTGGACTACGCGATCGCTGAAGACGGGACGGTCGCGGTTGCCGGAGAGGCAGACGACTTCGCCGCCGAAGCGGAACATCCCGACAAGCCGTCCAAGGAATGGGAGGTCTGCGTGCTTTCGGTAAAGCCCCATCGCCTCTCGAGTCCAAGGGCACTGCTGAAGACCACGTCTGCTGCCAATGCGCCGGTCCTCAACTCGATCGCGATCAACGCGTCGAGGGTGAGTTGGCGAAACCGGGCAGGTCTCGCGGTCTCGGTGCCGCGTTAGGTTGGAGAGGAGCGGGTCCACTGTGATCGACGCATCGGATCTGCTTGGCGCTCCCCAGCTTGCGGGTGTTGTCGTGAGCCCGGTGGGCCTCTTCAGAAAGATCGAGTCCAACGTGACGGTGCTCAGCGGCGGCGTGGTCGTACCCGGCTCGACCGGTCCCGCGATCGCTGACAAGCTCGGTGGGGCGAGCGCGGCCGAGCAGCGCGAGGCGGACGCCACGGCGAGCGCGCAAACCCCTGACTGCGGCAAATGGGGATTTCTGGTCGTCACCGAACTTGAGATCGCCCTTACGAGAACGCAGCCCCCGGCGTCATCCGACGTTGTATCTGTTCAGCTCGGCCCCGCTTAGGATCACCTTCGCCGACGGCACGAGGTGGGCGTTCGAGGTGTCGCGCTTTTACCGCCGACACGCCAAGCGCCTGGTGCGGGCGCTTGGTTGACGATGACCGCCGCGTGCAGCACAGTCGACTACAGGTGGCGTCCTTGGTAAGAACGGCGAGTATTCCGTCGGAGGAAACGCCGGCTCTCCCTTGAAGCGCGGCTGCGCTAGGGTTCTCGCCTGATTCTGCCGCGCAGAGCACCGCAGGCGCGGGGGCGCGGACGGGGGCGGCACGCTGGGCGACGACGAAGAGGCGCGCCATGCGATCGGGCACAACTAAAGGGGGCGGTATGAGGTGGCGTATTGACGGTCTAGTGCTAGCTGGCGCAATCGGAATCGTGCTGGCGGTGTCCGGTTGCGGGTCATCGAGCTCGACGCATACCGACTCTGCGGATGTCGCCACGAGCACACCGACAGCGACGTCGGGAACGACATCTTCGTCCCCGTCGACGGGGACATCGACAGTCCCCGTCGCAGGCACGACCGCGCCCGGGACGACGCTCGCGCTTGGTGCACCGGCGGTCGTCGACTACAAGCCCGGAGTGAAGTCCAACAGCCCCACCTACCGCCTGCGCGTCAGCGTCGTCTCGATCACGAAGGCTCCCGCCGCCGATCTCAACGGGATCGAACTCGAAAAGGCACAGCAGGGCAAGACGCCCTACTACGTGAAGCTCAGCATTACCAACCTCGGCGAGGGCAACGCCAGTGCCGAAGACGGCGTCCCGGCCGTGGGCTTCCAGACGATCGACGACCGCGAACAGGAGGGCCAGGAACTGACTGTGCTCGGCACCTTCCGGCCCTGCGACTCGGGCACGCAGCCGAAGCAGTTCACTCGCGGCGTCACCTATGCCACGTGCCAGGTCTACCTGGTCGGCGGCGGCGGCTCTATCGTCAAGGACGAGTGGACAGGAAGCGGCGACGCATACACGGAAAAGCCGATCGTGTGGAAGGCGGACTGAGCCTCCCGGGTCCGACTGGGGGACGAGCAGGAGCGGGGCCCGACCGGGCTCAAAACAAAAGTGGAGGCTGCATGCATAAGTCACTCGTGAAATCGTCGCGGCGCGCGGCGGGCGTCTTGCTCGCGGTCGCGCTGATGTCGTCGATCGCCGCTACAGGAGCGGCGGCGCACAATCGTCATGCACGTACCTCGGCGACCCCGATCGCGGGTAGCGGCGGCGCACGTTTCTGGATCGCGTTTGATCCCGGGGGACGGGAAATCGGCCCGGTCCAGTTCCTGTCCAAGCAGGTACAGATTCTCAACACGACCTCGGCCCCCAACGCGTTCACGATTTTCTACAAGCCCCAGCAGGGCGCCGCGATCGTCTTCTGCAAGGGCACGCTGGGGTCGGCAGAACTGCTGGTCTGCGGCGCGCAGTCGAGCCAGCACCTCCAACTCGGGTACTTCGAGGTGGTCGCCGCGCGCCCCGTCCTGATGGGCGGCCGCAGCGAAGTCCCAACGATCGGCTACCAGCAGGAACCCAACGGGACGTTCGGGGCCGAGACGGCAAAAGGCACGATCCAGAACATCCCGTTCAACTGGCAACAGGGGTGCGCGCCGTTCAGTGGCTCGGGATGCCCGACGACCGCAGTCGCGATTCAGCCGAGCAAAAAACCGACCGCGAAGAAGAACTGACACGAAACCCGGGCCAGTCCGGTCGGCCAGCATCGCCGGCCGGTGCTGGCCTTTTACGGGCGACGCCGGGCCGGGGATCCTCAGCGCTTCAAACGCTGCGGGCGCTGCGCATGCTCACGGCGGCCCGAAGTAGACGATGCGCAGCGGGATGCTCGACACGTTTGCCGAGGCAACCACGCACGCGACGAAGGTGATCGGCAGGGACGGAGTCGCAGAGCCGTAGAGCGAGGCCAGGCCCGCGCCACTGAGAGTGCCGAACGGCCCGAGCGTCACGACGGCGCTCGACTGGTCGCAGTCGTTTGTGCCATGGCCGGGCTTGACGAACAGGATCGCAGCGTTGCCGAGCGGGTTCGTGATCGACTGCAGCGTCTCGTTGGCCGCACCGACGCCGCCGCCGAAGCCGGCGGCGTAAGGGACGAAGCCCTCCTCGACGGGTTGCTCCGTCAGCGTCACCGTCGCCGTGCGATTTGCATATTGAGAGATCCCGAGCGTGTTCTGAAATTCCTTGTACCACTCGAGGTCAACACCAAAGGTCTCGTGCCCGTACACGAGATAGTCGCCCCGCCGTGTGTTGTAGAGGCCGACCGACCCCGCGACCGATCCCGGCAGCAGGTGCCACTGGTAGGACGGGTTCGCAACCCAGTCCAAGTCCACACCGAAGCGCTGGTGTTCGTTGACGAGGTACTTGTGAGTGAAGTTGTCGTAGATCGCGATGCTCTGCGTCGGTGAGATACGGCCCTTCGCGCGGCTGCGGCGCTTGAAGCTGAACTGGCGTAGGCCCGTCGACACTTTTTCGCCGTCGCCGAAGTCGACATCGGCTCCGAACGTCTGGTGGTGGTCGATCAGGTCGTGCTTATCACCGCCATTGGCGAGGTTGTACAACTGGTAGTCGGCGCCGTACACGTTCGCTTCCGGCTTCGGAACACCCCACTGGTGCGGATCCAACTCCGAGACGGTGGGCAGGTTCGACACGGCCATGCTTGCCGGCGCCTCCGTGAGCGCGACGGTGGCCGTCAGCACCGCTACTCCTGCTACGAGTCTCGCCAGGCGCATGATCGGATCCTACAGGTGCGTGTGACCGGGCAGGCGTTGGCTCGCGGTTCGCGCGACGCGCTGCGAGATAGTCCGCCACCGGCTCGTTGACGAACTCAACAGGAAACTGTTACGCCTTGGGATCTGCTCGCAACGCGCGAACACCCGAGTGCCCTCGTTAGCATGCTCGTCTTGACCTCTCTTTACGACTGGGCCGGAGGCGAGAAGGCGTTTGCGCGGCTGATAAATGCGTTCTACAACCGCGTCGAAGCCGACGATCTGCTCTCGGGATTGTTCCCAGGCGGCGTGAGCGAGGAGCATCGACTACACGTCATTGCTTGGTGGTCGGAGGTCTTCGGTGGGCCAACGCGTTACACGGACGAACTGGGCGGCTACGAGCGGATGCTTGCCAAGCATCACGATCTGGCGATCACGCCTGAGCAGCGATTCCGGTTCGCCTCATTGATGAGCCTTGCCGCCGACGACGCCGGCCTCCCCGACGACCCTGAGTTCCGTTCGGCGTTCGTCGCCTATGTCGAGTGGGGGACGCGGCTCGCGCAACACAATTCACAGCCCGGCGCCGAGGTCGTCGTCCATGCGCCGGTCCCGCGCTGGGGTTGGGGCGAGGCACCGCCGTTCAAGCCTTAGTATCGGCCTGGGTTGGGGCGTCGCCGGCGCAGCCGCAAGCCTCGTCGCGGACTCAGCGCTCGGTCTCGGCGCTCTGCGCGCAGCAACTCGCGTGCTGCTGGGGCGCACAGCACGGATCGCGGGCGCACTATCCAGGTCTCCGCCATTCGTCATCCAGGTCTCCGCCATTCGTCCGGTGCATGGATTCAGAGATGTGGACGACGTGACGATGTTGGAAGCATGAGAGTCTCTGCTCGGATCGCTCATCCGCCTGCTGTTCCCCATCCGCCGAGGCACCGAGGCGCCGCCACGGTCGCGGCAGCGGTCGCGTTGTATGTCGGGATCTACGCGTTCCGGGTAGCTCAGGGCGGGAGCGCGGTAGACGGCCCTGATGTCCTGCTGTCCTTTCCAATCGTGGTGCTGGCGCTGTGGTTCGGTCTCCCGGGAGGCCTTGCCGGTGCGGCCATGGCAGTCGCGCTGATCGTCGTGTGGGGCATCGAAGACCACGATCCCGCGATGGGCGCGACCTCCTATCTGAGCTGGGGTCTGGCCGCGGTCTTCGTGGCGGCGGTGGTCGGCGGCTTCGTCCAGCATCGCCAGAAGCTCGAGAGGGCGCTTACGCACTACTTCGACGGCTCACTCGACCTGCTCGCGACGGTGGACCTGGACGGCCGTTTCGTCCGTGTCAACAAGGCCTGGGAGCACACGCTCGGATATATGGCGGAGACGCTTTGCTCGGAGCTGTTCATCGACTTCGTCCATCCCGAGGATCGGGCAGCGACCTTGGCCGAGCACGCCGTCGTGTCTGGCGGGCGCCGCGACGCGACAGGGTTCCGAAACCGCTATCGAGCCTCAGACGGCAACTATCGCTGGCTTGAATGGACGGCTCACGTCTCGCTGGATGACCAGCTCATCAACGCCGTAGCCCGAGACGTCACAAGCCTGGTCGAGGCGGAGCGCCAGATTGCGGATCATGCCGCGATCCTCGAGCGGGAAGTCACGCAGCGCACAAGAGAGCTGGAGGACGCCCGCGCGAAAACCCTCAAACGCCTGGCGCTCGCGGCCGAGTATCGCGACGATGACACGTTCGCGCACACCGAACGCGTGGGTGAGACCTGCGCGCAGATCGCGAGCGAGCTTAGGCTTAACCCCAAGGACATCGAGCTTCTGCGCCTCGCCGCCCCGCTGCACGATCTCGGCAAGATCGGGGTTCCGGACAGCATCCTTCGTAAGCCCGGGAAGCTCACCGAGGAGGAGTTCGAGGTGATGAAGACCCACACCGCCCTTGGCGCCAAGCTGCTCACCGGGAGCGGTTCGCCGATCCTACAGACGGGCACCCTGATCGCCGAAAGCCACCACGAGCGCTGGGACGGCAAGGGCTACCCGCGCGGCCTCGCAGGCGAGCACATTCCGCTCGTCGGACGCATCGTGTCCGTTGCAGATGTCTTCGACGCGTTGACCCACGACCGGCCGTACAAGAGCGCGTGGCCCGTAGCGGATGCGATTGCCGAGATCGAACGCGGCGCCGGCAGCCAGTTCGACCCGTCCATCGTGGCGAGCCTTCCTCGACTCCCGCCAACGCGCCGAAGCCGCGCGCGCGCCTATCCGGCACGAGGCCCCCCGGCCCGACGGCGCGGGAAGGTCGAGGCGTTATGCGACCAGCCCGTAGGGATTAGCGACGTAGCTCTGCCTGTAGCCGGGTGGCGAGGCGGACGGAGGCCTCGATCTCGACTTGGCGGATCGAGACGCTCTCGACGCTGAGCCCAAATGGAACTCCGACGCGCCGGCAGAATGCGATGAGCTCGACGGCCGCGGCGACGGCTTGATCGTAGGACGCGTCGAGGGTGTCCTCCGCGTGGCGCAGCTCGTTCTCGATCCAATGCGGCACATCGACACCGAGCCACTGAACGAACTCCAGTGTCTTCAGCGAGCCGCAGACCGAGAACGTGAAGACGATCGGCGCCGGCTTCACGTCACGAGCGGCACACTCGTAGTGATAATCGGAGACCAAGTTCTTCGCGGCATTGATGTCATAGATGATCTGGGTGACAAAGAAAGAGCAACCTGCCGCCTGCTTCGCCAGCAGACGGACGTGCTCCCCGCGCCCGCGCGCGTGCCGCTCTGGGATTGCGACACCTCCGAGAAGGAGATCCGGGCGCACCTCGGTCCTGAGTTCGTAGGCTCGCGACAGAGAGGTTGCTACCGCCTTCTCACGAGAGGACGCACCGACGAACACCGACAGCGCGTGGGTTGGGGCTTGTTCGCCGAGCCACGAGCGAAGACCTTGCTCTGGGTACTTGCTGACAGCGCGGTAGACGATGGCCGGCACTTCCATGCCGACGAGATAGCGCGCGAGGTAGTCGGCTGGGTCCATCGTTGGCAGGAACGGAAAGGGGCGTTCCTCGGGATTGCGGTCGCTCTCGTCATCAATGTCGTAGAGCACGAGACCGTCGAGGCCCACAGGGCGCAGGCGCTCGAGCGTTTTCGCGGCGATCTGACTGGCTTGCTCCGGTTCGGTCGTCAGGCGCGGTGGGGTCAGCGCGAACAGCAAGAACTCACCCGTCCCCTCGGCAATGCGCCGCTGCAGCTCCACGCGCTGAAGCGTAACTGTCTGGCGCTGACCGCAAGGCCAATCTGCGGAAGGCCGGTGTCCCGTAAGCACCGACCTGCGCGCCTTTCTCGGAGTACCCCGCCTATCCGAGTAGGCACGACTCCTCGACCCTGTGGGCTATAGCCCATGTTTGTGGGCCATCGGCGGTCGCAGGATTGGGTGTCAGTCCCGCCTCGGAGATGCACCTGCGACGTGCTGCTGGCGGGCGCGGCCCGTCCCCGGCGGCCGGTGCTACGCTCCCCGCAGATGTCGTTGCAGAACTCGCTTCTCTCGCTTCTCCTGCTCCCCCCTCGGGGGGAATAGCGCGTGGCGGCCGTCTAGCCGCATACCCAGCAGAGAGGAAACGACAAAGCGAGAGAAGGAGCACGACATGGTGGACGCTTCGGCGGGCAGCATTTCACGCGGGCGCAGCGAGTCCGACCGCATACTGATCTTCGACACGACGCTGCGCGATGGCGAGCAGTCGCCGGGGATCTCGCTGAACAAGACTGAGAAGCTGGAGATCGCTCACCAGCTCGCGCGCCTCGGCGTTGATGTGATCGAGGCTGGCTTTCCGATTACGTCTCCCGGCGATTTCGAGTCGGTGCAGGCGATCGCGCGGGAGGTCGAAGGGCCGGTGATCTGCGGGCTGGCGCGCACCGTCAGTCAGGACATCGAGGCCGTGTGGAACGCCGTGCGCGACGCGCAGCGCCCGCGTATTCACATGGTTATCGCGACGAGCGACATCCACATCGAGCACAAGCTGCAAACCACGCGCAAGGACGTCAAGGGACAGGTACGCGCGGCCGTTGCACAGGCGCGCGAATACACCGAGGACGTCGAGTTCTCAACCGAGGACGGGTCGCGCTCGGACGTGCAGTTCTTGGCCGAGGTGATCCAGATCGCGCTCGATGAGGGCGCCAGCACGATCAACGTGGCCGATACTGTGGGCTACACGATGCCCCGCGAGTTCGCGGCGATATTCGAGGAGCTGTTCCGGCTGGTTCCCGGTCTGCGCGATGTCGTCCTCTCGGTGCATTGCCACGATGACCTGGGGATGGCGGTCGCTAACTCGCTGGCCGGGGTGGAAGCGGGCTGCCAACAGGTGGAGTGCGCGATCAACGGGATCGGCGAGCGGGCCGGCAACGCTTCGCTTGAGGAGATCGCCATGCTGTTGCACACACGCGAGCCGAGCCTCGGCCTGTGGACGGGCATCGAGACGACTGAGATCGCGCGCACGAGTCGCCTCGTCTCACGGTTGACCGGTTATCCCGTGCAGCCGAACAAGGCGATCGTGGGCCGCAACGCCTTCGCGCACGAGGCCGGCATCCACCAGGACGGCGTTCTAAAGGAGCGCACCACTTACGAGATCATGGATGCGAGGACTGTCGGCCTGAACAGCAACTCGATCGTGCTCGGCAAGCACTCCGGCCGCCACGCGCTCAGCGAGACACTGAAAGAGATGGGCTTCGAGATCGACGGGCAGGCGCTGAACACGGCATTCAAGCGTTTCAAGGAGATCGCCGACCGCAAGAAGCAGGTCACAGCGATGGACCTGGAGGCACTCGTCACCGACGAGTTGCGCAGCGAGGATATCGGCGGCTACACGCTGGACTGGTTCGACGTCGAGGCTTCGTCGCTGCGTCCAGCGCACGCCAAGGTCGCGGTCACGCTGCCCGAGGGGGGCATCGGCACAGGCTCATTCATCGGGGACGGACCGATCGACGCCGTGTTCCAGGCGATCAACGCGGCGAGCAGCATCGCGGCGAAGCTCAGCGAGTTCACGATCGGCGCCGTCACCGAGGGCCAGGACGCGCTCGGCGAGGTCTCTGTCGTGCTTGAGGT
>DATAUP010000002.1:0-1848 GCA_036268195.1 Solirubrobacteraceae bacterium
GCGCCCGCCATGCTCGGTCGGGTCAGTCAGCGGGCCGACGGTGTCGAGCATCTCGATCACCGAGCCGGGCCAGCCGTGAGTCATGATCAGCGGCAACGCCTCCTCGTGCCGCGACTTCACGTGGATGAAGTGGACGTCCACCCCGTCGATCTCGGTCTTGAACTGCGGCAGCGCATTGAGCCGCGCCTCGCACCGGCGCCAGTCGTAATCGTTGACCCAGTACTCCGCGAGCGCCCGAAGCGTCGCCAGTTGCACCCCCTGCGAGCGATCCGCGACGAGCTCCCTAGTCGGCCACCGCACCGCTGCGATCCGGCGGCGCAGATCCCCCAAGGCGTCTTCCGGGATTTCAACGCGGAACGAGCGAATCGCGGTGGCGCCTGACTGCTCGGTCGTGGCAGGCATGTGGCCCTCCTCGGTTTGGTGGCCGCCCAGCCTGACCGGCTCATCCATGTATCGCGCCCGTGAATACCCTGGCCCGCACACGGGCCGCCTCGCCCGCGCCGCAGCTCTGTCTCAGATGGAATCTTGATTGGGCCGCTTCGCCGGCGTCGCGAGGTCATGGGCCGGGATTGCCCGGTGCGCGGTGCCTTCGACGCGTGGACTGGAGGGCGAGAACCCCGGTGATCGCGATGATTCCTGCGGCGATGGCGAACCACAACATCGCCGTGTCGTGTTGTCCGAGCTGCTTCGCGTAGCGCAGGCCCTCGATCGCGAAGCAGGCTGCGAGGATCAACGGGGCGGCCTGGCCCACGAGACCCGGTGTGCGATTCGCCCACCCTGCAACCGCGAGCACGGGACCGCCCAGCACACCGCACACAATCCAGAAGAGGACGAGCGTGTGATCACCGACGGCATACCCACGCACGAGCGAAGTCGCGTAGTAGCCGGCAAGCTCGGAGAGGCAGACGACAGCCCCGGTGAACGCGGCAAAGCGAGGCTCGCGAGCCGACCTCCCCAACAGAAAGGGAGCGACGAGCCAGGCGCTTGCTGAGTTGGCCAGCGCTGCGAACGGTCGGTCGAGCAGACCTTGGCCAAACGACGTCGCGCAGCCGAGGGCTGCGCCCACAATCACGCTGACGGCAATCAGAACACGGCCGGATCGCACGCGGCTGGCACTGCCCGCGTGTCGCTGCCCTGGAGCGCCCGGACCGTCGAGCCAGGGGCGTGGACTACGGGTCTGGAACGGGCCAGCACCATCGGCGCCGCGTCTGGTTTGCCTCTCTGCCGCTCTACGAATAATGCCTCAAAAGATGTGGGAGCTCTGAGTTGGCGACGCGCCGATACACCGAGAGCGCCGCGATCGTCCACGATCCGGCACTTTCAACCATACCCACGATGCCGGATATTCCCGCCAAGTCGCCTTGAGCATGAAAAAGCCCCGCTGTGCGGGGCTTTTCCCTATGCGCCCGAGAAGACTCGAACTTCCACGGACCATTCGGTCCACAAGGCCCTCAACCTGGATCGCCCTGCGTAGACCGGTTCTCAGGCGTCCAGGGCCCGCAAATTGGGCGGTTCTCTAGACCACCTGGACACAGTGGACCGCGCGCAAGACAAGCCTTGCTCCGCGCCACCGCGGGCCTATCGCTACCAGCGCGCCTTGGCAAGTCGCGACGCGAAACCCAAACAGCCTTGGATGACCACCACCAACCTCACCGCCGTCACCGACGTTGACCAGCTCTGCGTCGACACAATCCGGATGCTGTCGATCGACGCTGTGCAGCGCGCAAACTCCGGTCATCCGGGGACCCCGATGGCGCTCGCGCCGATCGGTTACGTGCTGTTCACGCGGATCATGCGTCACGCGCCACAGGAGCCGGACTGGCCGGACCGCGACCGGTTCGTGCTGAG
>DATAUP010000003.1:0-41634 GCA_036268195.1 Solirubrobacteraceae bacterium
CAACTGGTCTGGGATCCCAACACGCGTGCCTACATGGACAAGAAGATCGCCGAGGGCAAGAGCAAGCTCGAGGCCATTCGTTGTCTCAAACGCCACCTCGCCCGACGGATCTGGCGACTGCTCTACGCCAACACCAACCAAGCAACCGCCACCAAAACCATCGTCCAAGTCGGCGCTCCAGGGCTCATGCCGTGCACCGGCTAAAACCCGCAACTAGCGACACTCTCTTGACACAGGAGCTGCAAACCAATCGTCGACGCTTTGCCGGCGTTGCGGTGGAAGCAATCGCCGACGCGGATAACTTCGCGGTCCGCTATGACGCTGATCTGAGCGGATAGCGCTCGGGGTGCTCGATCGAGTCGAGGCCCAGATCGACGTCAAGGACCGGCCAATAGAAATGGTCTGGCGATGGCCGCTCGAGTCGAAGAATTGACTCAACGGACGCCTGTTTGAACCACGGGAACTCGTCGAATGCGAGAAACAGCTCGCGGCCGTCAACCAACATCCAAAAGCCATGCTGGGAGATGTTGGTCACTTCAGCGGTCGAAGTGGCGGTGCCAGGCATCTCTGATCTCCTGCTCGTGATCGATCACCAACTGTAGGGCGCGCTTCAAGTCCTGATCGCTGAGGCGAATAGCTGCGAGCGAGCTCGATCTCGGGCTCGATCCAGAACTTAGCCTCGCCGTCCGGAGACTGGACGTGAACATGAAGACGCTCCTCTTCGCGCGAAAAGAAGAAGAATCGAAAGGGGCCATCCCGAAAGATCGTCGGGCTCATGTCGACGACGATGGCAAACGCGGCGGCGCACGCCTGGTCGCCGATCCACTCGCGAGTCGACGACCGGTCTGGCAGCGGAAGCGACAGCGGGCGCTGCCCAGTGCCTGCTGTGCCGTTCATGCCGTGAGTGCGCTTCGGTTCGACGTCGTCTACGAGGATGCCGGCGAGGGCTGGGTCTACGCGCACGTGCCCGAGCTTCCAGAGGTTCAGACCCAGGGTGAGGATCTCGAGCAGGCGCGTGTGATGGTGCTCGATGCGATCAGCATGGTGCTTGAGGAGCGTCGCGCCCGTGGCGAGCTCATCCCAGAGCCCGGTTGGGCGCTGGTTGAGTCCGTCGAAGTAGCCGCGTGAAGAAGCGAGATCTCGAGCGACACTTACTCGCTCATGGCTGTCGTCTCATCAGAGAAGGCGCCAGCCACGAGATGTGGGAGAACCCGTGACGGCCGAGTGATCGGTCGCGCCGCGCCATCGCGAGATCAAGGCGCCCAACGGCGGCGCGGGATCTGCAGGCAGCTCTCGATCCCGACTCCACCGAGGCGCTGACCCTGTCCGGGCTGGCCGCCTCTGGGGCGCTTGTCAAGGAATAGCGCGGTCACCCGTGTCGTCGCTGGCGCAGCCGTGGCCAAGCGCTCGTCGGCCGCGCGCGTATCAGCTGCTGAAAGCGCTCGTGGGTTCGTAGTCCGACGAGACCCGCCTGTGGCGAAACTGAGGGAAGTCAGGAGACCGGCGGCCACCTGCTTTCACCTCGCGTCTCGAATCCGGCGCTACCAGGACCGTCACGCACCTGCCGCCGTCAGCGCATGACCCAGATCGGGGACTACGGGCGCGGGCCGCTCGTCGGCCCCATCTTGTAGCCGGGGAGCAGACCGCTGCGTGTGAAGTCGGGCTGGAGCGGCTGGCCGGCGGCGTTGAGTACGTCGAACATGGTGCTCTCATCTCCGGTGCTGGGTATAGGTTCTGCAAGTAGGAAGTACCCGGCGGGAGTGACGGGGGCTGTGTGGCCGGTCGTGGGGTCCCTCAGTGTCGCGGCGTGCCCCTGGGTGGTCACGTAGCCGAAGAAGAGCTCCCAGATGTGACCGGTGCGGGTCTTGACATCGTCGTCGAATCCTTCGTGTGTCGTTGGCGCTTCGACGCTCGGCTGCCCTCCCTCGCCGATTGACCGCTGCTGCTCGGTGTCGATGCACCCGGGCACGCTGCCGCCGTAAAAGCCGCCCGTGAGGTGTTGCGTCAGGGGGTAGCCGGCCCATGATCCGTTCGGGAGCCTGATCGCAAAGCAGAAGCCACCCTGCTTCGTGGTCGCAGACCAAAGCCGGACCTTGCCGTAATTCGGAACGGTGGCGCTCGCGCGCTCACGCACCGAGACCGGGATCACCGTCTCCGGTCGGAAGATAACGCTAGGCGGAAGCTGACGGCGGTGGGCGAACGGCGAACCGGGATTCTTTCGGAAGATGATCGTCGGTTTGGTCGGTGCTTTGGTCGTTGCGTTCACCGCGATGACTGCCCCGCCGGTCGCCGCTGCCGCCGTTGCGACAACAGCGATCAGCACTGCCGGCGTGACCCCGAAGCCCCCGATCGCGATCTTGCGTCGCGTCCAACGGAAGCGCGCGAACCTGCTCGTGCCTTTGAGGTTGTGCGCGACATTGGTCAGCTGCTGGCCGATGCTCTCCAGATGAGGAGGAAGGTCGGGAACGGTGTTCATCGGGAGCCTCCTTGGAGTCGCGCGGAGAGCGCTCTGATTGCCCGCGATACACGGACGCGGGCGTTCTGCTCGCTTGTGCCCATCACGGCGGCAGCCTCGCCGTAATCGAGTTCGTCGACCACACGCAGCTGCAGCGCTTGTCGTTGCGTGGCAGGCAAGGTGCCAAGCGCGTTGGCGAGTTCAGAGGTACTAATGTCGGCGTCTATCTGCGCCTCGATCGCGGCGAGCTCCTCAGCATCATGGTCGAGCTGTAGACCGAGCTTGCGGCATGTCTCGAGCTCAACCCGCCCACGGCGGTGGTAGCGGCGAACGAGGTTCCGCGCGATCCCATAAAGCCAGCCGCAGGCAGCCTCATCAGTGGTCCCTCGGAACCCGCCCAGGCTGACGAGAGCCTGCGCGAACGTTTCGGCAGTGAGGTCCGCAGCCGTCGCCATATCAGGCGTCTGTGACCTAATCCAACGCTCGATCGCGACCGCGTGACGACGATAAAACTCCCCGAACGACTCGGGATCCTCACGCGCTGCGACCAGCAGCTCAGCATCCCCCAAATCAGCCCATGGCTTGCCCATCACTTAGGGAGTGCCAGATGCGCCGAAACTGTGACAGTCATTCCATACGCGACTGGGATCTTGCGGAAGCAACCACAAGCGCAGACGCTACGACAACGAGGCAGGTCGCCACCGCGATCACGGCGCCGGCACCTGCATTCGCCTCAGGACGGGACGAGCGCTTTCGCGTCTGGCTCTCGACAGCAGACACGAGCGCGTTGCCACGACATCGCTACTGCCTGGGTCGGCGGCCGGACTATCGCTATCGGGTCTGTGCGGGACTTGGACTAGCCCTGCCTCGCGCTTCGGGATCCGTGGGTTGAGGATGTGTTCTCACCTACGTCCGAAGGGAGGACGTCATGCAACCAGCGCCATCGCTGGACCGTGCGGGCAGGCGCCGATCGCCGGCCACGCTCGCGAGTTTCCACCAGGGGCACGCGCCCCACAACAAGGGGCTGCGATACCCGCCTGACCCGCCGACGGTCGAGGAGATCATCTCGGTCATGCGCGCAGCGGGGATGATGCCGGCGGCGTCAGGCTTCGTGCGCTGATCATCGTCCTGTGGCGCGCTGGCCTCAGGATCAGCGAAGCGCTCGCGCTCGCCGAGACCGACCTTGACCCTGTTCGCGGCGCGATCCTCGTTCGACACGGGAAGGGCGGCAAGCGCCGCGAGGTTGGTATGGACCGCTGGGCCTGGGAGCAGCTGCAACCATGGATTGAGTTGCGCAAGAGCTTGCCGGTCGGTTCGTTCTTCTGCATCCTGCACGGATCCACGCGCGGGCGTCACTGCGGTCCGGCCGGGATCCGAGCGCAACTCCATCACACCGCGGCCGCGGCAGGGGTCCGGCGTCGGTTCGCGCCGCATCAGCTCCGGCACGCTCACGGAGTTGAGATATCCAGGGAGGGAGTTCCGCTGGTGGTGATTCAGCGTCAGCTTGGGCATGCGGACCTCGGAGTTACCTCCACCTATCTGAGAGGCATCGACAACACCGAAATCATCCACACCGTTCATGAACGACCCACACCGATGATCCCGGCGACAGTCGGACTGGCATCCGACGCGTAGTCGCTAGCCGCAGGAAGCGCGGCGGGTCATGGTCGGTGAGCCAAGCCCGTTCGCGCTCCTGGTCGCGAACGCGATCGCGCGATGCAAGGTGGCCGGCTGATGAGAGCAATCATGCCGAGCGTGGCGCGGTGCTTGCATCAGGCGACCGGGGTCCGCGCTCCAGCCGGCAGGGCGGCGTCACCGTGCGAGTGGCGTGGTCTGTTGCATCTGCCGGGAGAGCCGATTAGATTCGGGTTGTGGCGGATCCATTGCTCGACAATCCGCGAGCCTTCGTCACGAAGGTCGCGAGCGTACTTGGCGGGACATCGGTAAGTGATGCGTCGCTCAGCGGATTTCTGAGCTCGGAGTTCGATCCGTTCCTGAACCATCTATTCACAGCGGGAAGCGTCACACTCGCTGAAATCACTGAAGCCGCCGCTGGTCGACCCGCGTTCATATGGCTTACTACGGAGCCGACCCGTGACCTCGGTGCGCTCGCACCGGCGGGGCTGGTGCTCACTGTGATGCACGGGATGATCGCGAGCACGGAACCGGAACCTTCGAGCGTACGCGGACGCATAGACGGTGAAATCATCGAGGTTGGGTCGCTCGTTGACATCGACGGCTGGTTTGAGGTGTACTCGGAGGTGTTTGGAGCCGATGCCAGGGGGCGCGAGGATTGGTATCGGGTTTACGACGCGCTCGGCCCTTCAGGGGATCGATCACTTTCGCTGCTGCTGGCGAAGGTGGATGGGTTACCTGCGGCCAGCGGCGCAGCGTTTTACAAGGAAGGCACGGTCGGCCTGTACTGCTTCGCAACTCGTGAATCGATGCGGGGCCGGGGGCTCGCATCAGCGCTCGTGCAAGCGTCACACGCCGCTGCACGAGCACGGGGCGTTGAACGAGCACTTCTCCAGGCCACCGACGCTGGCCGGCCCGTCTACGCCAGAGCCGGATACCACGAAGCGCGAGCACTCCCGGTCATCCGCTCATCACCCGTCGTCAGCAAGTCCTAGCAGGCCGGGCACTCTCGGCTCGCTCGGAGCGCTCAGTTGCCAATGGGATAGCGGCGGCGGTCGGTGTGGAAACTCAGAAGCGATAGTCGACGTCGAGTGGACAGCGCAGAGGGAGGCTAGGGGCCGAGCTCGAGCCCCAGCGGCACCCCAGGCCTGCTGAACAGCAGTTTTGAGATTCCGCCGCCAGCCCTCTGGGACTCGTCAACGACGATCGTTGTGCCGTCACTGAGGATGTAGTTGCCGGAGTCTTGGCGGTCCGCGCCGAGTACTTCGAGTGCGAGTCGGAGGGTGTCTGGCGCCTGTGAGTAGACATGCAGCTCGGCGACTCCGGTCACATGGTTCGGCTGAGGCATGATCAGCGGCGGTGGCCATTCATCCTCGTCGAGATCTGGGCGCCGGGTGAGGGTTGGTAGTCCGCTCGCGTCGAACGTTTCGGTCGGCTCGACGTCGAGCCAGCGGCCGTCGTAGCCAACATACTCGGCCGGGTCACTGGCGGTGATTCCCGCGTTGCGCAGCAGTTCAGCTGCGGCATCCAGGTCGTCTGGTCGTAAGAACCATCCGAGGTCGGCCCTCGAGTGAGACGCAGACGACTCCGGGACTTCGAGATAGCAGCGGTCGAGCAGAACGCGCGCATGTCCCGCGCCGCCTGCGGTCGTTGTGACGCGAAGACCGAGCTCATCAAGCAGAGGCCGGCTGACCGCGAGGCTCACGTGATCCAGGCGGAGGGCACCCACGCGATCACCCTACACGTCGCGACCGACCACGCCGGCACCGAGCTCGGATTCCCGATGCGTCTGGTCGCCGAAGCGATCGTCTGGCCGGAGCCACGGCCACCGGCAAAGCGATTGTGGACGGAGTTAGCGTCTCGCAGCCGCGCGACGGCGGCCGTGCAGGTTGCGGCGTCGCTGGCTACCTAGCTTGGGTTGATCGAAAAGCCGGTTATTCGGTCGGACGCTGGCCCATCGGTACGCGGCTGCGAAACGTTCCGAGAGCGGCCCGTTCGTGCATCGGTCACGACTGTGAATCCCTCGTAGAAGGAGAGGTTGACCTGTTCGACCACCCTCGACGCCGTGGGTGCGCCGTCGATGACGGCGGACATGAATGCGTCCCAGCCGGCGGTTGCTTCGGTGATCGCGTCCGGGGACCAGGTCAGTCGGTCTGTCAAGTCGTCGGAGACGAAGAACGGGAAATAGATTCGCGGTTGGCCGCCTCGGTAGCGCCGAGCGACCTTGAAGTTGATCAGTGCAGCGACGGCGGCGCCGTTAGGTAGCCCAGGCGCGTTCCAACCTGCGAGCCGGTGGCGATCCCGCGGGCTGCGGTATCGCTGGTGAGGTCCGTAACCATGACCTCGACGGTCTTGACCTGCTCTGAGCAGAGCGGCAGCAGGTGCCTGCCAATCAGCGCGTCGATGTGCGTCGCGTAAGCGATGAGGTCGTTCCGCGTCGGCGGATCTGACGCGTAGCGAACGTTCACTCGGGATATGACGTTCGCGTTGCCGACCGTGAACTTCATCTGGATCGCGAGGACATTCGGAACAGGCGGAAGCGGCGGCATGATGGGAGGTCGAGTCGAGCGGAAGACTACTCACTCGAGGCGCAGACGACGCCAGGCTCTGACCGCACCTGGCCCACGGAGCACAGAAGCGGTCGCCCGACGAGCACCGCTTCCGTCCCAGTGCCGAGCTCACACGATCACATACCTCGCGGTACCGCGACCCATTCGTATTCGATGTCCGGGGCCTGCTCTTCGTTGCCGGAGCCATCCGTGCGTGCGACCTCACGGAACTCATGACGTAAATAGAACCGTTGCGCGCCCGGATTGGAGACGAACGTCCGCACCCGCAGGCAATTCGGCTTTTCACGCTTGGCGAGCTCAATAAGCAGGGAGCCGATGCCGTGGCCGGTGAGCCCCGAATCGACATACAGCTGATCGATCCACTCGTGGTCGAGTACAAGCAAACCCACCGGCGCGGCGGAGGGACTATCAGCCAGCCAGCAATCCAGCTCCGGGACTACCCGCCTCGCGAACCAATCACGAACGGCGTGATCGTCGTGAACGAGCGCTGGGATTGTCCCTAGCGCCGCGGCCGTCCGGCGGGCCCGGAGGTAGAGGCACGTAGCCGACTCAACGTCACCAGCCCGAGCCTGCCGCATCGCGATTTCCACCACAACAGCGTGCCAAACCCATGGGAGCGACGTTCAACCCGTCGCACGCTCATGGTCGCCAAACGCTCGTCTGGGGGCCCGGGACTGAAACACAAAAGCAATCACGATCGCGGCGGACCTCCTCGCCGGATACGCACCCGCTCAGGCCGATTGACTTGCGCGCGATCGCGATCGCCGCGGCAACGAGTAGCCGCGGGTGGCCTTGACCGCCTCGCCGCTCTTGGTCAGCTTTGAGAGCGTCGAACTAATCGTCGTCGTTTTCATCCCGGTTGCAGCCGCTACTTGGCTGGCCGTCATCGGGCCACTTTTGGCTAGTGCGGCGAGGACAGCGTTTTTGGTCTGGCCAGACTGGCTGCGCCCGGTGCCGCGCCCTAGTCTCGAGTGGACAGCAGTCTTCGTGGGATGTCGGGATTGCACGGAGAGCCGCCTCCCGCGCAACGCCGTCGGTCCACCTACATCCTCGAGCAGCGTATAGGCGGTGTCACCGATCACGGCTGTGAGCTTGAGCTCGCCGCCCAATGCGTGAACGTACCTTGCGATCGATGAGAGCATTTGATCGTTGCCTCGTTCGAGCTGCGAGACATTCGATTGACTCGTATTGAGGGCCTCTGCGAGTTCAATTTGACTCGCGCCTACCTGCTCGCGGAGTGTGGCGAGTCTGATCCGTAGCTTCTCGGTCGCGACGGCCGCCTCGTCCGGAGGTCGCCGGCCGCGGATGTCTCTCCAGCTTGTGGTGTTTGGCATCAGATCAATCCTTCCGCTTCTAGTTCGGCGAGATATTCGTAGTAGCGATCGTCTGCGATTGGGATGTTGTGTTCGTACCAGCCAGTCCAGTCGCCTGCCTTGTCGCCGCCGAGCAGCACGATCGCCGTCCGTCGCGGGTCAAAACAGAACAGCGCCCGCAGATGCTGACCGCTCGACCTGAGTTCCTTCATGTTGTGATGGCGCGAACTACTTATGACATCGGCGGCTGGACGGCCGAGCGATGGACCCAGTCGTTCAAGGAGATCTAGAACGCCGGCCATCGAGTCGTAATCGTCGTCGTCGAGCGACTCGATCCAATCCCTGGCTTGATCGGTGAACTCGATCTCCCACGCCATCCGTCTAGTATAAGCTAGAACTTCTATAAGTCAACGCTTATACGGACGCAGCCGGCATCGCGGGCCTGGCCACGCAACGTCGCCGAAGCGCTCATCAAATAGACATGCCACAGTGGGATGAAAGCGCTCGTCAGAGGTGTGATCACGCACAAGACCGCGCTGGCACCCACGGCCGTGTCGCACTGGACCCATCCCGTCGATCCTCGTCGGTTGATCGGGCTGCCGAGGCGAGCAGAGCAGCAACGTGCAACGGATCGTTCGATCTACTCGCCCGTCTGTTTCCCGACGCTCCGGCGCCCCAGTCCGGTCCAGGCTACGGCTGCTCGACGAGTTCGGACAAGCTGGTCCCGGTCTTGCAGGACGAGCATGCTCCAGGTACTGCACTCCGGGGTCGCGACACCGATACGCCGACACGTCAAATCGTGTGATGGATCAGCCGACGAGCAACGGCCGAGGAACCCACAAACGCAGCACTGCGAAGGCCGATTCCATAGTCCTCAGCGGGATTGATCTGCGAGACGCGCCCGACCCACTACAGGATCAACCTATCGGTTTAGCTCGGTTCGCTGCAGGTCGAGCTTGCGTGCAGCGCCGACCTCCGCGAGCTCATTACGCCTAGAACAATTGTCACTGCGCGTCGGCAGGCGCTCGTCGAGACTGTCGCTGGTACCTCATGAGGAGGTCTGTGTGAGTGAGAGGAGACGCGCTATGTCTGCGTCGCAGACGAGAAGTCCGTGGGATCTAGTCCAGCCTTGGGATGTTGACCTAATCGGACCGGAGATACTGGATCCCGATCAGCGTGCCAAATGGGTTATGGCGCTCCGGATCGCGGGCGGACTGCCGTACATCTGGGGCGAGCTGGCCAAGCCGCTGTCCGACATGATCTATGGCCTGCTCGAGGTGCGCCCAGGCGACCGGGTGCTACTGATTGGCGAGGCGATTGAACCCTCCGGCTGGGAGATCGAGCTCTTGAAGCAAGTTGGGCCTGAGGGGACCGTCGAATCGTTCGAAATCATCCGCGACGGTCGCAAGCACATCGAGGGTGGCATCAAGGGCCGCAACGGGCAGATCGGCTGCTGGCAGTGGACCTACACCCGCGATAAGCCTGACGCTTATTACGACTCCGTCGCGATTCTCCAGTCCATGCAGCACTGCGATGACTGGAACGAGATGGCCGCGGAGCTGCTCCGCGTGACCAAGCCGGGGCAGAGGATCGTACTGGCAGAGGCGGCTCTCAACGGGCCCCTCTTTCACAGCCGCGTCAACGCTGACGTGCACATCAAGCAGTGGTACGAGAAGGCCTTCAGTTACATGAAGATCAGCCCCGATGAGATCCCCTATTACAGCCCGGAAGAGCTGCAGGCAGCCTTCGGTGATGGTGTGACGGATGGGAGGATCTTCGAGTGGCGCGGGATCGAGATGTTCTGGGGGCGGACGCGATGAAGCCGATCCCAGAGTGGCACGAGAAGATCTCGCAGCCGGTTCATGAGCAGATCTCAACCGAACTAGACGTGACGATCCCGATGCGCGACGGCGTCCTGTTGAGCGCCGATGTACACCGACCTGATGCCGAGGGGCAATTCCCTGCGCTGATCGCGTTCCAACCTTGGGGCAAGGACCACGACGCCTTTGGTCTGCACTTCCCTCGCCAGCGTCGCCCCAGCCCGCTGTGGGACGGCGCCTTGGAGAGCGGCGATACGCGCTACCTGGTCGCTCGGGGCTACGTGCACATCATCGTCGACGCACGCGGCACCGGTCACTCCGGTGGCGAGCTCACGGGCGTTTTCGGTGCCGGCGGCAAGGGTGAGGGCCAGGACATCCACGACATCGTCGAGTGGCTCGCCGAGCAGCCCTGGTGCGACGGCAACGTGGGCATGGTCGGCATCTCGTACCTGGCCGCGGTGCAGCTGCTTGCCGCAGCCGAGCAGCCACCTCACCTGAAAGCGATATTCCCCGAGGGAGGCCATTACGACACCTACCGCCATGTCTACCACGGGGGAATCCTCTGGCAGATGCCCAGGGCGGCAATGCGTGGACGCGGTGGCGATAGCGGGATGGCCGTGGCCAACCCGTTCTCGTTCACGCGGCGCCGGGTGGGCGACGAAAAGTTCAACGCACTGCTTGAGCAGAAGCTCCGCGATCCGGACATCCACTATCACCCGAACTATCACCAACTCCTGCGTTATCCGGAGCTTGATCCGATCTGGCTCGACTACATCATCAACGACGTGGACGGCTGGTTCTGGCAGGGTGAGGGCACCCTGGAGGAGCGCCTCGCCAAGGTCGAGATCCCCGTCCACCTGGGTGTGCAGATCGGCCGTGGCTGGCAGATGGACGAGACCATCCACGCCTTCAACGGGCTGAACGTGCCCAAGCAGATCGCGATCCGGCCCGGTCCGCCGATGCAGGAACGTCCGTTCAACGAATTCCACGATGAGATCGTGCGCTGGTATGACCACTGGCTCAAGGGCAATGACACGGGGATGCTTGACGAGCCGCCGATTCAGGTCCACGTGCAGGGAAGCAATGAGGTTCGTTACTTCGACCAATGGCCGGTTCCGGAAACCCAGTGGACGAAGCTGTTCCTGCGCCCCGGGGGCCGCTTGACCCAGGATCCGGAGGGACTCGACGCTCTGGACGCTCCGCCGGATGGCTATTACCAGGCGCCCGAACGCGTCACCAGCCAGGTGAGCCGCTTGGTCTACGAGACCCTTGCCTTCGAGCAAGATGTCGACCTGATTGGTCCGGCCGCTCTCAATCTCTGGGCCGAGATCGACACCGACGACACCAACTGGATCCTCACAGTCTCAGATGTGGCGCCCGATGGATCAGAGATGAAGATGACGACGGGCTGGCTGAAGGCGTCGCACCGCGAAGTCTACGAGGGACTGTCAGAGCCGTGGGCGCCGTACCATCCCCATACGCGAGCAGTCCCGGTGCCGGCCGGAGAAGTGATCGAGTACGCGATCCGGGTCTATCCGATGACCCATCGGGTCCGGACCGGTCACCGTCTCCGACTGGAGATCAAGAGCACCGAGGCTGAGCAATCCGTGGACGTGATGCTCCCGCCGGAGAGTGCACACCTCAACAGCGGACGCGCCACGACCCACAAGGTCTACCGCGACCGCGATCAGCCGTCTCACCTGATCCTGCCGGTCGTCCCAACTGAACGGAAAGACCAGGGCTGACGTACGCGATCAGTGCCCCGTTCTCACGCCGCCCCGGCTACGGCTGGGGCGGCGCCGAGGATTTGTCCCAGCACCGCATCGAGTTCTGCAAACGCGTCTGCGGGGGCACTCAAACAACGCCACGCAATGAAGCGGTCGGGCCTGACCAAGAGACAACCATCGTCCGAGATCCTCCGAATGTCCGCCCAGTCGCCATACACGTCGTCAAACTCAAGGTGGTACCCCACCGCCGCCACCGAGAGCGGGAGAGCATAGGCCGAGGCGGCCCTGCCGGCCGCCGCGGTCCACACATCGCCGTCCACCCCCGTCAGGAGCGTGAAACCGACGTGACGAGGGATATCGAGCGTCGAGATCAGTTGTCCGTCGTACTCGACCCATGCATGCGGTAGGCAGCAGCCCGGTTCGGTATCCGGGTCGTAGTAGAGCTCAGGGTCACGTCGCCGACCGGCCGGGACAGGGTGATCCATCCGAGCTGGCTCGGCAAGGGCTTCTTCTGCACCCGCCGTTCCTGTCTCAGCCACAACGGCGGCAGAGGCGTAACGCTGGCCCAACTCAATTCCCTGCGCGTTGAATTGGAAGCGGGTGTTCGCCAGCGCTTGCCGCAGCGCGTCACGCCGGCGCGTACCCGCGGGCCCTGGGGCCGCGAGCTCAGAGAGGCTTTCGAAGCCCGAGACCCGGGAGTGGTCGGGTCGCAGCCCAATCGCCTCACCCAGTGCAGCGCTGTTGCGTGCGCTGGTCCATGATCGTCGCACGACCTGTTGGCCGACTGGTCGGCGTTCAGCCTGGTAGCTGCCCAGGAGACTTTCATCCGCATGGCCCGCCGCCACCATCGCAAGCTTCCAGCCGAGGTTGTACGAGTCCTGGACTGAGGTGTTGGTGCCCAGGCCGTTGACCGGCGGATGGCGGTGCGCAGCATCTCCGACAAGAAGGATGTTGCCACGCTGATACTCGGTCGCCACGGCATCGTGGATGGCCCAGTGACTGATGTCCCTGACTTCGACGGGTAGGTCTCTGCCAATGCCCTCGCGAAGCCAGCTCACGGCCTGAGCTTCGGTGATTTCGGGCGGCGCTTCCGTGCCGTCGACGAAACGACTGACGACCCATTCGTTCCAGGGCGACGCGCAGACCCAGAGACCCGCTCCCATCCACGCGTCGCGGCCCGGCTGATGTATTGCGTAGATGTTGGCCGGTCGGTGCGCGCAGAACTCCGTAAGGTCAACTTCAGCCCAGATATTGACGGCACGGCGCACGTTGTGACTGCCCTCGATCTGGAAGCCGCCAAGCTCGGCAACGGTGCTCGCGCCGCCGTCAGCGCCGACCAACCATCGCGCCCGGACAGTATCCAGGGTGTCGCTTTCACGATCACGAATGGTGGCCTCCACGTAGTCGCCGTGGTCGACCAAGTCGGTGAGCTCGACGCCGAACCGGATGTCCGCGCCAAAGCGCTGTGCCGCGAGCAGCACCAGCGGCTCGAGTCGGTTCTGTGAGATGTTCCAGGTTTTGCAAGGACTGCCGAGCGCATAATCGCTGAGCCTGTCCGGTCCCGCCCCGCGGGCCCGGACGCGTGCGATCTCGAGCCCGGCGAATGCGGTCGCCCACACGATGTTGGGCAGGGTGTCGTCAAACGGATGTCCAGCGACGTGGGCGTCCGCTTCGACTCCCAAGTCGCGCAGGATCTCCATTGTGCGCTGGTTGGTGATGTGAGCCCGCGGGGTGTGGGCGGTCGCGCGGTGTCGTGTGATCGTCACGGCACTTGTGCCGGAGCGGGCCAGCAGAGCCGACAGCGTCAGCCCGGCAGGCCCTGCCCCTACGACCAGGACATCCGTGGTCTGGATGTTGAGGCGCGCCCTGCTCCGGGTTTCGCTCAACCCCACAGCCGCTCGGTGGCCAGCTTGGCGCCCTCGACGAGCGCTTCGAGCTTGGCCCAGGCAATCTGTTCGTGGACCCGCCCTCCCAACCCGCAGTCCGTCGAAGCGATCACGCGTTCGCGTCCAACCCGCTCGGCGAACCTGCAGATACGGTCAGCCACCAGCTCCGGATGCTCGACCACGTTCGTCGCGTGGCTCACGACCCCCGGCATGATCACCTTGCCGTCCGGCAGCTCGGTGGTCTCCCATACGCGCCACTCGTGCTCATGTCGGACGTTGGCGGCCTCAAAAGAGTAGTGACCGGCGTTGACCGAGAGCATCAGATCAACGATGTCAGCCATCGGCACGTCGGTTGTGTGTGGACCATGCCAGCTCCCCCAACAGAGGTGGAAGCGGATCCGCTCCTGAGGCAGAGCTCTTATCGCGTGGTTCAGAGCCTCGATGCGAATTCGCGTGTACGCCTTGTAGGCCTCGATGCTCGGCTCGGGATTCACCTGATCCCAGCTATCAGCGATGGCCGGATCGTCGAGCTGGAGCATGAGACCCGCGTCGATGATCGCGGCGTACTCCTCGCGCATGGCGTCGGCGCAGGCGAACAGCAGCTCTTCGTCGGTGGCGTAGTACTCGTTCCCGAAGCGCGCGAAACTGGCAGGTGAGACCGCATTCATGAACCCGTCTTTCATCCCGACCGCAGCCAGCGCTGACCTGAAGTTGCCGATGTCGCGCTGGACGTGTTCCTGCCCTCGGTAAGCGACCGGCCCGCGACAGACCGGAACCCGGGCGTAGGCCTCCGGGTTGGGCAGCGCCACCCCTGAGCTCGGATCGCTGTAGGCGTCGCTGAACCTGATCCAGTCGCGACGGTGCGCGTGCGCTCCAAGCACCACCTGGCCGGCGGGGACTTCTCGCTTCGGCGGAACCCAGCCCTCGACGAGTTCCAGCCCACTGACCCGCTCGAACACATATGTGCGCCAAGAGCTGAAGTCGTATTCGCCGCGAGCCATGTGGCTGCACTCACCGTCGCCCACTACGTCGACACCGATCTCGTGCTGGTGACTGACCACCTCGGCCACTGCGGCGGTCAATGCGTCTTCATATGGAACTGTGGGTTCCGTCGCGCCGGCCAGCACTGCCCGATTCGCATCCAGCAGCTGCCGCGGGCGCGGCAGGCTTCCCACCTGAGTGACCCTGATGTGATCCTGCACTCAAACCTCCGCTGTCATTTGATCCGGTGTCGGCGACGCCATCTGCTTGGTCCGCCCGCACAGCCGCGGACACTCGTCGGCGCAGCATGGTCTCGCCGGCGCAGAGCCGGCGAGACCATCTCCACAGTCCGCAGTCTCGATCAGGAGGTGATCAGACTGGCGGCCTTGAGCTTCGCGCTCAGGAGGCCCACGCTGTTGGCCTCGCTGATCTCCTTCTGCAGCGCCGCGGTCGGCAACTGCGAGACGAACTGGATGGGCGGCAGAGCGTTGACGACCGCCGGCTTCAACTTCAGCGCGGCCCCAATGATCTGGTTCGTCTGCTTCGGGTGAGTGCTGATGTAGTGCGTCGCCTGCGCAAGTGCCTTGTCGAACTCCTTGATCGTCTGCGTGTTCGACTTGGCCCAGCTCTCGGACGTGAAATACCCGCCGGTTGGTACATCGTTGCCCATGATCGTGTCCAAGGGTCCGCCGACCTGCTTCAGACCGGTCTGCAGGCCGATTGTCGTGAATGGTTCAAGCGGGATCGCCGCCTGCACCTCACCGTTGCTGAGCGCCGTGGTGATGTCGGGCGGTGCCAGGGTCACAAAGCTGGCACCTGAGCTCTTGATCCCATACTTCCGCATGTAGAGCTGGATGGCGATCGCGTTGGGGGTTGAGGATCCGATCCAGCCGATCTTCGTGCCGCCCGAGAGGGCCTGCTTGAGCGTCCTTATCGATGATCCCTTCTTGACTTCAAGGTAGAACTGCCAATGCCCCGGGGACTCCGTGTCGCCAGGTCCCACGTAGCGGAGGTTGGCCCCGCTCTGGTTGGCCAGGAATAGCGGCAGCGTGGCGCTGTATGTGAAGTCGATCGAGCCGCTCTTGATCGCCGCGACACCCTCAGGGCCGCTGAGAATCGGCGCGGTGTCGACCTTCAGTCCGTTTTTGGCTAGGTAGCCCTCCTTCTGGGCAACGAATAGCTGAGCAAAATCGGCGACCGGACCGGTCCCGACCTTGATCGTCTGCAGCCTCTTGGCCGACGCGGCAGCTATCCCGCCCCCGAGCAGCGTCCCGGCGGCCACGACGCCGGCCGCAACGGCTCCTGTGAACCTTCTGTTCATGACTCCTCCTCCTCAAGAGGTTTTGGGTTGCTTCCGGCCGCTCGAGCGAGCGGTCCGAGAAGGTCGAAAATCTCGCGTCGGTATTTGCTGAACATCGGGTCAGCCTTGGTCTCGACCGGGTCACGGGGGCGTGGGAGCTCGATCGGTATCTCCCGGATCACTCGCGACGGCCGGTTCGAGAGCACGAGGATGCGATCGGCCAGCAGCACGGCTTCGTCAATGTCGTGTGTGACGAACACCACCGAAAGGCCCAACTGCTCCCACAGCTCAGCCACCATGGCCTCCAGAGACACGCGCATCTGGGCGTCAATCGAAGCGAACGGTTCGTCCATCAACAGGAGCGACGGGCGTCGCGCAACCGCACGGGCGATGGCCACGCGTTGCTGCATGCCGCCAGAGAGCTGCCAGGGATGCTGGTTCTCGAATCCGCTGAGGCCGACCATCTGCAACGCCTCGGCGACCCGTTCCTGACGTTCGGTACGGGTCAGATCCGTCAGACCAAAGGCGACGTTCTTGGCCACGGTCAGCCAGGGAAACAGGCTGCGGCTGTACTCCTGGAACACGATGGCGATCGAGTTCGGGATTCCTGCGCGGGTGCCATCAGCAACAATGCGCTGGCCCGAGTCAGCCGCGATGAGTCCGGAAACGCACCGCAGCAACGTGGTCTTGCCACAACCGGACGGACCGACCATCACCAGGAACTCACCCTTGTGCAATTCGAACGTCAGGTCACCGATCGCGTGATTGGTTCCCGACCGTGTATGGAACGACTTGGTCAGGTGCTCGACCTTCAGAAGCGTCTCAGGCACGACTGCTCACCTCCCGTTGCTCGTGGTGCCAGCGCAGCATTCGGCGCTCCCCCAGACCGAAGAGGGCTGTGAACAACCAGCCGAGAATGCCCAGGACAACGACCGCTGCCCATACATCCGGATAGTCAAGGTTGTTCTGTGCGTTGGTGATGAAGTAACCCAGCCCAGAGGAGGACCCCAACAGCTCGGATATGACCATCCCGATCAGGGCGAGACTGACGGCCAAGCGCAATCCGGCAACGGCCTGGGGCAGGCTCGCCGGAAGGACGACGGCGAAGAGGGTACGCGGACGTGACATGCCCGCCACACGTGCGGTGTCGATCAGTTGCTGATCGACACGGCGGGCACCGTCGGCGGCATTGATCACCACCGCGAAGAAGCATCCAAAGGCGATGGCGTAGATCCGTGTCATGGTGGAGAAACCGAGCAGAAGCAGACCGAGGGACACCGCGATCGGAGCTGGGAGCGCGCGGAAGAACTCCAGAACCGGTTTGACCCACGGATCCAGCGCGCGGAAGTAACCGATCGCAACGCCGACCAACAGGCCGAGCCCGCAGCCGAGCACATAGCCTCCGACGGCTCGCCCGATAGAAGGCAGCACATCCTGCGTGAGGTTGCTCCCGTGCATTAGACCCCACACGTGCGACATCACGGTGGTGAACGGGGGCAGGTAGTACATCGAGCCGGAGTTACCGATCACCTGCCACACCACCATCAGAGCCACGGCCAAGCCCCAGCCCAGCGGCAAGCGCGTCACGCACGACGGCCGGCCGATCTCCCGCGCGATCCGGGAGACGACTACCGATGATCCGGCGTCCATCGGAGCGCCCTCCTCTCCGCCAGCGTAAATACAGCCACGATCACCAGACCGACTACGGCAGCGATGAAGCCGCCCGCGTACGCCTGGTCGGTAGCACCGGTCGACGTCGCATTCGAGATGTAGGTACCGAGGCCGGTCCCGGTACCGCCCACGATCTCGACGCCGATGACCACCGCGAGTGCGATCATCGCGGCCACACGAATGCCCGTGATGATTGACGGCAGTGCCGACGGCAGCACGATTCGCGTGATGATGCGAAGCCTGCCGAGATGCATCGTGCGTCCCACATCGATCATCCGAGGATCCGTATGAGTAACCCCATAATGAGCGCCGAGCAATACCGGCCATACGGCAGCGGCCACCGCGACGACGATCTCGAGGTTTCGACCAATGCCCGCAAACAGCACCACGGCCGGGAGCAGCGCGATCGGCGGCAGCGCCCGCAGGAAGTCGAACACGACCGTCGTGAGCGCGTCGATGAACGGAGACAGGCCGGTCGCAAGACCAACGATCACCCCCAGCCCGACCGAAATCAGGAGCGTGAGGACCCACGCGACAAGCGTGGACAGTGTTGCCGAGATCGCCCCATTGCCAATTGCCGTGCCAACCGCTGACACGAACTGCCCGATGCTCGGCGCCGACTCCTTGTGGATTACCCCGGTCGCAAGCGCAAGCTCCCAAAGACCGACGACCACAGCGAAGCCGACGAGGCCCTTGGCCGCCCGGATCCCGAGGTCCGCGGCCTCCCGCACGTAACGGGAACCGCGCCCGCCCGCGAGCGGTCGGGCGCCGGTCACGCCATTGGGCGCACCAGCAGCATGAACGGCGCTCATCGTCGAGCTCTCACGGTGTTCATCAGTCAACCTGTTCCTCCCCGGATCGCCTCGGTATGGCCAATCCGGATCCCTCTTATCCGGAGTAGCCAAAGTAGGGAGCTAGTTCTCCCATCGCAGTAACAAAAGTCCGGGCACAAGGTTGTGCGACCCCTGCGTCGGCTTGACCCTGTCGGTTCGCGGCTACTGAGTACGCCCGCTCAGGGGCGGCGAGTGACCAGCCTCGCGGGGTCCGTCAGAACGATCCGGTCGCCCGATCGACCAACGAGACCTTCCGAGCGCATCTCGCCCATGACCCGCGAAACGACCTCTCGCACAGAACCGATGGCATCAGCGATGTCCTGATGACTCGCGGCGACGACCAGTCCTTGGTCCTCATCGCGCATTGCCAGATCCAGGAGATGCCGTGCCACACGCTCGCGCACGCTGAGGAACACGTTATCTGCAGCAAGATCGACCGCCCCCTCGTGAAGGCGTGCCATCTCGCCCATCACCACCCATGCCGAATCGGCGTCGTGACGGATCAGCTCGCGAAGTCGACTTGCTGGGATCTGCAGCGCGTGCACGTCGGCGACCACCTCCCCGTGTGCCGAGGATCCGTGCCGTACAGCTGCCGGTATCCCGACGAAGTCACCAGGCCCGGCGTATCTCGTCGTCAGCTGCCGCGCGCCGCTGACACGGAACGTCCTCACGAGGCCACCAACAATCATCCAGATCGTCGTCATCTCGCGGGGAGCGCTAGGTGGCAGCGGCAACGCGTCGCCGGCTACCAGCCGCTTCTCGCGCGCATCTTGAAGCAAATAGCACGTTGCGCGTGGCGAGAAATCGGTGAGCGGACCCTGTCTCCACGCCTCTTTCACAGCAGGGATAAACCGCGCGAACGGCTCGGGGCTTTGACCCGCCACCTCCACGTACTGGCGAACGAGAGCGCCCATCAGCGATGTTGCCTGGCGAAACAGATACATCGAGTCTAGAAACCCACTCGCCTGAACGTGGATAGCCAACCGACGGGGATCTCCCTCGCCGGGGCGGTCTGGCTGCTTACGGCGCTCGACGACGGCAAGAAGACGACAGATACCTATGTATTGGAGACCTGGATTCCGGTACACGCGCAAACGCTGGCGGCCAAGACTCCCGCCTTTTGGCGTTAGCGAGCCTGCTGGCCGATCCGCAACCGCCGGATCGTCCCCATTGCGATCGTTGGTGAAGGCACTCGCCCCGAAATCAGTGCGCTCGTCAGCGCGTGGCGCTCGGCGTGGCAGCGGGCTCGTCCTGTTCCCGCGTCATTTCTGGGTAGCGGTTTGCACCTTGGCCGGTTAGGCCGGTAAACAGATCTCGGCCCTATCCAGAGGAGCCGCGGTCTGGCCAACCTCGGACGATCGGTGAGATCGATGAACGCCGCCGAGACGCCACAACCATTTGTAACTGCCTATGAAGATGCGCCCGCGTACTGGTCCATCGGGATTCTCTGGAATGTGCTGATCTCCGCCGATCAGAGCTTCGGGGCCTTCACGCTGATGGACCAGACGATGCCCGAGGGCGCCGGCCCACCCACGCACATGCACGAACGGATGCACGAGGGCTTCTACATCATCGAGGGCGAGATCACCTACACCATCGGCGCCACCGCCTATGCGCGCGTCGCTCGCCCTCCGCCAACTCGCCGCTCAAACGCGTGGACGAGGTCGAGGAGCTCGGAAGCCTCCCAGGCTCGTCCCCATTTATTCTCGTTGAGCCGCCTGATGATTCCGCGTTCCTCGAGCTGATTCAGCGCCCGCCCCGCGGCCGGCGCAGAGACTGAGAGAAGTTCTCCCACGCTAGGGGCCGTGAGGACGGGCCGTCCTGGTAGTTCGTTGACGAGCTTCCGAGCAGCAGCGTCTGAGCGGAGCCCCTTGAGCGCGTCCCGCCACCGATCCTGCAACGCTTGAACGTCGTCGCGGAGCACCGCAGCCTCACGCGTCCGCGGCGCCATCGAGCAGCATCGCCATCTGAAGCATGACGCTGGCAATGTGACCAACGTTCACCTGATCAACGCCCTCGGGAAGGTTCGCCTCACCTCGGCGGTCCTGGGCGTATCGAAAACTCATCGACTGAGGATCGACGGCTACCAGCTCGTCGATCAGTGACCCCACCGTGTCGAGATCGGCAGGATCGTCGGGAAATGCTGCCTCCATTGCCGCTCGCGCTGCCGGCCATAATAGCTCGAGCCTGTGCGTGTGCATCGGCTTGATCTCCTCCTAGTTCCACCGCTGGCCGAGGACGATGAGCGACTTCAGTCGTAGCTCAAGCCAATGCCTGTATGCAAAGAGGATTGGGAACACTAAGAAGTCAGCGATCCCGTCCTGCAAAACGTGCGTTGTCAGAACCTCGCCTGCCTCGCGGTAGGACTCGATATAGCGAGACTCATCTCGCCAGTAGCCGATCAGTGCGATCTCACGAGGTCCACCGGCGTCTATAAAGAGCCGCTCGCCTGATTCCAGGGGACCTGGATCCCAGTTGCCGAATTCATCGGTGCTCATCGCGCCGAACATTGTCCTCATCGGACGATTGCTTTGAGTCCCGGGGTTGCCTCCGCCCTGCGATCACTTTGGAGACATTCCAATCGCCACACCGCAAGACAACCGGCCTCGCTCAACGAACCGAAGCCACTACTTCCTTCGCTCTCCGATCGATCGATGCCGGCGCCCGGACTCGAACCGGGGCGCTTCGGATTAAAAGTCCGCTGCTCTACCAACTGAGCTACGCCGGCAAGTGGCCGCATGATCGCGCATTCGGCGCGCTGCGGCCAGGATCAGCGTAGTGGGGCAGAGGCCGATTCAGCTGCGGTAGGCCATCAGCTCGATCTCGACCAGCATGCGCGGGTCGACGAGCCCTGCTACCTCGACCATCGTCGCGGCTGGTCCGGCGGCACCGAATGCCTCGCCGTGGGCGCGGCCGACCTCCTCGGAGCGCGAGATGTCGGTGACGTACATTCGCGTGAGCACTACGTCATCGGCAGAGAGGCCGACCCGTGCGAGCTCGTGGATCAGCTTGTTGAGGATCTCGACGGTCTGCTCGTAGGGGGTCATCCCGACGACGAAGCCGTTTTGATCGACCGAGGTGGTGCCGCTGATCAGGACCCACGGCCCGGCGATGACGACGCGGTTGAACCCGAACATGCCCTCGAACGGCGAGGGCGGATCGCCTCCGAGCCGCTTGATCGAGGGCTGATCGGAGGACACAGAAGCGCTCGGGAGGAAGCTAGTGGCGGAAGTGCCGGCGGCTGGTGAAGACCATCGCCGCCCCGGCCCGGTCGATTGCCTCGACGACCTGCGGGTCGCGGATCGAGCCGCCCGGCTGGATGATCGCGGTGATCCCCTGCTCGAGTGCGATCTCAGGACCGTCGGGGAAGGGGAAGAACGCGTCCGAGGCGAGCACCGAACCGCTTACGGGTGACTGCGCCTTCTCGATCGCGAGTCGAACCGAGTCGACGCGGCTCATCTGGCCCGCACCGAGGCCGATCGTGGCACCGTCGCGAGCAAGCACGATCGCGTTGGACTTGACGTGCTTGCAGACGCGCCAGGCGAACAGCAGCTGCGACCACTCCTCTTCCGTCGGGCGCCGCTCAGAGACGACCTGCATCGCGTCGCGATCCTCGTTTGAGGCGTCGCGGTCCTGAACGAGAAGGCCGCCGATCACCTGCCGGAAGGAAGGCTCGAGCAGCACGTCCAGGCGCCGCTCGCGATCGTCGAGGATCCGCAGGTTCGGTTTGTCGGCGAAGATCTCCAGCGCGTCGTCGTCGAAGCCGCGCGCCAGCACGATCTCGGCGAACTGCTCGTGGATCGCCTGCGCGGTGAGCTTGTCGACCCGCCGGTTGAGCACGATCACGCCGCCGAAGGCCGAGGTCGGGTCGCAGGCGAACGCGCGCTGGTATGCCTCCAGCGTCGTCGTGCCGACGGCCACGCCGCACGGATTGTTGTGCTTGACGATCACGCAGGCCGGCACGACGAACTCGGCGAGCAGTTGGCGCGCCGAGTCGAGGTCGAGCAGGTTGTTGAACGAGAGATCCTTGCCGCCCAGCTGCGCAACCTGGGAGAGCACGTGCGCACGTGCACCGATCTGCGTGTAGAAGGCAGCGCGCTGGTGCGGGTTCTCGCCATACGGCAGCTCGAGCTCCCGCTCGAACGCGCGCACCATCAGCGGCGGGAAGTCCTCGTGCTTCTCCTGGAACCAGCGCGTGATCGCGGTGTCGTAGCGAGCGGTGTAGGCGAACGCCTCGGCGGCGAGACTCTCACGCGTCTGCAGCGACAGTCGCCGCTCAGAGTTGCGCAGCTCGTCGAGGACCGCGTCATAGCTCGCGGGTGAGACAACCGGCGCAGCGAACGCGAAATTCTTGGCGGCGGCGCGGATCATGGTCGGGCCGCCGATGTCGATGTTCTCGATGACCTCGGCGTCGGTGACGCCGCGGGTCGCGGCTGTGCGCTCGAACGGGTACAGGTTGACGCACACTAGATCGACCGGCTCCACCTCCTGGGCGGCCGCGGCCTCGATATGGGCGGGGTCATCGCGCACCGCCAGCAGGCTCGCGTACAGCTTCGGGTGCAGCGTCTTGACGCGGCCGTCCATGATCTCGGGGAAGCCCGTCAGGTCGGTGATCGAGCGCACCGCGATGCCCGCGTCGCCCAGCTCACGCGCAGTCCCACCGGTGGAGATGATCTCGATCCCAAGGTCAGCCAGACCACGAGCGAACTCGACGATCCCGGCCTTGTCCGATACAGACAGGAGCGCCCGGGCGATCTGCACCTCCCCCGGCGCCGACGGCTGCAACGACTGTTCGGCGTTGGTGGTCGTCATGTGCCCGCGACTCTATCGCTACGGACCCTCAGGCAGGACCGCGAGTGGCCCAGCCAGCACGCGCCGCGGGTGTGTGGAGGAGATGCGCACTGCGCCGCGCGCGAACAGCCGCACCACCTCCGGCAGCATCTGGTGTTCGATCGCGTGCAGATGCGGCCAGACGTCGTCCGGCTCGCGCGCGTCCGGGAGTTCGACGGCGCGCTGCATGATCACCGGCCCCGTGTCGAGTCCTGTATCGGCGAAGTGCACGGTGACGCCGAAGATCTTCACGCCGTAGGTGATCGACTGCCCAACCGCGTCGATGCCCGGGAAGGCCGGCAGCAGCGACGGGTGGACGTTGATCACCGCGTCGGGGAAGCGGTCGAGGAACTCCTCTGAGACCAGCTGCATGTAGCCGGCCATCACCACCAGCTGCGTGCCGTGCTCGCGCAGCCAGTCGGCCAAGACGCGGTCACGTGCGCGACGGTCACCTGCGAACGTCGCTCGCTCGAAGACTGCCGTGGGCACACCAGCGACCACGGCCCGCTCGAGCGCCTGCGCCTCCGGGTTCTCGGACGCGACCGCGACGATCCGGATCCCCTCCCGGCCGTGAACCTGATCGAGCAGCGCCTGCAGATTTGTGCCGGTGCCCGAGGCGAGCACGGCGACCTTCAAGGATCTGTTCGCGCTCATCGCCCGGCGCGACTCAACACCATCGCGGCGCTACTCACGACAGCAGCTCACGACGCCAGCGGCAGCTCGACACGCTCGAGTGCGAACTTGCCCCCGGAATCCTCCGTGCCGGCGAGCGGATACTCGCCACTGAAACAAGCGTCGCAGTGCATCGCACGCTGGCCCTGCACAGCCTCGTAGACGCCCTCGAGCGAGAGGTAATGCAGGGAGTCGGCGCCGATCTCCTCGCAGATCTCATCGACCGTGCGGCCGTGAGCAATCATCTCCTCGCGGGTCGACATGTCGATGCCGTAGTGGCAGGGGTGCTTGATCGGCGGCGAGGAGATCCGCAGGTGGATCTCACGAGCGCCCGCCTCGCGCAGCATCTGCACGATCTGAGGCATCGTGTTGCCCCGCACGATCGAGTCGTCGACCACGATCAACCGCTTGCCGGCCACGACCTCGGGCAGCGGGTTGAACTTGAGCCGCAGGCCGTGCTTGCGCAGCTGCTGACCGGGCTGGATGAAGGTTCGTGCGACGTAGCGGTTCTTGATGAAGCCGTCGTCCTGGGGGATGCCGGCAGCACGGGCAAGGCCACGCGCAGCCGCATTCCCCGAGTCCGGGATCGCGATCACGAGGTCGGCGTCGACCGGCTTCTCGCGCCACAGGATCTCACCCATCTTGGCGCGGGACACCTGTAGGCGGCGGCCTCCCATAAGTGAGTCCGGCCGTGCGAAGTAGATGTACTCGAAGACGCAGAACGCGCGACGCTGGCCGCCGGCGACGATCTGCGAATGCACACCGTTCTCGTCGAGGACGACAACCTCGCCGGGCTCGATCTCACGCAGGAAGCGCGCGCCGATCAGATCGAACGCGCACGACTCGCTTGCGACGACGTAGACGGGCACACCGTCCTCATCATCTTCCGCGATCACGCCGAGCGCGAGCGGCCGCAGACCGTGCGGGTCGCGGAACGCCACAACCTTGTCCTCGGTCATCACGACGGTCGAGAAGGCGCCACGCAGCGTCGGCAGCACATCGGCGACCGCCTCCTCGATGGTGCCGGCAGGGTGCGTCGCCAGCAGCGCGGCGATGATCTCGGAGTCTGAGGTCGAGCGGAAGGGGACGTCGCGTCCGCGCAGCTCACTGTGCAGCTCGACGGCGTTGATCAGGTTGCCGTTGTGCGCCAGCGCCAGCGTGCGGTTGTCATCGCGCACGATCGGCTGGGAGTTCTCCCACTCCGACGATCCGGTCGTCGAGTAGCGGACGTGGCCGATTGCCAGGTCGCCGACCAGCGAGCGCAGCATGTGCTCGTCGAAGACCTGCGAGACAAGCCCCTGCTCGCGCGTACCCATGATCGAGCCGCCGAGCGAGGCCACGGCGATCCCCGCCGACTCCTGCCCGCGGTGCTGAAGGGCGTACAGCGCGAAGTAGGTGAGGCGCGCAACATCGCTCCCCGGCGCGTAGATGCCGAAGACCCCGCACTCGTCGCGCGGCCCGTCACGATGTTCGAGAGGAGAGGACACCGGTGCTTGTACCCGGACCGAGCTTAGCTGAGCAGTCCGGACAGTCCGCCCGAATGGGCGTTTATTAGCTCGGAAATTGGGAGCTCGAGCTGGTCGGTGATCACCAGATCATGTCCCCCGACCGCTCCGATTATTGGTAGGCCCTCAAGCGCCTCGGTGGGTCCGGACACGATGAAGGCGGTGCCGAGATCCTCACCGAACAGGTCCAGTCCATCGGGCACTCTGACGATCGCCCCAACGCCGCCGGCGATGCAGCACTCGGCCAGCGCGACTGCGATCCCACCCTCGGCGATGTCATGAGCGCTCGTGAAGCCCTTCTCGCGCATGCCGTTCCGCACAAGCGCGTGGGCCTCGCGGATTGCTGAGACATCCTTGGCAGGCAGTGCGCCAGCGGGCGCGCTGCCGTGCAGCTTCGCGATCTCCGAGCCGTCGCGGGACGGGTTGAAGCTGCCGACCAGGGCGATCCTGTCACCTGGGTTGACGAAGCCGATGCTTCCGGCCCGGCGCACGTCCGGGAGCTTGCCCACCATCCCGATCACGGGCGTCGGCAGGATCGGGCCGTCGGGCGACTCGTTGTAGAGCGACACGTTGCCGCCGACGACCGGCACCTCGAGGTCGCGGCAGGCCTGTGCGAGCCCATCGACCGCCTCGCTGAGCTGCCAGGCGACGTGCGACTTCTCCGGGTTGCCGAAGTTCAGGCAGTTCGTGAGGCCGAGCGGCTCGGCGCCGACGCAGGCCAGATTGGCCGCGCACTCGTAGACGACCTCGGCCGCGCCCGCGCGCGGATCGACCGCGACGCGGCGACCGTTGCCGTCAATCGAGACCGCAATCCCTGGGATCGGGGCGCCGCCGGCGCCGGTGCCGGCCGCGAGTACGGGCAGTGCCAGCACGGCGGCGTCGGCCTGCTCGGGGCGGCGCACGGTGCGGGACTGCACGACCGGGTCGTACTGCTCGAAGACGATGCGGCGCGAGCTGATGTTGGCGCTGGCGAGCAGCGCGACCAGACTGTCGGCCGGGGTCGCTTCGGTGGCGAGCCGCTGCTCGCCACCTTCGTACAGCGGCACCGCCGGCGGGTCAGGATCGAGGTCGTACAGCGGGCAGTCGTCGACCAGCAGCGGCACCGGCAGCTCGCCGACGACCTCGCCGTCCTTGAGGATCCGGAAGACGTGGGTGTCGGTGACCTCGCCGATCACGGTCGCGAGCACCTCCCACTTGGCGCAGACGTCGAGCACCTGGTCGATCAGGTGCGGCTCGACGACGCAGAGCATGCGCTCTTGGGATTCGGAGACCATTACCTCGAAGGGCTCCATGTCGGCCTCGCGTAGCGGCACCTTGGCAACGTCGATGTCGAGCCCGACCTCGCCCTTGCTGGCCATCTCGGACGCCGAGGACGTGAGGCCAGCGGCGCCGAGATCCTGGAGCGAGGCGAGCAGCCCACGGTCGAGCAGCTCGAGGCTGCACTCCATCAGCTTCTTCTCAGCAAACGGATCGCCAATCTGGACGGTCGGGCGCTTAGCCTCGTCGCCGTCGCCGAGCTCGGCGCTGGCGAGCACCGAGGCGCCGCCGATGCCGTCACGGCCGGTCAGCGCGCCGAATAGGAGCACGCGGTTCCCGACGCCGGCGGCCGCAGCGCTCGTCAGGCGATCGTGCGGCGCGATCCCGACGGCCATCGCGTTGATCAGGCAGTTCTGCTCGTAGCTGGGCTCGAAGTAGATCTCGCCGCCGATCGTCGGGACACCGATCGAGTTGCCGTAATGGCCGATACCGGCGACGGCGTGCTCCAAGAGGTAGCGGGAACGCTGCGAGCTGTCAGGCTCGCCGAAGCGGAGGCTGTCGAGCACCGCGATCGGCCGTGCGCCGACCGCGAACACGTCACGCAGGATCCCGCCGACGCCGGTGGCGGCACCCTGGAACGGCTCGACTGCGCTCGGGTGATTGTGGGACTCCACCTTGAAGGCGATCGCAAGGCCGTCGCCGACGTCGACTGCGCCGGCGTTCTCGCCAGGACCGACGAGCACGTGCGGCCCTTCGGTCGGGAGGCGACGCAGCAGCTTCTTCGAGTGCTTGTAGGCGCAGTGCTCTGACCACATCAGTGAGAGCATCGCCAGCTCGACGTCGCCCGGCTCACGGCCGAGGCCTGAGACGATCAGGTCGTACTCGTAGTCGGTGAGGCCCAGCTCGCGATATCGGGGCTGCGCCCGGGCGCTCATGCGGCGGGCACCCGCACGCGTTCGCCGACCGCCGCGCGGATCGATTCGAAGATCGTGAGGCCGTCTGTGGAGCCGGTCAGCGGGTCGACCGCGTGTTCCGGATGGGGCATCAGGCCAAAGATGTTGCCGGCGTTGTTGACCACACCCGCGATGTCGTCCTCGGACCCATTCGGATTCTGGCCGGCGGCGTACTTGAGCACGACCTGGACCGGCTCGGGCGAGTAGTACCGGCCGGTCATGTGCTTGACGGGGACTGACAGCGTCGGCGGGCAGTCGCGGGTGAACGGGGTGTTGTGGTCGACCACGTCGAGCGTCACCTGACGGAAGACGAACTTGAGGTGGTCGTTGACGAGCAGCGCACCGGGCAGCAGGCCGCACTCGCAGAGGATCTGGAAGCCGTTGCAGATCCCCAGCACGAGCCCACCCTCGTGCGCGAACTCGATCACCGACTCCATCACCGGCGCGAAGCGGGCAATCGCGCCGGCGCGCAAATAGTCTCCGTAGGAGAAGCCGCCGGGCACGACCACAGCGTCGACGCCCTTCAGGTCGCGATCCTGGTGCCAGAGCAGCTCGGCCTCGCCGACACGGGCGGCGGCGAGCTGAGCGTCGACGTCGTCACATGTGCCGGGGAAACGGATTACGCCGAACTTCACGCGCTCTCGATGATCTCGTAGTCCTCGATCAGCGGGTTGGCAAGCAGGCGCTCGCACATCGAGGGGAGTTGGCTGACGTCATCGACGTCCAGCTCGATGAGGCGTCCCACATGCACCGAAGAGACGCCGTCGAAGCCCAGCGCCGGCAGCGCGCGCTCGACGGCTTGGCCCTGCGGGTCGAGGATTCCCGCCTTTGGGCGGATCAGGACCCGGGCCCGCATCAGGGGGCCCCCTCGGTACGAGCGACCCAGTCAGAGAACGAGTTGCCGGTTACCCGCTCATACGCCTCGATGTACTTCTCACGCGTGCGGGTAACCACGTCCGCCGGGATCTCCGGGGCCGGCGGCAGCTTGTCCCATCCGGTCGACGAGGCCCAGTCGCGCACGAACTGCTTGTCGAAGCTGGGCTGGCCGTGACCCGGCTCGTAGCCATCGGCGGGCCAGAAGCGCGACGAGTCTGGCGTGCACGCCTCGTCGCCGAGCGTGAGCTTGCCATCGGCGTCGAGGCCGAACTCGAACTTCGTGTCGGCGAGGATGATCCCACGCGCGCGCGTGCGCTCGGCCGCGAACCTATAGACCGCGATCGAGACGTCGCGAAGGCGCTCCGTCAGCTCGCGGTCGCCGATCAGCTCGGCGGCGCCGTCGAAGTCGATCGCCTCGTCATGGCCGACATTCGCCTTTGTCGATGGCGTGAAGATCGGTTCGGGCAGCTGATCCGACTCTCGCAGACCGGCGGGGAGCTCAACACCGGAGACCACGCCGGTCTGCTGGTAGTCCTTCCAGCCGGAGCCCGTGATGTAACCGCGGACGACCGCCTCGACGGGCAGCATCTTGAGCTTCTTGACGACCATGGCGCGGCCGCGAACCTCGTCGGGCACGCCGTCGGTCACGGAGACCAAGTGGTTTGGGATCAGGCTCGAGGTCTGCTCGAACCAGTGGGTCGAGATCGCTGTGAGCACCGCGCCCTTGCCGGGAATAGGGTTGGGATGCACGACGTCATAGGTGGAAATCCGGTCGGACGCAACCAGCAGCAGCTGATCGCTGAGGTCGTAGATCTCACGAACCTTGCCGGAGGCAAGTAGCTCGAGGTCTGCGATGGCGGCCATGCCGCCGATCCTAGCGGGTGCAGCTGCTGCCGCGCCCGGCTGTTGACGGGTATTTCGCGGCCCGAGGGCCGCTTTTATGCGACCCGCGGGCGCGCGAACGGGAGGTGCATGATGTGACCAGCGACGGTCTGCACCTCCGGCCTCAGATCCAACATGGACCCGGCCCAGACGAGCGCGTACTCGAGCCCGAAACGGAGCCCTTCGACACGACGGATCTCGAGCCGCTGCTCAGGGTTGACACGCGTCGCCAGGATCGACACCAGGGCTGGCAGCCCACTCGAGTACGCGGTCGCGATGACCCCGGCAGTGCTGCCGACGGCCGCCGTCGGCGGCACACGGTCGATCCCAAGCCGCTCGAGCGTCGCGGTCACGATCCGGCTCGAGTTGGACCAGGGATCGCGCTGCACGACGGGCGTGGCGGCGAATTCCTCGGCCGGGATCTCGTCCAGCTCCTCCCAAAGATGGCCGGGCGGCACGACGACGACGAGTTCGTCGCGCCAGACGATCCGCTCCTCCAGCCCGTCGGCGTAGAGCGCATAGGGGTCGATACTCGCGATGCCGAGGTCGCTGCGTCCGTCACGCACGAGCTCCCGGACGAGCTCCGAGTTGGCTGAGATCAGCTCAGCTGTGACTCCGTCGCTGCCCGCGAGCTCGCCGAGGACCTGCGGCAGGCGCAGCTCAGCGATCGTCGGGCTGGAGGCGATCCGTACCGGCATCGCCGGAGCGCTCTTGATCAGCGCCTGGACCGAATCGGCGCTGCGCAGCAGCCGGCGCGCGGCGCTGTAGAGCTGCACGCCTGCTGGTGTGAGCGTGACGCCACGACTCGAGCGCTCGAACAGTTCGGCTCCGGCTACGTTCTCAAGTGCGCGCAGCCGCTTTGACATCGCGGGCTGGCTCACGTTCATCGCGCGCGCCGCCTCGGCGATGCTGCCAAGCGTCGCAGCCGCGCAGAAAGCCCTCAACTCGCCGACCTCGAGGTCGCGGACCGGCACGTGGCCCCTGCTCACAAGCCTCCCCGTTTGGGCTTCCGCAGAGCGTTGCTGCCGCAGAGCCGACATTCGCCGGAGCATAAGAGTCCGGCCGGACTAGCCTGAAGCACTTTAAGCCTTGCAAGATTTCTTGCAAGGCTTTCTAAAGGAATTTCCGGGCTTTACCGATAAACCGGAGGCAAAAGGTTTTTGATTGGCACCGAGGAGCCCCACTCGAACGTGGCTCCTCGGTGCCAGTACAGCTGAAAAAACTGGGTTAGCCGAGCTTGATGCCCATGACAAATCTCCTTTTGGGGTCGCGCTTCAGATCTCGTTGAAAAGGGGTTGCTTGACGCGCAAAGAAGCTTGCCCAGGTGCACCGCTCTTCGGTAGATCCGACTTGGTTATGCCTCGCATAACCGGCGGTTAGGTCATGCCCGACATCAGACCTCTGCGCTCAGCCACCTTCCGCCACCTCGCTACGGCCTACTGGGTCAACGAGTTCGGCAACTGGATCGGCGAGATCGCGCTGACGATCCTGGTCTACGACCGGACCGGCAGCCCACTCGCGACAGCGGCTCTGTTCCTGTCGCTGCGCTTCCTTCCGGCCGTGCTGGCGCCGTTACTCACAGCACGGGTCGAAGTGATGCGGCCACACGTCGTGCTGGGCACGCTCTACGTGCTGGAGGGCGTGCTGTTCGGCGCGATCGCGGTGCTCACGCACCACTTCTCGCTGCCGGCGGTGTTCGTCCTCGGGGCGTTCGACGGCATGCTCGCCGTCACGGCCAAGGCACTGACGCGCAGCGCGACCGCAAGCGGGCTCCTGGCAGATGGCCTGCTTCGCGAGGGAAACGCCATCCTGAACCTCGGAATGATGGCGGCGATGGCGTGCTCGCCGGTGATCGCAGGCGTTCTCGTCGCGTGGAAGGGCGCCGCAGCCGCGCTGTTCGTCGACGCCGCCACGTTCATCGTTACGGCCGCAGTCGTCGTCACCGCACCCAATATTCACGTCGAGACCGATACGGAAGCGGGTTTTGTGGGCCGCTTGCGCAACGGCGCGAGCGTCCTGCGTAACCGCACGGCCGTACGGCGGCTGATGATCGCCATCGCGTTCGTGATGATGCTCAGCAACGTTCCGATCCCAATCGAGATCGTGTTCGCGAAGCACGTCCTGCACGTCGGCGCCTCCGGCTACGGACTCCTGCTCGGCGCGTGGGGAGCGGGCATGGTGGTCGGCGCTGCCGCCTTCGCGGCTGCCGGTCAGATGCGGCTGATCACCGTTGTCGCCATGGGTACCCTTCTCTGCGCACTCGGATACGGCGGTCTCGCCGTATCGCCGACGCTTGCAGTGGCGTGCGGCTGCTCGGCCGTCGGCGGCCTCGGCAACGGGGCCGGTTGGATCGCCGCGGTCACCGCAGTGCAGGAGCGAATCCCAATCAACACGCAGAGCGCTGTTATGGCTGTACTCGAGGGGCTAAACCAGGTCATGCCCGCGATCGGCTTCGCGGTCGGAGGCGCGATCGCCGCAGTGGCGTCACCGCGATACGCCTACGGCGTCGCCGCGGTCGGCGTGGCCGCCGTGGTGCTGTTTGCCGCATTCCGGCCGATCGACCATGTCCAGCTCGGTCAGGTGGACACTCAGGACGCCGAAGAGTCCGTTGAGGCAGTCGATTTCCAGGGAGATCTTGCGTCTGACGCGCAGGAAACGGATACTTCTGACCGAAGACTGCCATCACCGAACCTGATCACTGGATGAGCGAGCGCACCCAAGCAGCCGATCTCGGCATCCAGACCGAGGAGACCGATCGCCGCGGGCTCGCGCGTCCCAAGGTCGTTGCGGGCTTCCACTTCCTCGCGCTAGCGGTCGCGATCGCAGTCGCTGTGCACTACGCGCACACCGCGACGTGGGACTGGCCGGAGCTGGGCACCTTGATCGTGCTCGCGGTGCTGAGCGAGCTCACCTCGACACTGCTGCCGTCGTCGGGCGGGCGGATGCACATCTCCGGCAGCTTCCTCGGCATCACACTGACAGCCGTGCTGCTCGGCGGCCCACCGGCCGCAGTCGTCGGAGCCTTGACGATCATCATCAGCTGGTTCCGCTCGCGCGAGCCGGCCGACCGCTTCCGCCACAACCTCGTCACGTTCATCTGGTTCCCGCTGCTCAGCGGGCTCTTCTTCTACTGGGCGTCGAAGCAGGCCCACGTCGGGATTTCTGACCCGGGCTACTACCTACTCGTGTTCGCGACCTTCATGATCGCGCTGGCCCTCAACTTCCTCCTGATCACCGGCTACCACTGCCTCGTGACGGGGACGACCTTTTTCAGAAGGCTGCTCGAGTTCAAGCCCGTGATGGCGGCGGAGCTTTCCTCCGCTGTGCTGACGGCGATCGCTGCGTACCTGACCAACCGGATGCATCCGCATGTGGCAGGACTGGCGCTGTTCGCCCTGGTCCTTGTCGTCTTCCAGTACCTCGTCGGAGAGCTGCTGGTCTCGCAACACCGTGGCGAGGAGTTGGAGATCATGGCGACGACGGACGAGCTGACCGGCCTCGCCAACCGCAAGCGCTTCAACGACTACGTCGACGCTGCGATCGCTGCCCTGGAGGGGACGCCGGGGACGTTTGGCGTGATGCTGCTCGACCTCGACCACTTCAAGGACATCAACGACACACTCGGCCATCAGTACGGAGATGACCTGCTGGCTGACCTCGGGCCGCGGCTGGCCGAGAGGGTCGGGGAGGGTGGGCTGGTCGCGCGCTTCGGCGGTGACGAGTTCGGGATTCTCCCCGCGGTGCGCACAGACAACATGGCTGCCCTGACGGCGATCGTCGAGGACGTGCTGGCGTGCGTGCGCGAGGCGGTGCCGTTCGATGACATCACGCTTCAGGTGGACGGCAGCATCGGCGTCGCGCGCTTCCCCGCGGATGGCAAGGACGCACAAACGCTGCTGCGCCGGGCCGACATCGCCATGTACGACGCAAAGGCGCAGCGCGACGGCCACCGCTTTTACGCCCACGGGCAGGATCGCCACTCCGTGTCGCGCCTCAGCATGGTCGGAGACTTCCGCCGGGCACTCGAGAAGGACGATGAGATCGCCGTCCATTTCCACCCGATCGTCGACCTCGGCACCGGCCATGTGCACGGGGCCGAGGCGCTGGTGCGCTGGCAGCATCCGGACCTGGGGCTGCTGCAGCCGGCCGCGTTCCTCGAGATCGTCGAGCAGACTGGCCTGATTGGTGCCATGACGAGCGTCGTGCTCGACAAGGCCATCGCCGAGTGCGCGGCCTGGCATGCGGCCGGCCGCGACCTAACGGTCTCGGTCAACCTCTCCGTGCGCAACCTGCATGACCCGATGCTGTCCTCACATGTCGCGCAGATGCTTGACCGCCACTGCCTGTCGCCGCAGGCGCTCAAGCTCGAGATCACCGAGAGCATGATCCTGTCCGACCCGCAGCGCGCGCTCAAAACCGTCCAGAGCTTGAGCGACCTCGGCGTGCGGTTCGCCGTGGACGACTTCGGCACCGGCCACTCCTCGCTCGCGAACCTGCGCAGGCTGCCGGTGCACGAGCTGAAGATCGACCGCTCCTTCGTGACGCCGATGCTCAACGAGGAATCAGACGGCGTGATCGTGCGTTCGACGATCGACCTCGGTCACGCGCTCGGCCTCAAGGTGATCGCCGAGGGGGTCGAGGACCAGACCACGCTCGATCGTCTCGAGGAGATCGGCTGCGACCGCGCCCAGGGCCACTTCTTCTCCAAGCCCGTACCGCCGATCGAGTTCATGCGCTGGATCAGCCGGTACGAGGCGCGGTACCTCTCAGCAGCCTGAGGGTCGAGCAGCCTCGGTCGCAACGCGGCGGGAACCCGGGCAAACGGTCAGCCGAGCGGCGAACTGGTCACGCTCGCAACGAGCACGTGCGCACCGAACTGGCGTCCCCTCGTGGCCGGCCGCGAGCAGTCCGGGTGAGCAACAACTCGAATCGGAGCGCCACCGTCTACCTGTTTCGCTCGGATAGCGACGCTCGTGACGGCGCGCGCGGTGACAACGCGCGCTGAGCTGGCGTCGGTCACCTCCGCCATCGGACAAGCGCGCCGGCGGGGGCTGGCCGGGGGTCCGAGCCCTACGCCAACGCCAGCGCCAGCAGATCAATCAGACCGTGGGCGGCGCGCCGCCAACGCTGTCACGCGTGCCCGACCTGCTTGGGACTGGGAGTACTTAGCTCGCCACGCGCCGGCGGCGACCGAACGGCGACTGCCCGATCAGCGAGCGGCGCCCGTTCGTGGTACTGCCCTTGATCGCGGCGCGGCGGGCCTTCATCCGGCTACGGCTCATGGCGGAGATCCTCTGCATGTCGGCCTCGGTCCGGGCGTTGTCGATGAGCGCCACGAGGTCCAGGTCGTGCTCGGGGTCAAACAGGCTGGTATCTACGTTGTGTGTATTGCGTCGAAAGTTCATACCGACACTTTCGACTTTTAATGATCATAAGTCAAAGTCTTATCTCATACCAGAGTAATAAGAACTGCTTATCTATCCGCCTGCCCGACGGGTCACAAATGACCCAGCAGCCCGAACCACAGCTAGCCTCATTGCATGAGCCTGATCCATACCTGCTACCGCATCACCGACATCGATCGGTCCGTCGCCTTCTATGAGGCGCTCGGCTTCAAGGAAGTCCGCCGCATGCCGATCCGCGAAGAGGCGGTCAACGTATTCATGAATCTGCCCGAGGACGGCGACGAGCCGCGACTCGAGCTGACCTACAACTTCGGTGTCGACAGCTATGAGCTCGGCACCGCCTACGGGCACATCGCGATCACGACGCCCGACCTGGGCGCGACGCTCGAGCGTCTGGCGCAGCAGGGCATCCAGCCGGAGCGGCCGCCTTACTCGGTGAGGCAGGGCGGCAGCGTGATCTGCTTCGTCCGCGATCCTGACCAGTACCGGATCGAGATCATCGAGCGCGCGTAGCGCTCACCAGCAAGGCGTGCTCGTCAGGCGACGATCGCGTCGAGCCGGCCGACGATCTCGTCGGTGTAGCGGACGTAGGGAGCCAAGTCGAAGATCGCGTCGAGGTCGAGCCCCTCGACTTCGTTCCCGCCTGCCCCCGCCTCGAGCAGCTCGCGCAATGGGACGCGGGTGTCGAACGCCTGCTGGGCGAGGCGCTGCACGATCCGGTAGGCGTCGTCACGGCTCGAACCGCGTGCTACCAGCGCGAGCAGCAGCCGCTGGGAGAACAGGGCACCGTAGGTGAGGTCGAGGTTCTCCCGCATGCGGACCGCGTCGACCACGAGGCCACGGATCACGCCGAGCATGCGGCGCTGCATGTGGTCGAGCAGAATCGTCGCGTCGGGCAGGACGATGCGCTCCACGCTCGAGTGGGAGATGTCGCGCTCGTGCCACAGCGTGACGTTCTCCACGGCTGCCGACGCGTACCCCCGCAGCAGGCGCGCGAGGCCGCTGATCTGCTCGGTCTTGATCGGGTTGCGCTTGTGTGGCATCGCGCTCGAGCCCTTCTGGCCGGCGGCGAAAGGTTCGCGCGCCTCGCTGAGCTCGGTCCGCGCGAGGTGTCGGATCTCGGTGGCTAGCCGCTCGAGGCCGGCACCGGCGAGCGCGATCGCCTGCACCAGCTCGGCGTGGCGGTCGCGCGGGATCACCTGCGTCGAGACCGACTCGAGCTCCAGCCCGAGGCGAGTAACAATGCGGCGCTCGAAGTCCGGAGAGGTGGCAGAGTAGGTGCCGACAGCCCCCGAGAGCGCCCCGACCGAAGCCTGCTGAAACGCCCGCTCCAGTCGCTCGACGTTGCGGTGTGCCTCGAATGCGAAGCCTGCGAGCTTGATCCCGAACGTCGTCGGCTCCGCGTGGATGCCGTGGGTGCGCCCGACCGTGAGCGTGTGCGCGTGCTCGCGTGCCTTGGCAGCCAGCTCGGCAACGAGCGCGCGTGAGTCCGGCATGATCATCTCGCCGACAGCCTTGATCTGCAGGGCCAAGCCGGTGTCGACGACGTCGGAGGAAGTCAGGCCGTAGTGGATCCAGCGACCGGACGCACCGGCCGAGGCCGCGAGCACGTCGACGAAGGCGGCGGTGTCGTGGTCGGTGACCTTCTCGCGCTCGTTGATCGCATCGACCGTGAAGATCGCGCTGCGGATCGCCTCGAGGTCCGCCTCGGTCGGACCGTCCATCTCCTCGCAGGCAGCGACCTCGACTCTCCGGATCGCCTCGAAGCGGGCGTGGTCGGTCCACAGGTCTCCGAGCTCCTTGCGGGTGTAGCGATCGATCATCCGCCGGCCAGTCTATTCGAGGGGTTCACGCCCAGATCGGCCGCTACCCATCCGCTAGCGTCTGCGGGCGATGACTTCAGATCTGTCGTCCCCCGAGGCGCACAGCCACTCTCCGCACGCTGCGAAGCACGCAGGCCCCACGGTCGGGATCGTTGGCGCCGGCCAGCTCGCGCGGATGGGCTGGCAGGCCGCAATCTCACTCGATCTCGAGCTGCTGTGCCTGGGAGCGGCAGGGGAGGCGGCGGCCGGGGCAGGCGCTCCGTTGCTCGAAGGCTCTGGATATGACGCCGCGGCGCTCGCCGAGCTGGCCAACCGCTCTCAGGTGCTGACGTTCGAGCATGAACTCGTCAACCTCCCGGCGCTGGCCGAACTCGAGGCGAGTGGCGCGCTCGTCCGGCCCTCGACGGCCGTGCTCGCGCTGGCTGTCGACAAGCTTCACCAGCGCGAGACACTGTCCGCGATGGAGGGCGTCCTCGTGCCCGCATATGCGCGGGTGACCAGCCTCGCTGAGATTGAATCGTTCGCGGCCGAGCACGGTTGGCCGGTGGTGCTGAAAGCGCGCAGCGGTGGCTACGACGGCCGCGGAGTCTGGATCTGCGCCGGTGTCGACGCCGCCCGCCGAGCACTCGAGGATGGCCACGCCGCTGGTCTCGAGCTCTATGTCGAGCAGGCCGTCGAAATCGCAATCGAGGTCGCCGTGATCGTGGCGCGCTCACCCTCGGGCGAGGTCGCCGTGCACCCGCCGGTGGAGACCAATCAGGTCGATGGAATGTGCAGCTGGGTGGTGATGCCGGCGCGGATCACTGAGCAGACCGGCCTGGAGGTCGAGACACTGGCGCGCAACCTGGCCCACCAAATCGGCCTCGAGGGGCTGATGGCGATCGAGCTGTTCCTGGCTCGAGACGGCCGCCTGTTGGTCAACGAGCTGGCCCTGCGTACACACAACACGGGGCATCTGCATACCGAGGCGTCAACCACATCGCAGTTCGAGCAGCACCTACGGGCCGTACTCGACCTGCCGCTCGGTGTCACGACTCCGCTCGCGGCTGCCGCGATGGTGAACGTCGTCGGGCCACAGGATGGCTCCGACCCTGCCTCGCACCTGGACGATGCGCTGCGGGTGCCCGGCGCGAGCATCCATCTCTACGGCAAGAGCGCCCGCCCCGGCCGCAAGCTCGGGCACGTCACAGTCTGCGCCGCGACGCCCGAGGATGCCCTGGCCTTGGCGCGCGAGGCGGCTGATAGGCTCGAGCGCGATGGCTGAGCCGATCGTCGGCGTGGTGATGGGCTCCGATAGTGACCTGCCCGTGATGGGCCAGGCGGCCGAGGTGCTTGCAGAGCTCGGTATCGCCGCCGAGACTCGTGTGGTCTCAGCGCATCGCATGCCCGTCGAGATGATCGCCTACGGTCAGCGAGCAGCGGAGCGAGGGCTCGCCGTGATCATCGCTGGAGCCGGTGGCGCTGCCCATCTCCCGGGGATGCTGGCCGCGGTCACGTCCCTTCCGGTGATCGGCGTGCCGGTGTCGCTGAGCAACCTTGATGGGCTCGACAGCCTGCTCTCAATCGTTCAGATGCCCAAGGGCGTACCCGTGGCGACGGTTGCGATCGACGGGGGTCGCAACGCGGGCTTGCTGGCGGCACGGATACTGGCGATCAGCGACCCGGAACTGCGCAACCGGCTTGCGAGCCTCAGGGATGCCCAGGCCCAGTCTGCACACGATGCGGACGCGCGCGTGAGCGGCCTCGACAGCTCCAGCTCGTAGCCCGCGCCCGTTCAGGCGCCGAGAATGCGCGCGGCGAGCACCGCGGCGTTCCTGGCGCCGTCGACCCCCACCGTTGCGACCGGGACACCCGCAGGCATCTGGGCGATCGCGAGCAGGGCATCGAGGCCGCCGCCGACAGAACTGTTCGAGGTCAACGGCACGCCGATCACCGGCAGGTCGGTATGGGCTGCAACCACGCCCGGCAGTGCCGCACCCAGGCTGGCACCGGCGATGACCACGCGCAGCCCGCGCATGCGCGCGTTTCTGGCGTAATCGGCGACGACATCGGGGTCATGGTGTGCGGACATCACGCGGATCTCGCTGCGGATGCCGCGCTCGGTCAGCTCCTTCTCGGCCTTCTCCATCGTCGGGAGGTCGCTCTTCGTGGCCATCACGATGCCCACAACCGGAGTGTCGACGGGCAGGTCGCTGAAGACGGCGTCAGGGTCGGGCACCGGCCGCTCCACGCCCTCTGGCTCCAGGGAGGTCATCCGCTCACCACATTCTCTGCGATGTCCCGGCGCAGCTGGCGACCGTCAAACTCGATCGTGTCGGCAGCCGCGTAGGCAGACGCGCGCGCAGCCCCCGCCTCTGGCCCCAGCGCGGTCACACTCAGGACCCGCCCGCCGGCAGTGACGATCACGCCAGCGCGATCGGATTTTGTCCCGGCATGGGTCACATAGACACCTTCCGGGACAAAATCCAGGCCGGTGATCACATCGCCGCTCGACGAACTCGCCGGGTAGCCGGCGCTGGCGAGCACCACCGTGACTGCGGCGCGTGGGTCCCAGTCGAGCGAGATGCCCTCGATGCCGCGGGCTCCGTTCCCATCTGTCGTGCCGGTGGCCGCGGCCTGGAGCACCTCCAAGAGGTCGGTCCGCAGGCGCGGCAGGATCGCCTGCGTCTCCGGGTCACCGAAGCGCGCGTTGAACTCGATCACCTTCGGCCCGGTCGCGGTCATCATCAGCCCCGCGTAGAGCACGCCGTGGAACTCGATCCCGCGGCGGCGCAGCTCGTCGAGGACCGGCTGATGGACGATCCCGGCCAGCGCGCGTGCCTGCTCCTCGCCGATCGACGGAACCGGTGAGTAGGAGCCCATGCCGCCGGTGTTGGGGCCGGCGTCGCCGTCGAAGATGCGCTTGTAGTCCTGGGCCGAGGCCAACGGCAACGCGCGGAAGCCGTCGCAGATCGCGAGCAACGAGACCTCCGAGCCGGCGAGGAACTCCTCGACGACGACCCGGTCGGTGCCGAAACGGTGCTCGACGAGCAGGTCCGTCAGCGCCGCGCGCGCCTCGTCCTCATCGGCGGCGATGATCACACCCTTGCCGGCCGCGAGGCCGTCCGCTTTGATCACGGCCGGGTAGCGATCACCCTGGATTTCGTGGATCGCGGCGAGCCCGTCCTCGACGCTGGTCACGACCCGGTAGCCGGCCGTCGGCACGCCGGCGGCCTCCATCACGTCCTTGCAGAAGGCCTTCGAGCCTTCGAGCTGCGCGCCTGCGGCAGACGGTCCGAAGCAGGCGATGCCGGCGCGTGCGAGCTCGTCGGCGAGGCCGGCGACCAGAGGCGCCTCAGGCCCGATGACAACGAGGTCCACCGCTTCTGCGACCGCCGCGTTCACCAGCCCGGAGATGTCATCGACGCCCACCGGCAGCAGCCGCGCCGCCTGCGCGATCCCGGCGTTTCCGGGCGCGCAGAGCAGCTCCGGTTGCTGCGGAGAACGCGCGAGCGACTGCAGGATCGCGTGCTCGCGCGCGCCGGAGCCGACAACAAGAACCTTCGGCTTAGACGAATTCACGCGCCCGAATGTAACGGCCCGCTCCCGGGACTCACCGTGCCGGCGACTGATCCCACTGCCCCACCCCAGCAACCACTTACGCGAGCTCCACTACCGGCCGCACTGACTCGAAGACGATCTCACCGTCGACTGCGTCGACCGTGACGGTGTCGCCGTCGGCGAACCGGCCCTCGAGGATCCCCATCGCCAGCGGGTCGACCAGGCGCTTCTGGATTACGCGTTTGAGCGGCCGGGCGCCGTAAGTCGGGTCGTAGCCGAGGTTGCCGAGCAGCGTCCGCGCGGTCTCGGTGAGCATCAGTTCGATCCCGCGCTCCGCCACCCGGTCGATCACGCGTGCGACCTGGAGCTCGACGATCTCGGACAGCTGCTCGCGGCTGAGCGGATGGAATTCGACGATGTCATCGAGCCGGTTGATGAACTCCGGCTTGAAATGCCCCTCCGCGCCCGCACGCCCACCGGCGATGTTCGAGGTCATGATCAGCACGACGTTCTTGAAGCTGACCGTCCGACCCTGACCATCGGTCAGGCGTCCGTCATCCATCACCTGGAGCAGCGTGTTGAAGACGTCGGGGTGGGCCTTCTCGATCTCGTCAAGCAGCACCACCGCGTAGGGGCGGCGCCGGACCGCCTCGGTCAGCTGACCGCCCTCGTCGTAGCCCACGTATCCGGGAGGTGCGCCGACCAGACGGGAGACCGAGTGACGCTCCATGTACTCGGACATGTCGATGCGGACCATCGCGTCCGGCGAGTCGAACATGAACTCTGCCAGCGCCCGCGCCAGCTCGGTCTTGCCGACCCCGGTCGGGCCGAGGAACAGGAACGTGCCGATCGGCCGGTCCGGGTCCTGCAGACCCGCGCGTGAGCGCCTCAGGGCACTCGCGACGGCGCTCACCGCCTCGTCCTGGCCGATCACGCGCTCGTGCAGCCGCTCCTCCATGTTGACGAGCTTCTCGATCTCGCCCTCGAGCAGCCTCGATACCGGGATCCGTGTCCACTTCGCGACGACCTCGGCGATGTCCTCGGAGTCGACCTCCTCCTTGAGGTAGCGATGCGCTACGACACCGGCAGGCTGACCCGCTTCGCTCTGCGCCTGCCGCTTCTCAGCCTCATCCAACCGCTTGGCCAGGTCAGGGATCGTCCCGTACTGGAGCTCGGCGGCACGTTCGAGGTCGCCGGCGCGGCGCGCCTGGTCGAGCTCGACGTTCGCCTGCTCGATCTGCTCCTGCAGCTCGGCGGCGGCACCGATCGTCTGCTTCTCCTGCTGCCACTCGGCGTGCATCGCGGCCGAGCGCTCACGCTCCTCAGCGAGCGTCTGCTCGAGTTGCTCACGGCGCGCGGCCGTACCGGCGTCGTCTGAGTCGGGGCTGCCGAGCGACTGCAACTCGATCTCGAGCTGCAGGATGTGCCGGTCGACCTCGTCGATCTCGGTCGGCTTGGAGTCAATCTCCATGCGGATCCGCGAGGCCCCCTCGTCGACCAGGTCGATCGCCTTGTCCGGCAGGAAGCGGTCGGTGATGTAGCGGTCTGACAGGGTCGCGGCGGCGACCAGCGCCGAGTCGGTGATCCGCACCTTGTGATGGACCTCGTACTTGCCCTTGAGGCCGCGCAGGATCGCGATCGTGTCCTCGACGCTCGGCTCGTCGACCATCACGGGCTGGAAGCGGCGCTCGAGTGCGGCG
>DATAUP010000004.1:0-3941 GCA_036268195.1 Solirubrobacteraceae bacterium
CAACTGGTCTGGGATCCCAACACGCGTGCCTACATGGACAAGAAGATCGCCGAGGGCAAGAGCAAGCTCGAGGCCATTCGTTGTCTCAAACGCCACCTCGCCCGACGGATCTGGCGACTGCTCTACGCCAACACCAACCAACCAACATCGCCACCAAAACCACCGTCTCAGCGGCCGCTCCAGCGCTCATGCCCTGCACGACCTAAACCCGCAAATAGCGACCGGGTCTTGACACAGGAGCTGCAAACCGATAGCGCTATCCGCGCCGGCTCGAGCGCGGAAGCGATAGTCCGCGACTGACGTGAGTTCCGCGCAACCCAGGTGATTTGCTTGGGGCATCGGGATGCTGGTCGAATTTGGAAAGCGGGTCGATCCTGTGACTGTGCTCGACTGGATTGCCTGACTGAGAGTAGGCTCAAGGCGCGAGCAGAGCGGGTTTGCGCGGTTGGGGTGTGTGATGGCTGGGGAATCGGAGTCCAACGACGATCACGTTCCGGATGCCGGTGAGGTAGGCGTCCGTGTGTCGGCACTCGAGCACCCGATGGTTCTCGCGGCGCTGGCGCGGTTGGCGTCAAGCGGTGTTTGGCAGCAGATCATCGACGAGCGGCCGCTGCTCGATCCGCTCGACATCGCCGACGCTGAGCTTTTGGTCGCGGCGGGGCCCTGCGGCGAGTTGGCGACAGCAGGTTCCGGCTGGTCCTCAGCGAGCCGATGTACAGAGACCCTCAGGCAGTCGCGGACTCGGCGCTATACGTGCTGCGCCGTGCGATCGCGCATGCTTCGGGTCGCGTTTTGGGCTGGGCCAGCGAAGATCCTGAGACGGTCCAGGCTTTCGGGCGGCTGACCGGCAGCGGGGGTGACGTCATCGCGGACGAGGTGCTGCCGCGACTGCCGGCGATCGAGGCTGCGTTCCGGGCAGGTCCCGCAGCTTTCCTCGACGTTGGGGTCGGCATCGCTGCGATCTCAATCAGGCTTATCGAGCGATACCCAAAAACGCGTGCCGTTGGGCTCGACGTGTTGGCGGACGTGCTCGAAGTCGCGCGTGTCCAAGTCACTCGCAACGGACTTTCGGACAGCATCGAATTGCGGCTGCAGTCGGTCGCGGATCTTCGCGATCAGGATCGCTACCACTTGGCCCGGGTTCCGCAAAATTTCATTCCACGAGAGGCGTTCCTCGCTGGTATCCACAGCGTCTTCAACGCGTTGAAGCCGGGCGGAGCGCTACTTGTGCCGGTCGCGCTTCATGCGCAGGCGCCGGAGTTTGTCCGCGCCCGCCTCATTCACTCGGTTTATCTCGCCGGAGGTAGCACGGTCACTCCCGACGAACTGGTCGAGCTTCTCCATGCAGCCGGTTTCACGGATCTGACCGAGCACCCCGTTGCCGCGCAGGTGCTGATGACCGCGACCAAACCGCGTGATGCATCAGCCGCGGGATAGCTGCACTTGATCTCTTTCTTGGCATAGGCTGCGCGTGTGTCCGAGCACGAGCAGTTTTCCGCGGTGACGGAGGCGGGAGCCCTATCCGGCTGGGTCGACGGCGAAGGCCCTCCGGCTCTGCTGCTGCACGGCGGGCCAGGGCTGGGGTATGAGTACATGGATCCAGTCGTAGACGAACTACGAACGGACTTTCGGGTCGCGACATTCCAGCAAAGAGGCTTGGGACCGTCGACACTTCAAGGTCCGTTCACGATTACCCAAGCGATAGACGACATTCTCTCGGTTCTGGACGCGTTGGATTGGGATCGGGCGTTGCTGGTCGGCCACTCTTGGGGCGCTCACCTCGCACTGCGGTTCACCGCCGCGCATCCCGACCGGTTGCTGGCGATGCTCGCGATCGAGCCGATCGGGATCGTCGGTGACGGAGGCAGAGGCCCGTTTCAGACGGAGCTTCTGGCTCGGGTTCCGCAGGACACCCGTAAGCGTCTGGATGAGCTAAGGGCGCGCGAGGAGGCCCAGGAGGCGACGCCAGAGGAAACGTTGGAGGCGATGGGGATCACCTGGCCCTTTTACTTCGCCGATCCCGACACCGCTCCGCCGATGCCATCGAAGCGGTTCTCGAACGAGGTCTTCGCCGGGCTCGCTGGCGAGATGGCCATCGACACCGGTGCCGTCGCGGCTGCACTGGCCGCAACCAGGGTGCGGTACCGCGTGCTCGTTGGTGGGGCAAGCCCGATCCCGTGGGGGCAAGCGGCCCGACCAAGCGCCGATCTGTCGCCGCAGGCGGCTGTAACGGTCGTTCCGGCGGCAGGGCACTTCGTCTGGCTTGAGGCACCAGGCCGCGTTCGAGCGGCCGCGCTCAACCTCCTCGGTCACGAGGCTTCGTCATAAGCGCCAGAGTCAACTGGTTTCCACCCCCAGTTGTGGCTCGTCCCGTGAATTGCACTTTCCGCGCACAGCACGTCTCTCGCATCTGGGGTCGAAATGCTTGCGCGGAGCCCGAAGCAGGTGTTTGCTTGTTGCCCCCAGATAAGATCGCTGACATGTATCGACTCGGTCCTGCCCCCGCCTTGCGTTTCGGCTTGGGCTGGCGAGTACCTCGGTTCTGACGCCGCCGGCGTCAGATAGCCCAACCGCGTGGCGGTCCTCTGGGGGACCGTGAGCTTTGTTGATCTGCTGCGGGCGCCGCCGCAGCCGCTTCCGAGGAGATATCAGCCGTGACTTCATCCGCTGTGCCTGGCGCGAGCCCTGATCCGACCGTGAGCAGGACCGGTGAACGCTCGCCGGATCTGAAGGCAATGCGGTTCGGCCTGTTCGGTGGAGCCCAGGCACCCCGTGGGGACGATGATCCAGCCAGCGGTTTTCTCGACTACGTCGAGACTTGCGTGGAGGCCGAGGCGCTCGGATTCGCATCCACCTTTCTGGTTGAGCATCACTTCAGTGGCACGGGACAGGTGTCTGCATCACTGGATCTGCTCGCGTGGGTTGCCGCGCGGACGACGACGATGCGTGTTGGTACGGCGGTCATCGTTCTGCCCTGGCACGACCCGGTGATGCTTGCCGAGCGGGCGGCGACTCTCGATCTGATGTCCGGTGGGCGGTTGGAATTCGGTGTCGGCAAGGGCTATCGCCATTCCGAGTTCTCCGGGTTCGCCACACCCTATGAGGAGGCCGGGCCGCGCTTTGAGGAGGCCCTCGAAATCATCATCAAAGCCTGGACATCCGATGCGCGGTTCTCACACCACGGCCGCTTCTGGCACTACGACGACATCGTCGTTGACCCTCCCACCTTGCAAAGGCCACATCCACCTGTCTGGATCGCTGCCGGCAAACCAGACTCCATCCGCAGCGTCGCCGCACGCGGCTGCAAACTCTTGCTCGACCAGTTCGCGTCCACCAGAACCATCGGCGAGCGGATCGCGCTATTCAGAGCCGAGTGTGAAGCTCGCGGGCGCACGTTCGGTCCGATGGACGTTGCAGTCGCTCGCAACCTCTACGTTGCTCGCGACGCTTCTGACACCCAAGCGGCACTGCGGTCCTTGGCGCAATCGCATGAGCGCATGGTGGCGCTCTCACGACACCCCGATGCCCGCAACCAGTCACACATCACGGCGTATGCCGACACACCTGGCTTGACTGAAGCAAGCGCGCTGTACGGCACACCCGAACAAATCGCCACAGAGCTCAGAGCGCTGCGTGCGGCCGGCGTCCAGCAGGTCCTGCTCCATAGCGGCCACCCGAAGCGGCAGACCCTCAGGCGGTTCTCAACCGAAATCATGCCGGCATTCACCTGACGCGATGGAGCATCGGCGTCTGACAGAGCGGGCTACCTCCATGCCTCCGCAACCCGCGCATTGCGCGTCGGGAGTGTCCGGATAACTGTGTAGGCATCTGATCTCGAAAGGAGATCGATGTCCAGCACAATCACAACCAGGTTGGATGAGGACTAGGATCCGGATGGGAGCGCCGGCGTGGCGCGGAGTGAGCCCGGAGGGCGAGCGCAG
>DATAUP010000005.1:0-106989 GCA_036268195.1 Solirubrobacteraceae bacterium
CCCACGCGGCGTTGCTGCGTCACGCTTTCGCGCATTGCGCAAGATTCCCCACTGCTGCCTCCCGTAGGAGTCTGGGCCGTGTCTCAGTCCCAGTGTGGCTGATCGTCCTCTCAGACCAGCTACCCATCGAAGCCTTGGTGAGCCGTTACCTCACCAACAAGCTAATGGGCCGCGGGCCGATCCCGATGCGGAGGCCGAAGCTTCCTTTCCCCAGCAGCCTTATGGCTGGAGGGCACATTTGGTATTAGCCCGAGTTTCCTCGGGTTGTCCCAATCATCGGGGCACGTTACCCACGTGTTACTCACCCGTTCGCGGCTTTGCCCCGGGCCGAAGCCCGGTTCGTCGCTCCACTTGCATGTGTTAGGCACGCCGCCAGCGTTCGTCCTGAGCCAGGATCAAACTCTCCGTGAAGAACTACATATCACAAAGAGCTGTCAGGAATCCCACTCGCCCTTAGCGATCCCACGAGCTATGCCGCAGAACCAGACGAGTAGTACCTGGGCCTCTCCGCTGGTGGAAGAGGCCCTCGCTTCCACACCCGGCCGCCTAAACGGCCATCGGGAGCTCCAAGTACACAGGCGGAGCTCGGGGAAGCGAGACGGGTCAATCTTGGAACCGTCGCTCGATCGACTCCCGAAGGAGCCGTCCGACGACGGCGTCGAACCTGGACACACTCTCGGCCATAGGCAGGCCGAGGTGCGCATGCTGTTGAGTTTTCAAAGACCGTCGCCTCCTGGAAGAAGGGGTTTCCTTCTAGAGGATGCGCCGAGAGCCGTTGCGGGCGCTCGGGGCAGATGAGTATAGCCACATCTCGCTTGGGGGCGCAATCCGCACCCAACTTGGGAGACGCGTCGCCGCGCTCACTGCACGGAGAAAAGTAGCGTACTCGTCGGGGCAGTGCGTTGCGGTCCTATTTGGATCCAGAATCAGGTGATCTGGAGCCGCGCGAACCTGCGTTTCCCGAGCTGAAGCACACGGCCGTCCAGCGCCGTCGCCGGCAGGTCGAGCGTGTCTGCGGCAAGCGCCGCGCCGTCGAGCTTCACGCCCCCCTGCGACAGCGAACGCCGCGCCTCAGAGGTCGACACACCGAACGCGTGCGCGATCACCGCCGGCACGTGCACGTTCCCGTCGGCACCGGCGCTCACGCTGACGACCGGAATTTCGTCCGGGGCCTCGTGGCGCACGTGGACACGGTCGAACGCCTCTTCCGCTGCAGCTGCTGCCTCAGCGCCGTGGAAGCGCTCGACGATCGCGCGCGCAAGCGCGCGCTTCGCGTCACGCGGCCCGACATCGGACGGTACGTCGCCACCGAGCAGCAGCGAGTACCAAAGCTCCAGGGACTCGTCCGGAGTGCTCAGCGTCTTGCCGTACATCTCCTCCGGCGGCTCCGTCACGCCGATGTAGTTGCCGAACGATTTGGACATCTTGCGCTCGCCGTCGGTACCGGTCAGTAGCGGCATCGTCATGATCACCTGCTCGTCCTGCCCGTAGGCGCGCTGGATGTCGCGCCCAAGCAGGAGGTTGAACTTCTGGTCGGTGCCGCCGAGCTCGACGTCAGCCTTGATCGCCACCGAGTCGTAACCCTGCATCAGCGGGTACAGCAGCTCCAACATCGAGACGGGCGTCCCCGCCGCGAGCCGCTTGGCGAAGTCATCGCGCTCGATCACATGCGCGACCGTGGTCGTCGAAAGCAGTCGCAGCAGTTCGGGCATCGACATGTCGAGCCAATCGCCGTTGAACCGCACCTCGAGGCGGTTAGGGTCAAGCACCTTGAGCGCCTGCTGCTGGAAGGTGCCGGCGTTGGCTCTGATCTCCTCCTCGCTGAGAACCGGCCGCGTCGCCGAACGACCGCTCGGATCGCCGACGCGAGCGGTGCCGTCGCCGATGATCAGGACGACCGTATGCCCGGCATCCTGGAACTCCCGCATCTTCTGCAGCACGACAGTGAAACCAAGGTGGATGTCAGGAGCAGTTGGGTCGATGCCGAGCTTCACCCGCAGTGGCCGGCCGAGCTTCAACTTCGCCTCGAGCCCGCCCTCGGGCAGGCAGTCGACGGCGTTACGCGACAGCCAAGCGGCTGCTCCGGATGCATCGGCTGTCATCGGCCGCCAATCGTAATGATCGGCGAGGCGCCAGCGACGCACCGCGGACGGCCGGCGTCGCCCGCAGCCGGAGCGACTAAACTGCCGCCTCGCTGGCAGGGCTGCCACTGGATGGGCAGTCGCGTCGAGCGCCAGGACCGTCGCGGCAGGCCCGCACCCCCGGTGCCGTTGATCTGCTGGCGGTTCTAAGCCGCGATCGCATGAGCGTCGACAACGACATCCTGACAGGAGCCGGTTCCGGCCCCGCGCCAATCGTCTTCAGCCCGCCTGAGCGGCGGCGCATGCTGCCGCGGCGGCGCCGAGGCCCCAAAGCGCCGCGCCCGCGCGTACGCAAGCTGCGGCTGCTGTTCGTGCTGTCCGGATTTGTCGTACTGGCCGTCATCTCGGTCCTCTTCGGGGTACTCACCTCGATCGCATCCGACCTGCCGAAATTCGAGAACACCGTCCAGTTCAGCCACAACGTCGACTCGTACATGTACGACGCCAACGGCACACCGATCGGGCCGCTGGCCCCGGCGAGCACACCGGCGATCGACAACTGGGGCCAGATCTCACAGAACATGGTGCACGCGATCGTCTCCGTCGAGGATCACGGCTTCTGGAGCGAGTCGGGGATCAGCGTCCGTGGCCTGATCCGCGCCGGGCTCGCCGATGCCACCGGGGGCAAGATCCAGGGTGCCTCGACGATCCCCGAGGAGTTCATCAAGAACGTCCGCCAGGAAGAGGGTGACCGCACGGTCGCCGAGAAGCTCGTCGAGGCCGGCATGGCCTTCCAGCTCTCGCACCACTGGTCGCACACGCAGATCCTCACCGAGTACCTGAACACGATCTACTTCGGCAACGGCGCTCTCGGGATCGAGGCTGCTGCGCGCACCTATTTCGGCTGGGCGCATGGCTACGACCCCTCCAACCCCGCTGATGGGGGTAAGAACTCCTGTGGTGACGCGGACCCCGAGCATCCTCACCGCCCCGAGTGCGCAAGCGTGCTCACGCCGGCTCAGGCCGCCCTCCTGGCCGGAATTGTCGCCAACCCCAGCGCCTTCAATCCGGCCGGTACGGGGAGCGAACGGAATGCCGCGCTCCAGCGACGCAACCTCGTGCTCGGTGACATGTATCGCCAGCATTACATCTCCTATGGCGAGTACCAGTACTCCCGGAATCGGCCGCTACCGACCCCCGCCCAGATCCAGCAGCCGGAGCAGCAACCATCGGCTGCGCCGTACTTCACCAGCTGGGTCGAGCCACAGGTCGTGCGCGCGCTCGAGAAGGAGGGACTGACAGCCAAGGAGGCCCAGTACGAGGCCGACTATGGCGGGCTCAAGATCAAGCTGAGCATCGACCTCAACATGCAGAACGAGGCGCAAGCCGTGGTCCGCAACGAGCTCTTCTCAAGCCCGGGCCTGCCGAGCGCCTCGCTCGTCGCGATCGACAACAAGACGGGTGAAGTGCGGGCGATGGTGAGCGGCGACGGGGACTACTCGCAGTCGCCGTTCAACCTCGCGACCATGGGCTACCGGCAGCCCGGTTCGTCGTTCAAGATCTTCACCTTGGCCGCCGCGATCACCAAGGGGTACACGCCCTATTCGGAGTTTGACTCGGAGCCGATCACGATCCATTTCGTGAAGAAGGGCGGGAACGACTTTGCGGCGAGCAACGGCACCGGTCGCTTCACTGTGCACAACTTCGGCAACGAGTACAGCGGACTGATACCCCTGACAGTCGCGACGGCGACCTCGGACAACAGCGTCTTCGCGCAGCTCGGTACGAAGATCGGAACTGGAGCGGTCAAGCACTACGCGCGGCTCTTGGGGGTCCGCTCACCGATCTCGACGACGCCGGCGATGATCCTCGGCGGTCTGCACACCGGCGTCTCCGCGCTCGATATGGCGCACGCGTACTCGACGGTCGCGAACGGCGGCAAAAAGGTCTACAACGATGTTCTCGGCGACAACGGCGGCGGCGAGGGCCCGATCGGCATCGAGTCGATCTCGAACTGCGGCGAGTGCAAGCAGGACACGGTCACGAACAAGGCGACGATGAAGACCAGACAGGTGATCAGCCCGGAGGTCGCATCCACGATCGACGAGCTCCTGCACGGGCCAGTCGACGATAGGTACGGCACCGGCACTGCCGCCGCGATCCCCGGCGTCGACGTGGCCGGTAAGACGGGCACGACCTCAAACTACGTCGACGCCTGGTTCGTCGGCTGGACTCCGACGATGACCGTGGCCGTCTGGGTCGGCTACCCCGACAGCGGCAAGCCGATGACGACCGATTTCAATGGCGGACCGGTGGAGGGCGGTGACTACCCGGCGATCATCTGGCATGACTTCATGCTCCAGGCGATCCAGATCATGGACGACGAGAACCAGGGCAAGAAGGCCGCGACCACCAGCTCGCCAACGACCGAGGAAACGCCCACGACCTACAGCGGCCTGAGCACGAGCTCGAGCACGCAGACGAGCACAGGTGCGACGCAGACCTCGGCCGGCAACGCGACCACCAACCAGAACAGCGTGCAGACGCAACCACAGAACACTGAGGCGACGCAGACGCCGACGAACGATGCGACGAACAACGCCGGCGCCGACACGACGCCCAACGAGAGCGCCACGGTGCCTGCCACAACCCCGCCACCGGCCGCGCCGACCACGACGCCGAGCAGCGGCGGCAACGGCGGCACGGGCCTGTAGAGACGCTACGCCGGGTTACGCACCCGCACCGACACGTACGGGCTGGCGGCATCGACGAACCGCCACGGAAGCTCAACTGCCTTCGTGATCCCGATCCGGCGGTCCCGCTGGACCACCGGATCGCTCCAGCGCTCCGGGCGCCCGGAGATCACGACCGGCCCACGCGCCAGGTCGCATCCGTTGTCAGCGAGGGTGATCCCGAGCGCCTGCGTCAGCTTGCCCGGTCCTGAACAGAGTCCTTTGAGGAACGCCGGGTCGAGCCCGCGCCGCTGCGCCATCAACTCGATTCCCGACACGGGCTCCAGCGCCCGGATCAGGACTCCGGAGCCGACACCCTGCGGCTCGCACACAGCATTCATCATCGCGTGCACTCCGTATGAGCGGTACACGTAGGCGTGGCCGGGCGCCCCGAACAGAGTCTCGGTCCGCGGCGTCAGGCCGACAAACGCGTGGGACGCGGGCTCGGTTGCGTGATAGGCCTCGGCCTCGACGATCACGCCGCTGCAGTCGCCCCGGGTGACGACGCAGCCGATCAGCGCATCCGCCACCTCGAGCACCGGACGGTCGTAGAAGCCGGGCTCCACCGCCCTCCCCCATCTGTCCTAGCGGGTAGCGCTGCGCGCGTCGGCGAGTGCCCGGCGCACCTGCTCGAGCTGCTCGTTTACCGCGGAGGAGCCGGTGCCGCCGCGCGAGACCTTCGACTCCAACCACGCACCCTCGGCGAGCAACGCATAGAACCCCTCGGCGTCGAGCAGCGGCGATGCTGCCTGAAGCTCCTCAGGCGTCAGCTCCGACAAGGTGCGCCCACTGGAGACGGCCAGTCGCACCAGGCCGGCGACAACGCCGTGCGAGCGGCGGAACGGCATGCCGCGCTTGACCAGGTAGTCGGCGACGTCGGTCGCTGCCAGGAACTCGTCACCAGAGGCATCGCCCAGACGCTCGCGCCTGAACGTGATCGTGCTCAGCATTCCCTGCGCGGCGGCAAGCACGAGCTCGAGCGTGTCCACTGCGTCGAACAGATGCTCCTTGTCCTCCTGCATGTCCTTGTTGTAGGTCAGCGGCAGACCGTGCATGACGCCGTACATCGCCGTCAGGTGACCGGTGACACGTGGCGCCTTGGCCCGCAACAGCTCGGCGGCATCGGGGTTCTTCTTCTGGGGCATGATCGAGGAGCCGGAGGCCCACGCATCGGAGACCTCGCAGAAGCCGAACTCCTCGCTCGACCAGAGCACGATCTCAGCGCCAAGGCGCGACAGGTGGGTCGCGCAGGTCGTTGCCGCGGCCAGGAAGTCGAGGACGAAGTCCCGGTTGGAGACGGCGTCGATCGAGTTCTCCGCGACCGCGGAGAAGCCCAGGTCTGCGGCGACGAGCGTGCGATCGGTGTCGAAGTTCACGCCGGCCAGCGCCCCGGCGCCCAGCGGCAACGCCGCGGTGCCGTCCAGCACCGCAGTGAAACGGCGCTCGTCGCGCAGGAGCATCCACGCGTAGGCGAGTAGGTGGTGTCCGAGGTAGACCGGTTGCGCACGCTGGAGGTGGGTGTAGCCCGGCATCGGCCAATCGATGTGCTGTTCGGCGAGCTCGATCAGCGTCTGCACGACCGCGAGCGTGGCGGCAGCAGCGTCGCGCGCTGCCTGGCGCGTGAACATCGCCATGTCGGTCGCGACCTGGTCGTTGCGCGAGCGGCCCGTATGCAGGCGGCCGCCGGCATCGCCCGCGAGCTCGGTGACGCGGCGCTCGATCGCCATGTGCACGTCCTCGTCCCCTTCGGCAAACGGGAAAGTGCTGTCGCGTACCTCGTCGGCGACCACCGCCAGCGCCGCGTGTAGCGCGTCGCGGTCCTCGAGGCTGATGATGCCGCAGGCAGCGAGCATCGCCGCGTGGGCGACCGACTGCTGCACGTCAAACGGGGCCAGCCGCCAGTCGAATGACAGCGAATCATTGAGACGCCTGAAGGCGTCAGACTGGGGTTCTGCGAAGCGGGACATCGTCTTTAGGCGCGCGATGCTAACGGGCCTGCCGCGTGACGCGCTGCGTGCAACACGGTCGCGAGCTCGTTGGCAACCCGCGCCACCTGGCCCTCTGTCATCTCCGGGAAGAACGGGATCGCGATCGACCGAGCGGAGACGTCCTCGCAGACAGGGAACTGGCCCGCCCGGTAGCCGAACTTCTCGCGGTAGTAGGTCATCAGATGGATCGCCGGGAAGTACGGCTTCGCCGCCACCCCGCGCGTCCCCAGCTCGGTCACGACCGCGTCGCGATCGACACCATGCGGCAGCTGGATCACGTAGACGAACCAGCCCCGCCGAGCCTGGCCGAAGTTCTCACAGGGAAGCGTGACGCCCTCGAGCTCGGCGAGCGCGTCGCGGTACAACGCCGCCACCCGCTCGCGCCCTGCGAGCAGCCTGTCGAGTCGCTCGAGCTGCGCGAGTCCGAGGGCACAGGCAATGTCAGAGAGCCTGTAGTTGAAGCCAAGCCTGTCGTGGTCGAGCCACCCCATGTCCGGCGCCCGCCCCTGATTCCGCTCCGAGTCGAACTGCTGCTTGTGAGCGGCATCGCCCGTGACCACGAGACCGCCCTCGCCGGTCGTCATCTGCTTGTTGGCGTAGAAGGCGAACACTGCCGGGTGGCCGCGGCCGCCGATGGACCCGCCGTCCCCGTAGCTGCCGCCGAGCGCTTCGCAGGCGTCCTCGACGATCGGTACGTCAAGCGCCTCGAGCCGCGGCATGTCGGCGGGGTAACCGAAGACGTGCACCGGGAGCAGCGCCCTCGTGTCGGGTGTGATGGCAGCCGCGACAGCCTCGGCATCGAGGTTGAGCGTGACCGGATCGATATCGACGAACACCGGCGTCGCCCGCTCGTAGACGGCGACATTTGCGCTCGCGACGAACGAGAACGGCGTGGTGATCACCTCGCTGCCGTCGACGACGCCGACCGCGCGCAGCGCTAGGTGCAGGCCCGCGGTCCCTGACGAGACCGCGCTGCCGAAGCGAGCGCCAACACGCTCCGCGAATGCACGCTCGAACTCGGGGCCGCGCGGCCCCAGCGAGAGCTGACCGGAACGTAGGACCTCGAGCACAGCCTGTTCCTCGCGCTCGCCAAGGACAGGCCGGGCCAGCGGGATCGTGGCGTCCACGCCGGTCGAGCCGGTCTTCCCGGGCGCGCTCACGACGACGCGCGCGCCTCGTCAGCTGGCGCCGGATGCCGGCCCGTCTGCATGCCGCGCTCGAGCGAGTCGACCAACGCCTCCCACGAGGCCTCGATCACGTTCGTCGAGACGCCGATGGCGCCCCATTCCTGCTCGCCGTCGGTGGAGTCGAGCAGGACCCGCGTGATCGCGTCGCTGGCCTTGGCCGCGTCGAGGATGCGTACCTTGAAGTTGATCAGCTTGATCGCCTCGAGCTCGGGGTGCACGTGCGCCAGCGCCCCGCGCAGCGCCTTGTCGAGCGCGCTCACCGGGCCGTTGCCCTCAGCCGTGAACAGGTAGCGATCGCCGTCGACCCACAGCTTGATCGTCGCCTCGGTCTCAACCCGACCGTCCGCGCGCTTTTCGGCGATGACCCGCCACGACTCGAGCGTGAACAGGGGCGTGTAACGGCCACTCTCCTTGCGCAACAACAGCTCGAACGAGCCGTCGGCGGCCTCGTAGTGATAGCCCTCGTGCTCGCGTTCCTTGACGCGCTCGATCAGCCTGACCGCGGCGGCGTCATCGAGCTCGATACCGGCCTCGGCCGCGCGCGCGTGGATCGTGCCCTTGCCGGAGAGCTCCGAGACGAGCACCGCACGGTCATTGCCGACGACGTCCGGCTCGATGTGCTCGAACGTACTGGGATCGGTGGTGACGCCCGCGACGTGCATCCCGCCCTTGTGCGCGAACGCGTTGCGTCCGACGTAGGGCTGGTCTGGATTCGGGGTGAAGTTCAGCAGCTCGTCGAAGAAGTGCGAGCTCGTCGTGAGTGCATGAAGCTGGTCGTTGCTCACGCACTCGTAGCCGAGCTTGAGCTGCAGGTTCGGGATCAGCGTCGTCAGGTTGGCGTTGCCGCAGCGTTCGCCGTAACCGTTCTGCGTGCCCTGGATGTGGTTGGCGCCCGCCTGAACCGCCGCCAGCGTGTTGGCGACGCCGCAGCCGGCATCGTCATGGCAGTGGATGCCGATCTTCACACCCGTGCCGCCCAGCTCGCCGACAACTGTCTCCATCGCCTGGGCGACCACCTCGGGCATGGTGCCGCCGTTCGTATCGCAGCAGGTGATCGTCTCGGCACCGGCCTGGGCGGCAGCGCGTACGCAGGCGAGCGAGTACTCGCGGTCGTCGGCGAAGCCGTCGAAGAAGTGCTCGGCGTCGTAGATCACCCGTTTGCCGGCACCGACCAGGAACGCGATGGACTCGGAGATCATGCGCAGGTTCTCGGCGCGATCGGCTTTCACGACCTTCTCCAGGTGCAGGCTCCAGGTCTTGCCCACCAGCGTGCACACCGGAGCGAAGCAATCAGCCAGGACCTGCAGCGCCGGGTCATCCTCGGCGCGCACGTCGCGGCGCCGGGTCATCCCGAACGCGGCGACCTGGGCGTGCTCGAACCGCTCCCGTGCGAGCAGCTCGAACAGCTCGAGCTCCTTCGGGTTGGAGCTTGGAAACCCAGCCTCGATCAGGTCGACGCCGAGCTCGTCGAGCTTGTGAGCGACGCGCACCTTCTCGTGTGCCGACAGCGACATGCCCTCACCCTGCATCCCATCTCGCAGGGTGGTGTCGTAGAGCTCGATCTTGGTCATGTCAGGTGGTCGCTGCGGGCACTTCGACGTGATCCAACCACGCTGCATAGCGAGGCTCGCGGCCTCGCAGGGCACGCTCGAAAACGTTCTGCAGCACGCTCGTGACCGGTCCGCGCACCCCCTCGCCGATGACGTGGTCGTCGACTTCGCGCAGCGGCACCAGCTCGGCCGCCGTGCCGGTCAGGAACACCTCGTCTGCCAGGTAGAGCTCGGCGCGGGCAATCGAGCGCTCGACGACCTCGTAGTCCAGGTCGGTCGCGATCTGGATCAGCGAGCGCCGCGTGATTCCGTCGAGCGCCCCCGAGCCGAGTGACGGCGTCACCACACGTCCGTCGGCGATCATGAACAGGTTCTCGCCGCTGCCCTCGCAGACGAAGCCGGACGGGTCGAGCAGGATCGCCTCTTCGTAACCGGCCTTCGTCGCCTCGATCTTGGCGAGGATGCTGTTCAGATACGTGCCGCTCGCCTTAGCTTGCGGATTCACCGAGTCGCTCGGCAGGCGTCGCCAGGTCGAGACCTTCGCGCGAATCCCGGTCCGCCCGGAGTCCGCGCCGAGGTAGGCGCCCCAGGGCCAGGCAGCGATCGATACGTCAACCGGCGCCTCGAGCGGGAACAGGCCCATAGTGCCGTAGCCGCGGAACACGATCGGGCGGATGTAGCACTCGCGCAGACCGTTCGCGATCAGCAGGTCGTGCGTCGCCTGGCGTAGCTCCTCGCGGGTGTACGGAATCGGCATGTAGTAGAGCTGTGCCGAATTGAACAGGCGGTCGAGATGTTCCTGGTGGCGAAAGATCGCAGTGCCGTGAACCGTCTCGTAGGCACGAACGCCCTCGAACACGCCAGTTCCGTAGTGAAGACCGTGAGTCAGTACGTGTACCTTCGCGTCCTCCCAGGCAACGAGTTCTCCGTTGTGCCAGATGAGGTCCGCTTGCTCCACGACGTTCTCCTTAGAGGTTGGAAAGAACGGCCTGGGTCGCCTCGCGCGTCCCCGCGCTGCCCCCCAGGTCCCGAGTGCGCAAGCCGGCTGCCAGCGCACGATCAACGCCAGATTCTATCGCCGACGCCTCACCCTCCAAGCCAAGGCCGTGACGGAGCATCATCGCCGCCGACAGGAACATCGCCATCGGATTAGCAGCTCCGGTGCCCGCGATGTCGGGCGCCGAGCCGTGGACCGGCTCGAACATGCCCGGCTTCCCGGGATCCCCGAGCGACGCACTCGGCAACATCCCGATCGAGCCGGTGAGCGTTGCCGCCTCGTCACTGAGGATGTCCCCGAACATGTTCTCGGTGACGATCACGTCGAAGTCCGCCGGGTTCGAGACAAGCTGCATCGCGGCGTTGTCGACGAGGACGTGCTCCAGCTCGACGTCCGGGAACTCGCGCGTGTGCACGTCCCGGACGACCTCGCGCCAGAGCCGGCTGGTCTCGATCACGTTCGCCTTGTCGACGCTCGTGACCTTCCGCCTCGCCGACTGGAACGCGACCCGCGCGATCCGCTCGATCTCGCCACGGGTGTAAGCGCAGAGATCGGACGCCGTGTCGGCGGTGCGCGTCTTCTCGCCGAAGTAGATCCCTCCGGTGAGCTCGCGCACAACCAGCAGATCGGTGCCCGCGATCACCTCGCGCTTGAGCGGGCTTGCGTCATACAGGGCCGGCAGCGGTCGCACCGGTCGCAGGTTCGCGAACAGGCCGAGGCCCTTGCGCAGTCCGAGCAGCCCCTGCTCCGGCCGAGGCTTTGACGGGTCCGTCGTGTCCCACTTGGGGCCGCCGACGGCGGCGAGCAGGACGGCGTCGGATGCCTGGCAGGCGGACAGCGTCTCCTCGGTGAGAGCGGTGCCGTAGGCGTCGATCGAGGCACCGCCGAAAAGATGTTCCTCGTAATCGAAGCTCGTCCCCACGGCACTCAACACCTCGAGCGTGGGCGGGATGATTTCGGGGCCGATCCCGTCGCCGGGCAGCAGAATTATCTTGGAAGCCATAGGGTCCGGACGCTAGCGAATCACCGGCTGCCGGGCGGCGAGACCGCCGACTCGGAAAGGGCTACGCCGAGGTTTCGGCCGGGCTGGCGTTGAGGCGCTCGTGATGCTCGTCGCTTGCGAGATGCGACGGCCACCAGTTCCAGCGACCGAGCAGCACGACCACCGACGGCACCAGCAGCGTTCGCACGAGGAAGGTGTCCATTAGGATGCCGGCGGCGAGCCCGAAGCCGATCGCGTGCAGCTGGCCATTGCCCGGGCCCGAGCCGCCGACGACGGCGAACACGGCGAACGTCCCACCAAGGATGATCCCGGCGGAGGTGACCGTCGAGCCGGTGCGCGAGATCGCCCGCACCACCGCCTCCTTGAGAGGTAGCTCGCGGGCCTCCTCTCGAATCCGCGTCATCACGAGGATGTTGTAGTCCTCCCCCAACGCGAGCAGGAAGATGAACATCAGGAACGGCAGGATGAAGCTGATGCCGCCGTCACCGCCCAGGTCGATGAAGACGATCGTCGCAAGACCGAGCGACGCGAGGTATGAGAGCGCCACGCTGACAATCAGGTAGAGCGGGGCGACCGCGCTGCGCAACACGAGTGCGAGCAGGATCCCGATCGCCACGATCGCGATCGGGATCACGACCGCGAGGTCATGGTTGGCCGTGTGGTTGATGTCGTAGACCGCTGCCGCCTCGCCGGCGAGACCGGAGGCGACCGCGCCCGAGGCTCGCGCGGCATGTGTCACCACGTCGCGGATCTGCGGAGTCGCGTTCATCGCCGCGGTCGAGTCCTGCGCGCCGGCGATCAGTCCGGCCTCGAACTGCATCACCTTGCCGTTCTTGGAGACGAACAACGAGTCAGCGCGGTAGGCGTTGTAGATCGCCGGCGCCACGGTTGCCGTCGCGGGCTGGCGCACCGGCAGCAGCTGCGGCGGACCCAGCTTTGTGTAGAGCTGCGACAACTGCCCCGGCCTGAGCGTCGTGCCGTTCGGGTTGAGCGGCCCGGCCAGTTCCCTGAACTTGCCGGATCCCTGCAGCTTCGTCTGTGCCTCCACGATCCGCTGAGGACTCTTCCAGACCGAGCCGCTGTACTTGAAGACAACGTTGGCCGGGTTTGAGGCGTTGTGCGGGAAGTGCCGCGCGAGCGCGTTGTTCCCGAGCGCGGCTGTGGAGCCCTTGGGCGGGTTCGTCGCGCCGCCGAAGCCGCCGGCCTTGTAGCCGAGCGCACCGGCGGCGAGCGCCAGGAACACGATCACTCCGATCCCGAGCGTCAGCTTGGGACGCTGGACCAGCTTGCCGGCGACCTTGCCCCAGACGCCCTCCTTCTGCATCCCTGGCTCGACCTTCGCCGGCCAGAACGCCTTGCGACCGAGGATCGCGAGCAGCGCGGGCAGCAGCGTCAGACCGATCAGCAGCATCACAGCCATCCCGACGGCGAGCGGTACGCCGAGGTCGTGATAGAGCCCGAAGCTCGCGAACAACAGCGTCAGCAGCGCGATGATCACGGTCCCAGCGGAAGCGGTGATCGACTCGCCAACACGGACCAGCGCACGTGCCACCGCCTGATGTGCGTCGTGGCCGTCACGTAGCTCCTCACGCACCCGGAAGACATAGAACAGCCCATAGTCGCTGCCGGCGCCGAGCAGCAGCACGATCAACAGGATCTGGGTGATCGACGAGACCTGCAGGCCGCCCTTGCCGAGCGCGCCGATCAGGCGCCCCGCGATAGTCAACGCCAATCCCGCCGGAAGCAGCGTCACAAGCGCCGCCGGCAGCGACCTGAAGACGATCAGCAGCAGGATGATGATGAACACGAACGAGGCCGCCTGGACCTCGCCGCCCTGCTTGTCGGACTGCTGCTGGTTGGCGACGATCGTCGCGATTTGGCCGGTGACGTAGAAGTGCATTCCAGCCGGCGCATTGGCCCTCGTGAACTGCGTCTCCAAGGCATCGACGAGCGTCTTGTCCTTATCCGGAGTGGCGCTGACGGAGATCCGGGCGCGCACGCGCAGCTGCACGGCCTGCGCGTCGGGCGAGACCCCGGCGACCTGAACGCTCGCGACCTGCGGAATGCCCTTGAGCAGGCCAACCAGGCGCGTGATCGAGGCGACATCGGCGCTGCTCAGGCGTCCACCCTGCTGCACACCCAGCAGCGGGATCGAGCTGATGTCACCGCTGACCCCCTGGCCGAGGATCGGAGCGGCCAGATTGGCCGCACGGATGCTCGGCTCTGAGCTCTTCAGGAACGCGCTGTTGTTGTCGTTGACCTCGCTGCCGATCGACGGCAGACCGGCGCTCGTGAGCACGGCGACGAGCAACCAGAACACCACGATGGCCCATCGGAAACGTACGACGAAGCGGCCGAGTACTCCGTAGGCGGCGTTTACCGACATGGCGCGCGTCACTGCGAGCGAGGGTACAGAAACGGCCCCGCAAACCAGGCTCAGGTCCTGAGGTAGCGGCCCTTGGCGAAGATCCTGTAGTTGAGCGCGAACAGGCCCGCGGTCACGACCACGAGGAACGCGAACGAGAACGCGATGTTCGTGTCGTGGTACCCGATGAAGCCGTAGCGCACCAGGGCGATCATGTAGTAGATCGGGTTGAAGCGGGTGAGCGTGCGCCAAGGTTCCGGCAGCAGCGAAGCACCGTAGAACACGCCCCCGAGGAAGATCAGCGGCTGCAGCACGAACGTCTGGTACAAGGCGACATCGTCGAATTGCTCGGCTCGTACGCCGACGAGCACGCCGCACTGCGCAAAGAACAGTCCCACCAGAATCAGCGACGGAATCAGCACGAGCGGCTCGACCACCGGCAGCGACACGAGGACCGCTGAGACGATGAACGTCAGCAGGGCGACGATGAAGCCGCGCACGAAGCCGCCGAGCGTGAACCCCAGCAGCAGCTGCAGCGGTGACGCCGGCGAAGAGAGCTGATCGTCGATCGAGTGCGTGAACTTCTGTTGCAGGATCGAAGAGGAGTTGTTGGCGAAGGCGTTCACCGCCCAGGCCATCATGATCAAGCCGGGGACCACGAACACGATGTATCTGTAGCCGTGAATCTGGTGGATGCGCGATCCGAGCGCCGCGCCGAACACCGAGATGTAGAGGAAGGTCTCCAGCAGCGGCCCTCCCAGCGTCTGGCGCTTGATCTTCATGAAGCGGCTGACTTCGCGGCGGGTCAACGAGAGCAGCCTGATCTGCGAAGCGTTCATGCCGCTGCCCCTTCGACCGGTGGGGCTGCGCGCGAGAGCTCCTGCCGCCCGACCAGTGCGAGGTATGCGTCCTCGAGCGTGCTCACCCCGTAACGGGCCGCCAGCTCCGGAATCGTGCCGTGGGCGGCGATCTCACCGTGGTTGATGAACGCGATGTGGTCGCAGAGGCGCTCTGCCTCCTCCAGATAATGGGTCGTGAGCATGATGCTCGTGCCTTCGCTGTTGATCTTCTCGATGTAGTTCCAGAGCTCGAGTCGCAATTCGATGTCGACTCCGGCGGTGGGCTCGTCGAGGATCAGGAGCCGCGGGCGGTGCATCAGCGCCCGCGCCAGTGTGAGACGACGCTTCATGCCACCCGAGAGCGTCCGCGTGCGTTCATGCCGTTTATTCGTGAGCGAGAACGCCTCCAACAGCTCAGCGGTGCGCTCACGGCGGTCGGCTTTGCTCATCCCGAAGTACCCGCCGTGGAGGTCGAGCGTCTCCTCGAGCGTCAGGAACATGTCGAGATTGATCTCCTGCGGCGCCAGCCCGACGGCCTCCCGTGCCTGCCGGTAGTGGTTGACGGCATCGTGGCCCAGCACCTTCACGGTCCCCGACGTCGGCCGCGCGAGTCCAGTGATGCAGTGGATCATCGTCGATTTTCCGGCGCCGTTGGGACCGAGCAGCGCAAAGAACTCACCGGTGCCGATCTCCAGTGAGACCCCTTTCAGCGCCTCCAGGCCGTTCGGGTAACGCTTGACGAGATCTCGTACCTCGAGCGCCGCCGTCACCGCGCCTCCCCGGCGCGGTGCGCGACGATGTTCAAGCGGACGTAGTCGAGCACGAGTGGGGTGCTCGTGCGCGCCAGGACCGCGCGGATGAAGCTCGTCTGCAAGTCCTCCGGCAGCAGGTCGAGGTGGCGCAACAGGCAGACCGTGCGGACGAACGACTCCGGCTCGTCGATCGTGGCCGGGCTCGGCTCGAGCCACGTCTGCACATCGACGAAGCCCGCCGTCTCCAAACGCTCCGCGGTCAGGTCGGCTCGCGCGTAGTTCCACGGGCCGCTCCAGTTCGCGAAGTACGGATCAAACTCGCCGGAGTGCGCGACGTCGTCGGCGATCGTCCGGAACGAGTCGATGTTGCCGAAGCCACCGCACTGCGCGACGATCCGCCCGCCTGGCTTCAGCGCCGCAGCAAGCGCGGCGAACAGTTTCGGGTGATCCGGTATCCAGTGGAAGGTGGCACTCGAGAAGATCGCGTCGACAGGTTCGGGCAGCGAGAGCTCAGTCAGGTCCTGCCGCGACGCAACCACACGGTCACCAAGCAACTGGCGCGTGTGCTCGACCATCGACGGTGCAACGTCGACCGCATACACACGGCCCTCAGGGACGAGGTCGATCAGCATCTCGGTGACGCGGCCTGAGCCGCAGCCGGCGTCGAGCACCACCTCATCGCCGCGTAGCGCGAGCCGGTCGAGTAGCTGCCGCGCCCACACCTGATGTGGCTCGGAGACACGATGGTAGGTGGAGGCATCCCAATCCGGCATGCTCACGCCCCCTCCTTGATGGCCACGATCACTACGTCCTCCCAAAGCTTGTAAATGCAATCGGCCGTTGCGAAGCTCGCCTCGCGCAGCCAGGCCAGCTGGCTCTCGAGGTCGGCGCTGCGGTCGTAAATTCGCCGCTCTTTGGCGGCGACGATTTCCTCGTCGCTCGCCCCGAGCTCACGGCACATCCGCTCCCACATCTGACGGTAACGCTCGGCGAGCTTCGGCGTCGGGCCGAGAACCTGCTCAGCGTTCACGAAGACGCCGCCGGGCCGGAGCACCTCATGCACCCGCCCGAACAGCACGCGCTTGTCCTGATCCTGCAAATGATGGATCGCCAGCGCCGAGATGACCGCATCGAAGGGCCCCTCCGGCAGGCCATCCGCCATGTCCTGCACGTGCACGCCGGTGACGAGGCCACCAAGTCGCTCTCGCGCCTCGGCCAGCATCTCTGCCGAGCCGTCGAGCAGCTCAAAGCGCGCGTCCGGGTAGGCCGCGGCCACAGTGGCCGTCAGCAACCCCGTCCCAGCCCCGACGTCCAAGATGCGCTCTACGGGACCACCGGAGCGGCAATCGATCGCCGCGACAGCGGCGCCATAAAACACGTCAAACGCCGGGACCAGACGACGCCGGAGCGCTGTGTACTCGGCCGCGTGAGCCGAGAACGCCCGTGACGCCGGCGGTGTGCTCACAGCGACGTCGTCACGGGCGGTCCCGGCCGCTCCACGTCCGCCTCATACGCGGCGATCGCGCTGTTCTGCTGCAGCGTCATGCCGATGTCGTCCAGCCCGTTCAGGAGCCGGTACTTGATTTCCTGGTCGATCTCGAACTTCGCACTGCCGCCCGGCCAGCGCACTTCCTGGTTGGCGAGGTCGACCTGAGCGTTGCCGGCCTCGGCGATCGCGTGGCAGTCCTCGGCCGAGAGAGCGATCGGCAGCAGGCCGATCTTGGTGCAGTTCGAGTAGAAGATGTCGGCGAAGCTCTGGGCGACGATCGCCTGGAAGCCGTAATCCTCGAGCCCCCACGGGGCGTGCTCACGGCTCGAACCGCAGCCGAAGTTGCGCCCTGTCACGAGAATCGGGTTCGCCGGCAGGTTCCAGTCCGGCTGCTTGGCCCAGTCGTAGAACAGGAACTCTCCGAAACCGGTGCGCTCAACCCGCTTCAGGAACTGCTTGGGCATGATCTGGTCGGTGTCGACGTCGTCACGGTTGAGGACGGACACCGGGCCGGTGATGGTTTCGATCGCCTTCATCGTTGTGGCTCCTCTAGGCGCTGACTGGTTCGCGAGTGTAGGTGCGGATGTCGACGAAGTGACCCTCGATCGCTGCGGCCGCCGCCATCTGCGGCGAGACGAGGTGCGTCCGCGCTCCGCGGCCCTGACGGCCCTCGAAGTTGCGGTTCGATGTTGAGGCGACGCGCTCCTCCGGTGCGGCGATGTCCGGGTTCATCCCTAGGCACATCGAGCAGCCCGCAGCGCGCCAGTCGAAGCCTGCGGCGCGGAAGACCTCGTGGAGTCCCTCCGCCTCGGCCTGCTCCTTCACCTGCACCGAGCCCGGCACAACCATCGCGTAGACACCATCGGCCACCGTGCGCCCGTCAATCACTTCGGCGGCAGCTCGCAGGTCCCCGATCCGTGAGTTCGTGCACGAGCCGATGAAGACGCGGTCGAGCTTGATCTGCTCGATCGGCGTGCCGCCCTCGAGGCCCATGTACTCGAGTGCGCGCTCGTCCTGCTCGCCGGCCGGCACGGGCACGCTCTCGGCGACTCCGACGACCATCCCGGGGTTCGTGCCCCAGGTCACCATCGGGCTGATCTGCGCGCAGTCGATCGTGATCTCAGTGTCGAAGGGGGCGCCGTCCTCGGTGTAGAGCTCGCGCCAGTAGTCCGGGACGCCGTCGGGGGCACCCGGGCGCCCGATCACGTAGTCGAAGGTCGTCTCGTCCGGAGCGATCATCCCGGCACGACCGCCGCCCTCGATCGTCATGTTGCAGACGGTCATGCGGCCCTCCATCGACAGCGCCTTGATCGCGGGGCCGGCGTACTCGACTGCGTAACCGGTCGCGCCGGCGACGCCCATCTGCCCGATCGTGTAAAGGATCAGGTCCTTGGCGGTGACGCCCCAGCCGAGCTCGCCGACGTAGTTGATCCGCATCGACCGCGGCTTCTGCTGGACCAGGCATTGGGTCGCGAGTACGTGCTCGACCTCGCTGGTGCCGATCCCGAACGCGAGCGCGCCGAAGGCCCCGTGCGTGGCCGTGTGCGAGTCGCCACAGACGATCGTCATGCCGGGCTGGGTGACGCCGAGCTCCGGGCCGATCACGTGCACGATGCCCTGATGCTCGGAGCCCAGCGAATAGATCGGAATGTCGAACTCGGCCGCGTTCCGCTCGAGCGTCTCGACCTGCACGCGCGAGAGCTCATCCTTGATCCGCGCGGCGACCGGAGTGCCATCAGTCGGCGTGTTGTGGTCGGCGGTCGCGAGCGTGCGATCCGGCCGGCGAACCCTGCGACCGTTCAGGCGCAGGCCGTCGAACGCCTGCGGGCTCGTGACCTCGTGCACCAGGTGCAGATCGATGTACAGCAGACCGGGCGCCACCTCGTGGCGCTCCCAGATCTTGTCGAACAGGCTCTTGGGCATTAGTGCTAACTCCTCCTCAGGCCGGCGCTCACGACCGCGAGCAGTACGGCGTCTTGGCTTCCAGGGTTCTCGAAGTGGTGTGGTAAATCGGCATCGAATGTCACGCAATCACCGGCTGCCAACTCGAAGCGGCGGCCATCGCAGGCGAGGACGACCTCGCCTGACTCCACCAGCGCAGTCTCCCGGCTACCGGGCTCGTGCACCGGCGCATCGCCGGGGCCGCCGGTTGCGGCGCCGGGCGCAAGCGCATGGCGAGACAGCTCTGCTCGCTGTCCCGGCAGCGGCGGGCTCAGAATCTCGTAGGTGTGGCCGTGCACCGCCGCCGGCCCCTTACGACGCTCGTCGCAACGGACGACCGTCACGGCTCCATCCTCGTCCAGCCGCAGCAGCTGTGAGAGCCGCAGCTCGAGCCCCGAGGCGATGCGCGATGCCACCTGCAGCGTCGGCGAGGTCTCCCCTCGCTCGACCTGCGACAACATCGGCGCGCTCACGCCAGAGCGCTCCGCGAGATCGCGCAGCGACAGGTCCATCGCCTCGCGCAGCGCCTTCACGCGGGCGCCCAGGATCTCCGGTGTGGTGGTCGTCGTCTGCTCGGCGGACGTTGCCATACATCTGTACGTTATCACGTACGCCTGTACGCTGAAGACCGTGGCCACGCTCCCGGACATCCTCGTCCTCGGCGGCGGTGGCCGTCAGGCCGATGCTTGGCTCACCGGTGTACTCGCAGGACTGGAGGACACCGGCGACCTGCAGCTGCAGAACTGCGAATACTTCGTCGGGACGTCTGCTGGAGCTGTCGTGGCCGCCCGGCTCGCGACCGGAGAGAGATTGGAGCGCCCCGCGTCCAGGGTTGGTGGTGCCATTTCCGGCGTTGGTGGTCCCGCTTCCGGCGAGCAATCGCCGTTGCCCAATTGGGCGGCGAGTTCGGCGATGGCGATTGCCGCACCACTTGCTCGACTTGGGCTGGGGTTGGGCATCCTGCCCGGTGAGATCGCGCGCGCGACGGCGCTGCGATTCGTTCCGGCTTCTACTGTCGAGGCGCTCGACTTCCGGGCGAGCTTCCCGCCCCGCCGCACGCGGTTCGATGGAAGGCTGAGGGCGGTGGCTGTGGACCGCAACACGGGTCGGCGCGTCGTCTTTGGTGCTCCTGGAGCGCCCAGAGCCAAGGTGGCGGAGGCGGTTGCTGCGTCCTGCGCGATTCCGCTGGTGTTCGCGCCGGTCACTATCAGCGGTAGCGAATACGTCGACGGCGCCGTCTGGAGCCCAACGAACGCTGACGTCGCGCCCGTCGACCGCGAGGCCCAGGTTCTCATCCTGAATCCCACGGGCAGCTACTTCGGCCCACTCAGCCTTCCGATAAGGGCTGCGTCACGCGCGGCGATGCTCTTGGAAGCTTCAGCCCTGATCGGTCGCGGAGCCAGGGTCCGCATCATCACTCCCGATCGAATCTCCGCCGCTTCGATCGGGAGTGAGCTGATGTCGGTCGCGCGCCTCGAGCAAACGCTCGCCGCCGGCTACAGCCAGGGCCTTGCGCTTTAACACAGCCGCCCGCTCCCAGCGGAGCTACTAAGGCGTACCGGCCAGCGCCGCCTCGGCCGACTCGCCATCGCGCCTGCGCACAGCGTTCGACAGCGCTCGCACGTACGCCCGCGCGGCCGCGTCGACGATGTCGGTCGAGACGCCCTGGCCGGAGCCGGTGAAGCCATCGACCTGGACGACGATCGAAGTTTCGCCGAGCGCGTCCTGGCCGCCTGTGACCGCACCGATGTGAAACTCGCGCAGACGCGCGTCCACGCTGGTGGCGGCGTTGATCGCATGGAAGATCGCGTCGATCGGACCGTCGCCGCCGAACGAGCCCTCGAGCGGCTCCCCCTCGGGTCCGCGCAGGCCGACTTTGGCATGCGGCGCACGCCGGGTCGAGGACTCGACGTCGAACCACTCGAGCGTGTAGCCAACCTCTGTTTGCTCGCGCAGCTCGTCGGTCAGCAGCGCCTCGAGGTCCATCGCCGTCACCTGCTTCTTCTTGTCTGCGATTTCCTTGAAGCGTTTGAACGCCTGGTTCAGCGTCTGGCCCGAGACCTCGTAGCCCAGCTCGCTCAGTGCCTGCTGCAGGGCATGGCGCCCAGAGTGCTTGCCGAGGACGAGCTGGTTCGAGTCGAGCCCGATCGAGGTCGCGTCCATGATCTCGAAGGTGCTGCGCTCCTTCAGCACGCCGTCCTGATGGATGCCCGACTCGTGCGCGAACGCGTTGCGGCCGATGATCGCCTTGTTCGGCTGCACCGGGTAACCGGTCAGCCGCGAGACGATCCGTGAGGTCCGCGCGATCTCCTTGGTGACCGCGCCGGTGTGCAGACCGAGCTTCGCCTGGCGGGTCGCGATCAGCATGATGATCTCCTCGAGCGCGGCGTTGCCGGCGCGCTCGCCGATCCCGTTAACGGCGCACTCGACTTGGCGGGCACCCGCCATCAGGCCGGCTACCGAGTTCGCGACCGCGAGCCCAAGGTCGTCGTGACAGTGGACCGAGAGCACCACGTCGTGGAGATCCGGAACCAGCTCATAGAGCCGCGTCAGGAACGCCGTGTACTCATTCGGCATCGTGTAGCCGACGGTGTCGGGAATGTTGATCGTCGTCGCACCCTCGTCGATCGCGATCTGCACCACCTCGGCCGTGAACTCCGCATCGGAGCGGGTAGCGTCCATCGGCGAGAACTCGACGTCGTCGCAGTAGGACCTCGCGTGGGCGACAGCCGCGCGCGCCATGCCCTTCACGTCCTCGCGCGTGTTCTGCATCTGGTACTGGATGTGGATGTCCGATGTTGAGACGAACGTGTGGATGCGAGGGCACTCCGCATCCTTCAGAGCTCCCCAGGCCGCGTCGATGTCGCCCGGGAACGCGCGTGCCAGCCCGGCTATCACCGGCCCGTCGACGGCCCGGGCGATGCCCTCAACCGCCTCGAAGTCGCCCGGAGATGCGATCGGGAAACCGGCCTCGATCACGTCCACCCCGAGGCGCGCCAGCTGCTGCGCGATCTCGAGCTTCTCCTGCGCGTTCAGCGAGATGCCCGGCGACTGCTCGCCGTCGCGCAGCGTCGTATCGAAGATGATTACTCGGTTCAGGGCCTGCGATGGCGTCATGGCTGACGTCTCCTTTGCTCTCGTCCTGCTTCTTCTCGTACTCGGTATGCGGCTACGTGCGGCCGCCGACGCGCTATTCCCCCCGGAGGGGGAGGAGAAGAAGTCGAAGGTCGAGGGCGAATGCCATCTGACTGGAGGTTACCGTGAAGCGCATCCGGAGGTCAATTCAGGACTGTTTTCCTGCGCAGCCAGATCTGGAATTGCATGCCGGTATCGGTCGTCTCCATAAACGGAAGCACGAACCGGTACAGGCGTCGCGGGAGGAATGTATTCCCGCTGAAGTAGCGCGAATCGGCGATCTCGTAGCCGGCGCGCTTGCCATGCTCGACGAACCAGGCGGGCGTGAACCCTTGCTCTGGGCGGAGCCACACATCACGCAACTCTCCGCCGGCTCGAATCTATACGAGTCAGGCATGCGGAGAGGCGGTGGCTAGATCGTGACTGAGACGCCGGCCACGAACCCGTCGCTGGTCGCAATCTCCCGCACCAGCGTGTCGGGAACCGGATCATCGGTGGTGATCACCATCGCCGCAAACAGCTCATCGCCGGCTGCGACCCCCTCCGGCTGACGGCCGACGATCGAGGAGACGATGTTGACATTGTTCGCACCGAACAGCGTGCCGACACGGCCGAGCATCCCAGGACGGTCGTGGTAGCGGAACATCGCCACGTGGTCCTCGAGCTGGACCTGGAAGCGCTGGCCCCAGGTTTCGAGTAGATGCGGACGGTGCAGGTTGCCGATCACGGTGCCGGCGACGCTCACCGTCTGATCGCCGCTGGTCACGGTCACGCGAATCAGATCCGTGTAGTCGTGCGTTTCGATCTGCTTGCTGTCACTCGTGGAGATGCCGCGCTGTTCGGCCAGGGCGGGCGCGTTGACCTCGTTGAGATCCTCCGCTCCTTGGGCCGCCAGCACACCCATCAGCACGTTGAGGCCCAGCAGCCGCGTGTCACGGGTGGCAATGCCACCGAGGAACTTGGTGGTGACCGTGTCCACCGCCGCGTCGCCGACGAGCGCAGCCGCGATCTTGCCCAGCGCACGCGTGAGCGGCATGAACGGTGTCAGCGCCTCGAGGTCGTCCTCCGGAATCGCGGGGATGTTCACAGCGGTCGTGACCGAGCCCCCGGTCAGCGCCGCGACGATCTGCTCCGCTGCCTGGAAGCCGGCGCGATCGTTGGCCTCAGCCGTCGAGGCCCCGAGGTGCGGGGTCACGATCACGTTCGCGTAGCCGAACAGCGGATGCTCGGTGATCGGCTCGGCCTGGAACACGTCCAGGGCTGCCCCCGCCACCTTGCCGCTGTCGAGCGCGGCCTGCAGATCCTCGTCGACCACCAGCGGGCCGCGAGCCACGTTCAGGACGCGCACGCCGTCCTTGCACTTGGCGAGCACATCTGCGTTCAGCCAACCCGTAGTCTCAGGTGTCTTCGGTAGATGCAGCGTCAGGAAGTCGGCGACGCCGTACACATCCTCGGGCGTCTCCGCCCGTTCGACGCCGAGCTCCTTGTAGCGCTCGGCGCTGACGACCGGGTCATAGGCGATGACGTTCATCCGGAAGCCCTTGGCCCGCTCGGCTACGAGCTGTCCGATGCGCCCGAAGCCGACGATGCCGAGCGTCTTCTCATAGAGCTCCACGCCCGAGTACTTCGAGCGGTCCCAGCGCCCCGCGATCAGCGACGCATGTGCCTGCGGGATGTTGCGCGCGAGCGCGAGCAGCAGCGCCATCGTGTGCTCCGCGGCAGTGACCACGTTGGAGAGCGGCGCGTTCGCCACGACGATCCCGCGCTTGCTGGCCTCGACGACGTCAACGTTGTCGACGCCGACACCGGCGCGGCCGATCACTCTGAGGTTGGTTCCGGCCGCGAGCAGCTCGGCGTCCAGCTTGGTGGCCGAGCGGATCAGAACGCCGTCGAACTCGCCGAGGCGCTGCTTGACCTGCTCGCGGTCCCAGTCGAACCCGAGCTCGACGTCGAAGCGCTCCTCGAGCAGGTTGATGCCGGAGGCGCCGACCTTCTCGGCAACGAGTACACGAGTCATGCGTTCTGCTCCAGGACGAAGTCGATGCAGGTAGTCAAGGCCTGTACATCCGCGGGGTCGGTGGCGGGGAACATGGCCACCCGCAGCTGGTTGCGGCCGAGCTTGCGGTAGGGCTCGACGTCGACGATGCCGTTGGCGCGCAGCGTCGCGGCGATCTCGGCGGCGTCGATGTCGTCGTCGAAGTCGATCGTGCCCACGACGAGCGACCGCTTGTCGGGGTCAGTGACGAACGGCGTCGCGTGCTCGTGCGCGTCGGCCCAGCTGTACAGGTGGCTCGAGGAGGCGGTCGTGCGGCCGATCATGCCCTCGAGGCCGCCGCTGGCAAGCATCCAATCGATCTGATCGGCGAGCAGGAACAGCGTCGCGACCGCGGGCGTGTTGTAGGTCTGGTCCTTGACCGAGTTGTCGAGCGCCGTCGTCAGCGACAGGAACTCAGGGATCCAGCGGGCCGGCCCCACGGTCGGCCGGTCGGCGTCGATCTGCGCGATCCGCTCGAGCGCCGCCGGGCTGGCGAGCGCGAGCCAGAGGCCGCCGTCGGAGGCGAAGCCCTTCTGCGGTGCGAAGTAGTAGACGTCAGCGTCCGTGATGTTCACGGGGAGGCCGGCGGCGCCAGAGGTGGCATCAATCAGCACCAGCGCGCCATCGTCGAGCCCAGTCGGACGCAGGACCGGCACCATCACTCCGGTCGAGGTCTCGTTGTGGGCCCAGGTGATCACGTCGGCGCCGTGCTGCGCGGCGGCCTGCGGATCCGGGGCGTCGCCGGCGGGCGTCTCGACCACGATCGGGTCGGCCAGGAACGGAGCGTTCTTGGTGCCGCTCGCGATCTTCGAGGAGAACTCGCCGTAGCTCAGATGCAACGCGCGCTCGCGGATCAGGCCCGCGATCACAGCGTCCCAGAACGCGGTCGTGCCGCCGTTGCCCAGCACCACCTCGTAACCGTCAGGCAGGTCGAAGAGCTCGCGCAGGCCCGCTCGGACGCGCCCGACAAGCTGCTTGACCGGCTTCTGCCGGTGCGAGGTACCCATGACCGAGCTACCGGAGGCGGCGAGCGCCGGCAGCTGCTCAGGTCGCAGGCGCGACGGACCGGAGCCGAAGCGACCATCGCGCGGCTTGATCTGCTCAGGGATGACAACTTGAGTCTGGGGCACGATCGCTCCTCGAGTTTGTGCTCGGGTGGGAAGAGAGAGAGGGTTGCCCAGGCGCGCGGCACGTTCGCCCGCCGCTCCCCGGTGGTTGTCCACCTCGTCGCGCCAGTCACGGCAGGCTCCTACAACGATACCGGAGGACGATCAATTCGGTCCCGCCCGGGCGCGGCAAAGCATGCCGCGCCCCCTAAAGCAAACCCGACGCTAACGGGCCTACTCGTGGAAGGAGGTATCGATCCAGTCCATGTGCGAGCGCAGATCCTTGCCGACGACTTCGACCTGGTGTCCCGCCTGCTCGTCGCGCATGCGCTTGAAGTTCTCCTGGCCAGCGCGGTTCTCGGCGATCCACTCGCGTGCGAACTCGCCGGACTGGATCTCGCCGAGGATCTTCTTCATGGCGACCCGGGTCTCGTCGGTGACCACACGCTTGCCGCGCGTGTAGTCGCCGTACTCGGCCGTGTTCGAGATCGAGTACCGCATGCCCGCCATACCCTTCTCGTACATCAGGTCGACGATCAGCTTCAACTCGTGCAGGCACTCGAAGTAGGCCATCTGCGGGTTGTAGCCCGCATCGACGAGCGTGTCGAAGCCGGCCTGCACAAGCTCGCTGACGCCGCCGCAGAGGACAGCCTGCTCACCGAAGAGGTCAGTCTCGGTTTCCTCCCTGAACGTGGTCTCGAACACGCCGGCGCGGGTGCAACCGATTCCCTTCGCGTAAGCGAGCGCAAGCTGCTGGGCGTTTCCGGTCGCGTCCTGGTGCACGGCCACGAGGCCTGGGATGCCCGTGCCCTCCAGGTAGAGGCGCCGCACCATGTGTCCGGGCCCCTTGGGGGCGACGAGCGCCACGTCGATGTCCTGCGGAGGCGTCACGGTCTCGTAAAGCACCGAGAAGCCATGGCTGGTCAGAAGCAGGTTGCCCGGCTCCAGTCCGCCCTGGATCTCGTGCCAGACCTGGCCGTGCAGCTCATCGGGAACGAGCAGCATCACGACATCGGCCTCGGCCGCGGCAGTGGCGGGATCGGTGACCCGGAGGCCGTGGCTCTCAGCCTTCGCAACGCTGGCCGAGTCGGGACGAAGTCCTACGACGACGTTTACGCCGGAGTCCTTGAGATTGTTGGCGTGGGCGTGGCCCTGCGAGCCATAGCCGATGATTGCGACGGTCTTGCCGTCGAGCAGGTGGAGGTCAGCATCGTCGTCATAGAACATTGACCTGAGGCTACAGCCTCTGCGCGAGCGCCAGCACGTCGTCCACGTACTGTCGCGTACTCGGATACATGCCGCGCTTCTCGACCGACGCGAGGCCCTGGAAGTAGCCCGCTGCGGCCAGCGACTCGCTGCCGCCTGTCAATCCCAGCAGCTGATGCAGCAGCAGGACGCCGGCGCGCACGTTCTCGGCCGCCGATGCCGTAGCGAGCGGAGAGCTGGGCGTCAGGTAGTGGTCGATCCAGTCCCATGTGGCGGGCACGATCTGCATGACGCCAACGGCACCGATGCCCGAGACCTCGTCGTTGTTCCAGCCGCTCTCCTGCCAGGCGATCGCCTCCGCAAAGGAGGCCGGCACGCCGTACTGCTCGGCGACGTAGGCGATCTCGCTGCCGGAGACGCGCTCCGTGGTCGGCTCGGGCGCAGCGGCCTCCGAATCGCTCGACGCCGTGGATTGTGAGGTCGTGGTGTCTGACGTCGTTGAGTCTGAGGCCGTTGACTGGTTGTACGACGTGCTTTCGCTCTGGGTGGTTTGGGTGGCCGTGGAGGTTGTGGCCTGGACCGAGTGGGCACTCGTCGTGCGCTCGGAGGCGGCGTTCAGTGCAGTGCGTGGCGGAATCCACAGAACCTGTCCTGTGACCAGTTCGGTCCCGGACGAGATGCCGTTGGCCTCGGCGATGGCGTCGATACTGAGCCCGTCGGTCGCGGCGACCGAGGTCAGCGTCTCACCCGGCGCCACCACATGCGGGTAGTTAGCCGAAGCAGCGACCGGAAACAGCGCCAGCACCAGCACTGCGAGGAATAAAGCTCGGACTCGCATACGAGCAGTCTCCCCCTCCCGTCCTCCACACAAAACCCCTGCAAAGACCGGCCCATTTTGGGCGTCCCGTTGCGGGCAAAGGAGTCCTGACCAGACTGTCGTACCGGGGAAGCGCCGGCTCAGGCCGAGGCGACTGCCGCCAGCGAGCTGCCGGGCAGCTCGAGCCTGCCATCTTCGTCCGCGAAGGCAGCTGCCGCCACCGCAACACGGTCACGCAGCTGCTGGCGTGCCTGGTCCGAGAGCTGACCCCAGACACCGGCGAACTGCCGGGACAGATCGCGCGTCTCGCCGAGAAAGTCGAGTACGCCCTCGTAGCTGCGGACGATCGGCACGGGCTCAACCTCGATATCGAAGAAGCCTGCGTCAGCGAGCATTTCCGCGAGCATCCCAGGGGCAGACAGGGCGAACATCCCGGGACCCCCTGCCGCTGATGGCTCCGCGTGGCCGAGCTCGACCAGCGCCGGTTGCGTGAGCGTCGCCCATGGGTTCGTTTCCGGCAGATCCCAGACCGCGAGCGCCAGGCGCCCACCGGGTTTGAGCACGCGACGACACTCGCGCAGCGATGCGGCGGGGTCGACGGTCAGCATGACCCCCCAGCGGCATAACACGACATCCACGTCTGCCGTCGGAAGGTCTATCCATTCCAGCTGCAGCTGCTTGAACTCGACGTTATTGATGCCCTGCTCCGCGGCGCGCTCGCGGGCCACGTCGAGCATCTCGGCACTCGCATCGCTGCAGATCAGCGTCCCGCCAGGCTTGATCAGGCGAGCTGCCATGAAGCCGGTGTCGCCAGGACCGGCGGCAAGCTCGAGCACACGCTGCCCGGGTGCCAACTCGGCGCGTCCGATCATCCACTCCGAAATCGGGCGCGCGACCGATTGCGTGCGGTCGGCCTGTCTGCCCCAGCCCTTCGCGGCCTCGTCCCAGCGATCGAGCAGACGCTCGCGCTGCTCCTCTGGGTCCTCCCCGGTCACGGCGCTCAGACTAGCTGCCTGCGCAACAGCTTGCCGGAGACCGTACGCGGCAGCGCATCGCTGAATTCGATCTCCTTCGGCACCTTGAACCGCGCCAGGCGTGCGCCAACGAAATTCTGCAGTTCGGCTGGCGTCGCGGCAAGATCATCCCTCAGCACCACCGCCGCCACCACCCGTTCTCCCCACTCTCGATCGGCGCGGGCGAAGACGCCCGCATCCGCAACTGCCGGGTGCTCGAGTAGCACCGCCTCGACCTCTGCGGGAGCGACGTTCTCGCCGCCGGAGACGATCGTGTCGGACTTGCGACCGACGATCCGCAGCCGCCCGCGCTCGTCGATCTCGCCGAGGTCGCCGGTGCGCAGCCAACCATCTCGATCCAGCGCGCTCCGAGCGAAGTTCGGCCCGCGGACGACGACCTCCCCGTCTTCGACCTGAAGCTCGACTCCATGCAGCGGCAGGCCGAAGGTCGCGATCTGTGAGCACCCCTCCGTCATCCCGTAGGTAGGTGCCACGGGGACGGCGGCGGCGGCGGCACGAGCGAGCATGCCGGGCGGAATCGGCCCACCGCCGAGCAGGACCCAGCGCAGCGTCGGCGGGTTGTGCAGGCCGGCGTCCAGCAGCCGGGCAAGCATCGTCGGTACCAGCGAGACGAGCGTGATTGCACGCGCGGGATCCATCAGCTCTGCCAGGACTGCCTCCGTGTCGAAGCGCTCGTGCAGGACCACGGTCGACGCGTAGAGGGTCGAGCGCAGCAGGATCGAGAGACCACCGACGTGGGCGAGCGGCATCACACACAGCCAGCGCTCGTTCAGGTCGAGCCCGAGCGCGAGCGCCGAGCCAAGCGCGTTCGCCTCCCAGTTGCGCAGCGTCAGGTACACCGGCTTCGGTGCAGATGTGGTTCCAGAGGTGAACATCACGGTGGCGACGTCCGGGTACGGGAGATCGCCGTCAATGTCGCGCAGCCGCTGCTCCTCCTCTGAGAGGCGTTGATCCACCGGCACCGCGGCGGCACCGAGCAGCAGCGTCGCATGCAGGCTGATCGCGAACTCGGCGCCGCCACCACGCAGATGAATTGGCTGCCCGGCGGCCACGCCCGCCTGTTCCAGCTGCTCAGCGCCGGCGGCGGCGTCGCGCAACTGGGCGTATGTGAGGCTCCGGTCCCCCACCGCCTCCAGTGCCAGCGTGTCCGGTCGGCGCTTCGTAGCCCGCTCAAGCCAGTCGTACATGTGCGAAACGGTAGTCTCAGCCGGCGTGAGCGTGACCTGGCGGGCTGCCGCCCAATACGAAGACATCCGCTACGAACTCGCCACCGGTGAAGATTGGGGTCCCGCCCAACCCACGATCGCGAAGATCACGATCGACCGGCCCGAAGTGCGGAACGCGTTCAGACCCGAGACGGTCGTTGAACTGATCAACGCGTTTGAGCGCGCCCGAGAGGACCCGAACGTCGGCGTGATCGTTCTCACCGGAGAAGGGCCGCTCGCGTTCTGCAGCGGCGGCGACCAGCGCGTGCGCGCCAGCAAGGGGGGTTACGCGACCGGTGCCGACCCCGCGGACGCCGGTCATCACGAAGTCGCCGGACGCTTTCACGTCACTGACCTGCACGTGCAGATCAGGCGTCTGCCGAAGCCGGTCGTTGCGATGGTCGCCGGCTATGCGATCGGCGGCGGGCACGTCCTGCATGTCGTGTGCGACCTCACGATCGCGGCCGACAATGCCCGCTTCGGCCAGACCGGCCCGCGTGTCGGCTCGTTCGACGGCGGCTTCGGCGCCAGCGTGCTCTCGCGCCTGGTCGGGCCCAAGAAGGCCAAGGAGATCTGGTTCCTCTGTCGCCAGTACGACGCGCAGGAGGCGCTGCAGATGGGGCTCGTCAACGCGGTGGTGCCGCTCGACGAGCTCGAAGGCGAGACTGTCCGCTGGTGCCAGGAGATGTTGCAGCTCTCCCCTATGAGCCTGCGCCTGCTCAAGGCGAGCTTCAATGCCGAGGAGGACGGGCTCGCCGGCATCCAGCAGCTGGCCCATGACGCGAACCTGCTCTTCTACATGAGCGACGAGGCGGCAGAAGGGCGCCAGGCGTATCTCGAAAAGCGCCGGCCCGACTTCTCGAAGTTCCCGCGCCGCGCCTGATGACGACCGTGGGTGCCAAGCCGGAGTCCGGGCCACCGCGTCCGAGTACGGCCCGTATCTGGGCGATGGCATCACGTCCGAAGACGCTCCCCGCCGGCATCGCGCCTGTGTTCGTCGGAACCGCCCTTGCCGGTTACGTGCACGTCTTCCATCCGCTGCGCTTCGTCGCGGCGCTGCTCGGCTCGATCTTCATCCAGATCGGCGCCAATCTCTCCAATGACTACTCCGACGCCCGCCGCGGAGCCGATACCGAGGACCGTCTCGGCCCCGTGCGTGTAACTGCCGGCGGCCTCGTACCACCGCGCCAGGTCATGATGGCGACGTACGTGACCTTCGGGCTTGCGGTCCTCTGCGGCGTGTATCTGATCGCCGTCGCCGGCTGGCCGGTGTTGGCGATCGGCGTGGCGTCGATCCTCGCCGGCGTGCTCTACACCGGCGGTCCCCGCCCATACGGATACGAGGGGCTCGGCGAGCTGTTCGTCTTCCTGTTCTTCGGCGTTGCCGCCGTCGCCGGCTCCTACTTCGTGCAGCTGCGCAACTTCAGCTGGGAAGCGCTCGTGGTTTCGGTACCGGTCGGCCTGATCGCAAGTGCGTTGCTCGTGGTCAACAACGTGCGTGACATCGACACCGACCGCCGCGCCGAGAAGCGCACGCTGGCCGTCAGACTCGGACGCGATCGCACCCGCCGGCTGTACGCCACCATGATCTACCTGTCATATCCGATCGCGCTCGCGACCTGGGCGTTCGGGCCACTGCGGCCGTGGCTGCTGCTGTCGTGGCTATCACTGCCATTGGCGGTGCCGGTCGTGAAGCTGGTCAGCAGCCACACCGACGGACCGTCGCTCAACGCGGCCCTCGCCAAGACAGGTAGGCTGCAGCTCGTCTTCTGCGTCCTGCTCTCCGCCGGGATCCTGCTCAGTCGATGAAGCTAACGGCGACCGTCGATGACGTTCGCCTGACCGATCCGCTGCGACCGGCGGCGGGCTCGCCGCAGCTTCGCCCGCTCATCCACGTCACCGTCGAGGCGGTCGACGGTTCGGTCGGTCACGGCGAGGCGGCACCGCTGGAGGCGTACGACGGCGTGAGCGTCGACCGCGTGTTGGATGCGCTCGCGGCCCACACGTCCTTACTGGCCACGATCGAGTGGCCAGCAGATTCGGACGTGCGCGCCGCGTGCGCCGACGCGGATCCACTCCCGCAGGCCTTGGCGGCGGTGGACCTCGCCCTGTGGGATCTCGCGGGCCACCGCGCTGGGAAGCCCGTGGCTGAACTCATGGGCTCGGTGGCGCCTGATCTCGTCGCAGTCAACGCGACGATCGGAGCAGTCGAGCCTGCCGCGGCAGCCTTGGAGGCTGTCCGAGCTCGCGATACCGGCTTCGGCTGCATCAAGGTGAAGGTGGGTACGCCTGACGATCGTCAGCGCCTGTCCGCGATTCGGCAGGCAGTCGGTCCAGACATGCTTCTGCGCGTCGATGCCAACGGCGCTTGGACCCAGCTCGATGCGCCCGAGCGGATCCGGGCGCTCTCGAAGTTCGGCATCGAACTCTTCGAGGAACCAGTGCACGGCATCGATGCCGTCCAAGCCGTTTCGCGAGCAGTGCCGGGAGCGTCCCTCGCCGTCGATGAGACCGCAGGGGACGCGACAGGACTGCACGGGCGGCGAGCGTGCGACGCGGTGTGCCTCAAGATCGCCGCTAGCGGTGGCATCACGGGGCTGATCCGGGATGCGAAGGCTGCCCGCGCGGTTGGCTACGAGGTATACATCGCATCGACGTTGGACGGCCCATTGGGAATCGCGGCGGCTTTGCACGCGGCAGCGGTTGTCAAGCCTGACCGGCACTGCGGTCTGGCGACGCTAGGCCGGTTCGACCGCTCCAACCCGCTGGAGGCGGCCGGCGGGCACATGCGGGTGCCCGCCGAACCGGGACTCGGCGACGGGCTAGTCCGCTGGTACCTCCAGTAACGCTTCGACGACCTTGTCGGGCCGTTCGAGGTGCACAGCATGGCCCGCGCCCGCCACGACCTTGACGCTTGCATCGGGGATCAGGCGCGCCATCTCCTGCGCGAGCGACGTGAACTTGGCGTCGCGCTCACCGGCGATGAGCATCACCGGCATCCGTAGCTCCGGCAGCCGCTCCCAGACGGACGGCAGCGCGCCGGTCCCGAGTCCGCGGAGCGCCGCTGCGAGGCCTGCGGGGGTGCTGTGAAGGCGATCTGCGTGGGATACCGCCGCGATATCGCAGGCGATGTCGCTCAAAATTGGCGTTTCCGCCCACTGCCGCGCGAACTCCTCGATGGCCATCGACTCAACCTGCTCGGCGAGACGCTCGTCCGCGATCCGGCGCGCACTGCGCTCGGCCTCGTCCGCCAACCCGGGGCTGGCCCCAATCAGGACCAGCCGCTTGATGCGCTTGGGCATCGCGAGTGCCGCGTGCAGGGCTATCCGACCCCCCTGCGAGTAGCCGACGAGGGTGAACTCGTGAGGGACCAGGGCAGCGATATCTGCCAGCACCGCATCGAGGGTCACCGGCTGTGTGGTCGACGCGGACGCGTGCCCACGGATGTCCGGCGCGACGGCGCGGTACCGTTGGCCAAGCCCCGAGATCACAGGTCGCCAGCTGGCGCCGCTGTTGGTGAAGCCGTGCAGGAGCACGAGTGCGGGTGCATCGTCCATACCCGCAACATCATGACCGCGACCGCCTCCGACAGCTACCTGGTGATCCGCGCGCTGCTCGACGAGTTCGTGCGCTGTGGGATGGAGCACGCCTGCACATGCCCTGGCTCGCGCGACACGCCGATCGTGCTGACGATCGCGCGCGAACAGCGGCTGCAGGCCTGGTCACACGTCGACGAGCGCGCCGCCGGATTCTTCGCGCTCGGAGCCGCGAAGGCGACCGGCAAGCCGGTTGCCGTCACCTGCACCTCCGGTACCGCGGCCGCGAACCTGCTTCCCGCCGTGATCGAGGCGCGGGAAGCCGGGGTCCCGCTGATCGTGCTCACTGCGGACCGCCCGCCGGAACTGCGCGACATCGGCGCCGGCCAGACGATCGATCAGATCAAGCTCTACGGCGACGCCGCCAAGTGGTTCTTCGAGCTGGGCGTCCAGGAGGCAACGTCTGAGCGCCTGCGCTGGGTGCGCGCGCTTGCTTGCCGCGCGTACTGGACGGCCGTCGGCGGCCGCCCAGGTCCCGTGCACATCAACCTGCCTCTGCGTGAGCCGCTTGTACTCGATCAGCCTCTGCCCGATGGCGAGCCCGGCGGCGGCGGCCGCCCGAACGGCGAGCCATGGCTGGAAGAGCAGCACGCGACGCCGGTGCGAGCCAGCGCGCTCCCAAACCGTCACGAGTTCCGGCGGACCGTGTTCGTCGCCGGCGACCTCGGTCCCGACCCGGCGCTCGGACGCCGGCTGGCCGCGTTCGCCGCGCGAGCCCGAGTGCCGCTGTTGGCCGATCCGTTGTCGGGTGCGCGCAGCGGCGCGGCGGCGGTCGCCCACTTCGACCTGATCCTGCGTGATCCCCAACACGTCGCATCACTGCGTCCCGACGTGGTGTGCCGCATCGGTGACCTGCCGACCTCGAAGCCGCTGCGCACGTGGCTGTCCGGCTTGGACGAGGCGATGCACGTGCAGTTCGCGGCCGACGCGCGCTGGATTGATCCGGTCTCGAGGACGGGCCAGCGCATCGTCGGACCGCTCGATCAGCTGCTCGAAAGGGTCGAGCACGATGAGGTCGTTCCCGACGACAGCGACTGGCTGGACCGCTGGACGCAGGCCGACCGCGCCGTCGCCCACGCGATCTCAGAGCCGCTGGTGGCCGCCGGCCTCAGCGAACCCGCGACGATCACCGCGCTGGCTCAGTTGCTCCCGTCTGGCGCGACGTTGTTCGTGGGCGCCTCGATGCCGATTCGTGACGTCGAGGAGTTCTTCCCTGCGCTGGCGGAGCCGCCGCGAGTGATGGCCAATCGCGGCGCCAACGGGATCGACGGGACGGTCTCTTCCGCGTTCGGAGTCGCGGCCACAGGCGGTCGCGAGGTCGTGCTCGTGCTCGGCGATGTCACGCTCGCACACGACATCGGCGGACTGCTCGCCGCAAGCAGGCTCGGGCTCAAGGTCACGCTCGTCCTGCTCAACAACGACGGCGGCGGCATCTTCAACTTCCTGCCGGTGGCGTCGGAGGGCCAGGTCTTCGAGCAGCACATCGCGACGCCTACCGGTCTCGACTTCGCGCAGGCGGCCGCTCTCTACCACTGCCGCCACGAGCACGTAGCCAGCTTCGACGGCCTCGCCGAGGCGCTGATGCGCGCACTTGCGGGCGCTCAGAGCACGATCATCGAGGTGCGCACCAACCGCGTCGCGAACCGCCGCCTTCACGCGGACGTCGAGGCGGCCGCGCTCATCGCCCTGCGCGAGAGCTCGTGCTGATCGAGGCAAGCAGCCTAACCGGAGAGGACCGGGAGCAGCGCCTGTAGCTTCACTTCGGTCTCGGCCAGCTCCGACGCCGGATCGGAGTCCGCCACGATGCCGCAGCCGGCGTAGCAGGAAGCCAGCTCACCTCGCAGGAGCGCGCAGCGGAGGGTGACGCAGAACTCGCCGTCGCCATTGCCGTCGGTCCAGCCGAGCGTGCCGGAATACCAGCCTCGGTCCAGCCCTTCGAGCGCGGGAATCAGTCCTCTGGCGACGGCATCGGGCTCGCCGCCGACGGCCGGCGTCGGGTGCAGCGCACCGGCAAGCGTCAGCGCGCCGGCAGCCTCGGTGAGCTGGGCGCGGATCGGTACCGCCAGATGCTGGATGTTTGCGACCTTGATCACGGCGGGCTCCGGAGCGACCGTCACCCAGACCGAGAAGGGCGCCAGCGCCTTGGCGATCCGCTGCGCGACCACCAGGTTCTCGTGCCGGTCCTTGTCGCTGCGAAGCAGGCTCTCGCCCAGGTGGTTGTCGACGGCAGGATCGGCGCTGCGCCGGGTCGACCCCGCGAGCGCGACCGTGCTGGCCCGCATGCCGTCCGTGCGCACCAGCAGCTCCGGCGTCGCACCGATGAAGGTCGCGTCGCCGCGCCCCACCGCATAGACGAAGCACTCGGAGAAACCGCCCCGCAATACGTCGAAGACAGCCCCAGGATCGTGCGCCTGCGGGGCGCGCACCTGAACCTCGCGGGCGAGGACGATCTTCTCGAGCTCGCCGGCTCTGATCCGCTCGACGGCACGTGCAACGGCCTCCTCGTAATGCGCCGGTGGCATCGGACTATGAACACTGAACTCGCCGACGGGTGATGGATCGAGCAACGGCAGCGGACGCTCAACCAGAGCGGACAGACGCGCAACGAGTCCCGCCAGCAGTTCGTCCGCATCGTCATCGCGGTTCACCGCCAGGTTGCACGTGATCCATGTACTGCCGTCTCGACGCGCGAACCAGGCCAGGGGAACCGTCAGCGACGCTGGACCGAATCCGCGCCAGCTGGGACTGCCGGCACCGTTGTCGGCGAACGCGAAACCTGCAACCGCGACCAGCCCAGCACCCGGCGGCGCGTCCGGCGTGTCGCTCAGCGCGCGCTCGCTGAGGGACCGCCAGCGCCGCTGCAGAAGTTTGAAGCGGTCCGATCCAGCGGCATCCAGCTCGAGCGCGGCACCGAGGCCGGCATGGGCGGTCCCGTCTCGCGCCGGCTGCTCGAGGCAGAACCACGACTCTCCGGCCGTCCGGGATGCAAGCACGATCGCTGCTGGGTCGTGCTCACCGTGAAGCCGCTCGCTGACGCTGACCAGCACCGGCTCGCCGCCGTGGGCCTGACGGAGAGCAGCGGTGAGGCGCACCCGCAAGCGCGTCTCACCGCTGTCTGATAGCCATCTGGCGGCCGCAGAACCGCGCGATGCTGCGTCCTCAGTCGGTCGCGTACGTCCGTACGCGTCGCTCTCTGCGTCCTTGCCTCGCTTGATCCGGCGCACGCCAGCAATGCACCTGGGCCTGAAAGAGCCCTTACGTCTCCGTGCGCCCGCGAGCGATCGCGATCTCACCGGTTCGGGCCATCTCGACAAGGCCGAACGGCCGCACAAGCCGCTCGAACGCGTCGATCTTCTCCTGGTTCCCGGTGACCTCAGCGACGATCGTGCGCTTGCTGACGTCGACGATCTTCGCTCGGAAGATCTCGCAGACCTGCATGACCTCGGCTCGCGTCGAGCCATCGGCCGAGATCTTGAACATGGCGAGCTCGCGCGCAAGCGTCTCCCCCGGCTCGAAGTCTCGGATCTTCAGGACGTTGATCAGCTTGTGCAGCTGCTTCGTGACCTGGTCGATGGACTGCACGGCGCCGTCGAGCGTGAGCGTGATCCTCGACACCCCCTCGTCATCGGTCGGCCCGACAGCGAGCGTGTCGATGTTGAAGCCGCGCCTCGCGAAGAGGCCCGTGATCCGGGTCAGAACACCCGGTTTGTTCTCGACGAGGATCGAGAGGATGTGCTTGCGGCCGGTGCGGAAGCTGCCTGCCGCCTCGAGCTCGTCGAGGGACAGGATCTCCTTGGTTCCTGGTTCACCCATCGTGGCCTCCACCTAACCGACCATGTCGCGCGCGGCTTGGCCGGGCGCGATCATCGGATACACGTTCTCCTCGGCAGCCACCCTGACGTCGACCACCACAGGACCTTCGGTCGCGAGCGCGGCCTTCATGTCGTCGACCAGCGTGTGCTTGTCGGTGAAGCGCATGCCCGTCGCTCCGTAGGCCTCGGCGAGCTTGACGATATCCGGGAACTGTCCGGTGTCGACCTGGCTGTAGCGCCTGTCCCAGAACAGCTCCTGCCACTGACGGACCATGCCGAGGTAGCCGTTGTTCATGACGAACACCTTGATGTCGATCCCGTTCTGGGCGCAGGTCGCAAGCTCCTGCGTGTTCATCTGGAACGAGCCGTCGCCGCTGACGCAGACAACCGTCAGCTCTGGGCACGCCACCTTCGCACCCATGGCAGCCGGCAGGCCGAAGCCCATCGTGCCAAGGCCCCCGGAGTTGATCCAGCGGCGCGGCTTGTCGAAGTGGTAGTACTGCGCGGTCCACATCTGGTGCTGGCCGACGTCACTGCACACGATCGCGTCGCCGCCGGTGGCCTCGTACAACGCTTGAATCATGTACTGCGGCTTGATCTCGCTGTCGGTTGTGTCCTCGTACGAGAGCGGATAGCGCTCCTGCCACGAGCCGATCCGATGCCACCACTCCTCGAGCCGCATGGGATCGGGCTCGAGCGCGCGGTACTCGGCCGTGAGCCGCGGCAGGATGTTCTTCGTATAACCGACGATCGGGATGTGCGCCGGCACGTTCTTTGAGATCTCCGCCGGATCCACGTCGATGTGCACGAACTTTGCGTGCGGCGCGAACTCGGACAGCTTTGCGGTGACGCGGTCGTCGAAGCGCGCCCCGATCGCGACGATCAGGTCGGCCTCGTCCATCGCGTAGTTCGCGGTGCGGGTGCCGTGCATGCCAAGCATGCCGAGCCACTGCGGATGGCTGGCAGGGAACGCACCCAGCCCCATCACGGTGCAGGTGACGGGCAGCCGGTCCGAGGTGGCCAGCTCGACCAGTTCGGTCGAGGAGCCGACGGTGCCGCCACCGGCGTAGATCACCGGTCGTCGCGCGTTGGCCAGGGCCTTGGCCGCCAGCCGGATCTGCTTCTGGTTGCCGTCTGTGGTCGGCTGGTAGCCGGGCAGGTGCACATCGGTGATCGGCTCATAAGGGATATCCGCACGGCTCAGATCGGTCGGGATGTCGACGACGACCGGACCCGGGCGGCCGCTGCGGGCGATGTGGAATGCCTCATGCAGTGCGCGCGGAATCTCCAGCGGATGCTGGATCATCGTGCTGTGCTTGACGATCGGCATCGTGATGCCGATCGTGTCTGCTTCCTGGAAGCCGTCCGTGCCGAGTAGGTCCGTTCGGACCTGGCCGGTGAGAAACACCACCGGAACCGAGTCCATCATCGCGTCGCAGATCGGCGTCACGAGGTTGGTGGCGCCTGGACCGCTCGTGCCGAGCGCGACACCGACCTTGCCGGTCGCTTTGGCGTAGCCCTCCGCGGCATGTCCGCCGCCGGCCTCGTGGCGCACGAGGATGTGGCGAATGCCGGCATCGTAGAAGGCGTCATACGTAGGGAGGTTCGCGCCGCCGGGCAGCCCGAATACCACCTCCACACCCTCTGCCTTGAGACATTCCATCAGTGCGTCGACTGCACGCATAGCGCTCGCCTCCTTTCCTGAAGCTCGCATTGAGGCGCAGACCGTCCGCGCCGGGCGGTCCGAGTCTAATAGCTCGACACTCATTCGCCGAGCAGCACGGCAGATCCTGCGCCGTTATGCGTCGCAGTGAAGCGACGCGGGCCTGGCAGATCCTGCGCGCCTAGGCGTCGCGGTGGACGACGCGGGCTTCCGGCGCGATCGCGACGTCTGGGAACTCGAGCTCATAGCCACAGTTCATGCAGACCGCGTCGTAGAGCTTCAGGACCCGGTGGCAGCGCGGGCATTCACGCCGCAGTTCCTGGCTGTCGTAGCGATAGAAGACCGCGGTCAGCAGACCGATGAACGGCACGCAGAACGAGATCAGGAACCACATCGTGAACGAGCTGCCCTTGATTCGGCCGACGATCCCGCCGGCCAAGCCGAAGAAGAACAGAATCACGAGCAGTCCGAGCCCGGAGCCCGACATCCCCGCTCCCGCTCAGAAGAGCTCGTTGGCCGCCCAGATCACGGCCGCGATAATCGCGATCACCGCCACGATCCAGAAGACCGCGAGCACGAGGTGCACCACGAGGTGGAACACCAAGACCGCGACTGCGACCAGGACGAGGCCCGCGACAGCGCGCCGCAGAACCGGCGGACGCGAACGACTGGATTCAATCTGGCGTGCCATTTCATCCAAAGCGTAGCGCTCAATCCGGGCGCACGCACTAAAGAGAGACGCAAGATCTCAGCGTGCCCGCGGCGACGGGCCCGCAGTGCGTCGAGCACGAACCGTGTTGCCACCGCGGCGAGGATCGGATCGCCACCATGGCGGCGGACCGGATCGCCACCATGGCGACGGACCGGATCGCCACCGCGGCGACGGACCGGGTTGCTCGCCACCATGGCGGCGGACCGGGTTGCCACCGCGGAGACAGACCTGCTGAAACTGACAAATCGGGCGCCACAGCGGAGATTTGGCCGAAAAACGCGGATTTTCATGTCGATCCTGACAATCCTCGGCCGCCGAGTTCGGATTGTCAGAATCGACAGGTCGCTCCGGCGCACGAGGCACCGCTCGGGTGCACCAAGGCGTCATTCGTGCGCACAGGCCCTTGCAACTTCGTGCAGGTGCCCCGACCTGAGCGTTGCGTCAGCGAGATTCCCGGTCGGTGTGCGATTCGCTCGTGATCGGCCTGTTCTCGGGGCGGATCCGCGCGATTCGGTAACGCCGGACCGGAGCGGTCACGCCACTGTTGGTTGCGGCACGACCGTCGGCTACAAGCAGCACCTTCGAGGATGTGGGTCGTGAGGTCATGGACATGATGATGTCCCTCTGCCCCGCCTCGCGCACTGGCCCTGCGGACAAATTTCGCTGCCGCTCCGTCCGCCAGGCGTCCAGAGGCGTATCGCCCGTCGTTGGTCGCGAATGCCCAGTCGCGCGCGCGGTCACACACGCGCGAGTTGGTCGCGAATCCCCAGTCGCGTGCACGGAATCCCAGTCGCGTCCACGGTCAGGCACGCGCGATAAGGACGCGCCGCGACTTCGCCCGAGTGGGCGCGAGCGCGTGGTTGTCGAACAAACGTCCAGCTTTATGACGGCAGGTTCGCGTCCCCAGTAAGGCAGCCCGATGCGGGATGTATGCCCAAGAACCACAGCCGCTTTACTCGTCTGGCCCGCTTTGCCCTCATCCTCTCTGCCGCCGCCCTCTTCTTCACCTCCCTGGCCGGAACGGGGATCGCCTCAGCCAAGACTGACAGCGCCCCGAAGCGGGCCCATGCCGCCAAGAAGTCGCACGCCACGAAGAAGGCCCACGACGCCGGCACCCTCCCCGCCGAAGGCATGTTCGACAGCTGCAACATCGGCTCGACCCTCAACGCCTGTGAACAGGACCTGCAGAAGATGCACCAGGCCGGCCTCCAGGTGGCGGTCGTCGGGATGCAGTGGTATTCGCAGTCCCAACTGTCCGCCTACACGAACTACGCGCAGGGCCTCGGGATGTCGGTCATGTGGGAGATCAACGATCCTGGTTTCTGGGGCGGGCAGTGGAACGGCTCATCAGCCTCCAACGACTTCCCCCAGTTCAGCGCTGCGTGCGGCTGCACCGACGCGAAGCAGGTGCTCAACTACATGGTCCAGTGGCTGGGCGCGCTTCCCGCGACCTACGGCTTTTACGCCGCCGACGACGAGCTCCTTACTCCTGGGGAGCGCGGCGGGCTCACGCAGTACGTCGACGAGATCAAGGCGGACGCTCCCGGCCAGATGGTGATGGTCGGGTCCAGCCAGTCACAGGGCACAACCTACGCCTCGACCGGGGCCACGATCGGCAACCAGATCTACCCCGAGACGACCGACGCGCTCATGCCGTACGGCAGCAACCTCGCCGCCTGGGACTCGGTTCAGCAGAGCGTCACGCAGGATCAGCATGCTGCCACCACGCACGGCACACAATCAGCCTTCATCCTCCAAGCCTTCTCGTTCGGGGACAGCCTGATCGACGGCGAGGACGTAGGCGTCTGCACCGCCAGCATGAGCCAGGCGCATTGCGCGAGCCTCCTTCACTATCCCTCGGCTTCCACGCAGCTGGAGCTCCGCAACGAGGTGCTCGAGCACTCACAACCGAAGTTGATCCTCTGGTATACGTACGGCCAGACCTACGGACAGGGCGACCGTTGGTCGGGACTGACGAGCGCGGTCAGGTCCCCCTATCCGACGACCGCGAGCGCCGCCCGCGCGAAGCACAGCAAGAGCCACAAGAAGGTCGCGAAGGCGAAGAAGAAGACCAAGAAGCACACGGTCGCCGTCTGAGCTGCATCACCGAAGACGGTTCAAAGGGCACGCGAGGGCCGGCACTGCCGGCCCCTACTATTTCCGCGATGTAGGCGCCCCGGTGAATCAGACTCGGCGTCTATGACAACGCCGGCGAGTATTCGATCCACACAGCGCTTCCGATGCTCACGAACTTCTTCATCTGGAGGATGTCCGCGTCCTTGAAACGGATGCATCCGTGCGACGGATCACCCGGGATCAGCTCCGGCGCATCGGTGCCGTGCAGGCCGACGATCGAGCCGTCGGGAAACTCGGTGTCAGCCGCGTAGTCCGTGGTGCCGAACGCCCACGGTCCGTAGAACGGGTTCTGAGACGGGAACGCCTCGGCGACCCAGAAGTGCCCAGTGGGAGTGGGCGTCGTCGGCTTGCCGACGCCAGCCGGGGTGCTGAAGACCTGCTTGCCGTGCTTGTAGACAATCACCGTGCGTGCGTCGATGTCGACCAGGACCAGCGTGTGGGAGATTCTCGCCGCACCGAGCCACGACCGCTTGACCCAGCCGGACTGACCGTTGGGGCGCGCAGGGACGTCGATCAGCTCCCACTGCGTCCTGCCGACGCGGCGTGATTTGACGAAGCGGTAGGTCTGCAGCGCCTCACCGTCAGGCGTATAGAAGGCGAGTTGCTTGACGACGTCCGACTTGGTCGTCGGACGACGGTAGATCGCGTTCTCGTTGATAGCGATCGCGACCTTGGTGGTCACGTTGTAGCGCGAGGATTTCGGCTTCGGCTTCGGCTTCGGCTTCGGCGTGGGCTTGATCCCATAGGGCGGCTTGCTAGTAGCAAGCGCGCCGCTCGCACCCATGAGCACGACGATCAGTGCAACCGCGGCGGCGAGCACAACCAGGGCCGCGCGCTTATGCACGCGGCCCCTCATTGCGGCAGTAGCAGCGCCCCCAACGTCCGGCGCACTGCTCATAACTCAGCCGGTGAAGACAGGCTTCATCTGGCAGATCGAGAAGCGCAGTGTCTTGCTCGCCGACTTGTTGGTGATGTCGGTGACCTTCACGGACACGCTATGCCCACCGGCCAGCAGGCCAGTCGTCGGAACGCTAACGCCCTTCAGCGAATACTGGGTCTTGCCCTGGCCGGAGAAGGTGATCAGCTTGATCGTCCGCGAGGCGAGCGACACCTGGATCGTCTTGATCCCAGCATTCGAGACGAACGTGACCGTCGGCAGCCTGAAGGCCGGCCCAGCGTCAGCGCACTGCGGGCTGACGGGCTTGTTCGTGATTTTCGGCTTCGTGCACGCGGGCAGGTATTTCCCGCCGCATCGGGTCGGCTTGACGTGCGCCTGGGCCGCCGAAGCTACACCCGACGCACCAGCCACAAACGCACACGCTACGGCAAGCGTCGAGATGGCCTTACGCAATTCACAACCCCCCAGAGACCGAGTCAAACGAGCCTATTGCACCAGCAATAGGCAGGACCCGGGGCACTCTACCATCAGGCGCCGCTGTCACGCTGCGCTTTTCCTTGCATGATTGACGCGACCACAGCCCCAAGCTCTCTCTCCTGGCGCGCCGTGTTAGCGCCCGGTGGGCTCGGCCTGAGCGTGCGGCGCACACTGACGTGGGGACTCGCCGTACTCCTGACCGTGTATCTGGGTCTGTCCGGAGGCGGCTACGACATCGTCGTCCGCAGCGAGATCGGATTGCTGGTCTGGTGGTTCGTGCTGCTGGGCGCCCTGATCGGGCTGTTACCTCGCGCCCAGATGCCGCGCGCCGGCTGGATCGCCGCGGGTCTCCTTTGCGGCTTCCTGATCTGGACCTGGATCGGGCTCTCGTGGAGCAGCAGCCACGAGCTCACGCTCGATGAGGTCTGCCGGCTCTCGACTTACCTCGGCGTGCTCGTGCTTGGCCTCTGCGCGGTGACGCCCGAAAACGCCCGGGCACTGATCAACGGCCTTGGCTGCGGGATCGCCGCAGTCAGCACTGTCGCGATCATGTCCAAGCTCGCGCCGGGCCTGTTCCCGGCCGACACGGCACGCAGCTTCTACCAGACAGCCCGGCTCAGCTACCCGTTCGACTACGCCGACGGTGTCGGTGAGTACGCGGCGCTCGGCCTGCCGCTCGTGCTCTACATGGCCACCTCCGGCCGCACCCTTGCAGGGCGCGCGCTCGCCACGGGCGCGTTGCAGCCGATCCTGCTCTGCCTGGCGATGACGGTGTCGCGCGGTGGAATCCTGGCGGCGTTCGTCGGCGTCATCGCCTTCCTGGCGCTCGTGCCCAACCGGATCCCGCGGCTGCCCACGTTCGCAATCACTGCCGCGGGCATCGCGATCCTGATGCTGTCGCTGCTGCACCGTGCCGCGCTGCGGGATTCGACCTCAGCCGCGCCCGGGAGTGAGCGCCATTCGATGCTCCTGATCCTCTGTGCGGTCGTAGCCGCGGCCGTGGTCGTGCAGGCGCTGGCGCTGTTGGCAATGCGGCGGCTGCGGCGGCCACACTGGTTACAAGTCTCGCGCCGCGGCGCCCAGGGAACCACGGCCGCGATCGTCGTTGTCGTCACGGCGCTGGTGATCGTCGGCTTCGCGGCAGGAACGGTGAGCCACCTGTGGCATGACTTCAAGCTCTGGGAGCCGACCGCACACTCGAACCAGTACCTCCGGCTGTTGTCGCTCGCCGGGAGCCACCGCTACCAGTACTGGCAGGTCGCCTGGAAGGCATTCAGGAGCTCGCCCTTCCACGGCATCGGAGCCGGCACCTTCCGCTTCTACTGGGGTCAGCACACCACGCACATCGAGTACATCCAGAACGCACACTCGCTGTGGTTCGAGACGCTAGCCGAGACCGGCATCGTCGGCTGGTTGCTGATCGCCGGCTTCTTCGGCCTCGTCGTCGTCGGCGGAATCGTGCGGACCCTGCGGGCGCGCGAGTCACGCCGCGTGCTAATCGCGACGGCAACGGCTGGAGTGCTTGCCTTCTGCGCCGCCGCCGGGTTCGATTGGGTGTGGCAGATCGGGGTGGTGCCGATGGTGACGATGCTGCTGGTGGCCGTCACCGTGCTCCCCGAGTCGGAGCGGGCTGGGCAGTCCGCGGCCAGCGGGCCGCGGGCGTCGTGGGCGCTGCCGAGCTGGATCGGCCGCAGGCTCGCACTCGGTCTCGGGTCGGTGCTGGCACTGATCCTGATCGCGATCCCGCTGGCGAGCACGGTAGCGCTGCGCGCCAGCCAGAGCGCAGCCACGCACGGTCAATTGAAGGTCGCCTCGGCCGATGCGAACACTGCCCGGGCGATCGAGCCCGGCGCGGCATCGCCGTACCTTCAGCGCGCACTGCTGCTCGAGCAGCAGAACGACATCAGTGGTGCGGCCGTCGCGATCGCCGCGGCAATCGCGCGCGAGCCGACCAACTACACGCTCTGGCTCGAGGCCGAGCGGATCGCGACCGAGTCCAACCGGCCGCAGCAGGCGCTGGCCGACTATCGCCGTGCGCAAGAGCTCTACCCCAGCTCGACGGTCTTCATCGGATGAACGGCGGCCGCGCCTATGATCAGGCGATGCGTATGAGGCGCACGGCTGCAGCGCTTGCTTCGGCCGCCCTGGTGGCCCTGAGCCCTGCCGTGGCCGGCGCCAAGACCTATGCGCCGCCCGGAAAGGCCGGCTCCAGCGAATACGCGGAGACGCTGCCGGCGTCCGGCGGCAACATCGCGCCGCCGACGAGCGCAGATTCCGCGAGTGGTGCAACGCTGTCCAAGCTAGGCGCCGGCCGCAAGGGCGCGCAGCAGCTCGCCAAGCTGGGCAAAGCCGGGCAGTCCGCTGCAGCGTTCGCGCGGGCGACGGCTCCCCCACTCGTGCCCGCTGCCGGCCCCACGAGCGCGAGCGCTGCATCCGGCCCGGCCGGTGGCTCGGCGCTCAGCGGCTTGGTACATCTGATCGGCGGCTCCGACGTCGACGGCATCGGCGTCTTCCTGCCGCTGCTGCTGGCCTTCGGTCTCGGCGCGGCAGTTGCCGTCAGCGTGCTGCGCGTCCGGCGCGGCGGCCAGCAACCCTCCTAGCCGCCGCAACCAGCAGATGCGCGCCGACCGCCGCCCACTGGGCGGCGTCGATCAGCGGCAGCACCGGAACGAGCCACGCCGGGCCTCCGAAGTCCGAGCGAAGACGATCGCGCACGCAGCGGGAGTTGTCGAGGATCGCGCTGGCACTGGCGAAGCGATCGAGGTTCGAGCCCGATCGCTGGTGATAGATGCAGCCTGGCTCCTCAGTCCAGCCGACGCGGCCGCGGAAGAGCAGCGCGGCACCGAGGCAGCGAGCATCGCCGTTGTCGACGTCGGCGTGGCCGCCGACCTGGCGCGCGAGCTCCGTACGGACCAGTACCGGTCCCGTGATCGGATACACGGCCCAGACAGCGTTGATCAGGGCCAGCAGCGTCGGGAACCGCACGAGGCGGGCGATCCAGGGCCGTGGCCAGCGGTGCCGCTCGCCGGTCGCGGCGTCCACGAACGACATCGCGAATGCGACCAGGGCGGGATCAGCGTCGAGACCATGCTGCAGGCGTTGAATCGCTCCGGGCAAGATCAGGTCGTCGGCATCGGCGAAGACCACGGTCTCCGTCTCCACGTGTTCGAGTCCGAGGTTTCGCGCAGCCCCGAGCGACACCCGCTCTGAGGTCCGGAGCAGCCGCGCCCCCGCGAGCTCAGGAAGCGGCACATGTGACGCGTTGTCGACCACCACGATCGCCACAGGCACGTCCTGCGCGGCGATGCTGGCGAGCGCCTCACGAAACCGGAGCGCGACGTATCCGTCCCAGACCGGAATCACGACGGTTGTGCGCGGCTGGGGCTCGTCTGTCACGGCCGTGCAGTATCAAGCAGCGCGATGACGAACCAGACGCGGCGCAAACGGGTGATGCGCATCATCGCCCGGCTCAACATCGGCGGCCCGGCGATCCAGGCAGTGACGCTCACCCAGGAGCTCGAGCCCTTTGGCTACCAGACACGGCTCATCCGCGGCGTCGAAGATCCGGCCGAAGGCAACATGGATTACCTCGCCGCAGAGCGCGGCGTCGTGCCGACGCTGATCCCGAGCATGCGCCGCGACCCGGGCCCCGGCGACTTCACCGCACTGCTGCGACTGGTGCTTCTGCTCTGGCGAGACCGTCCGGCGATCGTGCACACGCACGCGGCCAAGGGCGGGACGCTCGGGCGCCTGGCGACGATCCTCGCCTATCCTCTGCGGCGCTGGCGCCCACTGGTGATCCACACCTACCACGGGCACTCGCTGACCGGCTACTTCTCGGGACGCACAGCTGGCTTCTACAGGCTCGTGGAGAAGCTACTCGCGCCACATACCGACGTGCTGCTGGCCGTCTCCAGCGAGGTCCGTGACGATCTGGTCGGGCTGGGCGTGGCACCCGGCTCACAGTTCCGGGTGATGCCGCTGGGGTTCGACCTGTCGCCTTTCACAGCCGACACAGACCGTGCTGCGCGGCGTGAGGCGCTACGCGCACAGTGGGGCGCGAGCCCGGAGGAGATCGTGGTCACCCTGATCGCCCGGCTGGTCCCGATCAAGCGCGTGGACCGGTTTCTGGCCGTTGCACGAAGGCTCGGCGACCGGCCCGGCCTCAGGTTCGTGGTCGTCGGCGACGGCGAGCTGCACGAGCAGCTGGCGGCATCGGATGACGCCGTCACGCTCGGGGAAGGCCTCGTCTGGGCGGGCTTCAGACGGGACATTCCCGACGTCTGCTTCGCCAGTGACTTGGTGATGCTCACTTCCGATAACGAGGGCACCCCCGTCAGTCTGATCGAGGCCCAGGCCGCAGCGGTGCCGGTCGTGGCAACCGACGTCGGCGGTGTGCGCTCAGTGGTGCGAGACGGCGAAAGCGGTCTACTGGCGCCGGCGGATGCGACCGATGCGCTGGCCGCGGCGGTCGCGTCGCTCCTCGGCGACCCCCAGCTGCGAGCGCGGATGAGCGCCGCCGGGCGGGCCCATGTGACCTCGCTCTACACCTTGGAGCGGCTCGCGGCTGACCACGCAGCCCTCTACGACGAGCTCCTGGACTCCCGCCGCGCGGCGCGCCAGGCACGGTAGCCCGCCGGCGCGCGCTGGAGCAGCCAAACCGGCCGGTACGCGTAGCCGACCGTCAGCATCAGCCGGCCCCTCGCGGCGGGTGGCCACCAGTGGCGGATGAAGCCGGGCGGCGGCACCAGCTTGCGCAGCACGATCTCGAGCCGTCGCAGCCCGCGCGCCGACGCGAGCTGATCGAACCCGAGCGCGACGGGCGGCGGCGTCGACGCGAGCAGCGCAGTCTTCACCGAGCGTCCTTCCGGGACCTGGATCCGTGCCGCAAGCTCGGCGCCGGCGGGCAGCAGCCTCAGCCCCGTGCCGAACGACTCCACCGCGTCGAGCTGTGTGGCCAACTCGAACGCGACCGCCCAGGTGGTGTCGTCGAGGACCGCAAGCGCCGCCTGGAGATGCGGAACTCCGCGCGCATCGCCGATGCCGTGATGGGTCGCATGCAGAGTCGCGTAGAGCGCCCTACCGGCCTCGCTCAGGCGATAGGCCGGCTGGCCGCCAACCCTGAACTCAACCCTCTGCAGCCACATGATCGACCACACGTCGGCAGGGTCCGCGGCGGTTCCCTGCAATCTTCTGTGCAGATCGATCTTGCCCTGATCGCGTTCGCGCAGCCAGCTGTCGCCGTGCTCCTGCCACCAATCCGGAAGGCCGGTCTGGTCGATAGTGGGTTTGAAGCCGAGCTCGGTCAGGACAATTTCGGCGCCCGCCAGATGCTCCGGCGCGACCCAGACATCCCCGTCAACATACGTTCTTCCGGAATCCGGTGGATACCATTCGGCAAAGGCGGGCCCCTTCAATACAAGGCTGTCTATGCCCTGCTGCCGTAGGGCGGCGACGACCTCGCCCGTAGCGGCATCGATCCGCAGATTCCACATGAGCGCACGGACGCGTGGATGCTGGTCAGAACGCTCTGGCGGAGGCATGCGTAGAAATTAAGGCATCCCCTCGACGTTACCTATGCGTGCCTGTATGATCGGCGCTGAATTTCTACGGCCTTTTTGGCACACGCAAGGATGACGCAGGGGAACCGCAGGGGGAACAAAACGGACATGGCCAGCAAACAGACCGTAATCACACGTCCAGTCGCGCGCTCAGAGCGCGTGTTGGTCGAGACAGTCGGCAACGAGACCGTCATCTACGACCAGGACACCCAAGTCGCGCACGCGCTCAAGCCGCTCGCGGCTGCCGTTCACATGTACGCCAACGGTGACAACACAGCCGCCGAGATCGCCGAGCTCGCGAGCTACCGGCTTGAGACGCCGGTGACCGAGGCCGAGGTGGCCGAGGCGATCACGCAGCTCTCAGAGCTCAACCTGCTCGACACGCCGGAGCTTGGTAGGAATGGCTTCTCGCGTCGTGACGCGCTGAAGGTCTTTGGCGCCGTCGGCGCCGGCACCGTACTCGTGAGCTCCGTCGCGGCCCCGTTCGCGTCCGCTGACCTCACCGGGAACGGCGCGCCCTACCTCTGCGGCACCGGCATCAACGCGATCAAGGATGCCAGCGGCTACTCAACCGTTTACAACAGCAGCAAGGGCCAGGGCTGGCCGCAGCCTTACTCCAACTCGAACGGCACTTGGGTGTCGGCGGGTCAGGCTGGTGGCCCGACGACCGGTTCCAGCTCGCACAATCTTGGCTCCCCCTGTGTGGTCACCCCCAACAAGGGCTACGACTACTGCCGGGCAGATGGGCTGGCCATCAGCGACACCTACGTGAATAACGCGACTCAGTGCCAGACGACCGGCTTCTTCGTTGACTCCGGCGGCAACTGGGCCGTCAACTCGTCGTCGGCGATGAGCCCTGGCACCCAAGCTTGCGCGTTCAACGTGGGCAGCACGACGTATTACGACACGAGCAACACGGCACTGAGCGATTGCAATTTGTCGAGCGGTTTCTGTGTGGACTCCTCGAACAAGGTCAAGGGGCCGGCGAGCGGCGGCAGCTGCTCGCATAGCGAGACATACGTGCCCAACTCGCAGGCAGAGACGGTGACCTGGACGACCGGCGTTTGGGGCGACGGTGAGATCGACGGGACCTACCAGGTGATCCCCTGCGATGGCAACTACGTCGGCGCGTCCTACCAGTGTTCTGAAGTGGTCTGCGTGCCTGCCGGCGTATCGGTTGCCGGCGCGATCGTCAGCGGGTCGATCCTGTCTGAGGCGGGCGACAGCCACAACGACGGCGGCGGCTACAGCCCTTACACAGTGTCTGCCTGCGCGCTCTGGGGCACGAACTACAACGGGACGAACTTCTGCACGGACTATCCGTACAAGTGGTGCACGAACAACCCGTGCGTCAAGACGGGCACCTGCAAGTCGTAGCCTCGTGGACCGCGGGACACCGCATCCACATCGATCGTGAACTAATGGAGGGGGCTGCCCCCTCCATTAGTCTTTAACTGATGAATTCGATCGTCATCGTTGCGAGGGCGCTGCTCGTCGTGGTGTTCGGCGTCGCCGGGCTGGCAAAGCTCGCCGACGCGCAGGGCACGAGCGACACGGTTGAGGCCTTCGGCATCCCGAAGCGGCTCGCGCGACCCGCGGCGCAAGCGTTGCCGGTGGCCGAACTGATCGTGGCTGTCGCGCTGATCCCGCAGCCGACCGCGCGGTGGGCGGGCATCGGCGCCGCGTTGCTGCTGATCGTCTTCAGCGGCGGCGTCAGCTACGCCCTGAGCCAGGGCCGGACTCCGGACTGCAACTGTTTCGGCCAGGTCTCATCGGAGCAGATCAGCTGGCGCACGCTCGCGCGCAACGCCGTGCTCATCGCCATCGCGGTGTTCGTCGCCGCGGCCGGCCCCGGATCATCGTTCAGCTCATGGACAAGCAATCTGAGCGCCGCCAATCTCGTCGCCGGTCTGGCGCTGCTCGCCGCCGCGCTCTTCGCCGTGCTCGCGTTCGGCTACAGGCGGCAGGCGCGTGCGAGCGATGGTTCAGCACAGTGGGAGCAGGTCGAGGGCGCGCTCGCGCCCGGCGCCGAGGCGCCGTACTTCGAGTTGCCTGACCTCGAGGGGGTGCTCGTGTCGCGCGACACACTGCTCGAGCGCGGGCTTCCGATCGTCCTCATCTTCGCGAGCCCAGCCTGCCGTCCCTGCTACGAATTCCTGCCGGAGCTGTCGCGTTGGAACGGCGCGATCAGCGAGAGCGTCACGCTGGTTGTGATCGAGAGTGGCGTCGCCGATCAAGCGGCGGTCGCAGACCAGATCAACCGTGCCGGAGGCGTGCGAACACTCGTGGAGAGCGATCAGGCAACCGCCCAGGCCTACTTCGCGCCGGGCACGCCGACCGGAATCGCGATCAGCCCGGAGGGGCTCGTTGCCAGCCCTCCGCTTCCGGGGCAGCAGCACATCGAGAACCTGATCCGCAGCGTCCTGCAGACCGGCGGCGCCGTCCCGCGCGCGGGTGCAGCACCGGTTCCCGCGAGCGCCTGAGCGGCTCGCTCGCGCAAGCGCCGCCTTCAGAGATACGCTGAGTGACCTTGTTCAAGCTCAAGTCGAACCGCGACCCTGTGACTGTTTCGGGGCAGGCATTCGGCGTCGCGGTCGCGCTCGAAGCCGACGATTCCTCGCAGCTCGAGCGGTTGACCGAGTGGCTGCCGCCGTGCTGGCGCATTGGCGAGGCCGGAGCCGACGAGCTCCGTTTCAAGCTGACTAAGATCGGCCACGACGCCTATCAGCTCCTGCGAGACGGGGCTGAGATCGGAGGCGGCACGCTCGAGGAGACGGTCCGCGGGTATGAGTGGATGCTGCGCACGCACATCGCCAAAACCGCACCCGAGCACCTGTTCGTGCACGCAGGCACGGTGGCACACGGCGGCAGGGCAATCGTCATCCCTGGCTTGAGCTTCAGCGGCAAAACGACGCTTGTGACGGCGCTCGTGCAGGCGGGTGCGGTGTATTACTCGGACGAGTACGCCGTCTTCGACAAGGCGGGGCTCGTACATCCGTACCCGAAGCCGCTCGCGATCCGCTCACCTGACGCACGCCACGGCTCTGAACACCACCACCCCGAGCAGCTCGGCGCGACCGTCGGGGACGACCCGATCCCGATCGGGCTTGTGGTCTGTAGCCAGTACCGAAGCGGTGCCGAGTGGGAGCCCGTGGAGCTTACGCCGGCGGAGGCGATGCTCGAGCTGATGGTGCATGCCTTCAAAGGGGGCGAGCAGGCCGAAGGATCTATGTCGATGCTCGGCAAAGCCGTCGTTGGTGTCAGCGGGCTCAAAGGCGACCGGGGCGATGCTGCGGCCCTCGCCCCAGAGCTGCTCGCGCGCATCGAGCGGCCCGCGGTGCAGCCTTGACCAGCTGCGTCTGAGCTAACGACAGACGCCAAACGAACCGATACGGAACGACGATGACGATTCCCGTCACTGACCCGGCAGCAGGCGTCCTGATCGCAATTCTGTTCGTCGGAGTCGTGCTGATCTACGCGGTACGGCGACTCGGCCGGACGCGCCCTGGGTTCGGCATCGCCAGCGCAGTCGCCGTCGCTTACGCGATCCGCCTGCTTGCGATAGTCGGTATCAACGCCACCGGGCTGGGAGCATCCCTGCGCGGCGGCGACGAGCTGACGTTCCTCTATTACGCACAGAAGCTGGCAGCCCAGCCGCTCAGTCACGCCTATCTCCCGCATGACCCTTACCAGTTGCACGTCGTCCTGTTTGCACTGCAGATCAAGCTCGGCTTCATCAACGAGAGCGCTCTGCGCGTGACGCAGGTCGGCATCGCGCTGCTCGGCTTTCTGCTCATGCTCGCCGCCACCTACGACCTCGGGGGCCCCAAGGCGTCGCGGTTCGCGGCCTGGTGCCTGGCCTTCGAGCCGTCCAGCATCTTCTTCAATACCGAGATCCACAAGGAGCCGCTGCTCGAACTGGCGGCCGGTCTGGCGACATTTGGCGGCGTCTGGGTGTGGAAACGACTCGACCTACGCGGCATCGTGATCATGGCGATCGGGTGTGCGATCGCCATCACGACCCGCAGCTACGCGGGGTGGTTCCTGGCCTGCGGCTGCGTGCTGCTTGTACTCCACGCATCGCTGCGCAACACCGCCCGTAAGGGCGTCACCGTCGGGGTCGTGTATGCGGTCGTCATCGCCGCCATGATCGCTGCGCCGACGCTGCTCTCAGCGACCAGCGGCAAGAACCTGAAAACGCTTCAGCAGTCACAGGCGCAGAACTCGTCGGGTGTAGCGCAGGCCGGTCAGTCGAATCTCGCGCTCGAGCAGGTCGACGTCTCGTCGCGCGGAAAGGTCATCACCACCCTGCCGACGAAGATCCGTGAGCTGCTGCTCGAGCCGTATCCGTGGCAGCTGCATGACTCGAGCCAGGCGTTCGGCGTGCTTGGCACTCTGGTGGCGTACGTGGTGATCCTGTTGATGATCCGCTACGCCTGGATCAATCGCGGCAACATATTTGGGCGCGCCGGCCCCCTGCTTTATCCTGTGCTGTTCGAGACGCTCGCCTACGCAGTCACCGTCGGCAACGCCGGGACCGGCTTCAGGTACCGCTCGCACCTGGTCACGCTTGGGATCTGCCTGATGGCCGTGCTGCGTGCGGCCGTGCAGGAACGCCGTGTGCAGCAGCAAGACGCGCTCTCACCCCTGGAGGGGCAAGATTCCGCCCAGGCCGCCTTGCTGCAGCCAGTGACCACTTAAGCTACGTAACGCATCCGCCGATGAGATCAGGGATGCCCCCCGTCGAAAGAGAAACCGTCTGATGCCCGAATTTACCGGCCACCGGGACATCCGGTCCTACATCCGGACGATTTGGCGCTGGAAGCTCCTGATCGTGATACTGGTCGTCGGGGCACCGGTCGTCGCCTATCTGCTCGAGCACGGGAAGCCGAAGAACTACCGCTCGAGCACGCTTGTCGCGTTCACGCAGCCCGCGACCAGCAGCAACTTCACGTTGCCGACGACCAATTCTGTTTTTCAGACTGGAAATGTGAACTCGATCGCCAAGCTGGTCACGACGCAGCCGATCGCGACGATTGCGGGCCAGCTGATGAAGCCGCCGGTCGACGGATCGACCATCGTCGGCAATGTCTCGGCCAGCGCCGATACGACCACGGACTTCATCACGATCACGGCTAATGCCAACAGCCCGACCGAGGCAGCCGACATCGCCAACGCATTCGCGAAGGCACTGAACGTCAACGAGAACAGCGAGACCCACAACGCAATCGAGGCAGCAATCACCAACTACAAGGGTGAGCTGTCGCGGATGACCCCCACAAATCCGAACTACCAATCCCTGCAGCAGCAGCTCCTCGCCGCCGAGACGGCGGAGAAGACAGCAGCCAACGGGATCAGTCAGCTACAGCCGGCAGAACCGGACGACACCGCCACGGGCCCCCATCCCAAGCGTGCCGCGGAGCTAGGCCTCGTGATCGGGATCCTGCTCGCATTCGGCGCGGTGATGCTCCTGGACAGCGTGGACCGCCGGCTGCGCTCGCCAGACGAGCTCGAGGAGTTCACGAAGCTTCCGCTGCTTGCAGCGATCGCACCAACAGCATTCGACGGCGATCTCGAGACGACCCCCGTCGACGCGGAGGCGTTCCAGACGCTGCGAACGTCGCTCACCTACTTCACGATCGACAAGAAGGTCAAGAGCGTGTTGGTGGCAAGCCCAGGCGAGCAGGAGGGCAAGAGCACCGTCGCCGTCCGGCTCGCGCTCGCCTGCGCGAACGCCGGCCTCGATGTGGTGCTGGTCGACGCTGACCTGCGGCGCGGCGGTTCGACCGCGAAGCTCGGCCTGCAGCCGAAAGTCGGCCTCGGACTCGTGCTGGCTGAACAGCGCCCGGTCGAGACTGCTCTGGTCGACTGGTCGCTTGGCCCCGACGACACCGGGCGCCTACGCGTGCTCGCCGCCGGCTCGCCGCCACCGAACCCTGCTGCCCTGATCAGCTCCCAGCAGATGCGCGATCTGATCCGCACGCTCGAGGATCAGGCAGACCTCGTGATCATCGACACGCCCGCAGCGCTGGCGGTGAGCGATGCCGTGCCGATGATGCAGAACGTCTCTGGCATCGTCCTGGTCGCCCGCATGAACCGGTCCAGTCGGGACACCGTGCGGCGGCTCCAGAAGATCATCGTGTCAGCGCATGGACGCCTGCTCGGCACGGTCGCCACCGGGGTGACCGCCGGCCCGGGCTACGAGAAGTACTCGCAGGCCTATTACTCTCCAGCCGGTGAACGCCACAACGGCCGCCGCGGGCGCAGGCGCGCGAAGCAGGCCGCGCGCGACCGGGACTCAGACCGCGGCGTGCAGCTTGCTCAGCCGCAGGAGTCCCCTCAAACACAGCTTGACTAGCAGCGCACCGACCGCTCGTGCCGACGGTTGACCCGCTCCGCGTTCAGGGAGCCACCGCCTACCCGTTGAGTGCGGCCAGCGCCCGCGTGCGGGTGGGGAATTTCCGGCCCTTCCTGAAGACGGCAGGTATAGACCTCGTACATCGGCCGTCATTGAGTGAGCGCGACTACGCGATGCTCGTGTCGCGATCGCACCCCGCCCGCAAAGCGGCGATCCTCGCCAAGAGCGCGTCCCGGGCTGCCCTCACGACGCACAAGGATGGGTTGCTGCTCGTGCACCGGCTGGTGCTGCTGGCCCCGTTCCCGGGCATCGACCCGCCGCCGCGGATCGATGCCTACGACCTCGATGACGCGCTCAGCGTGGGCTCGCCCGCCGAGGGCAATCGACCCTTCCAGTGGCTCAAGCGCGAAGCTCAGCGGGCGACGGCATCGATGCGCCGCGCGCGGCTGGTCATCGCCGGCAACTCCTTTCTCGCGGCCCATGCGCGCGAGCTCAACGCGAACGTTGAGGTGATTCCGAGTTGCGTGGACCCAAGCGAGCAGGCTCTGCACGTGCACGGTGAGCGCGACATCGCGACGATCGGCTGGATCGGCTCCCACACGACGGTCCCCTATCTGCAGCCGGTGCTGCCCGTGATCGCCCGCCTGAACGAAACTCGCGTGCTGGCCCGGTTGGTGGTTGTGGGCGGGGACACGGGGCTGCGAGAGCCGTGGATCGAGCACCGTCCGTGGTCGCTGCAGCGTCAGAGCGACGACCTTGCGGGTTTCGACGTCGGGATCATGCCTCTGCCCGACACCGACTGGGCGCGCGGGAAGTCCGGGTACAAGCTGCTTCAGTACTTCGCCGCGGGCGTGCCGGCTGTCGCGTCGCCCGTCGGCGTCAACGCCGAGCTCGTCTCCGATGATCGCGGGTTGCTCGCCAGCTCAACACAAGAGTGGGAGCACACCCTGACCGCGATGCTCCGGGACGCCGAAGGACGCCGTGCGAGCGGCGCGGCCGCGCGGCAGTTCGTGGAACGGGAGTACTCCTACCAGCGCTGGGCGCCCGAACTCGCCGCGCTGCTGCGCAGTCTCGCCTGAGAGCGCCGCTACCAGCCCTGCTTGCGCAGGAACAGCTCAAGCGTGAGCAGCGTCCAGAGCGCCTGCCCGTGCGCCGCCGTCCCGGTCTGGTGCTCGGACAGCAGCGCGTCGAGCGCGTCGCCGCGTAGATGCCCCCGCACGCGAGCGCCATCGCCGAGCATCGTCGTCGCGTACTGCTGCAGATCCTCGCGGAACCAACGGTCGAGCGGCACACCGAAGCCGCGCTTGGGCCGCGAGAGGATCTCGGCCGGGAGCAGATCGACGACCGCGCGCTTCAGGACACGCTTGAGCGACAGGCCCCTTGCCTTTAGCCCCGGCTTGAGCCGCGCCGCAAACTCGACGAGCTCGGTGTCCAGGAATGGTGAGCGCACCTCGAGCCCGTGGGCCATGCTCGTCCGGTCAGCCTTGACCAGCAGATCGTCGACCAGGTACGTGTCGATATTGAGCGCGAGCAGGCGATCGAGCGTGCGCGCCCCGCGCGTGGCCTGCCAGCGCCGCTCGTAGTCAGCCCTGGCCCAGTCGCTCGGGGTCTCGAGCAACCGTCGGCGCCACTGCTCCGGGACGTAGCCGACCCAGCCGAGGTAGGCGAACGGCAGGCCGTCGGAGACGGTGGCGGCAAAGCGTTGGGCCTTGCCGGCGCGCCCGCGCAGCGCGGCTGCCGGGATCGAACCGACCGCGCGCTCGCCGGCGTTCCGCACCGCCTCGGGAACACGTAGCGCCCAGTCGACGGCCAGCGCGCCGGCGAAGCGCTCGTAGCCAGCGAACAGCTCATCTCCCCCATCTCCGGAGAGCGCGACCGTGACGTGCTCACGCGCGAGTCCGTTCAGCAGGAACGTCGGCACCGCGCTCGAGTCGCCGAACGGCTGGTCGTGGTGATACACGAGCCGTTCGACCAGCTCGATCGTCTGCGGGTGCGCCACCGCCTCGTGATGCTCGGTACCGAACTGCTTCGCAACCGCGCGCGCGAACGGCCGCTCGTCGAAGCCGTCGCGGTCATCGAAGCCGATCGTGAACGTCTTGATCGGCTCCCCCATGACACCCGCCATCATCGCCACGATCGCACTCGAGTCGATGCCGCCGCTGAGAAACGCGCCCAGCGGCACATCGGAGACCAGACGCCGGCGGATCCCCGCCTCGAGCAGGCGCCGCACCTCGGAAGCTGCCTCGTCGAGGCCGATGTCGAGCGGAGCGGTGCCGTTCACACCGGGCAGTTCGAGCAGCCAGTAGCGCTCGATCAGCGGCTCGCCCCCGGGCTCGAGTGTGAGCACGTGTGCGGGCGGCAAGCTCCTGATCCCCTCGAAGAACGTGAACGGCGTCGGCACGTAGCCGAAGGTGAGATATGCGGAGATCGCGCGCGGATCAAGCCGCTGCGGAACGGATGGATGCGCGAGCAGCCCTTTGATCTCGCTCGCGAAGACGAATGTGCCGCCGCCATTCCAGTAATAGAGCGGCTTCTTGCCCATGCGGTCGCGGCCGAGCAGCAGCTTCTCGTCGCCTGAGCGCCAAACGGCGAAGGCGAACATGCCGTCGAGCGCGCGCGCCAGCTCTTTGGCATCTGACTCCTCCGCAAGATGGGCCAGCGCCTCGGTGTCGCCGCTCGAGCTGAACCGATGCCCGCGCTGGGCGAGCCCTTCACGCAACGACGCGAAGTTGTAGATCTCGCCGTTGAGCACGGCACCCACGGTGCTGGATTCGTTGGTCATCGGCGGATCGCCCGTGTCGAGGTCGATGATCGACAACCGGTTCTGCGCGATCACGGCGCGCCCGCCCTCGAACCAGCCCTCGGCGTCCGGGCCGCGATGACGCTGCGTGGTCAGCTGCGCCTGCACGGCGCGCAGCAAGCCATCGGGACGCGCCTGGACCGACCCGCAGATTCCGCACATGCGCTCCGACGATACCCGCCGGCGAGGATCTCGCCCGGCCCGCCGCGCGTTTGACGGCGGGCACGCCCGCTACCCTACCGCCACTGATGCGCCCCCGGATGGCTACCAGCCCGTGCCTGCCGTCAGCGTCGTAATCCCGGCATATAACGCCGAGGGGACAATCGCGGAGACGCTGGCGTCGTTGCTGGCCCAGACGTTCACGGACTTCGAGGCGCTTGTGATCGACGACGGCTCTGCTGATCGCACCGCGGAGGTCGCAGGCGGCACCGGAGACCCACGTGTGCGCGTCCTCGGCATTCCGAACGGCGGGGTCGCGCACGCCCGCAACCAGGCGATCTCGCAAGCTCATGGCGACCTGATCGCATTCCTCGACGCCGACGATCTCTGGGAGCCTCGCAAGCTCGAGCTGCAGGTCGCGGCACTGGAGCGCCAGCCGGAGGCGGGCTGGTGCGTGACTGGCGGCGTGCGGATCGACGAGAGCTCAAACGAGATCGGACCGCTGCCGCTGCTCACATCGTCGGATGTGTGCCGCACCCTGCTGCTCCGGTCGATGACGGTCGGTCACCTCTCCTCCGGAATGGTGCGTAAGACGATCCTGGACCAGGCCGGCGGATTCGACGCGCGCTTCAGCCAGTGTGCTGACTGGGACCTGTGGCTGCGGCTCAGCGTCACCGCACCGGTCGCTGTCCTCTCGGACAGACTGCTCCGCTACCGCACCACCGCCGGGAACATGAGCAGCAACATCTCGCTGCTCGAACGCGACACCTTCGCGGTCCTGGACTCGTTCTTCGGCACGGCGGCCGCGGCCCCGTACCGGCCGGCCCGCAAGCAGGTCTACGGCGCGCATTGGATGGTCTGCGCCGGTTCCTATCTGCACCGGGGGCAAACGCGAGAAGCGCTGCGCTGCGTGCTGCGCGGCGTGATCGCGTACCCAGGCAGCCTGGCGCGCGTGCTGGGCATACCGTGGCGCCGGGTGAGGGGCGCGGCGGCTGGCCCGGGAGCCGCCGCATGAACGGCGGCCCGCCTCGCGTGTCGGTGGTGATGCCGGCGTACAACTCCGCTCGAACGATCGAGCAGGCGGTCGGCAGCGTACTCGAGCAGACGATGGCCGAGTTCGAGCTGATCGTCGTCGACGACGGCTCTACAGACGCAACCGCAGCGACGGTCGCAGGCGTCGTTGACGAGCGCGTCCGGCTCGTCACGCGCGAGAACGGCGGCACCTCGGCCGCCCGCAACACCGGGATCGAGCAGGCGCAGGGCGAATGGATCGCGTTCCTCGACGCCGACGACCTTTGGCTGCCGAACAAGCTCGAGCGGCAACTGACGCTGATGGCGGCAGTTCCAGGCTGTCTCGCGTCGCAGGGCAGCGCGTACCTCGTCGATGACCAGCTCAACCGGCTTGCACTGCGGCGTTGCATCCCAGTGGAGAGCCCGCTGCTCACGTTCCTGCGGTTTCAGAACCTGCCCAACGCCGGCTCATCCTGGATCGTCAGGCACGACCTGCTAGACCGCATCGGCGGCTTCGACACGACGCTTCCGCGCATCGAGGACTGGGACTTCAGTATCCGGCTGGCGCGGTTTGCCAAGCCGCTCTGCATCGATGAGCCGCTGGCTCTGTATCGGTATCACGAGAGCAATCGCAGCCACGACATCGGCGCGCACGTCGAAGCCGGGCAGCTGATCCTCGGCCGCTTGTTCGCTGACCCCACCCTCCCTCCTGAGATCCGCCCACACCGGCGGGAGATCTACGCCCGTTTCTACAACATGCTCTGCGGCGGGATGTTCCGCGTCGGCAACTGGCGCGGGTGCATCTATTGGGGGGCGCGCGCCGCTCTGACCGACCCGCGCGTGCTCGGCTACATGCTGCTGACGCCTGTGCGGCGGCTGCGCCGCCGAACCGAGCTCAGGGACAGCCCAGCGGCGGCAGCATGAGCGGGCAGCCTGCGGGCGACGCGTGGCGCGCACTGGTCGCGTTCACGACCTCCAACCGCGGCGTTTACGCAAAGCGCTCTCTCCCACATCTGGCGCGTGCCTGTCTCAGCGACCCACGCCTCGACCTGGTTGTTGCGCTCGACGGGGACGATCCAGAGACCCGGGCGGTCTGCGCTCAGTGGCATATCCCGCTGATCTACTCGGAGGCGCGCGAAGGCGTCGGTCTCTCGAAGAATCGCGTGCTGAAGCGTTTTCCCGACTACGACTACTACTTCTTCTTGGAGGATGACGTCGAGGTCCTGGACGGAGCTGTGTTTGCCAGGCATGTCGCGCTGATGCGCACCTCGGGAATCCACCACATGTCGCTGTTCGACTACGCGGAAGGACGCGGCCTGCGCTCTGAGACCTCAGTCCTGGGGCAGCGGCTCGTTCACTTCAGCTACGGCTCGGCGGAGTTCAACGCGTTCACACGTGAGGGCATCCAAAAAGTCGGCGGTTGGCATCCGCTGTTCGCGCAGTACCGGCGCTGGGGCCACACCGAACACAGCTACCGATTCCCGCGCAACGACCTGGCTCCTGCCCCCTTCAACGTCGCCGTCGAACTCGCGGGATTGTGCATCCGCCACCGGCCGCCCTCTGTGACCCCTGGGATCGGCCTGGCGACACTCGACGCCGACCAGATCGCCGCGCCCGAGCGCGAACTGATGTCTCAGGCACTCAGCCACGTGCCCCTGCAGACGCTCGCTCCGTACCACGTCGAAAACCAGCCCGGCAGGCCGGCGGCTGAGCTGGCGCAACTCGTCGCGCGCTCACGGAACAGGTATCCGCTGCTGCGTGGCGCCGATTGGCGCCACGCCCAGGGGGACTATCTCGTGTGGAGGTTTGAGACCTCCCGAGCGCCGGCTCGCCGCGTCGCGGCGCTGGTACTCGCGGGCCTGTTGCACCCGTCCGGGATCGCTCTGCGCCACGCCGTCAAGATTCGCCTGCAAAAGGGGTTGCGTCGGGGCGCTGATATGCCGATAGAAGAGTGAGAACGCTGCGGCGGCGAATACCATCGTCTGGGCAGCGGGATCCTCGTCAAGCCCCGATGACCTCAAGCTCTTTGACCGACATCACGAGCGACGCTGCCCTAGCCCCGCACGTCGATCAACGCGTGACCGTGATCGTGCCGACGCGGCGTCGCATCTCGCTGCGCCAACTCTTCGGAGTGCTCGGCTTCCTGCGCGTGCTCGCCTCGCGCGATATGAAGGTCAAGTACAAGCAGTCGCTGCTTGGTCCGCTCTGGCTGGCATTCCAGCCGCTGGCATTGCTGCTTGCGTTCATCGTCGCCTTCCGAGGCCTGGGCAATGTCCACACGGGCGATGTGCCCTATGCCGTGTTCGCGCTCGTCGGCCTCAGCGCCTGGGCCTATTTCCAGGCGGCGGTCACGATCTGCGTCCCGTCGATGGTCTCGAACATGCAGCTCGTTCGCTGGACACCGGCGCCCCGCATCGCGCTCTTCGCGTCCGGGCTGATCTCATCGCTGCCGTCGCTTGGGATCACCGCAGCTGCGGCCATCATCAGCGCTGCCATCACCGGGCACCTATCGCCAAGGGTTCTGCTACTGCCCTTCGCGGCAGTGTGGCTCGTTGTCCTCACCGCCGGCCCGGCGGCGATCCTGGCGGCGCTAACCGTCCGCTTCCGTGACGTGCTCAGCCTGCTTCCCTTCCTTCTGCAGCTCGGCAGCTTCGTCGCGCCGGTTGGCTACGCCCTGGCGGGCCTCTCGCCGACGACTCGGCACATCGTCGAGCTCAACCCACTCACCGGGCTGATCGAGGCGATGCGCTGGATGGTCCTCTCCGGTTACCACCCCGAACTCGGACCGATCCTGCTGGCACTGGGGATCACCGGTGTGGTCACAACGCTCGGCTGGTACGTATTCGGCTGGAGCGAGGTAACGATGGCGGACGTGATCTAGACATGAGTGTGCTCGAGACCGACGTCATGCTGCAGGCTGAAGGCCTGTCAAAGCGCTACACGCTCGGCAATCTCTACAGCCTGTCACGCACCGTAGCCATGCTGACACGGCGGCCTCAGAACGCCGCGAACAGTAAGTTCGACGCGCTCTCAGGAGTCGATTTCGCAGTCAGGCGCGGCGAGACGATCGGCATCGTCGGCTCCAACGGCGCCGGCAAGTCGACGCTCCTGCAGATCCTCGCCGGCACGTCGGTCCCGACCGGAGGAAGGCTCTCGGTACGCGGTCGCGTGATGCCACTGCTCGCAGTTGGGCTCGGCTTCCATCCGGAGCTCACGGGCCGCGAGAACGTGACGCTGTTCGCCTCCACGGTCGGGATCTCGCTCGATGAGATCCGCCGGCGGATGGACGCCGTGATCGAGTTCGCCGGCGTCGGGGTGCACATCGACACGCCGATCAAACGCTTCTCGAGCGGTATGACCTCGCGGCTGTCGGTCGCAATCGCCGTCCAGTTCCCGGCCGACGTCTACATCTTCGACGAGGTTCTCGCGGTCGTCGACGCCGAGTTCCAGGAACGGTGCCTGGCCGAGATCCGCCGGCTGCACTCGCTCGGCCGCACGATCTTCTTCGTCAGCCACAATCAGGCGCAGGTTTCGGCTGTCTGCAGCAAGGTCCTGTGGCTCGAGCAAGGACGCGTACGCGAGTTCGGGCCAACCGATGACGTGCTCGAGGCCTACCGGCTCGCGCACCACCTCAGTGCCTGAAGCGGCGCCGATGCACATGAATTCCACACATAGTCACGTCTAAACTCGGCTGCGTGGCTCGCGGATTGCTGCCGTTGACAGGATGTGCAGCGGCAGTCAGGCGACTGCTGCTGACGCTGTTCGCCTGCCTGCTGATCGGCTGCGCCAGCGCCTCGGCAGCAACCCTGACGCGCGGCTTCGCGGACGACGTCTGGTTCGACTCGGTCGGCACATCGTGGGTAGGCCGTGCCACCGCGAGCGGCGCCAGAACGGTCTCGTTGGAGATCGACTGGAGGGACGCCCAGCCGCAGGCGCCAAAGAAGGGAACTAACCCGGCCAGCCCCCGGGACGCTCAGTACAACTACTCCTACATCGACGGAGTTCTGCGGAAGTTCGAGGGCACCCGGGTCCAACCGGTGCTGTTGATCACCGACGCTCCGCGCTGGGCCCAGGGATCCGGTGGGACCGCAACCGAGTACGCCAACGGGGCCTACGAGCCAAACGACGCCGCGCTGAGGCAATTCGTCGAGGCGCTGGCGCGACGCTATTCCGGCACCTTCCCGGATCCGCTGCGTCGAGGGCACAAGCTCCCGCAGGTGCGTTACTTCCAGGCGTGGGCGGAGGGGAACATGGGCATTCATCTGTCTCCGCAGTGGGTGCGCTCCGGCAGCAACTGGACGAACCCCAGCCCACTGCTTTATCGCCGCCTGCTCAACGCCTTCTACGCCGGCGTCAAAGCCGGCGACCCCAAGGCTCAGGTTGTCTTCACAGGCCTGGAGTCCTACGGCGACGTACCCGGTGGGCGCCGTACGTCTCCGGTGACGTTCCTGAGGTCGGTGCTGTGCCTCAACGCGGCGCTGGTCAAGCAGCCGTGCGCGGACCCTGCGCATTTCGACATTCTCGCCTCGGACCCCTACGAGGTCGGATCGCCGACCACGCACGCGCTCAATGCCGAAGACGCATCCGCGCCCGACCTCGGCAAGTTGAAGCGGGTGCTGAACGCCGCGGTCGCGGCGCACACGGTGATACCGGCATCCTCAAAGCCCCTGTGGGTGACCGAGTTCGGCTACGAGTCGAATCCGCCGAACACGACCGCGGGCACCCCATCGCTGGCGACCCAGGCGCGCTGGCTCGACGAGTCGTTCTACGAGTTCTGGCGCGAGGGCGTCAGCACCGTCTTCTGGTACCTGATCCGCGACCAGACCGGGAGCTTCGCGATCAACTACTTCAGTGGCGTCTACTTCCACAACGGCCGGGCTAAGCCATCGCTCAGGGCCTACCGGTTCCCGCTGGTCGTGATGCCCAACGGCCGCAGCGGTCAGGTCTGGGGTATCGCTCCAGCGACGGGCAAGGTGACTGTGCAGCGGCGAATCGGCAAGCGCTGGGTGTCGGTGCTCAGCTTCCGGCGCTCCGCCGGTTCGATCTTCACAGGCTCCGTCTCAGCCACCTCGACCGGTCAATACCGCGCGGTTGAAGGCCGGCAATCGAGCCTGGCCTGGACGTTCACCGGCCACTGAGCGGGCGCCGGACTGTTGGGCGCCCTGCTAGGGTGCCGCCACCTTGAGGCACGCGGCGAAATCGACTCATACGCAGCTTTTCGGCCCCGAGAAGCCAGCCCCGAGTCTCTCCGTCATCATCGTCGCCTATAACACCGACGAGCTCGAAGAGGGACTTCGCGCCCTGGCGATTCAGAAGTTCGAGGGCTTCGAAACGATCGTCGTCGACAATGACTCGGAGTCGCTCGAGATGCTCGCCGAGTACGACTTGCGCTACTTCAAGCTCGACCGCAATCACGGTCTCTCGGCGGGCCGCAACTTCGCAGCCGAGCATGCGCACGCTCCGGTTCTTGCGTTTCTCGATGACGACGCGATCCCGGACGAGCAATGGACTGCGCGGATCCACTCCGCGTTTGCCGATCCTGAGGTCGTGGGGGTCCGCGGGACTGCGTTGCCGCGTACGGCGACAATCTTCAACCACCTCGCGTACCACTACAACCTGGGCGACGAGGTAGTCCCCGCCATGCTCGACTTCGAGGCCAATATCGCGACCCGTACGGCACCGTTTCGTGAGGTGAACGGTTTCGATCCCGCGCTGTTCGGAGGTGAGGGCTCGGAGCTCAGCAAACGGCTGTCACCCTACGGCAAGCTGCTCTACATCCCAGACCTCGTCGTGCGCCACGACTACGCCGACTCGATGCGCCACTACCTGCGCAAGCAATACCGGCACGCGTTCCGCAGGCACACCCAGGTGCTGGCCGGAACCTACGATCCCGGGCCCGAGCTGCCTGCGGAGTCGAAGCGCGCGCGCCGGCCGCGCACGCAAATCGCACGGTTGCAGGTCGACGTGATTCAGCGGCTCGGTGATTACGCGGACCTGGCGGGAATCCTCGCGGCACGGCTGTCGGCCCGCTGGCGTTCGCTACGGACGTGAGCCGGCCGCCGTGCCCGTGCACGGCAAGCGTTGTCCTGGCCCCCGTGCGCGGCAACGACCGTCCTGCCGTTGCGCGGCGGCAGCCTGGGCCCGCAGGCCGCGCTCTACGGGACCGCGAGTGAGCCGCGAGGGCCTTGCGGCTCCGGAACGACCGACGCCGTGGCAGTCTGTGACGCCGCGGGGCCGTCCTCGGTGACGACGTCGGGCCGGAATATCGGCGAACTCTCGAACTGCCAGATCAGTACGCCGCCCACCGCGACGGCGAAACCGCCGGCAAGCAGCACCCATCCGGTTCCCGCCTGCGCGACCGCGATGGTGATGCCACACACCGCCAGTTGCACGGTGGCAAGCGTAAGAGCAACACGCCGGGGAGTTCCAACGCGGTTTACAAGCCGGTGCGTGAGGTGGTCGCGACCCCCGCTGAGGACGGAGCGACCTGCGCGTGAGCGCGAGATCGTAACCAGAGTCGTGTCGAGGATCACGAGGCCCACGAGCAGTGCAGCGATGACGACTCCGCTCGGGCCGAGGTAATTGCGGTTCACGGCGCTCATCGTGGCGCCGGAGACGAGCAGGCCGAGCGGTAGGCTGCCGCCGTCCCCCATGAAGATCCGCGCCGGGTTCGCGAGGTTGCGCGGAAGGAAGCCCGCGCACGCGCCCGCAGTCGCAAAGCAGAGTGGCGCTAGGCCGGGCCGCCCTGCTATCAGCGCCAGCGTACCCGCACCCATTGCAGACACCCCCGCGACCGTGGCCGACGCGCCGTCCATGTTGTCCATCAGGTTGAAGGCGTTCATCACCCCGAGCACCCAGAGCACGCTCAAGGCCCCGTCAGCGATGCTCTGGTGGAAGACGGTCCAGCCCAGGCCCGAAGCAGACAGCCCGATGCCGATTGCAACCTCGACGCCGACGCGGACGATGATCGGCAGGCTGACCTTGTCATCGACTGTCCCGAGCACCCAGACCAGAGCCGCGCACGCAACCAGCAATGCGTAGCGGGAAGGAATGCCCCCGACCGCAGTGCCCGCCAGTACACCAATCGTGATCGCGCAGCCACCGAGGTAGGGCGTCGCCTGCTTGTGGCCCTTATAGCCCGCCGGTCTGTCGACGAAGCCTGTCTTGAGGGCGACCTTGATCGCGAGCGGCGTCAGCAGGTACGTGGCGAGCGCCGCGACTGCGCAGGCGATCGCGATCCGCATCTCAAGCAGCGTCCCTGGCAGCCCGCTCGACGGCCAGTGGCTCCAGCCCGAGCGCGATGGCACGCTCGTGTTCGATCACATCGTCGATCGCATCGTTGATCGTGAGTCCGGCCTGCCAACCCGTGAGGTCCCGCAGCGCCGATGTGTCGGGGATGCGAGTGCCGAGCTCTTCGAAGCCAGACGCGTAGGCCTGGTCGTAGGGCACCATCACGACACCGCTGTCGCTGCCGGCGCGAGTGACCACGCGGCGCGCAAGCTCGTGGATCGAGATCAGGTTGGAGGTGCCGATGTTGAACGTCCGGCCCGATGCGCCGTCACTATCGCTCAGCGCCAGCAGCGCAGCGACGGTGTCACGCACGTGTGTGAAGCAGCGCGTCTGCATGCCGTCGCCGTAGACGGTCAGATCGTCGCCGGCAAGCGCCTGACGCACGAAGCGCGGCAGCACCATCCCGTAGGTGCCCGTCTGCCTGGGACCGACGCAGTTGAACAGGCGCACGATCGTCGCGTCGACGCCACGCTGGCGGCTGTAGCCGTGAATCAGCGCCTCGCCAAAGCTCTTCGCGATCGCATACGTCCAGCGGCCCTTCGCCGGCGAGCCGAACACGAGGTCGTCGTCCTCATTGAGCAGCTTGCTCGACTGCTTGCCGTACACCTCCGAGGTGGAGCTGAACAGCACGCGAACGTTGTTGCGTGTAGCCGCGTGCATGACGACGTTGCTACCGCGGACGCTCTTCATGAGCGTGTCGAGCGGCTCGTTGACGATCATCTGGACGCCGACGGCGGACGCCAGATGGATGCACTGGTGGGCATCGCGCATCAGCTCGTCGACGATCGCCGCATCCGTGACCGAACCGCGAACGAAGCTCACTCGGTCACCGTCGACCAGGTGCTCGATGTTCGAGAAAGATCCGGTCGAGAGGTCGTCGAGGATCACGATCTTCGCGAAGTCGTCGCGTTCGACCAGCGCCTCGGCCAGATGCGAACCGATGAAGCCGGCGCCGCCGGTGATCAGGTAGTGCTTGCCGCGGGTCACTGCGGGTGGCTGCACAGGCCTGTGCACGCGGGTGACATGCGGCGCGCGTACCGCTGCGCGCTGAGTCTCCAGCTCCTGATCGTGGTAGAACGCGACAGTCCGGTGGATGCCCTCGTCGAGCGTGACCGTCGGCTCGTAGCCGAGGTCTGCGCGGGCTGCGCTGATGTCCGCCATCGAATGGCGGACATCGCCTGCACGCTCGGTGCCGTATTCGATCTCGACCTCGGCTCCCACCTCGTCCCGCAGTCGCGAGGCGATCTCGTTCAGAGTGATGCCGTGACCACAGGCGACGTTATAGACGCGTCCGCCGATGCCCGGCACCTCGAGGGCCGCCATATTGGCGTTGACGACGTTCTCTACGTATGTGAAGTCGCGCGACTGCTCGCCGTCGCCGAAGATCACCGGCGATTCTCCCTGGGCGAAGGCTCGGATGAACCGTGGGATCACGGCCGCGTACTCGGAGTCCGGATCCTGGCGCGGCCCAAACACGTTGAAGTAGCGCAGCGCGACCGCCTCGAGCCCATACACCTCGAAGAAGCTGCGGCAGTAGCTCTCGGCCGCGAGCTTCGACACCGCGTAGGGCGAGATCGGCAGCGGCCGCATGGCCTCCTGCTTTGGAAGCTCGCGCGCCGCTCCATAGATCGACGAGGAGGACGCGAACAGGACCCGGCGAGTGCCCGCATCGCGGGCGGCGGTGAGTACGTTGAGCGTTCCGGTCGCGTTCGTCTCGTGGGACGCAGCGGGATGTGCGATCGAGCGCGGCACCGACGGCAGCGCCGCTACGTGGAAGATCGCATCGCAGCCGTGCGTGGCACTACCGAGGCTCTCGGCATCCCGGATGTCAAGCTCGAAGAACTCGATGTCGCCGATCACCTCGTCGAGATTTGACAGGCGACCAGTGGCTAGATTGTCGACGACCCGGACTTCGTGTCCGGTGGCAAGCAGTCGGCGGACGATATGAGAGCCGATGAATCCTGCGCCGCCCGTGACGAGTGCACGCACGTGTGTGTCCCCCTGCTAAAGCGAGTCGTCAGCTTCCCTAGCCGACGACGCCTCCCCAGCTCCTTAGGTTGGCGAGAACAGTCCTTGTGGATGGGCAAATTAGCCCATTTCCAGCTGTTCGTCTAGGCCTGGTAATGAACCTTCCAAACACGAGACTGTCCCCCTTCTTGGTGAGCGATTACTCCGCTCTAAGGTCTATGTCGGCGTTTTCAGCGCGCCACTTGAGCGCTTGCCCGCGCGTCACGCACGGGCAGTCGACGCGTGTGTTGTCGCCGGTCACAGGCCGAGCTGCTCCCGGATCAAACGGTTGATCTCGCCGCCGTCGGCGCGGCCCTTGGTCTCGCGCATCACATAACCGACCAACGGACCAACTGCCTTCATATTGCCGGCACGGACTTTCTCGGCCGCATCTTGGTCGGCGGCAAGCGCTGCCGCGACGATCTCAGCCAAACCTGAGTCGTCAGCCGCGAGCGAGCCGAGCCCCTCACGCTCGACGATGGCCGCCGGCGAGCCGCCCTCTGAGACCAGGTGCCTCAGCACCTCCCGGCCGGCGTCGCGGCTGATCGCCTTGCTGCCGACGAGGCCGACGAGCTGGGCGAACGCCGCAGGCGAGACCTTCGACTCAGACGGATCGGCACCCTCTTCCAAGCGCTCGACCAAGGTCTGGATCCAGTTGGCCAGCGCAACCGGATCGTTCCCGTCCCCGGTCTTCAGGGCAGCTTCGTAGTAAGCCGCGAGTTCTGAGCGGTACGCCAGTTCGCGCGCGCGCTCGGCCGGCAATCTGAGTTCGTCCTCGAAGCGCTTGGCACGCGCAGCTGGAAGCTCAGGCAGCTCCTCACGCGCAGCCTCGAGCATCTCCTCGGTAACGACCAGAGGGACGAGATCAGGCTCGGGGAAGTAGCGGTAGTCGTGCGCCTCCTCCTTGGAGCGCAGCGACGTCAACCGGCCAGAGCCAGGATCGAAATGCAGCGTCTCCTGCAGGACCGGCTGCCCCGAGCGCAGGAGCCCAATCTGGCGCTCGATCTCGGCTTTCACACCCTGTGCCAGGAACCTGAAGGAGTTCATGTTCTTGAGCTCTGTCTTGGTGCCGAGCTCGGTCGAGCCAACGGGCCGCACGGAGACGTTGGCGTCACAGCGCAGCGAACCCTCCTCCATGTTCACGTCGGAGACGCCGATCGCACGTATGGTCGTGCGCAGCAGGTTCAACCACTCGCGCGCCTGGTCGGCTGAGTGCAGATCCGGCTCCGTCACGATCTCCGCGAGCGGCGTGCCGCCGCGATTGAAGTCGACAGCGCTGCGGTCCGCACCATGGATGCGACCGCTCTCGCCGATGTGTACGAGCTTGGCGGCGTCCTCCTCCAAGTGCACACGGTGGATGCGAACCTCACCCAGGTGCCCGCCACTGCAGAGCGGCACGTCGTACTGGGAGATCTGGTAGCCCTTCGGCAGGTCCGGATAGAAGTAGTTCTTACGGTGGAACTGCGAACGCGGAGCGATCTCGCAGCCGAGCGCGAGGCCGATCATGATTCCGTAGTGGAACGCCTGAGCGTTGATCGCCGGCAGGGTGCCGGGCAGGCCCAGGCAGCGCGGGCAGGTGTGGCTGGTGGGCTCGTCGCCGAACGAGAGCTCGCACCCGCAGAACATCTTCGTCCGCGTCTTCAGCTGGACGTGGATCTCCAAACCGATCACGGGCTCGTACTCGACCTCGGCAGCACTCATGCGACGACACCTCCCTTGCGCGCGGGGCTGCCGTCGAACCCGATCGCCTGCTCCAGCGCGAAGGCTACGTCCAGCAGGCGGTTCTCGCTGAACGCCGGACCGGCGAGCTGTAGGCCGACGGGCAGGCCGTCGCTGAGCCCCGACGGGATCGAGATCGCCGGAATCCCAGCCAGCGACATCGGGACCGTGCAGAAGTCGTTCAGGTACATGGCCAGCGGATCCGCCGACTTGGCGCCGAACTCGAACGCGGTTCCCGGCGCGGTCGGCGTGACGATGTAGTCCACCGCTGCGAAGGCAGTACGAAAGTCGTCGGCGATCTTCGTGCGGACACGCTGTGCGGTGCCGTAGTAGGCGTCGTAATAGCCACTCGAGAGCGCGTACGTGCCCAGCATGATCCGCCGCTTGACCTCGGGACCGAAGCCCTGCGCTCGCGTCCGGCTGTACATCGTGTTCAAATCCGAGTCACCGGCCACCCGCAAGCCGTAGCGCACACCGTCGAACCGCGCGAGGTTCGCCGAAGCCTCGGCCGGCGCGATGATGTAATAGGCGGAGAGCGCATGCGGTGCATGCGGCAGCCTGCAGGGCTCGATGCTCGCGCCAAGTTTCTCGGCCAGCCCAAGGGCGGCGTCGAAGCTCGCCCTGACACCCGGCTCGATCCCGCCTTCGGCACCGAGCAGCTCCTCGGGGACGCCGAGCCGGATGCCCCGCAGATCCTCGCGCGAGGGCAGCACGATCTTCTCCGGGAACTGCAACGAGGTCGAGTCGTAGGGGTCCTGACCGACCATGTGCCGAAGTAGCAGCGCGCTGTCGGTCACATCGCGGGTGAGCGGCCCGGCCTGGTCGAGCGACGAGGCGAAGGCGATCATCCCGAAGCGTGAACACGAGCCGTACGTGGGCTTCAGCCCGACGATGCCCGAGAACGACGCTGGCTGACGGATCGAGCCGCCAGTGTCAGTACCGAGTGCCCATGGCGCGAGTCCGGCGGCTACCGCCGCGGCGCTGCCACCCGAAGAACCACCCGGGACCCGTCCGTGATCCCATGGGTTGAGGACCGCACCGAACGCCGAGTTCTCATTGGAGGAGCCCATAGCGAACTCATCCTGGTTGGTTTTGCCGAGCAGCGTCACGCCCGCATCGGTCAGCTTGCGTACCACCGTTGCGGTGTAAGGAGGCCGGTAACCCTCGAGGATCTTGGATCCCGACTGGCTCGGAACACCTTCAGTGCAGAACAGGTCCTTGACGGCGAGCGGCACCCCGGCGAGAGGTGCGCCGCTGGCGACCGCAGGCGCTGACTCCGAGACCCAGGTATAGGCGTTCAGCTCGTCGGATGCAGAGCGAGCGCGGTAGAGCTCGAACAGCTCAGTGGCGTCGATCTCGCCCGCGCGGATCGCCGCGGCCGCTGCGGCCGCACTCAGGTCCAGCAGCTCAGCGCTCATTCGGCTGACGCACCCGGACTCGGAACGCCGAAGCCGGCCGGAGTTGGCTCCGGGGCTGCGGCAAGCGCCACCGCACGTGGCAGTGACGGCTCGGGTGCATCCGCGCGCAGTGAGTTGACCAGATCGACGACGTGCGAGGTCGGCTCGACCCCGTCCAAGTCCAGCTCACGGATCGCCTCGATGTGGTCGAGGACCTTCGACAGCTCGATGGCCATCTTCTCCGCCTCCGCGTCACTCAGTTCCAGGCGCGCGAGCTGCGCCACGTGATCGACCTGCTGCCGTTCGAGCATGACCTGGATTCTAAGGAGCTGCGGGCGTTCGCGGCCCGTCGATGCTGAGCGTCTCGATCACCGCCGGGGAATCCTCGGCCGCGACGCTCTCCCGCCGCAGAGATAGGTAGATCCCGGCGAAGATGCCAATGCTCAGCGCGAGCGCGACGTAGGCTCCAGGTCGCGCCTCGATCACGTTGCCTCGACCTGCCTGCAGCAGGTGCACGCTGGGCTGGTCGAGCAGCACCCGGATCGCGAGCACAACGATCAGCGCGAGCGAGACTGGCGCGAGCAGCGTCGTGATCGCAACCGGGAGCGCGGGTGACCGGCGTGTTGCCGCCAGCAAGCCGATCGCGATCCCGGCCACGCACACAACCAGCGTGAGCGGACCGACGACGTCAAAGGTCTGCCATCCGTTGGCGCTCACGCGCTGGCCCAGCATCACTGCGGTCGCGTGGTACTGAGGCTTGTAGGAGAACCAGGCGACCGCGAACAGATCGATGAGCAGCGCGAGCGAGCCGATCCCGATCAGCCACTCCCCCAGGCCAAGACGTGCAGCCCTGAAGCTCACCGCCGGCAAGGTACCTCGTCGTCCCGATCAGCGCCTGGTGAGGTGCGCGTACTGGCTGAGCAGCTTGCGCTCCGAGCCGTCCCGACTGAAGCGGATAACCACGATCCCGCCCGGCTCGACCCCGATCACCGTGCCGTCGCCGAACTTCGCGTCGCTGACGTCTTCGCCAAGGTGGAACTCGGGCGCGTCCGGATTAGAGGCCGCCCGCCCCGCGCGACCGACCCGGATCGTCCCCTTCATCGCGTCCGGCTCTCTGGTCGAGTCGCCGGCCGGCCACGACGTCAGCCGCTGGCGGAAGCCGCCGACTCCGCGCGGGCGGTGCTCCTCGCGATCGGTCAGCTCGGACGGGATCTCAGCGAGGAAACGGCTCGGGATCGCATAACCGTGTGCACCGAAGACCGTCCGCTGGCGCGCACATGTGATGTAAAGGTCGCGCTGGGCACGGGTGATGCCGACATAACAGAGGCGCCGCTCCTCCTCCAGTTCGCCCTCCTCGAGCGCGCGCGAGTGCGGGAAGATCCCGTCTTCGCAGCCGATCATGAACACGATCGGGTACTCGAGGCCCTTGGCGTTGTGGAGCGTCATCAGCGTGACCAGGCCGGCATCATCGGCGCGCGTGTCTGCATCTGCCACCAGCGAGACCTGCTGGAGGAAGTCGCCGAGCGAGTGCTCCTCCCCCTCCCCGACGTCGTACTCCGCGGCCACGTTGACGAGCTCATCAAGGTTCTCGATCCGGCCCTGGGCCTCGATCGTGCGCTCCGAGCGCAGCGCCTCGAGATAGCCGCTGCGCTCCAGTACGCCACTCAGCAGCTGGGCGACCGGCATGCCCGATCCGGCGTGCTCACGTAGCGTCGCCATCGTGTCCATGAAGCGGCCGATGGCCTTGATCGCAGCGGCACCGAGTCCCGGAATGCTCGACGGTTCCGATGCCACATCCCAGACACTCGCCCCGAGCGTGTTGGCGTGCCCGAGCACCCGGGCGACGGAGGTCGCGCCGATCCCGCGCCGTGGTGAGTTGACGATCCGCGTGAACGCCCCCGCATCCTGCGGATTGACGAGCGCCGTCAGGTAGGCGATCGCGTCCTTGATCTCGGCACGCTCGTAGAAGCGCGTGCCGCCGATCACCTGGTAGCCGATCTCAGCGCGCACGAGCGTGTCCTCGAGCACGCGTGACTGGGCGTTGGTGCGGTAGAAGACCGCGACTTCACTGCGCGAGGTGCCTGCGTCAACGAGCCGCTCGATCTCGCCCGCGACGAACCGCGCCTCCGCGTGCTCGTCGTCGAGCTCACGGATGTGGATCGGGTCGCCCTCACCGAGCTCGGTCCACAGTTCCTTCTCCTTGCGCCCGCGGTTGTGCGAGATCACGGCGTTCGCCGCATCAAGGATCGTCTGGGTTGAGCGGTAGTTCTGCTCGAGCTTGACGACCTTCGCGTCTGGGAACTGCTCCTCGAAGCTGAGGATGTTGTGGATATCGGCACCGCGGAAGCCGTAGATCGACTGGTCGGGGTCACCCACGACCGTCAGGTTGCGCCGTTCGCCCGCCAACAGCTGCAACCAGCGGTACTGGACCTGGTTGGTGTCCTGGTACTCATCGACGAGGATCTGGCGGAAGGCGTCCTGATAAGTCTCGCGTACCTCAGAGAACAGCTCGAGCACGTTCACGGCGCGGACCAGCAGATCGTCGAAGTCCATCGCGTTCATGCGGTGCAGCTCGCGCTCGTAGCTGGAGTACACGTCGGCGACGGTTCGCTCGAAGAACGAGCCGACCAGCTGCGAGTAGGCGTCAGCATCCCGCATGTGGTTCTTCGCGTCGGAGATCTGGGCGTGGATCGCCCCTGGCGTGAAACGCTTGGAGTCGACGCCGTTCTCGTCCATGCAGCGCTTGATCAGGCGCCGTGAATCGGCCGTGTCATAGATCGTGAACTGGCGCGTGTAGCCGAGCTTGTCGGCGTGCGCGCGCAGGATCCGCGCGCAGGCGGAGTGGAAGGTCATCACCCACATGGCGCGCACACGCCGCCCGACCAGCAGCTCGGCGCGGTCGCGCATCTCCGCCGCCGCCTTGTTGGTGAAAGTGATCGCGAGGATCTCGCTCGGCTCGACGGCTCCTGTCGCGACCAGGTAGGCGATCCGGTGGGTGAGCACACGGGTCTTGCCTGAGCCGGCGCCGGCCAGGATCAGCAACGGGCCTTCACCGTAGGTGACCGCCTCGCGTTGCTGGTCGTTCAGGCCTTCCAGCAGCGTCTGGACCTGTTCGCTCTGTTCGCTCGTCTCGATCATTTCCTGATCTCTACGGTACATCGGGTTGTGGTCATCACCGACGAGCTACGAGAGACATGCGCGTGGATGGCAGCGCGGTCCACCCATGTTCACGTCGTCGAGGGCGAGGTCGGTCCTTACGCACAGCGACTGGGTGATCTTGAGGAAGGCACTGAGGAACGGCGAGCGCCTTCCTCAAGATCACCAGCGCGGCGCGAGAACGATGCGGCGTTCTGGCTGACGCTCGACGCGGTGAACTTCGGCTCAGGGTGGTTTCCGACGCTACACAAGCGGTCTGAGAAGACCGGGTACCGGACGATCGCCGCGGGCATCAGACGGAGGTTCGACGAAGCTGGGCGCTGGACGCCGGCGCAGCTGGCGGCCCTCACTGATGCTGAGTTGGCGGGATGGATCGATCAGGCGCCCGAGCATGAGTTGGTTGGCCTGATGGTGACGTCGCTGAGGGATCTGGGTGAGAACGTCCAGCGGCTCTATGGCCGGTCATTTGCAGCGGCGGTCGATGCCGCCGGCGGGTCGGCTGTGGGGCTCGTCGAGACGCTTGCCGGGTGGCGTTGCTTCGCGGACGTGTCTGTCTACGACGGGCGCGCGGTGCCGTTTCTCAAGCGGGCGCAGATCGTGGCGGCGGATCTACAACGAGCTGGCGTCGTCGAGTTCTCTGATCTGGGCCGGCTGACGATGTTCGCCGACAACCTCGTCCCGCATGTGCTGCGACTCGACGGCGTACTGTGGTTCGCGCCGGAGCTCGTCGCGCGGATCGAGCGCGAGGAGCTGATCGAGCATGGCTCAGCGGAGGAGATCGAGATCCGGGCATGCGCGGTGCATGCGGTGGAGCTGATCGTCGCCGCGGCGTCAGAAATGGGTCCCGCCCACCCCAACGCCGCGCAGATCGATGAAATTCTCTGGAACCGCGGGCAGACACCTGAGTACAAGGCGGTGCCGCGCCACCGGTCGCGCAGCACTGCCTACTGATCAGCCGCGCAGCGCCTCGATCACGGATGGCGCCTGCTCGGGACTGAACTTGCGCGCGAACAGGTCGCCGCTCGCGATCATCTCAGGCACATCCTCGACCGTTAGCGGCTCCGGATGCGGGGAGCCCCGGCGCCAGCGCACAAAGCGCAGATCGTCGTTGTGGACGATGCCCGTGTAGCCGCTACCGGCCATGATGCTCTGGACGAAAACCTCGTCCGGAATTTGCGTGAACCTGTGATATCGCCGGTAGTCCGGATGCTCCTGCGTGAAACGCAGCACGTACTCGATCGCGTCGCTGCTCAAGTTCCACCACATCCAGCCGCCGTAGGGCTGCAAGTAGGACGGAAAACGCCGCTCTGGCATCAGCGCGGCGAGCGTTCGCAGCGCGAACACCACCGGCATCTGCTTGCGGCCCACCCGGTAGGTGGTCTGATCGCGCGGAAAGGCCGTATAGATGCCGCCGAAGAACGGCACTGGGAACGTGTACATCTCCGTGCGATACGTGCCTCCGAGGAGCCAGTGCTCGACGGGAAACGGGAACGTCTCGATGTAGCTGGCCGAGCCGGCTACAGCGGCGAACGCGACGATCTCATCGATCGGCTTCAGCGGCAGGTCGTGGCCGCTGATCACCATCACCTGCGCGCATCCGTCGCCAACGGCCTGGGCGGCGGCCGCCAGGATCGCGTCCACCATCCCGAGCCTGCCCCACGCCGTACGGAAGCGGCGCACCCACACGATTTCGGGCGCTCGGACTGCGGCCAGCGACGCTCTGAACTGTTCGACATCGGAAGCGCGATCGATGTGTAGGTACACCGTCACGCGCTCGTGCCGCAGCAGTGCCAGCAGCCGCCCGACCTGATCGGGGTCGCGGTGGGCGAGGACGACGATGCCGAGCTTGAAAGGCGTCATTTGCTCTGTCGCCGTCCGCACGCCCGACGGCGCACTACTTCTGCGCCTTGACCCGCTCCTTGGCGATCGCCTTGGCGCCGGCCTGGCCGACGAGCAGTTCGGCGCGCAACGTGCCGCTGGCGGGCAGGTTTACGGCCGGGTAGCGACCGGTGAGGGTCAGTGCCGCGTCGAGCGCGATCACGGTCGTCTCGCCGCCAATCGGCTTCGAGCTGGTGGCGATCACTGTCAGCGAGCCACCGTCCTTGAGCTTCCGCGCCGAGGCGAGCGCCTTGCGCGCACTCAGCGGGTGCAGGCCGTCGAGCGTGTCGATCAGGACGACCGCATCGGAGCCGCGAGCGGCAAGGCGGCGGGCCTGGTCGACGACGAGCTCGACCGCGTTGTCCTGGGCCTCCGCGGAGGCGGCGAAGCTCACAGCCGCACCGGGCTTGACCGGAGCCTCGGCCCACTCGGACAACTCCTCAGGCCGCACACCTGCCAGCGCGACGAATACGGTCACGCCGTCGAGCCCAGGCAGAATCGTCGCGAGCTGCGACAGCAGGTACGACTTACCTGCCCACGCATCGCCAGTGATGGTCACGCGCGAGCCACGACCGAACGGCGTCAGGAACTCGACCGCCTTGAGTGTCGCGTCGTCCGAGCCGAGCTCGAAGCGCTTGCCCGGGAACTCGGACGGCAGATCGTCGAAGCGTCCGCGATCCGCGAGCTCCTCGGCCGGACGGCCGTTGACGGTGTCGATCCGCACCATCGACGGGAAGCGCTCGGAGCGGTGCGGCCCACGACGCGGCCCGGAGACCCGGTCGCCGTTGACGAGCTCGCAGCGCTTGACCTGCGCGGCCGAGATGTAGACATCCTCGTCCGAAGGCTCAGGCGGGGAAACGCGCGCGAAGCCCGAGCCGTTTGGGAGCAGCTCGACGACGCCCTCGACGATCACCGGCTCGTCCTGCTTGGCGGGGGCAGGGGCTGCCGGCGCCTCGTCCTCGGCGTCTTCGGTCGCGCCGCCGGAACGGCTTGTGGCACTACGCCCGCGTCCGCCGCGGCGCCCGCGGCGGCGGCGAGCGGCCGCGCCGGTCGCGCTCTCCTCGTCGGCTTCGACGGCTTCGTCGGCATCGGCGGCTTCGGCGGCTTCTGCAGGCCCTGAGGGCTCGGGCCGCTCCTCGCCCAACTGGTGAGCAAGCAGGGTGGCGATCAGGTCGCTCTTGCGGAGACGCCGGTAACCGTCGATCGAGAGTTCGGAGGCGATCGCATGCAGATCGGCAAGCGTGCTCTCCTCCAGCGTGGCGCGATCAAGTACTGACATATGTCCTTCTCCTTCGGAATGGATCGGCAGGCTCCGGCCGCGTTGTAGGCAGCGGCCGGCGATTCAGTTGGCGCGCTCCAGTGAAGCACAGCGCCCGGAGGGCGCCGGGCGTCTGGCCTCAGAGTGCCTTGAGCACGTCGTCGACCCGCGCCTTCGCGTCGCCGAACAGCATCGCGCTGTTCTCACGGAAGAACAGCGGATTCTGGACGCCCGCGTAGCCGGAGGCCATCGAGCGTTTGAAGATGATCACGTCGCGTGCCTCCCAGACGTGGAGGACCGGCATGCCGGCGATGGGACTACCGGGATCCTCGGCCGCAGCCGGGTTCACGGTGTCGTTGGCGCCGATCACCAACACCACGTCGGTGTCAGCGAAGTCGTCGTTGATCTCGTCCATCTCCAGGACGATGTCGTACGGCACCTTCGCCTCTGCGAGCAGGACATTCATGTGGCCCGGCAGGCGGCCTGCGACCGGGTGGATGCCAAAGCGGACCTCGATGCCGCGCGCACGCAGCCTGCTGGTCAGCTCGGCGACGCCGTGCTGCGCCTGCGCGACGGCCATTCCATAGCCCGGGGTGATGATCACGGACTTGGCATCCTTGAGAAGTTGGGCGGTCTCCTCGGCGGTCACCTCGCGATAGTCGCCGTAGTCCTTCTGATCGTCCGACGGCGCCTCGATCCCAAAGCCGCCGGCGATCACCGAGATGAATGAGCGGTTCATCGCCTTGCACATGATGTAGCTGAGATAGGCACCGGAGGACCCGACCAGCGCGCCGGTGACGATCAGCAGGTCGTTGTTGAGCAGGAAGCCCGATGCAGCCGCAGCCCAACCCGAGTAACTGTTCAGCATCGACACCACGACAGGCATGTCGCCACCACCGATGCTGGCCACGAGGTGCAGGCCCAGCGCGAGCGCCAGGACCGTGACGATCACCAGCGGGACGAGGTGTGGCTGGACGATGAACCAGGTCGTGAGCCCAACGAACGCGGCCAGCGCGCCGATGTTCAGCCAGTTCTTGGCCGGCAGCATCAGCGGCTTGGAGTTGATCCGCGCCGACAGCTTCAGGAACGCGATCACCGAGCCGGTGAACGTCACCGCGCCGATGAACACACCGATGAAGACCTCGGCGTGATGGATTCCATAGGTGCCCACGAGCTTGAAGCTGAGCGCCTCGGCACCAAACGGCTTGCGCTCGACGCTCAGGTAACCGTCCCAGCCGACGAGCACCGCGGCCAGGCCGACGAAGCTGTGGAACAGCGCGATGAGCTCCGGCATGCCTGTCATTTCGACGACCTTGGCGCGGTAGAGGCCGATCGCCGCGCCGGTCACCACTGCGACGACCAGCAGCACCACGCCCAGAGAGTTGATTCCGTTGTGCCCCGCCAGCACGACGGTGGCAATCAGCGCCAGGGCCATGCCGGCGATGCCGAAGTAGTTGCCGGCCCCCGCGGTCTCGTGCTTCGAGAGGCCAGCCAGGGCCCTGATGAACAGCAGTGCGGCGACGAGGTAGGCGGCGTCGGCCGCGGAGCTCACGGTCACGGTCGCGTCAGCTCCTCGAGAACATCGAGAGCATGCGGTGCGTCACAGCGAAACCGCCGAAGATGTTGATACTGGCGAGCAGGATCCCGACCGCGGACACGATCGTCACGGCCGTGCTGTAACGCCCGACCTCGAGGATGCCGCCGACGAGGATGATGCCGGAGATCGCATTGGTCACCGACATCAGCGGCGTGTGCAGCGCGTGGTGGACGTTGCCGATCACGTAGTAGCCGATCACGATCGCCAGGGCGAAGACGGTCAGCTGCGGCAGCAGCGCGCTCGGCGCGATCGCCACGAGCAGGAAGAAGATCAGCGCGGCCAAGCCGGTGAGCACGTACTTGGTGGACGCCGGCATCGGCTGTTTCAGCGGAGCCGCCTCAGTCGGAGCGGCAGCCGCCGCAGGCGCCGGTGCGGCCGACACCTGCACAGGTGGCGGCGGCCAGGTCAGCTCGCCGTCCTTGACGACCGTGATCGACCGCTGCACGACGTCGTCGAAGTCGAGCACGAGCTGCCCGTCCCTATCGGGCGTCAGCAGCTTCATCAGGTTGACCAGATTCTGGCCGTAGAGCTGCGACGCCTGCGTTGGAAGACGACCCGCGAGATCGGTGTAGCCGAGGATCGTCACACCGTTCTCGGTCACGGTCCGCTCGCCCGCGACGGTACCGGCGACATTTCCACCGTTGGCCGCTGCAAGATCGACGATGACGCTGCCCGACCGCATGCTCGCGACCATCTCCTCGGTGATCAGCCGCGGCGCCGGGCGGCCGGGGATCAGCGCTGTGGTGATCAGGACGTCGACGTCCGGGACCGTCTTCGCATAGAGCTGCTCGGCCAGTGCGTTGTAGTCCTGGGACATCTCCTTTGCGTAACCGGTCGAGGAGACCTCCTGCTCGCCCGAGTCGACGTTCAAGTACTCACCGCCGAGCGATTTGACCTGATCGGCCACCTCCGGCCGAGGATCGGTCGCATAGACGATCCCGCCGAGGCTGCCCGCCGCGCCGATCGCGGCGAGGCCGGCGACGCCGACGCCGGCGACCAGCACCTTCGCCGGAGGCACCTTCCCAGCCGCGGTCACCTGGCCGGTGAAGAACCGGCCGAATTCGTTGGCGGCCTCGATCACGGCTCGGTAGCCGGCGATGTTCGCCATCGAGCTGAGCACGTCCATTGACTGCGCGCGGCTGATGCGTGGGACGGCGTCCAGGGCCAGTGCGGTGATCGGCCGCTTGGCGAGGTCCTCGACCAGAGCCTCGTTGAGCATCGGCGACAGCCAGCTGATCAGGGTCGCGTGGGGCTTCAGTCGCTCAAGCTGATCGGTGGTGGGCGCGTTGACGCCGAAGACGATCTCGGCCGTGAACGGATCGCCGATCTCCGTGCCGGCGGCCTCATAGGCCTCGTCGCTGAAACTCGAGAGCACGCCCGCCCCGGACTCGAGGACCACCTCGTACCCGAGCTTCAGCAGCTGCTCGACTGTGTTGGGGGTCGCGGCGACGCGCGTCTCCCCCGCTTGAGCCTCCTTCAGAACGCCGACCTTCATCCGTCCCCCGAATCTACAGATTGTCGATCTGAGGAGGAACGCTCAATCCTTTGCTTTACAGAGTGTGGCCGGACAGAGCCATCTCCGCCTCGGCAGTGACCCATACCGGGGTCTGAGCGTTGCCGCGTGCGTAATCGACGGCGCCGTCGGGCTGAATTAGCGAGTCCAGATACGTGACCGGCGAGGCCGAGCCGTGGCGGTGGAGGCCCGCCGGCTTCACGCCTGCCGCGATCAGTCCGCAGATCGCGAAGGCGGTCGATTGAGCATTCGACGGCCCTCCCTGCTCGTCACCGAAGCCGCCGTCGCGGTTCTGCTGGCCGCGGATGAAGGAAACCGCGCGGCGGATCGCCGAGCGATACCCGGTTCCGCCGAGCGCGCTGAGGACGGCGCCGGTGTCGTCGACGTCGCTGGAGCCGCCACGCGTGTCGAAGTTGAAGCCACCGTCGCGGTCCTGCTGGCGGGCGAGCCAGGCGACCGCGCGCGATGGCACCGGTGCGTGCGCCGCGCGCAATGCCACGATCGCAAATGCGGTCAGATTCGTCTGATCCGACACGGCACCGTTCGCAGCGATCGCTCTTCGTAGGGCGGCGACCAGATCTCGGCCTCCGAAGTCGGTCGCCCGGGCGGCTCCGTACGGCACCAGGCCGACCGCAAGGATCGTGCGCTCCAGGGCGCCCGCTCCACGCTCCTGATTGACGGTGTCGGCGAGGTAGCTGATCACGCCACGGCCGCCCGATTTTGCGTGCGCGTAGGGATCCATGCCGCTCACGTCGAGCGCGATCGCCTGCCAACCCGACGCGAGCACGTTGGATGGCTGCCCTGGACTCATCCCGACGCCGCCGTCGCGGTTCTCCGCTCCGAACAGGAACTCAACGGGCGTGCGATGTTTCGTGGCGGCAGCAGCCGCCGCCGGCCTCGCTGCGCCGACGCCGCCGGCAAGCACCGCCAGTCCGAGCACCACAGGCAAGCCGGCGCGAGCAGCCGGTGGCAGCCACGTGACCTGCATCCGCGTTCTGAACCGCTGCAGCATGCGGATCAGCGCCGGACCGAACAGCATCGCGAAGCCGAAGCAGCCACAGGCGTGGACGAGATCGAAACCGATTCCCTTGCCGACGTAGACGCCGAGTTGGGCGAGGCTGTGGTCGCTGTAGGTCACCCAGTCGCCGACATCCTGCAGCGCCGTGAAGGCGAAGCCGAGCACGAAGCAGACGAGCGCCAGCGGTAGGCGGCCGATCCGCCGCCGTGTGATCCGTGCCAGCAGCGCCCCCGCGATGCCGGTGAGCCCCCACCCGGCCATCTGCCACGGAGTCCATGGCCCCTGGCCGAAGAAGAAGTTCGAGGTCAGCGCGGCGACCGCGCCGACGACATAGCCGGGTGCCCCGCCGAGCACGTATCCCGAGATCAGCACGATGTCACTGGTCGGCTTCACGTTCGGCACTGCCGCGAACGCGATCCGACCCAGCGCGCCGAACGCGGCAAGCGTCCCCACCAGTGCGACGATGCGCGCATCCGGGCGCGTGTGCTCGTACCAGGCAAAGCCGGCGAGCAGCCCGAGCGCGAGGACGGCGAATGCGCCGAGTTGCCAGCTCACGCCGTGACCTCGACATCGCTCGGCCGCAGCAGCGCAATCCCGTCCGCCGGCAGCAGTGCGCCGCCCGCGCCACCGAGAATGCGCGCGGTCTCGGTCGCGAAGTAGGTACCGCCCGAGAGGACCTCGCTGGCCCCGCCATCCGCGATCACGCGCCCGTCGGCCAGCAGCACGACCCGGTCGGCGAACGCGGCCGCGAACTCCGGATCGTGGGTGGCGACGATCACTGCCGCGTCGAGGCCGTGCAGCAGCTTCGACAGATCGTCCTTGGCGGCGCGATCCATCCCGCGCGTCGGCTCGTCCAGGCAGAGCACCGCGGGTGGCGGTGTCTCCACCGGGTCGCCGAGCACGATCGCCAGGGCGAGCCGCTGCTTCTCGCCGCCACTCAGATCCCGGGGATGGCGCGCGGCCAGGTGCGCCAGCCCAAGCGGCAAGAGCGCACCCGCGCCGGTCTCCTCCGCGACCGTGTCGTGGACCAAATAGTCACTGGGGTTCTGCAGCAGCAGCGCCACCCGTCCCGCGGCCTCGGCCCTCCCCCGTGTCGGCTGCATCAGCCCCACCGCGTGCTTGAGCAAAGTCGACTTGCCGGCGCCGTTACGGCCCATCAAAACGAGGCGCTCGCCGGGCGCGACCTGCAGGTCGACGCCCCGGAGGATCGCGGGTCCGCCCTTGATCTCGTGCCAAAGGCCCTTGAACCGCAGCGCCGCGTCCGCCCGGCCACGCCGATTCTGTCGACGTTTGTCGACGTATAGCCGAGGAATGTCGACAGCATCCCCAGCGAGAGCCGCCGCGCGGAGCACGGACCGCGCGCGCTTGACCCCTGGCACCGGCGCGAGCCCCAGGCCCGACAGCAGCTTCGCGCCGGGAGTAACCAACGCAGGCGCGGCGCGCTGCGCCCAGTCCAGGAAGCGCTCGGGCGGCCCGTCGAAGGCGAGCCGGCCGCCGTCGATTGCGAGTACGCGGTCCGCCGCGCCGAGGCAGCGCTCGAGCCGGTGCTCAGCCAGGATCACAGCCGCGTCACCGTCCTCGTTCAGCCGCCGCAACAGCCCGATGAGCTCGTCTCCGGCGACCGGATCGAGCTGTGAGGTCGGCTCGTCCAGGCAGATCAGCGCTGGCCGCGACGAGAGCGTCGCCCCCAGCGCCACGCGCTGTAGCTCGCCGCCACTGAGCTCGTGCACGGAGCGGTCCAACAGCGGCTCGATTGCGAGCGCCAGCGCCGTCTCCTCCACCGCGCGCGCAACCGACGCCGCCGGCCAGCCGCGGTTCTCGGCCGCGAACGCGAGCTCGGCTCGCGGCGTCCCCAACACGATTTGAGTCTCGGGATCCTGGAATAGCGAACCGACCACTGCCGCCAGGTCGCCCGGGCCGTGGTCGCGTGTGTCCAGGTCGCCGATCCGAATGGTGCCGGCAAAGGTCCCGCCGTGGAAGTGCGGCACCAGGCCACCGATAGCCCGCAGTAGCGTCGACTTTCCCGAGCCCGACAATCCGGCGATCACCACGAACTCTCCCGGCTCGATCGTCACTGACACATCCTCGAGCGCCGCCCTCGCCGCACCGGGATATGTGTAGGTCAGGCCCTCGATCGAGACGAGACTCATCGCTCGATCCCCCGGCGGTCGCAGAACGGGGCGAGGGCCGCGACCGCGAGCGCCGCCGCGACGCTCAAGGTGCGCGCGCCAGCGGGCGCGCGCAGAAGCGGATAGGCGTGGAAGGGCTCCCACCCGGCGATCCGCGCCGCCACTGCAATCGCGACCACGACGGCAGCCGACGTCAGAAATGCGATGTCGTGCCGCGACCACGGTGCACCCGCGTCTCGACGCCTGCCGCGCGCCCGCTGGCGCGCGGCTCCGTAGCCGCGTACCTCGAGCGTCGCCGCCACGTCCAGGGCGCGATCGAGCACGCCGGCGGTGCTCGCAAGCAGCAGCTGGGCCCTCCCTGGCGGCGGGCCCGGCCGGCACCGCTGCGCTTCCGCGAGCCGGCGCGAGTCGCGGATCAACACCGGCACCATCCGCGTCGCGATCGTCGCGCTCAGCGCCGAGCTGAACGAGAGCCGGCGGAACAGTCGCAGGACGTTGTCTGGATCGACCGCGACCGAGTAAAGGGTCGCGATCAACACGAGCGCGACCGCCCGCAGCCCGAGTACGGCGCCGTACACCGTGGCCTCGAGGGTGACGTTCGTCTGCCCCAGCACCGGCACCTCGCCCAGACGCCAGATCACGGTCAGGCCGTCGCGGGTCACGAGCGCGTTGATCGCGGTGATCGTCAGCCACAGCGGAACCGTCCAGCGGAGACAGCGCCGCAGCTCGCGATCGACCCCCGCAAGCCCGCCCGCCACCAGTGCCGCCAGCGTGACCGCGCCGAGCACAAGAGGGTTTGACTCGATCAGCGCCGCGACGGCAAGCGCGGCACACCAGGCGATCGCGACGGCAGCGCGGGCCGCATGCAGCGGGCTCGCCCTGGGCCGGTAGATCATGATCCTGGCGCGACCGGCAGCGGGATCACGTTGCTGCCGTTCACAGCAACTGCGAAGTGGTTGTGCAGCTTCTGGGCGGTGAACGCGCGCGCGGCGGCCATCACGCCGGCCAGGTCGGTGCCGGTGACGAACCACGTCGGTTGACCGAGTGCGGCCTGGCCTGTCGCGGCGATCAGGCCGGCACTGCCGTGCAGCGTCTGCACCACAGCGCCGCGCGGGTTGTCGAGCTCGAGCGCCTGCCCGGTGGAGCCGACGAACTGCGCGTAGACGCCGCTGCTGCCTGGACCGGCCGCGATCAGCTGCGCGGCAATCACGCCCTTGATCTCATTCCAGGTGCCGACCACGACGGCCAGCGAGTCAGACCCGGACCCGGTCCCGAGTACCTGGGGGCCTGTCTTGACGCCGACCCGGTGCAGCGCCGTGCCGATGCTGTCGCAGGCGGCCTGCACATGCGCTGCGCAGTTCAGCAGCGTCGGGAATTCCTTGCCGCCGACTCCATTCGTGAACGGCTCCGGGTAGGAGCCGACGACAGCCGGAATCGAGTCCGCCGCGGTCCAGTCGTGCAGATCCCACCAGATGTGATCGCCCTTGTGCACGTCGGTCGTGGCCGCGCCCTTGGGCGCCTGGATGCCGTTGACGTAGTAGAACCAGTCGAGGTGGCTCGAGCTGCCGCTGTGGCCGTCGATCGCCCGGACAAAGCCGCCGCCGTAGCGAGTTGCGACCTTGAAGTGGCGCTCGAGCAGCGACATCACCGTCTCGGCGCCGGGCACCTGCTTCTCGACGGTCTGCCCCAGCACGTGGGCGCCGAAGTCGCTCGTGACCTCGATGCTCGCGTTCTTGGTGCCGGGACCGGCACCGAAGCCGCACCCACCCAGCGCCGCCGCCAGCACAACTGCGGCGAGCAGAGTCGCTGAACGGGTGCGGCGGCGCATCAGCCCTTAGTGACCTTGAACAGCAGCTTGTCCCCGGTCTTCAGCTTGAGTTCGCAGGCTCCCTTGGAGGAGAGCTTGCCGTTCACGTAGAGCCCCCAGTAGTACTTCTTGGTGGTCTCGTTGTCACCGAGGATGCCGGTGATGAAGTACTCGTGGTAGCTCGCGTACCACGAGCCCCTCCAGTTGCCACGAGTCGCGACGTTCAGCGCGCCCTGTGCGCTCTCGGCGGGGCACTTGCCGGCCGGCGCGCCGCCCCGGGTGATCGACCCGGACTTAGTTTGCACGGTCTTGGTGGCCAGGAGCGTCTTGGTCTTGCCCTGGATCTCTACGGTCACCTTCGGCGCGGCCGCGGCCGTTCCGGCGGGAACTGCGGCTGTCGCCACCTGCGTGGCGCCGAGCGCCACGGCCATGCTGAGTGCTGCCACCCCGGCCTTGATCGCATGATTCTTGTGCATGAGCCACCCCTTTCCACGAGGGTTGTTCGGCTTTGCGGTCGGAGGTGGTCTCCTGGCTCCCGGGCCTACCGGCAGTGCCTTCCCAGCGCCTCGTCGGCGCCAGTGGCTCGATACTGCGGGCTTCCCCGGTCACAGTGGCGGGTCCGCGCCGGATTTGCACCGACTTCCCATTACTGCCGACCTTGGACGCCAGGATCGTAGTGGGTTTCACGGGAACGTCGCGCCCTGGAACGGCGCAGGTCAGGGGCCGGTGGCCGCGGACGCAGGAGCCGTGGCGTGGCAGCGCCACGCGAGGCTCCGAGGACGAAGGCCAGCGATCATCCGGACAAGCAATTTCGGGTGGGATGTTGCCGGGAGTCCCACTGGCAATCAATAGACTCCGTTGGCGTGACGGTGAACCTCACCCGGATCTACACCAAGCTCGGAGACGGAGGCGAGACGCACCTCGGTGACATGAGCCGCGTGCCCAAGACGCATCCGCGGATCGAGGCGTACGGGACCGTCGACGAGCTGAACTCGCAGATCGGCGTGGTGCTGGCACTGCCGGACCTTCCGGACGAGTTCCGGCCGTGGCTCGAACACATCCAGAACGACCTGTTCGACGTCGGCGCCGACATCGCCGCGCCTGAGGAACCCGAGCACGAGCGCCTACGCGTGCTCCCGGTCCAGACCGAGTGGCTCGAGCAGCGCTGTGACGAGGTCAACGCGACACTCGCGCCGCTCAAGTCGTTCGTGCTCCCTGGCGGCACGCCGACGGCCGCGCACATGCACGTGGCGCGCACGGTGTGCAGGCGCGCCGAGCGCCTCGCCGTCGCCTGCGGAGCCGACGTCAATGCCGAGGTCGTGCGCTACCTGAACCGTCTCTCGGACCTGCTGTTCATCCTCGCCCGCGGCGCGAACGGCGACGACGAGCCGTTGTGGCAGCCCGGCCGCTTCCGCGGCGAGGGCTAATCGCCTAGAGGCGCTTGACGGTCATCTCGGGCACCAGACCCGTGCGCCGCACGTGGTCGTAATGCTCGATGTCCTCGGTCGCGGCGACCTCGATCGAGACCTCCGGCGACACTTGGAAGCGCACCGCCTCGTAGAGCAGTTCCTGATAACTCGGGGTGCCGGACGGACGACCCTCGATGTCGAGCTCGTGGTCGGCGCAGCGCAACGCCCAGCGGTCTGTGCGCACGAGTAGATCTGCACTGAGCTTCAGCTGCTGGCCGCCGCCGGTGCGGATGGCGCCGATCAGCTCGCCGTGGGTGCGCTCCCGCGCGCCGACGGCGTTGATGGCATTTGCGAGCCTGTCTAAGTTGCGGCCATAGGGCGCCGGCACGATGTCGACGGGGCCTCGCGCGGCCGCGTCGCCGCGGATAGCGCGTGCGACGGAGCCAACCAGGACGTAGTCGACCCCAGACTCGTTGAGCCAGCGCATCACGGCGATGGATGAGGCCGCCACGTGCTCGTACCCCTTGGCGGCGCTGACAGCTGTGGTGTCGATGCTCGGTACGCGGTTACGAAGCAGCATGTGTCTGCTTTCGGGCCCGTCCGCCGGTTTCCTTCTGCGGGGCGCCGGTCCCGCTGGACCGGCGCTACCGCATGCGCGAGCGGCGCTCGCGGCTCAGGCTTTCACCTTCGGGATCGACTCGATGATCACGCGACACGGGCGCTCCCGCAGCACCGTCTCCAGAGCTCGGCTCCAGGCCGTTCCGCCCGTGGCCATCGGCATCACGATCGCCCCGGCGTGCATGGCCTTGGCCTCGTTCACGATCTGCCTGCCGGTCTGGCCCGCACGGACCTTCTGCCAGTGCCCGGACGCCCGCCGGCCGATCTGGACGCGGGCCTCCTCGATGATGGTTTCGGCTTGGCGCTCCTGCTCGGGCATCGCCGCGGTGATCGGGCTCGAGGACGGCACCGGGATCGTCACGAGTACATGGATCCCGCGCCTGCGCCGCGCGGCCATGCGTGCGGCCGTCGCCATCACCTCCGGGACATATCCACGCTCGTCGAACGCCACCAGCACGGACTCATATTCCGCTTCGGTATCCGTGGCGGGAAGCGGCATCACCACCTTGGCCGTGGTCGTGAGATCGAGTCCCTGACGGCGCCGGTAGACGACGTAGACGACGATCCCGATCGCCAACCAGCCGAATCCGAACTCGGCCACGCTCAGGTACAGCACAGTCACCGTGCACCACGCGAGAAACGTGCCGGTGGCCCCGAGCACGGCAAACAGCGGAACCTCGCGGCCACGGACGTGGATCGTCCAGGGCCCTCGGTAAGGCCGTTCTCGCTCCGGTTGGGTGATCCGCAGGCGGATCACGGCAACGTGCGCGATCGTGAACGAAAGCATCGCACCGAACGCATAGACGTTGCCGAGGAAGGTGGCTTTGCCGGGGATGATCGTGAGGCAGGCGATCGCTCCGAAGACGATGATCCCGATCCACGGCGTCGCGAACTTCGGGTGCAGACGCCTCAGGCTGTCGGGCATCTGCCGGTGCAGCCCCATCGAGTAGACGAGGCGCGACACACCGATGATGCCTGCGTTGGTGGCGATGAACAGAATGGTCGCGGCCAGCAGGCCGACGTAGATCTCGGCCACGTGTTGGAACGGGCCGAGGTGCAGTTGCTTGACGATGCCCAGCACCGGATCGCCGGAGTAGCCGCCCTTGGCCTCGCTCACGCCGAGCAGCGTCTGATAGTGGCCGTGAACTTCATGCACCGGCAGGGCCGACAGCGCGACCGCTGGCATCAACGCATAGATGATGAACACGGCGATCACGACGCGCCTGATCGCAGACGGAATCGTCTTGGCCTCGTCCTTCGCCTCCTCGGCCATGTTCGAGACCGTCTCAATCCCGGTGTAGGCAATCATCCCGACTGGGATCGCGACCAAGAAGTTCTTCAAAGTCGGCGCGCCCCAGAGGTGCACATTGTGGACCAGCGTGTGAACCGAGAAAACGAGGAACAGACCGACCAGCACGAGCAACAGCTGCGTGCAGAAGTCCGCAATCGCGAGGAATACGTTGAGTGCCGCCGCCTCGGTGACACCGACGACATTGATCAGGCAAAGCACCGCGACCACGCCGATTCCGAAGACCACGTCGCCGGGGCCGTGCTTCAGCGCCGGGAAGAACAGGCCGCCGATGTAGTGGGGCACGAAGAACGCGGAGATCGCGATCGTGATCGTGTAATTGAGCATCTGCGCCCACGCGGCGAAGAAAGAAGCGAACTCGTTGAAGGCGTGACGGGCGAAGCTCGAGGAGCCACCAGCCTCCGGGAACATCGCCGTGGCCTCCGCATAGGTGGCGGCGGTCAGGAAGAAGATGAAGCCGCTGATGACGAAGACGACCGGCGTCAGGCCCAGCGCGTAGGAGGCGACCAGTCCGAGCGCGTAGTAGATCGACGAACCCACGTTCCCGTAGGCCGTCGCGAACAGCGCGTTGACCCCAAGGACGCGCTGGAGGCCCTGTCGCCGGCGCTCAGCCATTGCCGTCCTCGGCCTTGCGCACGCCGCTCGCGGGCGCGTGCTCGGGCTGGGGCTCGGGCCCGTGCTCGGGCTCGGGCTCGGGCTCGGGCTCGGGCTCGGACGCAGGCTCGGCTTCGGCTTCGGCGGGCGTTTCCGTCAGCGCCGGGTCGGCGGCAGTCCGGCCACGCCAGTCAGCCGGAGGCGCCGTCAGGATCACGCGGCAGGGAGCCTTTGAGATCACGTATTTGGTGATCTCGCCGACAAAGTTTTCGAGCGGCCCTGACCCGCCCAGTAGCCCGCCGCCGCGAATGCCTGACGGCGGCTCGGCCGCGAGCACGATCACCTCCACCCCGCGTCGTCTGGCTTCGTCCACGATCTTCTGGCCGATCCGGCGTCCACGCACGATCGCCGTCTGCACCTCGACCCCCTCGTACTCCTCGCCGACGTTCTTGGCGCGCTTGAGCGCCGCGCGCGCCTGTTCGATCCGCGCCTCGGGCAGGGGTGCGTCGAGCGGCAGCGACAACGGGATCTGGAACACCCAGATCGCCTCGATCGTCGCGCCCTTCTCGGTGAAGTCGTCGCCGGCTTCACCCGCGAGCCGTCCGGCGGTCTGGATGATGTCGTCATCGAGCGCCGTGCCGAAGATCGGGACGAGGATCGAACCGAACTCCGGGTCGGGCTGTTCGTGGCGAAGCGCCCGCTCGGGAATTGTCACGCGCTTCAGCAGCGGCTTGCCCTCGACGGTCCTGTAGGTGACGTATAGGACGATGCCGACCAGCATCCAGCCGAGGCCGACGTAGCGGGCACCCTGGTGAAAGACGATCAGCGAGACCCAGCCGGCGGCGGACAGGATCGCGCCGAACACAGCCGGCAGTGGCAGGCTGGCGCGCCCCACCCGAATCGAGAACGGCACCCGGTAGGCGCGGCTACGGTCAGGCTCGCGGAAGCGCATCGCGATCACCGCCAGATGTGCGACCGCGAACGAGAGCAGCGCTCCGAACGCGTAGATGCCGACCAGGAACTCGAGGTTTGCGGGGACAGAGAGTGCCATCGCCCCGATCGTCGCGATCAGGATCACCACGACGGGCGTGCTCCAGCGCTGGCTGATTCGGCCGATCGCGCTCGGGATCTGGCGGTTCGTGGCAAGCGAGTAACCAACGCGGGAGACCCCGAGCATCGACGCGTCGGCCGCGGCGAGCAGCCCGACCGCGCCGGATACACCGGCGACGATCCTCAGCAGGTCCGAGAGCGCTTTGGGATGGAACGCGTCAGCGATCCCCACGACAGGTGCCTGGATGTGACTCTGTCCGAGTTCGGTGAGGCCGTGGTGGACGGGCAGCGCACTCACGCCCACGACCGCGACCCCGACGTACACGAGCACGATCGCGCCAGAGCCCCAGCTGACGAGACGCTTGAGGTCCTTCGCTGTTGCCGAGACCTCACCGGCGAGCCCCGCCGCCGTCTCGAGACCGGCGAACGCGATCACCCCGACAGGCAGCGCAAAGGCGAGGTCCGATGCGCTCGGCGCCGTCCCCAGATGCACCGCCGAACTCAACCGTCCTGGGTGGAAGATCAGCGCGAGCCCCAGCACGACGATCGCCGCCTGCACGCCCAGATCGAGGATCGTGATCAGTGTCTGCCGCCGCAGGCGACGTGCGCTGACGCCGCGGATGTTGTCAACTGACACGAACGCGACGACGATCAGCGCTGCCACCACCTGAGGCGCGCCATGACCCAGCGCCGGCCAGAACACGGCGAGGTAGGCAGGCACCGTCACCGCCGTGACCGCGACCAGGATCGTGTAGTCGAGGAAGATCGCCCAGCCGGAGATGAAGCTCACCAGTTCGTTGAAGGCGTAGCGGGCGAAGACGGCCGAGCCGCCCCGCTCCGGGTGCAGCGAGGCGCCCTCCGCGTACGTCATCGCGGCAAGCTGGAAGAACACGCCCGCGACGATGAAGACTTCTGGGGTCAGGCCATTCGCGTGATGGGCGATTACGCCCAGCGCGAAATAAACGGAGCTGACCGACGTTGCGTACACAACCGCGAACAGCGCTCCGATGCTTACGTTCCGGTCGTTAGCCAAGCGGTAGCCCCTGAGCTGCGTACTGTCTGAGATTCATCGCGACATGCGGTGGATATACAGCCTTCCCAGCCCGGCGGCGACGAACAGTACGCCGAGTATCAGACCGGTCGCAGACACACCGCCGCCGGCGGCGATCGTTCTCACCACGAGCGCTACGCCGATCACGACCATCAGCAGCGACATGACTGACGTCCCGCGGCTGCGGATCGGACTGGGTTCTCGCATGTGGGCGTAGCTTAGATCAGGGTCGGGCCACGGACCGTGCGGCCTTCCGGCCCATCGGGCTGGCACCATCAATGGCTTGAGCGCCTGGCATATAGCGGCGATCTTCGCCGCCGGAGTCGCCGCCGGCACGATCAATACGGTCGTTGGCAGCGGCACGCTCATCACCTTTCCGACGCTGCTGGCGTTCGGCTACGCGCCGGTCACCGCAAACGTCTCGAACACGATCGGCCTGGTGCCCGGATCGGTCTCCGGCGCGATCGGCTACCGCCGCGAGCTGATCGGCCAGCGCGAGCGTGTGCTCGCGGTCGGCGTCGCTGCGCTGTGCGGCGGCATCGTCGGCTCGATCCTGCTCCTGACGCTGCCGGCGTCGGCGTTCAAGGCGATCGTGCCGTTTTTCATCGCTGTCGCGCTGATCCTGATCGTGACCCAGAAGCAGATCAACCGCGTGCTCGGTCACCATCGTCGCGGCCACGGCGAGGGCGTCGGCCCCGGAGCGCTGATCGGTACCTTCTGCAGCGGCGTCTACGGCGGCTACTTCGGCGCTGCCCAGGGGATCCTGATGCTGTCGGTGCTCGGCCTCACCGTCGACGACAGCCTCCAACGGCTGAACGCCGTCAAAGTGATCACCACCGGCGTCACCAACCTTGTGGCCGGCGTCGTGTTCGTGATCGCCGCGCATATCGCCTGGGACGTATCAGGTTTGATCGCCGCCGGCTCCGTGATCGGCGGCGTCTTCGGGGCGCGCTTCGGTCGCAATCTGCCGCCGAACGCGCTGCGCGCACTGATCGTGGTGGTCGGGATTGTGGCGATCGTGCGGCTCGTCTAGCCCGAGCCGAGCGCGTAGTTCTGAATGTCGGACTCGAGTCCGCCGAGCGACTTGTAGTTGTCGAGGTGGACCCACGCGACGGTCCCATTGGGCCTGAGGAAGACGGTGGTGGGTGTGCCCTGCAGCCCCCCGGCGAGGATCTTGTCTACGCCCGCGCTGGTCATCGCGTAGCTCGGATAGCTGACGTGGTGCTCGCGCAGGAACACCTCGGCATCTGCAGTGCTGTCCGCGTAGTCAGCGCCGAGGAACGCCACCCGCTTGCCGTAGAGCGCTGATGCCTTTGCGAACAGACCGAACTCCTTCTGGCAGGGCTCACACCACGACGCCCAGATATTCAGGACGATCGGATACCCATGCAGCTCCTTGACCCGGGCCTCGAGCGCGTTCGGGCCGCCCGGCAGGAGCTTCGATGCCTGACCGTGCAGCGCCGCCAGCGGCGCTGCAGAGCCGGCGAGCTCGGCCTCGATCTGCTTCCCGCTCTGAGGGGCGGCGGAGGCCGTGTTGAGCGAGGTCTTCACCTCCTGTTCGAGTCGAGCCAGCTTCGGCCAACCCTCGGTGTAGACCTCCTGATCCCACACGATCTTCCCGGCCGCATTCGTCTCAACGAACCACGGCTCACCCTGCACCTGGTAGCCGTCGGCGACACTACCGGTCTGATCGATCGCCACCGGATAGGCGAGCGGTGTGCTGAGCCCCGAGATGAACTTCGGTAGCGCCTGCGCCGATGGTTCGACGCTCCCTTCGTCGACGGCCGTCACCGACGGCAGGCCATTGGCCTTCGCGTAGCGCTCGTACGCGTTCAGTTGGTCGAGGTCGTATGCGATCGAAACGGATTGTGCGTCCCAGGTCGCGAAGAACAGGTACAGGTGAGCCTTGCTGGGACCGAGCTTTACGCTGCCGCCGCCGAGCTTCGGCAGCGTCGTGCTCAGGCTCGGTGTCGTCGCCGGCGCCTCGGCATAGGAGTAGTGGCTCGAGACCGGCGGATGGTCGGGCAGCAGCTTCGAGACGTCCTGCGCCAGCAGCTGCCCGAACTGCGGAATCGTCGCGTACGACGGGTAGGTCGTGAAAACAACGCGCTGACGCCCCTGCGGGTCGATCAGATAGAGGGCCGCAACGTGGTCAATCTCGTTGTCGTCCTTGGTCACGAACGCCTTCTCGTTCACGCCATACGCTTTCCAAACCTGCTCGAGCTGCGTCGGTGAACCGGTCAGGAACTGCCAGCGGCCGGTCATGCCATGCAGGTCCGTGTAGTTGAGGACGTCGTCGATCTGGGTGGATTTCCAGTTGGCGTTGACCCCCAGCAGCTGCACCTGGTTGCCGGCCTTGCCGAGTGCCGCCTTCGCGTCCAGCATCGCCTGGGTCGTCAGCGGGCAGATCGTCTGGCATTCCGCGTCGACGAATGCGAGCACGACGACCTTGCCGCGGTATTGACTGAGGCTGACCCGCTGGCCGGTCTGGTCGGTCAGCGTGAAAGCGGGTGCCGCCTTCGCGGTCAGCGTCGTGCCCGGATCCAAATGGGGATTGGTCGCGAGCGTCGCGCCGGTCGCGGTTCCGCCGCCCCCCGAGCCGGCCGCATGGTTGATCAGCAGAGCCGCGACCACGATCAGCAGCAGGATCGTCGGCAGTAGCGCCACGGGCCGGATCCGTATGCCCTTCAGCTCACCGCGCAGCCTCACCCCGCCGACAGCCCCCCGCAGCTTCCCGAGGTTTCCTGAACGCCAGCCCACGTACAGCAGCGCGAAAAGGATCAGAGCGGCCAGGAACCAGCCTGTGGGCGCGTGGTGGTGTGTCACGGACTTGGTGGTGACGGAAGTACCCGCGGGTGTCGTCGCATCGACGTTCGCGCTCCCCTTGCTTCCTGCCGGAGCGGTCGAAGAGACCGGGTGCGCGAGTTTCGATGCGTCGACTCCGGCAGATGCCTCGATCCGATCCACAGCCGTGACCGTGGTCGCAACCACCGCGGTGGCCGAGGCCGGCTTCAGCGAAGAGAGCTGGGACGCGAGCTTGGTGGCGCCGGTGGGGTTGGCGTGCCAGTAGACGCCGAGTCCGTTTGGCATCACGACCAGCAGGCGTCCGTCGTAGGTATCCGAGAGCTCGATGCCGAGGTAGTTGGCGTACGTACCGGGCTGATTGAAGAGCTGAGGGATGGCTCCGAGGTCGTCGGGATGAGAGATGATCGCCACGCGTACAGGGGCACCCGCCTTGGCGGTGGCGTTCAGCAGCCTGTCGAGGTTCAGCTCCTGCGTGACGGTGATGCCGGCGTCGTAGCCGTAGAACAGGTTCTGGTCGAGCAGAACGTCGCTGCCCGGGTCACCATCGGCCTGCGCGAGTGCGGGCAGGGCGAGGGCCGGCAGCGCGACGCAGGCGACGAGCGCGAACAGCAGTGTGATGAGCGCTCGCAGCCTCATGGCTGCAGCCGCCGACGACGCTCGAGCGGGCGCGCATGCAGGCTCGCCCACCAGGCGGCGGCAATCAACAACAACCCGACGGTCAAAGCGATCACCGCGCTGGGGGAGAAACTCCGGCCTGCGGCGCTTTTCTCCCCCAGCGTCGCCGAGTGGGTGGCAGCAGACAGCTCCGAGGCAGGGATCGGATGGCCGGCGGCGCGTGCCAGCAACGGCACCGCCGCGATCGCGGACGCGGCCAGCTGCGCCCCCGGTCCGGGCGCGGGTGCGCGTACCGCCGCTTCGGCGGCGCCGACCTTATGCGGGCCGCTCGCGGGCCCGTCAAGCCCGAAGCCGTTGGGCATCACGACCAGCACCTGGCCGTCGTACAGCTCTGACAGCTCGAGGTCGAGATACTGCGCGTAGGTTCCGGGCTGCTCCCAGAGCGCGGTCACAGTGCCGAGGTCACCGGCGCTTCCGCTCGCGATCAGGGCGACCCGAATCGGGAACCCGGCCCGCTTACTGTCGGCGAGGACGGCCTCGAGCTGCGCCTGCTGACCGAGCGAGACACCCGAACCGATCGGGTTGAACAGCGCGGCGTTGGCGAGCACGTCGCTTGCGGGGTCGCCGTCGGCCAGTGCCGCGGGAGCCGCGATCAACGCCGCGCTCGCCAGAATGGCGGTGATGACAGCCAGACGCACGAGAGTCCAGTTTAGGCGCGCCGCCTTGATCCTCGCCTGCCTCTCGGCGACCCTTGGCGGACTCTCGGCGCTCCCCACAACGGCGGCAGCCGACGGCCCCGTGACGCCTACCGCGACCGACTACTTCGCTCGTGTGACGCACACCCCGAACGCCGTCGACGCGAAGGTCGTGTACGAGTACCTGAACCTCTGGATCCGGGTGCCGCCGACGGCCCACGTCACCGTCCGGGACTTCCGTGGCGCTCCCTGGGTGCGCTTCACGCCGAGCGGCGTGGCGATCAACAAGAACTCCGAGGAGTACTACCTGAGCCAGATACCGGTTCCGGCGGTGGTGCCGGCGAGCCTCACGAGCGGGACGCCACCGCCGCGCTGGGTCAGAGTCTCCAGCGGTCACACCTACCAGTGGCGCGAGGGCCGCCTGCACGCGCTCGCGACGATCGCGCTCGCGCCCGGCCAGAGCTACATCGGGCAGTGGCGGATTCCGGTCACCGTCAACGGCCGGCCCGGCGTGATCAGCGGTGGCATCTGGCACCGGGGCGCACCGTCGATCGTGTGGTTCTGGCCGGTGCTGGTCCTGCTCGCCTGCGCGCTTGCCGCCTGGCGGGTGCGCTCCGCCGAGCTCGATCGCCGGCTCTCGCGTGCGATCGCGCTGCTGCTGCTCGTACTGGTCGCCGTCGGGATCGGCGGCAAGTACCTGCACGGGAGCCCAAGCGTCAGCGCCGGCAACGTGGTGCTGCTGGTGGTCACGCTGGCCGTGCTCGGCGCGGTCGCCGGCCGCCTGCTTGGCGGCCGCTCCGGTGGACCGCTGCTGCTGGTCACGGCGGTGATCGCGCTGTGGGCCGGGCTGACGCTGCTGCCGGTGCTCACGCACGGTTACGCGCTCGTGGCGCTACCGCTGTTCCTCGTGCGCGTGATCGCCGCCGCACTGCTCGGTGGCGCGCTCAGCCTCGCGCTGTTCGGCGTGCGGATGCTGGATCTCGTGGCGGCGTGAGACGGTCTGCGGCCTTGCTGCTGACAGCGGTCTTCGTCGCTGGCTGCGGCTCCGCTGCGCCAGGGAAGGGTTCCCACCCATCCACTCCCATCCACCGAGCCGACGGCGGGATCCCGGCCTCACTACTCGCGGGCGAGCGGCCGATCGGACGCGGGCCGCGCTTCCAGCCGCCGGTGGCGGGGCCGGTCCCAGGCTCCTGCACGGTGCCGCTCGGCCGCCGCCTGCAGGCGCACATCGAGGTGTTCGGCGCCAACCGCGTCGTGCTGCTCCCAGCCGGGATCGGCACGCGCGCACCGCGACAGTTCGAGGACGGGCGTCTGATGCGCGCAGCTTGTTTCGGTGACCTGGTGACACTCGACCCGACCGGCAGCGTCTACTTCCGCCCCGGGAAGCGGCTGACAGTCGGGGATCTGTTCACGGCCTGGGGCCAGCGGCTGACAGGCACCGGGATCGCCTCGTTCACCGGAGATCGCGTACGCGTGTACGTGGACGGCCGGGCGTGGTCAGGCTCGCCGCGCGCCGTGCCGCTGACAGATCGCGCAGAGATCGTGCTCGAGGTCGGCCCGCACGTGCCGCCGCACACGCGCTTCACATTCCCGAGGGCGCCATCGCCGCAGCTGGGCTGAACGCAGACGGCGATGGATACGCTGACTATGTGAATGCTGTCATGACCGCGAACAAGCCAGATGCCACCAGCGACCACCGCTGGCTGATCCTCGGTATCTGCTGCATGAGCCTGCTGATCGTCGGGCTCGACTCGACGATCGTTAACGTGGCGCTACCGGCGATCCACCGCGACCTGCACGCGTCGCTCTCCGGCCTGCAATGGGTCGTGGACGCATACACGCTCCCGCTCGCGAGCCTGCTGATGCTCGGCGGTTCGACCGGTGACCGGATCGGACGCAAGCGCATCTTCCAGACCGGCCTGATCGTGTTCGCGATCGGCTCGGCCATGTGCTTCGCGGCACCCAGCCTCGGCGTGCTGATCGCTGCGCGCGCGTTCCAGGCGCTCGGCGGCGCGATGCTCAACCCGGTCGCCTTGTCGATCGTGCGCAACGTCTTCGACGACCCACGCGAGCGGGCGCAGGCGGTTGGCGTCTGGGGCGCGATGGTCGGGTTCAGCATCGGGCTCGGCCCGGTGCTGGGTGGCGCATTCGTCGACACGATCGGCTGGCGCTACGTCTTCCTCGTGAACGTGCCGATCGGCCTGCTCGCGTGTCTGCTGACCGCGATCTACGTGCCGGAGTCGCGAGCCGATCGGCCGCGTCGCGTCGACCCGATCGGCCAGCTGCTCGTGATTCTCGGGCTGGCGACGCTCACCTACGCGATCATCGAGGGCCAGAGCGATGGCTGGACCTCGGCGACGATCCTGACGCTGTTTGCCGTCTCGCTCGCGTCGTTCGCGACGCTGATCCCCTACGAACTGAGGCGCTTCGAGCCGCTGGTCGAGGTCCGCTTCTTCCGTAGCGCTCCGTTCAGCGGCGCGGCGCTCATCGCCTTCTTCGCGTTCGCCTCATTCGCGGGCTTCCTGCTTCTGAACACGCTCTATCTCCAGGAAGTGCGTGGCTATTCCGCGCTGCACGCCGGACTTTGCACGCTGCCGCTGGCCGTCTGCACGGTCGTGCTACCGCCGATCGCCGGACGGATGGTCTCCAGCCGCGGCAACCGCCTGCCGCTCCTGATCGCTGCCGTCGGCATGCTGGTCGGCCCGCTGCTGCTGACCTCGCTCGCACCGGGCACCTCGATCTGGCTTCTGTTCGCCTCCTACGTGCTGTTCGGGATCGGGCTCGGGCTGGTCAACGCGCCGATCACCAACACCGCCATCTCCGGCATGCCGCCGGCTCAGGCGGGCGTGGCAGCGGCGGTGGCGTCGACCTGCCGGCAGGTCGGCGCAACGATCGGCATCGCGATCTCCGGTGCCGTCGTCGGCGCGGGCGCGAGCGCGCTTTCGGGGCCGAAGTTTGCGCACGCGACCCACTCGGGCTGGTGGCTGATGGTCGGATTCGCCGCCATGATCTTCATCATCGGAGCCGCAACCACGACAAAATGGGCGTTCCAGACCGCGACGGCGACCGCAGCTCGCTTGCAGCCGGGGGGCGCCTCGAGTTAGACAACCCGGCTGGCGCCGGCGCGCATCGGAGGACCGCTTCTTCCCGGATGCCGACGCAGCTGTGGCCGCGCCGTCAGAGCGTGACTGACTGCCCGGACTCTGCCGACGCGTAAAGCGCCTCGAGCGTCCGCGCCTGTCCGAGCGCGTCGGTCCGCCCGAGCAACGGCAGATGCTCGCCGCGCGAGGCGGCCGAGAGGTCGGCGACCTGCAGCGCGTAGGAGTCGGCCGCAGGCACGGTGATGATCCGTGGCTCTTCCGCGCCCTCCTCCCATAGCTCGATGCGATGGTCAATCGGGTTCCACGGCCAGGCGACGAGCAGCGCACCGGTCGCTCCGACGACCTCGAGCCCGTGGCGGTCAGGCATCGCCAAGCCGCAGTCGAACTGACCGATCACGCCTCCTGGGAAGCAAAGCACGCCCGCCATCACCACGTCCACGCCATCACCGCCGAGCAGCTGCTGGGCGCTCACGCGCTCTGGCTCGCCGGCCAGCAGCCGGGCCATGTTGACGGGGTAGCAGCCCACGTCCATCAGACCGCCACCTTCCATGCCGACCAGCATCCGTGGATCGGCCGGGTCGCAGTTGAAGCTGAAGGAACCGCGGATCAGTCTCAGGTCTCCGATCGCGCCGGCGTCGACCAGCTCCTTAATCAGCTTCGTCTGCGGGTTGTGGCGGTACATGAACGCCTCACTGAGCTGCCGTCCACGCGTCTGCGCGAGCTCGAACAGCTCCTCCACCTCGGAGGGCGAGCGGCTGAGCGGCTTCTCGCAGAGCACGTGCTTGCCAGCCTCGAGCGCTCTGCGCGTCCACTCGACGTGCAGACCGTTTGGAAGCGAGACGTAGACGATGTCGACGTCCGGATCGGCGAGCAGTTCCTGATAGCTGCCGTAGGAGCGCTCGATCCCCTTGAGGCGCGCGTACTCGGCAGCGCGCCCGGCGTCGCGGCTTGCGATGGCGTAGGCCACCTCCTCGGGTACCGCGGCAATGCCCCCGAGTAGCGCGTCGTTGATGCGCGCGGTCGATAGAAAGCCCCAGTTGGTCATCTACCTGGCAACCTACCCGACCTTGAGCGCGCACGTCACCCATGCCTTCGCTCCCGGCCGCGTGAACCTGATCGGCGAGCACACGGATTACAACGAGGGCCTCGCACTGCCGTTCGCGATCACGGCCGGCGTGACGGTTACGGCCACGCGTCTGGCGGGGGACTCGGTCGAGGCGCTCGCGCTCGACCTCGACGAGACCGACGCGTTCCCGCTACGAGGGCCGCACGCGACGCACGGCTGGCGTGCATTCGTGCGCGGCGCCGTCGCCGAGCTCGAGCGCCTCGGATATTCGCTGCCGGGCGCGCGCATCGAGATCACCGGGGACCTACCGCGCGGCGCCGGACTCTCGTCATCGGCCGCGCTCGAGCTGTCCCTGTGTCTGGCGTTGATCGAGCTGAGCGGGGCACAGCCACCGGAGCGGGTCGAGCTCGCTCGCCTCGGCCAGCGGATCGAGCACGACTGGGTTGGCGCACAGACCGGACTGCTCGACCAGCTGGCGTCGCTGAGTGGAGCCGCCGACCATGCGGTGCTGATCGACTTCCGCACGTTGGAGATCACGCCGATGCCGCTCGCGCTCGGCGAGCACGCACTCGTGACGCTCTCCTCCGGCCAGCCGCACGCCAACGCCGCCTCCGGCTACAACCGCCGTCGCGAGGAGTGCGTCGAGGCCGCCCACCGCATGGGGGTCGAATCGCTGCGCGACGCCCTGATCCAAGACCTTCACATGCTGCCCGACGTGCTTGCGCGCCGCGCCCGTCACGTGATCAGCGAGAACGGCCGCGTGCTCGGCGCGGTCGCGGCGCTGCGGCGCAGCGACTTCGAGCACCTCGGCCGGCTGCTCGATCTGTCACACACGAGCCTGCGCGACGACTTCGAGATCTCGACGCCGGCCGTCGAGCACGCGGTCCGCGAGCTGAAGGACGCTGGCGCGCTGGGTGCGCGGCTGCTCGGCGGAGGCTTCGGCGGAAACGTGCTCGGGTTGATGCCGCCGGGCACGGTCGCGCCCGCTGGCGCAACCGTCGTCTCGCCTGGCCGGGGCGCACACCTGCTTGCCTGAGTCGCCCGCGAGGGCTGGTGGTTCCTCTAGTCTCCAAGCGTGCTTGAGGTATCCGGCGTAAGTGTCAACTTCGGCTCGATCCGCGCGCTCGAGGACATCGATCTGCGCGTCCAGCCTGGTGAGATCGTCGCGCTGAGCGGCGAGCCGGGTGCCGGGAAGACGGCGCTCGTGCGCTGCGTGACCGGCGACCTCGCCCCCAGCAGTGGCGCGATCACGCTCGGCGGTGGGCCACTGGGCGGCGGCCTGCGGGCCGCCGAGCGCCAGGGCGTGGCCGTCGTTTGGCAGGAGATCGCGCTGTGCGAGACGCTCGACGTGGCGGGGAATCTGCTGCTCGGCCGCGAGACGCCGGTGCAGGCGCTGTCGACCAAGCGCTTCTACGCGCGTGCCGGTCAGATCCTCGACGAGTTCGACATCGAGATCCGGGACAGCACGCGGCTCGTCAGCACGCTCTCGAGCGGCGAGCGTGGTCTCCTCGCCTTGGCGATGGCCCTGGTCACCAGGCCGCGGCTGCTGGTGCTCGACGAGCCCACCGCCTCGCTCGGTGTGGCCGAGACGGTTCAGGTCGAGCGGCTGCTGGAGCGACTTGCCCGTTCGGGGGTGGGAGTATTGCTGGCCACCCGTGACATCGGCCAGATGTTCCGCATCGCCAACCAGGTCGTCCTGCTGCGTCACGGCCGCACCGTCGCCAAGATCCAACCCCAGGAGTCCCACCCAGACGACGTCGCGGCGCTGCTGGCCGGAGGCACCGTCGACGGTTCGGCGCGACGTCAGCTCACACGCCTGCACGGGCTCGCTGACAGCCTCGCCGTGGCGGATCCGAGTTCGGGTCTCGCCTTGATCGTCGCCGCGCTCGCCGCCGCGCTCGGGGTCGATCGCAGTCGCATCGACGTGATCCGCGCCGACGCGATGCCGGCCTCTGCCGATCGTGTGATCGTCGCCGGCCAGAACTGGCTGGTTCCCGTCGTCGGGCCCGCCGGCACCAGTGCGGTGATCACGATCGCGCGCGACGGCACCGAGCCGCCGAACCGCGACGAGCTCGACCTGCTCGGTCTGTACGCGGGCTATGCGGCAGCCGCCATCGAACGTCAGGACGCGGAGGAGGCACAGCGCGAGGCGGCAGCGCTGCGCCGCTCGCGCGAGCTCCAGCAGCAGTTCCTCTCGCGGCTGAGCCACGAGCTGCGCACGCCGCTGACCGCGATCCGCGGCTATGCCTCGAGCCTGCTCGCGCCCGACATCGTCTGGGACCATGATTCGCAGCAGCGCTTCCTCGAGACCATCGCTGCCGAGTCGGCCAGGCTTGGCAGGCTGGTGGACGACCTGCTCGACTTCTCTGCGATCGATTCGGGCCTGATGCGGATGCAGTTCGACTGGTGCGAGCTCGATCTCGTCCTCGAGGCGGCCGTCGCGTGCCTGCCCGACGAGTGGCGTGACTCGGTGACGCTCGCAACTGGCGGTACGCCCGTCATCTGGGCCGACCACGACCGGCTCGAGCAGGTGTTCGTGAACCTCCTGAACAACGCGATGATCCACAACCCGCCCGGCACCAGCGTCACTATCGGCGCCCGGACGCTCTCGGGCGGCAGGATCGAGATCATCGTCAGCGACGACGGCTCGGGGCTGCCGCCGGAGCTGCGCCGCTCACCGTTCGACTCGACCGGACGCCCGCGTTCGCGCACAGGGGGTGCGGGGCTGGGGCTGTCGATTGCCCGCGGGATCGTCGAGGCGCATCGCGGGACGATCGAGTTGCGCCCACAGCCGAAGGGCGCCGGATTCCGTCTCATGCTCCCGCTCGAGGCTCCCGGAGCCGCGCCCGAGCCTCCACACCCGGCTCCGGCGATCGCGCCGGCCGTCCCGACGGGAGTCCGAACCGGTGTCTGATCGCAATGGCGCCACGCGGGCGCTGCTCGTCGAGGATGACCCCAACATCGTCGATCTGATCCGCTCCAACCTGGCGGTGCGCGGGTTCGACACGGTCGTGTCCACCGACGCGGAGCACGCGCTACGCCTGCTGGAGACCGAAGAGCCGGACATCGTTCTGCTCGATCTGATGCTGCCGGACGCCGACGGCATGGACCTCTGCCGCCAGATCCGCGAGCGCTCGTCGGTCGCGGTGATCGTCGTATCCGCCAGAGGCGGTGAGCGCGACAAGGTCACCGCTCTGAACATGGGTGCTGACGACTACATGACCAAGCCGTTCAGCGTCGAGGAGCTGCTGGCTCGGATCACAGCCACGCTGCGGCGAACTCGGGCCACAGCCGCTCCGGAACAGCCGCACTCGATCATCACCGCCGGCGACGTGGTCATCGACTTGGCCGGACAGCAGGTCACGTGCGGCGGCCAGGCGATCCACCTGACGCCGACCGAGTTCGCACTGTTACGGGAGCTGGCGCTCAATCGCGGCAAGCTGCTGACCCACGCACACCTGCTGCGCCGGGTCTGGGGCGCCGGGTACCAGACCGAAACCGAATACCTGCGGGTCTACGTACGACGCCTGCGGGCCAAGCTCGGCGACGACGGAGCGCAGCTGATCCTAACTGCTCCGCGGGCCGGTTACAGGTTTGCGCCCGAATGAAGACGCACCGTAACGCGCGTTAACGCGTTATTTACGCAAACCCATCACTTGTTCATGCCTCGTTTACAGCGGCATCCGTAACGTCTCCAACGTTAGGGGCAGGGATCCCGCGAACGTACGCGGCCCGGTCCGAGGAGAGAGGACACTAGGAGGTACCTCGTGAACTTGCTGCGAAACAGCAAGCTCGGCATTGTTTCGTGCATGCTCGCGCTAAGCGTGGGCGTTGCTCTGAGCAGCGTCAGCGCCAGCGCGAAGACGCGTCTCGTGAGCGGCCATGCCGCGTCGATCAACGCGAATTCATTCACCAACACCTTTTCGGCTCTGAAGGCCTTGAAGGGGATCGCGGCAGCCGGTCACGGCAAGATCGCGGCGATCCTGCCGGACACCACGAGCTCGACGCGCTACGTCGAGTTCGACCAGCCCGACATCAAGAAGGCGGCCGCGGCCGCCGGCCTGCCAAGCTCGGACGTCATCGTCCAGAACGCAAACGGCTCCGACTCGACGTTCTACTCGGATGCCCAGGCGGACATCACGAACGGCGCGACGGTCCTGCTGATCGACCCGGAGGATTCGGGCACAGGCGTCAAGGTCGAGAACTACGCCAAGCAGCACGGTGTCGACGTCATCGACTACGACCGCCTCGACCTGGGCGGCCCGTCTGATCCGTACGTCAGCTTCAACAACGTCAACGTCGGCAAGCTGATCGGCAAGGGCTTCGTGAGCTGCGTCAGCGCGTGGCACGTGAGCCACCCGAACGTGATCATGATGTACGGCTCGCCTACGGACAACAACGCGACCCTGTTTGCTCAGGGCTACGACGGCGTGCTTGCCCCGTACTTCAAGTCGGGCAAGTACACGCTCCTTCAGAAGACCGCCGGCACGTGGAACCCCACATCGCCGTCACCGGACGCACTGGCGGAGTTCTCGGCTGCGTACACCGCGCACCCGACCGCAAACTCGGCCGTCATCCCGAACGATGAGAACGGCGCGCCGATCATCACGTACCTGAAGAGCCACGGCGTCAAGCCGGAGACGTTCCCGACGACGGGTCAGGACGCAACTCTGACCGGCCTTCAGAACATCATCTCCGGGTACCAGTGCGGCACCGTCTACAAGGCCGTCTACAAGGAGGCCGGCGCAGCCGTCGCCCTCGCGCTTTACCTGCGCGATGGCAAGAAGGCCCCGAGTGGTCTGCTGAACGGCTCCGTCCAGGACACGCAGACGCACAAGTCGGTTCGGTCGGTCCTGCTGCCCCCGGTGTGGGTCACGCCGAAGAACATGAAGGCGACCATCATCAAGGACAACTTCGTTACGGCGAAGCAGCTCTGCACGACCGCCTACAAGGCCGACTGCAAGAAGTACGGGATCTGATCTACTGATCCTGTGATTGGTGGGAGAATATGCCCGTCCGTCGGACCGACTTCGGACCGGCGGGCGGGCCTCCCACGTCTCCCAAGACTGGACCACCCCAGAACGCCATGGAAATGAGCAGCACAACACAAGCCAATGAGGCACCGGCTAGCGACGGAGCGCTTCTCTCGTTGCGCGGAGTCAGCAAGCGGTTCGGGCCGGTTCAGGCCCTTAGCGGTGTCAATCTCGATATTCCGGACGGCAAGGTCACCGCCCTGATCGGGGACAACGGCGCCGGTAAGTCCTCACTGATCAAGACGGTCGCGGGACTATGGGCACCAGATGCCGGCGAGATCATCTGGGACGGCAAGCCCGTCCACATGAGCGGCCCACGCGACGCTGAGGCTCTCGGTATCAAAACGATCTACCAGGACCTCGCGCTCTGTGACAATCTCGACATCGTCCAGAACCTGTTCCTCGGACACGAGCCGCTGCGGCACCACCTGCTCGACGAAGCGTCGATGGAGATCCGTGCGCGGCAGACGCTGACCGACCTCTCGGTCACGACCGTCCGCTCGATCCGGCAGCCCGTCGCATCACTGTCTGGAGGCCAGCGCCAATCGGTCGCTGTCGCCAAGGCGCTGATCAGCGAGGCCAAGCTTGTGATCATGGACGAGCCAACCGCCGCGCTCGGTGTCGCCCAGACGCGGATGGTGCTCGACCTGATCAAGACACTGTCCAACCGTGGGGTCGCCGTGCTGGTGATTTCCCACAACCTCATCGACGTCTTCGAGGTCGCCGACCGCATCGCCGTCCTGTACCTGGGGCAGCTCGTCGTCAGCGGTCCTAAATCAGGGTTCAACACCCAGAACGCTGTCGAGTACATGACCACGGGTACCGCGGCGCAGGCCGTCGGCGCCGCGTGAGCCGACTTTTTAGAGAGGAAACGACCTTGGCAACCGAGCAAGCTCCTCCCCCGACCGAAGGCTCCGACTCCGCGCTCTCCGAAGAAGAGCTTGTCACCGCCGCGCCGGAGGTACTGGCCAACAGCCTTGGCGAGTACTTCCGCGCCTGGGGTCAACGCATCAAGAACGGCGAAAGCGGCGCGCTGCCGGTGCTCATCGGCCTGATCGCGATCGTCATCTTCTTCCAGCTCGAGCGGTCGGTCTTCCTGACGAACGGCAACCTCGTCAACCTTTTCGAGCAGGCCTCGATCTACGTGATGATCGGCGCTGCCGAGACATTCATCCTGCTCCTCTCCCAGATCGACCTGAGCCTCGGCTATGGAGCAGGTGTCGGCGCCTTCGTGATCGCCGACCTGATCTCGCCACCCGTCAGCTTGCCGTGGTGGCTCGCCATCATCGGCGGCCTTGTGGCGATGGCCCTGATCGGCCTGATCCAAGGCACGCTCGTCGCCCAGCTGCGACTGCCTTCCTTCATCGTCACGCTCGGCGGCTACCTCGGCCTGCAGGGCGTGATGCTCGAGATCGCCAACGTCGATAAGACCAATGTCGGTGGCACCATCTCGATCCCCTTCAACAGCCCGATCTACAAGCTCGTCAACAGCAACATGAGCACCACGCTCGCGTGGGTCGTCTTGGTGGTCTGCTTAGCGCTGTTTGCCGCAGCCACGATCGCGCGCAGCCGCTCGCGGCGCGCCCAGGGCCTGACCACGCCGCCGACCGGCGTGACCGTCCTGACGATTGGGCTAGCGGCAGTTGCCGGTGTCGTTCTGGTCCTGATCTGCAACGCCAACCGCGGGAACCTGGCACCGTTGCACGGCATGCCATGGGTCATCCCGTTCGTGTTGCTGGTGCTCGCGCTCTACTCATGGATGATGTCGCGGACCCGCACCGGCCGCTACATGTACGCAGTCGGCGCCAACCCCGAGGCTGCGCGCCGCGCGGGTATCAACGTCAACTTGATCGTCACGATCGGCTTCGTGCTATCGAGCGTCACCGCCGGCCTCGCGGGCATGATCTACGAGTCACAGCAGGGATCGATGTCCACTGACATCGATGGCGGCGGCTTGGTTCTGTTCGCGGTCGCGGCCGCCGTGATCGGCGGCACCAGCCTGTTCGGTGGCCGCGGTCGCATCTTCAATGCGCTACTCGGTGGCATCGTGATCGCCACCGTGTTCAACGGTCTCGGCCTGATGGGCGTGAGCGCCGCCGTGCAGGACATCGTGACCGCGGTCGTCCTGATCGCCGCAGTCGCGCTGGACTCGCTCGTCAGATCGCGCGCAACCACGCGCTGAGGGGACTCTCCTCCTCGGGGAGGGGGGGGGGGGGGGGGGGGGGGGGG
>DATAUP010000006.1:0-2344 GCA_036268195.1 Solirubrobacteraceae bacterium
GATGTGACGCACCAGGTTCCGGGGGAGGAAATGCACGACCCCATTCTCGATGGCGACCGTCGCGTGATCGGTCTGGCCGACAACGAGCGCTGGGATGTGGTCAAACCCAGGTGAGTCAACGATCTCGCAGGGTGCCGTAACACCGATGATCCCGCCGAGGATCCCAGGTGAGTATCCGGCCCGCAGTTGCGTCGACACGGCGACCCCAGCCGCGAGGCTGCCCAGTCCAGCCGCCGCCGTCACCATCAACAGCATGGTGATCGGCATGCCGACCCGGTTGCGGTGATACCACGCGCGAGCGGCGAGCATCCGAAGCACTAACGGCCGAAGCGAGGCGGGGTTCGCCGAGGCACGCGCAGAGGCAATCCCGAGCGCCACGGTCAGCACCACCAAGCCCCAGAACAGGACCGCGAAGACGAGCGCCGTCCCACCGGATGTGATCATCGCGACCGAAACGAAGTGAGACTCGTAACCCACCATCCCAGCGCACAACAGGAACAGGGCAAGTTCTGCGCGGACGACCCGAATCACAAGCGCACGACCAAAGTCGATGCTCATGTGGAAGGACCTGTACTCGCCCGGGCGAATGGCCTGCTTCCTGATCTTCTCGCTGTACCCAGCACGCGCGGTCAGGAGTACCGCCGCCACGTAGGCGATGCCTCCGGTTGCGAGAAGCGAGGCGTACAGGGCAACTGTGTGCGAGGCGGCGCTCTGTGCCGAGAAACCAACGTCATCGCCAGACGGGATACCGAGGCGGTCGAGAACCAACGACGGACCCGCACTGGTCACGGCCCCTGCAATCACGGCAAGCGCCCCGATGAAAGCGTTGAAGCGGTTGGCGGCCCGCTTCAACCAGGCCGTGAGACTGGTGCGGCGCTCGATCAGCGCGCACTTGAGCGACTTGTCGTTGGCGCGTTGAGGACAGGCGCTCTGGCACTTCACGCCTGAATCAGGACACAGGAGCAACTGTCCAGTCATAGCCCGACCTCTCGCGACCTCGGAGCGGAGGGAAGGCCGCTCCCGACCGTGTCCCGGCGCTGGCGCGACCGGTCCGAGGACCGTACCAACAAATGTGCAATAAATGTGTACGTACCGGGTACGTAACCACGTAGTCATCCGAATGGCCTAGCGAGGCCTCGCGATAGCCATCCGAACGTAGATGTGTAAGAAACGCATACGTAACCGCGTGGCGGGTATGCTCGTTCATACGTTGTGCGGTACAAATAGTCCCGTTCAGATACCTACCTAGACTTGGGGTCGGTCACACATGCGAAAGACTGCGGATGACAAGCGCCTGTCGGTTGTCCTGAGCCCAGACGAGGCTGCGGCCCTACGCGAACTCGTTGATGGGCGCGCCATGACCCGCTCCGAAGCGGTTCGCAAGGCAATCCGCGTACTCAAGTTCGTTCTTGACGAAGAGGCGCTGGGCCACACGATCCAGAGCACCGATCCCGCTAATTCCCGGACGCGCGAACTAGTACTCGTCTGAACTACTCCCTTGCGCCGCACGCGGCGCTGGGCCGTTCGCAGGTGCCACAGGCCGACGGTCTCGTGGGGATCTGCGCCTCTTTGGGCAACGGCCCAGGCAAGAGCATCCCAGATGAATACTTGCCGGTTCGTTGATCCAGATCTCCTCCACGTCCGGAGCATCGAGGTACTGCTGAAGGGGGCCGAACCCCGCCACCGCGTCATAGACGGATCGGGCGACGAGATCGGGGTCTGCGAGGGGCGGCAAAGTGCTCGTTGCCGCGCGCTCGTCGTAGTCTGCGACGACCTCGTCGACGAGCCGCTGCATCTCCTGCGGTGCAGCCACGGGATCCAGCCCTCGGCGCCGCACGAGTTCGCGGACCTCGTCCTCTACCAGGCCCGTCGCGTCCACGGCGCCGAACGCTAGGAGCGGCGTCCTACCGGGACAACGACGAATCCGACCGCTGTGGACGCATATGTTGTCGCCGTGGCTCGGGCGACGCTCCTCATCCTGTCCGCCGCCGCCGGCCTGGCCGCGACGGTGCTGGCACCGACTGCGGCGGCTGGAACGGCCTCGCGCTACGCCGCAGCGCTGCAGTGCCCGTCTCACTTCACTTCACGACACGAGCCGGTGCTGCTGGTCCATGGCACCGGCCTCACCGCGGCGGAGAGCTGGTCGTGGAACTACGCCAAGGCTCTGCCGGCGCGTGGCTACGACGTCTGCACGGTGCAGCTTCCCGGCTACGCGATGGGCGACATCCAGACCAGCGCCGCCTACGTGCGGTACGCCGTCGAGCGCATCGCTGTGGAGTCCGGTCGAAACGTCGACGTCATCACCCACAGCCAGGGCGGCATGGAGGCCCGCTGGGCGGTCAAA
>DATAUP010000007.1:0-175540 GCA_036268195.1 Solirubrobacteraceae bacterium
CTGGAAACACGACCGCCCAGGCGTCCACCACGACCTCAGCACCATGCTCGCACTCGCCAGCGAGCGCGGCCAGCCTCAGGCCGCGCGAACGGAGGCTCGAGAGGCGCGAGACGATGCTGCTCAGGCCGCGGCCTGAACCGCCGCCGCGACGGCGGCAGCGAAGCGATCTACGTCGTCCTCGGTGGTGTCCCAGGAGCACATCCAGCGCACCTCACCGGTCGCGTCGTCCCACTCGTAGAAGTCGAACTCCAGCTGCAGGCGCTGACGGGCGGCGGGCGGCAGCACTGCGAAGACGGCGTTTGCAGCGGGCGGCCGCGTCACAACAACGCCGTCGACAGACGAGACGGCGTCGAACAACCGCTGCGCCATCGTGTTCGCGTGCGACGCGTTCACGAGCCAGAGATCGTCTGCCAGCAGCGCGTCGAACTGAGCGGCGATGTAACGCATCTTCGAGGCGAGCTGCAGCGTCTGCTTGCGCAGGTGCAGCAGCCCGGGGACGAGCGACGGGTCGAACACGACCACGGCCTCCCCCATCATCAGCCCGTTCTTCGTGCCACCGAACGACAGCAGATCGACGCCACAGGCAGCGACCAGCTCAGGCAGCCCCACGCCCAGAGCAGCGGCAGCGTTGGCGAACCGTGCCCCGTCGACGTGCACGCGTACCCCGAACGCGTGCGCGAACTCGGACAGCGAACGTAGTTCCTCCAAGCCGTACACAGTCCCGAGCTCCGTCGACTGCGTCACCGATAGCAGGCCCGGCTTGACCGCGTGCTCGTCGTTGGGCCGCTCGATCAGGCGCCGTACGCCCTCGAGCGTCATCCGACCGTCGACCGTCTCGGCTACCAGCAGCTTGGTGCCGGCGACCGCCTCGGACGCGCCGACCTCGTCCGTCTGGAGGTGCGCGTTCTCGGAGACGATTGCCGCCTCCCAGGGCCGCAGCGCAGCCCGCAGCGACAACACGTTCGCACCCGACCCGTTGAAGACGAAGAAGACCGATGCTCCAGGCGCGCCCAACGCTGCCGCGAGCCGCTCCTCGACCTCAGCCGTATAGGGGTCGTGACCGTATCCGAAGGCATGCCCGACGTTCGCGGCGGCGATCGCCTCGAGCACCCGCGGATGCACGGTGGCGGAGTTGTCAGACGCGAACCCTCGCTTGGCGCTGACCAATGTCATGAGCCGGAAACTCGCAAGCAGGTTTGCGAATGGCTGGACGCGAGGATCACGTTCGCGACAGCGCGCCCTGCAGCGCGGTGTAGAAGATCGACAGCGGGAACTCGTCGGGCAGCACGACGTCACAGTAAACCCGCGGATCCTCCACCTCGTCGAAGTTCCGCACGCCGGCGGCCCACCGGGACCCGGAAGCCGGCGGCACGAACCTCGCGACCAGGTCGTGGGCGGCCAGCCAGTGCTGCAGCTTGGTGCGGTCGATGCCCGCCCGGTAGAGCGCGTAGACCTCGTCGCGCAGCGCGATCACGCCGTCCGCAACCCGCCCCCACTCGAAGGTCAGGCGGTTGTCCGTCCAGTGCAGATCGTCGCGGCTGTGCAGGTAAGCGAACAGCAACTGGCCGCCGAGCCCGTCGTAGTTGCGCACCCGTGGCCCCGTGATCGGGAAGCGCAGCAGGCGGTCGAACAGGATTGAGTACTGGACGTTGCGCGCAAACGCGAGTCCCTCACGCTCCAGCGAGACAGCCTCGCCGAACGCGGTCAGATCGCAGCGCAGCTCTTCCAGCGAGTACATCCAGTAGGGAGCGCGCTGGCGCACCATGAACGGGTCAAAGGGCAGGTCGCCATGGCTGTGCGCGCGGTCATGGATAAGGTCCCAGAGGATGTAGGACTGCTTCGCCGTCTCCGGATCGGCCAGCAGCCGCGCCGCGTCCGGCGGCATGTTGATCTGCAGCAGATCGGCGGCCGCGCTTGCGACGCGCCGCAACCGTGCCGACTCGCGGTCGCAGAAGATCGCGCCGAAGTTGTTGGGCTGGCGCTCGGCGACCGCGACCTGTTCCGGGAACAGGACGGCGCACTCGCTGTCATAGCCCCGGGTGGCCGCCACGAGCTCGACCGGCACGAACTTCGGGTTGTCGTAGCGCGTCGCCTCTAGCTCGGCGATCCAGTCCGGCCATGGAACCCGGACCAGCACAGCCTCAAAGCATGTTTCGGGCGAGCCGTTCTGCTTGTACATCGGGAAGAACGCGAGGTGCAGGCGACCATCCTCGCGCCCCTGCTCGAGCCGGAACGCGGCCAGCGCACGCGCGAAGTCGGGCTTGCCGTAACCGCCGTCCGCCCAGGTCCGCAGATCCTCCGCCGCCGCGGCCAGGTTCGGGAACTCGCCCGCCAGCGCGCCTAGGGCCTGTTCGACGGCCTCAACCCGTGCGGCGGCCTCCGACGGATCGGCGTCCGGCAGCAGGGCACCGTCGGGCGCCTGCAGCTCGGCCAGCGCGTTGGTCGCGGCGATCAGGGTCGCAACCTGCCTCCCGTGCTGCGCGGGCTGGGCGTGGTCGATCTGCGCGGCCCGGCCGCTCGGCGTGGCAGCTGGCCGCCGGGCCGTCCAGTTGGCGATGTTCAGCCACAGCGCCTCGTGGTCGAGAGCGCCGATGCAATCGTCGCCGAACAGGTCGGAGTCAGCGAGCACGACCACACGTCCATCCCCATGTTCGGAGGCGACCATCAGCGGGGCTGCCGGTACAGAGGCGGAGCGGTGTGTGCGCGCCAGCACGCGGCTGCCGTTACGGCTCTCGATCGTGGTCGCGCGGTAGAAGCAGGCACCGCCGATACCGGCGAGGACGTCGCCGTCGCTACCGCGGCCACCATCGGTGAGCTCGGCGTAGATCCAGGTCGGGGTACCGTCGCAGTGCTCGTAGTCCTGGACGGTGTCGCTGCGCAGGCGCATGCCAAAGCGCTCGAGCAGCTCGTTTAGGTTGTTGCCGTACTTGTCCTGCTCAGTCTCGCCGAGGACGACGAGGCCACCGCCGCCCTGCACGTAGCGCTCGATCGCGTCGAGCTCATCGCGCGCGAGCTGAGGCGAGCCGACACCGGTGGTTCGCTCCCACTGCGGGTCGGACGGGTGGGCAATCACGAGCAGGTCGCATTCGTCCAGCAGATCGGAGGCGAGCGGGAGCTCGGTGTTGGGAGCGACCTCGAATCCATGGCCCGTGAGCAGACCAGCGGCGCGACCGTAGGAGGCGTCGCCAGGATGGACGGGCTGCATCTCAGAGGCGACCTGCGGCCGGATCGTCCAGGCCTCGCTGTGAGCCTCATCGAAGATCACTGTGATCCCAGGCACAAGGCGAGAGTAGAGGATGGCGGGTCAAGCTCGACGCCGAGAAGCCGATTACCGGAAGAGTGCCCAAGGAGCAGCTGATGGTCGCGCAAGGATGCGCGGGCAACCGGGAAGTTGACCGGCTGCGCGCCAAACTCGCGACCGTTGGGGCGGAGTTGGCCCAGGTCCGGCGCACGCTCGAGGACGCACAGCGGCTGGCGCATCTCGGCACCTGGGAGTGGGACCTGCGCGACGGCTCGGTGTACTGGTCGGCTGAGATGTTCAGGTTGCACGGGTACGAGCCCGGCGAGGTCGTGACGGATCAGAGCACCGCACTCTCACGGACGCATCTGGAGGATGTCGCGAGGCGCAAGCGCTGGTTCCGCGAGCTGCACGCCAGCCCCGAAAAGGAACTCGAGGGGCATTGGCGCCTGCAGCTACCCGACGGGACGATCCGGACTGTGATGTCCCGCGCCAAGTTGGAGGTCGACGACATGGGCGAGCCGCTGCGCTACGTCGGGACGGTGCAGGACATGTCGGCGGAGGCGCGCTCGCGCGAGGCCGACAGTCTCTTGTCTCAGATCGTGATGTCGACCAACGACGCGATCTACACCGTCGACACAGACCTGTGTGTGCTCTCCTGGAACCCGGCCGCAGAGCGGCTCTTCGGCTATACGGCCGAGGAGATGATCGGTCAGTCGGTCGAAGTTCTGATGTCCGAGACCCGTGACGGAACGGAATACGGCGGAACGGAACACGCAGCTTCTAAGGCCCTGAGCGGCCGCCTGGTCTCAGGCGATGTCAGCTTCGAGGAGTGTGAATCGACCCGGTTGCGCAAGGACGGCACGCTCGTGGAGGTCTCGGCCGCCACTGGCCCCTTGCGCGACTACACGGGGAAGGTGATCGGCCTGGTCGCATCGGTGCGCGACATCACCGAGCGCCGGCGCACCGAGGCACAGTTGGCGTACCTGGCCAGTCACGATGCACTCACCGGGCTGTACAACCGCAGCCGCTTCGAGGAGGAGGTCACGTCGGCGGCTGCGCGCGCCGAGATGGATGGCCAAGCGGCGGCGGTACTGATGCTCGACCTCGACAACTTCAAGTACGTCAACGAGTCTTACGGCCACAAGACCGGCGACGAGCTGGTCGCGTCAGTCGCCGCGATGCTGCGCCGGCACCTGCGCAAGACCGACGTGCTGGCGCGGTTCGGCGGCGACGAGTTCGGCGTGCTGGTCGCGCCGACGAACGAGCAGCAGGCCGCGGTTCTGGCCGAGCAGTTGCGCACCGCCGTGCTCGACCACGAACTGCTGGTAGACGGCAAGCCGGTGCGGGTTTCCGCAAGCATCGGCGTCGCGAGCTTCTGCGACCGCAGCGCGAGCGCCGGGGAGCTGCTCGCCGATGTCGACCGCGCGATGTATCAAAGCAAGGAGTGCGGGCGCGATCGCGTCACCGCGCTGAGCTCTTCGGATCGCGCCCACGCACGCGAACAACTCCAGCGCTCAAGCGAGCACCTCATTCGCGACGCGCTCGAGCACGACCACTTTGAGCTGTACGTGCAGCCGATCGTGAACCTCCGGACCGGTGTGATGACGCATTGCGAGGTGCTGCTGCGTCTCAACCGAGATGGCACCGTGATTCCACCCGCCCAGTTCCTGCCCGCGGCTGAGCGGCTCGGCCTGATCCATCTGATCGACCGCTGGGTGATCGACCACGCGTTTGCACTGCCGGCGGAGCACGAGGATCTGACGTTCGAACTGAATCTCTCAGGCGCGACGATCGACGACGAGCAACTGGTCGCCTACATCGGCGAGCGGCTCGCATACCACGGGACCGATCCGAGCCGGATCGTATTCGAGCTGACCGAGACAGCCGCCGTGGGCAACATCGGCAAGGCGCGCGAGCTGTCGCGCAGGCTCGCGGAGCTGGGCTGTACGTTCGCAATCGACGACTTCGGGACCGGCTTCAGCACGTTCTACTACCTCAAGCACTTCCCGGCCCAGTACGTGAAGATCGACGGCGAGTTCCTGTCGGATACGCGCAGCCGCATGGATGACCTCGTGATCGAATCGATCGTGCGCATCGGCCGCGACCTCGGCAAGCTGACGATCGCCGAGTACGTCTCCGACGCCGCACGCCTAGAGCGTGTCCGCAGCCTCGGTGTCGACTACGGCCAGGGCTATCACTTCTCGAAGCCGTTTCCAGCGTCTGAGCTGGCGGACTACCCGCGCCAGGTGCTCTAGATCCCGCTCAGCCTTTGGCCCGGTCGCCGGCCCGCCTGAGCACGGACGCGCCGGATCCACGTGGCGGGAGCTTGATCGGCGTCGAGTGCATCGCACGGAGGCGGACCTCGCGCCAGGACATGCCCTCCTTGAGCAGCGCCGGCATGCCCATCAGGATCGCGGTGACGACCTCGACGGCCTGCAGGATCACGCCGTAGGCGACGCCCGTGCCCCAGGGAACGTGCCAGCCGGTCGCCAGCACCGTGGCGCAGGCGGCCTGGAAGACCCCGAGGTTGGCCGGGGTGGCCGGCAGCACCGCCGTGATGTTCACGGCGAACAGCACGGCTGCGGCGGCGCCGTAGCCGGTCTTGTGACTTAGCCCGAGCGCAGCGAGCAGGAAGAAGCAGGAGACGCTCTGCAGCGCCCAGGCCGAGAGCTGCGTGACGGCCGCGATGGCGCCCAGCCGCGGCTTGCGGAAGACGACCAAACCGACGCGCACGCGACCCAGCGCGCCCTGTGCTTGTTGCATCGCCTTGCGGGCACGGCTGAAGCGCTTGCTTCCCGATCCGTAGCGCAGCACGATCGGCGCGATGATCACGAACGCAAGCAGTACAGCGGGGGCGATCGCAGCGATCAGCAGCGCGTTCTGGTGGCCGCTGAAGAAGTCCACCGACGAGAACATGATCACGCCGAGGATGATCAGCGCGACGATGTTGAGCACCGTCTGCGAGACGACTGTGCCGAGCACGATCGGCAGGTTCTCCCGCGGCCGTCCGGTGCGGCGCGCGACGATCAGGGCGCGCGATGGCTCGCCGAGACGCGCCGGCAACGTCGATGACATCAGCACGCCGATCATCGTTCCCCGAATCGCGTCGCCAAGCCTGATGCGCGCCTTCGGCAGTGCAGCCTGAAGGATCGCGTGCCATGAGAAGCCGCGCATCACCATCGCGGCGCACATGGTCGCGAGCCCGAGCAGCACGTACGACGGCTCGGAGTTGATCAGCGTCTTGCCGATGTTGGCGATCCCGATCTTCTGAAGCGCCAGGTACGCGAGCGCGACCGCACCGAGCGTGACCGCGGCCATCGCCGCGCGGCGCACGTGCGAGATCAGGCTGCGGCGCGATTCCTCGCTCGTCAGCGGCCGCTCGAGGCTCTCCAGGCGCTGCGCCCGTACGCGCGGTTTCAGGTCCGCTGGCATGAAGCCGGTCTGAACGCCGAAGCTCTGCATCGCGCCTTCTGGCTCGGCCATCGCGATCGCGTCGGCGTAGACCTCCATCACTTCGAGCGCCACGTGCTCCCAGGCGAAGCGCTTCACCGTGCTGGCAGCGGTCTGCGCCAGTGCCCGCCGACGCTCGGGCTCGTGGTAGAGCTCGCGCAGCGTCTCGGCCAGCGCCTGCGCGTCGCCGGGAGGCACCAACACGCCGTCGACGTCATCGGTGACGACGTCGCGGTAACCGGCGATATCTGAGGCGACGACGGCTGTGCCAGAGGCAAAGGCCTCGGTCAGCACCATCCCGAAACTCTCGCCGCCGAGTGACGGCGCCGCCAGCACGTCGGCGGCCAGCAATGCGTCGTGCTTGGCCGCGTCGTCGACCTTGCCGAGTGCGCGTACGCCACGCGGGTCCATCAGCAGCGGTGCCAGCTCTTCCTGGGTCGGGCCGATCACGGTCAACTCCGTGGGCACGTGCTCGCGCAGCGCCTCGAAGGCGCGCAGCAGTAGTGGCAGGCCCTTGCGCTCGACCGCCTGTCCGACGAACAGGATCCGCAACGTGTCATCGTCGTCGTGACGGCTGGCCAGCGCTTGATCGAGCGCCTCCTGATCGAGGTTGACGCCGTTGGGGATCACGCGGTAGCGGCCGCCGTACCAGCGGCGGCCGGTCCACGCGGCCGCCTCGGAGACGGCGATCCGAACACGCAACCGGTTGAGCACCTGGGTCGCGCCGAAGCCGTTCGCGATCACATTGGGCAGGCGCTTGGCCGAGTAGGAGTGGAACGTCCCGACCAGCGGCACGCCAAACGGCAGCGTCGCCGTCCAGCCGAGCATCGGCGCGACCGGCTCGTGGATGTGGGCGACGTCATACCCGCCCAACGACAGCTCGCGCGCGAGCTTGCCCATCCCGGCGGGTCCGATCGCCAGGTTCGAGACCGCGCCGTTGGCGCGGAAGCCGACCGTGCGCCCGAGCGGCACCAGGTATTCCGGTGCGGCCAAGTGCTGCGGCGCCGCGCCGCGGTGCAGCACTGTGGACTGCACATCCGCCGGATCGAAGGGCGCAAGCACGCGCGCGTCGTGCCCCATCGCGCGGTACTGCTCGGCAAGCGCCTCGATGTGCCTCGTGACGCCCCCCGGATAGGTCCAGGAATACGGCGAGACGAGGGCAATCCGCATTCTTAAATTCTACCTGTTGAGGTTCCCGGCACGGCGATTCCGGTCTCAGCCTTTGATACAGGGGTGCCGCCCCGCTGGGCAGCACCCCCGCTCAAGCGTTCACAGCCGCAGGCGAACGGCCGCCGCCCAGCGGGGCGGCGGCTCCCAGCGCCGGTCGCGTCAGGGTGTGTAGTCCGAGCTGTGGCAGGGCTGGCCACCGCAGACGTTGACGAATGTCCCGTTCGGCTGCAGGAAGTCGCTGATCTGCTGCTGGGCAAGCGGCGTCGCACGCGGATCGCCGTGCGGGTCCTGGTTGGCCGGGTCGTTGATCGGTGGCGCCAGGTTGCCGACCGGCGGGTTCTGGGTGTGCCCAGGCCCGCTGTCCCAGACCTCGATCGCCGAGCCCGTGTAGCTGCCGTTCAGCGGTACCGGCTTGAGTCCGTAGAACAGGTTGTCGTTGGCGTTGCGTCCGCCGCCCGGCGTCAGCGCCGAGGCCGGGATTCCGCCGGGCTCGTAGGCGCTGGCATCAATCGAACGCGCCTCGGCCGCAGCTGAGTACATGCTGACCTGATGGTCGCCGTAGGCGATCTGCATCAGCACCGAGTGCGACGGCGTATCAGCGAACGGATGCGCGCCGAGCCCCTCGACGTAGCTGACGGGATCTGCCTGATCCCAGAGCTGGTCCATGATGTCCAGCGTCTCGCTGTAGAGCGCGGAGTTGTTGTTGGCGTAGGTGCCCCACAGCAGCCACGAGAACGTCCCGCCCTGGTCGGGCGCACCGAAGTCCGTGCTGCGCTGAACCAACGAGTTCGCATAGTCCTCGCCGGTTACGCCGAGCACCGCGCGGCGGATGTCAGGCGAGACCGCCGTCGTGATGCCACCGAAGATGCCGCCCTGGCTGTTGCCGTCGTAGTAGAGCTCGCTTGTGTTGAGGAACCCCTGGCCGTTCTGCTGGAACGAGGGGTTGGACGCGAGCCCTTGCGGGTTGTCCATCAGGCGGCCCAGGAGCAGGGCGTTGAGGACGCCCTGCTGGAGACGATCGATCATCACCGGGAACTGGTTCAGATTCAGGATCGCCTGGCTGTCGAAGCTCTGATCCGGCGCTGCAAGACCCCACCAGTTGGTCGCGCAGAGGACGATGTTGGAACCGTCGGCCAGCGCCGTGATCGGGGCGTCGGTGACCTCGCTCATGTCACCGAGCAATCCATGCCCGTAGAGCGAGATCCGCGCCGGGTTGGACGGCGTCGCCGAGGGCGGGATATAGCACTCGAAGTCGGCGGTGCCGATGTCGCCAGGCGCCTGTGCCGGCGTGGGGTAGAGCCCGCTGGAGCTGTAGTCGAAGGCAGCGGTCGCGTCGTCGCCGCAGACCTGCAGGTAGCAGGGAACCCGGAACGTGCCGATCACTGCCTTGCCGGGTGCACCGGTCACGGGGGCCTCGTTGGAGACCTGGAACGAGGGCGCACTGCCCTGCACCTGGCCGTCGGCGAGATTGGTGTCGCCGAGCTGGCTAAAGGCCTGGTTGCGGATCGACAGCAGGCGCCCGGTGAGGCTCTTGGTCGACGCCACCGTGAAGTTCCAGGCCTCGTACACCGAGCTGTTCAGCGAGACCTTCGCGCGCTTCAGCGCCTTGAAGATCTTCGCGTAGCGCTTGGCCTGGGAGCGCTCGGCGGCGGGCAACGGCTTGCTGTCGCGCAGCTTCTCGAACCAGGCGGGCGCGCCGATCAGGTGCCCGCCGGCGTTGCGCAGGTTGCGCAGCACGACCACGTACGTGTGGCCGTCCTGCCAGTTCGAGCCGGGCATGATCATCAGGTCGCGCGTCGCAGCCGAGTTCGCGTTGGCGTCGAGCTGCGCGTAGATCATCTGGCGCTGGCCCGTCGTCTCGTCGATCACGACGATCGGCGCGTTCTTAGCCTTGTAGGCGCTCATGTTGAGCAGCCCAACGGCGTGGGTCTTATTGAGCGCCGGCTGGGTGTCCAGCTGCGAGATGTGCAGCAGGATCGCGCTGCCGGGGCTGAATCCATCGTCCTGGTCGTACGGGCCGACACCGATCCGGACTTCGTTCGTGTTCTCGGGCATCGCCGCCTGCGGCAGATTCAGCCGCAGCCCCGTCAGGCTGGACTTATCCGGCTTCGTGAGCCGGTTGTCCGGGAACGGGAACATGCACGGCTTGCTGCTGTAGGGCTGGCAGTTCGTGCCAGGCGTCGCGGCCTGCGCGACGGACACCGACAACAGGGCCAGCAACGACAGACCAACACAGGCGACCACGCTGGTCGCGAAGCGGACCGGCAGCGCATCCCTCAATGCGGCAGCCGGTCCACGTAGGACACAACCAAACATCTCTCTCCTCAGAACGCCACGCCGAGACTCCTACCCGGCGCACGAGCAATATAGACGCTGGGTGTGACAGACGTCACATTCGTAACCAGATGCCATCATTGGTTGCGATGCCTACCCGCCACTTCGTCAAGTACACGTTCCTGCACGTCGATCCGGCCTGGCGGCGGCTTCCGGACCCCGAGCGCGACGAGCACAAGCGCGAGTTCATTGCCGCCTGTGAGGACTTCGGTCAGGACCACCTGCTCCGCGCCTTCTCGCTGGTCGGCACGCGGGGCGACGCCGACATGATGGTCCTGTCCCAGGCCGAGAACCTGGAGCGAATCCACGAGTTCCACGTCGTGCTGCAGCAGAGCGGGCTCATGAAGTGGTCGACGATCCCGTACTCGTTCCTGGCGATGACCAAGCCGTCGGAGTACTCGAACGAGTCACGGCTCGAGGTCCGGCCTGCGCACGCCAAGTACCTCTTCGTGTACCCGTTCGTGAAGACCCGAGCCTGGTACAACCTCCCGGCCGACGAGCGCTGGCGGATCATGCAGGAGCACATCCGCCTCGGCAAGGAGTTCCCCAGCATCGATCTCAACACGAGCTATTCGTTCGGGCTCGACGACCAGGAGTTCGTGGTCGCGTTCGAGACGGACAACCCGGCCGACTTCCTCGACCTCGTCGAGCGGCTGCGCAAGACCGAGTCGAGCCTGTACACGCTGCGCGACACGCCGACGTTCACCTGCGTCACGGCCTCGGTCGAACGGGCGCTCGGCGCACTCGACGGAGTCGCGCTGCGCGCCTCGGTGTGAGCGCGAGCCCGACGCCCTTCGAACACCTGCGCGCCGCCGATCCGGTGCTGCGCGAGATCATCGACAGATACGGTGCCGACGGCCTCCAGGAGCGACGCGAGGGCGGCCAGCGCGAGCACTACGGCGCACTCGTGCGCGCGACCGTCGGCCAGCAGCTGTCGACCAAGGCGGCGGCCGCAATCTACCGGCGGCTCGTCGACCGGTTCGGTGGGCGCGAGCCGACTCCCGCCGAGATCCTGGCCGACGACCCCGAGGAGCTGCGCGCCGTCGGCCTGTCACGCGCCAAGGTCGTATACCTGCGCTCCTTGGCCGAGCACGTGATCGACGGCTCGCTCGAGCTCGATCGGCTCGACTCCCTCTCCGACGAGGAGGTGATCTCCGAGCTGACCGCGATCAAGGGCATCGGTCGCTGGAGTGCCCACGTGTTCCTTATGTTCCACCTCGGGCGTCCGGACATCCTCCCGGTCGGCGACCTGGGGATCCGCAAGGCGATGATGGTCGCCTACGGACTCGATGCGATGCCGCTGCCTGCAGCGATGGAAGAGATCGCGGAACCCTGGCGCCCATACCGGTCGCTTGCCTCCCGTTACCTCTGGCGCTCACTCAACAACGAGCCCGTCTAAGCGCCTCCTCAGGAAACGCCGTTCAGCTTCCGACGGTGCCAGCGCGAGCGCCCGTTCGTATTCGACGGCCGCCTCGCCGATGTCGCCGCGGCGCCGCAGCAGGTCGGCACGCGTCGCGGCCAACAGGTGGTAGCTGCTGACCTCGCCCCGCTGGGCGAGCTCACTGACGAGCGCGAGCCCGCCGTCGAGGTCCCCCGCCATCGCCACCGCGACGGCGTAGTTGAGCCGCACCACCGGCGAGTGCAGCGTCTGCGCCAGCAGCTCGTAAAGGTCACGGACGCGGTCCCAATCAGTCTCCGGCTGGACGTGACAGCGGGCGATCTCGGCCTGAAGGCGGTAGGTGCCGACTGTGGGATTGGTTCGCACCCACCCACGGTCGGCGAGCAGACGCTGGGCCTCCTCGATCTCATCGCGATGCCATTGGCCGCGGTCCTGGTCCTCGAGCGTGACCAGCTCGCCGTCGCTGTCGACACGGGCGTCGCGGCGCGAGTGCTGCAGCAGCATCAGCGCCAGCAGCGCGTCCGCCTCTGGCTCGTCCGGCATCAGCTTCCCCAGCAACCGCGCCAGGTGGATCGCCTCCTCGCACAGCCCGGCGCGGATCAGCTGGTCGCCTGATGACGCCGAATAGCCCTCGTTGAAAAGCAGATAGATGACGGCGAGCACGCCCGAGGTGCGTGCAGCGAGCAGCTCGGCCGGCGGCACCCGGTATGGGATTTCGGCCGCGGCGATCTTGGCCTTGGCACGCACCAGTCGCTTGGCCATCGTCGGCTCGGCGATGAGGAATGCGCGGGCGATCTCCGCGGTGGTGAGCCCCGCGAGCGTGCGCAGCGTCAGCGCCACCCGTGCCTCCAGCGCGAGCGCAGGATGGCAGCAGGTGAAGATCAGGCGCAGGCGGTCGTCCTCGATCACTTGTGGTTCGTCCTCGTCGTCCTGTGGCGGGGTGCCGAGCTGTTCTTGGGCCAGGCGATCGACCAGCTCGGCCCGACGCGCCTCGCGCCGCAGCCGGTCGATCGCGCGGTTGCCGGCGACCGTCGTCAGCCACGCTCCCGGCTTGACCGGGACACCGTCGCTCGGCCAGCGGCGCAGCGCCTCCGCAAAGGCCTCCTGCGTGCACTCCTCGGCCAGGTCCCACTTCCCGGTGCGGCGAATCAGCGTGGCGACGATCCGGCCCCACTCCTCGTGGAACGCGGCCTGAACGGCTGCCTCGGCGGTGGTGGTGCTCATCCCTCCCAGAACGGTCGCACCTCGACCATGTGGAACCGGGCGAGCGGGTGTTCGGCTGCGAGCTCCACGGCCTCCTGGAGTGTTTCGCAGTTGAGGAGCGCGAACCCGCCGAGGAACTCCTTGGTCTCGGTGAAGGGGCCGTCGGTCAGCAGCGTCTCACGGTCGCGCACGCGTACGGTCGTGGCGGTGTCAGCGTGCTGCAGCGCGTGGCCGTAGACGTATGCGCCGCGCGCCTCGACCCGCTCGCGCCACGCGTTGCCGTCGCGCAGAACCCCCTCTTCGACCTCGGGCGTCTCGGGAATGCCGTCGAGGCACATCATCAGCATGTAACGCATGGAGCCTGCCGCATCGGCCGGGATCGGCTCCGGCGCGAACGAGCCTGGCCGCTCGTTGTCGTCGAAGAACGGCCGCACCTCGATCTTGTGGAACCACGACACGGGGTGCTTTGCTGCGACGTCGATCGCCTCGTCGAGGTTCTCGCACTCGATCACGTCGAGTCCACCGATGTACTCCTTGGTGTCCGCGAACGGCCCGTCGGAGACCAGCGTTTCACCGCCACGGACACGCACGGTCTTTGCGCTCGTGGGTTCGTCGAGCTGCTTGCCGAGCAGCCGCACGCCACGACCATTCATCTCCTCGACCCAGGCCTGCGTATGCCCCCCCATCGCGGCCCCCATCTCCGGGGTCGTCGGCCCATCGATACAGATCAGCAGCAGGTAATTCACTTCATTGCACCTCCGCCTCGTCTTCCGTTCATGCCCCTACGACGAACGAGGCGGACGCGGATGGACACACGGTCAGAAGCCGAGTTGGCGGAGCGCCATGGACAGATCGCCGACCTCCGTAGAAGGGGGTGCCTGCGACGCCGGCTCAGGGCCGAAGCCGGCGAACTGCAGCGTCACGCTGACGTGGTCGCCGCCCGGCGTCGAGTACGTCAGCGAAACTGTGCGTACGAGCCCAGTTCTTGGATCGAGCGTGACCCGCGCCCGCTGTCCTGGCACGTTGCCGGTCGCATCGCGCGCGATCTCCCTGAGGATGTCCGCGGGGCTGAGCGAGCTGCCCAGGCCGAGCTGCGAGATGCTCGCGTCGAGCCACGACTCAGACGCGAGTTCGCTTGCCAGTTCCGACGGCACCTGCACGTAGACCTCGTCGCCGACGAGGACCACCTGGGTGGGCACTGGTCCCGCAAGGGACAGCAGGCCAGGTAGCGTCACCGCCAGATTCAGCGCGCCCGAGTTCGAGCTCGGGTCGAAATGGCCCTGGCCGACGGCGAGCACCGGGTTGCCGCCGAGCTGCGGGACGGTGACCCGCGCGCTGACAGCTGCTCGGAAGCCGGGCTTGGTGGCGGTCAGCGCTGCGGCGTGTTGGATCGCGGCTGGGCTCGGGACCGCAGACCTGGTCGCCGGCGTGAACGCGAGGGCAGTGGCGGTCGTGCTGGTGTAAGCGTAAGTTCGGCGCGGCTTGATCTGCGCCGACGCACGGCCGCTCGAGCCGCCACATCCAGCGGCGACCAGCGCCACGAATGCGGCGCTCGCGGGCACCGTCAGGCGCCTCACGGCGAGCTCAGACTGCGGAGACTTCTTCCTCCTCCGGCACGCGGAAGGAGGAGCCGCAGCCGCAGGCTGCGATCACGTTGGGATTTTCGACCTTGAAGCCGGCGCCCTGCAGACCATCGACGAAGTCGATTACCGAGCCCTTGACGTACGGAAGGCTCGAACGGTCCACCAGCAGCCGGATGCCCTTGTCCTCGAAGACGGTGTCGCCATCGTGCTCCTCGTCGAAGGCGAGCGCGTACTGGAAGCCTGAGCAGCCGCCGCCGCGCACCCCGACACGCAGGCCAGCGGTATCAGCGACAGCCGCCTGACCTGCGAGGAATTCCTGGACCTTCTCGGCACCCTTGTCTGTGAGAGTGATCATGCTTCATTCAGTATAGCTACGGGGCCTGACTCGCTACGCTTGAACATGTGTCCGTAACCACTGATGAGTTGAAGGATCGCATCGAGGCCGCGATCCCCGGAGCCCGCGCCGCTGTCACCGGCGATGGAGCCCACTTCGAGGCGATCGTCGAGGGTCCCGCATTCGCGGGCCTCAGCCGCATCGCGCAGCACAAGCTTGTTTACGACGTGTTCGGCGCCGAGCTTGGCGATCGGATTCACGCCCTCTCCATCAAGATCACCCCAACGGAGGCCCGATGAGCGAGACAGCCAGCAACCCGATGCGCGAGGCGATCGAGAGCGCGATCTCCGAGAACCCCGTGATCCTGTTCATGAAGGGCACGCCGGACGCGCCGGCCTGTGGCTTCTCGGCCCGAACCGTAGCTGTGCTCGAGTCGCTCGACCAGCCCTTCGCCGCGGTCAACATCCTGCCCGACCCGCAGATCCGCCAGGAGCTGTCCGGGCTGTCCGGTTGGCCCACGATCCCGCAGCTGTTCGTCGGCGGAGAGCTCGTCGGTGGCGCCGACATCGTGGTCGAGATGTACGAGACCGGCGAACTGCAGAAGCTGCTCGGAGTCGAAGCCGAAGGCTCGTCAGAGCCTGAGCCCGCCGTCACGGAGCAGTCTCCCCTCAGGATCGAGAACCTGCTCTAGCCACGGCTAGATCTGGGCACGACTCCTGTAGGGTCGCGTCGCGCATATGCCCGTCGCGGTCGTCACCGACACCTGCCACTACCTTCCGCGAGAGATCGTGGAGCGGTGCGGCCTCCACGAGGTCGGCCTGTACGTGCACCGTGACGGGAAGGCACAGCGTGAGAGCGAGATCGTCGACTACAACGCCTATTACGGCAGCCTGGCCTCTGTATCCGAGCTGCCGACGACGTCACAGCCTTCGATCGGGGACTTCCTTGCGGTCTACGAACCGCTGATCGCGTCCGGCCACGAGATCGTCTCGATCCACCTCTCCGGAGGCCTCTCGGGCACTGTGCGCTCGGCCGCGCAGGCCCGCGAGCAACTCGGCCACGCGAGCGACCGCGTGCACGTCATTGACTCGTCGACCGCGTGCGGGGCTCAGGGGCTGATGCTGATGGCGGCCGCTGCCGCCATCGCCGGCGGCGGTGACGCCGCCGCGGCCGCGCAGCGCGCTCAGCAGGCGCGCACGTCACTGCAATTCCTGTTCGCGCTCGACTCGCTCGAGTACCTGCGAAAGGGCGGCCGCATCGGTGGCGCCCAGGCGTGGCTGGGTTCGGCGCTCAGGATCAAGCCGATCCTCTCGCTCGAGTCAGAGATCGGCGCCGTCGAACGCGTGCGCACCAGCCGCAAGGCGTTCGAGCGGCTGGTGACGCTGATCGAGAAGCTCAAGGCCGACGGCGCGGACGGTTGGGTGGTGCAGCACACCCACATCCCGGATCAGGCCGAGGCGCTCGCCGAGCGCGGGCGCGAGATCTTCGGCAGCGAGCCTGTGTTCATCTCCGAGATCGGTCCTGTCATCGGGACTCATATCGGCCCCGGGCTGCTCGGAGTCGGCGGCACGCCGAAGTCGCTGACTCAGCCGTAGCGCAGTTCAGCCGGCGAGGTTCGCTCCCATCACCGCGACCCCGAGGCTCGCGGCGAAGTTCCGCGACGTCTGGCTGATGCCGGTGACCTCGCTCTAGGCGGTACTCGGCGCGCGGTTGACGGCGTCGGTACTGGCCGGACCGAGGATCAGACCGAGACCGCCGCCGACCAGCAGGAAGTCGGTCGTCTGCTTTCCCAGCGAGAGGTCGGTGAGCCGCCCTGCAAGCAGGTAGAAGCCGACCGCGCCGAGGTTCTTGTTCGTCTTCATCAGGCCCCCTGTGGTCGCTCGCCGGGATCATCTCAGTAAGCGGACCGGGCGGACGTTTTCGGCCAGGCGGCTGAGGGGCGTTGCCTAGCGCCGGCGGCGCTTTTTGCGCCCGAACACGCTGCCGAAGGCGCCGCCGATCCCGCCGGCGATCACGAAACCGGCCGCGGCGGCGGCAATCTGGAGACTCTTCTCATTGCGCCGCACCTGGCCACGCCAGTCGGTCAGCTCGGTGACCTCGTCGCGCAGGCGCACAAGCGAGGTACCGAGCTCCTGCCGGCTCTGCTCGATCGAGGCGCGGATCTCGTCTGGGGTGCGCTTGGTGGCCATCAGCTGCCCTTGCCGGTTGAGCTTGCGACGGTCTCGCGGATCCGCTTGGCCTCATCGATTGCCATGGTCGGCGTCGGAGCGCCCACCTTCAGCTTGCGCCAGGCGAACAGGAACGAGAAGAGAGTGAGCAGCAGCAGAGCACCCGTCACGATCACGAATCCGATCCAGATGTTCGGAACGCCGCTGACGAGGATGCTGTTGAGTGCCAACGCGATCGTGATCAGTACGAAGATCACCGCGAACACCCCAAACACCGCCCCCGCCGCCACCGCTCCGGCGCCGCGCAGAAGGCTCAGGCCCTTCTGGGTCACCTCGGCCTTGGCGAGTTCGATCTCGTCGTGGACGAGCTTCGTCAGGTTCTCCGAGACCTCCGTGATCGCCGTGGCGATGCTGTCCGGTTGACCGTTTTCAGCGGGCAAGGCGCTTGAGGATAGTGGCCAGTACGAGCCCGCCCGCGAACGCGAGGCCAACGCCGACCTCGGGACGCTCGTTCACGAGACTGACGAACTTCTCGATCGCCGACGGCCCGGACTTGGCGGCCGGTGTCGAACCTGCGGCTTGAGGTGTGGGATCGGGCACAGATGCGGGTCCTGGTTTCGGGAATGGCGGCGGCGTCAGCTTGCGGCGCTGAACGCTGCCGGAGGCCTCGACCGAGGAGCGCAGCGAGCTCGGCCGACGCTGGCGACCACCCTCGGACCCAGTATCGCTGGGCGCCTGCGGCCCCGCGCCTGAATCTGGGCCGGGCCGCCCTGGCCCGGCAGCCTCAGCGTCGAGCTGGATCTCCGTCCACGCCGGTTCGGCCACGGGCTCAGCCCACGCTCCGAGCGCCGGCTCGCTTGCCGGCTTGGCGCCAGCGTCGTTAGGCCCGGCGGGATCCTCGGATGCGTCGCTCACTCAGGCGGATCTTCGTCGAAGACTTTCTTCCAAATCACAGCAGCCGCACGCGTTGCCACGAGGCTCGAAAGTGCGCCAACACCAGCAAGCAGTCCGGACCAGAGCAGCCGTTTGACCAAGGGACTCTCCTTCATCGGGGGGATTCAACCAGATAGGAGTGACTACTACCCATCTGGATGGTTGATTCCCGAATTGCTCGCGATTCGGGAATCAACCATCTAACCCGCCACAGATCATTTCGACGATCTCATTCTTGACGTGCTCGAACTCCTCGGCCGACACCGGGAGGCCGCTGAAGATCCACTGCGTGAGCACCTGCTCGATCAGGCCGTAGAAGGCCTGCGCAGCAAACAGCGCGTCCACTTCCAAGCGGAACGTGCCGGCATCCTGGGCTCGCTTGACGATTCTGCCGATGCCCTCGTAGGCCTGCAGGATCTTCTCGATGTGCGTACGCCCGAACGTGTTGGCCGCGCGCGTGACCTCGACGATGATCACCTTCATCAGGTCGGGGTCGTAGCGGTAGGAGTCGACGATGAAGGACGCGATCGCACGCAGCTTCTCGCGCGGCGTGCGGTCAGAGGCCTCCGCCTCTGCGATCGCGCCGAGCATCACGTCCCAGCGCTCGAGGAAGAGCGTGTCGAGAATCGTCTCCTTGGACGGGAAGTAGTGGTAGACGAGGCCGTAGGCAACGCCCGCCTCGTCGGCGATGTCGGACACGCGGCAGGTGTGGAAGCCCTGGCGGGCGAACACACGGACCGCCGCGTCGAGAATCACGCGCCGCTTGTCGACGGCCGTGGTCATGCGCGTATCTCAGCGTGATGCTCGTACAGCTGCGGGGCGCGCCTGTGCGTCAGTGCGGGCAGGCGCTCGCGGATGTCGTCCAAGAGCTTGAAATCGAGTTCGGCGACGATGGCGCACTCACTGTCTGCAGCGGTCGCCAGCGGCAGGCCCCACGGATCGACGATCAGCGAGCGGCCGCCAGAGCGGTTACCCGGCGGATGCGCGCCGATCTGGTTAGCGGCGATCACGAAGCACTGGTTCTCGATCGCGCGCGCCCGCAACAGCACTTCCCAGTGGTCGCGGGTAGTCGCGAGCGTGAACGCCGCCGGCACTACGAGCAGCTCGGCGCCGCGCTCGGAAAGCGCGCGGTAGAGCTCGGGAAAGCGAACGTCGTAACAGATGCTCATTCCAAGCGTGCGCTCGCTCGCGAGCATCGTGGCGACGACCTCGTCGCCGGCCTGCTCGCGCGCGGACTCGGCGTATACGGTGCCGTCGACCTCGACGTCGAACATGTGCAGCTTGCGATAGGTGGCCTTGATCGCGCCGTCAGGACCGATATGCAGGCTCGTGTTGGCAGTCTTCTCCTGTCCTGCGCGGCGCTCGACGAACGAGCCGGCGATCAGGTCGATCTGAAGCTCCGCGGCGGTGCGCCGCGCCCATCGGACCGCTGGTCCCTCGAGCGTCTGCGCCTGCTCCTCAATGACCTCGGAACGGCCAAGCACTGTCCACTTCTCAGGCAGCAGCACCAGCTCCGCGCCATTCTTGACGGCCTCACGTGTCAGCCGGTCCGCGGTCTCCAGATTGCGGTCGACATCCTCGGTCGCGTTGAGCTGAACAGCACCTGCGCGTAAGCTCGTCGCCTGCATCTTGGAGAGTTTACCCCTGACTGACTAGTCAGTCAGGGTGAGCCGGGGATGGGACCCCAGGAGCGCCCGACATCGCGCAGGTCAGTACGGCCGGGTCGGCGAGGCTCATACCGGCACCACCGACCACAGCGCGCCCCAGCAGCCCCAGCCGCTCGCGGGCGGTCAGCTTGCTGTCGGGCGATCTTCTCCTCGCCGCCACCGAGTTTGATGCGCTCGCGTTGGGCGTGGAGATCCTCCACGAGCGCCCGCATCAGCGGCCCTTCCAGTTCGGATCTCGCTTCTCGAAGAACGCTGCCACGCCCTCGTACAGGTCCTCCGTGCCGAACGCGAGCGACAGCTGGGCGCGTAGGAAGTCGAGCGCGTCAGCGAAGGCCATGTCCTGCTGGCGGAACATCGCGTCCTTGCCGAGCTTGAGCATCAGGGGCGACTTAGCGGCGAGCTTGTGCGCCCAATCACTCACGGCCTGGTCGAACTCGTCGTCGGCAACAACGCGGTTGACGAGGCCGATCCGCTCCGCCTCAGCGGCCGAGATCTGTTCGCCGAGCAGCAGCAGCTCGGCCGCCTTCTTGCGCGGCACGTTGCGGTAAACGAGGGCCGTGACCATGAAGGGGAACAGCCCGACGTTGATCTCCGGTGTACCGAACCGCGCGCTTCGGCGGGCGACGATCAGGTCGCAGGCAAGCGCCAATCCGAGCGCGCCGGCGAGTACGTGGCCGCCGGCGGCGCAGATCGACGGCTTGCCGAGCTCTCCGAGCAGCATGAATACCTGCGGAAATAGCTCGTTCTCCCGGTGCTTCTCAGCCTGCGGGGTGCCGGCGGCGAAGCCCGCGAGGTTGCCACCGCTCGAGAAGACGGTCGCGTGCGTCGATGCCAGAACCACCACTCGCACGGCCGCGTCGTCGCGTGCATGCTCAAGCGCCGCGATCAGCTCCCTCAGCACCTGCGGCGAGAGCGCGTTGCGCGTCTCGGGCTGGTTCAGCGAAAGCGTCGCCACACCTGTCTCGGCGAGGTCGTATTCGAGTGTCTCGAGGGTGAGCACGATGGAAGACTACGGGGCGCAGTCGTTAGGGTTCGCAACGTGAGTACCGCCGACATCATCCGTCCCGACCACACGAGCCCCCGGCGGCACTTCATCTTCAACGACGAGCACGAGCAGTTGCGCGAGTCGATCCGGCGGTTCGTCACCGCCGAGGTGCTGCCGCACGCCGAGGAGTGGGAGGAGACGACCTTTCCGAACTCGATCGTCAGGCGCATGGGTGAACTCGGCCTGCTCGGGCTCGACAAGCCGGTCGAGTACGGCGGCCAGGGCGGCGACTACTACAGCGCGCTGGTGCTCGCCGAGGAGCTCGCATGCGGCCGTTCCGGCGGCCTGACGATGGGAATCGCAGTGCAGACCGATATGGCGCTCCCGCCAATCCTGAAGTTCGGGACCGAGGCGCAGAAGCAGGAGTGCGCGGTGCCGGCGATCGCCGGCGAGAAGATCCTCTGCCTCGGGATCACGGAGCCCGATGCCGGCTCGGACGTGGCCGGGATCAGGACGCGAGCGGTCCTCGACCCGGCAAGCGGCGATTACGTGATCAACGGCTCCAAGACCTACATCACCAACGGCCATCGCGCCGACGTGATCGTGCTCGTCACCAAGACGGACATGGACGCAGGCTATGACGGTTTCACACTGTTCCTGGTGCCGATGGACCTGCCCGGCGTCGTCCGCGAGAAAAGGCTCGAGAAGCTCGGCATGCATGCCTCCGACACGGCGCTGCTCGCCTTCCAAGACGTGCGCGTGCCCGCCGATGCCGTCCTCGGGGAGATCGGCACGGGCTTCTACCACATCATGTGGGAGCTCCAGGGAGAGCGGCTGATCGGAGCCGCCGCGTCGGTCGCCTCGGCTCAGGACGTGTTCGAACGCACGCTCGAGTACGCCAAGCAGCGCGTTGCCTTCGGCCGCCCCATCGCCAAGTTCCAGGTGACCCGGCACAAGTTCGCGGAGATGGCGACCAAGATCGAGACTGCGCGGCAGCTCGTCTATACGACCGCCTGGCGCTTCCAGGACGGCGAGTATCCGGTGCGCGAGATCGCGATGGCCAAGCTGCACGCGGCCCGGATCGCGGTTGAGGTCGCTGACGACTGCCTCCAGATCCACGGCGGTGCCGGCTACATGCGTGAGTACGGGATCGAGCGCGCCTGGCGCGACCTGCGGCTGAACCGGATCGGCGCCGGAACCGACGAGGTGATGCTCGAGGTCATCGGCCGCTCCTACGGCCTCTAGCGACGGCCGCGGGACAGCGCGAGGCCGTGCCCTCGATCGCTCGCGTACTTACTCCGTACGCCACGCTCTCTGCGTCCTTGCCCCGCTTGTCCCGGGGCCATCGCGCCCCCCGGGAACGGCGTGCCAAGATTCGGATGTGGACACGCTGCGCGGCCAGCTCCTGATTGCGGGCCCGACGCTCCAGGATCCGAATTTCTGGCGCACGGTGGTGCTCGTCGTCGAGCACAGTGACGTGGGCGCGCTGGGGCTCGTTTTGAACCGCCCGTCCGAATCGAAGGTCGGCGAGGCGGTGCCGCAGCTGACGACCCTGGCGGATGCCGACGACGACGTGCTGGTGGGAGGTCCGGTCGGCCAGTCGGCGGTGATCGTCCTGGCGGACTTCGAGGACCCCGAAGAGGCTGCGCTGATCGCGTTCGACAGCGTCGGCGTCCTGGCCGGCGGCGCACCGACGGACGAGCTCGGCGCCGGCGTGCGGCGCGCGCGGGTCTTCGCCGGTCACTCGGGCTGGGGTCCCGGGCAGCTCGACGATGAACTCGAGCGCGGCGACTGGATCATCGAGCCGGCACGGTACGGCGACGCCTTCACCAACGATCCGTCGGAGCTGTGGTCGGCGGTGCTCGAGCGCAAGGGCGGCAGCTACGCGCTGGTCGCGCGGATGCCGCAGGATCCTTCACTGAACTAGCGCCATCGGGACGAAGCGATGCACGTTTCCCACCGGCTTTCCGCGGGAAACGTGCATCGCTTGTTGATCTGGACACCGCCCCTACGATCAGGTCGTGGACGAGAAAAGACTGAAGACGGCGCTGGTACTGATCGTGCTGTTCATGACGGCGGAGATCGTGGTCGCGCTGCTCTCCTCGTCGCTGGCGCTGCTCTCCGACGCCGCGCACATGCTGACCGACGCCGCCGCGCTGGCGATAGCGCTGTTTGCAGCGCGGCTCGCGGCTCGCCCCGCCAAGGGCGCGATGACGTTCGGCCTCGGCCGGGCCGAGATCCTGAGCGCCCAGGCCAACGGCCTGACGTTGCTGGTGCTCGGATTGCTGATCGTCTACGGCGCAACCAGCCACCTGGTCACGCCGCTCGACGTGGACGGCACGCCGGTGCTGGTGGTGGCGCTGGTCGGAATCGCGGTGAACCTGGTAGTCGCGCGGATGCTCGGCGGTCACAGCCACGGCATCGGTCACGACCACAGCCACGGCCACACGCACGCCGACGACCACACGCACGCCGACGCCCACGACCACCCTCGAAGGAGTCTCAACATCGAGGGTTCCTACCAGCACATCCTCACCGACCTGTTCGGCTTCATCGCCACGGCCGCCGCGGCGGTAGTGATCCTCGCGACCGGCTTCCGCCGTGCCGACGCGATCGCCTCGCTGCTGATCGCAGCGCTGATGCTGCGCGCCTCCTACGGGCTGATCAGCGCCTCGGTGCGAGTCGTGATGGAGGCCGCCCCTGAGGGCATGGATCCCGACATGATCGGGCACGTACTCGCGAGCGAGCCGGGGGTCGCGGAGGTCCACGATCTGCACGTCTGGGAGGTCACCTCGGGCTTCCCGGCGATCTCCGCGCACGTCGTCGTCGACGCCGGCCACGACTGCCACGAGGTCCGCCGTGCGCTCACGCGACTGCTCGAAGACCGCTTCGGGCTCGCCCACTCAACACTCCAGGTCGAGCACGCACGCGCCCCGCAGGCGCCGCTGCAGATCGAGGTCACGGCCGCTCAGCAGCGACATTAGACTCGGCCGATGAGCGTGAGCGGCGAGGGCAGTTTCCGGGGTACCCACGCCCGCAAGCTCGTCTGGCAAAGCTGGTCGCCAGCGGGCGACCATCCACTCAAGGGCGTCGTCACGATCGCACACGGATACGGCGAGCACATCGGACGCTACGAATATGTCGCGGAGCGCCTCAACGAGGCCGGTTTCGCGGTCTACGGGCTCGATCATCACGGGCACGGGCGCTCCGGCGGCAAGAAGCGTGGGCGGATATCGCTGGGGCCGGCCGTGGCGGACCTCGACCAGCTGATCGTGACCGTCTCGAAGGGACAGAACCCGGAGCTTCCGCAGTTCCTGCTCGGGCACAGCCTGGGCGGCGCGATCGCCTTGCGCTACGCGATGGCGCACCAGAACCGGCTCACCGGCCTGGCGCTCTCGGCGCCGTTGGCGGCGGTCGAGGGCGGCAAGGGGCTGCATACGTTCGCGCGCGTACTCGGAACGGTGCTGCCCGGGGCGCCGGTCTCGAAGGTGGACCCGCGGCTGGTGAGCCGCGACCAGGCCGTCGTGAACTCCTACATCGCCGATCCGCTCAACCACCATGGCCCGGTCCCGGCCGGTTTCGCGCGCGACGTGATCGTGCATGTCGACAGCCTCGCCCGCGACGTCAAGCAGATCACACTGCCGACGCTGCTGATGTGGGGCACGTCCGACCGGCTCTGCCCGCCGTCCGGCAGCGAGCTCGTCGCGGCCAAGATCGGCAGCGAGGACCTGACCGTGAAGCGCTACGAGGGCCTATTCCACGAGATCATGAACGAGCCCGAACGCGATCAGGTGCTCGACGACCTGGTCGGCTGGTTCGGCACGCACCTGCCGGTGGCGGCCGCTTAGCTCTTCGCCGGCGGTCCGCTGACCGCCGGCTCGCCTGGCCGCTCGGCCACCACGCTGCGTCGCGCGACTGCCGCGGCCTCGTGGCGCCCCGCCTGCTCCAACTCGGTGTGCATGACGCGAATGCGGCGCAGGATCTCGTCGGCGCAGGACTGCTGCTGCTCACGGGTCGGGTCGGCGACCTGCTGGAAGCGGATCGCCTTGCCGTAGCGCACGACGACCTTCGGGAAGCGCAGCCGCGTCCAGTTGCGAACCTGGTGCGAGCCGAGAATCGCGACCGGCACCACGGCGGCACCGGATTCGAGCGCCAGGCGCCCGATCCCGGCCTTGGCTTCATCGCCGACACGACCGTTGCGGGAGCGACCGCCCTCGACGTACATGCCGATCGCGCCGCCGCGCCCGAGGATCGTGAATGCGGTCTTGAAGGTTTCCTCGTCGGCGTAGCCGCGGCGCACCGGGAAGACACCACCGTGGTTGTAGATCCAGCTCATGAAGTGGTGCCCGAACATCTGCGATTTGGCCATGAACTGGATGTGACGGCGGATGAACGCGCCGGCGAAGAAGTGGTCCATGAACGACGCGTGGTTCGGCGCCACGATCAACGGACCGTTGGGGACGTTCTCGGCGCCGTAGGCCTGGGTCCTGAACAGGGCGATTGCGATCCAGACGGTGATCACCCGCACGAGCTCGTAGGGCCACTCGGGCGGGTGACGTCGTACGCGCGCGTGGTGGCGGTCAAAGGCCTCCGCCGGACGCGGGTCCTTATAGACCTGCGTCTTGATCTTTACGTCGTCAGCCATTCAGTGGGAGCACCAGCGTCGGCTTCTCGATCGTGTGGTCGTCCTTCGTTGGAATCACCGCGGTGGCGATGGCCATGAACTCGATCACGTGCGAGCCCCAGCCGTGTGAGGCCTGGTTGAGACGAACGCCCACGAGGCCACCGGCTTCGACCATCTCGGCCTCGGCCTGCATGCGCCCCATCGCGAGCTCACGCGCGTCATAGAGCGCCTGCGTGAAGTTCGGCATCTCCAGGTTGCGGCCGACCTGCCGCATCGACTGCATCATCCCCTGGCGCGCGACGTGGTAGACGCAGTTGCCCATCACCAGCGCGACAGGCCGGTAGCCGGCGCGCAGCAGGGTCGAAAAGTCCTGGCCGCTGAGGTCCGAGGTGAACGGGCGGCCGCCGGGAGCACGATGCAACTCACCGCCGGCGTGCTTGACCGCAGTGCCTACGGCGATGAACTCGGCCAGGTCGGCGCCCCAGTCGTAGCGCCCGATCGTCAGGCGCACACCGACGACGCCGTCGGCGCCGAGCTGATCGGCCTCCTCCTCCATGCGCGTCATCGCGAGCTCGCGCGCGTGGTACATGGCCTGCGTGAGGACCTGCATCTCCTGGTTCTGGTTCCAGTTGGCCTGCTGGAAGCCGATGTGGTAGATCGAGCTGCCCAGTACGAGCCCGAGCGGCTCGAAACCGGCCTCCTTGACCAGGAGGAACTCATTGACAGACAGGTCGCTGGTGAAGAACCCGCGTGCGATGTCCTTCTTCATCCGCTCGAGGCGCTCGCGGCCGGACTGTGGCAGGCCCTCGAGCGAGCCGGCGCGGTACTCCTCTGATTGCGGCGTCCCCGCGCCCTGCGCCGGCGTGGCGGGCGCGCCGGTCTGCGTTTGCTGGCGTCCCGAGGGGTCGCTCAGACGATCCAGGAATCCCATTCTTATTTCGCTCCTATCTATCGAGCACGAGTTGCTGAAGCGCCTGGCGGGTGCGCTCGCTCCGCTCCGCCTGTGCGGCGACGGCGGCGGTCAGCGACGCGAGCCAGGTGTCGATATCGACGCTCTCGGTCTTGAGCACGATCCCGCCGGAAGCCTTGGCGCGAACCGTGCGTACGTCGCCGCCGTCACGCTGCAGCACCAAGCGCAGATCAGCAGCCTGGACAGCGATCTCGGTGACGAACTTGGGGCCGCGAAACCCGCGCTTGGCGCGTTTGACCTGCACGAATCCCGGCAACGCCTGCTCGAGCCGTGTAGCCAGACCCTCGACGAACGCGGATGTGTCAGTGAGGTCCGCACGGAGCGCCGCGGCGAGCAGGTCCAGATCCAGCGACGAGCTTTCCTCCGGTGTCACACCATGAGCCTACGACACCAGCACGCGCAAGGTGTTATCGCACAGAACGCCGCGAGGGTCCGACGAGGCGGCCGAGCATCCAGAACAGGTTCTTCCTGCCCCAGAAACGACCCGCCGACCGCCGTCGAGCGAGATCCCGGCGACTGCACGAACTCAAGAACAGCCCTGAGCCAGCCATAGGTTGATCCTCAGTATTGAACGCAGAGGTTATGCGACACCAGGTAGTCAATAACAATGCGCGGACGGAATCCGCAAACTGCGGACTTTCGCTCGGTGCGCCGCGCGCTGCCGCGGGCCACTATCCTGCCCGCCGTCCCCGTTCAGCTCAAGCCTAGGAGCAGCGAATTGCCTGACGTCGAAGCCCACATCACCGGCACCGTCTGGAAGATCGAGGTCGAGGTCGGCGACACCGTCGAAGAGGGCGACCCTGTGGTGATCCTCGAGTCGATGAAAATGGAGATGCCGGTCGAGGCCGAGGATTCGGGCGTGGTCAAGGAGATCCGCTGCCAAGAAGGGCAGGCGGTCTCCCAGGGTGACGTGCTGGTCGTGCTCGAGTAGAGGAGCTGGTCGGGACTAGTCGTCCCAGGGCGTGAAGTCGGTTTTGCGGGCGCCGCAGACCGGGCAGAACCAGGTCTCGGGAATATCTTCGAAGGCGGTGCCGGCGGGGATGCCGCCGTCAAGGTCGCCCTCTGCGGGATCGTAGATATACCCGCAGGATTCACAGATGTACTTCACGTCGCCGAGGTTAGCTGACACCCTCGCGTACCGGCCGTCTCGCGCTAGGGTCAGAGCGTGTCCCCGCGTGCCGCCGCCACAGTGATCCTGCTGCGCGGCGGCAGCGAGCAGCTCGAGTTGCTGCTGGTCCGGCGCACACCGGCCGCGCGGTTCATGGCCGGCGCCTGGGTCTTCCCCGGAGGGGCCGTCGATCCGGCTGACGGCAACGGACAGACCGGCCTGCGCGCGGCGGCGCTGCGGGAGTTGCGGGAGGAGGCCGGCATGGCGCTCGCACCCGAGCCCGAGCTCGTCGCGTTCGCCCGCTGGATCACGCCGGCGGAGCTTCCGATCAGGTTCGACACGTGGTTCTACCTGGCGACGGCACCGGCGGGCGCGAGCCCACAGGTCGATGGATCGGAGATCGTCGATTTCCGCTGGCTCAGGCCCGTCGACGCGCTGACCGACTTCGAAGCCGGCGAGCTCGAACTGGCCTTCCCGACCCGCAAGCAGCTCGAGCAACTCGGCAGGTTCAGCTCGGCCGAGGCCCTGCTCGCCCATGCGCGCGCCTTGGAAAACGCGATCAAGCCGGTGCAGCCCCGGGTCGTCGGATCAGGCGAGCAGGCGCGGATCATCCTGCCCGACGACGGAAACTGACCGGCGTGGGATCCGCCGTGGTCAGTCGGCTTCTTCGTCGGTGATGACGTGCAGTACGGCGTTGATCAGTGCGAGGTGCGTGAACGCCTGCGGGTAGTTGCCGAGGTGGCGGCCGCTGTGTGCGTCGAGTTCCTCGGCGTACAGCCCCAGCGGCGAGGCGTGCGCCAGAAGCTGCTCGCAGAGCACGGCAGCCCGCTCCTTCTCGCCGATCTCAGACAGCGCCGAGACCAGCCAGAACGAGCAGATCAGGAACGTGCCCTCCTCGCCTTTGAGGCCGTCGTCAGTCTCCTCCGTGCGGTACCGGAGCACGAGACCGTGCTCGGTCAGCTCGTCGGCGATCGCGATCACGGTCTTGCGTACGCGATCATCGTCGGGCGGTAGGAAGCGGTTGAGCGGGATCAGCAGGGTCGAGGCATCGAGCGCGTCTGTCTCATAGTGCTGGCGGAAGACGCCGCGCTCCGACACGCCCTTGGTCAGGATGTCCTCGCGGATCTCGTCGGCCACCTGCTGCCACTCGAGCGCGAGCTCCCTCTCCCCCTCGCGCTCTGCCAGGCGGGCGCCGCGATCGGCCGCGACCCAGCACATCAGCTTCGAGGAGACGTAGTGCTTGGGCTCGCCACGCGCCTCCCAGATGCCCTGGTCGGGCTTGTCCCATACCTCGATCGCGCACTTGACCTGATCCTGGATCACGGGCCACAGGCGCTGCGGGATGTGGCCGCCCATCTTCGTGTGCAGGTAGATCGAGTCGAGCACTGCACCGAAGACATCGTTCTGCTTCTGGTTGTAAGCACCGTTGCCGATCCGCACGGGGCGCGCCCCCTCATAACCGGCGAGGTGCTCCAGGATGGACTCGGCGAGGTCGCGCTCACCGCCGACCCCGTACATGATCTGGAGGCCGCCGTCACCGTTGCGCTGGAGGTCGGCGACGAACTGCATGAAGTCGTCGGCCTCCCAGTCGAATCCGAGCGCGTGCAGGCCCCACAGCGTGAAGGTCGCGTCGCGCATCCAGCAGTACCGGTAGTCCCAGTTGCGCTCACCCTGGGGCGTCTCCGGCAGCGAGGTCGTGGGCGCCGCTACGGTCGCGCCGGTTGGCGCGTAAGTCAGCCCCTTGAGCGTCAGCGCAGAGCGGTGCAGGAAGCTGCGCCAGCGGTGGTCCGGAAAGCGGCCGCCGGCGAGCCAGTCGCGCCAGTAGTGCGCCGTGTAGGCGAAGCGGTCCTCTGCGTCCTGGAGGTCGCGTGGCCCCTGTTTCCCATGGGCCCAGCCGAGTGCGACATAGCGGCGCTCCCCCTCGACCAACGTGTGACGCGCGCGTGCGCGGCTGCCCTCGATCCCGAGGCGCATGTCTGAATGCAGCTGCAGCGCCTCACCGGTCGAGCAGGTTGCCTCTGCGGTGCTCCAGTCCGGGTTGGCCATCTGCCACTGTGCCGGCTCCTCGCCGTACTTGAACATCGGCTCGCAAACGACCTCGACCTGCACACTGCCCTGGACGCACTCGACGATGCGCACGAGCATGTGGTCGGCGTCCTCATCGGTTGGCGGACGGGTGTGCGAGCACTCGTCGGCATGGGCGTCGTGCCAAGGGCCGATGGTCATCGCGTCGCGTACGACCAGCCATCCGGACGGAGTCAGCCAGGTCGTCTCTAGCACCATCGTGCCGGGGACGTAGCGAACGCTCAGCGGCACCACCAGGCCATATGGGCCGACGCGGAATGAGCCCGCGCGGCGATCGAGCAGCGAGCCGAAGATGCTCGGTGAGTCGAAGCGGGGCACGCCCATCCATTCGACGCTGCCGTCAGGCGCGATCAGCGCGCCCGTGTGGCAGTCCGACAGGAACGCGTAATCACCGATCGGCGGGAACGGAGACCCGCCGGTCAGCGGTACGTCGTGCGGAGGTAGCGGGATCGTCGGCGACACGGTCGGCGCAAAACAGTAGCCGGTGGTGCGTAGGGCCTAGCTCACGTATCGCTGTTGAGGTTCGGCAGGCCGAGCGTGTTGAGCCAGTTGTTCACGTGCTGGTTGAGAATCGCGAACTCGCCGGTCCAGATCAGCACGCCCATGCCGACCAAGATCAAACCGCCGGCGCCGATCACGACCGGGTAGTGGCGCTTGACCACGTTCAGAGCGACCGTGGCCTTGCCGAACGCGAGGCCCGTGACCAGGAACGGCACGCCGAGGCCGGCGCAATAGATCGCGAGCAGGAAGGCGCCGTGCAGCGCACTCGAGGAGGTGCCGGCGGCGGTGATGATCGCTCCCAGCGTCGGTCCGGTGCATGGCGTCCAGGCAACCGCGAAGGCGGCGCCGGTGAGCACCGGACCGGAGCGGCCTGCCCGCTCCATCAGCGCCTGGACGTGCCACTCGCGGGCGAGCTTCGGGATCAGCGGGCTGAGCACGAACAGCAGCCCCATCACGACGATGATCGCCCCGCAGACACGCTGCGCCGTGCCGCCCGTGAGCGCGCCTCTGAGCGCCTGCTGGCCGAGCAGCCCGAGCGCGATGAAGATCGCGCTGAAGCTACCGACGAACGCGAGGCTCGGGCCGATCACACGCCGGGCCCTGATGTCGCGCGTGTCGCTGACGCCGGCGACGGCGGAGATGTAGCCCGGGACCAGCGGCAGCACGCACGGAGAAAGGAAGCTGACCAGACCGGCGCCGAACGCGACCGGGATGCCGATACCTGACGCGGGATTCATCGCGGTCGAGCGTACCGGGGGTTAATCGCGATCCTCGCCGCGCGGGCACACAACCCCAGCCACCATCAGCCAGATCGGCAACAACCGCAGTGGTAGCGTGCAGCGGTATGACCGCGATCGCACCCACCGTCCAGAACCTGATCGCCTCCGAGCACGTCGCCGGCAGCACCGGCGAGACCGAGCCGATCCTCAACCCGTCCACCGGCGAGGTCATCGCGCACGCCCCGCTCTCGTCAGTGGAGGATGTGAACCGCGCCGTCGACGCCGCCGATGCCGCCTTCAACGAGTGGTCGACGATGACCCCCGGAGAGCGCGCGCTCGCGCTGCTGAAGCTGGCTGACGCGCTCGAGGAACACAGCGAGGAGCTCTCACAGGTCGAGTCCGAGAACGCCGGCAAGCCGATCGCCGCGATGCGCGCCGACGAGATCCCGTTCATGGCCGACAACCTGCGCTTCTTCGCCGGCGCTGCCCGCGCGTTGCAGGGCCCGACGGCAGGCGAGTATCTGAGCGGCTACACGTCGATGATCCGTCGCGAACCGGTCGGCGTGATCGGCCAGATCTCCCCGTGGAACTACCCGCTGATGATGGCCGTGTGGAAGATCGGCCCGGCGCTTGCCGCCGGCAACACGGTCGTGCTGAAGCCCGCCGAGACGACTCCGCTTTCGACGCTGAAGCTCGCGGAGCTCGCCGCCGAGTTCCTGCCGAAGGGCGTGCTCAACGTGATCACCGGCCGCGGCAACCCCACCGGCCAGGCGCTCGTCACCCATCCGAAGGTCGCGATGGTCAGCCTCACCGGCAGCGTCGAGACCGGAAAGTGGATCGCGAAGACGGCTGCCGACAGCCTCAAGAAGGTGCATCTCGAGCTCGGTGGCAAGGCACCGGTGATCGTGTTCGACGACGTCGACATGGAGACCGCGATGGAGACGATCGCCGGCACCGGTTACTACAACGCCGGCCAGGACTGCACCGCCGCAACACGCGTGCTCGCCTCCGGCAGGGTCTATGACGAAGTCGTCAACGGCCTCGCCGAGCAGGCGCAGTCACTGGTACTCGGTGACACGAGCGACGAGGAGACGACGCTCGGGCCGGTCAACTCACAGCGCCAGCGCGAGCGGATCCAGGGCTTCCTCGAGCGCACGCCCGGCCACGCCGAGATCGTCACCGGCGGCGTCACCCCGGAGCGCCGCGGCTTCTACCTCGAGCCGACGGTCGTCGCCGGCCTTGAGCAGCAGGACGAGATGGTGCAGCGTGAGATCTTCGGGCCGGTGATCACGGTCCAGCGCTTCTCCAACGACGACGAGGCGATCGCCTGGGCCAACGGCACCCCATACGGTCTCGCCTCGAGCGTTTGGACGCGCGACGTCGGCCGGGCGATGCGCGTCAGCAATGCGCTCAAGTTCGGCTGCGTCTGGATCAACGACCACCTGCCCATCGTCTCCGAGATGCCGCATGGCGGTTACAAGCAGTCCGGCTACGGCAAGGACCTCTCGCTCTACGCGCTCGAGGACTACACGCAGGTCAAGCACGTCATGGTGAACCTGTCCTGACGACGCCGGATCAAGCCGGGCCGGGACGCAGCGAGCGTGGCGTACCGAATGGGTACGCGAGCGCCTGAGGACAACGCCCGGCGTAGATCCGCCGTTGTCACGGTTCACACTGCGGGGGTTGAGCTGCCCCCGCGCTCGACGTCTGGCGGTAGACGTCCTTCGCTCTCGAGCTTCTCGAGATGCGCCTCGAGCGTCATCGCGGCGGCGCCGCGCAACTCAGCCGGGGCGTCCGACCACGCCGCGTCGAGAAGATCGTGAGTTGTGCGCTTGCCTTCGGCAAGCGCGGTAATCAGGGCCGTTTCCCGAGCCAGGCGATGGTCGATGTATTCGCTGAGCTTTGGCTGCGGGTCGGTCACGACCGGGCCGTGGCCGGGTGCGATCAGCGATAGCGGCTGCGCGCGCAGCCGCCGCAACCCCTCGAGATACTCGCCGAGCTGTCCCATGACGAACACGCTGCCCTCGCCGAGCACCGCGTCGCCGGTGAACGCGATCCCATCATCGGTCAGGAACGTGAGGTGGTCAGGAGCGTGGCCGGGAGTGGCGATCACCTCGAACGGCCCGTAGCGGTCGCCGTCCGAGAGCAACGTTGTGACGGCGCCGCGAGCAGCGGCGAGCGGCGCAGGTGAAAAGCGCGTGATCAGCTCCGGGACCGCCTCGGAGTGGTCGTGGTGATCGTGAGTGAGCAGCACGGCACCCAGGCCGCCACGCTCGTCGAGTTCCTCGCTGATCGCGTCGAGGTGCTCTGGCAGGGCCGGGCCGGGATCGATCACCCAGCCCGGGTCACGACCGTAGATCCAGGTGTTCGTACCCGCGAGCGTGAAGGGGCTGGGGTTGTCGGCACGGATGCCGACAGCGTCGTATCCGGGGAGCTCCAGCCGGCTCATGAGCGCAGGATGACAGGATGCAGTTGTGACAGCGGACACAAAGCCGGACGTAATTCCTGAGGAGCTCGGTCTCGACGAGACCAAGGCGACCCGGAACCTCAAGCACGGCCTGATCTCGCTGCTGGTGCTGGTCGCGATGGTCGTCGGGCTGCTGCTGGCGGTGCCGGGACTGCATGACGTCGCCCATCAGGTCCTGAATATGCCGATCGGCTGGGTGCTGCTCGCAGTCGGCCTCGAGGTGCTGTCGTGCGTCGGTTACGTCGTCTGCTTTCTGCAGGTGTTCGACCGAGCGCCGATCCGCTTCGGTGCGCGGGTCGCGCTGAGCGAGCTGGCCTTCGGTGCGGCCGTCGCGCTCGGGGGCGCCGGCAGCGTCGCTGTCGGCGCCTGGCTGCTGATCGAGCGCGGTGCGCGCCCGGGGCGCGTGGCCGAGCGCTCCGCGGTGCTGTTCCTGCTGACGAGTGCGATCAACGTGATCACGCTGGCGGTCGCGGGGCTCGGCACGTGGCTGCACATCCTGCCCGGCAGCCATGATCCGCTCCTGACCTTGCTGCCGGGGCTGGTCGGGGTAGGTGTGTTCTTCGGGTTCATGGCGCTGCCCTGGGTGACGGACAGGACACTCGGCGCGCGCCCCTGCGGGCGCCTGGGCACCTGGTCGCGGGCGACCTCCGAGACGATCCGCGACACCAGGAGGCTGGTGTTCAGCGCCGACTGGCGCCTACTCGGCGCCTACGGTTACCTCTGGTTCGACATCGCCGTGCTGTGGGTCTGCTTCCGGGCGCTTGGTCACACCCCACCGATCTCCACGGTCGTGCTCGCTTACCAGATCGGCTACCTCTCGAACCTGATCCCGATTCCCGGCGGAATCGGCGTCCTCGACGGCAGCTTCGTCGGGATGTTCGTGCTGTTCGGCGTAAACGACACGCTGGCCACCTCGGCCACGATCGTCTACCACGCGATCTCGCTGTGGGTGCCGGCGACCTGGGGCACGATTGCGTTCCTGCTCCTGCGCCGCAGCCGAAACCAGCCGATCGCGTGGCGCCTGCCGCGCGCAGAGCGCCGTGCGCGTAGCCAGTAGCCAGCTGTGCTTGTGAAGCCCGGCTAGCTATGGTGTTTCGATCGCTGAACCAGCTTCTCCAGGATCCGTCCTCGCCCTGATCCGCTCGGGGAAGGCGACCACCCGCAACGAACTCGCCGAGCGACTCGGGGTCGCGCGGTCGACGGTCGTCCAGCGCCTCGGCGTGCTGAACGGGGCCGGACTGGTGCGGGTCGCCGGCGACGCGCAGTCAAGCGGTGGCCGGCCCGCCTCGATCTTCGCGTTCGACGAGAGCGCCGCCGTGGTCGTCGTCGGCGACCTCGGGCAGACGGGCTGCCACCTCGCAGTCTGCAACCTCGCCGCGCAACCGCTGGCCGAGCTCACAGCGCCGCTCTCGATCGAGCAGGGGCCTGAGGCCGTGCTCGAGTGGGTCAAGGCCCGGTTCACCGAACTGCTCCAGGACATTGATCGCGACTGGAGCGACGTGCTCGGGGTCGGGATCGGCCTGCCGGGCCCGGTCGACTTCGACACCGGTCGCCCGGTCAGCCCGCCCGCGATGCCCGGCTGGGACGGCGTCGACGTACCGAGCATGTTTGCCGACATCACCGACTCCCCGGTGCTGGCGGACAACGACGCGCGGATCATGGCGCTTGGCGAGCACCGGGCCGCGCGGCGGAGCGATGCCCACATGATCTTCGTCAAGATCGGCAGCGGGATTGGCGCCGGGCTGATCGCCTACGGCAACATACTTCGCGGTGAGCGCGGCGCCGCCGGCGATATCGGGCACATCGTCGTCGACCCAAATGCGCCTGAGATCTGCCGTTGCGGGAACGTGGGCTGCCTCGACGCCGTCGCCGGCGGCTGGGCGATTGCTCGCCGGATGGGCGACATCGCGCCGACGCCGCCAGATGTCGTGCGGCTGGCGCGCGAGGGCCACCCGGAGGCGACCGGCCAGGTGCGCCGCAGCGGGCGCATGGTGGGCTCAGCCGTCGCCGACGCTGTCAACCTGCTGAACCCCACGTCGGTGATCATCGGTGGCAAGCTCGCCGAGGCCGACGAGCAGGTGTTCGCTGCCGTGCGCGAGGTCGTCTACCGGCAGGCGACGCCGGTCGCCTCGCGCCATCTCGAGATCGCGCTGACGGAGCTCGGCCACATGGCGGGTGTCATCGGCGGCGCGCACATGGTGATCGACCACGTGCTCGATCCCGAGCGCGTCGAAGGGCTGCTCGTGCGGCTCACCGCACGTCCGGTTCGTTTGAGAGCTGCTCGGTCTTAGGGTCGCGGCCCCGCTGGGCCGCGACCTCGCTAGGCCTCGGCGGAGGCCGAAACCGGGAGGCTCGTCGCCGCGGATGCTTCCGCGGCCAGGCGCGTGATCGCGTCCCAGTCGCCCGCCGCGATCAGCCCGGTCGGCACCATCCAGGTGCCACCGACACAGACGACGTTGGCCAGCGCGAGATAGTCGTGTGCGCGCGCGAGGTCGATGCCGCCGGTCGGGCAGAACCGGATGCCGGGGAACGGCCCGGCGAGCGCCTTGAGCGCCACGACGCCGCCGCTCGTCTCTGCGGGAAAAAATTTCATAAACGAGATGCCGTGCTCGAGCAGGCGCAGCACTTCGCTCGCGGTCACGGCGCCGGGTAGGAAGGCGCCGCCGGCTTCGGCGGCCGCGGCGGCGAGCGCGTCGGTGCATCCGGGCGAGACGATGAACCGGGCACCGGCGTTGCGGGCGTCGCGCAGTTGCTGCGGCGTGGTCACCGTGCCGGCGCCCACGATTGCCTGCGGGACCATCTCGGCGATCCGTGCGATCGACTCCAGACCAGCCTCCGTGCGCAACGTGATCTCGAGCACCGGCAGCCCGCCTGCGACAAGCGCCTCGGCGAGCGGCACCGCCGCATCAGCGTCCGCGATGGTGATCACCGGGACGACCCTGGTCGAGCCGAGCAGATCTTCGAAGTGTGCGGTCACGGCTGGCACTCGCGGATCACTTTGTCATGCCCGAGCAAGCGCAACCGCGTCCGGCTGCTCGTCTATGGCGTGCAGCGCGCTGAAGATCGTCGCCCCTGTGTCGGCGCTGCTGACCGCGTTGCGGAACAGGCGGAACAGTTCACGCCCGGTACCCAGCTCGCCGGCATGTGGCGCCGGCGCCGCGGGACGCTCGTCGAGATCGACTCCAATCACGTCAAACGTGCTGGTCCGGGTGTCGATGCGGATGATGTCGCCGTCGCAGAGACGCGACAGCGGCCCGCCGTTGGCCGCCTCTGGTGTGCAGTGGATCGCTGCGGGCACCTTGCCGGAGGCGCCAGACATGCGCCCGTCGGTGACCAGCGCGACGCGGTGGCCGCGGCCCTGAAGCACGCCGAGTGCGGGTGTGAGTCGGTGCAGCTCCGGCATGCCGTTGGCCTTCGGGCCCTGGAACCGCACGACCACGACAACGTCGGAGACGAACTCGTCGCGTCCGAACGCTTCCAGGAACTCCTGCTGGTCGTCGAAGACGCGCGCCGGCGCCTCGACGATCCGGCAATCGTTGCTGACCGCGGAGACCTTGATGACGCCGCGCCCGAGCGAGCCCTCGAGCACGCGGATGCCACCGTCGTCGGCGAACGGGAACTCCGGGGAACGCAACACCGCGGGGTCGACGGCGCCCGCCGCCGGAGCCTGGCGCCAGGCCAGACCGCCGTCGCCCAGATTTGGCTCCTGAGAGTAACGGCTCAGCCCCTGACCGGCAACGGTCATCACGTCCTCATGCAGCAGCCCACCGTCAAGCAGCGACCGGAACAGGCTTGCGGTCCCGCCGGCAGCATGGAATTCGTTGATGTCGGCGCTGCCGTTCGGATAGATCCGCGCCAGCAACGGCACGATCGCGGAAAGATCGGCGAAGTCCTTCCAGGTCAGGCTGATCCCGGCGGCGGCTGCCATCGCGACAAGGTGCATGGTGTGGTTGGTCGAGCCGCCCGTGGCCAGCAGCGCCACCATTCCGTTGACGAGCGCACGCTCGTCGACAACACGCCCGATCGCCGCCGGCCGCTCGGAATCGGTCAACTCGACGATGCGACGCCCAGCGGCCTCGGTCAGGACGCGTCGCAGCGGCGTGCCCGAGGTCACGAAGCTGGCGCCAGGTAGATGCAGGCCAAGCGCCTCCATCACCAGCTGGTTGGTGTTGGCGGTCCCGTAGAACGTGCAGGTGCCGGGCGCGTGGTAGGAGCGCAGCTCGGACTCGAGCAGCTCGGCGGCATCGGCTTGGCCCTGAGCGTGCAGCTCGCGTACACGGGCCTTTTCGGCGTTGGGAGTGCCGGACGGCATCGGACCGCCGGGGACGAAGATGCACGGCAGGTGCCCAAAGCTGAGCGCCCCGATCACAAGGCCCGGCACGATCTTGTCGCAGACGCCGAGCAGCAGCGCCGCGTCGAACATCTCGTGCGCAAGCGTGACGGCGGTCGCGAGCGCGACAACGTCGCGGCTGAACAGCGACAGCTCCATTCCCGGACGGCCCTGGGTTATGCCGTCGCACATCGCTGGGACCCCACCGGCGAACTGAGCGACACCGCCCGCTCGGAGGATCTCCTTCTTGAGCAGCGCGGGGTAGCGCTCGAGCGGCTGGTGGGCCGAGAGCATGTCGTTGTAGGCGGAGACGATCGCGACGTTCGGGACCTCCTGGCGCGCAAGCAGGTCCTTCTCCTCGGCGCCGCAGGCGGCGACACCGTGCGCGAGGTTGGCGCAGCCGGCATGCCTGCGGGGCCGGCCCTCGCGCTGTTCCTGCTCGATGCGCCGGTCGATCAGATCGAGATATTCACGCCGCGACTCACGACTGCGGCGGTTGATCCGATCTGTGACCTCTGCGACCTGTAGATGGACTTCGCGGGATGTTCCAGGGGACGGCAAGTTGTGCATGTTCCGAGCTATATCTAACCAGGGTTATGCTTGTCAAGAGTCAAAAGTTTTCCCAGATATGTCAGCAATTGGTGTTAGGGTGCGCAGCGAGGGATGAGCACAAAGATTCAGGATCAGGCGAGATTCACTGGGGAAGACTGCGCCGCGGTCGTGTTGGCCAGCTTCGCCTGCAGGATGTGCTTGGCGGCGCCGGACCTGATCACGCTCGCAGGCCAGCCGGGCGAGCGCAGGGCGACCTGCCGTTGCCCACGGTGCAGCACGCTCAATCAGGTGACGATGAGCGACGAGCAGGCCTTCCAGCTGTGGACGCTGCAGCGCGGAAACACGTTCGTGCACTTCGCGCCCGAGTACTGGTAGACCCACTCAGCCCCGGGACGACGCGGTACCGTTTCAGAGATGAGCTCGATCACCTTGACGCTCGACCAGGTCGAGCTCAAGGCAGAGCTGACTGTACCTGGGCGCCCCTCAGGGATCGTGGTGTTCGCGCACGGCAGCGGCAGTAACCGCCGTAGCCCGCGCAACCGTCGAGTCTCCGAGCACATGCGCGCCGGCGGGCTCGGAACACTGCTGCTTGATCTGCTCACCGCGGACGAGGAGCGGCGGGACAGGGATAGCGAAGAGCCGCGCGTCGAGATCACGCTGCTTGCCCGCCGGCTGGTGGCGGCGATCGACTGGGTTGACGACGCGTACCGGGGGACGGCGCCAATCGGCTGTTTCGGTGCCAGCACCGGTGCGGCCGTGGCGCTGATCGCAGCCGCCGCACGGCGGGACACGGTCCGGGCGGTCGTGTCTCGCGGCGGCCGACCGGATCTGGCGCGCCTCGTCCTACCAGAGGTCACGGCTCCGACGCTGCTGATTGTCGGGAGCGCCGATACGCAGGTGCTGTCCCTGAACCGCGAGGCACAGCGGCACATGACCGCAGTCACGCGACTCGAGGTGGTGGAGGGCGCCGCGCACCTGTTCGAGGAGCCGGGCGCGCTCGAGCAGGTGGCCCAGCTGGCGAGCGATTGGTTCCTCCGTCAGTTCGCAGGAGAAGGTGACGCGCCTGAGACCTAGGAAGTTCGCCGACCGACATGCGGCTGGGCTGAGGCTCGCCGAACATCTGGCGGATTACCACGACCGCGAGAACCTCGTGGTGGTGGGGCTCCCGCGCGGCGGCGTGCCGGTGGCGTACGAGGTCGCCGCCGCGCTACGGGCGCCGCTGGACGTGCTGCTGGTTCGCAAGCTCGGCGTACCCGGCCAAGAGGAGCTGGCGTTCGGAGCGATCGCCAGCGGCGGTGTGCGCGTACTGAACGATGACGTCGTCGCCGAGGCTCACCTGAGCCAACCGAGGATCGACCAGATTGCGGCCGAGCAGCAGCTCGAGCTCAGGCGCCGCGAACAGCTCTACCGCGGTGGACGGCCGCCGGTTCAGGTACGTGGTCGCGTGGCGCTGGTGGTCGACGACGGTCTCGCCACCGGCGCGACCATGCGCGCCGCCGTGCGGGCGCTGCGCAAGCTGGGCGCGAGCTCCGTGGTGGTGGCAGTGCCGACGGCGGCGCGAGCGACATGCGAGGAGCTGGCCCGTGACGCCGACGCGATCGTTTGCGCGAGCACGCCGGACCCGTTCGTGGCAGTCGGGATCTGGTACCGGGACTTCGCGCCCACCACGGACGAGGAGGTCCGCGATCTGCTGGTCCGCGCCAGCGAGCCGTGACATACGATACCCCGTGCGATGCCGCTGATCACGATTCCAGGCGGTATTGCGTTGGAGTACGAGACGCACGGCTCGGGCAGCGACCCGCCGGTGCTGATGGTGATGGGGTTCGCCAGCCAACTGGTCGCCTGGCCGCGCGACTTCTGCGCGCAGCTGGCGCAGGGCGGGCGCCACGTGATCAGCTTCGACAACCGCGACTGCGGGCTCTCTGAGAAGCTCGACGGTATCGATGCGCGGGTCGGCGAGGTATCAGCGGCGGCGTCCGCTGGGAACTTCGAGATGGCGCGCGCGCTCGCTCCCTACACGCTGGCGGATATGGCCGCTGACGGCTTCGGCCTGCTCACTGCTCTGGGTATCGAGCAGGCCCACATAGTCGGCGTGTCGATGGGCGGCATGATTGTCCAGACGATGGCGATCGAGCACCCGGAGCGCGTGTTGACGCTGACCTCGATGATGTCCACCACCGGCGAGCCCGCGTACGGGCAGTCGACCCCCGAGGCACTGCAAGGCCTGCTCGCGCCTGCTGCGAGCGACCGCGACGGCTACATCGCCAGTGCCGATATTTGGGCGCTGTGGCGCTCCAAGCGTTATCCCGAGCTCGACCAGGCGCGCGCGATCGCTGCTGAGAGCTTTGATCGCTGCTACTACCCCGAGGGCGCCAAGCGCCACCTAGCCGCGGTCGTCGCCAGCCCACCGCGTACAAGCGGCCTGGCACGGCTACGCGTCCCCACACTCGTGATCCACGGACTCGACGACACGCTGATCGCACCGAGCGGCGGCGAGCGCACCGCCGAACTGGTTCCGGATGCCCAGCTCCTGCTGATCGAGGACATGGGCCATGACCGCCCGAGTCCGTTGCGCCCGCGGATCTGTCAGGCGATCCTCGAACACACCGCGGCAGCCGCGTGATCGCTCAAACGCTTGCCGACACCGACCGCAGGGGGCTGCGGCCCGCCGACTTCGCCGCGTACATGCCCTGGTCGGCACGTCCGAGCCAGAGCTCGAGCGGTTCGTCGAAGCGGCGCTCTGCGACGCCGAAGGACCACGAGACACAGCTGCGCTCTTGAAGCTTGCCGGCCCAGCGCGTGGCTTCCGCAGCTGACAGCCCGGGCAGGATCGCGATGAACTCATCGCCACCGACACGCGCGGGCAGGTCGACGACCCTTGTGGCCACGGTGAGCTCGGTCGCGAACGTAACGAGCATGCGATCGCCGGCCTGATGGCCGCCCTCGTCGTTGACGGCCTTGAGCCCGTCGAGGTCGATCGCCACGATGCTGGCTGTCGCTGGCCGCTGCCGACTGGAGAGCTCTGCCAGCGCTTCATCGACTCCGTAGCGGTTGAGCAGACCCGTGAGGTGGTCGTGCCGAGCCTCGATGCGCAGACGGCCGAGCGACTGCAAGAGCAGGATGGAGAGGATGACGGCCGCGACCAGGAGTGCGCCCGCGTCGACAGCAGTCCGCAGATGCTGGCCGTTGACAGCCACGGCGAGCGCCACTGCGCCGAACTCGGCCGCGAGCGTCAGCACGACCAGACGGCGCGAGAAGAACCCCGTGACCCAGAGCGCAACCCAAACGAGTCCGGCACCGGCGAAGAACGTGGCACCGCCGCTGTGTGCGGTACCGATGGCCAGGATGGCGACCATGATCCGCAGACCCCCGAGCCCGAGCAGCCAGCGCCTGGCGATGCTGCCGCCCGAGACGAGCAGCACAGCTGCAACGGCTGCCAGGACGCCGGCGCAGACGGCGTCCAGATGTACCGGCGCGCCCGTGCCCAACGGCGCGGCCGCCAGCCCTGCCAGTCCGACTGCGGACGTGGCGTCGAGCAGCGCGAGGGTCCATACGCGTGCCGGCACCGAAGCCCGGAATTGCATTCTGCGGCTGATGTTGGCTGAGATCGTCTGCATCGCTCCAAACCCTGGAATCGGCCAGCACACCCACACTCTTGAGGGTTGCCAGCGATCTCGCAGAGGGTTCCGCCGCCGGGATCAGATGCCGGCGGCCGCGCTCGCGAGCGCCTGACTCAGGTCGGCGACCAGGTCTTCCGGATCCTCGACACCGCAGCTGAGCCGCACGAGATCAGCCGGCACCGCGGCAGTGGAGCCTTCTACCGACTGGTGGGTCATTGCCTGAGGCAGCTCGATCAACGACTCGACACCGCCCAGAGACTCAGCGAGCGTGAACAAGTCGGTGGCCGCGACGACCGCAGCGGCGCGCGGATGCCGGAAGCTGACCATGCCGCTGAAACCAGGCCAGCGGACATCCCCGACGCCAGCGCTCGACTCCAGAAGCGCGACGACGGCCGCCGCACTTCGTGCGTGAGCCTGCATCCGCAGGTGCAGCGTGCGGATGCCGCGGTGGACGAGGAAGCAGTCGAACGGTCCCGGCACAGCGCCGACGGAGTTCTGCACGAACCGCAGGCGCTGATACCAATCGCGGTCCCGAGCGATCGCGACACCACCGACGACGTCAGAGTGTCCACCCAGATACTTGGTGGTCGAATGCACGACGAAATCCGCGCCGTGCGCGAGCGGGTTCTGATTCACCGGCGTCGCAAAGGTGTTGTCCACAGCCACGAGCGCGTTCTTTCGCGCCGCCACCACAGCGTCGATATCGACCACATCGAGGCGTGGGTTGGTGGGCGTCTCGACCCAGATCAGACGCGTGTCGTCGCGGACCGCGCGGGCGAGTGCGTCGGGATCTGATTGGTCGACGAGGTCGTAGCTCAGACCCCACACGCTCATGACCTTGTCGACGAGGCGGTAGGTGCCGCCGTACAGGTCAGCCGGCAGGACCATGTGGGCACCCGCCGCGCCGACGGCAGTGATCAGCGCGTGCTCGGCCGCCATCCCCGAGGAGAACGCGACCGCGTACCCACCCTCGAGCTCGCCGAGCGCCTGTTCGAGCGCAGCACGCGTGGGGTTCGCCGAACGCGAGTAGTCGTAATCCTCGACGAACTCACCGGGACGCGGCTGCGCGAAGGTCGAGGTCTGGTGAATAGCGGGGATCACCGAGCGGAAGCTCGGATCCGGAATCAGCCCGGCGTGAACGGCGCGCGTACCGAAGCCGCGTGCCTTGGGCGGCTGGGCACTCACTCGACGGGCCGTCTCACGCGATCAGCGCCTCGAGCAGATCGGTGCGGGTCACGACGCCTTCGGGCTCTCCGTTGCGGGTGACCAGCAGCGCCTGCTGGTCACCGACAAGCAGCTCGATCGCGGCACGTGCCGGATCGTCGACCGACACGGATGGAAACGGCGGTTCCATCACCTGCTCGATCTGAGCGTCGAGCAGCGACGGATCGGTTGCCGCGTGGCGCAGAAGTCCGCGTTCCCTGATCGCGCCGACGACATGTCCTCCGTTCTCACCGCTGACCACCGGCAGCTGCGACACCCCGTGCTGGTTCAGCAGCGCCACGGCCTCGCGGACCAGATGGTCGGCGCTGACGCTCAGCAGGGTTGGTGTCTGACCGGCTTCGGCCTTCTGGGCGAGCACGTCACCTACGAGCAGCACGTGATCGCGCTCAACGAAGCCGTGTTGACGCATCCAGCCGTCCGAGTAGATCTTCGACAGGTACGAGCGGCCGCCGTCCGGGAGCACCACGACTACCATCGCGTCCGGGTCGTCGAGCTCTGCCGCAACCTCGAGCGCGCCGTGCAGGGCCATCCCGCCCGAGCCGCCAGCGAGTATGCCCTCGTCCTGCGCCAACCGGCGGGTCGTCAGGAAGGCGTCGCGGTCCGAGACGGTGATCCAGCGATCTACCACGCCGGGATCGAAGGTCTGCGGCCAGAAATCCTCGCCGACGCCTTCGATCAGGTAAGGGTGCACGTTCTCTTCGCCGCCCGAATAGATCGAGCCCTCGGGGTCCACACCAACGACGACCAGGTCCGGCTGGCGCGCACGCAGATAGCGGGTGGTGCCCGTGATCGTGCCGCCGGTGCCGACACCGATGACCAGGTGTGTCATCCGCCCGCCGGTCTGCTCCCACAGCTCCGGTCCCGTCGAGTCGAAGTGGGCCTGCGGGTTGGCCGGGTTCCGGTACTGATTCGGCTGGAACGCCCCTGGGATCTCCGCGGTCAACCGATCGGCAACGCGGTAGTAGGAGCGTGGTGAGTCGGGCGGCACATCGGTCGGTGCCAGCACGACCTCGGCGCCGTAGGCGCGCAGAAGGTCGATCTTCTCCCGCGACATCTTGTCCGGCATCACGGCGATCACCTTGTAGCCCTTGAGGCGTGCTGCGATCGCCAGCCCGGTGCCGGTATTGCCCGAGGTTGGCTCGATGATCGTCCCGCCGGGTTGCAGGTGGCCGTCGCGCTCGGCCGCCTCGATCAACGCGACCGCGACCCGATCCTTGATCGAGCCACCCGGGTTGAAGAGTTCGAGCTTTGCGAGCAGCTGCGGACGGACCCGGGCGCCGATGCGCGACAGCCGTACGAGAGGCGTCCCACCGATCGTGTCGAGGATCGAATCCTGTATCAGGGGAGTGCCCTCAACTCGTTCGATGCTGCCGATTGTGATTCGGGTCGACGCTTGGGTCAAGCGGAGCCGGAACCGGAAGCCAGCTCCGCTTCACCTGTCGCGCGCAACACCGCGCAAGCGCCGCGCAGTCGCGGCTCGCCGCTTGTGGCCGTGTTCGGCGTCGAAGTGGTACATGAGGACCGCGCCGATCGCGAGACCTCCGATCAGTCGCGTGCGTCCCCTCGCAGCGGCCTTGCGGTTCGCCTTGATGACCGCGTTCAACGAGTCGATCGCGTGGCCGAGAGATGACGACTCGTGCGCGAGCTCGTGACTCGTCTTGACGAGCTCAGCCTTCAGCTTCGCATCACCGTCCGTATGGAGCGTTGCCCGCGTGCGTGACCCTGCTCGCGTAAGCATTCCGCCGAGTTGCTTCGGCTTGGGCCCGCCGACGCGGGTGTGGGCGATCCTGTCTCCAAGCTGCCCGCTCAGCTCAGTCGCCCGGTCACCGGCATTCCCAGCACTCTTGGCAACTCGCGCTCCGGTTACCTCCACGGCTTCGGCGAGGCGGTGCGCCGCTTCTTCTGCACCCTGGGCCAATACACGTGGGGCTTCATTGGCGACCTGGAATGGACTCAAATCCCGCTTACTCTGACGCTTAAACATATGCCGAAGCTACCGCAGCGCACTCTGCCCCAAACAGCATTGCGGTCCCGGCCGGGTTTCAACCGCCGCGAGTGTCGCCGGGAGGATGCTCGGCGAACCACTGCGCAATGGCAGGCATTCGCTCCTCGAAGCTGCCAGGGGCAACCGGGATCAGCGCCTCAGCTCGGGTCGCGCGGTGTTCTGACCCCTTGATCGAACACGTGTCGAGATTCCTGGACAACATCTCATGCAGCCGCTAGTGAGCCCCGATGCGGAGGCATGCCTCGTGCCCGCCGTATGACGGCGGTCGTTGTCCTGCTCGTCGCGGCCGCCTCAGCCAGCTGTGTTGTCCAGTCCTCTGCACGGGCTGCGGATGCCGTCGTCCCCAAGTCGAGCTGCGCCGCGCGGGTGCCCGATCAGATCGGTTGCGACGCGCAGATACTCGTGTCCAAGCGAACCGGCAAGCCGATCCACCCGCGGCCGCGCCGCGTCGGCGGTAAGCGGACCGGCGCGCGCGTCTCAACCAGCGGGGGACGCGGCGTGCCCGCTCCACAGCCGATGACCCCTGCCTACCTGCAGCAGGCCTACGACCTGAACTATCTGTCCGCCACGAAGGGCATTGGCGACACGATCGGTGTCGCCGCGATTTACGACGACCCGAACGCCGCCTCCGACCTGAGCACCTTCCGCTCCACCTACGGGCTGCCAGCCTGCACGGCGAGCAACGGCTGCTTCGAGCAGCTGAACGAACAGGGACAGAGCTCACCGCTGCCCCCGACCGACTGGTCATGGGCTCTGGAGGAGTCGATGGACCTGGATGCAGTCTCATCGCTGTGCCCGAACTGCCGCATCATCCTGGTCGAAGCGAGCACACCGGCCGCGGCCGATCTGCAATCCGCGGTCAGTGCAGCCATCCAGGCCGGCGCCAATCAGGTCTCGATCAGTGGCGCCGGCAGTTACACCAGCAACCCGTTCACCGACTTCAGCGCATCGGGCGTTGCGATCCTTGCCGCAAGCGGTGACGACGGCACCATCCCCGCCGGTTACGCGAGCTACCCGGCGGCGCTCCCATACGTGACGGCCGTTGGCGGCACTTCGTTGAGTGTCGCCGGTGCGGGCACCCCGACGCCACGCGGCGTCATCGAATCGGCCTGGAACCAGAGCGGCGACGGCTGCGACACGCAGGAACAGCCGCTGCCATACCAGCCGGCCGAAGGCTGCAACGGCCGGATATACTCAGACGTAGCGGCCGACGCGAACCCGAATACGGGCCTCAGCTTCTACGACTCACAGGCCGGCGGCTGGCTCGACGGCGGCGGCACCAGCCTCGCCACGCCGCTGACCGCCGCGTTCGAGGCTGTCACCGGTGTCGACGGCTCGACACCCCAATGGGCGTACACGGACAGCGCCAACCTGAACGACCCTGCGAGCGGCTCCACCGGCAACTGCGCAGGCTCGATCTCGTTGCTGTGCAACGCCGCGATCGGCTACGACGGGCCCACCGGCACGGGCTCTATCTCCGGACAGATCGTCACCGGTGCGCCCGGTATCGGTGACCCTGCCCTGGGTCCGGCCAGCCACAAGACTTACTTGCAACGCGTGACCGCAACGGGCGCCGCGCTGCTGGGCGGCGTGTACCCAAACGGCCAGGCGACGACCTACTACTGGCAGTACGGCAGGACCACCGCGTACGGCATGCGCACGGCTGCGATCAGTGCCGGCGCCGGGACCGCGCCGGTCACGGCCGTTGGCCACCCCAAGGCCCTCACGCCGAGCAACGCGTATCACTTTCGCCTGGTGGCCACCAACGTCACGGGTACGACCTACGGCTACGACTACACGCTGACGACCTCACGCGCCACCGTTGCCGGGGCACGCAACTGACGATGCTGTTGACGATAGTCCCGTTATAGGAACAAACATCGACAGCATCGCGCAGGACCGGTTCGAGCCGGTCGAGCTGTGAGTTCCGAGCAGGTTGTTCAGCCTGCTGATCGGTAGGCTGGGCGCCATGCCGATGCCCAAGCGGTCGAGCGTCGAGGACTACTTCGACAAGCTCACGCCCGCTCAGCGACCGCACCTTGACGTGCTCCGCGAGCTCAGCCTCAAGGCCGATCCGCAAGCGCGGGAGGAACTGAAGTGGAACCTGCCCGTCTACGTCCGCGGCGAGAACACCCGCCTGTGGATGCTCCAGAACTTCAAGAACCATTGCTCACTCCGGTTTCCCACACGGTTCTTCGCCTCTCACAGGGCCGAAGTTGAAGCAGCCGGATACGAGGCAGGCGAGGGCTTCATCAAGCTCCCCTACGACCGTGAGATCCCAATCGAGCTCTGCAAGACCCTGATGCAGGCCCGGATCGAAGAGTACGAGGCGACCGGCGCCGGCTGGTCAGACGCCTGACACCGGCCGCGCAGCAAGTCGCGCTCAGGCCCGCAGCAACCAAAAACGGCTTCCAGCCTGAGGGATGACGCTGCGGGCCCAACGCCGAAGCAATCGGGGCGTTCGGCTAACAAGCCCGTGGATAGGGCGCTTTCGGGCGATCGCGAATGCTTTGCAAACGTCACGCACGCTTCATAACACGATTTCGGCCAACGAGTTTCCGCTGTATGCCATCTTGAACAGTCGCTAGGAAACTGTCACGAACTGCGGCTCGTTACCGCCGTTGGCTCGGCGTCGACCCGTACTACAAATCCCTTACTAATACGAGCGACTGATGGGATGCTGCGCTAGCGCTTCTTCTTCTTGGCGGCCGGGGCCGTGAACGTCGCGTCGCGATCGAGGACAAGCTTGGTCTTGCCGCCGACCTTACGGGCCACGAGGATCAGCAGCTTGAGCTTGTGCAGGCGCTTCAGCTGCGCCCGGCCCGAGGTGTTCAGGGTCAGCTTCAGGGTCTTTGAATGGCCTCCGGCGATGACGGCGCGGGTCGAGGCGAGCTTGCGTACACGGTAGGCCTTGCGCTTGCGCGCGAGCGCGTCAGGCAGGCTGCGGTCCGCTCGAGCGGCTGCGCCCTGGGCGACCTGCCCCTGCTCCAGCGAGGTGGCTCCGATCGAGCTGAGAAAGCTTTGGACCGCGGCGTTTGCGGCCTGCTCAGCTTGGGAGGTCGTGATCGCACAGCCGCTCTGGCAGGCGCTCGAGGAGATCTGGTAGGCACCGGAGGAGTAAGTGCACGAGACGCCGTCGGTGGCTGCGAAGTTACAGTTGGCCGGCAGGTTCAGGCTGTTCCCGTCCGGCCTTGGCTCGCCGATCCCGGTTTCACAGTCACTGCTCGGAGAATCGGATGCCGGGCAGGTCGACTCGATCGTCGTATCCGTGCCGGTCGAGGTCTGCGATTGATTTGAGCTCGAGGTCGAGGTGACGACGGCCGTCGTGGCGGCGGTCGAGGTCGGCGCGGCGGTCGACGTGGCGGTCGTGGTGGAGGAGGTCGTCCCCGTCGAGCCCGCGTCGGAGCTGAAGACGAACACGCCCGGAACGCAGTCGTAGTCGTTTGCGCTCGAGGCTGCGGCGCAATCCTGGCCGAGCGAGACGAGAGTCGAATCGTCGGCAGAGAGCTCCAGCGAGTCGACCGTGTCGGCGCTGATCCCCGACGAATAGGTTGTTGGCGTCCAGGTATAGGTCGGCGAGCTCATGGTCGCGGACCAGCCCCCCTCCGGCTCGCTGTAGGTGTCGAAGCCGTTGCCATTGAACACCGCGCGGGTGAGTCCCGGCTCCGGAGCGCTCGGCACTTCGTTCACATAGATCACAGAACCATCGCTGCTGACCGCGACAGCGTTGCCAAACGCGCCGGCGACGCTGTCGGTGAGCGTCGCGCGCGAAGCCAACGCGCCGATCGAGGTCCAGCCCGAGCCAGGACGCTCGAACACGTCGACGAAGCCGGCTCCGTCGACACCCGACTCTCCGACGGCGATCACCGAGCCGTCGCCTGAGATCCCGACAGAGCCAGAGGCCGCCAGTGAGATCTGCGAGGAGCCGTTGTCCGTGAAGACGATGTCGTCTTCGTCGTGGGCATCGGCTCCGTCAATCGTCTCGACAGCGATCGTCGAGCCGTCGGCGCTCACCGCCCACTGCCAGGGCACATCATCCGAGCTCGGCGTCGCGGCCGCCTGAGTGCTCACTCCCGCCCAGGACCCCGATGCCCGCTTGAAGATCAGCAGCCCGAAGTACGGCGCAGCCGGGGATCCAGGTGTCGGGTTGGGATCGCTCGAGTCGCCGTTGGGGGTGTCGGCGTAAGCTCCGCCCGCGACGATCGTTGAGCCGTCCCCGGACACGGTCAGGCCATAGGGCGACAACGTGTATCCGGCGCCACCGGAGAGCGAGCCGGACTCCTGCCAGGTGCCGCCGTTCCGCGTGTAGATGTAGATGTAGCCCGGAGGCAGCGTCGACTCCTGGTTGCTGGTGGTTCCGACGAACTCGAGGTAGAGCGTGTTGCCGTCGGGCGAGATGGAAGCGAACGTCGACTGCCCGTAGCTCCACGAGCTCACGGAGCTCGACGGCGCGCTCACCGTGGCCTGGGCGGGGGCACCGGAGACCCAGCCCCCTGCGGGCTCGGTGAACACTGTGGCCTCGCCGTTGCCAGTTACGGTGGCGATCTCACTGCCGTCCGAGGAGACGCCGTAATCCAGCGGCGCATAGGTGGCCCCGACCTGTTCGACTCCGTCGTCAAAGGAGGTCTGCTGCAGCATCGGATCGATCCTCAGCGGGAAGCGTGCCCCGGACGTGTCGATGTTGATGCGGAGCCTAGTGCCCTCGATCGAGAGCGAAGCCGATAGGCGCCGGCCGGTGGCATCGCTCACCTCGAGCTCGCCGTAGGTGAGCACCGGCCTCCCGGCGTGGGTGAAGATGATCGCGTCGCCCGCCCGCGACGCGCGGAGATTGCCGCTCACCCGCAGTGTCACGGCCAAGCTGCCAGCGCCGCCGCTGGGCCGAGCGCTGACCGTGAAGCCCTGCTCGAGGCCACCCTCACGCTGAAGGAACCACTCGCGCAGATCGCCGAGCGCATAGCTCGTGCGCAAGCCATGCGATCTGGGCATCGCCCGGCGCAGATGCTCGAGCTTGCCGCCCGCGCTCAGCGAGGTGGCTCGCAGCCCAAGCCGCGCGCCACCGGCACGAACCTCAGCGCCGGCCGCGGTGAAGCTCACGGCAAGCGCGGCCTCGCCACCCAGGACCCGCGACGGGAACAGCGCGCTGTTGACCAGGGGCTGCGCTAGGCCGGCGGTTGAGTCTTTGCTGAGATGAGTTGCCAGCGAAAAGCCGGCGGTGGCGCACGCGCACAGCGCGATGACAATTGCTGCGGCGGATACGATCGGGCGCCAGCCGAGCCTGACTCGTGGCGTGGATGTGGCGGCGGGGAGGATCATGACCGGGCAGCCTAGATTCCAGGCGTGAGATCGACGTCACACGGCCGCCGAGGTTGTCTGCGAGGGGCTCATGTCGGTGCCGCCGGGCCCACAAGCCGGTGGTACCGCTGAAGCGCTGCTCTTAGTAGAAGGAACGCCAGCGATCCGGAAGGCTGGTGACCGCGCACTCGGGTAATTGGGACTCGGCGCCGTCAGCCCCACCGGCCGTGAGCCCGGACCCGGCCTAGCGAAGTCCTGCTCAGGCGCTCGGGCCCTTGCTACTCCTCCCGAAGCAGGCGCCGGTCCCAAAGAGACATTCCCTTGGCTTCCCCACCCCGGCCAGCGGCACAAGGGCGGATCCTGGCGCGGCGTCTCGACGAAATCGAACCGTATTGGAACCTTGAGCCGGTGAAAAGCGCTGGATCGCCCGCAAGTGCGGGCGATCCAGCTGATCGGGGCGCCCGGATTTGAACCGGGGACCTCACCGACCCGAACGGTGCGCGCTACCAGGCTGCGCCACGCCCCGAGAGGAACCATTGTGGCACGCCCTCTGGGAATTCGCGGTCCCGGGGGATCGGCGAGCGGCCCGGCTCGCGGCCGCGAAGTTTCGGCCGTGGTCGTCCACCGAGGGCTATGTTCGTTTGCGTACGTCGGGAGGCGGCGCAATACTGTCCGCATGTACTGATCGTGACAAGGAGGGCAGGGATCTATGGCTAATCACCTGACGCCGAGCGAGCTTGCAAAGGAAGCAGGCCTGGAACGCAGGGACGTAATCGCTAAGTGCGTCGAGTGGGGTGTCCCAATCTTCAACGGCAAGATCGACAAGACCCTGTTCATCACGACCCTCCGGGAGCTGACGAAGTCAGGCTCGGCACAGATCGTGAGCGTCTGAGGTCGCGCTCGAGAATCCGCAGTACGGTCCACTGACAATTTCGGCGTCCCAGCCCGGGACGCAGCGCCGCCTGGTTTCGACGGATCCGCGATTCTGGCCGAGCGGCTGGAGGTTTCCTCCCAGGCGGCGCATCCTTTGCGCGCTCACCGGTTTGATATCGGCGTGTCACGCCTCTTCCGGACATCGCAGCGCCTGATACTGGCGCTCGGCTGCGCCGGCACGATGTACGCAGTGTTCGGCGACGGCAGCGCCTCGGCCAGCCGCAAGGTCTGGCCGTACGGGATCGTCCGGTACACGGACGCACCGCCCCGGATGGCGCCTGCGTCCAAGGCGCTCAGCGCGCTTCAGAGGACGCTCGATTCCGACCTCAACCGCCAGGGCGGCGCCAACAGCGGGCTGGTGATCGACGAAACCACCGACCGCACGCTATGGGCTTACAACGACAACGTCGCCCGTCTACCAGCGTCGGTAGAGAAGCTGTGGACGACGAGCACCGCGCTGCTCGCACTCGGCCCGAACGCCACCTTCCAGACGAAGGTCCTGGGCGTCGGCAAGTTGAGTTCGAGCGGCACGTTCGTCGGCACGCTGTACCTGCGCGGTGGCGGTGACCCGACTTTCGGCTCGGGGACCTTCGACCACATCATGTACGGCGTCGGCGCGACCGCGCAGAGCCTCGCCGCAAACCTCGGAAGAGCCGGCGTCAAGCGCATCCAGGGCAGCATCGTCGGCGACGAGTCCTACTTCGACTCGGTTCGTGGTGGCCCCGACACCGACTACCAAGCAAACCTGGAGACCGAGGGTTCGCTGAGCGCGCTCGCCTACGACGCAGGTTTCACCAACCTGCACGAGGACCAGCTCGATGCCAACCCGCCGCTTGTTGCCACGCAGGCCTTCGCCGCAGCTCTGCAGAGCAAGGGCGTGACCCTTGCCGCCGGGACGCGCATCACCACCGGCGTCACACCGAAGCGCGCGGTGCTGCTGACGAGCATCAGCTCGCCGACGCTCGCGAGGCTGATATTGCTGACCAACAGCCCGTCCGACAACTTCTTCGCCGAGACGCTGCTCAAGGACCTGGGCGCGCAGCTCGGGCGCCGCGGAACGACAAGCGCGGGCGCAGCGGTGGTGCGGAGCGTGATCGGCCGCACCTTCGATCTGCATCCGCAGCTCAACGACGGTTCCGGCCTGTCCCGGTACGACCGCACCAACGTGCGCCAGATCGTGCTGCTGCTTAGGGAGATGCAAGGACAGCCGGCATTCTGGAACTCGCTCGCAATCGCCGGTGTGCGCGGGACGCTGATCGACGAGATGCGCGGCAGGCGCGGCGCGAACAACTGCCGCGGCAAGACCGGCACGCTGCACGACGTCGCCAACCTCGTCGGCTACTGCAAGGCGGCCAACGGCCACCAGATCGTGTTCGCGTTCATGATGAACGGCCTCACGTCCTCGACCGCCGGCCACGAGCTCGAGGATCTGGACGCCGAAGCGCTCGCGAGGTATGGGGGTTGATGTTCTGGCCGGCGCCTGCCTCGCAGAAGCGTTACGCGGCGCTGTCCAGCAGCGCCCGCAGCCCGGCTTCGTCGAGCACCGGCACACCCAGCCGCTCGGCACTGGCCAACTTTGAGCCGGCGCTGTCGCCGGCGACGACGTACGTCGTCTTGCGTGAGACCGAGCCGGTGACCTTGCCACCAGCGGCCATGATCATCGCGCTGGCCTGCTCGCGCGTGAGGTCTGGGAGCGTGCCGGTCAGGACGAACGTCTGGCCCGCCAACGCCCCCTCGCCGGGCGGAGGCCCAGCTTCCTCGAACGTGAGCCCGAGTTCGCGCAGATCGGCGATCAGGTTGCGCATCAGCGGATCGGCAAGCTGTGCGTGGATCTTCTGAGCCATCTTCGGCCCGACGCCCTGCGTCTGCTCGAGGCCCTCTGGGGCGGCATCGAGCAGGGTGTCGATCGTGCGGAACTGTTGCGCCAGGTTGCGACCGGTGACGTCGCCGACCTCCTCGATCCCAACCGCGAACAGGACGCGCCCAAAGGGTTGCCGCTTAGAGGCGTCGATCGCCGCGACGAGCTTGCCAGCCGAAACCTCGCCGAACCCTTCGCGGGATGCGATCTGCTCCGCCGTCAATCTGTACAAATCGCTCGCCGTCCTGACCCAGCCGAGGTCCATGAACAGGCCAACCTGCTTCTCGCCAAGACCATCGATGTCCATCGCCCCGGCGAAGTGCTTGAGCAGCTGCCAGCGCCGGCCCGCACAATCGCGGTTGGGACAGACGGTGAACACCGAATCCTCCGGCTTCACGGTCGGCGTTCCGCAGACCGGACACTTCGACGGCGGGGCCGGCTTCGGCGGACGATTCTTCTGCTCGGCTACGTGTGGCGCCGGCGAGACGACCTGTGGGATCACGTCTCCCGCGCGCAAGACGATCACCCCCTCGCCGATTCGCAGGTCCTTGCGTGCCAGGTCTTCCTCGTTGTGCAGCGTCGCAAGCTTCACGATGACGCCGCCGACGTGCACCGGATCGAGCACCGCGTAGGGATGGAGGTCGCCGAACTTCCCCGGGTTCCAGCCGATGTCCAGCAGGGTCGTGACAGCCGTCGTCGGCGGGAACTTCCAAGCGATCGCCCAACGCGGCTCGCGGCCGACCACGCCCAGCCGTCGCTGCAGCTCGAGGTCGTTCACCTTCACCACGACCCCGTCGATCTCGAACGGCAACTCGCCGCGGCGTTCCTGCCAGGACTGGCACTGCGCGACGACGGTGTCCTCCGAATCGAGCACGCGGATGTCCGGGTTGACCGGGAACCCAAGCTTCCTCAGAAACTCGAGCGTCTCATAGTGGGCGCTGAACGACAGACCCTCGGTCACACCGATCTGATAGGCCCAGAACGACAGTGGCCGCGCCGCCGCCAGCCGCGGGTCGAGCTGCCGGATAGTGCCCGCCGCCGAATTGCGGGGGTTCATAAATGTCGACTCTCCAGCCGCGGCGCGCCGTTCGTTCAGCTGCTCGAAGTCGCGTAGCGACATATACACCTCACCGCGCACCTCCAGCAGCGGTGGTGGCTGCGGCATTCCTACGGCGGTGAAGTCAAGCCGCTGCGGCAGCTCGCTGATCGTCCGCAGGTTATGAGTGACGTCCTCACCAATCTCGCCGTTGCCGCGGGTGACGCCGCGCTCCATCACGCCGTCGCGGTAGACGATCGACATCGCGAGCCCGTCGATCTTCGGCTCGGCGACGAATTCGAACGCCGGATTCTCGATGCCCTCGCGTGCGAGGTGGTTGCGCATGCGCTGAATCCACGCTCGTAGCTCCTCAGCCGAGCGCGCGTTCGCCAGCGACAGCATCCGCTGCAGATGCGCGACCTTGACCAGGTCGGAGACCGGCTCGCCACCAACCCGTTGCGTCGGCGAGTCGCGCGTGACCAGCGACGGGTCGGCGGCCTCCAGCGATCGCAGCTCGTCGAGCAGCGCGTCGTACTCGTCGTCGCCGATCTCCGGGTCGTCCAGAACGTAGTAGCGGTGGGAGTGATAGTCGAGCAGCTTGTGCAACTCGGCGGCGCGCTTGCTCGCGGCTGGATCTGGAGTGCTCACGGCTGCTGTTCGACGGGCTCCTCGAGCAGGCGCTCGAGATCGTGCTCGATCAGCGCCCGCACGCCTTCGTGATGGGTCAAATCGAAGTGCAGCGGCGTGACCGCTACGCGTCTGGCTGCGATCGCCGCGATATCGGTGTCGAGCTCATCCTCGTCGGCGTCGGCAGCCTCGCCGTAGACGCGGTACCGACGGCGCGCGGGGTGGGTGGGGTCGGATTCGACCAGCTCGAGCTCGTCGCGGTAGTAGCGCCTGCCCAGCCGCGCGACCGAGATGCCCTCCGGCGCGCACCCCGGGAAGTTCACGTTGAGCAGCGTGCGCTGGGGCAGCGGTACGCCCTCGAGCTCTTCCACCAGCCGCGCCGTGAACGCTACGGCGGCGCGGAAGTCGAATGCAGTCGTCTGGCGGAAGTCCAGCTCTAGCGCACTCGACTGCTGTGAGATCGCGATGCCCGGCAAGCCGAGCACGATCGCCTCCAATGCCGCCGCGACGGTGCCCGAATAGGTGATGTCATCGCCGATGTTCGAGCCGTGGTTGATTCCGGAGACGACCATCTCCGGTGACCAGCCGTCGATCAGCCCGAGGTTCGCCAGCCGCACGCAATCGACAGGGGTGCCGTCAGTCGCATAGCCGACGGTGCCATCGCGGAAGTCGACCTCCTCGACCCAGAGCGGCCGCCGCGTCGTGATCGAGCGCGCCATCGCTGAACGGTTGCCGTCTGGAGCGATGACGCGGAGATCGACGCCGGCCACGGCCGCGAGCGCGCGGCGCAGGGTCAGCAGCCCTTCCGCCTCGATTCCATCGTCATTGGTGAGCAGGACCCGCACGAACCTGATCCTAGACGCCATGCCGGAAAGAGCCACAGAGCGCTCACGCGCCCGTACGATGCCCCGCACGGCATCGAGATCACTCGAATGAAGGGGGCAACAATGCAGCTGTACGCGATTCTGCGTCGTGACGGGTTCGCCGACGGTCCGGACCTCCAGGAGGCGGCGGCCCGGTCGACCAAGGTCGGCGACGAGGAGATGTCGGACCAGATCCGCTGGATTCGCAGCTACGTGCTCGACGAGGGCAGTGGCAGGCTGGGCACGCTGTGCATCTATGAGGCAGCGAGCCCGGAGGCGATCCGGGAGCACGCGTCACGGGCGGGGCTCCCGGTCGACGAGATCATCGCGATCGCCGACACGGTCGTCGTCCGCCCGGACCCCTCGCCGACCACCGCCTAGTCCTGGGTCGGCTGACCGAGCAGCCGCTCACCAGCGTAGCCCGCACCGGCGAAGTGCAACCCGCGCGCGGGCGCAGTGGGGCCCGCCTCCGCGCGGGTGGCTCCGTCGAGCAATTGGGCGAAATCGCCGACCGACAGCCGCGCGCGCGCGACATCCAGCATCGTTCCGACGAGCGCGCGATTCATGTGACGCATGAATGAATCGGCCTCGATCCAGAATTCGAGCAACTCATGGTCGCGCGCACGCCAGTGCGCGGCGTAAACATCGCGCCAGAAGCGGACGTGGTAGGTGTCGGTCGGCGTGAACGCGGTGAAGTCGCGCGTGCCGACCAGCAGCGTCGCGCACTCACGCAGCGCGCTGAAGTCGACCGGGTAACTCCAGTGCAGGGCATGGCCGCGCTCGAGTGCGGAGCGAGCCGGACGCGCCAGCACCCGGTAGCAGTACGCGCGCGAGGTGCAGTCGCGGCGCGCATCGAAGCCGTCGGCCACGGTCTCGGAGCGCACGACCGCGATGTCCGGCGGAAGCAGCGCGTTGAGGCTGCCCAGCGGGGCAGCCTCGCCTTCATGTGAGGCAACCTGCGCCCAGGCATGGACGCCGGCGTCCGTCCGTCCGGCGACCGTCAGCGTGACCGGGTGCCGCAGCACGGTCGCAAGCGCCGTCTCCAGCTCGTCCTGGATCGTACGCTTGCCCGGCTGGAGCGCCCAGCCGGAGAAGCCACCGCCGTCGTACTCGATCTCCAGCCGCGTCGTCACCGAGCGGCGGGAGCTAAACGAGTTCGAGCAGAACCATCTCGGTCGAGTCGGAGCGACGCGGACCGAGCTTGAGGATGCGGGTGTAGCCGCCGTTGCGCTCGCTGTAGCGGGGAGCAACCTCCTCGAACAGCTTGTAGACGGCGAACTTGTCCTGGCCGAGCGCGGACAGCGCCTGGCGGCGGGCGTGCAGATCGCCGCGCTTGGCGAGCGTGATCAGCTTCTCCAGCTCGGGCTTGACTGCCTTCGCCTTGGTTTCCGTCGTCTGGATCCGCTCGTGCTCGATGATCTCCTTGGAGAGGTTCATGAGCAGTGCCTTGCGGTGCGACGCGCTGCGGGAGAGCTGATAGCGATTACGTTGATGGCGCATTATTCAAAAGTCCTCGAGGGTTGAAGCTTAGCCCTCGCGGAGCGCGAGACCGCGCGCGTGCAAGGTTTCGATCACCTCGTCGATTGACTTCTTGCCGAAGTTCGGGATCGCATTGAGCTCACCCTCGCTCTTGGCAACGAGGTCACCGACGGTCTGGATGCCTGCACGCTTGAGGCAGTTGTAGGAACGCACACCGAGCTCGAGCTCCTCGATCAGGATGTCGTCCATCGCGTTCGGGGCGCGGGAACCGGCGCCGCGAGCGGGCTCGCCACCGACGAGGCCCGGGTCGAGGATGCCGCCCGTGCCCGTGTCGCGCAGCTCGATCACACGCTCGGCGTCTGTGAAGATCGCCAGCTGCGAGATCAGGATCTCGGCGGCCTCACGCAGCGCGGCGTGCGGGTCGATAGAGCCGTCGGTTTCGATGTCGAGCGTCAGCTTGTCGTAGTCGGTCTTCTGGCCGACGCGGGCCTGCTCGACGTTGTAGGCGACGCGCCGGACCGGCGAGAAGATCGAGTCGATCGGGATCACGCCGATCGGCTGGTCGGACGACTTGTTCTCCTCGGCGGGGCGATAGCCGCGGCCACGGCCGATCGTCAGGTAGACCTCGAGCTTGGTCTGCTTCTCGAGCGTCGCGATGTGCGCGTCCGGGTTGAGGATCTCGACGCCGGAGGGCAGGTCAATGTCCTTGGCGGTGATCTCGCCCGGGCCGCTGACGACCAGTGGCGCCTCGACCTCGGTCGCGTCCGAGTGCATGCGGCAGACGATGCCCTTGAGGTTGAGGACGATGTCGGTGACATCCTCCTTCACACCCTTGATGGTCGAGAACTCGTGTGCAACACCTTCGATCCGGACGCTGGTCACAGCCGCGCCGGCCAGCGAGGAGAGCAGCACACGGCGCAACGAGTTGCCGAACGTGTAGCCGAAACCGCGATCAAGAGGCTCGATCGTGAACGAACCGCGGTTCTCTTCGACAGACTCGCTGGAGATTCGGGGGACTTGGAAGTCAAGCATCGCGCGTTCCTAACATCGTGGGTTCTGCCGCCGTCCGCTCCGGGCGGCGTGTCAAAGCCGCGCACTGCGGTGGGCCGCACCCACCCGCGCGCGGCGAGCAATCTGGTCTACTTCGAGTAAAGCTCGACGATGAGCTGCTCCTGCACCGGCGCGGCGATCTCACGCCGCTCGGGCTTGCGGAGCACCTTCGCCGTCAACGAGTCGTGGTCGGCCTGCAGCCAAGCAGGCACCTGCCCCGTCAACTCAGTCGCGTCGCGAATCACTTGCGTCGCGGTTGAACGCTGCGAGATCGCGATCACATCGTTGTCCCGCATCTGGTAGCTGGGGATGTTCACGCGCCGGCCGTTGACCGTCCAGTGACCGTGCAGAATCAGCTGGCGAGCCTGACGGCGGGAAGCCGCGAAGCCGAGCCGTACAAGCACGTTGTCGAAGCGGCATTCCAGCGTGCGGAGCAGGTTCTCACCGGTGATACCGGGCTGGCGGGAGGCCTTCTCGTAGTAAATCCGGAACTGCTTCTCGAGCACGCCGTAATAGCGCTTGGCCTTCTGCTTCTCGCGCAACTGCAGGCGGTACTCGCTCTGCTTCTGACGGCCGCGGCCATGATCGCCGGGCGGGTAGCCACGGCGCTCGACGCCGCACTTGTCGGTCAGACAGCGCTCGCCCTTGAGGAAGAGCTTCTGGCCCTCACGTCGGCACTGCTTGCACTGAGGTCCGGTGTCACGAGCCATGTCTCAGACCCTCCTGCGCTTACGCGGTCGGCAGCCGTTGTGCGCCTGCGGGGTGACGTCCTTCACACCCGTCACCTCGAGCCCTGCGGCCTGGAGCGAACGGATTGCGGTCTCGCGACCTGAACCGGGGCCCTTGACGAAGACCTCCACCTTCTGGAGGCCGTGCTCGATGCCCTTGCGTGCCGCCGCGTCTGCCGTGACCTGCGCGGCGAACGGCGTCGACTTGCGGGAACCCTTGAAGCCGGCACCGCCGGCGGACTCCCACGCGATGACATTGCCTTCGCGGTCGGTGAGCGAGACGATTGTGTTGTTGAACGAAGTCTTGATGTGGGCTTGACCGATCGGGATGTTCTTGCGGACCCGGCGGCGGCCACGCTGCGGCCTACGAGGAGCGGGGCTCATGGATTACTTCTTACCTGCCTTCTTCTTGCCGGCCACTTGCATGCGCTTGGGGCCCTTGCGCGTGCGCGCGTTGGTCTTGGTGTTCTGGCCACGCACGGGCAGGCCGCGCCGGTGGCGCAGGCCGCGGTAGCAGCCGATCTCCTGCAGGCGCTTGATGTTCTGCGAGCGCTCGCGCCGAAGGTCACCCTCGACGACGACCTGGCTGTCGATCAGGTCGCGGAGCTTCACGACCTCTTCCTCTGTCAGGTCCCTGACCTTGCGGTCGGGCTCGATACCAGTTTCGGCAAGCAGCCTGTTGGACATGGGCCGACCGATCCCGTAGATGTAGGTCAGGCCGATCTCGACACGCTTGTTGAGGGGGATGTTGACCCCGGAAATACGCGCCATTTAACCCTGCCGCTGCTTGTGTCGCGGGTTGGAGCAAATCACCAGCACACGACCGTGCCGGCGGACAATCTTACATTTTTCGCACATCGGCTTGACCGACGGTCGTACTTTCACGTCGCTTCGCTCTCGTCGTGAGTTATCTCGTCTGAATCCTCACCTGCGGCTCTGGCGACCGGTGCGGCCGCCGCTACCGAAGCGGGAGTTACGCGCAGCGCGATAGAGCGCTGCAGGCGCAAAAACGGATAGTAGCAACTACGCGATCTTTCGCGTGATGCCCCGCGCTTCGACTTTTGTCTGGCGTGAAGGGCCCGGAGCCGCCGGGCCCTTCCTGGCCTGTGAGGCTCCTACGCCGCCGCGCGGCCGCCGGAGGCCTCATGCCATGGCGTAAGGATACGCGGACCGGCGGCGGTAACAGCGATCGTGAACTCGAAGTGCGCTGCCAGCGAGCCGTCGGCGGAGAAGATCGACCAGTGGTCGTCGGCCATCCGTACCTGGTGCTTGCCGACGTTGACCATCGGCTCGACCGCCAGCACCATGCCCTCCTCGAGCAGCACACCGGTGCCCGGCTTGCCGTAATTGGGGATCTGCGGGTCCTCGTGCATCTCGCGGCCGATCCCGTGGCCGACGAGCGTGCGCACGATCGAGAAGCCGTTCTCGTCCTCGACGTAGTGCTGGATCGCGTGGCCGATGTCACCGAGGTGGTTACCGGCGACGCACTGCGGCACAGCCAGCTGCAGCGCCTCCTCGGTCACCGCCAGGAGCTTCTGGGCCACGGGCGGGACGGGACCGACCGCGAACGTGCGCGCAGCGTCGGCGACCCACCCGTCCTTGACGACTCCGATGTCGACGGACAGGATGTCACCGCGGTCGAGCTTGTAGGAGCCTGGAATGCCGTGCACGACCATCGAGTTGGGCGACGCGCAGATCGACCCGGGGAAGCCTCGATAGCCCTTGAAGGCCGGCTCACAGCCCTGCGAGCGGATGAATTTCTCGGCGGCTTGGTCGAGCTCGAGCGTCGTCACGCCGGGACGGATCTTGCCCGTCAGGAGGCTCATGGTCTTGACCAGCACCTCACCGGCGGCGGCCATCTGCTCGATCTGCTCCGGTGTCTTCTTGATGATCGCCATCTGTCTGTGAAGACTAGTAACTCACCAGCGGCGAGCGATCAGAGCGAGTCCTCGAGGCGGAGGGTCGCGATCAGCGCGCGGATGTGGTCATGGACCTCGGCCGGCGTGCGGGTACCGTCGACGCGCCGCAGCAACCCGCGCTCGTCGTAGAAGTCAACCAGCGGCGCCGTCTGCTCGCGGTAGACGGCGAGGCGCTTCTCCACGACCTCGGGCTTGTCATCGTCGCGTTGCACCAGCCGCGAGCCGTCCTGATCGCAGACTCCCTCGTTCTTCGGCGGGTCGAAGTCGACGTGGTAGTTGTGCCCGGCCTTGACACAAACACGCCGCCCGGCAATGCGCTTGATGATTTCCTCATCAGGCACCTCGAGCAGCAGTGCCGCCGTGATCCGTCGGCCCTCCCTGTCCAATTGCTGCTCCAGCGCCTCGGCCTGGGCGGTCGTCCGGGGGAAGCCATCAAGGATGAACCCGTCCCGCGTGTCGTCATCGTCGAGCCGCTCGGCCGCCATGGCAACGATCAGGTCATCCGGAACGAGGCCGCCAGCGTCCATGTGGGCCTTGGCTGCCCTGCCGAGCTCCGTCCCCTCCTTGACATTCGTTCGCAGCATGTCGCCCGTGGAGATGAACGGCAGCCGGAAATCCTCGCGCAGGCGGTCCGCTTGAGTTCCCTTGCCCGCACCAGGCGGCCCTATGAGGATCAGGTTCAGCTGGGGTGGCATGGGGCCGTGATGATATCGGTCGCCCCCCGCTTAGGACGCGAGGCCTCTGACGGCAGCGTGCGGGCCCGCTAGGAGCTGGTTGTTCCGAGAACCGGACGCCGCAGGACCGCAGCTCCGGGACGGCGCGCCGGCCGCCCACGGCGCTGGCGGCCGCGTGCAAGCACCCAGGACTCGATCAGCTTCCAGCTCGTCGCGGCAAGCGCAATGCTGAGCGCGATCGTGAGGAGCGCGTTGAGGTCGGTCGGCCCGTGGGGCAGGTAGTGGTAGACGACATTGCGCGCCAGCAGGTGGAAGAGGTAGAGCGCATAACTGATGCGGCCCAGGTAGCGCAGCGGCGCGCACGCCACCGCGCGTGCGAGCAGGCTGGCAGGCGCCCCGATCAGGTTGACGATCAGCGGGACGGCCAACAGGCACGCGCGCAGATACACCTGCTCGGTGAGGAGCGTGTCGTTGAAGAGCAGGCGCACGAACAGATACGCGAGGATGCAGGCGGCGGTCCCCCGCCAGAGCTGCTTGCGGCCGGTGAGCGCACGGACGGGCGCCGGCAACCTCGCAGCGAGTCTTCCCGGGACCCGCACAAGCCGGTGGCGCCAGATGACCGCACCCAAGCAGCCGGAGAGCAACTCAGCGGCCCGGGCGAGCGGCGAATAGTAGACCGCGTAGACGTGGGCCTGACCGGATCGTGGTGCCAACTCGACCAGCGTGACGATTGCCATCATCAGGAGCAGTGTCACGAATTCAGGCCGTACTCGCCAGCGCAGTAGGAATATGAGCACCAGTGGCCAGACGAGATAGAACTGCTCCTCTTGAGCCAGCGACCAGGTCGGGTTGAGGCTGCCCAGGTCACTGGCGTGTCCGCTGGCCGCGATCCAGTTGTTGACGAACAGGAGTGACAGCAGCGCCTTCTTGCCGAGCGACCAGCCGGTCATCGAATAGCAGGCGCCGTTAACGACCACGGCGATGACGAGCAGCACGCCGAGCGCGGGCAGCAGCCGACGAGCGCGCCGCTCGTAGAAGCGCTTGAGGGAGATTCTGCCGTGCCGATCCCACTCCTCGTAGAGCAGCGTCGTGATCAGGAACCCGGACAGCGCGAAGAACAAGTCCACACCGACGTAGCCGTTGGGCAGGACGCTCGTGTGCGTCAGGATCACGAGCACGATCGCGACGCCTCGGAGCCCGTCCAGAACGGGTCGGTGCCCCAAACGGCGAGCGTTGGTCAGTTGAGTCTCATCCACCGTCACCTGATTACCCATCGATGGGTCAGGTTAGCGTTGGGTGTGTGACGCGCTGAGCCATTCCTTAGCTAGCGCTTACGCCGGTTTTACTTGAGGAAGCCCTCGTAGTTGCGCATCATGAGCTGCGCTTCGAGCTGTCTCATCGTGTCCAACGCGACGCCGATCACGATCAGAATCGACGTGCCTCCGAAGGCAAAACTGGCGCCGGTACGGGCGACCAGAATCGTCGGCAGGGCCGCGATGAACGCCAGGAAACAAGCGCCCGGGAGCGTCAGGCGGGCGAGGATGCGGTCGAGGAACTCGGCTGTCGGACGCCCCGGGCGCACGCCTGGAATGAAACCGCCGTACTTCTTCAGGTTCTCCGCCTGATCGATCGGGTTGAACATGATCGCTGTGTAGAAGTACGTGAACAGGATGATCAGGATGCACTCGCCGACGACGTAGTGCCAGCCCCCGGGGGAGAGGAAATTGGCGATGCTCGTGCCCAGGTTGTGGACCTTGTTCTGACCGATCAGCTGGCCGACAGTCGGTGGGACGGCCATCACCGTCGCCGCGAAGATCACCGGGATGACGCCGGCCATATTGACGGTGAGCGGCAGGTACGTTTGGCCGCCCTGGGTCATTCGCTGGCCGATCACTCTCTTTGCGTACTGCACGGGAATACGCCGCTGGCCCGTCTGCACGAACACAATCCCGGCGACGACGCCGAAGACGATGAACGGCATCATCACCTTGAAGACCTGACTCGGGTTGTTCCACCACGACTGCACGCCACCCGGGATCCGGGAGACGATCGAGGCGAAGATCATCAGCGAGATGCCATTGCCGATCCCGCGTTGCGTGATCAGCTCTCCCATCCACATCACCAGCACGGTGCCGGCAGTCAGCGAGATCGCGATCAGGAAGACCTTGCCGACGTTGAAGTTGGTGATCAGCGTGACGCCGGCCTGGTTCTCCAGGCTCTTGAACAGGAACACGTAGCCGATCGACTGGGCGAAGGCGAGTCCGACGGTCAGGTAGCGGGTGTATTGCGTGATCCGAGCCTGGCCGACCTCGCCCTCCTTGGAGAGCTTCTCGAGCGACGGCAGGACGGCCTGCAGGAGTTGCATGACGATCGAGGCTGTGATGTACGGCGTGATTCCGAGCGCGAAGATCGCGATCCTGCCGAGGCCACCACCAGAAAACGTGTTGAGGAGCCCGAGCACGCCGTTGCCGGACGCGGCCTGCTGGATCTGCTGAAGCGCCTGCGTGTTCACCGCCGGCGCCGGGATGTACGAACCGAGCCGGTAGAGCGCAAGCAGCGCAAAGGTGAACAGGATCTTCCTGCGGATCTCAGGGACCCGGAAGGCTCCGAGAATCGTCGAAATCATCTACGGGCGCTCTCTCTGGTGCAGCCAGTGGCCACGGCCACCGGACGGCTCACGCCTCGAGAGTAGTGCTGCTCTCGATGAGCTGGACCGTGCCGCCGGCCTTTTCGATCGCCTCACGCGCACTGGCGCTGACGCCGTGCACGTTGACCGTGAGCGCCTTGCTCAGCTCGCCCTTGGCGAGGATCTTCACCGGGATGTCCCTGCGGGTCGCGAGGCCCTTCGCCTTCAGCGACTCCACCGTGACGACGGCGCCGGCATCGAAGCGGCCCTCGAGGTCCTTGAGGTTGACCGGCTGCGTATGCGTACGGAACGGCTCGAACGGCATCGACTTCTTCATGTGCGGGCCGCGCAGCTTGCGCATCCGCATATGGATCGGCATCTGACCGCCCTCGAAGCGAGCACGCGACTTCGCGCCGCTGCGGGAGCCGTAACCCTTCTGGCCGCGGCCGGACGTCTTACCGGTGCCCGAGCCCTCACCGCGACCCACGCGCTTGCGCGGCTTGCGGGAGCCGGGAGCCGGCTTCAGGTTGTGTAGGCCGATGCGCTCCTGCGCGTCGGTGTCAGTTTTCTCGCTCATGCTTCGTCAACCTCGACCAGGTGTCGGACCTTATGCAGCATGCCTCGCATCTGGGGCGTGTCGTTGACCTCGACCGTTTGGCCGATGCGACGCAACCCGATCGAGCGCAGCGTGTCGAGCTGGCGCTGATCTGAGCCGTTCTTCGATTTGGCCTGCGTGACTTTCAGGGTCTCGGTCATGCCGCCGCCTCTGCCACCGGCGGGTCTGCGTCGTCTTCGGCGCTGATGCTGCCGTTGGCGCTCTCCTCGGTGCTGAGGCCGAGGACCGCGTTGATCGACAGGCCGCGAAGGTCAGCGACCTCGTCAGGCGTACGCAGGGACTCAAGGCCCGCCATCGTCGCCTTCACGAGGTTGATCGGGTTCTGTGAACCGAGTGACTTCGAGAGAATGTCGTGGATGCCGGCGAGCTCGAGTACCGCACGGACGCCACCGCCGGCGATCACGCCGGTACCCGGGGCAGCCGGCTTCAGGAAGACGCGGCCGGAGCCGAAGATGCCCATCGTCTGATGGGTGATCGTCGAGCCATGCTTGGGAACGCGGTAGAGGTTCTTCTTCGCCCTCTCGACGCCCTTCTGGATCGCAACGGGGACCTCGTTGGCCTTGCCGTAGCCGACACCGACCACATCGCGCTCATCGCCGACCACGACCAGCGCGGTGAACGAGAAGCGACGGCCGCCCTTGACGACCTTTGCGACGCGGTTGATCTCGACTACTCGCTCCTGGAGGTCGAGCCCTGCTGCGGAAACTGTTCGATCACGTGCCATGAATTCAGTCCAGAGTAGCGTCCGGATGGCGCTTAGAAGATGAGCCCGCCCTCGCGGGCACCGTCGGCGAGCGCCTGCACGCGCCCGTGGTACTGATAGCCGCCACGGTCGAACACCGCTGTGTCGACGCCGGCAGCCTTGGCGCGCTCGGCCAGCAGCTCGCCGGCCTTCTTGGCCTGGTCACTGCCTTTGAGCTCGCGCAGGGGCTCTTCTGTCCAGTTGACTGCGGCCAGCGTGCGGCCCGCGTCGTCGTCGATCAGCTGTGCGGCGATGCCGCGGTTGGAGCGGAACACGGAGATGCGCGGACGCTCCGCCGTGCCCTCGATCTTGGCGCGGACGCGACGGCGCCGCTTCAGGCGCCGGGCTTCCTTGGTCTTCACGCTCATGCTCGCTTACCAACCTTCTTGGCGACGTACTCGCCTTCATAGCGGATGCCCTTGCCCTTGTACGGCTCTGGCTTGCGCTGCTTGCGAATCTGGGCGGCGATCTCACCGACCTGCTGCTTGGATGCGCCCCTAACCGTGATCCGGGTCGGCTGCGGGACCTCGAAGGTGATGCCGTCAGGTGCCTTGATCTCGACCGGATGCGAATAGCCGAGCGCGAGCTCGAGGTCGCGGCCCTTCAGCGCCGCGCGGTAACCGACGCCCTGGATCTCGAGGCTCTTCTGGAACCCGGCGGTCACGCCGGTCACCATGTTCGCAACGAGCGTGCGAGTCAGGCCGTGCAGCGCGCGATGCTCGCCACGGTCGGTCGGACGCGACACGACGATCTGCTGATCGCCGCTTTCGACGGCGATCTGTTCGACGGTGATGTCGCGCGCGACCCGCTCTGAGAGCTCGCCGTTCGGGCCCTTCACGCTCACGCGCTCAGGCTCGATCGTGACGCTCACGCCGGTGGGAAGGGGGATGGGTTGTCTACCGATTCTCGACATGGCTACTAGTCCTCAGGTCTACCAGACCTTTGCCACAACTTCCCCGCCGACGCCGAGCTTGCGGGCATCGTGACCGGTCATCACGCCACGCGAGGTGGAGATGATCGCGGTACCCATACCGCCTTGGATCTTGGGGATGTGTGCATGGTCAACGTAATGGCGCTGGCCCGGGCGCGAAACCCGCTGGATGCCGCTGATCACGGGCCGGCGCTCTCTCGTGTACTTGAGCGTCACAGTGATCTTCTCACCGGGATCCTCGACGGTCGCCGGCACGATCGCGTACGCCTCAACGTAACCCTGCTCCTTGAGGATCCGCGCGAGCTCGCGCTTGAGCTTCGAGGAGGGGATCGTGACGTCGTGATGCTGCGCCTTCGCGCCGTTGCGCAAGCGGGTCAGGAAGTCGGCAATGGGATCCGTCATCGACATGCGATCACCAACTCGACTTCGTCATGCCGGGGATGTACCCGTTGTGGGCGAGTTCGCGAAGGCAGATCCGGCACACGCCGAACTTGCGGTAAACAGAGCGCGACCGGCCGCAACGACGGCAGCGGGTATAGCCCCGGGTCTTGAACTTGGGGGTCCGCTGCTGGCGGACTCGCTGTGAGGTCTTGGCCATGGTAAGTGTCCTAATTCTGTGTTGCGGCCTGCGGGCGGCCGTCCTTCGAGAATGGCATTCCGAGGGCCTCGAGCAGAGCGAAGGACTCCTCGTCGGTGCAACTATTGGTGGTGATCGTGATGTCGAGACCACGCGTCTGGTCGATCTCGTCGTAATCGATCTCCGGGAAGATGATTTGCTCCCTGACGCCGAGCGTGTAGTTGCCGCGTCCATCGAACGCCCGCGGGCTAACACCGCGGAAGTCACGGATGCGCGGCATCGCAACCGAGAACAGGCGGTCGAGGAACTCGTACTGGCGGTCACCGCGCAGCGTTACCGCCAGTCCGACGGGCATGCCCTCACGCAGCTTGAACTGCGCGATCGATTTGCGCGCGCGCCGGACGTTCGGCTTCTGACCGGTGATCTGGCCGAGCTGGTCGGCAGCCGCGTCGAACACCTTCGAGTCCTGCTTGCCGTCGCCAACGCCCATGTTGACGGTGACCTTCAGGACCTTCGGGGCCTCCATCGGCGAGCCGTAACCGAAGCGCTCGATCAGCGCCGGACGAATCTCGTTTTCGTACTTGGTCTTCAAACGTGCAGACATCAGTCGATCCTTGTTCCACTGCGGCGGGCGACGCGGACGCGTTTGCCGTCCACAAGCTCGGTCCCGAGGCGCGTTGGCTTGCCGTCCTTGGGGTCGACGAGCGCCACGTTCGAGACGTGGATCCCGCCTTCCTTCTCGATCACGCCGCCGGTCTGTTGGGCGGTCGGCGAGTTCTGCAGCGCCTTCTGGTGGCGCTTGACCATATTGAGCCCCTCGACGAACACGCGCTCGTTCTTGGGGTCGACACGCAGAACCTTGCCCTGCTTGCCGCGATCCTTGCCGCTGATCACGATCACCTGGTCGTCGGCCTTGATACGCGCGGGCATGCCTAGAGCACCTCCGGCGCGAGCGAGACGATCTTCATGAAGTTGCGCTCGCGCAGCTCGCGCGCGACCGGTCCGAAGATGCGGGTGCCGCGCGGGTTGTTGTTGCTGTCGATGATCACGGCCGCGTTCTCGTCGAAGGCGATGTAAGTGCCGTCCTCACGGCCGTGCGCCTTCTTGGTGCGCACGACGACCGCATCGACAACATCGCCCTTCTTGACCGCGCCACCTGGGCTCGCCTGCTTGACGGTCGCCTTGACGACGTCGCCGACGCCGGCGTAACGGCGACGATGGCCGCCCTTTACACGGATCACGAGGATCTCGCGGGCGCCGGTGTTGTCAGCGACGCGCAGTCTGGTCTCGTTCTGAACCATTACTTGGCCCTCTCCACGACCTGCACCAGACGCCAGCGCTTGCTGCGCGACAGCGGCCGAGACTCGCGCACGATCACGGTATCGCCGATATGCGCGTCGTTGCTCTCATCGTGGGCGTGCAGCGTGTTCGAGGTACGCACGATCTTCTGGTACTTGCGGTGCCGGCGGGCGACGTCGATGCGGACCGTGATGGTCTTGTCGGCCTTGTCGGAGACGACCACACCCTGGCGTGTCTTCTGGGTACCCGTCTCGTGCTCGCGTGCCGGCGTTGCCGTACGCTCGTGAGCGCCGGCCTTCCACTTGGCACGCGCGGTGGCGCGACCAGTACGGCGCTCGGTCGCCTTCTTGATGCGCGTCGCGTCGCGCTCGGCCTGGCGATCCTCAGGGCTCGTCTCGCCGCGGGAAGCAACCTTCGCGACCTTCTTCGCGCGGGTCGCGACCTTGCGCTCCTTCGGGCTCAGCTGAACCTGCGGCTCCGCTGGAGCCGCAGCAGCGGCTGGCTCAGCTGCGGCAGCGGCCGGCTCAGCTGCGGCAGGCGTCGCGGCCTCGGTCTCTTCGACGGGAGCCTCGGGGGCCTCGGGCTCCACCTCAGGCGCCGCGGTCTCTTCAATCTCGTTGTTCTCTTCGTCAGCCATTTGTCTCAATTCCACGCTCGGCGGCGATCGTCAGCGCCCGGGCAATTTCCTGTTTCGCACGGCGCAGACCCGCCGTGTTGTCCAGCTCGCCGGTGGCGTGCTGGAAGCGCAGACCGAGCAGGTCCCGGCGCGCTGTCTTGATGTGCTCAGCGAGCTCTCCCTCGCTCAGGTCACGCAATTCGGTCGACTTCATCTTCTAGCCCTCTTCCCGCACTACAAACTTGGTACGGACCGGCAGCTTGTGGCCGGCCAAGCGCATCGCCTCGCGCGCCAGGGGCTCCGGCACACCGGCAAGCTCAAACATGACGCGACCGGGCTTGACCACGGCCACCCAGCCCTCGGGCGAACCCTTGCCGGAACCCATGCGGGTCTCGGCCGGCTTCTTCGTGAAGGGCTTGTCGGGATATACGTTGATCCACACCTTGCCGCCACGACGAATCTTGCGAGTCATTGCGATACGGGCGGCCTCGATCTGTCGGTTCGTGATCCAGCCGGCGTCGAGCGCCTTCAGGCCGAACTCACCGAACTGAACCTTGACCTGCCCACGCGAGAGCCCGGCACGACGGCCGCGGTGCTGCTTGCGGTGCTTTACGCGCTTAGGAGCCAGCATCAGCTCTCACCACCGGTCTGAGGCGCCGACCCGCCGCTCGGGTTCTGACCGCCGCTCGGGTTCTGACCGCCGGCGGGGTTCTGGCCACCACCGGGGTTCTGTCCGCCGTTGCCGCCGCCGGGACGCGGGCCACGGTTCTGACCGCCCTGCCCGCCACCGGGACGCGGGCCACGGTTAGGCCCACCTTGGCCACCTGGACCGCGCTGGCCACCAGGACCACGCTGACCGCCAGGACCACCAGGACCACCAGGACCACGCTGGCCGCCAGGACCGCCAGGACCGCCAGGACCACGCTGGCCACCAGGACCGCCCGGACCGCGCTGACCGCCAGGACCACCAGGACCACGCTGACCGCCAGGACCACCAGGACCACGCCCGCGGCCACCCTGGCCGCCGGGGCCACCTGAGGAACCGACGCCACCGGGACCGCCCGCGCCGCCCTGACCCGGACCGCGGCCACGGCCGCGTCCACCAGGTCCGCCCGAGCCGCCACGGCCACCGCGGCCGCCACGGTTGTCGCGACCGTCACGGCCACCGCGATCCGGGGCCTGCGGTGAAGGTGCGTCCATGATCGTCAGGTCGGCGCCGGTGTAGCCCTCGGGCATGATCTCGCCCTTGTTGATCCAGCACTTGACGCCGATCCGACCGAAGGTGGTCTTGGCCTCGTGGAAGCCGTAGTCGATGTCCGCGCGGAGCGTGTGCAGCGGCACGCGACCGTCCGAGTAGCCCTCGGTGCGGGCCATCTCGGCGCCGCCGAGGCGGCCGGAGACCTGGACCTTGACGCCCTTGGCACCGGAGCGCATCGCGCTGGTCAGCGCCCGCTTCATCGCGCGCCGGAAGGCGACGCGGTTCTGCAGCTGCTCGGCGATCGACTGCGCGACCAGCCGCGCGTCGAGCTCGGGACGCTTGATCTCAAGGATGTTGACCTTGACCTGCTTGCCGGTGATCTTGTGCAGATCACGGCGGAGCTGGTCGACCTCGGAGCCGGACTTGCCGATCACGATGCCCGGACGCGCGGTGTTGATGTTGACCTCCACCTCGTTCGCGTTCTTGCGGATCGTGATGTCGGACAGACCGGCGTGGGACAGGCGTCCGACGATGTGCTCGCGGATCTTCGTGTCCTCGTCCAGGTAGTCGGCGAAGTTCTTCTCGTTGAACCAGTTCGACTTCCAGTCGTGGATGTAGCCCACGCGGATCGATTCGGGGTGAACTTTTTGACCCATGGTTGTCTTCTTCTAGTTCTTCGGGGTAAGGAGGATTGTCAGGTGCGCCGTGCGCTTGCGGATCTTGGTCGCGCGGCCCATTGCGCGCGGACGGAACCGCTTGATCGTCGGACCCTCATCAGCGGTCACAGCCTTGATGAAGAGGTCCTCGCCGACGAGCTCGTGATTGTGCTCGGCGTTTGCGACCGCTGACTCGAGCAACTTGCTCCAGTCACGAGCGACCGCGCGTGGCGTATGCGCGAGGATAGCGCGTGCGTCCTCAACGCTCTTGCCGCGGATGTTGTCGCAGACCAGCCGCGCCTTGCGCGCCGACGAGCGAACGTACTTGGCCTGGGCACGGACGACCGGAGCAGCGACCGGCTGCTCATGCCCACGACGAGCAGGCTTCGTCTTCGGCTCGGGCTGCCTTGACTTGGAATCGGCGTTGACGGCCTCAGCCTTGGGCTTGGCGGCACGCGCACGCTTCGGCTTCTCTGCGGGCGCCTCCACCTCGGGTGACGCCGCAGTCGCGGCGACGACTTCGTCCTCAGCCTCGACGACCTCATCGGTCGCAGCCTCGGCCTCGACGTCGGCCGCCGTCTCGGCCACGGCCTCTTCAGCCTTCGGCTTGCGCGCGCGCGGCTTCCGCGCCGGCTTGGCCGGCTCAGTCACTCCTGCGGTCTCACTCTCGGCCGAAGCTGTGGGATCGACAGCCTCGTTCTCAAGATTTTCGTTCTGCTCGTCAGTCATCGTTTCTTACCTGTGCCTGCGTGCCCGCGATACAGTCGCGTCGGCGCGAACTCACCAAGCTTGTGGCCGACCATCGACTCCGAGACGAAGACCGGCACGTGCTTACGGCCGTCATGGACGGCGATCGTGTGGCCGACCATGTCCGGGAAGATCGTGGACGTACGCGACCACGTCTTCAGCATCCGCTTCTCGCCCGACGCGTTCATCGCTTCGATCCGCGTCATCAGACGCTCCTGGACCCACGGGCCTTTTTTACTTGAACGACTCAACGCTTCTTACCCCTCTTACGGCCGCGGACGATGTACTTGTCGGAGGCCTTGCCCTTCTTGCGGGTGCGGTACCCGAGCGTAGGCACGCCCCACGGGGTAACCGGGTGACGACCTGCGGTCGTCGAGCCCTCACCACCGCCGTGCGGGTGGTCAACCGGGTTCATCGCGACACCGCGGGTCTGCGGACGCACGCCCATGTGGCGCTTGCGTCCGGCCTTGCCGACCTTGACGTTCTGGTGGTCGGAGTTGCCGACCGTGCCGATGGTGGCCCGGCACTCGGCCCTCACCTGGCGCATTTCCCCGGAGGGGAGGCGCAGCGTGACGTAATCGCCGTCCTTCGCCAGCAGCTGAATCCCGATACCGGCGGAGCGCCCGAGCTGAGCGCCGCGCCCCGGTGTCAGCTCGACGTTGTGCACGACCGTACCGGCCGGCATGTTCGTCAGCGGCAAGGCGTTGCCCACACGGATGTCCGCGTTCGGGCCCGACTCGACCGTCATGCCAACCTGCAGACGGGCGGGCGCGATGATGTAGCGCTTCTCGCCGTCCACGTAATGCAGCAGCGCGATGTAGGCGGAACGGTTCGGGTCGTACTCGATGTGAGCGACCTTGGCCGGGATCCCGTCCTTCGTGCGCTTGAAGTCGATCTTGCGGTACAGGCGCTTCGCGCCGCCGCCGCGATGGCGTGAGGTCTTGCGGCCATGGGCGTTGCGACCGCCGGATTTCTTCAGGCCTTCCGTCAGCGACTTCTCCGGCTCCGAGCGAGTGATCTCGGCGAAGTCCGGATAGCTGACGAAACGCATTCCCGGCGAGGTCGGCTTTGGCTTACGAATTGCCATTTATTCGGTCCCTTCCAGTCCGCGGAAGATCGGGATCGAATCGCCCTCGCGCACTTGCACGATCGCCTTCTTCCACTTCCGCGTGCGGCCCGCGGTCTGTCCGCGGCGCTTCGGCTTGCTCTTGACGGACGACGTCCGGACCTCGACGACCTTGACGTCGAAGAGCTCCTCGACCGCCTGACGGATCTGCGTCTTGTGCGCCGCGTCCGCCACCCGGAAGGTGTACTTGCCGGCCTCGGCCAACACGTACGTCTTCTCGGAGACGACCGGACGAATGATGATCTGCGTGGCGTCCATCAGCTCTCAGCCTCCTCGGAAACCCCGTTGGCGCGTGCCACGAGCGCGGGCAGCGCAGCCTCGGAAACGAGCAGACGCGCGGCGCCGATGATGTTGGCAACGCCCGCGTCCTCGACCGGCAGCACGACCACACGGCCGATGTTGCGGAACGAGAGGCCAGCGTTGCGCTCGTCGCCGGCAAGCAGCACGAGCGTCGTTGATCTCGGCCCGCCCACGCCCCAGCCGGCCAGCAACTCGCCGGCCTGCTTGGTCGACGGCGCGCTGAACACGCCCGCGTCGAACACAGCAACCGAGTCGCGCTCAGCGTGCACCGAAAGCGCGCTGCGGAAGGCGACCCGGCGAGCCTTGCGGTTGACCTTGAAGGTGAAGCCACGCGGTTGCGGTCCGAACACGGTGCCGCCGCCAGTCCAGATCGGGCTGCGGGACGAACCGGCGCGGGCACGTCCGGTGCCCTTCTGCTTCCACGGCTTCGCGCCGCCACCCCGGACTTCGCCGCGGGTCTTGGTGGAGGCGGTGCCACGACGGCGTGCGGCCTGCTCGGCGCGCACCGTCTCGTGAACGATGGACATGTTGAACTCGGCCCCGAACGCAGTTGCGTCGAGATTGACGGTGCCGCCACCGAGCTTTGTCGCGGTACTAGCCATCGGTGCGCACCTCCACGATTCCGCCCTTGGCGCCGGGGACAGCCCCGCGCACGAGCAGCAGGTTCTGGCTTGCGATCACATCGACGACGGTCACACCCTTCTGGGTCACGCGCTCGGAGCCCATGTGACCCGGGCCACGGATGCCCTTCATCACGCGAGCAGGCCACGCGGAGGCACCGATGGATCCCGGTGCACGATAGTTGTGCGAGCCGTGGGTCTTGGGCCCGCGATGGAAGTTGTGGCGCTTGATCGTGCCCTGGAAGCCCTTGCCCTTGGAGGTGCCCGAGATCTTGACCTTGTCGCCCGGCGTGAAGGTCTCGACGGTGACGGTGTCACCCATCTGCAGCTCGGCGCCCTCGTTACGGAACTCGACGAGGTGCTTGTTCGCCGACGCCCCAGCCTTCTTCAGGTGGCCGAGCTCCGGCTTGGACAGATGCTTCTCCTTGGTCTGACCGAAGGCGAGCTGAACAGCGCTGTACCCGTCGCGGTCCTGGTCGCGGATCGCGGTCACGGGGCACGGTCCAGCCTCGAGCACGGTTACGCGTTCGACCTTGCCGTCCTCCTGGAACACCTGGGTCATCCCAATCTTCTTGGCGAGAATCGCAGCCATGGCCCTATGAGGCGAGACGGATCTCGATGTCGACGCCGGCCGGAAGATGGTCCAGGCGCTGCAGCGAGTCGACCGTCTTCGGGGTCGGCTGGTGGATATCGATGAGACGCTTGTGCGTACGGATCTCGAAGTGCTCCCGAGAGTCCTTGTCCTTGAACGGGGAACGGATTACGCAGTACACGTTCTTCTCCGTCGGGAGCGGCACGGGACCGGAAACGGTCGCGCCGGTGCGCGTCGCCGTTTCGACGATCTCCTTCGCAGCCGTCTCGATCGCCGAGTGATCGTACGATTTCAGACGGATTCTGATTTTGTTTTGGGCGATGGTTGCCACTTCTAGCTCTTGACTCTTCTCGTGTTCAGAGCGGGCGAGCCCGAAGGCTCAATGCCCGCCCTTTCGTCGTATGTACTGCGGTTAAGACTGCTTTCAGGGTTAGAAGGGCGGTCCAGCTGGACCGCCCCACCCTGCGTGCTACTGAATGACTTCGGAAACGACCCCGGAACCGACCGTACGGCCGCCCTCGCGGATCGCGAACCGCAGCCCCTGGTCCATAGCGATCGGCTGGATCAGCTCGATCTCCATCTGGACGTTGTCGCCCGGCATGACCATCTCCGTGCCCTCAGGCAGGTTGGCTACGCCGGTGACGTCAGTGGTGCGGAAGTAGAACTGTGGACGGTAGCCGCTGAAGAACGGAGTGTGGCGGCCGCCCTCTTCCTTCTTGAGAACGTAGACCTCGGCCTTGAACTTCGTGTGCGGCGTAATCGAGCCCGGCTTGCAGAGAACCTGCCCGCGCTCGATCTCCTCGCGCTTGGTGCCGCGGAGGAGGCAGCCGACATTGTCGCCGGCCTGACCCTCGTCGAGGATCTTCTTGAACATCTCGACGCCGGTCACGACGGTCGAGGTGGTCGCCTTGATGCCGACGATCTCGACGGTCTCACCAGTCTTGATGATGCCCTGCTCGACGCGACCGGTGGCGACGGTGCCGCGGCCGGTGATCGAGAAGACATCCTCGACCGGCATCAGGAACGGCTTGTCCAGGTCACGGGTCGGCTCGGGGATGTAGCTGTCCAGCTGCTCCGCGAGCTCGAGGATCTTCGCCTCGTACTCCTTGTCGCCCTCGAGCGCCTTCAGCGCCGAGCCGACGACGAACGGGATGTCGTCCCCGGGGAAGTCGTACTCGGACAGCAGGTCGCGGATCTCGACCTCGACGAGCTCGAGGAGCTCGGGATCGTCGACCATGTCGGCCTTGTTAAGGAAGACGACGATGTACGGGACGCCGACCTGGCGCGCGAGCAGGATGTGCTCACGAGTCTGCGGCATCGCGCCATCGGCGGCTGACACGACCAGGATCGCGCCGTCCATCTGCGCGGCGCCCGTGATCATGTTCTTGACGTAGTCCGCGTGACCCGGGCAGTCCACGTGTGCGTAATGCCGGTTGGCGGTCTCGTACTCAACATGGGAGGCAGCGATGGTTATGCCTCGCGCCTTCTCCTCCGGCGCGTTATCGATGGAGTCGAAGGCGCGAATCTCGCCGGTACCAAAGTGATCGTGCAGCACCTTGCTGATGGCGGCCGTTAGCGTCGTTTTGCCATGGTCGATGTGACCAATGGTCCCGACGTTCACATGGGGTTTATCGCGCTCGAACTTGGCCTTAGCCACTTTGGGGTGCTCCTTCTTCTCAGATGAATTCCGTCCGCCGTAAAGGCGAACTTCAAGAATTTATCGGACTTCTGTCCGACTGGTCTGCTAGTTGCCCTGCAACTCGCCGACAACCTTCTCGGCGATGTTCGGCGGAACCTCTTCGTAGCGCTCGAACTGCATGGTGTACGTAGCCCGGCCCTGCGTGTTTGAGCGTACATCAGTGGCGTATCCGAACATCTCCGACAGCGGGACCGTGGCCGAGACGACCTGCGCGTTGCCGCGCTGCTCCATCCCACTGACCTGCCCACGGCGGCGATTGAGGTCGCCGATCACGTCGCCCATGAACTCCTCGGGCGTCACGACCTCGACGGCAAACACCGGCTCCAGCATGACTGGCTTGGCCCGCCGGACAGCCTCCTTCAGGGCGAGCGAGCCCGCGACCTTGAAGGCGATCTCCGACGAGTCAGTGTCATGGTACTTGCCGTCGGTCAGCGTGACTTTGACGTCAACCATCGGATACCCGGCCCTCGGGCCGTTCTCCAGAGCTTCCTCGACGCCCTTCTCGACGGCGGGGATGAACTCGGTCGGAATCGAGCCGCCCTTGATCTTGTTGACGAAGTCAAAGCCCTCGCCCGGATTCGGCTCGACGTCGATGTAGACGATGCCGTACTGACCCGAGCCGCCGGTCTGGCGCACGAAGCGACCCTCGACCTTCTGGGCGGTGCCACGGATCGTCTCGCGGTACGAGACCTGCGGACGGCCGACGTTGGCCTCGACCTTGAACTCGCGCATCATGCGGTCGACGAGGATCTCCAGGTGCAACTCGCCCATACCGGAGATCTCGGTCTGGCCGGTCTCCTCGTTGGTGCGGACCTGGAAAGTCGGGTCCTCCTCGGCCAGCCGGCCGAGAGCGGTCGACATCTTCTCCTGGTCAATCTTCGTCTTGGGCTCGATCGCGACCTTGATGACCGGCTCCGGGAACACGATCGTCTCGAGCTTGATCGGCTTGTCGACGGCTGCCAGCGTGTCACCGGTGACGACCTGCTTGATGCCGACGCCGGCGGCGATGTCGCCGGCGTAGACAATGTCCAGCTCCTCGCGCTCGTTGGCCTGCATCATCAGTAGGCGACCGATGCGCTCAGTCTTACCGGTGGTGACGTTCAGCACCCGGCCGCCGGCCTCGAGCTTGCCCGAGTAGACGCGGAAGTAGGTGAGCTTGCCGACGTAGGGGTCGGCCATGATCTTGAACGCCAGCGCCGCGAACGGCTCGTCGTCGTCGGCATGGCGAGTCGCCGCGCGCTCGCCCGTCTCGGAGCCCTTGTCGGGCTCGAGCCCTTCAACCGGAGGCACGTCGAGCGGACTTGGCAGATAGTCGACGACCGCATCGAGCAGCGGCTGCACGCCCTTGTTCTTGAAGCTGGAGCCACAGAGCACGGGCGTCATCGCGATCTCGAGCGTCGCCTTGCGAATCGCTGCCTTGATCTTCGCGACCGGAATCTCCTGATCCTCGAGGATCATCTCCACAAGCTCGTCGTCGAAGTTGGAGATCTCGTCGAGCAGACGCTCACGCGCCGCGGCTGCGGCGTCGACTAGGTCAGCGGGGATCTCGGCGACTTCCTGCTCCCTGCCGAGGTCGTCCTTGTAGATGATCGCGTGGTTCTCGACCAGGTCGATGATTCCGGCGAACTCAGACTCGCCACCGATCGGCAGCTGGATTGGCACCGGGTGCGCGCCGAGGCGATCGATCATCGTCTGGATGCCACGATCGAAGTCAGCGCCGATGCGATCCATCTTGTTGATGTAGGCGATGCGCGGGACGTTGTACTTGTCGGCCTGGCGCCACACCGTCTCTGACTGCGGCTCGACACCGGCAACCGAGTCGAACAAGGCGATCGCGCCGTCGAGCACACGCAGCGAGCGCTCCACCTCGACCGTGAAGTCGACGTGGCCTGGCGTGTCGATGATGTTGATGCGGTTGCCGTTCCACTCGCAGGTGGTGGCCGCGGAGGTGATGGTGATGCCACGCTCCTGCTCCTGCTCCATCCAGTCCATGACGGCAGCGCCTTCATGGACCTCACCGATCTTGTACGTACGCCCGGTGTAGAACAGGATCCGCTCAGTCGTCGTCGTCTTACCGGCGTCGATGTGAGCCATGATCCCGATGTTGCGGGTGTTTTCGAGGCGGAACTTGCGGGGCATCTCTTCTTCGTTCGTCTTCGGGCTTCAGAGCTGAAATTTGCTAGTCACCGGGCGGTTGCGGGCGTGAAAAAGGGCCGCATGGGGCCCTGATACGACGCGGATGTCGCCAGGGGCGTTTCGGTTCAGTTCTGCAGCGTCTCCATAAGGCAGGTTGGGTGGCCCGGGCCGTGGCGCGCGTGTAGCGCAGGCCTCACCCTAGGCAGCCGAGGAATATAGCAGAGCTCCGGCTACTCGGATCGGCGCGAATCATCGCCTCGGACCCCTCTTCGCGCAGTGCCCGAAGAGAAAACGCGAGGGTCGCCCACCGCACGGGACCGGGGGCTGCAGTGGAACAACCCTCGCGTGTCTGGATTCTACAGGCAACCTGCAGATGGCGCCTCTTCGGAATTGAAAAGCGGCATTTTGCAGGGCTTTTTTGGTTCGTACACGGCCGATTCGGACCGGCCGCCTCAACGACGAAGGGCGCCCAACCGGACGCCCCTCAGGAACGGCTTCGATGCGATCTACCAGCGGCCCGCTGGGAGACGTGTGTCTACCAGCGGTAGTGCGCGAAGGCCTTGTTGGCCTGCGCCATGCGGTAGATGTCGTCCTTGCGCTTGAACGCGTTGCCCTGCTGCTGCTGCGCGTCGAGCAGCTCGTTGGCCAAGCGCTGCGCCATCGTGCGCTCGCGGCGCTGGCGCGAAAAGCCGACCAGCCAGCGGACGGCCAGCGTACGGGCACGCCGCGGCGGCACCTCGACTGGCACCTGATAGGTCGCGCCGCCGACCCTGCGGGAGCGAACCTCCAGCACCGGAGTCAGGGCCTTGACGCCCCCCTCGAGCACCTCGAGCGCCGGCTTGCCGGTCCGCTCTTCGAGGATCGCGAGCGCGTCATAGACGATCTGTTCAGCGGTGGACTTCTTGCCGTCCAGCATCACCTTGTTGATGACCTGCTGGACGAGGCGGTTGCGATAGACGGCGTCCGGCTCGACCGTCCGGATCTGTGCTGCTGCGCGGCGAGGCACCTAAGAGACTCCTTACTTGGCCTTCACGCCGTACTGCGAGCGGGCCTTCTTGCGGTCCGATACGCCAGCGGCGTCGAGCGTTCCGCGGATCACCTTGTAGCGGAAGCCCGGGAGGTCCTTGACGCGACCACCACGCACGAGCACAACCGAGTGCTCCTGCAGGTTGTGGCCCTCACCGGGGATGTAGGCACCGACTTCCATGCCGTTGGTGAGCCGCACACGGGCGACCTTACGGAGCGCTGAGTTCGGCTTCTTCGGCGTCGTCGTGTAGACGCGGGTGCAAACGCCGCGACGCTGAGGCGCGGCGACCTTCTTCTTACGGCCCTTCCCGGACTTTAGGCCCGGTGTGGCAAGTTTCTTGGCGGGCTTTTTGCGGCCCTTGTTAACTAGCTGGCTGGTTGTCGGCATTCGGCGTGGAAATGTAGCAGGGGCCGCGCCGCGGCACGTGCCCGTCGTGGACCCTTCTCGCGTACGAAACTCGCGAACGGCACGACGCTGACCCGCCGGCGAACCGCTCGGATCTCGCGACCGATACTTCCGGGGTCGCGTTGAGTTACACGTTTCAGAGATGGAGAGCATGCCGATCCGCCGCCTGGCCACCGCCGTAGCCATCCCGACGCTCACGTTCGCCGCCGCCCTCAACCTTGCCCAGGCGCCGGCCGCCAAGGCGCAGCCCGCCACAAGCCAAAGCTGGATCGGCACCGGCTCTGATCCCAACTGGGACTCGCCGGGGAACTGGAGCACGGGTGCCGCTCCGAGCGGGACGCTGAGCGAGCTCGCCTTCCCGGACGGCGGCGCCACGTGTCTCAACTTCGACTGCGCGTTCAGCGTGGACGACATCCCAGGCCTGGAGATCGGCACGCTCGCGATCGACCCGGGTGAGAACTACCTGATCGTGCCGGCCACCACATCTGACTCGCTGAGTCTCTCCAGCGGCATCGAGTTCGATGGCACGACCGCTGAGACGAACGCCCCTCTGGTCACGAACCTCGAGGTCCCGCTGGCGCTCGCGGCCCCGCAGACCTGGACGCTGGCCGGCGTGCCGCGCACGCCCTCACAGCTGACAGTTGACTCGGTCACCGGCACCTATCCACTCACCCTCAGTGCCTCGAGCGGTGCGGTGCTGGCGACGGCCGCGCTGAACACGGGCCCGCTCACCGTCGAAGGCGGTGGCACGCTGGTGGTCGCGCAACCGAGCCCGGGATCGCTGACAGCCGCAGCTCCGCCGCCTCCTCCGATCGTCGGTAGCCCCGGTGTGACGATCGAGCGCGACGGCTCGATCACTTTCAGTCGTCCCGGCACGCTGTCAGGCCCGATCACGGTCGCACGCGGGTCGAATTCGACGATCCAGGTAGGCGACGGAACGCCGCCCGACGCCACGGTGACCGTCAGCGGCGGCCTCACGCTCCGTGCCGACACCAACATCGATTTCTCGCTCGACAGCGCAGCCGCCCCGGGCAAGAAGCCGCAGCCGAGCACCAACTATTCGCGGCTGACCGCGACCGGCGATGTGAATTTGAACAGCGCCGCGCTCGGACTCTCGGAGGGCTTTGCACAAGGCTCAGATCAGTGCGCGTCACTGAAGGGCGGCCAGACCTACACGGTGATCTCCGCCTACGGGGCGATCGACGGAACGTTCGCGGGAATCGCCAACGATCAGGTCGTCCCGATTGGGGACTGCAGCTGGCCCAACACGCCGTCCACGTCCGCGGCGCTGGTCAGGTACCAGGCCAAGTCGGTCACCGTCACGGTCGTCGGCGGAGCGCAGATCAAGGCCCTCGTCGCGCAAACGCTCACTCCGACGGGGGCCACGATCGAAAGCGTCCGCGCGAACCGCGGCTACACGGAGGGTTTCGATGCCCCCGCGATTGGCACGCTCGCGTTGACGTGGACGGAGACCGTCCGCCGCAAGCGCGTGACCGTCGCGCAGGCGACCAACACCGCGAACAAGGTCGGACCGAGGCGATTCGCGATCAAGCTGACCGCCGCCGGTCGCAAGCTGCTCAGCCACGCCAACCAACTCAAGCTGACGGCAGGCGCGACCTTCACTTCGGTCTCCGGCAACCAGACGAAGGCGAGCAAGCGGATCACGCTCAACTGATCGCCCCAAACTGCGGAGGGGCGGCCCGCTGGCTCGCCCCTCCGGGCGACCCGATCTCCGGCCAGACCGGATCGAAGCTGACGCTGACGAGTGGCGACGTCGGTCACCAGGTCAAGGTCCTGGTGACGGCGACGAACAGCTTCGGGACCGTAAGCGCCGGCTCGAATGCGATTGGACCGGTGACGGCTGCCACCGCGCCGCTGACAAACACAGCTCGGAACCGCCCATCCGGGTTCAGCAGACGAACGAAAAGGGGGCGGCCAGCGGGCCGCCCCCTGCTCTCTGCAACTGATCGAATGAATCAGGCTGCGACCGGCAGGCCGAGCGCTTCCTCGGGCGTGACGTACGGGACGCCGGCGACATCGGCGACGGCCTCGTACGTGATCTGGCCCGCGGCGACATTCAGGCCGAGGCGGTGACCCGGGCTCTCGGCCACGAACGCTCGGGCGCCGTGGGTGGCGAGGTCGATCATGTAGGGCATCGTCGCGTTGGTGAGCGCGTAGGTCGAGGTGATCGGTACCGCGCCAGGCATGTTGGCGACGCAGTAGTGCGTGATCCCGTCGACCTCATAGGTGGGGTTCGTATGCGTGGTCGCCCTCGAGGTCTCGAAGCAGCCGCCCTGGTCGATCGAGACGTCGACCAGCACCGCATGCTGCTTCATGATCCCGAGCTGCTTGCGCGTCACGACGTGCGGTGCCTTGGCGCCGACGACCAGCACTGCGCCGACGACCATGTCCGCCTGCGGCAGCATCTCCTCGATCGAGAGCGTGGTGGCGTACAGGGTGTCGGCCCTGCCGCCGAAGGCGACATCGAGCTCGCGCAGGCGGTCGATCGAGCGGTCGAACACGGTCACGGTGGCGCCCATGCCGATCGCGATCTGAGCCGCGTGATAGCCGACGACGCCGCCGCCGATGACGAGCACGTTGGCGGCAGCCACGCCGGGCACGCCGCCGAGCAGGATGCCGCGGCCGCCGAGCGGCTTCTCCAGCATGAAGGCACCGGCCTGGGTCGCGATCTTGCCCGCGACCTCGGACATCGGTGCGAGCAGGGGTAGGCGACCGTTGCGGTCCTCGACCGTCTCGTACGCGATGCCGGTGGCGCCGGTCTTGGCGAGCGCGTGCGTGAGCTCGACGTCGGCGGCCAGGTGCAGGTAGGTGAACAGCAGGTGACGGGATTCGAGCATCGCGACCTCGACCGGCTGCGGTTCCTTGACCTTGACGATCATCTCGGCCTCGCCGAAGACGGCCGCGGGGTCGGGCAGGATGGTCGCCCCCTGCTTGACGTAGTCGTCGTCGGAGATCGCCGACCCGAGCCCTGCTCCCTGCTGGACGAAGACTTCGTTGCCCGCGTCCACGAGCTCGCGGACGCCTGCCGGCGTCAGCGCCACCCGGTACTCGTCGACCTTGATCTCGGTCGGCACTCCAATTTTCATGCGATTAGTTCCCTTCCGCGTAGTGCTAGCCAAAATTCGATCCTGTCCCTGGCGGAGGCCAGGTCCCTTCCGGTCAACTCCTCCACGCGCCTGATCCGGTAGCGCAACGTATGCCGGTGGCAGAACAGCCGCTTGGCCGCCCGCTCCCACTGGCCGTTCTCCTCGATGAAGGCCTCCAGCGAGCGCATCAGCTCGCCTCCGTAATGTCCCTCGCTCTGCTCGATCGGCCCGAGGATCGAGTCGCAGAACAGCTTCAGCGCCTCGTCGTCCTGGAGTGAGAGCAGCAGCTGAAAGGAGCCGAGATCGCGGTAGGTCGCGATCTTCGCGTCGCGGCCGAGCCCGATCGCAAGCGCCTCGAGCGTGCAGCGCGCCTCGTGATAGCTACGACGCGCCTCGCCACCGGCGACCGCACGGCCGACGCCGACGCGCACATCCTCGCCCGGAAGCTCGCTGGTCATGCGGTCCGCCACGCGCTCGGCCAGAGCGAACAGCGCCTCCTCCTCCATCCCCGGGATCAATGCCACGACCTGGCCGTTGGTCGCCACGAGCGCCGGAGTCGCCTCCGCGCGCAGCGCACCGGCCAGCGCCGCCTCGGCCACGGCGACTGTCGTGCCGCGCCCGTTCGACGCGCCTTCGCGCGGTTTCGGCAACGCGAGCGCGCTGACGGTGCCCGCCAGGCCAAACGGCTGGAGCCGGCGTTGCAGGTCGGTGCCACTCAACTCACCGGCCAGCAGGCCGGCGAGCACGTCGCCCGCGAGCCGCCGTTCGGTGTCGCCAGCGACGCGCTCGCGCAGCAGCTCGAGCGCGACGATCGTGACCGCCTGGCGCAACGCCAAGCGGTCGAAGTCAGACAGCGGTGCATCGTCCTTGACGGCGACGAGCCACGCCTCCGGAGTCGGCACGACGTTGTTCACCCCGGCCTCGGCGGCGACCGGGATCGCCAGCGCGCGGCTGGGATCCTCGAGCGCCGGCATGAACTGAACGTGGTCACGCCGGTCGACGTGGTCACGCACACCGTCACCCAGGAGCTTGAGCTCATCGGACCCGAGCCGGCGGCGGAAGGCGTGCTGCGCGAGCAACTCGCCGCGCCCATCAAAGACGTGCACGCTGGCGCCGACGAGCGTCGCGAGCGTACCGGCCAGCGCCTCCAGCCCGCGCTCGGACAGAACGACGCGCTCGAGCCGCTCCTGGGCCGACAGCGCGCGGCGCAGAACCGCGTACTGCTCGTTGACAAGCTTGCTGAACGCCATCTCCGTGATCGCGATGAACGGCAGCTGGTATGGGACCTCGAAGACCGGGAACTCGCGTTCTCGCGCGGCCTCGACGACTGCTTCCGGCACCTGCTCGTGCCCGAAGCCGATACCGAAGCCGAGACCGGCAATCTGATGGTGAGAAAGCAGGTCGACGAACTCCCGCTGACGCTGAGGGCTGTCGAGCTGCATGCCGGTGGTGAGCAGAACCTCACCACCGGACAGCCAAGGTGTCGGGTCGGCCAGCTCCGACATGTGGACCCAGCGGATCGGCAGATCCAGACCGCTCTCGCCTGCGAGCAGGCGGACGTCCAGCTCCCCGATCAGCTCTCGAACTGTCAGCACGCGCGACCCACCCGGACCCAGTCAGGAGTTGAGGTGCATGCGCCGGCCGGCCTCTTCCAACACCGGCCGCAGGACAGCCTCGATCTCGGCGAACTGCTCGGGACCTGCAATCAGCGGCGGCGCGAGCTGGACCACCGGGTCGCCACGATCGTCGGAGCGGCAGATCAGGCCGCGGCGGAACATCTCGCCCGAGAGGTACCCGCGCAGAAGCGTCTCCGACTCCTCATCTGTGAAGGACGCCTTGGTCCCCTTGTCCTTGACGAGCTCGATCGCGTAGAAGTACCCGAGACCACGCACATCGCCGACGATCGGGAGATCGTGCAGCGACTCGAGCATGGCCAGGAACTTGCCCTCGTTGGCGCGAACGTGGCCGAGGATGTCCTCGTTCTCGAAGACGTCGAGGTTGGCCAGCGCGATTGCCGACGCGACCGGATGCCCCCCCCAGGTGGCGCCGTGCAGGAAGCTGTTGGCGCCCTGCATGAACGGCTCGGCGACGCGGTCGGATGCGATCACGGCGCCCATCGGCGCGTAGGCGCTGGTCAGGCCCTTGGCGGTTGTGATGATGTCCGGCTGGTAGCCGATCCGGTGCGACCCGAACCATTCGCCGAGGCGGCCCCAGGCGCAGATCACCTCGTCGGAGATCAGTAGCACGTTGTACTCGTCGCAGATCTCGCGGATGCGCCTGAAGTAGCCGTCGGGCGGCAGTAGGCAGCCGCCCGCGTTCTGAACCGGCTCCATGATCACGGCCGCGACCGTGTCCGGACCCTCGAACTCGATCCGATGCGCGACGGCTTCTGCGAGCTCGCTCGGGTCGTGCCCCGCAGGCAGCCGGTAGAGATTCGTGTTCGGCACGTGGCTGGCGCCGGGAGTCAGCGGCTCGAACGGGATCCGGTAGTCCGGCAGGCCGGTGGCGGAAAGCGCCCCGAGCGTCGTGCCGTGGTAGGCGATCTCGCGCGCGATCAGCTTGTACTTGTTCGGGTGTCCGGTGAGCTTGTGGTACTGGCGCGCGAGCTTCAGCGCCGTCTCGACCGCCTCGCTGCCGCTGTTGGTGAAGAACACGCGGTTGAGGTCGCCGGGCGCGAGCTCCGCAATGCGGCTTGCCAGCTCGATCGTGCGCGGGTGCGCGTACGACCAGCTCGAGAAGTAGCCCAGCTCCTTAGCCTGATCGGCACCGGCCTGCGCCACATCGGCGCGACCGTGGCCGATGTTGGAGCAGAACAGCGAGGCGAGTCCGTCGAGGTATCGCTTGCCGTGCTCGTCGTAGACGTAGCACCCCTCGCCACGCACGATGATCGGGATCTCGTGCTCGTCGCTGTACTCACCCATTCGGGTGAAGTGCATCCACAGATGCCGGCGCGCCTGCTCCTGAAGCGGTGACGCACTGGCGGCCGGGTTGCTGATCGGCGCACTCGTCGGACCCGTTGCAGTTGACATTCTCTCTCCTGTTGGACTTCGTGCGGGTTCTTACAACCCATGCCGGTTTGTACAACGGTAGCTACAACACGGTGAACGATGTAGCTCCAAATGTAAGAACCGGCGCGACAGGCGTTGTCCAACTTGTCAGAGCGCGGGTTGTTGGATGCGTTACATCCACAGCCCCGGCGCGAGGCGTCGCGCGACGACGCGCGCGAGATATTTCGACCGCTGCGCGGCCCCCGCATACGACCTCAGATCGTGGGCTCGTACGCCATCCACCCGCGGCTCGTGCTTGAAGCGGGGGACGATCGGCTCACCGGCACTCAGGAGTTCCTCGACGCGACCCGCCATGACGATCTCCCCGGGTATCGCGCCGCGCTGGGACTTACCGATCAGGAGTTGCTCAGCATCGGACAGATATCGTACGTATCCGGCTCGGGTGAACGCGTAGGCATAAGTGTCACACCAGCGCTGAGGCCGGCGCCTGAGATTGACGTAGAGGCTTGCCTCGGGAGCCGTGAGGATCAGCTTGGCGATGTTGCGGACCGTGTATCTGCCGGTGACCTTCCACACCGTGCCGTCCTGCGCCCTGAGAGACTCCGAACGTCGCATCGCCTCGTCGATGATTCGTGCCTCACCCACCCCCCGTCCGAGATCAGACGGTGCAGCCGCGACGGCTATCGCTTCGAATCGATCTGCGGCTCCGCACTCGGCAGCCAGATGCCGGAACACGTCGAGGTCGGCCTGGGAGTTCTCGGCGAAGACGAGCCGGTCCAGAACGCTTGGCGGCAAGCTGAGGTAGAACCGCAGAGCGTCGAGGTACTCGGCCCGCCGCAGATCAGGGTCGCGCACCCTGAGCAGTGGCACATCCGGGTTCGGCGTGACCGTCGCGGTGATGAGCAGCGTAGCCGTCATACCGCGCCAAACGCTACCCGCGCCCGCTCTGAATTGGTAGAGGTGGCAGGGTCGATCTGAGAGGCCTTACGATGATCGGCGTATGCCAGATCTGTCGACGTTTTTGGGGCTCCGCGTCGCCAGCCAGTTGGAGAAGGGATATTGGCGAAGCCGCCTCGGGTCCTTCGGGCACGGTTCCCATCTCGCGAAACCGCGCCGCCTCACGAATCCACAGCGCATCCACATGGGCAACCACGTGAGGATCGGTGTTGGTGCACGCTTGGAGGTCGTGCCGGCTGTTCCGGACAGTGCGCCGTCGGGCGGGATCCAGATCGGCGATGGCTCTCAGTTCGAGGACTTCGTGCACCTGGGTGCAGCTTCGACACTCACCGTTGGCCCGGGCTGCCTGTTCGCGAGCTTCGTCTACATAAGCGATCACGATCACGGACTCATCGGCCCTCCGGGTCGCATTCTCAGCCGGCCATTGGTGGTTGCCCCGGTGACCATCGGGGAACGCGTCTGGCTGGGCCAAGGCGTCTGCGTTCTGAAGGGCGTCACGATCGGCGCCGGCGCAGTCGTAGGTGCTGGCAGTGTCGTCACGCGCGACGTGCCGGACCACACGATCGTCGCTGGCGCCCCCGCTCGGGTGCTGCGGACACTCAGACGTGAAGACCTCGACGAGTCGGCATTCGGCCGAGCACGCTCCGCGGACTCCGAGGGCGACTCGGCGTGAAACAGGCTGTTCGCTTATGAGCAGCATGGGGGCCGTGATTCTGAGCTTCGGCCACGAGCAGTGTTTCGACGAGCTCCTCGCCGTAATGGCTGCAGAGCTCGGACCAGGCAACGTCGTTCTTGCTCACAACCCGTATGACCCGACGGACACGTGGATGCCGACACTCCCGAGAGAAGTGCGAGCGATTCGCATGCCCGACAACGTCGGTTACGCGGCTGCGATGAACGCCGGCGTCGAAGCCCTCGCAACCGACTGGGTATGGCTGCTTACACACGATGTCATTGCTGCGCCCGACGCCGTCCACGCGGTGCGCGAACGGATCGCCCAGCTTCCCACCGACGCCGGCATAGCCGGTGTATGCGTTGCGCGCACCGACGGCATCCGGGCCTACGGCACATCGTTCGATCAAAACGGACTCGGGACCATCAACACCGCGGAGCCTGAGAGCCCGACCATCGACGTGGAGATGGTCGACGGCTGCGCGATGCTGGTGCGCCGGACAGCTTGGAAGCAACTCGGCGGCTTGTGGCCTGGGTACTTCATGTACTTCGAAGAGATCGAATACAGCGACCGAGCCCGTAAAGCTGGTTGGCGCACGATTCTCGTTTCCGACATCGAAATCACCAGCTCTCCTGGATATAGCCGCAGGCCTGGCGCCTACGGCTTCTTGATGTCCCGCAATGGGTACGACTGGGCATTGCGCTGTAGGGGTCGCGCGACAGCTTCGCGCTTTGCCTTCGCACAGATACGTATTGCCTGGCGGCGGCTGCCTCGGCACAAACACCAGTTGAGACCGAAGCGCTTCGAAGCCGCCCTACTGATGGCTACTGGACATCTGCTGGGCCTGTCCGCAGCACTCTTTGGCCGCCGCAGTGGGAGGCCACCGAGCTACCTGCTCCGTCGCACCGACATCGCTGCGCAGCACCAACACTCCTAACGCGCCTCGTAGGGGCTTGTTGAGCAGCCCTTAGGCGAGCCAGAGCCAGGAGCGGAAACGCGGATCAGACGGCCGCCGCGAGAGCGCGAGCTGGCGCTGGCGTGAACCAGGCCGCGACGAGCACAAGCGCGAAGGCCGACGCCTGGAAGGCGATGCCGAGCGGACTGGTCGGGAACGGGTCGCCGAACACGACCAGCCCGCCGACGATCCCGGAAACGTTGGCGGCGGTGCTGGTCACCGCGATCACCGGTACCGGCTGGCCCTCCTGGAGTCCCTTGGCGGAAGCGAAGAAGGCGACGATCGAGGCGGCGATGGTGACGAGCAGCCACGGTGAGGCGAGGCCCATGATCCCGTGTGCGCCGATCATGCCGGTGAGAGCTTTGATCGCAATGTCGGAGACGCCGAACAGGATCCCGGAAGCGGCGCCGAGCATCACGCCGTGGTGATGCTGCGGGGCGCCGATGCGCGGCCCGACGATCAGCAGCGTGCCGATCCCGATCAGCACCGCCTCGAAGGCGATCATGCCGGGGACCGAGAAGCGGGAGTGCGCGCCATGGACGGCCGGCAGCGAGATCCCGAGCAGGACGAGGCCGAGAGCCGTCATCCCGAGTCCCGCCCACTGACGGGAGCCGACGCAGGCGCCATAGACGCGCTCGGCCATGATCGCGAGCATCACGATGCCGCCGGCGAGCACGATCTGAACCACTGAAAGCGGGATCATCGCCATTGCGCCGATATGGAAGATCCACGAGCCCAAGGCGATCAGCATGCCGATCGCAAATAGGCGCGACGAGAACAGTTTGCGGGCCGACCAGATGGGGCGGCGGAAGTCAACCGCCGGCGCGGCGCACACACCCCGGTGCTTGTAGATAAAGCCGAGGTTCGTCGTAAGAGCGCATCCGAGCGCGAGGGCAATGCCCAGGATCAATGTCATTAGAACGGGAGCGGCGGTTGAAGTTGTCCCGGTCGGTCCCAGCCACGGTCCCGGGTGTTACGAGGGTTTCGGCATCCAGAGCCTTGCCCTTGAGGCTTGTCGACACATTTCCTCGTGCCGAGGCCTCATCCTTCTTCGAGGGTGGCGTTGTCGCCTAAGTGGAGGGTAAGCAGCGGGTAGGAATCAGGTTGCCGGCAATGCGCGGTTGACGATCGCCGCTACGTCGATACCCGACGGCAGCGTCCCGTAAGCGCGACCGCCCTCGCCACCCAGACGGGCGGCGCAGAACGCGTCGGCGACGGCCGCCGGCGCGTGACGAACGAGCAGCGAGCCCTGGAGTGCCAGCGCGAGGTTCTCGGCGACACGGCGCGCGTCGTATTCGGTGGGGGTGGAGTCGACGATCCCGTCGAGGTGCGCGTCCAACCTGCGGTCCGCGCCGCGGGCGAGCGCGCACTCCGCCAGGAAGGCCTCGTAACCCTCGGGCTCACGGACAAGCGCGCGCAGCACGTCGAGCGCGGCGACGTTGCCGGAGCCCTCCCAGATCGAGTTGATCGGGGCGCCACGGTAGAGCGCCGGAAGGCCCGATTCCTCGACGAAGCCGTTGCCGCCGAGGCACTCGAGCGCCTCTGCCGCGTGCACCGGGGCGCGCTTGCAGATCCAGTACTTCATGACGGCGGTGGCGAAGCGGCGGAATTCGCGGGCGGTGTCGCCATCGTCGTATGCACGTGCGATCCGGAACGCGGCCGTGGTCGCCGCCTCAGACTCGACTGCCAACTCAGCGAGCACGTTCTGCATCGCCGGCTGGTCGACCAGCTTCGCGCCGAACGCGCTGCGGTGGCGGGCGTGATGGATCGCCTCGAGCGTCCCGCGGCGGTGGCTCGTGACCGAGCCGAGCATGCAGTCAAGCCGCGTGTGGTTGACCATGCGGATGATCGTCTGGACGCCGCGTCCGTCTTCACCGAGCAGCCGTGCCCGCGCCCCGTGAAACTCGACCTCCGCACTCGGCAGCGAGCGTGTGCCGAGCTTGTCCTTGAGTCGCTGGAACTCCATGCCCGCCCCACGTTCGACCACGAAGCACGAGAGCCCGGCCGGCGCCTGCGCCAGCACGAGGAAGATGTCGCACGGCGGATACGAGCAGAACCACTTGTGGCCGTGAAGCTCGTACCAACCGTCGCCGACCTCCTCGGCGCGGGTGATGTTCGCGCGCACGTCCGACCCGCCCTGGCGCTCCGTCATCGCCATGCCGGCCAGCGCACCGGAGCCGTAGTCGAAAGCAGTCAGCCGCGGCTCCCATTCGGCGGCCAGCTCGGGCGCACCGTCGCGCAGTGCGGGCACGGCCGCATAGGTCATTGAGACCGGGCACATGACGCCGTCATCGAGGTTGCCCCAGATCGCGAACAGGGCGGCACGGACGACGTGCGCACCCTGGCGCTGCTCGCGCCAGGGCAGCCCTGAGATGCCACGCTCGATCGCGCCGCGCAGCAGCCAGTGCCAGCTCGGATCGAGCTCGACCGCATCGATGCGGTTGCCGAAGCGATCGTGTGTCTGCAGGACCGGCACATTGCGCTCGGCGCGCCGCGCGTGCTCGCGCCCCTCGACGCTGCCGGCAACAGCACCAGCCTCGCGCACGCGCTCGATCCCCCAGCCGCCGCCCTCGCGCACCAGTGCCTCCTGCAGCGCCAAATCGACCTCGAACAGGTTTGTGGCCTGCAGCGGCGGGGCCTGGTTCAGGACCTCGCGCACAGGGTCGTGTTGTACCGTCTCGCCGTAGGACGTAGACACGGAGCTGTTCATAGCACTCCTAGCCTCTGGCGCTGCATTGCCAACGCAGCGAATCTACCCGTCGGGAGAGCGTGCACGCGGACCCAACCACAGGCGAGGATGTCCAGGAGTCCCCGCAGCCGGAGACAGCGCGTGAGGGCCCGCTGCGGCGCAAGGCACTCGTGGCCGGCCTGTGGCTCGCAGTGCAGAACCTCTACGGGAACGTCGGATCTGCCGTCGCGTTCCTGGTACTCGCACGGCTGATCGCACCGTCGAAGTTCGGCCTCGCGGCGCTCGCGCAGTCGGTGATCAGCATCGTGATGCTGCTGGCCGACCTGGGTGTGATGCCCTCGCTGATGCGGGCGCCCGAGCTCTCGGAGGAGACGCTGAACACCGGGTTCTGGCTGGGACTTGGGATCAGCCTGAGCATGTGTGGCGTCCTCGAGGCTATTGCTCCTCTGATCGCGTCATGGTTTCAGCAGCCCGAGCTCAGCGTGATCCTTCGAGTGGTGGCCGTGACGGTTCCTGTGATGGGGTTGTGCGCGGTTCCTACCGTACTGCTGTCACGCGAGCTGCAGATGCGACCGCAGGCCGTCAGGCAGGTCGTTGGAGTGACGATCGCGACCGTCGGCGCCATCGCGCTTGCGGTCGCTGGGTTTGGTGTCTGGTCGTTGGTCTTCCAGGATTTCGGGACGGTCGCGACGGACTGCCTGATCCTGTGGTTGATGATCAGCTGGCGCCCTCGTCTGCACTTCGCGCCACGCGAAGCGCGAAGGCTGTTGGGCTTCGGGTATCAGGTCACGCTCACCCAGCTGGTCAACCAGAGTCAGGATCGGATCGCGCAGCTGCTCATCGGGAAACTGCTGGGAACCACGATGCTCGGCCTGTGGGTCGTCGCTGCCCAGATCGCCCAGATGGTGTTGACGATGTTCGCGTCGACGGTGAATGCCGTGGCGCTCCCTGCGTTCGCGATCGTGCAGAACGACCGCGCCCGTCTTGCCCGGGCGATTCGCCACAGCGTGAGGATCTGCGGAAGTGTGGCGATCCCCGGGATGACGGCTCTCGCCGCCATATCTCCGATGCTCATCCCGCTGCTGTTCGGTCAGCGCTGGCACACCACTGGCACACTCGCGCAGATCACGTGCATCACCGCGGCGTTCAGTGCGGTGCAGTACATCGACGGCAACATCTGGTGGGCGCTCGGGAAGCCGCGTGTCGAACTTGGGCTCGTGTCCGTGACCACGGCGGCGCACCTCGCACTCGTCTGGCTCTTTGCCCCCTACGGCGTGATCGCGATCGCGCTCGCGGTCCTCGGGCGGACGCTACTGAGCTCGGCGCTCAGGCTGACCACCCTGACGAGGGTCGGAGGGATACCTCTGAGCTGCTATCGGGACGTGCCGGCGATCATGATCTGCAGCGCGGTCATGTATGGCGTGATGCGTGGTCTGTCCGCAACGCTCGGTCACGGACCGGCCGCGCCCATGATCGTCGCCGAGGTCGCGGCTGGCGCCGCCGCCTACCTCGGGTGCGGGCTGGTACTCCAGCGCGGCAGCCTCGTCGAGATGCGCAACGACGCCGTCAGCATCATGCGGTCGCGCTAGTCCACCCTAGACGGCGGACGGGTACACGGCTGTGGGCGCCACGACCGGCCGTAGCCACAACGGTGATCCGGACGAATCCATAGATGCTGTGATTCCTGCGAGCAGCCACAGGGTGGCGTTGGCGAACGCGTAATCCTCAGGCGTGAAGTTCGCCACGACGAGCCAGCAGATGAAAACGCCCAAGAGGGCGGACCACCACACTCGGCGCGGCCCCGGTGGGCCGCGCCGAAGCAGCGGCCCGCAGACGCCCATGAGGAGCCCGGCAATCCACAGAGCCGTACCAGCAAGGCCGAGCTCGACCAAGTTGGAGAGGAACTCGTTGTGGATCGCCCCGACCGTCGTCAAAGGATGGGAGTCCGCCAACCTGTAATACGGTTCAACGCTCTCGGCGTACGTCGACCAGCCAAAACCCAGGATCGGCCGAGCCTCGAACATGCGCAGGCCGGCGCTGTCTGAGTTCACTCGGTCCCACAGCGAGCGATTGTCCTGCAGCCTCGTCGAGGCGTTCCCCTTGAACGACGGAACAAGGAGAATCACGGCCAACACCACGATGCCGGTCACCACCACACCCGGTACGACGTACCGGCGCAGCTCGGGGGTCGCCAGGCCGACGATCAAGCTCGCTGCGCCGACACCGAGCCACACTTCTCGAGTGAGCGTGAAGATCGCGCCGCTCACGCAGAGGATTCCGACAGCCGCAGCGGTAGCACGCGCACGGCGCGATGACCAGGTCCGCAGACCAACCACCGCTGCGATGGCGCAGATGTAGAGGCCGAGGCCGTCACCGGCAGCCTCCAGAAACGGCCCGCGAGCGCGACCGAAGTGCTCGCCGATGTTCGGGTCGAGTATGTATCGGGGAAAGACGAGACTGGTGATCGACAGGCCTTCGAACCAGGCGGTGAGGCCGAGGTACACGCCGACGGCGACTAGAGCGACGATCAGATAGTTGCGCTCGCGATCAGTCGGATAGACCGCAGGCGCCAACAGGAACAACAGGAACGGAACGATCCCGAGCGTGTCGAGCAGTGCGACGATGCTCGTCCCGTTCGCGAGCGTTCCAGACAGCGCCGCTGAACACACCGCGTAGAGGACTGCGGCCAGAAGCACACAGTGGACGCGTCTGAACCGCAGCTTGGTGAAGCGGTGATCGCCGCGCATGGCCCTCCACCCCAGGCCCGCGAGCACCGCGATCCAGGCCAGGCGGTCGAGCGGTACCGGCACATGCATGTAATGCCAGTTGCCACCGAAGACAGTCAGAATCGTGGCCAGGCTGGCCGTGATGGCCGGCTCCACGGTGATCGCCAGATACGTGGCCACAGGCAGCACCGCCACCGACAAGCCGAGGAACGTGGCGTACTTCGTGTGGCCTTCGGCCGCCAGGAGCATGGCCGCCGCCAAGGCGAGCAGGGGAGCCGCGATCGCAACCCGCTGAGGGAGTGCGTCCATGCCCATGCGGCGCGTGTCGACCGTCTCAGACAATCTGGAGACGGATTCTGGAGCGGCGCGCTCGTGCGCGAGCCCAGGCCGCACGCTCGATCGCAAGCGCGACGATCAGACCGGCGCCCAGCCCAATTGCGCCATAGTCCTGGATCTTCGAGACGCGGTCGCTGGTGGCCGGCCCCGCGGCCGTCAAGATCTGGGGAGTGGCGCCGCTCGTGGCATCGAGCGCCTGGTTCACATATGACGACGTCAGCGCCTTCTGACGCAGCGAGAGCTTGGACAGCTCGAGCTCATCGGCGGCCAGCGCACCTCCGGAAGCGCTGGCGCCCGCAGCCCGCAGGGCCCCGGCGCGCGCGCTGAGCCGTTGGCGGTCGACCGTGGTCGACGCGTATCGCGACAACAGTCCGGCCTGCTTGGACGTGCTGCTGACGAGACCGGAGATGTAGTCGACCAGGGCAACGGCGGTGGCGCGAGCAAGCCGCTGCGCGGCGGTGGAAGTCGGCCCGAGCGCCACGATCCTGAGGACCGGATCATCGGGCACGGGGGTCGCCGCAATCCGGGCTCGCACCTTTGCGAGCGGCAGCGCCAAGCGCTTCGCCACCTGGTTCTCGACGACGTCCGTCATCGCGATCCGCGAGTAAGTCGAGGCGAGAGATGTCGTTGCCTCCACGTACCCGGGGAGAGCCTCCGTGAGCGCGTTGAGACGTGCCGACGACACGATCGCGGTCGAGGAATAGACCGGCCGACGATGGGTTGCGAGCACGACCCCAACCGCGGCGCCGATTACGGTTACCAAACCGACGGCCAGCCAGCGTCGTGCGGGGGATTCACGCAAAGATCAGAGCCATACAGAGGTGTAGGCGGCCGAGCCGAAGACTATATCGACGGCTGAGCGGCTGTCCCACCCTCTAACTACGCTTTGCGGCACGCTCGTAAACCGCAAGTGTCTGCTCAGCCACCAGCGACCACGGGAACGCACGGGCGGCCTGCAGAGCGGCCTCGGTTTGCTGCGAGCCGGCGCCGCCACGCACGCGCGCCAGTGCCGGGCCGAGATCTCTACCGGAGAAGAACTCCACTGCGGGGCTGTCGAACAGCTCTCGCGCGCTCCCGGTGCTCGGCGCCACGACGGGTAGACCGTAGGAGAGCGCCAGTAGCAACGCGCCGCTCGAGAAGACGTCCTCGTAGGCGATAACCGCGGCGTCGCACGCACGATGCAGACCGGGTACCAACTCGTCCGCGATGTGCTCGAGCCATAGGACGATGCGCGGGTCGAGGCGCGCGGCAGCCCGAAGTCGCTCCACCTCGTCGTGATCATTCGGCCGACCGACGACCAGCAAGCGCAGGTCATCTCCATCCTGGCGAGAGAACTGTTCGGTCAGCAACGTGAGGCGCTTGTAGCGCCGGACCTGGCCGAACGCCAGGTACCGGTAACCCCCGGGAGGGAGATCGAAGCGCGTCACAATCTCCTCCGGACCCGGTCCACCGGAAGCGAACGCGTCGACGTAGTTGGCATGGGGAATGACGTTCAGCGGTCGTCTCCGCTTGACCCGAAACTGGTCAGCCACCTGCGTCCGGGCGTACGCGGAGTGGACGATCACCTCGCTCGCCACGAGATAGACGCCCTCGGCGAGGGCTCGCTCGACGAGCGGCCGGACCGGCTCATGTGGACGCAGGTTGTGAACCGTCCACACGATCCCGACCCCCCTGAGACGGAGGATCAAGAGGGAGCTGAGCAGGCGCGCCGTTCTCACGAGCGTCCGCGCCAGGCCGACGATCGGCGCCGCGTCACTCCCCGCGATGTACTCGAGCCAGTGCAGGTGAACAACGTCGACCTCCGCCTGGCGTAGCGCCCATCCTGGCGTGATGCGTCCCTGCCTCACCGGCCGGGCACCGGCCACCGTGGTGGCTCGCTCGAGCAGCGCCTCGAAGCTCGCAACCTGAGAAGGGTCCACCGGCGGAAACTGCGCTACGCGCAGCCGCTCACCAGGAAGCGCGGCGCCCACTCGCGTACCGTAGCGATAGGGACCGGCTCGACAGCGACGTACGATTCGTCGCGTATGCGACGGCAAGGCGATCAGCCACGCGGACCCGAGCCGGTGGCCTATCTCTGCTCCGCGTATCCGTGGTTCTCTCACACATTCGTTCTCCGCGAGGTCCAGGCACTCCGCCGCATCGGTGTGGATGTACACACGTTCACCGTTCGTGAAACGCCGTCTGAGCGTCTTCTATCGCAAATCGATCGCAGCGAGGCGGCACGCACGCATCACCTGCTGCCGACCAACGCCGGCGTCCTGTCCCGCTCACTGCTCCGCCTGCTCGGTTCGCGTCGCGGCGTTCGCGCGCTCGTCTCCGCTTCGAGGCGAGCGTGGTCACTGCGGCGACCGGGAGCCCGCGGCACGCTCTGGCAACTGTTCTATCTGACGGAAGCGGTACTGCTGTGGGCGGAATGCTCGAGGCGGTCGATCCGCCACATCCATGCCCATTTTGCGAACGTGTCCTCAGACGTCGCGCTTTTGGCGGTTGCGCTGGGCACCGCCCAGCAGCCGGATGCGCCGTGGAGCTGGAGCTTCACCATGCACGGCCCCGCCGAGTTCTGGAACGCTGCCAAGCATCGACTCGCCGACAAGGCGTCCAGCGCACGATTCGTAGCCTGCATCAGCGAGTTCGCCCGCAGCCAGCTGATGGCACTCACCCTCCCCACGGTCTGGGAGCGCTTCCACGTAGTGCACTGTGGGCTTGACTTCAACGCCTACGCCCAAACCGACGGCCGCCCTGCTTCTGAGCAACTGCGCGTCGTGACCGTTGGCCGGCTCGTACCGCTCAAAGGCCAGATCCTCGTCGTCGAGATGATTCGCGCTCTGAGAGAGCGTGGCCTCGAGGTCTCCGCTGAGATCATCGGCGAGGGTCCGGCGCGAAGCGATCTGGAGCAGCGGATCGCGCAGCACAGCTTGGCCGGCTTGGTCACGCTTTCAGGTGCCGTCGGACAGGACGTGCTGCCGGATCACCTGCGCAGAGCGACCGTGTTCGTCTTGCCAAGCTTCGCCGAGGGCGTGCCCGTGTCGGCCATGGAGGCGATGGCATTGGGGGTGCCCGTGGTCGCCTCTCGAATAGCGGGCATTCCGGAGCTGATCGACGACGGCGTCTCCGGCCTGCTCGCGACACCGGGCCGTATCGACGAGCTGGTTCAGGCGACCGAGCGACTTCTCAGAGACCCGGCTCTACGCGGGCGCATCGCGGCGGCGGGTCGGGAAACGGTCGCCAAGGCTTTCGATGTGACGACGGAGTCGTGCAAGCTCGCGGCGCTCTTCCCCGGACAGTCGGTGCCCAATGGCCTTGTGCCCGTTCGCAATGCCGATCAGAATCGTGAGGGTCAATGACGCGTCTCAAGCGAGCACGTTCGTTCCGGCGTCTACGAGGATTCGTCTGGTCCAAGGCGCGCGGGTACCCGCCGATCGAGGGCCTTGTGGCGCGGGGACTAGTGCTCGGGGACGGCGTGACGATCACCCGCGGCGTCGTCCTTGATCCCGCCCACTGTCACCTGATCGAGATCGGCGATGGCGCGATCCTGGGCCCGGAAGTGCTCATCCTCGCCCACGATGCGAGCACGAAGACCCACCTCGATTACACCCGCATCGCACGAGTACGCATTGGTGCGCGCGCGTTCATCGGCGCGCGCACCGTCGTCCTGCCCGGCGTGACGATCGGCGACGACGCGATCGTCGGCGCGGGCAGCGTCGTGAGTCGCGACATCGCGCCGGGGGTCGTCGCCGTGGGAGCGCCAGCGCGTGAGACGATGACGACGGCCGACTACATCGCACGCCACCGCGAGCGCCTCCACGTGCTCCCCACATACCCCCGCGACGGTTGGACTCACAGGGCGGGGATGACGCCCGGTAACCCGCAGCGCATGGCGCAGGCACTCGAGTCCTCTGAAGGCTACGTGCAATGAACGCGGACCGTGCGTCGCAGCCGTTGACTTACGCGGTGGTCTCCCCAGTGCGTGACGAGAGCGCGTTCCTGAAGCTCGCCGCTCGCTCGCTCATCGAGCAGTCCGTTCGTCCGCGCGAGTGGGTGATAGTCGACGACGGCTCCAACGACCAGACGGGCGCGATCGCCGACGGCCTGGCAGCAGAGCACGAGTGGATCACGGCTGTCCACCGCCCGCGCCGGTCGACACGGGAGCGGGGCGCTCCGATCGTGCGCGCCTTCAAGGACGGCCTGTCGCGACTTGACAGCCGAGACGACGTGGTCGTGAAGCTCGACGGCGACATCCAGCTTCCCTCGCATTACTTCGAATGGGTGCTCGATGTATTCGAGCGGGAGCCTCGCGCCGGCATCGTGGGCGGAACGGTGTACGTCAACGACGGGAAGCGATGGGTGCCGGACGCGGTCGGGCGCCGGACCGTCCACGGGGCGATCAAGGCATACCGACGCGACTGCTTCGACGACATCGGCGGGCTGCACGAAGCGATGGGCTGGGACGGGATCGACGAGTACGCGGCTCGGAGTCGTGGTTGGCGTGTCCTGCCACTGACGGAGCTGACCGTGCTGCATTACAAGCCTCGTGGGTCCAAGCAGCGGTGGACGAGGGCTCGGTGGGAGGAGGGGCGGGGGGCCCGGTACATGGGCTACAACGGACAGGGGATCGCAATCCGGACTGCGTACCGGTGCATCAGGGAGCAGCCGCCTCTGCTTTCCGGGCTCGTCCTTTTGGGCGGTTACGTCTGGTCCACTTTGACGCGCGGGCAGCGCTGCCCCGACGAGCAGGCGATCCGGCTGCTTCGAGAGGAGCAGAGCGAGCGTTTCCGAGGACTGCTTCGCCTTGACGGCGACCTGGAGCCCGACCGCCCCCGTGACGGCGGGCCGGCCTTCTGGGCACTCGACCGGGAGCCCCAGACGTGACGGCGTCGCCGGCGCGGCTCCCGGTCTCGGTCGTCATACCGGTTCACGATCGCGCCGAGTTGCTGCCACGCGCCGTGCGCAGCGCGCTGGCGCAGACCGCGCCGCCGGCTGAGATCATCGTCGTCGACGATTGCTCATCCGACCAGAGTGGCGCGGTCGCATCCGCGCTCGGATGCGTTGTCCTGAGACACGAGCGCAACCAGGGCGCGGCCGCGGCCAGGAACACCGGCGTCGCGCAGGCACGACATGAGTGGCTTGCCCTGCTCGACTCGGACGATGAGTGGCTCCCGCATCACCTCGAAACGGTCTGGCTCGCACGGAGCGAGCACGACCTGGTCACGGCATCGGCACTCCTGCTCGATCACTTAGACCGTCCCGAGCGCGTCATCGGTCCGCCGTTCTGGCGCAGGCGGATCCTTGAAAGCGCGGGAGACCTTCTGTATCCCGAGAATCCCGTTGTGGCGAGCGGCGCCCTTGTACGTCGCGAGGCCGTTCAGGCCGTAGGTGGCTACGACACAACGCTGAGATATTCCGAGGATTTTGACCTCTGGACTCGGGTTTTGGCGCGGGGAACCGGCTGCTCGCTCCCAGAGGTGACGATCCTGATTCGGGCCCACTCTGGACGAAAGTCCGGCCACAGCGTCGGCCCAAGCCAAGCTCAGCGGACCGTCGCACAACGGGTTCAGAGCGAGACCGGCCAGCGCTCCCGCGCCGAACTGCGGTTGGGGGTCCGCGCCTGGGACGACCTGCGTCGCGCACTCAGCGATCACGACCTGGCGCGAGCGCTGAACTCGTGCGCTGCGCTTCTTGCCCGGCCTCAACGCGTCGTGGGTGTGATCGGTATCTGGTTCTGGCGCCGTCAGATGACCAGGAGGGCGCGTGCGTTTGTCACAGGCGGACGCCAGCGAGTCGCGGTTGTGTCAACCCCGCCGGGCTCACCGCTGCCGACATCCGATCGCCTCACGGTCTTCGAGGATTGGCGCACCTACGGCCTGTTCGAGATGGCCCGGCGTCTGCTTGTCGCGCCGCCGAGAGCCGTGGTGGCGACGAGACGGAGCGTGCGACTGCTGGCCAAGCTGACTATGGTGCCAACGGCCGAATGACTTGCGCCGGGGCACCGGCAGCGACCACGCCAGCTGGTAGATCCGAGGTCACGACGCTGTTTGCACCCACCACGACGTCATCTCCGACTGTCACACCGCGGAGCACCACGACGTTGGCCGCAAGCCATACACGCTCGCCGATGCGCACCGGCTGGACCAGCGCATCATTTCGGCGGCCGGCAAGATCGGACAGCGGCTCCATGACGTGATCCGAGTCGTGGATGCTGACTCGCTCGGCGATGCGCGTATCCGCTCCGATGCTGATCTCCTGGTAGCACGCAATGTTCGCTCCCCTGCCCAGAAACACGCGGTCACCGAGTTTCACCACGCCGCGGGTGCTGATCGTGAGGTCAGGTCGCGCGGTCACGTCGCGCCCAAGCTCGATCCTCCCCCCGTCAGCCACGATGATGTGCGAGCCACGCCCCAACCTGAGAGTCGGTTGACCACGCAGCTCCCGGTAGCGGACCTGCCACATTCGCCACCTGAGGACCGCGAACCCTCGCTCCAGCCTGGCAATCAAGCCGCGGTCGTAGCGGGGCGTCAAGCGCTGGGTGGCCATTCGCGACTACGGTAATGGGTCGGCTCAGGTTCGCCTACACGCAGCCGGTCGCGTCTCGGGTTCGAGACGCGACCGAGCGAGATCCGGGCCCAGGCGCGGTCTTCGTCTAATCATTGCCCAAGCCGGAGCCGATATAGATCACATGCCCACTGTCGTTTCCATATTTGCGCGCGTTGTGCGCCGCAGAGCCATCTGCCGCATCGGCGCGGCACTCTTGGCATGCACGGTATTTGCAGCGCCCGCGCTCGCCGCCAAAAGGCCGGTGAAGGCAGCGGCGAAGGTCCATCCTTCGCGCCGGGTCTTATTCCGCGGGTCTTTTCCATCGTCCGGAGATGCAAAGAAGCTCGGGAAGACCGGTTGGGGGCATGTGCAGTACCCCAGCGACAATGGCGTGCCCGAGCCTAATCGCCTCAGGTTCGGCCCCGCCCCCGGCGCTGCCGATAACCCCTTCCGCCCGACCGGAAACGTCGCGCGTTTCGAGCTCGAGCCGTACTACATCAACGGCCAGCCCGACGGCGACGTCACCAACACCGGCGGTTACCTCGCCAACCGGGTCGAGGTCTACGACCGCATCGCGACGCGCGCCACGCCGGCCGCCGACTGGCCCGACCCGGTCGGATCGACACGGTGGTACTCGTTCAGCATCTACATCCCACCCGACTTCCCCGAAGGCACGCCCACCCAGTGGTTCGACTTCGTCCAATGGAAGGGCCTCAACACCGGCTCCCCGCCGGTCGCGATGGAGATCCGCGGCAGCCAGTTCGTGCTCGGCGGCAAGAACTCCGACCAGCATCTCGGCAGCATCGATCCCGGACAGTGGACCCACTTCGTGATCGGCCTGCACTTCTCCGACAGGCCCACAACAGGCTGGGCCACCGCGTACCGGGACAACACACGCGTCGTCAACCACGTCCCGACCCAGACGATGAACGACTACACGGCATCGAGCGGCGCGACCGAGGTCGACCCCAACTATCTCAAGATGGGGATCTACCGCAGCGTCACCTGGACCGTCACGCAGGTCATCTACCTCAGCCGTATGACGATCGGCAAGACGCTCGCGTCGGTCTCTTAATTACGAGTTCCTCCCGTAGTTCATGGGCATCGCCTGAAGGTCGTTCCACGGGATGCCCACCAGCCACATGTAGGTTGGCATCTGCCCGGCGACCGCTGTGTATGGGTCGCGGCCCTGATGCTGCGACTCGTACGAGCGCGGGTCCTGCGCCTGGATCGCGACAGCGCCTGCGGACTGATCGGTGACGATCATCCCGTACTTTTGGATCGCGCGTGCGACCGTCAGTGCCAGGGGATTCAGATGCAGCTTCGCGAGGTTTACGTCGGGGTTCAGCCGGAACCGCTCGCCCTCCACCGGATCGCTCGGGGCGTCGCCACCGCCGTTGCCGTCGGTCCGGTTGGCCGGCCACGACGTCACGCCACGCCGAGCGTTGATCACCTCGATCCCGATGGCGTGATCGATCTGGCCGTGTAGGAGCTCACCTGTCCGAATCACGAACGCCGCGAGCGGCAGACCGCTCGCGGTGGCACCGAACGGATACGGAAACACTCCCGGATTCCGCGAGGTATCGGAGATCTCTCCGCCCCAGCAGGCCGAGTAGAGGTTCCCGGGCTTGCGCTCGAACTTCCAGAACTCCCAGAGCCGGCCGGTCGCCGGCTGGTGGATCGAGATCTCGGAGTCGGTACCGGCCGATCCGACTGCGCCATCTGGAACCGGAACTCCGGTGAGCATCTTGGCGAATCCGGCCGGCAACTGGGCGCGGTGCTGGCAGTTGTCGAAGTGGATGTCAACCTTCGGCTGGTTGGCTCCGACGGTGTACATCGTTGCGCTGTACTGAGTCGCGTTCAGTGCCACGTGACCGTCGTGCGTCTGAATCTGCTGGTCCAGATTCGCCACGACCGCGGCCGAGTCGCTGGCGGCCCTGGCGCGGCTCGGAATCGGAGCCACCCAGGGACTCCGCGCACTGAAACTAACGGCCTCGGACGCCTGCCCCCGGGGAGAGGTTGCCGTCGTCCTCCCCGGAGGCCTGCTCGGCGGCGCCGGGCGGGCAGTGCGGCTCGGCGGCGCCGGGCCTCCGCTGCGGCTCCTTGCGACGATCACGATCAGCAGGCCGGCAGACAGCGCCGCCGCGACCAACACGACGGTCGGACCCGGCCTAGGCCCTCTCCAGCGTCGCATCGTCGCTGCTGCGGTCGTGTGGGCCCCTGGGATCGCCCGCGGCCGCGAGCGTGAGAACGCTGAACCCGAGGCAGATCCCGACGATCAGGCCGACAACGGCGAATTCCGACGTCTTCCTCTTCCGGTCACTGGTGGCCACGGTTGCCGCGGTCACGGTCGTGGGTCGAGCGTTGGTGCCGAGGCCGGTCGCCTGTGTGGAAGCGCTGAACGCTGCTGCCAGCCCCTGCGTCCGGAGGCGCGCTACAGCGAGGGCCGCATTCGCGTTCAGCAGAGCGCTTGCCGAAGTGCTGGACGTCGCCTGCAGTTGCGTCACCCGCGCCTGGAGCCTTTGCTGGGACTTGACGGCGACGCCATATTGCTGCAGCAATCCCCGATTCGAGTCGCTCGCTGGCGAGGAGAAGTAGTTCTTCAAGGTAGTCGCAGCAGCGGCCGCGAGCCGCTCCGCGAGCGCTGAGGTGGGGCCTTTGCCGGTGATGGTGACCAGTGGAGTGCCAGCGGTGCTCGTCGATGACAGGTTACTTGCGACATAGCCAGTTTCGGCGTGCATCAAACGCGCGATTCTGCGCTCGAACGACGACGTAGTGATGATCGCTGCGTAATCGGTCGCCAGATCGACCGCAGTTGCACTATTGGATGAGTTCAAGGCAGTCACCGGCCCTGCCGACATGACCGCGTTAGACGTGAAAGCCGGCTGACGGATAATCGCGGCGGCACCTGCTACGACGACACCGGCAATTGCACATAGCGCAATCGCCCACCATCGTGCGCGCCAGGCATCGATCAGGGATGCCCCGCTCACAGTGAACATCTGCCCAGGATTCGAGTCAATCGTCCGTGACGCTACCAGACAGCCGTGAAGCCAGATTCAATAGCCGGTCGTAATAGTCGCGCCGCCTGAATTGCGCGAGCACCGCCGCGCGCGCAGCTGCGCCGAGCCGGGCGCGAAGGGCGCGATCAGCGAGCAGGGCGTTGATGGCCCCCGCGAGATCGCTCGGATCGTTGCCGACCACGAGCCCGGTCTGGCCGTGAACCAGGTAGTCATCGACTCCCGGCGCTTGGGTCACCACTACAGCCTGGCCGCGCAGCATCGCGTTCAGGTAGGTCTGCTGACCTGCGCTCCTCGTGGTGCCTGACATCAGCGGCACGACGACCACGTCCGCTGCGAGCGCGGCGGCCTCATAGTCCGCCGCGGACATGTGCGCGAAACGCGCCGCGGTCGCAGCGGGCGCCTCGATGCTGGTCGCGATCGTGACAGGGCCATGGATCGAGCCGGCCGCCTCCGCCAGCGCTCGATAGTCGCGGAGCGAGTTGCCTCCCGCGAAGACGCCGCCACCGCCGGCGCCGACCTCAGCTTCATTCCTGGTAGCGCAGAACGGCACGAAGTGGATTCGGCCTCGATCCAATCCCCAGACCTCGGCAAGCGATTCGGTCTCGTAGTGCGAGAGGACGGCGTAATGCACGGAGGGGCCGTCGACCAACGACACGACGGCCCGCTGCAACGCCGGGCGTGTGATCGGAGGAGCGTCGCGGCCGGGCTGCTCGTGGCGGGCCCCAAGCAACCTGTCCAGGCGTCGGCTCCCGGGCTCCCACGTGGGATCGGCGATAAGCACGAAGCGGCCACGCCTATGAAGGGCCGCGGCAGCGAACAGATCGACGTACGCGCGGCGTGCCGGAACAGCACCGTTGAGGATCGCAGGGCCGTCGTACGTTACCAGCGCCCAAGCGGCCCGGCCGAGTCGCACGCGCGTGTCGACCGGAAATGTCTGACGCGACCAGTCCTCGTGCCAGTCGACTATGTACGTGCTGGCGTAGCGCATGTGTGCCGTCGCATGTGTCTTCGTCTTCGTCTCGTGGTGCTTCTTGCTCCTCTTGGGCACGCGACGCCCGAGACAAGAAGTATCACGCAGCCGGCCGTCTGATCGGACTCCGCCGGCCTTTTGCGAGTACCCGCAGCTGCGTCAACCTGACGAGACGGCCCGCACCACTCGCGCACTTTGTCGGTTCCAGGCCGTAGGAATAAGCAGAGCCATGCGCGGGTCGGGACAACCCGGCGCCGCGTCGAGTTACCGCTTGCGCTATACGGTCTACTCGATCGGATTAGTTGGTAATCTGTCTGGACACGTGGACAGTTCGATTTGAACTTAAGACCAGTGTCGTAGTCGGATACGTGCCGTAAGGTTGTTGTCACACCGGCCAGAAGGATTGGGCCGGAGTCACTCACAGCTGGGCCGCTGGACCATCTTGGCCGAGATAAGTCACTGACGACCACTCGACGGATAGAGGCTGCTCTGTGTCACTCACTAATACAGGTGAAGGTGCTGGCAGAGGTACAGGTACAGCAGGTAACAAAGCAGGGCGGCAGCGCTTCGACCCGAGCGCGATCAGTCATCACAGCCGTCCGTCCCCGCTGATCGCAGCGACGACGGACGCGATCGGAGCCACGCAGACCGCCGTGGAGCGGCTCGTCGGCCGGGATCTCAGAGACGACGAATTCGAGCAGCTGGCGCCGATTACAGCCCTGCTGCGACGCGAGCAGACCTACCGGCGGTGCCTCGCGCTCGCCGACGCGATCGGCGCGCTTGCGGCCATGCTGATCGTGGCCCAGTTCTGGGGGCACGAGTTCCACTGGGTGTTCGTGGCGTGTCCGGCGCTCGCCGTACTGATGGCGAAGATCCAGGGTCTCTACGACCGCGACGACATGGCGCTACGTAAGTCGACCGTCGCCGAGTGGCGTCCGGTTCTGCGCACCGCGACCTTGACGGCGATCACGTCCTATCTGCTCTGGTACGCGGTGACCGAAGATGCCAACAGACGCGGCCTGCGCGTCTTCGCGATGCTCGTAGTCAGCGGCTTCATGCTCACGCTGCCAACCCGCGCCGCCGCCCGCCGCCTGGCACGCGCCCTGAGCGAGAACGAACGCTGCCTGATCATCGGCCGGCCGCACCGTTGCGAGGAGCTCGCCAAGCGCCTGCACGCGCTGGAGGGCGTCGATCTGCTGGGCACCGTCGCCAACGCTCACGTCGACAGCTCGGTCGCGGGCGTGCAGGAACTCGTCGAGGAACTTGGCGTTCAGCGGATCATCATCGGGCCGCACTCCGAGGAGAGCGAGACAGCCGTCCTCGCCCTGATCCGCAGCGCCAAGTGGCTGGGGGTCCGAGTCAGCCTGATGCCGACGCTGATGACGGTGGTCGGTGCTGCGACGACCGTTGACGAGCTCGACAGCATCGTCCTGCTCGGCGTGCCCCGGTTCGGGCTGTCGCGGTCTTCGTTGGCACTCAAGCGAGCGCTCGACCTGATCGTAGGCGGGATCACGCTCGCGCTCCTCTCTCCGGCGATGGCCGTGATCGCGATCGCGGTTCGCCTCGACAGCAGCGGTCCGGCTCTGTTCAGGCAGCGGCGCATCGGCCGCGATGGGCAGCCGTTCACGATCTACAAGTTTCGGTCGATGGTCGACGGAGCGGACCAGCTCAAGGCGCAGCTGCGCGAACTCAACGAGACGGCCGGCCTGTTCAAGCTTGCCGACGATCCGCGCGTCACGCGAGTCGGGCGGGTTCTGCGCCGGATATACCTCGACGAGTTGCCTCAGCTCTTCAACGTGATGCGTGGAGAGATGAGCCTCGTTGGTCCGCGGCCTCTGATCGAATCAGAGGACGCACTGCTGACGGGATACGACCGGCATCGCTCACGCCTGACCCCGGGCATGACCGGTCCGTGGCAGCTGCGCGGCCCGCTTAACGCGTCGCTGAACGAGCTGGTTCGTCTCGACTACCTATACGCCTCTAACTGGAGCATCTGGGCCGACGTCGACATCTTGCTCGGGACGGCGGCGCGGGTGCTGAGGAGACACGGTCTCTAGCAAAACCTCGATCCGGAGCGACTCGCATGCACGACACTGTCAATTTACGAGCGCTGCCGTTCGCAGCGCTCACCGAGACCCAGACAGTCAACGAGATAATGCGCTGCCGGGAGACCGGCGGCGGCGGCTGGGTCAGTACCCCCAACACACACCAGCTCGACCTGATCACCAGGCACGGGGAGCTCCGCTCGCTAGTGGAATCCGCGTCCCTGATCGTCGCCGACGGAATGCCGTTGGTCTGGGCGAGCGCACTGCAGGGCACGCCGCTGCCCGAGCGGGTCGCAGGGTCCAACCTCGTCTGGAGTCTCGCCCGCGCTGCCGCCGACGAAGGTGCATCGCTGTTCCTGCTTGGAGGTGACGCCGGCGTGGCCCGTCGGGCGAAGCTGACCCTCGAACGCGAGGTTCCAGGACTCCGGGTCGTGGGTGCTCACAGTCCGCCGTTCGGATTCGAATCCAATCCCGCCGAGATCTCGCGCATCCGTGAGCAGCTGCAGGCGGCTAGACCCGACTTTGTCTACGTGGGGCTCGGCTTCCCCAAGCAGGAACTGCTCATCCGCGAGCTGACGGAATGCCTGCCGGAAACATGGTTCCTCGGGGTGGGGATCAGCCTCAGCTTCATCTCGGGTGACAGGTCGCGCGCGCCCGCCTGGATGCAGAGGCTCGGCCTTGAGTGGGTTCACCGGCTCTGGCTCGAGCCCAGTCGGCTGTTCAGGCGCTACCTCGTGGATGGTGTCCCGTTCACCGTCGGCCTTCTGCTGCGGTGCGGTGTCACGCGGGTCAAGGCGCCGGCGTACCCGCTCAGGTAGGAAGAGACGCGAGCCCTCGAGAGCCTGCCTGGCGGCGGGACGCGCCGGCTTCTGACCGTGCGTAAGCGCGGCGGCCCTAAACGCGAAGCGGGCCCCTCGATCAGCTGATCGAGGGGCCCGCTGATGCTGACGGGTGGGTGGCCCGCGGGCCACCCACCCCGTACAACTAGCTCAGCTCGCCGTGGCCGTTGGTCTTGGTCTCGTCCGTCGGGAGACCGAGGTCCGCGAACTCGTCGGCGAAGCCGAACGAGGAATCGACGTTCCCGATCTCTTCGAGGTCGGAGAGATCGGCCTGGAGGCCGCCGAAACCGCCCAGTGACTCACCGTCGGAGAGGCCGAGCTCAGCCGCCAGGTCGTCGTGGTCGAGCAGTCCGACCTCGTCGATGCCACGGGGCAGCGGCTCGCTCGGCTCGATCTCGATCCGGCGGTAGCGCTTGAGGCCGGTGGCAGCCGGGATCAGCTTGCCGATGATGACGTTCTCCTTGAGACCATTGAGGCGATCGACCTTGCCCTCGAGGGCCGCGTCGGTCAGAACCTTGGTGGTCTCCTGGAAGGACGCCGCCGACAGGAACGAGTCGGTGTTGAGCGAGGCCTTGGTGATGCCGAGGATGATCTCCTCGGCCTGGGCCTGCTCGCCGCCGTCGTCGCCAACCTTGCCGTTGATCCGCGCGAACTCATGGCGGTCGACGTACTGGCCGGGCAGGAGCTCCGTGTCGCCCTTCTGGTCGACACGGACCTTCTTCATCATCTGGCGCACGATCAGCTCGATGTGCTTGTCGTTGATGTCCACGCCCTGCGACTTGTAGACCTCCTGGACCTCGCTGACGAGGTACAGCTCGGTCTCCGTACGCCGCTGCACTTGGTCCTTGCCGCCGTGGGCGAGGATCTCGTGCGGGTACAGCGAGCCCTCGTTGAGCGGCTTGCCGACCTCGATGTGCTCACCGTTACGGACGTAGAGCAGCGTGCGCCGCGGGAACGAGTGACGGTGCTCCTCGCCGGCCGAGTCCGTGATCACGACCGTGATCGTCTTGTCGGCGTCCTCGATCGACACGGTGCCGGAGACTTCCGCGATCTTCGCGAGACCCTTCGGCTTGCGCGCCTCGAACAGCTCGACGACGCGCGGCAGGCCGTGCGTGATGTCCGCGCCGGCGACGCCGCCGGTGTGGAACGTACGCATCGTCAGCTGCGTGCCTGGCTCCCCGATCGACTGCGCCGCGATGATGCCGACGGCGTCACCGATCTGCGCGATCTTGCCGGTCGCCATCGAGCGGCCGTAGCACGCCTGGCACACGCCGGTCGGCGCCTCGCACTTGAGCACGGAGCGAACCGGGACGCGAACAACCTCGCCCTTCTCGGTCTCGCCCGTGAACGCCTCGACCAGCTCGGCCAGCTCGGCGCGATCGATCTCGACGCCCTTCTCGACGATCACACGGCCGCGCTTGGTCGTGATCTGATCAGCCGCGATCCGGCCGATCAGGTTGTCGTTGGGCTCGTTGGTGGGACGCAGGCGGCGAGTCTCAGGGTCGACCTCGGTCTTGAAGATCGGCGACTCGATGTGCTCGCCGGTGCCACAGTCCTCCTGACGGATGATCACGTCCTGAGCGACGTCAACCAGACGACGCGTCAGGTAACCCGAGTCGGCGGTCCGCAGCGCCGTGTCGGCGAGACCCTTGCGGGCACCGTGGGTCGAGATGAAGTACTCGAGGACGTCAAGGCCTTCCATGAAGTTCGCCTTGATCGGGCGCTCGATGATCTCGCCCTTCGGGTTGGCCATGAGACCGCGCATGCCGGCCAGCTGACGGATCTGCTGGAAGGAGCCACGGGCACCGGAGTTGGCCATCATGAAGATCGGGTTGAGCTCGTCGAGGTGCTCGACCATCGCCTTCGCGACTTCGTCGGTGGCCTCGTTCCACAGGCTGGTGACAGCCTCGTGGCGCTCCTCCTGATCCATCTCGCCGTTGTAGTACTGCTGGTCGATCTCGGCCAGGCGCGCGTCGTAGCGAGCGAGGATCTCGCCCTTGCTCGGCGGCGTCTGCACGTCGTTCTTGGAAACGGTCACACCCGCCTGGGTGGCGTAATGGAAACCGATGTCCTTGAAGGCGTCGAGCACCTGGCTGATCGAGGCGGCCCCGTATGCCTGCACGAGGTCGTCGACCAGCTTGGTCGTGTCCTTCTTCTTCATCGAGCGGTTCACGAACTCGTACTTGCTGGCGTCGAAGTTGTCGCCCATCGCGGTCTCAACCGCGCGCTCGATCTTGTCGTTGTAGATGATCCGCCCGACGGTCGTGAGCACGTGGCCGCGATCACTCTCGCGGGAGCGGTACTCAGCGATGTCGTGCAGACCGACCACGCCGTGCTCGTATGACCACTCCGCCTCCTGGGCGGTGCGGAACACGTGCGGGCGCGGCTCATGCGTGGACGGGTCGATCTTCGCCAGCTCCTCGCCATCCGGGCCGTAGGTCAGGTAGTAGGCGCCGAGCACCATGTCCTGAGCCGGGACGGCCAGCGGCGCGCCGTGCGCCGGGCTGAGGATGTTGTTGGCCGACAGCATCAGGATCCGGGCCTCGGCCTGTGCCTCCGCCGACAGCGGCAGGTGGACTGCCATCTGGTCGCCGTCGAAGTCCGCGTTGAACGCGTGGCAGACGAGCGGATGGACCTGAATCGCCTTGCCCTCGACCAGCACCGGCTCGAACGCCTGGATGCCCAGACGGTGAAGCGTCGGCGCGCGGTTGAGCAGCACGGGATGCTCGTGGATGACCTCCTCGAGCACGTCCCAGACCTCGGGGATCATAGAGTCGACCATCTTCTTGGCCGCCTTGATGTTCTGCGCGGACTTGCGCTCGACCAGGCGGGCCATGATGAACGGCTTGAACAGCTCGAGCGCCATCAGCTTCGGCAGACCGCACTGGTGCAGCTTCAGCCACGGGCCCGAAACGATCACCGAGCGGCCCGAGTAGTCGACCCGCTTGCCGAGCAGGTTCTGACGGAACCGGCCCTGCTTGCCCTTGAGCATGTCCGAGAGCGACTTCAGCGGACGGTTGCCCGGGCCCGTGACAGGCCGGCCGCGACGGCCGTTGTCGAACAGCGCGTCGACCGCCTCCTGGAGCATGCGCTTCTCGTTGTTGACGATGATCTCCGGCGCGCCGAGGTCAAGCAGCCGCTTGAGGCGGTTGTTGCGGTTGATCACACGGCGGTAGAGGTCGTTGAGGTCCGATGTCGCGAAGCGGCCGCCGTCGAGCTGGACCATTGGGCGCAGCTCCGGCGGGATCACCGGGACAGCCTCGAGGATCATCATCTCGGGCTTGTTCCCCGAGTTGAGGAACGCGGTCACGACCTTCAGCCGCTTGACCGCACGAGCCTGCTTCTGGCCCTTGGCGGTCTTGACCTGGTCCTGCAACTCGTCGGACTCGGCCGGCAGGTCGACCTGCTGGAGCAGGTCGCGCACGGCCTCGGCGCCCATGCCGCCGCGGAAGTACTCGCCGAACCCGAACGGTGAGCCAAAGCGATCCTTCAACTCCCGGAACAGGGTCTCGTCGTTGACGACGTCCTTGGGCTTCATCGACTTGAACAGGTCCCACACCTGGCGGATCCGCTCGGCGGCGTCCTCCATGTAGGCCTCGGTGTCGTCGATGTCGGCCTGCAGGCTCTTGCGCGTGTCCTTGAGCAGCTTCTCGCGCTCCTCCTCGGACAGCTTGGCCACGTTCACGTCGAGCGTGTCCGCCCACAGGTGGTCGTCATCGGAGAAGTCACGCGGGGTCTTGGCCGACTCAAGGAAACCGATACGACGCTCGAGCGACTCCTTGAGCTCGAGTACGCGCTCCTCCTTCTCGGCTGCATAGCTGTCGAGCGTCTTGTTGACTTCGACCTCCAGCGTCTCGAGGTCACGCGCACGCGCCTCGTCGTCGACCCAGGTGACCATCGAAGCGGCGAAGTACAGAACCTTCTCCAGCTCCTTGGGCGCCATGTCCAGCAGATAGCCGATACGGCTCGGGACACCCTTGAAGAACCAGATATGGCTGACCGGCGCCGCCAGGTCGATGTGGCCCATGCGCTCGCGGCGAACCTTGGAGCGCGTGACCTCAACGCCGCAGCGCTCGCACACGATGCCCTTGTAACGGACCCGCTTGTACTTGCCGCAGTAGCACTCCCAGTCCTTGGTCGGACCGAAGATGCGCTCGCAGAAGAGGCCATCCTTCTCCGGCTTCAGCGTGCGGTAGTTGATCGTCTCAGGCTTTGTGACCTCGCCGGAGCTCCACGAGCGGATCTGCTTCGAGGAAGCGAGGCCAATTTCGATTGCGTCGAAGTTATTGATGTCGATCATGCGAGTTCCTTACGCCTCGTCTTCTTCCAAAACACCTTCGGCGTCACCAGGCGGGATGTCCGCATCGAGCATCGGATCCTTGACAGCAGCGAAGTCCTCCGCCTCGAGATCCTCGCCCGACTCCATGTTCGGATCCTCCTCCTCGACCTCGACGGCCGAGGCCTCCACCGTCTCGCCCTCGTGCTCGGTCGCCTCGTCTGCGGCAGCGCCGTCAGTCGTGCGCACGCCGCTGAGATCGATGCCCAGCTCCTCGGCGGCACGCAGGAGATCGTCGTCCTCCTCGCGCATCTCGGCCCGCTCGCCCTCCTCGGAGACGACGTTGACGTCGAGCGCCAGCGACTGCATCTCCTTGAGCAGGACCTTGAACGACTCGGGGATCGACGGCTCGGCGATGTTCTCGCCCTTGACGATCGCCTCGTACGCCTTGACGCGCCCGACCGTGTCGTCGGACTTGATCGTGAGCATCTCCTGCAGCGTGTAGGCCGCACCGTACGCCTCGAGCGCCCACACCTCCATCTCACCGAAGCGCTGGCCGCCGAACTGAGCCTTGCCGCCCAGCGGCTGCTGGGTGACCAGGCTGTACGGACCGGTCGAACGCGCGTGGATCTTGTCGTCCACGAGGTGGTGGAGCTTGAGGATGTACATGTAGCCGACGGTCACGTGCTGCGCAAACGGCTGGCCGGTGCGGCCGTTGAACAGCTGCACCTTGCCGGAGGCCTGCTCGCCCTCGCGGCGCCGCTTGTCGACATCCATCTGGATGCGGCCCTTGTGCTCGTCCTGCCAGCGGACCAGCGCCTTGTCGACATCCGCCACCGAAGCGCCGTCGAACACCGGGGTGGCGACGTAGACCTTTGGCTTGGCGCCGTCGACGCTGTTGCGCGCCGCGACGGTGCGGGTCGCCTGGGCGCCGCGCTCGTCGCTGTCCGTGTCATACCAACCGTTGGCGGCGACCCAGCCGAGATGCGTCTCGAGGATCTGGCCGAGGTTCATACGACTCGGCACGCCCAGCGGGTTGAGGATCACGTCGACCGGCGTGCCGTCCTCGAGGAACGGCATGTCCTGGATGTCGACGATCTTCGAGATCACACCCTTGTTGCCGTGGCGCCCGGCGAGCTTGTCGCCCTCCGAGATCTTGCGCTTCTTGGCGACGAACACGCGCACGAGGTCGTTGACGCCCGGCGGCAGATCGTCGCCGTCGTCGCGGCTGAAGGTCTTGACGTCGATCACGACGCCGCCCTCACCGTGCGGAACCTTGAGCGAGGTGTCACGGACCTCACGCGCCTTCTCCTTGAAGATCGCGCGGATCAGCTTCTCCTCGGCCGTCAGCTCGGTCTCGCCCTTGGGCGTGACCTTGCCGACGAGCAGGTCGCCGGACTGGACCTCGGCGCCGATGCGGACGATGCCGCGGTCGTCGAGGTTGCGCAGCGACTCCTCAGAACGGTTCGGGATGTCGCGGGTGATCTCCTCGTCGCCGAGCTTTGTGGTGCGCGCGTCGATCTCGTACTCCTCGATGTGGATCGAGGTGAGCTCGTCGTCCTGCACGAGGCGCTTGGAGAGGATGATCGCGTCCTCGAAGTTGTAACCCTCCCAGGACATGAAGGCGACCAGGAGGTTCTTGCCGAGCGCCATCTCACCCTGATCGCTGGCCGAGCCGTCGGCCAGCACGCTGCCTTCGACGACCTGGGTGCCAACGCCGATGATCGGCTTCTGGTGGATCAGCGTGGCCTGGTTCGAGCGCATGAACTTGTGCAGCTCATACTCGTCCTGACCGCCGTCCTTCTTGTCGACGACGATCTTCTCGGCGTCGACGTAGGAGACGGCGCCGGAGCTCTTGGCGAGCACCACGTCCCCGGTGTCGATCGCGGCGCGGTACTCCATGCCGGTACCGACCAGCGGCGCGTCTGCGACGAGCAGCGGCACTGCCTGGCGCTGCATGTTCGAACCCATCAGTGCGCGGTTCGCGTCGTCGTGCTCGAGGAACGGGATCATCGCCGTCGCCACAGACCAGATCTGCTGCGGCGAGACGTCGATCAGATCGACCTCCTTGGGCGGGACCGTCACGTACTGACCGGCCAGCGTACGGCAGAGGATTTCTTCGCCGAGCAGCTTGCCCTTGGCGTCGACCTCGACGTTGGCCTGCCCGATCTTGAGGTCCTCCTCCTGGGTCGCGTCGATGTGGATGACCTCGTCGGTGACGACGCCGCCCTTGACGACCCGGTAGGGGGTCGTGACGAACCCGTGCTCGGAGATCTCCGCGTATGAGGAGAGCGAGCCGATCAGACCGATGTTCGGACCCTCAGGGGTCTCGATCGGGCACATCCGGCCGTAATGGGTCGGGTGCACGTCGCGGACCTCGATCGGAGCACGCTCACGCGTGAGACCGCCGGCGCCGAGCGCCGAGAGGCGGCGGCGGTGGGTCAGGCCCGTCAGCATGTTGGTCTGGTCCATGAACTGCGACAGCTGACTGGAGCCGAAGAACTCCTTCAGCGCCGCCACGACCGGACGAATGTTGACGATCGTCTGCGGGGTGATCGTATCCGCGTCCTCGGTGGTGAGGCGCTCGCGGACGACACGCTCCATGCGGTACAGGCCGATCCGGAAGGCCTCCTGGATCAGCTCGCCGACGGTGCGCAGACGGCGGTTGCCGAAGTGCTCGTACTCGTCGAGGTGATCGAGGATCGGGTCGCGCGGCATGTCCGATGCCTCAGCCGCGTAGTCCTTGACCTCGTTCTCCGGCTTCTCGGACATGCCGAGCAGCTTCGGCAGCGAGACGAGCTCCTTGACCAGGGCGACGATGTCGTCATGGGTCAGGGTGCGCGTGTCGAGGTCGATGTCGAGCCCAAGGCGCGAGTTCAGCTTGTAGCGACCGACGCGGGTCAGGTCGTAGCGCTTGGGGTCGAAGAACAGCTGGTTGAGCAGTGAGCGTGCGGCGTCAACCGACGGCGGCTCGCCCGGGCGCTGCTTCTTGAACAGCTCGATGAGCGCGCCTTCCTCGGTGCGGGTCGCCTCGGTATCGGCGTCGAGCGTCAAGCGGATGTAGAGCGAGTCGCCGAACAGCTTGAGGATCTCTTCGTCGGTCGCGTAGCCCATCGCGCGCAGCAGGACGGTGACCGGCAGCTTGCGCTTGCGGTCGATGCGGACGTAGACGCGCCCCTTCTTGTCGATCTCGAGCTCGAGCCACGACCCACGAGCCGGCATCAGGTTGGCGATGAAGACCTGCTTCTCGCGGTCCTTGGGCTCCATCACGTAGGCGCCGGGCGAACGCACGAGCTGCGTCACGACGACGCGCTCGGTGCCGTTGATGATGAACGTGCCGCGCTCCGTCATCCACGGGAAGTCGCCCATGAACACGGACTGCTCGCGGATCTCGCCCGTCTCCCGGTTGATGAACGCGACCGTGACGGTCAGCGGACGGGAGTAGGTGAGGTCCTTCTCGCGGCACTGCTCGATGCTCGCGATCGGCTCGTCGAACGCGAACTCGCCAAACTGGACGGCGAGGTTGCCGGTGTAGTCCTCGATCGGCGAGACGTCGTCAATCGTCTCTCGCAGGCCACCAGTCTGCGGGTCGGTGAGCCACTCAAACGAGCGGCGCTGGATATCGATGAGGTTGGGGACTTCGAGAACCTGGTTCAGACGCGCAAAACTCCGGCGCGTCCGGGGGGCTTCAGCGGTTGCCAAGACGGCGACTCCTCGGGCCGATGGGGAAGACGGAGAGGGCGCTCGCGTGGCCATCGGGGGCCACACAGGCGCGGACCAGCAAAGATAGCACAGGGGAGCGACACCCCTGGGCAGGGCTGTCGAGCTCTCACGGACCCCGCCCACAGCTGCCGCGTATGTGGCGCGGCGCCGATCGTTGGACGGCTACGACTATTGGCCGACGCGCAGAGTTTAGGGGTTCGCGACGCAACAGGCAACTCCCGTCCTGACGCGTGAGTGCGTGCTCATGGGGCCGCTCGCCCGCTGGCGAGCGGCTTGTACCCGGGACCCAACAACGCCCGCCGCGGCGGTTGATCTAATCCTGCGGATGGCGACCCTCACAGAGGCGAGGTTGAGACGCTGGACACTGCCGCCGCTTCCCGAGCGCATGGCCGCCCGCTGGTCGTCCTGGCTGCTGGCGATCGCTGGGCTCGGCTTCGGGCTGCCGCTGCTGATCGGGGCGGTTACCGGCAACCTCGCGATCCCGCACAACGACGCGTGGTCGTACAGCCGCATCACGCGCGAGCTCTGGCTGACGGGCCATTGGACGCTACTCGGCTGGAACCGCACGACGCTGATCGGGCAGTCGGTGATGATCGGGCCGCTGGGCCGCTGGGTGGCCGCGCAGCAGACGGCCGTCGCAGTTCTGGGACTCATGGTCCTCTACTGCGTCTACGAGCTGATGAGTGGCTCACTGGACACGCGCAAGGCGCTGCTCGGTACGGCCCTCGTCGCGATCTGGCCCGGCTGGGCAAACCTGACGACATCGTTCATGACCGACGTGCCTGCGCTGGCCGGCATGTTCGGTGCGCTGGCGGTCGGCCGCGCGGCGCTACAGCGCGATTCGCGCAGGCTGTTCGCGCTGTCGCTGATGATCGGCCTCTGGGGCGTCTCGGTACGCGAGCAGGCGCTGGCGGCGCCGGCAGCCGTAGTCGTCTATGGGCTGCTGACTCCGAGCGCCCGCGAGCGCCTGCGCACCAAGACTCTGCTCGTGGGCGCCGGCATATTTCTGGCGGCGGTGATCGCACTGATCGCGTGGCGCGGCTCCGTGCCGGACGGCGATCACCCGCACGTGGCGCTGTCGCTGCATCACATGGCGAAGCTGCTCTGGCACTACGGCCCGTCGAGCTACTTCACGCTCGGGGCAGCGCTGTCGCCGGCCGCGCTGCTGACCGTACGGCCGCAACGCTGGCGCGCGGGGTCGTGGCTCGCCGCCGGTCTGACCGTGGTGCTAGCAGCGGTCGTGTACCACGAGCACGCGGGCTTCACGGTCGGCAACTACTTCATCCAGACTGGCTCCTACCACGGGGTCCTGCCCGGTGAGCAGACGATCGTTCCCAACGCGGTGTGGCACCTGATCGAACTGCTCGCGACAGTCGGGGCCGCCGCGATGTCGGGCTCGCTCGTGCAGCGGTGGCGCAACGTCGATCCCGTGCTCGGGCTCTTCACGGTGCTTACGGCGGTCGCCACGCTGCTGGTCGGGATCGCCGGACAACTGATCTACGACCGCTACTGGCTCGCAGTCGCCCCCGGCGTACTCGCGATCCTCCTCTCCCGGGCAGGAGACGCGGGTCAGCGCCGGTCCACCCGTTGGGGTCGGATCTCAGCCGGGATCGCGGCCGCGCTCGCGACCTTGATCATCGCCGCAGTCTCGGCGGCACTGGCGGCGAACTCGTTCGCCTTCGATGCTGCCCGTTGGCACGCCGGCACCCGAATCGCAGCCGCAGGCGTTCCGGCCGCGCGCATCGACGCCGGCCTCGAGTGGCTCGGCTGGTACTCGGCGCACGGCAAGGTCAGCAACCGTGACCCGAATTGGGACCTCTACGGGTCGGCGGGCTGGTTCTCCACCACTAAGAAGCCGTGCGTCGTGCTACGGCCCCAACCGCTGCTGCCGCCCGCAAAGCTCGGCCATGGCTGGACGCTGGTCCACACATTCAGCTACCGGAAGTATCTGGTGTTCGGCTCAGCCCAGCTGAGCGCCTACGCGACGCACCAGCCGGGATGTCCGGCGATCGCGAGCGAGGCCCGGATCAGCTAAGCGCCACATCGCCACGACGATCCTGGCCGACGTAGGCGCGTTGGGTGCGACGGCGCTCGAGCTTCAGGACAGGCCCGTGCCAGTAACCGAAGATCCGCAGCACATGGGCGTCGCCTGAGTGGCTGTAGCGGAACAGCGGCCAGAGCAGCGTCAGCGCGAACTGAGAGACGTACCGCCGCCGTCGTTGCACGCGAACATCGCCTGTTGCGTCTAGCCCCGCGCAAGGCTCAACCTAGGCGCCTTTTCGGGACTCTCGAGGCCGGCAGCCACCTCGGTTGCGGCATCGAGGCTGTCCTCGCGGGCAGGCGCAAGGGTGAGATCGCGGCGGCAGCGGCGAGCAGCCAGCGCAGCGCCGAAAGCGCGACACAGCAGCAGGTAGGTAAGCGTGATCCCCATGAATGGCAGCACGAGCATGAAGGCGCCGATCGTCCCATTGAGCACGTTCACCGCTTGGCCGTGGTGGATGCTGGCCGAGATCGCGTCGACCTGGACGTTCAGCGACCGCCACGTCTGGCCGATGAAGCGCGGGGCGTAGCCGAACGCATAGGCCAGCATCCCGACCAGCGCCATAACGGCGACCAGGACCCAGGCGGTCACCACGCCGCGGGCCCAGGGCTTCAGCTCCGTAACACGCCGGCCGGGCTCGTGGCCAGGCACGAGACTCGCGATCACCGGACGAATCCGGGCGAAGAGATCGGGGACGCCGATCAGGTCGCTCACGACGTGGTAGCCATCGAGGCGCATCCAGGGCACGAACTGCTCGATCATCAGGATCTGCTGGCTAGCGACGACCATCAGCAGCGGCCGGTATCCGTTGAGCAGGTAGAGGCCGGCTGCGGTCAGGCTTACCAGGCCGTTGAAGTAGACGCCGCCGAGGTCGGTTCGCAGCCGGCCGGCTCGAGACAGGCGATAGGAGTCGGTTACGTCGGTGTAGAACACCGGCCACACGAGATAGATGCCGACGCCGATGCGTCCGGGCCGCGCCCCGCCGTAGCGGCACGCCGCAGCGTGGCCACACTCGTGGAACGCCAGCGATAGGACCGTCACCGCAAACAACGCGAGAAAGAGGTCCGGCGTCTGGATGACCGCGCTCAGCGCGCCGGTGACGCTCTTTGAGCTGAACAGCCAGACGTCACACGCCGTCAAGGCGACAACTATGGAAAGCACGACCGGCATCCAGAACAGGGGAGCCAAAACTCCCCCCAGCGCGTTCACCACGCGTGCGGGCAGAACGCCGACGCGGAACCGCAGCGCCAGCAGCGCGTTGCGGCGCTGGAATGGCGCCGTGCTGCCATCACGGAAGCGCACCAGTCCCAGCGGCGCAAGCTTCGTCTCCGCGATCCGGGCGATCTGCTCGGGATTGACCCGGACATCCAGCTCCCGTGCCGCCGCTGCCGCGATCGCCGCGGGGTCACGGTTCTGCATCAGGCCGGCGAGTTCATAGAGCGTGGGCGATAACTGCACGACCTGTCCATCGCAGCGACGCACAAGGTACGGCGCTTGTCGCAGGCCGGACCCGGCAGCCTGCCCCATCAGTTCGGTACCGGGCAGCAGCTGCGGCCACGGGGCCGCTTCTGGGATGGCGGTGGCGCTGGTAGTCACGGGAGATCAAGGACGAACACAGACGTGGGGCGGCCGAGCAAGGCCGCCCCACCATCATGCGATCTGGATGCGATCAGAGGACGTAGACGTTGTTGCCGTCAAGCGTGCCGTTGCCCACGACGATGAAGCCGCCGTTGCCGTTGCCGTCACCGCTGCCCTGGTTGTAGACGCTCGTGTAGGAGAAGGACGGCTGACCGTGGGCGGCCTTGGGGGCGCATCCCATCAGCTCGCGGGCCGGAAGCAGCTCGGCCTCGAGGTCGTATGTGGTCAGTTCGCGCATTGCTGTTCTCCTTTCTGGAGAATGGAGTGGCGGAGCCGGTGTTGGTGCCCCCGGTTCCTAGGTTGCTTTAACTCTTCCGCGGCACGCACCATCTCTCAGGGGAACTTCATGCCGCCACGCTGGGGGGATTTTTGCCCGACACCTCCTCCTGGCGCAGTTGCTGCGCGGCGGTGACCGCCTCCTGCCGGCATGTCACTCCGAGCTTGCGCAGCAGGCTCTTGATGTGGCTGTAGACCGTCTCGGTCGACAGCACCAGCGTGTCGGCGATCTGCTCTGTGGACCCCTCCTCTGCCAGCAGCTCGACGACTTCCCACTCCCGTGTGGTCAGGCGGCTGTGCAGTGGCCGCCAGCCCGTTTCAGGAACTTCTCGCAACAGGTCGAGCAGCTCTGTCACCAATGTCCGTGAGATGATCGCCTCGCCCGCCGCGGCGCGCTCCACCAGCCGAGCAAGCCGGTCGGGATCGAGGTCCTTGCTGATATGACCTATCGCCCCCGCCCGCAACAGCGCGATCGTCGCCTCGTCCTCGGCGACGGCTGAGATCGTCAGGATCCGAGTCTCAGGCGACGTTTCGTGCGCCCTGTGAACAAACCCAGCGCTGTCTTCGCCAGCGATGATCGCGTCCAGCACCAGCACGTCAGGCCGGTAGTGACGGGTAAGCTCCAGCGCCTCGCGAGCATCCGCGATGCAGGCGACCACCGTCATGCCCGTCGTCTCTCGCAGCGCGTTGCTGATCATCCGCCGGGCCAGACCGTCAGGATCGGCGATGAGCACCCGGATCCGCTGCACCGCGTCGCGATGCTCGCGATACGAGGGACCACCGCGACTGTTGCGGAGCGCATGTGAGCGCCCCATCGGCGGCGCGCGATGTGGCGATGGCCTTCCGAGAGCTCCAGTCATCGCGTCCGTCCTCCGTGACCGGCGTGGCCCGCCCGCCGGCGGACGACCAGGTAGCCGCGGGCCGAGGTCAGCAGGCCCAACAGGGCTAACGCCAGCAGTACCGGAGTCGTCGGCAAGTCCGGGACCGGCAAGCGCTTTGCCTCCACGAGCAGCAGCGCGGGCGGCGATGATGGGACGACGATACGCCGGGGTGCTGGGATCCGGCGGTCGCGACTGCGTGCAGGCCCGGGTGAACGGACAGGCTGCGTCGACCGAACGTGATCCGCACGTAGTGCGGTGAATGTCCGTGGTCCGGCCAAACCGTCCACGACGAGGCCGTGTACATGCTGGAAGCGCCGCACCGCCTCCGTCGTCAACGGGCCGTAGAGACCGTCAACGGGACCCGGGGCAAAGCCCTCGCGATCCAGCTGATGCTGCAACGTGCGGACCTGCGAGGACCCGGACGGCAGTCCATAGCCTGTGCCCGGCACCAATATGACCGCGGCGTGGCGACGCAGCGACACGCTACGCGCACCGTGTCTTGACGGGCCGGCAGCGTGCGCCGCTTTCCGGTGGTGTGAGGCAGAGGTTCGATGAGCGCCCGACTGAGGGGTCAGCCGATGCGTCGCGGCAGCAAGAGCGCTGCCTGGGATGAGCGCCAGGAGCATGACGATCGCTCCGGAGGCAACTCTGACACGAGAGGCCATGGGTATTCTCCTTGCTTGCTTGGTGAGCGGGCGGCACGAGGCACCGCCGCTCGGCGGACGTGGAAAGCGCCCGCAGCGCTAGCCAGGCTCGGCGAGCAAGGAGAAGAAAAGTGGCGACCGGCAGGACCGGGCAGCCGGCCGGCGTCGTATGCGCAGCTGCGAAACGTGAAGCAGCAGCATCGCCACGAGCGCCGCGACGGCGCCGGGCGCGCCCGATGAGCCGGATCCGGCCGTAGCCCCGGTTCCGGAGGAAGTTGAGGCCAACGGAACCGGCGCCGGGTTGGAAACCAACGCTGGACGCTGGGGGGCGCCTCCGCGAATGCGCTGCACCGGCGCCGGACGCTGCGGTGCGCCTGCGAGCACGCGCCGTACCGGCGCTGAAGACAATGGGCGCACCGTTGAGCCGGCCGAGGAGACGGTGGTCTGCGCCGCCGGCTCAGTCGCTACCGGCTTAGCTTTCGGCCGCCCGATTCCGTGTGACGCGCGGCCGGAGCCGGGTTCCACCGTCACCACGCTCAGCGGCGCTGCGGTCTGAACGGCAGGCCCGGCCGCCGGTTCGCTGGGGAGCGACGGCCGGGGTGACGTGGCGGCCGGAGCGGAGTCGGCTGTCCGTGAGACCGCGACCGGGCGCGCGGAATCAGCAGCGGCCGGACTGCTGGTCAGGGGTTCCCGCGTTGAAGACGGGCGGGCGGTGCCAGACATCGATGGCGTCGTTTGTGGGCCCGAAGGCTCCGAGCCCGAACCCGACGGAGTTGCCGGGTTCGGCGGGATCGTGGCCTGCGGGGTCGCACGTGCCGCACCGGACACCGGCGAGGTTGCGGCCTTCACGACAGAACCCACCGCCGCCGTCACCTTGGAAGTCGGAACGGTCGTCGCGACAGCCGAGCCCACCACCGCATTCGCGGAGTGCACGACAGCGGTGGCCGAGCCGGCCACCGCACCGGTCGTCGAGCCAACCACGGCGCCGGTCGAACGGACGACAGCGGTGGCCGAGCCGGCCACCGCACCGGTCGTCGAACGCACCGCGGCGCCGGTCGAGCCGGCCACCGCTGTCACCGCGGTGGCCGGCGAGCCCGCAACCTTCGTAGCCGCCGCTGTCACCTTCGCGGCGGTGTCCGTGCTCACCGTTGGAACCGTGACCTCGGGAGTGGGCGTCGACGGAAGCGACGACTGCGGAGCCGAGGCCTTGGGAGCCGAAACCGAGGACGTCACAGTGGCCGGTACCGCTGACACAGCTGTCGTCGAAACAGCCGACGCGGGCGCCTTCGAAACCGCCGGCACGGACGTCTTCGGAGCCGAAACGGAGGACGGCGTGACAGCCGGGCCCTTCACCGAGGGAACCGACGCCGGGGCCGGCGTAACCGGCGCGGACGGCGCGGGGCTCGAACTGGATGTCGCCGGATTGGCCGACGAGGCAGCCGCCTTCACCGACGAGGCGGTCTGCGAAGCCGCTGGCTCGGGCACTGACGCCGGGGCAGTCGAAGCAGAGGCGGCCGGAGCACCGGCGCTTGAGATCGGCGTCGTGCTTGCCAGCTTCGCCACCGTGCCGCCAATCCCGGCGAAGGCGTGTCCAGGGAACGCGAGCGCAACTATGAGCAGCGCAACTATGAGCAGCGCTACCGCTCTCATCAGATGGCCGCTAGCTCGGCCCCGGTAGCCGATCGCCTCCATTAGCGGGAGCTTTCCCCCACCGAAGGGATCTAAAACCTCCACGCTTTTGCCTTATTGGCGGCGTGTACCCTCGGGTCCGGCTGGGCAAGACACGGACCGTGTAGCCCCGGAGCAAGACGCCCGATCGAAACCGCCACCCTCCCCACCCCAAGGTTGCGCAGCCGCTTGGCACTCAGCGGTGCGCTGCTGCTGCTCGTGATCGGCCTACACATGTGGCTGGTGTGGGTCGGCAACTTCCCGGGCGATGTCTGGGCACTGGAGCAGGGCTGGTACCCCCAGAGCAACGCACTGAACGGCTACGCGAACTTCTTTCAGGAGCTCTGCACGCCGGCGGTCGCGACGCTGATAGTGGTCGTCGTATTGGGCGTCCTGCTACGGCATAAGTTGCTCAGAGATGCGGCGGGGCTGGTCGTCGCCTGCGTCGCAGTCGCGCTCAATGCGCTGCTGAAGCTGGTGCTGGGACCGAGTCCCCTGTGGGTCGAGGCGCATCGAGCGGGTCACAACTTCCCGAGCGGCCACGTCACCTTCGTGACCGCCGTGATCGGCTACATGGGCCTCGTCGCCTGGCGGCACGGACGGTGGTGGCTAGCCGCGCTCGCGGTCGCGCTGATAATCGGCGTGGGTCCGGCTCGCGTGGTGACGGGTATCCACCTGGTCAGCGACTGCGTTGCCGGCTATCTGCTGGGGGCAGCCATGCTCGTACTCGCAGCTCAATTCGTAACCCAAACCTCACGGAAGGAATCGCGGTGGAATATCGCCAACTCGGAAGCTCCGGCCTGAAGGTCTCGTCGCTGACGCTCGGAACCATGACGTTCGGCGGCAGCGGCGAGTTCGCCCAAGTCGGCAATACGGACGTCGCCGGCGCCCGGCGACAGATGGACATGTGTCGCGACGCCGGGGTGAACGTGATCGACACCGCCGACGTCTACTCGACGGGTCGCTCGGAGGAGATCGTCGGCGAGGTGCTCGATGGCCGCCGCGATGACTTCCTTCTGGCGACCAAGGTACGGATGCGGATGGGCGACGGGCCGAACATGGAGGGCCTCTCCCGCCACCACATCATCGAAGGCTGCGAGGCCAGCCTCAGGCGCCTGCGGACCGATCACATCGACCTATACCAAGTGCACGAGTGGGACGGGCTGACCCCGCTGGAGGAGACCCTTGCGGCGCTCGGGCATCTCGTCGACTCCGGCAAGGTCCGCTACGTCGGCGTCAGCAACTACTGCGGCTGGCAGCTGATGAAGACGCTCGGGATCTCTGAGCGCGACCACCTGCCACGGTTCGTCAGCCAACAGATCTACTACTCGCTGCAGGAGCGCTCGGCCGAGTACGAACTGTTGCCGCTCGCCGTCGACCAGGGTCTCGGCACGCTCGTCTGGAGCCCGCTTGCAGGTGGGCTGCTGTCAGGGAAGTATCGGCGTAACCACCAGCCGCCCGAGGGCACGCGACAGCTGACCGACTGGAATGAGCCGCCGGTCTACGACCAGGACGGGCTCTACGACACGGTCGAGGCGCTCGTCGAGGTTGCTGAGGCGCACGGTGCATCAGCCGCGCAGGTGGCGCTCGCCTGGCTGCTGACGCGGCCGACGGTTGCGTCGGTGATCGTCGGCGCTCGTACCGACGAACAGCTGGCCGACAATCTCGAGGCGGCCAAGCTCGTGCTCAGCGGCGAGCAGATCGCACGGCTCGAGGAGGTCAGCAGGCCGCGGCTGATCTACCCCTACTGGCACCAGCTTGCGACGTCAGCCGCACGCTTCAGTGCTGCGGATCTTGCCTTGCAGGCTCCGTATCTGGAGTCGTAGGGACCTGCGGCGGGGATTCGCGCTCCGGCGCGAATCCCCCTCCACGCCGGCCCAGGTACTCGTAGACACGGGCCTGATAGGGCGTGACCGGGATCACGCCACCCGAGAACGCGGAGACCGCGACTCCGGCGCCGCGACCACCGGCCGACTCGAGCTCGTCGCCGACGGCCAGCGGCCCCGCACTGATGGCGAACACCCAGACCTCCGTGCTCCGATCCAGCTCGGCCGTGCCGGCGAAGGTGACGTCGTCCCAGGCGTAGCTCCAGTCCGCCAGCACCTTCGCGACCGCCGAGCGGAGCCGATCGGGAACCGCGGGAAGCGGAACGATCGAGGCCAGGGTCGGAGCGGACAGATCTTGCACGAGATGAGCTTACGAAGCCACACTCAGACGGAAGGCCCGCGGTTGATAGCGATCACCCATTCGACGCCGTCGTCGTGCACGCTGGCAGCTTAAGCGAGTGAGGGCGGCCCGCAGGGCCGCCCTCACTCACAAAAAGGATTTGGCTGTGCGTTCGAAGCTACTTGAACTCGACGCTGCCGCCGGCCTCCTCGAGCTCCGTCTTGAGCTTGGCGGCCTCGTCGCGCTCGATGCCCTCCTTGATGGGCTTCGGCGCGTTGTCGACCAGGTCCTTGGCCTCCTTCAGACCCAGGCCGGTGGCCGCGCGAACGACCTTGATGACCTGGATCTTCTTGTCGCCAGCAGCGGTGAGGATGACGTCGACCGTGGTCGACTCCTCCTCGGCAGCGGCGTCGGCGCCGCCGCCAGCGGCAGCGGGCGCGGCCGCGGCAACGGCCGCCGCGGAGACGCCGAAGGCCTCCTCCAGCGCCTTGATGCGCTCGGACAGTTCGAGGACCGAAATCCCCTTCAGCTCGTCAATCCATTCAGCAGTGGTAGATGCCATGTTGTTCTCCTGGTGTTGCTAGGTCTCTAGTTTTCGGGGGCCGCATCAGCTGCCGGTGCCTCTGCGGCTGACGACGAGTCAGCCTCAGATTCATCGGCCGCTGCTGCAGGATCCGCCTCAGTCTCTTCTGCAGCAGCCGGAGCAGCTTCAGTCTCAACCCCCGCTGCCGGGGCGTCACCCGCTTCCGGGTCGGCTGGCGCCTCGGCGTCCGCGTTGGCTACGGGAGCTGCCTCAGCTTCGGCAGCAGCTTCCGCCTCGGGAGCTTCAGTCGTGGCCGCGGCCTCGGTCTCCTCGGTGGCTGCGGGTGATTCTGAGGCGACCTCGTTCTGAGCCGCCGAAGAGGCATCTGCCGGCGCCGGTGGGGCGGTGCCGGTAACCAGCTCCTGATCGCGGATCTGGCCGAGCTGCACCGCGATGCCGACGATCAGGGCGTTCAGGGTGCGGGCCAGACCGGTCAGCGGGGCGGCGATCGTGCCGACCAGCTGGGCGTTGAGGACATCGCGCGACGGCAGCTTGGCGATCGCCTCGACGTCGGCCGCGCTCAGCACGGCGCCGCTCAGCAAGCCGCCCTTGAACTCCAGCGGCCCGCGCAGCGCGCGAGCGGTATCGCTCAGGACCTTGGCGGCCGCGGCCGCATCGCCCTTGACCAGCGCGAGCGCAGTCGGGCCGAACAGCATCGGCTTGATGTCGGCAACGCCGGCCTGGTCGGCCGCGCGCTCGGATAGCGAGTTCTTCGCCACCCGCAGCTTCGTGTCCGTCGGGCGCAGCTTCTCACGCAGTTCCGCGATCTGGGCGACCGTGATGCCACGGTAATCCAGCGCGAAGATCGCATCAGAGGCGCCGAGCTCGTCGGCGATCTGATCGATCACTACAGCTTTTTCTTCTCGGTTCATAGTGCTCGCTCTCTACGAAGAACGCCCGCTACGCAGGCGGGCATCGAGAGCGGGCGACCGAGTCAGATCACCAGATCATCGAGCTTCCGCCTGCCCCGGGCTTACGCGCACGCGCCGCCGGAGGTCTCGGGCTTCGTCTCTTGCTCGGGTAAGAGTACCGTGCCGCGCGAATTACGCGGGCACTGGCTCCTCGATGATGTCGCGGGTGCGGGACGGGTCGACGTGAATACCCGGGCCCATGGTGGACGCGAACGTCACCGTGCGGATGTACCGGCCCTTGGCGGCCGACGGCTTGGCTCGGATCAGCTCCTCGATCACGGCCGCGTAGTTCTCGAGCAGCGCGCGCTCCTCGAAGTCGCGCTTGCCGATCACCAGGTGGACGATCGCGTTGCGGTCTGTGCGGTACTCGACCTTGCCGGCCTTCGACTCCTGCACCGCCTTGGCGACGTCCATCGTCACGGTGCCGACCTTCGGATTCGGCATCTTGCCGGACGGGCCGAGCACGCGGCCGAGTCGGCCGACGACCGGCATCAGGTCCGGCGTCGCGATCGCGACGTCGAAGTCGTCGAAACCATCCTGGATGCGCTGGGCAAGGTCCTCTGCGCCAACCACGTCGGCGCCTGCCTCCTCGGCCTCGCGGGCCTTGTCGCCCTGCGCGAAGACGGCCACCTTGACCTCTTTGCCGAGTCCGTTGGGCAGGGCGATCGTGCCGCGCAACTGCTCGTCCGCGTGGCGGACGTTGAGGCCGGTGCGGACGTGCACCTCGACGGACTCATTGAACTTCACGCTCGAAAGCTGCTTGACGAGCGCGATCGCCTCGGCGGGCTCGTATTCGCGCTCACGGTCGAAGCGCTGACGCGCCTCGTTGTATGACTTGCCGTGCTTAGCCATCAGACCACCTCCACGCCCATCGAACGCGCCGTGCCGGCGATGATCTTCTTCGCGGCCTCGATGTCGTTCGCGTTCAGATCCTGCATCTTCTTCTCAGCGATTGCCGACAGCTGCGCGTCGGTGATCTGCGCAACCTTCTCGCGGTTCGGCTCGGCCGAGCCCTTCTCGAGGTTGAGCGCCTGCTTGATCAGGATCGCGGCCGGCGGCTGCTTGGTGATGAACGTGAACGAACGGTCCTCGTAGACGGTGATCACGACCGGGATCACCGTGCCGAGGTCGTTCTGCGTCTGGGCGTTGAATGCCTTGACGAACTCCATGATGTTGACGCCGTGCTGACCGAGCGCGGGGCCGACTGGAGGCGCGGGGCTGGCCTGACCGCCAACCGCCTGCAACTTGATCTGTGTAAGGACCTTCTTAGCCATTTCGTCTCTTCCTAGTTCAAGCGAAATACACGCGCGCCCCTAGCGCGCGCATAAACATTTCTCCTAGTGCACCTGCAACTGCGGGTTACTGCACCTACAGCTTCTTGACCTGGTCGAAGCCGACCTCGACCGGCGTCTCGCGGCCGAAGATCGAGACCAGGACCTTGAGCTTCTGACCGTCCTCGTTGACCTCGGAGATCTCCCCCGAGAAGTCCGAGAGCGGTCCCGACACGACCTTGATCGCCTCGCCGATCGAGAACTGCGCGCGGCTGCGCGGGCGCTCCGCCGTCTCCTGGTGGAGTAGGCGATCGATCTCAGCCTGAGTCAGCGGCACGGGCTCGTTGGAGGCGCCGACAAAGCCGGTCACTCCCGGAGTGCCCTTGACCAGCGCCCACGAGTCCTCGTTCAGGTCCATGTTGACCAGGACGTAGCCGGGCATCGTGCGACGCTCGACGGTGACCTTCTGGTTGTCCTTCATCTCGGACACCGACTCGGTCGGGACGACGATCTGGCGCACGGAACGCTGTTGGCCCAGCGAGACAACCCGGTGTTCCAGGTTGTGCTTGACCTTGTTCTCGTGTCCTGAATATGTGTTGACTACGTACCAGCGGAACATTTCGTTATTGCCTACTTGAGGACCAGGTTCATCAGCTTTGAGGCGACGAGATCTGACACGCCGAGAAAGACACCGGCGACGATCACGAAGCCAAGGACAACCCCCGTGGCCTGCATCACCTGACGGCGATCAGGCCACTGAACCCGCTGAAGCTCTCTCCAGCTTCCGCGCAGGAACCCGACAAGCCTAGCGGGTGCGGACTCACGGTGCGCAACGACCTGGCCACCGGCCTCGCGACCGTGCGGCTCTTCGTAGTCACCAGCGTGGTTGAGCTGATCGGAGTCAGCCACGTCCTGCCTCGGCGATGCCTAGCGGGTCTCGCGGTGAGCGGTGTGGCACTTGCACCACCTGCAGTACTTGCGAAGCTGCAGCCGCTCAGGGTTGTTGCGCTTGCTCTTATTCGTTTGGTAGTTGCGGCGCTTGCACTCCTCGCATGCGAGGGTGGCAGCGATCCGAACGTCTCCACGGGCCATGGCTCTAAGTCCCCGTAAGGTGTTGGAAAGGATGCATTGCCGGGGCAGTAGGCGTGCTGGCGCACGCCGCCCGGCGCCCCGCGGAGTGTAGCGGGCTGGTCGCCGCAACGGCCGTGTGGTTCTTTCCGCCTGGATGTCGCCATTTCGACACGGCGGCGGAAGAATGGTTAGTCGATCACTCGGATCGGCTGCCCCCGCAGGTAGGCGGCGATGTCCTCGACCACCTGCACGTACATCTCGGTGAGTCCCTCGACGCTGACGTACCCGAAGTGCGGCGTCAGCACGGCGTTGTCCAAGGTGAGCAGGTCGCTGTCAGGCGGCAACGGCTCGACCGCGTACACATCGAGGCCGGCGCCGGCAATCCGGCGCTCGCGCAGTGCTCCCGCCAGGGCGGCCTCGTCGACGATCGGCCCGCGCGAGGTGTTCACGAGGAAGGCGGTCGGCTTCATCTCGGCGAGCTCGGCGGCGCCGATCAGACCGCGGGTGCGCTCGCTCAACACCAGGTGGATCGAGAGCACGTCGCTTCCCGCGAGCAGCTCCTGCTTGCTCACGTACAGCGCGCCTGCCTCCTCGGCGCGCTCGGGTGTCAGGTTCTCACTCCACGCGATCACGTCCATCCCGAACACCCTCGCCGGCTCGACCATCTTGGCTCCGAGCCGACCCAGCCCGGCGAGCCCGAGGGTCGCGCCGGCGAGGTTCGCCGGCAGGCCCTGCTGCCAGATTCCGGCGCGGATCGCGCGGTCCTCGGAGGCGACTCGCTTGAACAGCGCAAAGATCAGCGCCCAGGCGATCTCTATCGTGCTCGGCAGGCCACGGGGCTCGGGGGCGTTGGCCGCGCCGAGCGCGTCCGACCTGCCGTAGCCGGGGATGCCGGTGCCGCAGACACGGACGCCGCGACTGCTCAGACACTCGACGTCGAGCGAGTCGTTGCGCATCCCGGTCGTAATCACGAGCTTCAGGTTCGGGAGCTGCTCGAGGACCTCGCGCGGGAACGCGGTGCGCTCGCGCATCAGCACCAGGGTGTCGAAATCGGCCAGGACCTTCGGGAGCTCCTCGCGGGCCAGTGGCTTGTCGAAGAACGCGACCTCAACGCCCAACGAGCTCCAGTCGGCGAGCGTGTGGGCGATCCGGTGGTAGTCGTCGAGAACTGCAACGCGCATGGCAGTAAGTATTGCGGCTGCCGTGGCGGCGAGAATTGCGCGGCAATGCTTCGACTGATCGGCATCGTCATCTCGATCGGGCTGGCCGACTCGGTCAACCCCTCGACGGTCGCGCCCGCCCTATATCTGGCGTCAGGCCCGGATGCACGTAAGACGGTCTCGCAATTCACGGTTGCTGTGTTCCTCGTCTACTTGCTGGGTGGCGCGCTGATCGGGTTGGGGCCGGGGCAGCTGGTGCTGTCGTTGGTTCCGAAGCCCGACGCTGCGACCCGGCACGTGCTCGAGGTCGTCGCCGGAGGTGTCCTGATCGCCGCCGGCGTGCTGCTCTGGCGATACCGCGGGCGACTCAGCCACAAGCCGCTGCCGCTGGCCAACCCAGACGGCCGTGCAAGCTGGCTGCTCGGCGCCGCGATCACTGCGGTCGAGCTCCCGACCGCTTTCCCATATTTCGCCGCAATCGCCGCGATCGTGGGCTCGGGCGAGGGAATCGCCCAGCAGGTCATCCTGTTCGTCATCTTCAACGTCTGCTTCGTGCTGCCACTCATCGGGATTCTGGCCACGCTCTGGCTGGCGGGCGAAGAGGCCGAGTGTCGGCTCGCGCGGGCTCGTGGGTTCCTGGAGCGCCACTGGCCGTTGCTGCTTGCGGTCGTGGCGTTGATCGCGGGCGGGATCACGATTGCTCTCGGCGCGACGGGGGCGATCAGGCAGGTCAAGAGGACCTTGAAGAAGACGATCGGTTAGCAGGGCTTGCCGGCGTCCGGCTAGCGCCGATGTGGCGCGGTTGGCTCTTGATCCACGTCGACGTACTCGTGTGCGCGTTGGGCGAGGATGTTCATCATCACCTCGGCCGCGGGGACCACGCCCGCGTCATCGACGGTCGCCGCGAAGATCAGCCGCACCGGGCTGTCGGGCTCGAGCTTGCGCACCACCAGGCCCGGCTGGCGGTGGCTGAGCGCGAGCCGCGGGATCAGCGCCACGCCGACGCCGGCGGCGACAAGCCCCTGGATGGTTCCGTAGTCGTCGGTCTCGAACGAGACTCGCGGCTCGAAGCCGGCCTCGACGCAGACGCGAACGACATGGCGAGCACAGGGGCTCGCGGCCGAGGTCTGAACCCAGTCCTCGTTGCGGAGGTCAAGCAACTTGAGGCCACGCTTGCGCGCCAGTGGATGCTCGACCGGGAGCGCGACCCACATCGGGTCGTGGATCAGCGGCGTGGTGGCGAGCCCGCTGAACTGGGGCTCGTCACCGGGGAATTCGAACAGCAGCGCGAGGTCGAACTCGCCGCTGCGCAGCCGTGGTGCGATCTCGTCAGGCTCGCCCTCACCGAGTGACAGCTCGACGTCGGGGTGCAGGTGCCGGAAGGCGGCGACCGCCTGCGGGATCAGGGTCGCCCCGGCGGACGGAAACGAGGCGATCCGCAGCCGTCCGCCGCGCACCCCGAGCACGGCGGCGAGATCATCCTCGGCAGTCTGTATCTGGCTGAAGATCGCGTCGATGTGCTGGAGCAGGGTCGCCCCTGCGGCGGTGGCGCGGACGCCGCGCCGATCGCGCACGACGAGCGTTGCTCCGGTCTCAGCCTCGAGCCGCGCGACCGCCTGAGAGACAGCCGACTGCGTGTAATCCAACGCGTCGGCAGCCGCTGAGAACGAGCCGCGTTGGACGACCTCCGCCAGCACCCTCAGCCTGACCAGATTCAGCATAAGCAAATCTTATGCCATGAATGATCAAGTTCACTAGCGCTGATGCATCTCCGCTGCGAGAGTGAATCCGGTAGTTCAACCACAGCTTCGAATTCAGATCACTTTTGAAGGGGCCACAAATGTCACTGACGACGATCGTCTCTTACGACGGAACTCCCAACGACGACGACGCGCTGACGCTGGCGCGCGTGCTCGGCGAGGCGGGCGCAACGCTCGTATTGGCGTACGTGCGCCACGACGCCGACGCACGCGACGAGACTGAGGCGCAGGCGCTGCTGGACCGCGGCGTCGCCGCACTGGGCGACGCGAGCGTCGAAACCCGCGTGGTGGTCAATGCCTCGACCAGCCAGGGGCTCAGGGAGCTCGCTCGCGACGCGGGCGCCGAGGTCATCGTGTTCGGGTCCGATTACCGTACGCCCGCGGGCCGGATCGCACCGCAGCAGTCCACCCAGCAGCTCCTGCAGGGAGGCACGGCTGCGATCGCGATCGCACCCGCCGGCTACACGGCGACCGAGATCAAGACGATCGGTCTGCTGGCCGGACTAGACGACAGCGCCGCGATCGACACGGCGCACGCGCTGGCCAACCAGTTCGGCGCCACCGTCACGGACAAGAACTACAACGTCGATCTGCTGATCGTCGGTTCTCGCCCGGAGGCGCCGGAGGGTCAGACGCTGATCTCGGCGCAGGCCGAGAACGCGATCGTCGGCACCTCCGCCCCGGTGTTGGTTGTCGGCCGCGGCGTCGCCGTCGACTTCCGCGCGCAGGTCTACATCGCGTAAGCGGATCTCACAGATTCAGATCAGTTTCAGAGGCTCGGGCGTCCTGAATAAGGACGCCCGAGCTGTTTCTGCAGACGGTCGTGCGCCGCGCCGGCGGCGCCACCCCTTTAATCAGCCTGCGTGCGCACCCTTGTGATCTCGGACCTTCACCTCGGCCAGGGCGGCGGTATCAGCGTGCTCGAGCGGCCCCGGCCGCTGGCGACGCTGCTCAGTGCACTCGAGTCTTACGACCGGCTGGTGCTGCTCGGTGACACGGTCGAGATGCAGGAGACGCACTCGTCGGTCTCGTTTCCGCTCGCCGAACCGGTCCTGCGCGCGATCGCGGGGCGGCTTGGCCCACAGAAGCAACTCGTGCTTATGCCCGGCAACCACGATCATGGGCTCGTGCGCGACTGGGCGCAGGCGCAGGGACCGGGTCTAGCGCGTGAGAACCGCGTGCCCCCGGACGCCAGTCCGCTGCTTGCACGCGTGGTTTCGTGGCTGCAGCCGACCCAGGTCGAGGTCCACTATCCAGGCCTATGGCTCGCCGACGGCGTCTGGGCGACCCACGGGCACTACCTCAACAACTACCTGCGTCCGATCTCGTCGTGGGGACTGCATCCCCGCACACGGCTCCAACCCGCGACGCCCGCAGCGTTTGAGTACATCCCGAAGCATCCCGCGGCGCCGCATCTGCGTGATGGACTGCCGCCGGAGCGCTGGCTTGATCGCCACATCCCTTCGCGGCTCGCGCCGCTGACCGCGCGGATGCTCGGCAACCAGATGCAGCGTCACGCGCTGCCGGCATTCGTGCTCACCACGCAGGCGCTGGGGGTGGAGGCGGACTGGGCGATCTTCGGGCACGTCCACCGGCGCGGCCCGCGGGATGGCGACAATCGCGAGCTTTGGTCAGCCCCTCGCGGGTCGCCGCGGATCGTGAACACGGGCTGCTGGCGGTACGAGCCAGTGGTGGTGCACGGCGGCGGTCCTGACGGCGGATACTGGCCCGGCGGCGCGGTGACGCTTGGCGAAGACGGCGTTCCTCGCAGCGTCGGGCTGCTCGACGGGCTGACCGAGGCGGAGCTGGTGAGCAGGGATTAGCTAGCGTTGTGCTGACCGATGCCGAAGCTCTGGATCTACACGCAGGCTTTGATCGTCCTGTTCGTCCTGATCGGGATCGTGATCGCGATCGTGAGACTCTCGGGCTAGGCATGTTCCGGTCGATTCTCGTCGGCACCGATGGATCCTCGACCGCGGCCACGGCCGTTGACGAGGCGACGGCGCTGGCTGCCGGGATTGGGGCGAGGCTGCTGATCGTCAGCGCGTACGAACCGGTCTCAGAGCTGCGTCTGCGCGACGAGCGTCAGGCACTGCCGGATGACACGCAGTGGATGGTCAACCCGCGCGAGGACGTGCTCGCCGTGCTCGAAAGGGCACGTGGCGCTGCCGCCACCCGCGGCGTCACCGAGGTCGAGACGTTCGCGCGTCAGGGCGATGCCGCCGACGCGATCATCGACATCGCCGAGGAACAGGGCTGCGACCTGATCGTCGTCGGTAACAAGGGCATGACCGGTGCAAAGCGCTTCCTGCTCGGCTCGGTGCCGAACAAGATCTCGCACCACGCCCCCTGCTCGGTGCTCATCGTCCGAACGAGCTGAGCGGCTCGACGAAGCGCTCCGGATCAGCGGGCCCGACGCGCGTCGCGAGAGCTATCTGACCACGCCCCCGTTGCCCGCGCCCGGCAGTGCGTACGGCGACGACGGGGGTGTCAGCGGGCCACCCTTACCGGTCGCGGCGCCAACGTCGAGCAGGCCCCACCCGTACTCGTTGTTGGGGCGGCTGGTGCCGAGCGGCCGCGCTGTCGCTTCGAGCCGGTTGAGGATCGCGGTCGGGCTGGGGTGCTGGCCGATGACGCCGCTCGCGATCACCATCGCGGCGGCGGCGGAGACCGCGGGCGCCGCCATCGAAGTGCCGAACCATCCCCCCGGGAGGCTGAAGACGCTCGGGCGAGTCGGGTCGTTGAAAGTCATCTGATAGATGTCCGGCAGGTTGCGAGTCGGGTGGCAGCTCGAGCCCGGAACCGAGGCGGCATCGTCGCCGCCGCCGGGCGCGACGAGGTTCAGGCCCTTGCCGATGTCGGAGTAGACCGCCAGGCAGCGGTCGACCGTCGTGGCCCCGACCGAGATCACGTCAGGCAGCGCAGCGGGATAGTCGAGCGAGGAGTCCTCGTCGTTGCCGGCCGCACCGACAACGACGACACCGTGGTCATGCGCGTAGGTGATGGCGGACACGACATCCGGGATCTGCCCGTTGGTGGTCCCCGGCGAGAACTCGATGCTGAGGTTGATCACCTGAGCTCCGTTCTCGACGGCGTAGCGGATGCCGGCAGCGATCGTCGACGAGTCACCGTTGCCCTCCGCGTCGAGCACACGCACGGGCATGATCGTGGCGCCATAGGCCAGACCGGTGAGCCCATAGTGATTGTTGGTCGCCTCGGCGATCGTGCTGGCAACGAACGTGCCGTGGCTCTCGCGATCGAGCGCGTCGGGGTCGGTGCAGCGACCGTCGTGGACCGTGCCCGCGATCAGGTCGCAGGGGTCTACGAACTTCGTGCCCGCGAAGTCAGGGGAGCGCTTGAAGGTCTTCCAGTCGCGGAACGCGATCCCGGTGTCGACCACGGCGATGACGACGCCCTTCGCGCCGGGGCGGTGATCGGCGAGCAGATTCGCCCAGGCCTTCGGGGCGTTGACGCCGTTCTTGGCCAGGAAGTTCCACTGCAGACTCTCCCAGCCCTTGGCCTTACCGCTGCGGCCCGTGTCGTTGGGGTACCAGCTACCGGCAATGTGCGCGATGTAGTCGGGGACCGCGTATGTGATGCCCGGCAGCGCACGAACGCGGGCGGCGGTCGCAGTCACGCTTGCGTTCGCGGGCAGTCGCAGGAGCGACTCGCGCGGCGTGAGCGAGGGTTGCGGTGAGACGCTCACGGCAACCTTCGCCCGCTGCCTGAGCTCCGCCAGCATCGAGCTCTGTGAGCCGCTGTAGCCGACGACCAGCATGTGGGGCGCGTACACGGGCGGGCTCGCGGCTGTCATATCGTCGCGCCGCGCGAGCAACCGTGTCAGCGTGCAGGTGACGGCAACGCTCAGGAGCAGCGCAACGAAGGCCATGAGCACAGCCCGCGCCGAAAGCGCTCTGGGCCGCGGAGGTGGGCGCGTGTGGTCGTATGTGAGATCAGCGGCGGACATTTGCCAGGCCCCGGCGCCCTGCGTTGGCGGCGACGGGCACCAAGTAAGACAGCAAACTAATGTGAAAGTTTCGTGATGTTGTGTCGCCTGCGCGACACTTCGGCACGATGAGCGGACACTTTTTCCCGCGCGACGAGTACTACATGCGGCTTGCGCTGCGTGAGGCCGAGCGCGCACTCGATCATGACGATGTACCTGTTGGTGCGGTAATCGTCAAGGATGGTGAAGTGATCGGCGCAGGTCACAACGAGCGTGAGCTCCGCAACGACCCCACCGCTCACGCCGAGACGCTGGCGCTGCGCGAGGCCAGCCATGCGGTCGGCAGCTGGCGCCTTCTCGACGCTGTGATGTACGTGACGCTCGAGCCCTGCGCGATGTGCGCCGGAGCGATCGTGCTCGCCCGACTCCCCCGCGTCGTCTTCGCCGCCACCGATCCGAAGGCGGGCGCGGCCGGCAGCGTGCTGGATCTGCTCAACGTTCCGCAGTTCAACCATCGGCCTGTCGTCGCGTGCGGCCTGCTGGCGGAAGACGCCGGCGACCTGCTGCGGACGTTCTTCGCGAGCAGGCGCTGAGCCCGCCGCCAGGACCGGCGAGCCGCTACTTTTGGTGGCGCTTGTCTCCTGGAGAGGTGGCAGAGCGGTTGAATGCGCCGGTCTCGAAAACCGGTATGGGCGTTTCCGTCCATCGGGGGTTCGAATCCCCCCCTCTCCGTCGGGCCGCCGCAGTGCGACTCGCGCTGCTCGACGCGATCCGCCGCTACGGAGAGATCACCGCTACCCGCGCCGCGGAACTGCTGAGCGAGAGCCCGGGGAACATGTCCTGGCATCTGCAGACGCTCGCCAAGTACGGCGGACCAGGTGCTCGCCGTCCAACCCGATCCAGATGACCGTCACCCGCGGATTGCCGTCAGCATTGATCGTGCTCAGATGCACCATCGGACCAGTCTCGATCAGCTCGCGCAATGCAGGCGGAAGCGTCGTCATGCCGATCAGGCTCCCGGCCGGTGAGCTCCGGCCGGCGCGCTATGCGGTTGCCCCCGCGCCGACACGGGCCAGCGCGAGCGCCCGGTTCTTGGCCGCGCGAACCTCGCCCGTGAGCGTGTCGACGTCGTAGACGCCGTAATGCCGCCGGCCGTTGATGAAGAAGGTCGGGGTGCCAGAGACACCGCTTTCGTCAGCGCTGTCCACGTCCTCATCGATGCGCCCCACGTAGTCACGGCGGCGGATCTCTTCCGAGAACCGTTCGACGTCGAGCTCGAGTCGGGCCGCGTACTGCTCGAGGTCATCGGTTTGCAGATTGCCCTGGTGGGTGATCAACAGCTCGAACATCTCCCAGAACTTGCCCTGGGCAGCCGCAGCCTCAGACGCCTCGGCGGCCAGCTGCGCATAGGGGTGGACATCGGTGAGGGGAAGATGGCGCCACACGTAGCGGACTTCATTGCCACTCTTCTCGATCAGCTCGCGGATGATCGGCTCGGCCTGGCCGCAGTACGGGCACTCAAAGTCCCCGTACTCGACGATCGTCACTGGCGCATCGGCGGGACCGCGGATGTGATCGCGCTGCGGATCGACATCGTTGGAGAGATCGAGGATGTCCTCAGCCGTCCCGGCGATCTGGCGCGCCCGTAGCTCAGCCGGCAACCGGCGTATGACCTGGAGCACGATCCAGGAGAGGCACGGCGCGACGATAATCGTGCAGAGCGTGCCGATCTTGGCCTCCGCCAGGAAACGTCCGTGGAAGGCGAGGCTCGAGATCAGCAATGAGACCGTGAAGCCGATGCCGGCAAAGGTGCCACCGGCCAGCAGCACCGGCGGGCTCACGGGGGCACGGGGGCCACGCAACTGCGGGCGCGAGGCGAGCCACGAACCGAAGACGATTCCGACCGGCTTGCCGACGATGTAACCGGTGAGAATGCCGAGCGTGATCGGTGAGGTGAAAGCGGCACTGAGCAGACCGCCGCTCAGATGGACGCCCGCATTCGCGAGTGCGAACAGCGGAACGATCACGTAGCTGGTCCACGGATGCAGCTCGTACTGGAGCCGCTCGTTGGGGGAGATTGACGAGAGCAGGCTGCGCTGTGCCGCGCGAGCGAGCTCTGGACTCGGCTGCTCGCGGAACACGCGCGTGAGTTCAAATGCGCGCGAGACCTCCTCGCGCGATGGTGTGTACGCGGTTGTCGCCAGGCCGACGGCAAGCCCCGAGATCACCGGATCGATCCCGGATTTGAACATCGCCAGCCAGATCCCGAAGCCGAGCCCGATCGCGAGCGTGCGGCGCGCCACCGGCATCCAGCGCAGCGCCAGCAGCAGGCCGAACAGAAATACGGCGATCAGCAGGGCGACGATCGATACGTGCTTGGTGTACGCGATCGCTACGACGAGCAGGCCGGCGAGGTCATCGACGACCGCGACCGACAGCAGGAACACACGCATCCGGGTCGCCGTGCGGGGGGCCAGCAGGCCCACGGCCGTCAGCGCAAAGGCGGTGTCGGTTGAGATCGCCGCACCCCAGCCGTGAGCGCCGGGACCACCCGCATTCCAGGCAAGATAGATACCTGCGGGAACAGCGATCCCGAAGAGCGCAGCCAGCGCCGGAACAGCGATCCGGCGGCGGTCGCGGAGCTCCCCGAGGTCGAGCTGGCGCTTGGCCTCGAGCCCCACCACCAGGAAGAACAGGGTCATCAGGCCCTGATTGACCCAGTTGCGCAGCGTGGCCGAGATCTCGTGGCCGCCGAGCCGCAGCGAGAAGTGCGTTGACCAGACGCTGACGTAGCTGTGCGACGCGGGCGAGTTCGCCCAGATCAGCGCCACCACGGTGGCGACGAACATCACCGCGGCGCCACCCGTCTCGGTCGACAGGAAGTCCCGCACCGGCGTCGCCAGGTTGCGAGCCCAGGCGGTCTTCCCTTCGAGCCGAGTCTCAGCGACAGTGCTCACAGCCGGGAGCCTTGCAGGTCGTCAACCAACATGCTCGGGGCCGGCCCGCTGGCCGGCCCCCAGGAGATCAGATCGGGTACTCGCGCGGCTCGTCCTGGACCGTGATCCATCGCAGCTCGGTGAACTCCTCTGCCGCCCAGTCACCGCCGAACCGGCCCCAGCCACTGTTCTTGACGCCACCGAACGGCGCCTGGGGCTCGTCGTGGACGGTCGCATCGTTGATATGGCAGATCCCACTCTGAATGCGTAGCGCGAGCTGCTCGGCACGCTCGACATCTCGTGAGAAGATCGCGGCGGAAAGTCCGTAGTCGGTGTCGTTGGCGACATCGACTGCCTCCTCGGCGCCGTCCACCTCGATGATCGAGACCGACGGTCCGAACGACTCCTCGCGGTAGATGCGCATCTCAGGCGTGACGCCGCGCAGCACCGTCGGCTGGTACACGAGCCCGTCGGCCTCGCCGCCGGTCAGCACCTCGGCGCCCTTGTCCAGGGCGTCCTCGATCAGCTCGGTGACACGGCCCAGCGCCGCACCGTTGATCAGCGGTCCGATCTGGGTGGACGGGTCACGCGGATCGCCGACCTTCAGCGAGCCGGCACGCGCCGCGAGCTTGGCGGCGAACTCATCGGCGACGCTGCGGTCGACGACGATGCGCTCGGTCGACATGCAGATCTGTCCCTGGTGCATGAACGCACCGAAGTTGGCCGCGGCTGCCGCTGCATCGAGGTCGGCGTCCTCGAGGACGAGGAACGGGGCCTTGCCGCCGAGCTCGAGCAGAACGCGCTTGAGGTGCCGGCCTGCCTTCTCGGCGATGATCGCGCCTACGTGACTCGAACCGGTGAAGTTGATACGCCGTACGGCCGGGTGGGCAATCAGCTCCTCGACCACGTCGGCAGCGTCGGCCGGAGCATTGGTGATCAGGTTCGCGACGCCCGCGGGGATGCCGGCCTGTTCGAGACACTCGACGATCGCACCATGCGTGCGGGGCGAGAGCTCGGAGGCCTTCATCACGACGGTGTTGCCGTACGCCAGCGGCGCCGCGATCGCGCGCGTGCCGAGGATCACCGGCGCGTTCCACGGGGCGATGCCGACGATCACACCGGCCGGCCGGCGCACGGCGCGCATTCGCTTGCCGGAGATGTGCGAATGGATCTCCTGGTCGTGCACCGCAGCGGCGTGGACGCCGGCCTCGCGCAGCATCCCTGTCGCCAGCCCGACGTTGAACATGCCCCACCCGAACGTGCCGCCGGTCTCATCGGCGACGATCTGTGCGAACTCGGCCTGGCGCTCCTCCATCAAGTCGGCGGCCCGCTCCAGGATCCGGCGGCGCTTCGCGAGCGGCGTCTCGGACCAGTCCTCGAACGCCGCCGCCGCGGCGTCGACCGCCCGCCGTGCGTCCTCGCGTCCCGCGGCAGCGCCGACGGATGCGACCTCGCCGGTGTACGGATTGCGCACCTCAAAGGTCTTGCCGCCATCAGCATCGACCCACTCGCCGCCGACGAGCAGGCGCTGCTGCGTGACTCCGGAAACGCTCATGCTGTCTCTCCTCAGCCGGTCTCTGTGAGCTAATCGTTCAGGTTTGAGGCGGGCACGATGCCGCGCTTGGACGAGTCGCCCTCGAAATTGATCAGGCTGCTGCCGGGCAGCTTGTCGAGGCCGCCGCTCTTCAGTGCCGACTCCATGTTCTGCTCGGCCAGGTGCGCGTGGCGACGCGCCAAGCGCTCGGCCTCCTCACCCTCGCCGCGCTCGATCGCGCTGAGGATCTCGTGGTGCTGGACGTGGCCGGCTGCGAGTGTCGGCTCGAACGAGTCACCCTGTGCCTGGATCAGCAAGAACGCGCTCGGCTGCGCGAACGGGAGCGCCAGCACCCGTTCGTAGGCGTCGCGCAGGACGTCGCTGCCCGCGAGCGTGAACAGCTCGTCGTGGAAGGCGTCGTTGAGCTCGACGTAGAGCTCGAAATCGTCACCGCGCGGGTGATCCGGACCGGCGACGATACGGTCGAGCTTGGCGACGCATGCGATCAGCTCACCCAGCGCCCTGGGGCCACTATTGCGCTGTGCCGCCAGCCTGGCCGCCGAGCCCTCGAGCAGGCCGCGTAGGTCGATCGCGTCGCCGACCTGGCGACCACTGAACGAGCGGACCACGAAGCCGCCGCCGGCGACCGGCTCGAGCAGGCCCTCATGCTCGAGCTGCGCCAGTGCGAGTCGCAGCGGCGTGCGCGAGACGTCCAGGCGCGCGGCGAGCCGGACCTCCGAGAGACGATCGCCAGCCCGCAGCTCGCCATCGAGGATGAGCTGCCGCAACCCGAGGATTGCGGCAAGCCCTTGTGAGACCGCCGCGCGTGACATCTACGTGGTCGCTTTGGCGGCCGACGCGGCGCGGCGGCGGTTGATGACCCGGGAGAGGACAACGGCGAGCACCAGGAACACCCCATAGAAGAGCGACTGAACGTAGGTCTGTGCACCGAGCAGGTTCATACCGTTCACAGCCACAGCCAGGAAGAAGACCGAGATGCCGGCACCGATCGCATTGAACCGCCCCGGCTGGATCGTCGTGAATCCGAGGAAGGCGGCGGCGTAAACCGAGAGCAACAGGGTTCCTTGGTTCTGCGGCGTGGCCGAGCCGAGCACGCCGTCGCTGATGACCCCCGAGATCGCGGCAATGAAGCCCGCAGCCACGAATGCCCAGAAGCGAGTGGAATTCACCCTGAAGCCGCTCAGACGCGCGACCTCACGCGACTGACCGACGAACAGCGACCGTTGCCCGAACGGTGTGAACGTGAGCACGTAGAACATGATCAGCATGATCACAATCCCATACCAGAAGTCGAGCGGGATCGTGAAGACGTGGTGCAGCACCGTCCAGTCCGCCAGGTGCGGGGAGATGCCCGGTATCGACTGCTGGTCAGGCAGCCAGAACGCGATGCCGTCGAACACACTGCCGGTTGCCAGCGTGATGATGAATGGGTTGACGTCGAACCTGACGATGATCCAGCCGTTGATCGCACCACAGAGGATGCCGACGGCGAGAGCCACGAGGATCGCCGGGACGATCGCCCAGTGCTGGTTGACGTTAAGCCAGCCCACGAGGATCGCGGTCATCCCGGAGAGCTCGGCGACGGACAGGTCCAGATCGCCGTTGGTGAGTGGGATCAGCAGTGCCATGACCAGCACCAGCTCAACCGAGTTCAGACCGAAGATGCTCGTGAAGTTCGACCACTGGAAGAACGTGTCAGGGCGCGCGATACCAAAGCCGGCGATCACCAAGACGAACGCGAACGGCAGCAATGATGCCTCGGCCATCCGGGCGTTGAAGATCCGGAAAAGCCCGGAGCGGTTTCCAGACCGCTGCGAAGGCCCGGTGGGCGGAGCAGCCTCGGCCGATTCGTCCACGTTCGTCGTCATGACTGCACCGTCACCTCTCTGGCGCCGCCACGCGCGGTGGCGGAATAGACCTCACTCGTAATTCTGTCGCGGCTGTATGGCGGTGCCATCGAGCCCGCGATCACACCGTGGGCGCAGAGCAGGATGCGGTGCGACACGGTGGCAATCTCATCAAAGTCGGTCGACACCCACAGGATCGCCACGCCCTGAGCGGCACGCGCGCGCATCAACTCGTAGATCTGATAGCGCGTGGCAACGTCCACGCCCTGGGTCGGTTCGTGTAACAGCAGCACCCGTGGGCTCTGCTCCAGCCAGCGGCCGAGCACGACCTTCTGCTGATTGCCGCCGGACAACGCCGACATGTTCAGGGACGCATCGCGCGGGCGCACGTCGTACGTTTCGGTGCGCTCATTCGCGACGGCCAGAAGCTTGTTGAGCCGCAGGAATCCGCCCTGGGTGAAGTTCTTGAGTGACAGCGAGAGGAGGTTCAGGGAAACCGGCAGGTCAGCCACCGCCGCCTGCTGCTTGCGGTCGGCCGGCACCAGCGCGACGCCGCGCTTGATGGACCGACTGGGCGCAAGCTCCGAGACGCCGCCGCTCCAGTCGCCGATGCTGATCTCGCCGCTCGAACCGGCCATGTTCCCGAACAGCACATACGGCAGATCCTCGCTGCCGGCGCCGAGCAGGCCCGCGATCCCGAGGATCTCGCCGGCGTGGAGGTCGAACGTCATCCCACGAACGCGGCCGCCGCGCACGTCCCTGACCGACATGACCACGTCTCCGGTCGCGTCAGCACCCGTCTCGGACGACCCGTAGGTCGTCGCCTGGTCGATCGTCGCGCGGTCCAGACGGTGGCCGGAGACCAGCTCGATCAAGTCCGCGTCAGACGCGTCCTTGACCGTGACGTCGCCGACCTTGGCGCCGTCGCGCAACACCACAGCGCGGTCCGCGATCTCGCGCACGGCGGTCATGTCATGGGAGACGAACAGAACGCCGAATCCCTCCGAGGTGATGCGGCGGACCAGGTCGAAGAGAAAGACCTTCTCGTGCTCGGGCAGGAACACCGTCGGCTCGTCGAGCACCAGCACGCCACCCGCTCCCTGGTTCTGCGCGCGGTATTCGCGCAGCTCGTAGGCCGCGCGCACGATCGCGAGCAGCGCCTGAGAGGTCGGACGCAGGCGACCGACCTGTGCGCTCGGGTCGAGTTCGACCTCGTAGCGCTTGAAGATCTCACGCGCGTGTTCCCGCTCCACACGCCAGTTGATGCGCGCCGCCGAACCGAGGCCGCTGGTCACGCGCTGCCCGACGAAGAGGTTCTCGACCACCTGGAGATCGGGGGCGAGGCCCAGGTCTTGATAGACGAAGCTCAGGCCCACCGTGCGGGCTCGGCCCAGCGGAACCGGCAAAGGAACGTCGACACCGTTCATCCGCAAGCCGCCGCCCGGCTCGGGCTCGTGGTAACCGGAGAGGATCTTGACGAGCGTTGACTTGCCTGACCCATTCTCGCCCAGGAGCGCGACGACCTCAGCGTGATCGATCTTCAGGTCGACATTCTTGAGAGCACGGTGGGCCCCGAACGTCTTGGAGAGGTTGCTCGCCTCCAGCGCCGGGACCCCCGAGCCCACTTCAGAAGCGGGCGCCGCCTGTTCAGTACCACTCATGTTCGTAGTTGTACCGGTCGAGACGACGCCCGCAGCTTCAACTGCTTACTTGCTGACGTCCCACAGCTTCAGGAAGTCCTTGACGAACGCTCCATTGCTGTACGCCTGATCGCTGTACTCCTGGCCGTTGCCGCCCACGGAGAAGGTCTTCGCGTTCTTCTTCGTGAAGAAGATGTTCGGCGCGATCTCCTTGGCAACCGGCGCAGCCGCCTTGCCAGACAGCAGCCGGATCGTCTGGTCGAGCTGGTTGTAGGCGTCCCACTTCTCATCCGGACCAGAGTCGCCAATAAACGTGCCACCGCTGCTGACGTCCTTGATCTCGGCGAGACCGCCACCCCACGCATACATCGCCAGGCCCTTGTGGGTCGCAGCGTCGGAGGCCACCGTGCTCTCGATGCCGTCGGTCATGCCGTCGAACGTGACGATCACGGTGTTGATGGTCGGGTTGGCCTGCAGATCACTGGTGATCTCAGACGTCTCAGTCGGACCGGACCAGTCCTGGGTGCCGAAGTACTCGGTCTTCGCGATCGAGCAACTGCTCGGGCACCAGCTCTTGATCGCAGCCTGCAAACCACCAAGCGCACCTGAGTCCTGCGCGACTTGCGTGCTGTCCAGGAACAGGATGTGGGCCGGCTGACCCTTCAGGTTCACAAGCGCATCGGCCAGGTCGGTCTGGACGCCCTGGATCGTGTTGACGCCGCTCTCGGCATTCAGGCCGGTTGTCGGGAACGCCTTGTTCCCACCCGTCTCGTTGTAGTTACCGTCAACGACCGGGATGTGATGAGCCTTCAGCGTTGCCAGCTGCGGCGCGATCGCGGCAGCCGTCGGTCCACAGAGCATCACGACGGCACTGGCCTTGTCGGTGACGGCCTGCGCAAGGTTGGCCTGCCAGCCCGCGGGGCCGGTGTTGGACTGCAGCGGAATCACCTTCGCGCCCAGAGCCTTGGCCTCTGCGTCGTAGTAGCCCTGCTGACCCTTCGCGTTACAAGCATCGATCTCAGAGCTGATCGGGAACGTCACGATCGTCTTGCCCTTCAAAGCCTTCTTACCGTTCACAGCCGGGCCGGGGGCAGACCACGCCGGCGCCTGCTGGGCCTTCGTGACGTCCGCCTTCAGCTTCGCGAGCGTTGTCTTGCTGATCGCGGCCGCGGCGTGCGCGGTGGTCTTGTGCGCGGAAGCGCTCGAGACGCCGAGCGCGCCGGCTGCGATAGCCGCAGCCACTACGGGAATTGCGGCAAGGCGCCCACGGGCGACAAGCCGCTCATGCTTCGAACTCATAGAGGTACCTCTCTCCTCTTTTTTACACACACACGATCGTGCAAGCGGAGCCTGCACGGGATGTCCGTCCCTCACACCATTTAAGCCGACATCGATTGGCCATCGGTTAAGGCCAAACGGGTCGGCTGCATGCAAAGCCTACCGAATGGACGCAGAGGCGGCAAGGCCGAGCGTTAGCGCACAACAGTCAGCTAACGTCGCGGCCCGCTCATAGCCCGAGCGAGCGCCCGACGATCTCCTTCATGATCTCGTTCGTGCCCGCGTAGATACGGGTCACGCGTGAGTCGATGAACGCGCGGGCGACCGGGTACTCGAGCATGTAGCCGTAGCCGCCATGCAGCTGCAGGCACCTGTCGACGACGCGCCCCTGAAGCTCGGTCGTCCACCACTTGGCCATCGCGGCGTCGACGGCACTCAGCTTGTCCTCGTTCAGAGCCACGATGCAGCGGTCGACGTATACGGTCGCGATCTCCACCTCGGTGGCCAGCTCTGCCAGAACGAAGCGGGTGTTCTGGAAGCTGCCTATCGGCTTGCCGAACGCGTTGCGCGTCTTCACGTAGTCGAGCGTTTGCGCCAGCACAGTGCGGGCCACGGCCATCGCGCACATCGCGACCGACAGCCGCTCCTGCGGAAGGTTGGCTGTCAGGTAGCGGAAGCCCATCCCCTCCTCGCCCAACAGGTTCTCGTCGGGTACGAACACATCCTCGAAGAAGAGCTCGGCGGTGTCGGCGCTGTGCAGGCCGACCTTCTGCAGGTTGCGGCCGCGTGCGAAGCCGTCCGTGCCCCGCTCGACGATCAGCAGGCTGAGGCCCCCGTGGCGGTCGCTCGCGTCGGTCCGGACCACCGTGATCACCAGATCAGAGTTGATGCCGTTGGTGATGAACGTCTTTGCTCCGTTGATGACGTAGCCGCCCTCGGTCTTGACCGCGCGTGTGGCGATTCCGGCCAGGTCCGAGCCCGCGCCCGGCTCCGTCATCGCAACTGCGGCGAGATAGTCGCCGTTCACGATCCCGGGCAGCCAGCGCTCGCGCTGCTCCTCGTTGCAATAGAGCGTGAAGTAAGGCAGGCAGACGTCGTTGTGGAGGGTGATCCCGCCGACGGCGCCGGCGAGGCCCATTCCGTAGCCGACATCGGCGAGCATCGAATTGAAGCGGAAGTCGCGGATACCGACGCCGCCATACTGCTCGTCGGCCTCGAACGCCATGAAGCCGCGGCGACCGGCCTCCGTGAAGAACTCGTGCGGGACGATCTCATCGCGCTCCCACTGCGCGTACTGCGCAGCCGCGTAGTCGGTCAGGAATGCCTGAAACGACTCACCGAAGTCCTTGTGCTCACTGCTGTAGAGCACCCGCTCCATCGTCCCTCCTGTTCTCCCTGCCTACGACGCCGTGAAGTATGTCGGGCTCCAGCCGCTGAAGCGCTGCACCTCGACCACGATCAGATCACCGTCCGGCGGGCGCTCCCTGTACTGGTGATAGCGGTCCGCCAGCGCCGCGAGAACGCCCGCGCGCAGCTCGGGCTCCTGACCCACGGCGACGATCCTCGCACGCCCGTCGGCCCGCGCCCACCACAGCTGGTTCCAGTCCTCGGCGTAGTGGTCGACCAGCACGCTCACCTGCGGGTTGGCGGCGATGTTCGCGAGCCGCTGCAGCGCCGTCGTGCGTTTGGGCTTGTGGTCGACGGCAGTGACGATCGTGGCGTCGCCGATCAGCGCGAACGTCACCGGGACAAGATGGGGGCGGCCATTAGGCCCGACGGTCGCCAAGCGGGCGACCGGCGAGGCGGCAAACCGCTCGCGCGCCTGTACAGGGTCCACACTCAGAACCTAGTGGAGAGCCCCTGAGGCTGACGCGGTAGCGTGGAACTATGCGCGTTCCAATCACACTCTCTCTCCACATCCCGAACTTCAACTACCCGGACGTAGGCCCGGACGAGGTCTTCGAAAAGATCGCCGACATCACCAGCACGGCGGAGGCATCGGGCTTCAGCTCGGTGTCGGTGATGGACCATCTTCACCAGATCGCACCGGTCGGCCCGCCCCAGAACTGGATGTTCGAAGGCTCGACGATGCTGGCCGCAATCGCCGCCCGCACCACCAAGCTGACAATGGGCCTGCTGGTCGGCAGCGTCACCTACCGCAACCCGGCGCTCGCCGCCAAGACCACCACGACGCTCGACATCATCTCGGGCGGCCGCGTCTGGCACGGGATCGGCGCCGGCTGGTTTGAGGAGGAACACCTCGCCTACGGGTACGACTTCCCGCCGCTGAAGACGCGCTTCGAGATGCTCGAGGAGGAGCTGCAGATCGTGCGCGCGATGTTCACCGAAGGATCGGCGCACTTCGAGGGCAAGCACTTCCGCGTGGACGGGGCCTTCAACAATCCCAAGCCGGTACGCGGGGACATCCCGATCCTGATCGGCGGCAACGGTGAGCGCAAGACCTTGCGCCTGGTCGCTCAATACGGCGACGGCTGCAACCTGCTCGGTGAAGCCGACCGCGCCAAGCACCTGCTGGGCGTACTGGAGGCGCACTGCGATGACGTTGGACGCGATTTCTCCGAGATCACCAAGACCGCACTTGGTCGCGTCCTGATCGCCCCGACGCAGGAGGCGGTCGAGGCGAAGAAGCAGGCGCTGCGCGAGCGCGGGGTCCCGCAGGAGAGCATCGACACGATGATCGCCGGCGATCCCGACACCGTCGGCGAACGCGTGCAGGCACTCCGGGACGCCGGGCTCGAGGGCTTCTGCTTCTCGATGTCTGACAGCTACGACCTCGCGTCGGTCGAGCTCGCCGGCCGCACGCTGGCGCCGCTGTTTCCGGTGCCGGCGGTTTCCGCGTGAAGCCGCCGGCGGACAGGGTCGCGGCGATCGCCGAGCTGGCCGTCGGCATCGGCGCGAACATTCAACCCGACCAAGTCGTCGGCATCAGCGTCGAACCGGGCCTGGAGGTGATCAGCCGCGCCGTCGCCGATGCAGCCTACGCCCGCGGCGCGCGGTACGTCGATGTCTGGTACTTCGATCCACACGTCAAGCACTCGCGGCTCAAGCACGCCCCGCGGGAGACGCTCGACTACGTGCCGCCGTGGCTCGGCGAGCGGACGCTCGAGCTCGGCGAGATGGGCGCGGCGCGAATCTCGTTTCAGGGCCCGATTGACCCACACGTGTTCGACGACATCGATCCGGAGCTGCTCGGGATCGACCTGCTGCCGAGGATCAGGGAGTCGATGGTCGTCGTCGGCAAGCAGCAGACCAACTGGACGATCGTGCCGTTCCCGACGCCCGACTGGGCCGAGCTCGTGTACCCGGAGCTCGAACCCGAAGCCGCGTACGCGCTCTTGTGGGACCAGATCAGCCGAATCCTGCGACTCGATGAGCCCGATCCGGTTGCCGCGTGGGAGGCACGGCTCGGCCAGCTCGGAGCGATTTCGTCAAAGCTGAACGAGCTGAAACTCGACCACCTCCGCTACGTCGGCCCCGGCACCGATCTGACGGTCGGCTTGCTACCGGGCTCGCGCTGGATCAGCGGCAGCATGACCACGATCCATGGGATCACGCACACGGCGAACATCCCAACCGAGGAGACGTTCACGGGGCCCGACCCGCTGCGTGTCGACGGCATCGTGAGTGCCACCAAACCGCTGCTCGTGCCAGGGGCGTCTCCGATCGAGGGGCTGCGCGTGCGCTTCGAGGGTGGCCGCGCGGTGCAGATTGACGCCGACACCGGCGCCGAGATCCTGCGCAGTATGTGCGCCAAGGACGAGGGTGCCGCGCGGATCGGCGAGGTCGCGCTGGTCGACCGCGAGAGCCGGATTGGCCAGAGCGGGTCGGTCTTCTATTCGATCCTGCTGGACGAGAACGCCGCCAGCCACCTTGCGCTTGGGGCCGCCTATCCATTCAGCATCGAAGACGGCCCTGACCGTGAGCGCGCCAACAAGAGCGCGATCCATGTCGACTTCATGGTCGGCTCCAACGATGTCGACGTGACCGGTGTCCGGAGCGACGGCACCGAAGTGCCGCTGCTACGTCAGGGCGCCTGGCAGATCTAGCAGGGCGATCGGTCCCAGGGCGGTCCGGCGTGACCGGTCCCGCGGTGACGAGGCAGTGAGCGCCGCTTCCAAAAGGGCTTTTTGCGTTATAGCGCCGGCGGCATAACGCAAAAAGCCCGTTTGGGAAGTGCACCGCGGGCGCGTCGTGACCGGCGCGCCCGCATCGCCCCGGCAACACAAACTGCCGAGATCCGCAGTGGTTTGTGCGCTCGGGGCGGGAAGCGATGGGGCGAAACGGCCAGGGCCTTCCCCCGCTACGCTTGCGGGCGTCCACTCGGAGAGGTGCCGGAGTGGTTGAACGGGCACGACTGGAAATCGTGTAACGGGGAAACTCGTTCGGGGGTTCGAATCCCCCTCTCTCCGCTTCTCGCGCACTGGCGCCGCTGCACGCGGGTCAGCGCAATCGCCCGCTCTTTGCGAAGGCTCCGCTCACGGAACCTCGCTTTTGTCCGACCCGTTCGCTTGCATGGCAGAGATGCATGAGACGTCGCCACAGGTGTTCCTCGTAGCCCGCCCATCGGTCGATCTCGACGGCATGCGGGCGTACCTGGAGTCGGTCGGTGGCACCTCTTGGCTCGAGATGCGCGAGGGCGCGCGGGAGTCGTTGAAGGATGGTGAGCTGCTCGCGGAGTTCGGCGGAAGGATGTGTTACCGCAGCTGGGAGCCGGGGCTGAACCCGAACGTCACGCGAATCCGAACCGACCAGGAGGCGTACTTCGCGAACGTGCTGCAGAGCGCGCACGGGAGCGTGCTGGAGCACGCCAACTACAGCTTCGCCTTCCGCAACGTGTCCCGCGTGTTCACACACGAGCTCGTGCGCCATCGCGCCGGCTCGGCCTTCAGCCAGGAGAGCCTGCGATACGTGCGGCTGACGGACATCGGCTTCCGCGTGCCGCCGGCACTGGAGCCCCTGCGGGATCAGGTAATCAGCCTCGTTGAACAGCTGGAGGAGTTCCAGCTGGACGCCGCCGAACGGCTCGACCTCGACAACGGCGAGCTTCCGTTCGCGGTGAAGAAGGAGATCACCTCGGCGCTGCGCCGGCTTGCCCCGATCGGACTGAGTACGGACATCCTCTGGACGGCGAACGTGCGCACGTTGCGGCACGTGATCGAGATGCGCACCGCACCCGGGGCCGAGGAGGAGTTGCGGCTCGTCTTCAACCTGGTTGCGGAGGCGATGAAGGCGGAGGCGCCGAGTCTGTTCCAGGACTTCAGCCGCAACGACGAAGGCTCCTGGGTGCCGCAGTGGCGCAAGGTTTAGCCTTGTTGCGGTCTGACTTCTGAGCGCCGTCAGCGGGCGCCTCAACCCTTTGTCCAGACAGACCCGCTGACCGGTGCAAGCGGTCGGTCGGCGGCCGATACGACCACTGGTCATGAGTTCACACCGCGAGATCTTGGCTGCGCTAGAGCGGCTCAAGTCCGGTGCTGCGACGCTCACCTCGGAGCAGTACGTGGGGCTGCTGGAGGCCGTCGAGCAGGCGGCTGAAGCGCTGTTCACGGCGCCGCGGGGCGCCGATCCCGTCGCCGCCGGCCTCTGGTACAACCACGAGCGCGCTCCGGCGCTGGCGCGCCTCGGCGACGCGCTGACGACCCACCAGGACGACGTGGCCGTCCGCGGGCTCGCGCAGCAGCAGCAGCGCGACGGTGAGATCGCACGGCAGCTTCATCAGTCGCTGTTGGACAACGTCTCGAAGTAGACCGGCGAGTGGCTGGGCGTGTCTGGGGCCGCACGGTCCGCAGAGGCACCTACTGGTGGTACGTGCGCGCGGGCCGGGTGGTTCCAGACGCGTCCAGACGCCGCGGTGGTTAGAAGATGCCGGTGAGGGCGGCGCCGGCGTGCGAGGCCAAGTGGAAGAGCGGCCCGGGGATCACGCCGAAGATCACGGTCAAGGTGCTGAAGACCACGCCGACGAACAGGACCTCTGGGTAGGGCAGCTCGTCGGCCTCGGGCGAGCCGCCGGCAATCGGCGCATAGGCGCCTGCCGTGCTTGTAGCCGCCTTGGTCGCAGGGGGCATCCACACCGTCGCGACGACCTTCAGGTAATACCCCAGCGAAATCATCGCGCCGACGACGAGGACGATCGCGAGCCATGAGTAGCCGCCGTCGACCAGTGCGTGGATCAGCTGGAACTTGCCGATGAAGCCGACCGTGCCCGGGACGCCGGCAAGACCGAGCATCGCAAGCGTGATCGACCAGCCGAGCAGGGGCGAGCGTCTGCCGAGGCCAGCGAGGCCGCTGATCTGGTCATCACCGGTGGCTTCCGTCTGGCTCTGGACGACGGCGAAGGCGCCCATGTTCATGAGCAGATACGCGACCAGGTACAGCACTGTGGCCGAGACGCCGAGCCGGGTGCCGACGACGACACCGGAGAGCATGTAGCCGGCCTGCGCGACGCCCGAGTAGCCGAGCAGCCGCTTGAGCGAGGTCTGCCCGAGGGCGCCGGTATTGCCGACGAGGATCGTCACGGTTGCCAGGGCGGCCAGCAGCGGCGCCCACTTGGTCTGCTCGGAGATCAACGCCACGTCGAAAAAGCGGAGGAACACCGCCAGCGCCGCCGCCTTGGTGGCGGTTGCCATGAATGCCGTGATCGGCGTTGGAGCGCCCTCATATACGTCAGGGGTCCACTGGTGGAACGGCGCGACCGACGCCTTGAAGGCAAACCCCACAAGGACAAGGCCGACACCGCTCAGCAGGAGGGGATCGCCGAGGATGTTGGTGCCGTGCGCGCCGGCGAGGACGTGCGCGATGCCCTCAAAGCCCGTCTGTCCGGTGGCGCCGTAGATCATCGCCAGGCCGTAGACGAGCGTGGCCGAACCGACAGAGCCGATGATCAGATACTTGAGCCCGGACTCGAGCGAACCCTCACGCCGGTACTCGGCCGCGCAGAGCACGTACAGGGGGATCGACAGCAGCTCGAAGCCGAGGAACAGCGTGACGATGTCCTGTGCTGAGATCAGCACCGCCATGCCCATGGTGCTGAACAGCAAGAGGCTGTGGAACTCGCCCTGGCCGGCGGTGCGCGGGGCTTCGGCCCGCCAGGAGAGCAGCACGGCGCCCGCGGCTGAGGCGGCGCAAACGAGGTCGACCACGAGCGCCAGGTCGTCGACCCGCAGCGCTCCGGCCACGATCGTCGCGGCGTGCTGGAAGCGCCAGATCTCGGTGCCGACGGCCCCCGCCAGTGTTGCCAGTGAGAGCACCGGCACGACCCGCTCGCGCGTGACGGCACTGCGCGCCAGCCCCACCAGCAGCACAACGATCGCGCCGACGGCGAGGACAACGAACGGAGACATCTCCGCCCAGTCGATATGCGGGCCCTTGATATGGGCCGCAGCGATGGCGAGGGTGCTCATTGGTGGACCGTCGTTCTGGTCGAGGTCGCGGCTGGGGCGTAGGCGGTTTCAGTCGGCGGCGCATACTTCCGGCCCGCTGACGCGGTGGTCGCGCCTGGTAGCGCATACGGAGCAGTGCTTCCGGCCACTGTGGTCGGGTATAGCGCCACCTTCACCGAGGTCTCGGACTTGCTCAGCCCGAATTGCGGATAGAAGGCCAGCACCAGGATGATCGCGACGAGCGGCACGGTCGCGACCGCCTCGGCGACCCCGATCTCCTTCGAGTGAACGCCCGCGCCGACACGGTTGTGCATCGCCCCGATGAACAGGCGGAGCGCGTAGTACGACGCGCCGACAACGGCGATCGTGGCGATCACGGCGATCACCAGACGCGAGTCGAAGGTGCCGAGCAGGATCATGAACTCGCCGATGAAGTTCGACGAGCCCGGCATTGCGAGGTTGGCGAATGTGACGATCAGGAACAAGGTCGCCAGCACGGGGGCCCTGAAGGCGATGCCACCCATGTCGTCGAGACGCTCGCTGCCGCCGGCGCGTGCCGCGAGCGCGGCCACCACGAAGAACGAGGCGGCCGTCACGAGGCCATGGTTGATCATCTGCAACAGCGCCCCCTGGGCGCCCTCGGGCCGCAGCGAGAAGATGCCGAGCAGGATGAAGCCCATCTGGGCGACGCTCGAGTAGGCGATGACGAGGCGGGCGTCACGGGTGGTGAATGCCATCGCAGTGGCCCACAGGATCGAGACCAGCGCGATGATCAGCATCAGCAGTTGGAAATGGCGCGACGCGTGCGGGAACAGCGGCAGCACGATCTGCAGGAAGCCGTAGCTCGCGACCTTGGCGACGACGCCGGAGAAGACCGCGACTGCCGGGATCGGCATCGACTTGTAGGCATCCGCGAGCCAGCCGTGGAACGGCGCTATCGGCATCTTCACGAGGAACGCGACCGTGAACGCGAGGAACATCCAGTCCTCGTCCGTGCGCGAAAGCGGCAGGTGCTGAAGCGCGCTGAACGTGAAGTTGATCGCGGTGCCGTGGTCGCTGGACGCGATCACGCCGGTCGCGACGGCCGCGACCAGCATCAGGAACGAGCCGGCCATCGTGTAGATGACCATCTTGATCGTCGCCCGTACACGGTCGCCGGTGCCCCATGAGCCGACCAGGAAGTAGAACGGGATCAGCATCAGGTCGAAGAACGCGACGAACAGCATCAGGTCCTGCGCGAGGAATGCGCCCAGCACGGCGCTCTCCGCGAGCCCGAAGTGGAAGTAGTAGAGCTTCGGTCGATCGACGTCGCGCATTGCCGACCACGCCAGGGAGACGCTGAACAGCACCGTGGTGAGCAGCATCAGCGAGACGTTGAGGCCGCTGAGGCCGAGCTTGTAATGGATCCCGAGCGCGCTGATCCAGACCTTGTCGGTCACGAACTGCAGGCCCGTCGCTCCCGCGTCGAAGCGCGCAACGAAGCTGATCGCGATTCCGAGCGGGATCAGGCTGAGCACTGCGACGGTGCGCCCGACGAATCGAGACGGGAGTTGCGTCGCAACGAGCGACAGTGCTATCGGCAGCCAGATGAGGATCGAGAGGGTCACGGTCGGATCAGGTCGATGAGATCAGGAAGTAGAGGACGACGGCCGACAGGCCGAGCACGACCGCCGCGGCGTAGTAGCGCAGGAAGCCGGTCTGGGCGCGGCGCACCGCAGCTGAACCGGAGCGAACTGCGCCGGTCACGCCGCCTGTGACAGCGCCCGAGATGACGATCCGCTCCAGGACCGACTGGGTGAAGCGCCCGGTCGCAAGCGCGGGTCGCACGACGGTCAGGTCGATCAGCTCGTCGAAGTACCACTTGTTCACGAGGAACTTGTGGAGCCACGGGAGGGCGGCCTGGAACTTCGTGGCGGTGCCAGGCCGCGCGACGTACATCGTGTAGGCAAGGGTGATGCCGACGAGGCCGATCACGGCGCCGATGATCAGGCCGGCCCAGGCGGTGCCGGTCGAAGGCTCATGGCTGGCGGCGGCGAGCGGCGCATCCGAGAGTGCCGGCGCCAGGAAGGTGGTGATCACGTGATCCACACCGGGGAGCTGAACCAGGCCGCCGACAACCGCGAGGATGCTGAGCAGACCCATCGCGACCTTCATGGCGGGTTCGCGCTCGGCGATGACGTGCTCGGGGCCTGGGAAGCCGACGTCGGTGTCCTCCTCCTCGCCCGTCATCGGGTTGCGGGGGACGTCCGCGTGGGCGATGTGGCCGTGCTCGAGCTCGACCGCCTCCGGCGAGGGATCTCCGAAGAAGGCGCGGAAGATCATCCGGAACGTGTACAGACCGGTCAGCAGCGCGCCGACGTAACCGAGGATGCCGAAGACCCCGTAGACCCCGCCGCGGTTGTTGAGGTAGGCGATGATGTCGTCCTTCGAGAGCCAGCCCGAGAACGGCGGCATGCCCGACAGGGCGAGCCCGCCGATGATGAAACAGGCGAATGTGAACGGCATCGCCTTGCGGAAGCCGTGCATGCGATCGAGCGACTGATCGCCCGCCATCGCGCCGATGATCGAGCCGGCCGCCATGAAGAGCAGCGCCTTGAAGAATGCGTGCGTCATCAGGTGGAAGAGGGCCGCTGAATACGCACCCGCGGACGCTCCCATGATCATGTAACCGATCTGGGACATCGTCGAGTAGGCGATCACGCGTTTGAGGTCGGTCACCACCAGTGCTATCGAGCCCGCGATCAGCAGGGTCATGCAGCCGACGATCGTCCCGACCTCCCCGGCCGACGGCGCCAGTTGGAACAGCGGATGCAGGCGCACGATCAGGTAGACGCCGGCAGTCACCATCGTCGCCGCGTGGATCAGCGACGAGACCGGGGTAGGGCCCTCCATCGCGTCCGGGAGCCATGTGTGCAGTGGCACCTGGGCCGACTTGGCGAAGGCGCCCACGAGGAACAGGAGACACCCCGCGACGAGGTCGGTCGAGTCGGTATGGAAGACGTGCGGCGCGGCCTTGAAGCTGCCCAGGAACGAGACGGTGTGCGTGTGGCGGAAGATGAAGAAGGTGCCGAGCACGAGGCCGACGTCACCGACGACGTTGATCACAAACGCCTTGATGCCGGCGCTGGTCGCGGTCGTGCGGCGATACCAGAAGGAGATCAGCATGTAGGACGCGGCGCCGACGAAGGCCCAGCCGACGATCAGCATCACGAAGTTGCCGCCGAGTACCAGGACCAGCATCGAGAACACAAAGAAGTTCAGGTACGCGAAGTACCGCGAGTAGCCCTCATCCGAGCGCATGTAGGCGGTCGAGTAGAGGTGGATAAGAGTCGACACACCGGTGACCACCAGGATCATGAACACCGAGATCGGGTCGACGAGGATCTGGAGCTTGGCGTCGACACCGGCGCTCGAGGCGTAGTTCCAGAGACTGGAGACGACCTCACGGTGGTCGGAGCTGCGTCCGAGCAGCGACAGCAGCGAGCCGACCGCGCACACGAATGCGAGCCCGATCGCGACAGTTCCAATTACGCCGGCAGCCCTGCTGTAGCGCCTGAAGCCGAGGCCGATCGTGATCGTGCCCAGCAGCGGGAATAGCAGGACGAGCCAGCCCCAGGTAGTCGGGCTCATCCGTTCAACTCATGCATCTGGTCGACGTCGATGGGCAGGTTGCGGCGGCTGATCGCGACGAGCAATCCGAGTCCGACTGTGACCTCACAGGCGGCTACGACCATCACGATCAAGGCGAAGATCTGACCAGCTTCGCCGCCGTGCATCCGCGCAAAGGTGACCAGTGCGAGGTTGGCAGCGTTGAGCATCAGCTCCAGGCAGAGCAGGATCACCAGCGGGTTGCGCCGGACGAGCACGCCGCCGGCCCCTATGCAGAAGATCAGGACCGAGACGGCCAGGTACCAACCGAGCGTCACTTCTCCTTGCCCTCCTTGACGTCCTTGGTGCCGACGATCGTCGGCGTCATCTGCTCGTCCTGAGGCGCGCCGCGAAGCAGCTCCGTGGCGCCGCCGTGCGCCTGCTCGAGCTGCTCGAGCACCCTGCGGACGCCGACGCCCTCGGCGATCGTGCCGGTATAGGCCGGACGCGGCATCGCCAGCAACTGGGAGAACTCGAGGTCGTCCTCGTCCAGGCCGCGGCGGCGGCGCGCCAGCACGATCGCGCCGACGGCGGAGACCAGCAGTAGCAGCGACGCGACCTCGAACGGGAACAGATAGTCGGTCAGGAACAGCTTGCCGATGTGCTCCGGCGTGCCGAAACCGAGCTTGTAGGGCGCGCCCTTGCTGTCGATGCCCTGCAGCGCGGAGCCGAGCATCGCGATGAACAGCTCGATCGCGAGGGCGATCGCGAACAGCGGCCCGAGGATCCGCAGTGAGCTGCCGGCAGCGACCTCGTCGCCGCCGCCCACATAGGCCACGACGAACACGTAGAGCACCATCACGGCGCCGGCGTAGACCACCACCTGGGCAGCCGCCACGAACTCGGCGCGGAGTAGCAGGAACAGCGCCGCCAGCGCCACCAGATGGCAGACCAGCGCCAGCACCGCGTACAGCGGGTTGCGCAGCGTGACCACGCCAATCGCGCCGATGATCGCGCTGATCGCGGCTATGAAGAACAGTACGGCTGACATGGTGGCCCGCCCGCTATTCCCCTTCTGTCCTCAGCGGCGTGCGCTCGAGCGGCTCCGCCAACAGCATCTCCTTGGTGAAGATCAGGTCGGAGCGGGTGTAGTCAGACATCTCGTAGTCGTGGCCCATCGTGATCGCGTCGAAGGGACAGGCGACCTCACAATAACCACAGAAGATGCAGCGGCTCAGGTTGATCTCATAGACGGCGGCGTAGCGCTCACCGGCGGATACGCGGTTCTCCGGCGTGTTCTCCGCCGCGACGACGCGGATGCAATCGGCAGGGCACGCGGCAGCGCAGAGCGAGCAGCCGACGCACTTCTCAAGGCCTGAGTCCTCAAACCGGTGGAGCTTGTGCCGGCCGCGGAAACGCGGGTAGACCGGCGTCTTCTCCTCCGGGTACTGGATCGTGAGCGGTCCCTCGACGACGCGCGCGAGCGTCGTCTTCATCCCGCGCAAGGTCTCGCCGAAGATGCGATATGTGTTGGCCGCTGCACTCCGCTGCGGGTGCCGCATCACTTCGATTACGTCTGTTCCGGGGTCGTATGACATATGCGCTCTCTCTACTAGGCGACGACGATGATCGCGGTCACGAGCAGGTTGAGGGTGGCCAGCGGCAGCAGGATCTTCCAACCGAACGACATCAGCTGGTCGTAGCGCAGCCGCGGCAGCGTCGCACGAATCCAGATGAACAGCGTCATGAAGATCATCATCTTCGCGACGACGATGAACGGGTCGACCCAGCCGGGCGGATGGATCCCGAACGGCATCAGCCAGCCGCCGAGGAAGAGCGTGGTGGCCATCGCCGAGACGACCAGCATGTTCACGTACTCAGCGAACAGGTAGGCGACGAAACCCGTTCCGCCGTACTCGGTGAAGTAGCCGCCGACGAGCTCCGCATCGGCCTCGACCAGGTCGAACGGGGCGCGGTTGGTCTCGGCGAACGAGGCGACCATGAAGATCAGAAAGCCGCATAGCTGCGGGATGAAGTACCACATGCCGCGCTGTGCGTTGACGATTCCGGTCAGCGAGAGCGTCTGGGCGGTGATCAGCACGCCGACCAGCGCGAGCCCCTGCGAGACCTCGTAGGAGATCAACTGCGCAGCGGCGCGCATCGAGCCGAGGAACGAGTACTTGGATCCCGAGGCCCAGCCGCCGAGCAGGATCCCGTAGAACGAGATGCCGCCGAGCGCGAACACGTAGAGCGGCCCGACCGAGACGTCGATCCCGTATAGCCCGACAGGCGTTCCGAAGATGTGCTGGACGTTGCCCCAAGGGATCAGCGCGAGACCGCCGACTGCGGTCATGATCGAGATCGCCGGGGCGACATGGAAGAGGAACCCGACCGAAGTGGTGGGCCGGAAGGGCTCCTTGCGGGCGAACTTCACGATCTCCGCGAGCGGCTGCATCAGGCCGAAGGGACCGACGCGGTTCGGCCCGTAGCGGTGCTGGAAGCGGCCGAGCAGCTTGCGCTCGTACACGGTCAGGATCGGCAGCACTCCGAAGATCACGGCGAAGATCAGGATCGCCTTGACGATCTGGATCCACCACGTCTCGAAGTAGTTGACGTCGGCGAGCGGGATCACGCCTTCACAACCTCCACAAGGGCTTCAGTCAGAGCGTTGGCCGAGTCCTTCGCGATGCCCGCGGCGAGGAACGCGGTTCCCGCCGGGACGCCGGTGCGAATCGCGGCGCGCCCGCTCAGGCGGGTGCCGTTCTGGGCGACCTGCACCGCGGCACCGTGCTCGATCCCGAGCCGCTGTGCGTCCTCCGGCGAGAGCTCGACCAGCTGTTCGGCAACCGCGAACTGCAGCGCCGGTGAGATCTCGACCTCTGGGGAGGCCCAGATCGAGCGATAGATCCCGGCCCGGAGATGGCCGTTTGTTTCCGCCAACGGCGCGTTGGCCGGTGTCGTCGCAACAGGGACGACACCGGCCGGCATTGCCGCGGCCGCCTCGGTCTCCGGCCAGCGCACGCCACGCCCGCCGATCTGCTCGAGTGTCAGGCCCGCGTAGAACGGGACCGCCTCGACCAGCTGCTTGAACGCCATGCCGGCTGTCAGCACGCCGAGGTCGGCGCCGGTGCTCGTCGCCACATCCGCCAGCACCTGCCAGCTGGCGCGCACGCTGCCCGGATGCTTGATCGCCGTGCGCAAACGCTGCAGGCGTCCGTCCGGATGGACGATCGTGCCCTCCTTTTCGGCGCTCGACTCGGCCGGGAAGACGACGTTCGCGTGCGCCGCGATGCCCTCGGTGAGGACCGAGGCGTGCGCGACGACGATGCTCGCCTTCTCCAGGGCCGACGCCCAGGTGGCGCGGCCGGGTAGGTCGCGGACCGGATCGGTCTGGAAGAGGTAGAGGACGCCGATGTCGCCCGTGATCGCCGCGTCCGCAATCTCGGCGGCGCTGCGACCAGGTGGGATCTCCGAGTAGCCGGGGGCGGCGTTGGCCAGCGCGCCCGCCTCACGGATGCCACGCCCGTTGGTGCCGGTCGGCACCTCGAGCAGGCCGGCACCGTCGCGGCCGGAAAGGCCGAGCTTGTCGGCGATCCGCAGGATGGTGGGCAGCGCCTCAGCGCCGATCGCCTCACCCCACAAGATCACGATGTCCTCGCCGCCCTCGCGCAACAGCTTGGCGAGCGCGGTGACGTCCTCCCCGGCCGCGGCGCCATCGAGCGCGGCCTCCAACTCGGTCAGGAAGGTGGCCGCCTGCTGCGGCGAGTAACGCAGCGCCAGCGTCGCGTTGGCGTCGAGCGTGCTCGGCCGCTCGCTGGCGATCGCGAGCTTGACGCGGTTGCGGCGCACGCCCTTGCGGATACGCAGGTCCAGGATCGGCGAGTCGTCGACCGGCTCGGTGCCGAGCACCAGCACGGTGTGTGCGAACTCGAGGTCGGGCACAGTTGCTTGCAGTGACGGCGCGGCCAGCGCGCGGGCGACCCCGAGGTCCACCGGACCGAACGGGCGTGAGTCGATGTCCCGCGAGCCGAGGCCCTCACGCAGCATGCGCGCGAGCATGAAGGCCTCCTCGTTGGTGGCCTGACCACCGACAAGAGCGCCAACACGGCCGCGGTGTCCGGCGATCGCGCTGGCGGCGTTGAGCGCTTCGTCCCACGAGGCCGGCTGCAGCTCGCCGTCGGCGTCGCGCACCAGCGGCGTGCTGATGCGCTCATCGACATGAATCGCCTGGTAGGCGAAGCGGCCCTTATCGCAGAGCCAGCCATCGTCGACGCCTGGGTTCTCGCGGGCGAGCACGCGCACGACCTTGTCGTCACGGACCGTGAACTCGACGTTGCACTGTGACGGGCAGAGCGTGCAGATACCGCCTGAACCCTCGATGTCCCACGGCCGCGCGCGGAAGCGGTATGGCTGTGAAGTCAGCGCGCCGACCGGGCAGAGCTCGACGATGTTGCCGCTGAACGGCGCCACATAGGGGTGGCCATCGTGCGTGCCGACGAACGTATGAGCGCCGCGCTCGGCGAAGATCAGCTGCCAGTCCTCGGCGATCTCCTGGCTGAAGCGGACGCACCGGTAGCAGAGGATGCAGCGCTCGCGGTCGATCGCGATCAGCGGCGAGAGCGCGAGCGGCTTGACGAAGTGACGCTTGGGCTCGATCACGCGGCTGCGACCCTTACCCCAGCCGAACGTGTAGTCCTGCAGCGGGCACTCGCCGCCCTTGTCGCAGACGGGGCAGTCGAGCGGGTGGTTGACGAGCAGAAACTCGATGACCGCGTTCTGCGCCTCGACGACGCGGTCGACGTGTGTGTTGACGACCATGCCATCGCGCACAGGCGTCGAGCATGAGGTCTGGAGCTTCGGGATGCCCTCGATCTCGACCAGGCACATCCGGCAGGCGCCGACCGGCTCGCCGAGCTTGGGCTCGTAACAGAAGAACGGGATCTCGACGTCCGCCTCCTTGGCGGCGTCGATCAGCATCGAACCCTCGACGGCCTCCACTTCGCGGCCGTCGATGGTCAGCTTGATGATCTTCTGCTCTGGTCTTGGCATGGGTACTGAAGGGGTGGCGGAGGTGCTAGTGGGCGCCGATGGCGACTAGGTCTTCGGTCGATCCCGCCGGCACGGCATTGGCGCGCTCGCGTGCGGCCTCGATCTCGGCCTCGAGCTCGTCACGGAACTTGGCGACGATCGAGCCGATCGGCATCGCCATCGCGTCGCCGAGGACGCACAGGCAGTTGCCGATGATCTGAGTCTGCACGGAGGCGAGGATGTCAAGATCCATCGGCGTTGCCTCGCCCGACTCGATTCGGGCCAGCATCTTCTGCGTCCAGTTGGTGCCCTCGCGGCACGGAACGCACTTGCCGCACGACTCGTGCGCGTAGAACTTGGTGACCTTCTGTGCGACCTCGAGGGCGGAATGGGTGTCGTCGACGACGATGACCGCTCCAGAGCCGAGCATCGAACCCGCCTTCGCCATCGAATCGAAGTCGTAGGGAGTGTCGAGGTCCTCCTTGAGCAGGACCGGTGAGCTCGAGCCGCCGGGGAACCACATCTTGATCTCGCGGCCGGGCTTTGGGCCGCCCGCCAGGTCGTAGATGAGCTCGCGGCTCGGGATGCCGAGGCTGACCTCGTAGTTGCCCGGGCGCTGTACGTCGCCGGAGACGGAGACCAGCTTGGTGCCGGTCGAGCCCGCCGCGCCGATCTTTGCGTACTCGGCACCGCCCATGTTGATGATCACCGGCACGGTGCCGAGCGTCTCGACGTTGTTGACGAGCGTCGGCCCGTGATACAGGCCCTCGATCGCGGGGAACGGCGGCTTCAGCCGCGGGTTGCCGCGCTTGCCCTCGAGCGAGTCGAGCAGCCCCGTCTCCTCGCCGCAGATATATGCACCTGCACCGCGGTGCAGGACCAGCTTGAGCGAGTGGCTTGAGCCGAGGATGTTCTCGCCGATGTAGCCGGCCGCCTCGGCCTCCGCGATCGCCGCCTCGAGGATGTCTGCCTGCAGCTCATACTCGCCGCGGATGTAGATGAACGCCTCGTGGATACCGGTCCCGTAGGTGGTGATGATCACCCCCTCGATCAGCGTGTGGGGGGACTTCTGCATCAGCTCGCGGTCCTTGAAGGTCCCGGGCTCGGACTCGTCGGCGTTGCAGACCAAGTACTTGGCCATGTCGCCCTTCGGCAGGAATGACGCCTTCTGGCCCATCTTGAAGCCGGCCCCGCCGCGCCCACGGATGGCCGACTGGGAGATCTCCTCGACGACCGCTGCCGGCGGCATGCCGAGCGCCTTGCGCAGGGCGCTGTAACCGCCACGCCGCTCATAGACGGGGAGCGTGTTCAGGCCCGGCTCGTCGATGCGATCAAAGAGCAAATGTTGGTTCATTTCGATTCCTCCGGGGTCACCGGCCCGCTGGCCGGTGACCCGGCTGAAGCGTCCTGTCCGACGGGTTCGATCCCGTGCCAGTCTGCGACGCGACCCTGGGGATCGGCGACGGCACGATTGCGAAGTTGCTTGTGCTCGAGCACCGGGCGGCCAGCCTCGACGTCCGCGACGATCAGTCGGGCGTCATCCAGGTTCAGCGGTCCGACGTACTCACCGTCGACCGACGCCATCGGACCGATGTCGCAGGCACCGAGGCATTCGAAGCCGCGCACGCCGATGTCGGGGTTGCCCTCGACCGCCCTGACCATCTCGTCGTAGAACTCGTCGGCGCCGAGCAGCGAGCAGGTGATGTTGGTGCAGACGTAGACGTCGTGCTTGGGCTTCGGCTGCAGCGAGAACATGTCGTAGAAGCTCGCGACCGAGGTCAGGTAGGCGGGCGTCAGCCGCATCACGCACGCGACCTGCTTGATCGCCTCCGGCGAGCACCACCCGTGGTGCTTTTGCGCGAGGTGTAGCGCCGGGATCGACGCGGACTTGGAGTCCGGGTATTTGGCCATCGCCTCCTCGATCGCCGTGCGCAGCTCCTCCGGCACCGGCGTCAGCGCCGGGTCCGGCACGGTCGCCGGCGGCTTGGTGAGGTCGACGGCCTCATCCCAGCCCGGGACGCGCGAGCCGTGCTCATAGCGCTTGACCGGCTGCCGCCTGTCGATCGCGCTCATCTGTCGACGCCTCCGAGCACCGGATCGACCATCGCGAGCGTCGCGATCAGATCGGCGATGTAGGAGTCCTTGACCATCGGCGCGGTCGCCTGCAGGTTCACGAAGCTGGGGTCGCGCATGTGCACGCGCGCCGGCTTTGCGGAGCCGTCGGCGCGCACGAAGCAGCCGAGCTCACCGCGCGGTGACTCGATCGGGTAGTAGGCCTCACCCTCGGGCACGCGGAAGCCCTCTGTGACGAGCTTGAAGTGGTGGATCAGGGCCTCCATGCTGGTCGCGAGCTCGTGGCGCGGCGGCAGCACGACCTTGCGGTCATCAGCGATGTACGGCCCCTCGGGAAGACCGTTGAGCGCCTGCTGGATGATCTTGGTCGACTCGTACAGCTCGGCGTGGCGCACGCGGAAGCGGTCGTAGTTGTCACCGACGGTGCCGACCGGGATCTTGAAGTCGAAGTGGTCGTAACTCGAATACGGCGCCGCCTTGCGCAGGTCCCACGGGTTGCCGGCGGCGCGCAACAGCGGCCCGGTCACGTTGAGGCCGAGCAGCGTCTGCTCGTCGAGGATGCAGGTGTCACGCAGGCGCGAGAGCAGGATCTGGTTCTTCTCGAGCAGGTCGGCGTACTGGTCGGCGCGGGTCGGCATCTCATCGACGAACGCCTGGACCTTCTTGGCGAATCCCGGTGGGATGTCCTCGATCACGCCGCCGATCTGGAAGTAGCGCGTGTGCATGCGCTGCCCCGATGACATCTCGAACAGGTCGAGGATCGTCTCGCGCTCACGGAAGCAGTACCAGAACATCGACATCGCGCCGAGGTCCAAGGCACTCGTACCCAGCCACACCAGGTGGGACATGATGCGGTTGAGCTCTAGGTGAAGCACACGCAGGTACTGCGCGCGCGGCGGCACCTCGAGGCCGAGCAGCGTCTCGACGGCGCCGCAGAAGGCCATCGCGTTGAAGTAGTAGCTGAGGTAATCCATCCGCTCGACGACGGGAATCACCTTCCAGTACTGCTTGTCCTCCGCGGTCTTCTCGATGCCGGTGTGGACGTAGCCGATGATCGGCTTGATATCGCGCACCACTTCGCCCTCGAGCGTCGCGATCAGGCGTAGGACGCCGTGCGTGGCCGGGTGGTGGGGTCCGATGTTGAGCGTCAGCAGCTCGTGGGTCTCGCCGGCGCCTGCGACCTCGGTCGACATCGTGATCGACTCTTCGCGCTTGCGGTAATCGCTGATGATGCTCATCGGTCGGCACCGTAGCCGTCGTTCTCGTTATACGTGAACAGCACCGGCTCGCCGCCGACCGGGAAGTCGCGGCGCTGCGGAAAGCCCTCGTAGTCCTCGGGCATCAGGATCCGGCGCAGGTCGGGATGCCCATCGAACACGACGCCGAACATGTCGTAGACCTCGCGCTCCGGGAAGTCGGCGCCAGGCCAGAGCGTGACCACGCTCGCGATCTTCGGATCCTCGGTCGAGACGCGCGCCTTGACGCTGACGCGGTCGACCTCCTTCATGTCCAGCAGCTCGTAGACCACGCCGAGTCGCGGCTCGTGCGGGTAATAGTCGACCCCGTGCAGGCTCGCGAGGAAGGTGTACCCGCGCCCGCGCAGCTGCTCGAGCACGGCGACGTTCGTGGCCGGTTCGATCTGGATCTCGGCGCGACCGTTGGCGTGAGTCGTGCCGAGCACGCACGCCGGATCCGCGTCGCGCAAACCCTGGGCGATCGCCTCCAGGCCGCTGGCGTCAGGCACCCGTCGTTCCTCCGCGGTGATCGTCGTTGGTGGAATTCGATCCCGCCCGCCCACCAACGGAAGCGGGCAGGATCTCCTCGGTGCCGACCGCGTCGTAGCGCTCGCGCCAGCCCTCGCGGCCGTTGCCCTGGATCTTGTCGCGCAACTTGAGGATGCCGTGGGCAAGAGCCTCTGGGCGCGGCGGACAGCCCGGGACGTGCACGTCGATCGGCAGGAACTTGTCGCTCGGGACCAGCGCGTAGTTGTTGAAGACGCCCATCGACGAGCAGCAGGCGCCCATGCTGATCGCGAACTTGGGCTCGAGCATCTGGTCGTAGATGCGGCGGATCACGGGCGCCATCTTCATCGAGACACGGCCCGAGAGGATGATCATGTCGGCCTGGCGCGGCGAGGCGCGGAAAGCCTCGAAGCCGAAGCGCGCAATGTCCACGCGCGCGGCGACGATCGACATCATCTCGATCGCGCAGCACGCGAGCCCGAAGGTCATCGGGTAGATGGAGTTGCCCTGTGCCCATGCGACCGCCCGGTCGAGCGTCGTCGTCATCACAGCCTGCTCGAGGTAGCGCTCGAGGTCAGCGTCCTCCATGTCGCCGCGCAGCATGTCGCGCGCCATCAGCTGGCGCGAACGGAAGTCAGAGGCCGGCTCTCGTTTTATTTCCATTCGAGCGCTCCCCGTCGCCAGACGTAGACGAAGGCGACCATCAGCAGGATTACAAAAGTGATCGTCTCGCCGAGCGCAAAGCCACCGAACGAACGCAGCTCGATGGCGATCGGATAGATGAAGATCACCTCGATGTCGAACAAGATGAAGAGCATCGCGATCAGGTAGAAGCTGATTCCGAAGCGGAATCCGCGCTGGATCTCAGACGGCAGCCCGCACTCGTAAGGCGTCGAGCGGTTGAGGTTGGGACGGGTCTTTATGCCCGTCAGCAGGTTCAGGCACGAGAAGAGCCCGCCGACCGCGCCGCCGAGGATGACGAAGACGATTGCAGGGAGGTAATCCCGAAGCACATATGGATTTCTATCACCGTGGCTTCGGGGACCGTACGGTCCGAAAATCCCCTGCACACATAGTGCTTAATGGCTCAAAGTCCGCGACGCCTACAACGTGGTTACGGGAAGCTCTATCGTGCGCTCGCCGTGAAGGACGTACACATCGTCGTCGGGTGCCTGGCGCTGGGGCTCAACCTGCTCGCGTTCCTGCTGGGGACGTTCGCCTGGGTGCGCAGCCGGCCGAACGCGTGGTTCTGGCGCCTGCTTCGCGGCGGACAGGTGATGGTTGCGGTCGAGGCGGCGCTCGGCGGCATCCTGCTGCTGATGGGGCGCAAGGCGTCGAACCTGCACCTCCTCTACGGCGTGCTGCCACTGGTGGTCGCACTGATCGCCGAGCAGCTCAAGCTATCGGCCGCGACGATGGTGCTCGATGCGCGCGGGCTCGAGGACGCCAAGGCCGTCGCGCAGCTACCGAAGGACGATCAGCGGCAGATCGTGATCTCGATCATGCGGCGCGAGATCGGAGTGATGACCCTCTCCGCAGTCGTCGTGACGGCGCTGCTCGCGCGGGCCGCAACGGTCGTTCACTAACCATCGGTCGCCGCCGCAAGCTCCTCCACCGCGCGCAGCTGCGCGTCGACAAGCTCCAAACCTGACGCCCAGAAGCTCGTCTCGCTGAGATCGACGCCCACGATCCTTCCGAGCTCTTCCGGTGGGCGCGAGCCGCCGGCTGCGAGGAGCTCCAGGTAACTGGGCACAAACGAGGCGCCGAGTGCCCTGTAACGCGCGAACAGCGAAAGCGAGAACAACTCGCCGAACGCGTAGGCGTAGACGTAGCCAGGCCAGAGGAAGAAATGGGGGATCATCGACCAGAAGCTCTCCATCCCGGGATGCCACTCGACGGAGTCGCCGTACAACGCCTGTGTGGTCTCCCGATAGATCTGATCGATCCGGTCTGATGAGAGCTCGCCCTCGGTTCGGCGCGCCGTGTGTACGCGCTCCTCGAACTGGTTGAAGGCCACCTGGAGGAAGATCGTCATCAGCGACCGGTCGACGGCAGCCGCGAGCAGGCTCAGCCGCTCGCGCTCGGTGCTCGCCTGCCCGAGCATGCTCTCGAGCAGCAGCGACTCGCCGAATGTCGACGCGGTCTCGGCGACAGGCATCGTCGGCAGCTGATGAAAGACGCCCGCGCGTGCCGACAGCACGTCATGGATCCCATGGCCGAGCTCGTGCGCCATCGCGAACACGTCGTAGCGCCGCCCGCTGTGGTTGAGCAGCACGTATGGATGCAGGTTGGGGCCGCCGGTCTCGCAGAACGCTCCCGCCATCTTGTTCGGGCGGATCGGCGCGTCTATCCAGTTCTCATCGAAGAACCGGCGGGCGACGGCGCCGACCTGGGGCGAGAAGCCGCTGTACGACGCCAGCACGAGGTCTCGTGCCTCGCCGTATGGAAATGTGGTCTCGTCGGCCAGCACCGGCCCGTACAGGTCACTCTCGGCGAGACGGTCGGTCCCGAGCAGCCCAGCCTTCAGGCGGCACCAGCGAGCCGGGATGTCATAGCGCGCGACGACCGCCTCGATCAGCGCCTGAACTGAGCGGTCATCGGTCTGGTTCTCGATGTTGCGGCTGGTGAGCCAGGTCGGGTAGCCGCGGAGCCTGTCTTCGACGGCCTTGTCGTACAGGAGCGTGTTGAAGACGTACGTGCGCGTGTTCAAACCCGAGGGCATGCCGGATGCCATCGCTTCCATTGCTGCTTTGCGTTTGGCGCTGTTGGGGTCCATCAGCTGCGTGTAAGCGGCTGAGTAGGGCACCTCTTCACCCTCCAACTCCACTTTGAGGCCGCCGGCCAACTCCTCGAAGAGCCGAGCCCACGCCTGCTCGCCGGTCAGACGGCGCTCAGCCATCAGCCGCTCCTCGGGAGCGCTCAAGGTGTGCGGCCGCCGGCGCTGCTGGGTCCGCAGATACTGTGCCGCGAACTCGAGATCATCACCGGCTTCTGCCAACAGAAGTTCAGCGCGGCGGGGGTCCAGGGCGGTCCACTCCAAGCTGAAGAAGACCAGCTGGGTCTCGAGCTCGGTGCTCCGCTCCTTGACACCCTGAGCGAGCGCGCTGCGCTCGGAGTCGCTGCTGTCGGTGGCGAACCGCAGCTGCGCGTAGACCGAGGCGCGTTGGATCAACTCGCTGATCGCGGAGAGCTCGTGCATCGCCTGCGTCAGGCCGGTGGCGTCCAGTTCCGCAACGCGAGACGCATACGCGTCCGCAAACCGAGTGGTGCGCGCAGCTGCGTCATCAAGCAAGACGTCGACCCCGGCGTCGCCGTTGCCGTTCACCAGCGGCGAGAGATCCCACTCGGCGGCCAGCGCCTCAGGGTCTGAGAGAGCTTCAGCCGCGGCCATGTGCTGACCCTATCCCACTGTGCGAGCGGCGGGGGCATGGGACGACAGAGCCCAGGCCGGGAGGCGAGCTGACCCCCGGCGCCGATCGACCTTGGTTGCCGCCATTGGGGGACGATCGCGAACCACAGCGAGGAAGAGCGAGCGTCACTTTGACCGGCGCCGGGGATTACTCGGTGGTCTATTCGCCGTGACGGGGGTGGCACCTTCCTGGTGCAGCGTCACGTATGATCCGGCGCGCATGAGCCGCACAGCTCGCTACGCCATAACGCTCGTCGCGGCGATCGCTATCGCGTTCGTCGTTGGGGCCTGCGGCACCAACCACGTCGGCGTTCCGAAGTCGGATCCGAGTTACGCCGCGGACACCGCAGCGGCGCAACTGTTCAATCAGCGCTGCGGCGGCTGCCACACGCTCGCGCAAGCGGGTACCCACGGCTCGGGTCAGAACCCGCGCACGTATGAGGCGATCAACGGCCCGAACTTCAACGTCCGCTGTGAGCGCCCGGAGATGCGGGTGCTGTACGCGATCGAGAACGGCGGCTTCTCAGGCGCCTACATGCCGCAGAACGTCGTCGTTGGCAAGCAGGCCCAGGAGATCGCCGCATTCGTGGCGCGCTATGCAGGCGGCCAGGCGCCGATCCAGCCGGGTGTGGAGCAGTGCGACCAAAAGCCGATCGGCACGCTCCCGCCGCTGGCGTCGACAAGCACGTCTGGTAGCTGACTCGCCGCCGCAGAGCGGAATTCGGGACACTGGTGTGCGAGAGAACGCATGCTCGATATCAGGCTGATCAGAAGCGAACCGGATGCTGTGCGCAGGGCGCTCGCTCGCCGTGGCGACGTCGCCGATGACGCGATCGACCGAGTGCTCGAGCTCGACGGTCGCTGGCGCGGTCTGACAACCGAGCTCGAGGAGCTGCGCGCCGAGCAGAACCGCCTCAGCAAGGGTCGGCGTGGGGCGCCGACCCCCGAGGAACGCCAGCAGATGGCGGCGCTGGCCGCCCGCGGGCGCGAGCTGACCGATTTCGAGACGACGATCCGCTCGGACCTCGACGAGCTGCTGCTGGGTCTGCCCAACGTCCCGGCGGAGGACGCGCCGCCTGCGGACACCGTGTTGCGTGAGGTCGGCGAGGCAGGCCGCAGCGGGCGCGACCACCTGGAGCTCGCCGGCTCGATGGTCGACATCGAGCACGGCGCGGCGCTGTCTGGGTCGCGGTTCGTCGTCCTGCGAGGTGACCTCGTGCTCGTCGAGCTCGCGCTCGTGCGCTATGTGATGGAGAAGTTGGTCGGCGAGGGGTTCGAGCCGGTTATCCCGCCTGTGCTGGTGCGCGAGAGCGCGATGTACGGGACGGGCTACCTACCCGACACCGAGCAGCAGATCTACCATCTGCCCGCCGATGATCTCTACCTGGTCGGCACCTCGGAGGTTGCGCTGGCCTCGCTGCACCGCGACGAAATCCTCGACGCCGCGGATCTGCCACTGCGCTACGCCGGCTTCTCCCCCTGCTTCCGCCGTGAGGCCGGCGCCGCCGGCAAGGACACGCGCGGGATGTTCCGCGTGCACCAGTTCGACAAGGTCGAGATGTTCGCCTTCGTCGAGCCGGACCAGTCGGCGGCGGAGCACGAGCGGATCCTGGCGATCGAGGAATCGATCCTGACGGAGCTGCAGATCCCGTACCGCGTGGTGGCGATCGCGGTTGACGACCTCGGCGCCTCGGCCGCCAAGAAGTACGACTGCGAGGCCTGGCTACCAGGACAGGGCCAGTACCGCGAGCTGACCTCGTGTTCGAACACGACCGACTTCCAGGCCCGGCGGCTCGACATCCGTTACCGCCCGGCCAACGGCCGCCCGGCCACCCTGCACACGCTCAACGGCACCGCCACCGCGGTCGGCCGCACGCTGATCGCGCTGCTCGAGAACGGCCAGCAGGACGACGGGACGGTTGCGTTGCCTGAGGTGCTCGTGCGGGCCGGGGCGCCGGCGACGCTCCGCGCCGCGTAGACCGAAGTTCTCGCTCAAGCCTCGACGGCTGCGCGTACCTGGTCATAGAAGCCCAGGAGATGGTGCTCCAGCGGTACAAGCACGTTCTCGTGCGCGTAGGCACGGCTGGCCGCTCCGAGTTGGCAGCGTTCACACGCGTCGAAGTCCTGCTGGTTGACGCGGTCGAATAGCTCGACGGTCGGCTCGATGTCGGCGCCCGAGTCGAGCGTTTCGGGTGGGAACAACCACTCGCAAACCAGGGTGGTGTGGTCGACAGCCTTGGGTATCAGGCGATGGACGATCACGTGATCGCCGAGCAGGTTGATGAACGCTCCGGGCACGATCGTCATGCCGAAGTAGCGGCGCCGGTCATCTTCCGGAACCAGCGGCAGCGGCTCGAGGCCGGCCCGCCCGTCGACCGTGAACCCGTCAACCTTGTCGCCAATCGCTGAGCCGTAGCCAGAGCCGCCAGCCTGCGAGGCGATGCCGCTGCGGAACTCGGGAATCACCGCGACCAGCTCGGGATGGATCGTCGTGCAGTGGTAGCACTCCATGAAGTTCTCGACGATCAGCTTCCAGTTGGCCGCGATCTCGTAGACGATGCTCCTGCCGGTCCGCAGCCGGTCAAGCTCCCAGGCGTCGATCCGGTCCGCGGCGCCGAGACGCGCCGCGATCTGGACTTCTACATCGTCTTCAGACGAAGCCGCGCCGGGATCGAGATTTACCCAGACGCAGCCGTAGCGCTCGCGAACCGATAAGCGCTGCAGGCTGAGCTCGTGGCGGCTGTCGCCCACCCAGTCGCGTAGGTTCGGCGCGCCGACGAGCTCGCCGTCGGGGCTATAGGACCAAGCGTGGTACGGGCAACGGATCGTGCGCCCGCAGCTGCCGCGCTCCTCCAGGAGAATGCGCGCGCCGCGATGCCGGCATATGTTGAGCATCGCCGACAATCCGCCGTCCGCCGTACGCATCACGATCACGCTCTCGCCGGCGATCTCCACGGTCACGTAGTCCCCAGGCGCCGGCACGTCGGAGCCGCGTCCGGCGAGGATCCAGCGACGGGCGAAGATCCGCTCCTGCTCGGCGGCGAAGATTGCCGGGTCGACATACCAGTGCCGGTCGAGTGTCGGGAGCAAGCGATCGGCTTCGGAGAACGTGGCCATAGGACCTCCTCGGTCAAGGCTCATATGCGCAGCCTGAAGGACGGATATCAACGAGCTGGCGCGTCTGCGGGCTCCCGGCTGCACCGACTCGCCTTGAGTTTGCGCGATCGGCAAACAACCGTCAAGCGGTCGGCATATTCGGACCGTGCCGCAGGCTGTCGGCGCCGCTGCTCAGGCCAGCGCGCCCTCCGACTCCTCATCCGCGAGCCGTAACCCGAGGCCCTCCGGCGCGTGCAGCGCCAGCATCTCCGACTCGACGTCGGCGACGCGGCGCGGGTCGCGCAGGGAGACCAGGATCATCGTCAGAAACGCGACCGGCACCGAGCCGATCGCGGGCTGCTGCAGCAGTTCGAGCGCGCCGCCGGTGGGCTCGCCGAGCGCAAGGCCGGTGAAGATCGCCGAGGTTGCGACGAGCATGCCGGCGGACATGCCGGCGGCGGCGCCGCGCGCCGTCAGCCGCGACCACCAGATCCCCAACAGAAACATCGGGCAGAACGAACTCGCCGCGAGGGCGAACGCCCAGCCGACGAGGATCGAGATGTCGACCTGCTGGGCGACCAACGCCAGCAGCGACGGAATCACCATCGCGCCGAGCGCGGCAAGGCGGAAGTGCAGGCGGCGTGCGGCGACGCCCGATGGCACCGTGTGTCGCAGGCGCGGCCAGACGTCGTGGCTGAACGTGCCGGCAAGCGAGACGAGCAGGCCGCTCGAGGTGGAGAGGAAGGCAGCGAACGCGCCCGCGCACGTCACCGCCGTCAATATGGTGCCGCCCATCCCCGGCCAAGCCGTGTGCGGCAACGTCAGGACGACATCGTCAGTCTGTCCGGTCGTATAGAGCTGCGGCGTCAGGACCCGGCCGAGCGCGCCGTACACCGCCGGGAACAGGTAGAAGAGCGACAGCAGCCCCAGGACCCGCACAGTCGTGCGCCGGGCCGCGTGCCCGTCGGGATTGGTGTAGAAGCGGACCAGCACGTGCGGCAGGCCCATCGTGCCCAGGAAGGTCGCGATCAGCAGCGAGTAGACGAACACCGGCGCGCCGTGACCGGTGCCGCCGATTGGGCGCGCCCACGCCTGCCCGCGCAGCGGCGGCGTGCCCGCCGCGACCGGCACGATCCCGTCCGGTGGAATCCGAACCGCCGTATGCGCCGGCAGCGTCACCCATCCCCCAGCCGCGACCTGGACGCGCCGACCATGCACGATGAAGCTGCCCGCCTCCGGAAACTGCACCCGCTGCGATGCGTTCAGATCCACCGTGAAGCCCGAGCTTCCCGCGTGCGGTAGGGCGCGCCCGAACAACGCCGCCCGCTCCGGGAGCCCGCCGAAGTGGATCAGCAGCACGATCGCCGGCACCGCAATCGCAAACACCTTGACCCAGAACTGGAACGCCTGCACGTACGTGATCCCGCGCATGCCGCCGATCGCGACGTTGATGGCGACGATCACCGCCACAACCACCACGCCCACCCAGTAAGGCGAGCCGACCACCACATTCAGCGCGAGCCCCGCGCCCTTGAGCTGTGGCACCAGATAGAAGCCGCCGATCACCATGACGATCCCAGCCGCCAGCAGCCGCAGCGCCGGGCTGTGCAGCCGCGCCTCGGCGAAGTCGGGGATCGTGTAGGAGCCGTAGCGGCGCAGCGGCGCCGCTACGAACAGCAGCAGCGCCAGGTACCCAGCGGTAAAACCGAGCGACTGCCATAGAGCGCTCGCGCCGACCTGCATCTCCAGCCCGGCGATTCCGAGGAAGCTGGCTGCGGAGAGGTACTCGCCCGAGATCGCCGCGGCGTTCCACCACGGCGTCACCGCGCGGCTTGCGACCAGCAGGTCCGAGGTCGTGCGCGCGAACCGCACTCCCCACGTCCCCAGGCCGAGCGTGCCGAGGGTGACGGCGCCGACCGCGAACAGCGCGACGATCAACGCTCGACCAGTTCGCGGAAGGCCTCGTCGAGCGCGTCCGCGCGCCGCGCGTACAACCAGCCGATCGCGACGAACCCGGGCAGCATCGGCACGACCACGATCCACAGCCCGAGCGGCACAGTCAGCACGTGCACGCGGTCGAGATGCGGAAGCAGGTAGAGCACGACCGGCAACACGCCGAAGATCGCCCCGAAGGCGACGAGCGCCAGCAGTGACAAGTTCAGTTGCGCGCGCTGCAGGCCCCGCAGGTAGACGTGACCGTGGGCTGTCGCCTCGGCCAGCTCCTCGCGCGGCGAGCGCAGCCCACGGCGTGGCAGCAGTCGCCGGGTGGGCGGCGACGGACTCACATCCGCAGCCTCCGGCGCAGGTCCGCGACCTGGCGCCGCGCGACCGGGACCTCGCTGCCGTCGGCCATCACGATCGTGACAGCGCCGCCCAGCTTCGGGCGGATCTCGACCGCGCGCTTGAGGTTCGCCACGTAGCTGCGGTGCACCCGCACGAAGCCATGCTTGCCCCAGCGCTGCTCGATCTCCGAGAGCGCCGCGCGTATGAGAAAGCGGCCGCTGTCGGTATGGAGGCGGACGTAGTCCCCCTCGGCCTGCACGTACAGGACGGTCGAGCGGTCGAGCAGCCGCGTGGCACCGCCGCGCTGATGCTCGACAGGGATGATCTGGCCGGAGGCGTCCTCGGCACCGGCCTGCCCCGCGTTGATGGGCGAGTGCGGTGGGCGCGACCAGTCTCCAGCCGCCCGGCCGAGCGCCTGCTCTACCCGGGCCCTCGAGACGGGCTTCATCAAGTAGTCGAGCGGATGCAGGTCATGCTCGAAGGCGGACACGGCGCCGTCCTCGAAGGCCGAGACGAACACGAGGGCCGGCGGCTCGGCGAAGCGCGTCAGCGCCTTGCCAAGCTCGAGCCCGTCGATGTCGGGCATGCGCACGTCCATGAAGACCACGTCGAAGCGGCGCTCGGCAAGCGCCCGCAGCGCCTCCGCGCCGCCCTCGGCGAGCACGACGTCCTCGACCGAGGGCGAGGTCTCGAGCAGGCGCCCGAGATCCTGGAGCGCCGGGCGCTCGTCATCCACGACGAGTACGTGCGTCACGCCGCCCGCACCCCCGCACGGAACTTGGGCAACGTCATCGTCACGGTGGTGCCGTGATCCGGTTTGGATGCGATCTCGAGCCCGTAGCCGGGACCGAAGATCGACTGCAGCCGGGCCTGCACGTTGGCGATGCCGACACCACCGCCCTGCCCGGCGAGCACTGTCTGTGCCCGCTCCTGGTCCATGCCGACACCGTCGTCGGTGACGCGCAACTCGACGTCAGCGTCGATGTGGCGCCCGACGATTTCGATGCGCCCGAAACCGCGCTTCTCGACACCGTGACGGACGGCATTCTCGACCAGCGGCTGCAGCGAGAGCACCGGGACAACGGCCTGCAGCACCTCGGGCGCGACCTCAAGGCGCACCTGCAGGCGCTCACCGAAGCGGGCACGCTCGAGCCGGAGATACTTCTCGACGTAGTTGAGCTCGTCTGCGAGCGTCACGTAGGGGCGCTGGCCGCGGAACGCGTAGCGCGTGAACTCGGCGAACTCGGTCAGCAGCTCGCGCGCCTCCTCGGGATTGGAATGGATGTAGCCGGCAATCGCCGCGAGCGCGTTGTAGATGAAATGAGGCGAGATCTGCGCGCGCAGCGCTCGCAGCTCGGCGCGGGCAAGGCGTTCCGCCTGCTCGTCCATGGCCTTGAGCTCGAGCTGCGCGCTGACGAGGCTGGCCGCCTCCGTGACCGTGCGCGTGTCGTTGGGGGTCACGCGGTGGCCGCGCGTGTACAGGGCTACGAACGAGCCGACGAGCTCACCGGCGACGACGAGCGGCGCCGCGATGGCTGCCCCGAGCGGACAGTCCGGCTGCTCGCAGTCGATCTGCGACTCGACGTGGAGCCGATCCTCGCGCGCGGGCGCGGTGATCCGGATCAGCTGGTCGCCGCCGTGGTGGTGGTCGTGGCCGATGCCGTCGAATGCGAGCACGTGCGAGCGGTCACCGAGCGCCACCGCCGAGGCCTGCGTGAGTGTGCGCAGATGCGGGATCACACGCTTGGCCGACTCCTCAGAGAGTCCGCGCCGCAATTCCGGCAGCATCACGTTGGCGGCATGCAGCGCTGTCTGCATCGCGCGGACCTCGCCGGAGATCACGCGCGGCGGACGCAGCAGGCGGACGGCGGCGACCACAGAGGCCGCGATCGCCCAACCAACGACAACACCGATGAAGACCTCCACGCTCGATTTCGAAGGATATCCGCGTGTGTGGAGGCCGGTGCGGATTGCCACGAGCGCATGCCGTTCGGCGCGCTGGTTGCACCGTTCGGCGCAGTCGCGCAACCGTCCAGAGATTGGTGCAGGAACACGCCCCCTCGAGGTCTAATGTGACAACTGTCACAATTCTCTAGGAGAGGAGAGAAGTTGGCCACTATCAGTGACCAGGAAGGACTCGCATCCGGCAGGCAGGAGGGCTCCCTGTCAACGGCCGGATGGCTTCCTGCAAATCCTGCACCGCTCGGGCTCATGGGCTTCGGCCTCACGACCCTCGTGCTGAGCTTCGTCAACGCGAACGTCATTGGCGGCGGGCCTGGGACATTCCCAATCGTCCTCGGCATGGCGATCGCCTTCGGCGGGTTTGCGCAGCTGCTCGCCGGCATGTGGGAGTTCAGGACAGGCAATACGTTTGGCGCGGTCGCGTTCACGTCGTTTGGCGCGTTCTGGATCTCGTTCTACTTCCTGGTGAGCTACAACGTCGCAGAGCTGCCGAAGACCGAAGTTGCAGCGGCCCTCGGCCTGTACCTCTGGATGTGGGGCATCTTCACCGCGCTGCTGTTCCTCTGCACGTTCGCCTCGCCGCGGGCGCTGCAGCTGCTGTTCCTGCTGTTGGCTGTGACGTTCATTCTGCTCGGCATCGGGAACTCCGGCTCTCACAACAGCATCATCCACGCCGGCGGCTATGTCGGTATCGCGACCGGCGCTGTGGCGCTGTACATCGCGACGGCGGACATCATGCAGGCTGTCTACAAACGCTCGGTTCTGCCAGTCGGCTGACCAGAGCGAAC
>DATAUP010000008.1:0-2269 GCA_036268195.1 Solirubrobacteraceae bacterium
CGTCGTGACCGCGTGCGGCGAGCGCCTCGCACAGGGCGTGGTCGTACCAGGGGGTGTAGGCCTGGGGATCGATGACGAGGACGTGCACGGCGCTCGAGGCTACCAGCGGCGGGGCTGTACGCTTCGCCACGTGGATGTCTCGGGTCTCCCGTCGCATCGTCGGTCCGGCAACGCGCGCCGTACCGAGTGCCGTGCCTGCAGCGTGTACTGCGACCACGTCGTGCACCCCTCGGGCTGTCTCGAGCGGGAGTGCCCGGACCTCGTCGTCGCGTCGGCCGCGAACGGTCGTCTGCACGCGTCCTGCCGCCACGGCGTGTTCGCGGCGAGCATCGACCTCGAGCACCTCGAGACGGCGACCGCCGACGGAGGGTTCGGTGCGCTCAAGTGCAGCCGCAGCCCGCTCGACCGGTGTCCGAGCTCGATCGACCAGGCCTACACGCACCGGGCCGAGGCGCTCGGCTGCGTCAACCCGGAGTTCTTCGAGCCGTTCGGCGGCGATACGTTCCGCGTGATCGCCCGCATCCCCACCTAGATGGTTGATTCCGATTTAGTGGTCGTAGCGGACCAGTGATCGGATTGGGTGGTGGCCGGTGCGGTGGTTGTGCCAGATCGCGGCTGCGAGGGCGAGTAGGCGTTGTGCGATGCGGGCGCACAGGCCGCGCAGGGTGCGGGCGCCGTGGCGTTCCAGCGAGAGCTTGTCTTTGCAGCTCCAGATGATCGATTCGATCCACTGGCGCGCGCCGCCGAGGTTGCCGAAGCGTGTCGGCTCGTCGCGACGGTCGGGCCGCACGGCGCGGGCGCCGAGGTCGAGGACGAGCTGCTCGAACTCCTCGCCGGCGAAGCCTTTGTCGGTGAGCAGTATTTGGCCGGCGAGCAGGCTGCGTTCCAGCACCTCGCGGGCGACGAGTCGCTCGGGTGCGTTCGCGGGGGCGAGCTCGAAGCCGAGTGGCATGCCGTCGGGCGCGCACAGGATGTACAGGCGGAAGCCCCAGAAGTAGCGGCTGTGGCTCGCGCAGTAGCCGTAGCCGGCGTGGCCGGCGAGTGCCGATCGGCTGGCCGTCTCGCGCGACGCCGCGCACGGGACGGGTGTTGAGTCGAGCAGCCGCAGCTGCCCGGCGCTCGACGGCGCATCCAACGCGACCCGCTCGAGCGCCGCACAGATCCGTCCCGCGAGACGCCGGACACGCTTGTGGTAGCCCGGCTGCTTCGGCCGCTGTGGGAACAGATGCGCGAGGCGATAGGCGGCGACGGCAAGAAACCGCCGGTCGCACGGACAGTCCAAGAGCGCCTGGGCGACCGCCAGACAGATGATCTCCGCATCGGTCGTACGTGGCGGCGCGCCCACTGCGCGACGCTTCGGCAGCGAATCGTCGACAAATACGTAGAGTTCCAAGAGCAGGTCGTCGAGGTCCGGCGGCATCCTGGCCTCCAGCTCAGCGTTGCGTTAGCAACGCCGGACTTCGACGGCCTCAGCACGGACCCTTGCCCGAACCGCAATTCGGAATCAACCATCTAGGGGTCCGGGAACGGAACCGCGGACACGACCGCGATCCCGGCGCATAGGAACGTCGCCGCCATTCCGGCCGACGCAGGCATCGCGACGCTCCACGCCAGGTGGGGACGCTCCGGATCGACGAGGGGCTCGATCTCGATGTCCCAGAGCACGTTCTGACCGTCGAAGGAGTCCAGGCTGAGGTCGGCGATGCCAGCGAACCGCAGCCGCGCGAGCGTGTGGGAACGAAGCACGAGGTACCCCGCGTCGTCCACCTCCGACGTCATGACCCAGAGGTGGATGGACGCCTCGAGGCTCGGCAGGTTGGTCGCCTCGGCGATGTCGAGCTGAACGGCACGCACCTCGGCGTCGTGAAAGGACGGCCAGTCGCCGAAGATGCGCACCAGCGCCTCGCTGTTCGCAATGCGTTCGTGCACGGAGCCCACTCTAGGACGAGCGATCACCGCTTCAAGTAAAGGGTGCTTGACACGCGGTCGAAGTAAAGCTACCTTTACACCGTGAAGAACAGCCTGCGCGAGCGGCGCATCCAGGCGGGCCTGACGCAGGCCGATCTGGCGGCAGCTCTCGGCGTCTCGCGACAGACGGTGATCTCGATCGAGAACGAGCGCTATCTCCCCTCGCTGCCACTGGCGTTTCGCATCGCGAGGCTGTTCGACGTGCCCCTGGAGAACCTGTTCGAGCCGATGGAGGCCAGCTGATCTACGGCGAACGAGGCGAGGGCTCGAGCAGCGAACCGAACGGCTGAGCGCTACGCCG
>DATAUP010000009.1:0-154711 GCA_036268195.1 Solirubrobacteraceae bacterium
CCCCGCGGCCGCGCGCGTGAGCAGGGCCCCGGCCCCATCGCCGTCCTCAGGCGTCAACGCCTCGACCCCGGACGACGCCCCGAGCCGCAGCGCCTCCTCGTGCCGCAGCCGATCGCGCTGCGCGAGCAACTCCGCCTCCTCCTCGGCGCTCGGGTCGACCTCCTCGATCTCCCGCAGTTCGAAACCGATCAGATCCAACTCGCGCTCGCGGGCACCGACGACGCTCTGCAGCTCCTCGATGCGGGCCTCCAGCTCGCGCACGCGCCCGTGGGCGGCCTGCATCTCGGCGCGTCGACGCGCCTGCTCACCTCCGCAGAACGCATCAAGCGCATCAAGCTGCGCTGTCGTCAGCATCAGCTTGCGGTGCTCGTGCTGACCGTAGAACGAGAGCATGCGGCTGCCGAGCTCACGCAGGTCAGCGACCGTCGCAGCCCGCCCGCAGACGTAAGCCCGGGTTCGCCCGTCGGGCCAGACCCGACGGGCGAGCACCAGTTCCTCAGCGTCAGCGGGTATCCGCTCGTCCATTCGAGCCCCGTCCGCCCGCCCCCGCCAGGCCGGTGGTAACTCGAACACGCCCTCCACGTACGCCTCAGCCGCGCCTTCTCGAACGATGCCGGCGCGGGCCTTGCCTCCCAGCAAGAGGTCGAGCGCGTGGGCGAGCAGCGTCTTCCCAGCACCGGTCTCACCGGTGAGAACGTTGAGTCCCGGAGCGAGTCGTAGCTCGGCACGCTCCATCAACAACAGGTTCTCGACGCGAAGCTCGTAGAGCACGCATCCAGTTCTACGCCCACCCCCGGACGGAAAAATACGAACAGGCGTTCGCGGACTTCCCGGCTCCCCGTGACCTTCTTTCCGCCTCCGCTTCGTAATGACGAAGCTACGGCGGGGAGAACGGCACACGTGACGACAAGTGCCTCGTGTGGAAGACCAATCAGCGCAGCGTTGCCAGGCGCCCGAACTTCTGCTGCAGCCGCTTGTAGTAGTTCACGCCCTCGAGTTGCGCCAGCAGGCTCTGGTTGTTGACGAAACGGGCCTCCAACCCGACCCCGGGATCAAGCGCGACCACCGGCCGCCCGTCGATCACGACGTCAACCGGTTCATCGGAGGAGTTGTTGTGGATGGTCAGCGTGTCGTTGGGAGCGACGACGAGCGCCCGCGCCGTCAGTGAGTGCGGCGCGATGAAGGAGACGACCATGCCCTCGACGCCCCAGGCCATCACGGGTCCGCCGTTGGCGAGGTTGTAACCGGTCGATCCCGCCGGCGTCGCAGCCACGAGGCCGTCGCAGCGGATCCGCCCGATCTCGTCGTCACCCACGGCATAGGCGAGCGTCGCGACGCGCTGTCCCTGCTGGCGCTGGACGGAGACGTCGTTGATCGCGATCCAGGCGCCGCCGGCCGCGCGCACCGCGATCCCCGGCAGCGAGAGCACGTCGAACTCGCGGGCGAACGCGCGCTCGAACCCAAAGCGTGCGTCCTCACGGTCGATGGTCGCCAAGAACCCGACCTCGCCGAAGTTCACCGCAAATACCGGCACCCCGGTGCCGGCGTAGATCCGCAATGCGCTCAGGATCGTGCCATCACCACCGAGCGCGAAGCAGATGTCGACGTCGCGCGGCGCGGTCGGAACCAGCTCGATCCCCTCAGCCGGCACGAGCTTGTGCTTCTCGGCCTCCTTATGGTCGAACACCAGCCGCGCGCCGATGGAGCGGGCGACCTCGACCAGCGCACCGATTGCTGGGCCCGTCTCCTCCGGGCGGCGGTGCGTGACCACCGTCGCTACCGGACCGTTCAAGGTTCCACCACCAGCGCCGCGGCCTCGAGGTCCGGGACGCCTACCCCGCGCGAAACCTCGCACAGCCACACGAACGTCTCACGATTGCCCTTCGGCCCCGGCAGGCCAGAGCTCGCATAGCCCGCCACCGACGAACCCAGGTCCAGCGCAGAACGCCCTACCGAGACCAGCGCCTCGCGACGAAACAGCGCCTCGCGCACGACCCCGCCCTTGCCGATGCGCTCGCGCCCGACCTCGAACTGCGGCTTGATCATCGCCAGGCAGTCGTAGCGCGCAGCGGCGCACGCGAGCACGGCCGGCAGCACCTTGGTCAGCGATATGAAGGACACGTCGATCACGATCAATCCGGGAGCGTACGGGAGCTCAGCGGATTCGAGCGTGCGTGCATTGCGCCTTTCAATCACGGTCACGCGCGGGTCCTCGCGCAGCTTCCAGCTCAGCTCCCCGTAGGCGACGTCGACGGCGACCACATGTGCGGCGCCGCGCTGCAGCAAGCAGTCAGTGAATCCGCCTGTCGACGCCCCCACATCCAACCCCATCGAGCCTGTCACGTCGAGCTCGAACGTGTCCAAGGCGTTCGCCAGCTTCACGCCACCGCGTGAGACGAACTCCGCCGCGCGAGCAACCTCGAGCTCGACCTCGGCAGTGACCATCTGGCCCGGTTTCGCCGCGCGCACGCGTCCCGGCAGCAGCAGCACTTCTCCTGCCAGTATCGAGGCAGCCGCCCTGGCCCGCGACTCGAACAGCCCGCGTTCAGCCAGCAGCACGTCGAGACGTACCTTGGGCATCAGAGTGAGTTGCGAGCTACGCGACCTTCGAGTGATCGCCGACTGCGGCGAGCACCCTCTCGGCAATCCGCTCGGGCGTGAACTCCACCTCGGCGTGCAGCAGCTTCGGCGAACCGTGAGTGACGAACTTGTCGGGCAGGCCCAGCCGGAGGATTCGCGCGGCAATCCCCCGGTCCGAGAGCGTCTCCCAGACGGCGGAGCCGAAGCCACCGGCGAGGACTCCCTCCTCGACAGTGACGAGCAACTCGTGCTCGGCTGCCAGCTGGGCTGCCAGACCCGCGTCGATCGGCTTGGCGAACCGCGCATCGGCGACGGTCACAGCGATGCCTCGCTCGGCCAGGATGCCGGCGGCGTCGAGCGCCTTGCCGACCCCCGCCCCGTAGCCGAGCAGGGCGACGCGCGGGCCTGCGTCGGTGCCGGCCTCGCGCAGGATCTCGCCGGTTCCGACCGGAATCACCGCGGGTTCGTCCGGCAGCGGGACGCCAAGCGCCTCGCCGCGTGGGTAGCGGATCGCCGTCGGCCCGTCGTCGTAGGTCAGCGCCGTGCGCAGCATGTGCACGAGCATCGCCTCGTCACGTGGCGCCATCAGCACGATGTTCGGGACGCAGCGCAGATAGGCGATGTCGAAGGCGCCGTGATGCGTTGGCCCGTCGTCACCGACGAGCCCGGCACGATCCATCACGAAGGTCACATTCAGCTTCTGCAGGCAGACGTCGTGGACGATCTGGTCGTAGGCGCGCTGCAGGAACGTCGAGTAGACGGCAACAACCGGCCGGCAGCCCTGCAGCGCCAAGCCGGAAGCGAGCAGCACAGCCTGCTGCTCGGCGATGCCGACATCGAAGTAGCGATCCGGCAGTTCGCGCTGGAGGATGTTCAGCCCGGTGCCGGAGTTCATCGCGGCGGTGATGCCGAGCACGCGCTCGTCCCGCTTCGCTTCGCGCACGAGCGCTTCGCCGAAGACCTGCGTGTAGGCCGGCGGAGGGGCCGCCGCGCCAGCGGGCGCGGCGGCGGCAGGTGCCGGAACGCCCCCTGAGATCGATTTCGGCTTCGCCGCGTGCCACTTCTCCATGCCCTCGAGGCCGCCGTCCTCAGCGGGCGCGAAGCCCTTGCCTTTGATCGTCGCGCAGTGCACGACGACCGGACGCTGGGCGGCGAGTGCCTCCTTGACGGCACGGCGCACGGCTCGCACGTTGTGCCCGTCGATCACACCCATGTAGGCCCAGTCGAGCTCCTCCCACCAGAGTCCCGGCGCCCAGAACGCCTTGATCGACTCCTTGAACTGCGGGCCGAGGCGCTCCAACGTGTGGCCGAGGGCGGGTAGTTTGACCAGGCCGCTCTCGACGTCCTCACGGGCGTGCCAGAGCTTCGGGTTGAGCCGGACACGGTTGAAGTAGCCGCTGAGCGCGCCGACATTGGGCGCGATCGACATGCCGTTGTCGTTGAGGACGACCACGACCGGGGTACCGAGGCCACCGGCCTGCGTTACCGCCTCGAAGGCCACGCCGCCGGTCATCGCGCCATCGCCGACAACCGCAACGACGTTGCCGTCCTCGCCGAGGCCGCGGCGCATCGCCTCCTTGATCCCGACCGCGTAGCCGATCGCGGTCGAGGCGTGGCCGGCGCCCATGATGTCGTGCTCGGACTCGAAGATCGAGCAGAACGGCGCGAGGCCCTCGTACCTACGGATCGTCGGCAGCTGGTCGCGACGCCCGGTCAGGATCTTGTGCGGGTAGGCCTGGTGGCCGACGTCCCAGAGGATCTTGTCGCGCGGGGAGTCGAGCATCGAATGCAGGGCGACGGCTATCTCGACCGAGCCGAGGTTCGCACCGAAATGGCCGCCGATCTCGCCGACCGTGTCGATGATGTAGTCACGGACCTCATCGGCGACCTGCTCGAGCTCGTCGTCGCTGAGACCGTGGAGGTCCTGGGGCTTGTCGATGTGCTTGAGCAGTTCGGACATTGTCTAGAAGCTTCTGTGAGCTATGAAATCAGTGATCTGCTGGAGCTGAGCCGGATCCCCGGCGGCAGCGCTCGCGAGTGCCGAGCCCGCCTTACGGTGAGCCTCCTGCGCCAGCTCACGGGCGCCATCGAGGCCGAACTCGGTCACGTACGTGCGCTTACCCAGACGTTCATCGCTTCCGCTCGGCTTACCGAGCGCCTCATCGGACCCGGTTACGTCGAGGATGTCGTCGACGATCTGGAAGAGCACGCCCAACTCACTGGCATAGATTTGGAACTGCTCGATTGTGCCACGTTCCTGCTTACCGTCGATCAGCAGTACACATTCGACGCTGGCGCGGATCAGACGGCCGGTCTTCAGTTCGTGTAGGTGCCTCAGGCCTTCCGCGCCCGCCGGCGCGGAGGCCGCCACGTCGAGGTACTGCCCGCCGACCATGCCTGTCACGCCAGTGGCGGTGGCAAGTTCGGCTGCGGCACCGAGCAGGTTGATCGGCTCGGAGCGCTGAAACCGGAGCAGGTGGCGGAAGGCCTCGGCATAGAGGCCGTCGCCGGCGAGGATCGCGACATCCTCACCGTAGGCGACGTGGCAGGTGGGCCGGCCGCGCCGCATGTCGTCGTCGTCCATCGCGGGCAGGTCGTCGTGAATCAGGGAGTAGGTGTGGATCAGCTCGAGCGCGGCCGCCAGTGGCAGCACCTCGACCGGCTGCATTCCGATCGCAGAGGCCGTCGCCAGCGCCAGCACCGGACGGATGCGCTTGCCGCCGGCGAGTAACGAGTAGCGCATCGCCTCCTCCAGGCCCGCCGTGCCCGGGTCATCGGAGAAACGCAATTGCTCTAGATAGGCGTCTACCTGCGCGCGCAGGTCATCGGGATAGCTCACTGGGCGGCCGAGAGCGGCAGCTGTCCCGGCAGGTCCGGAAGCGGCTCGAGCGCGGCGCGTACATGGCTGTCGACCTGCGACGCCGCGTCACTCGCGAGCCGCGCACAGTCCTCGATCAACGCCAGAACCTCGCCCGGCTGCAGAAGCCCGGAGCGAAGTTCGACGGCCGTCTCATGTAGCCGCGAGCGGAGCTCTTCAAGCACGTCGTTCACAGTCGCAGCCTACCGATCCAGAGCTTCGTTGACGAGTGCGTCGGCCTCTGCGTTCTCCGCGCGCGGGACCGACTGGATACTCCAGCTATCGAATTCCTCCAGCGCTGACAGCGCCTGGCGGTGCAGTTCCTGCATCGCTGGGTGCTTGACCTTGTAGACGCCGGTCAGCTGGCGTGCGACCAGCTCCGAGTCGTTGATCACGTTGACCTCGCGTGCGCCGTGCTCGGCGGCGAGCTCGAGGCCGCGCAGCAGCGCCCGGTACTCGGCCACGTTGTTTGTGGTCTCGCCGATCTTCGCGCCGAAAGTGGCGACCGTCTGCCCATCCGGCTCGGAAACGACGACTCCGATCGCCGCCGGCCCGGGGTTACCGCGCGCGCCCCCGTCGACGTGCAGCAGCAGCTTCGGATGTTCGTGAGCCATCTGGATCTAACCGGCGGGTTTGCGTCAGATCAGGATCAGCGCGCCGCTGTCATCGGAGCTGGCGGTGCCGATGCGCTCGTGCTCGCTGAGTTCGTCAAGCTCGTAACCCTGCCCGTCGAGGCGGGCATGGCCCTTGGCGTCCGAGAGGTCGACCTCGTACCGGTACCAGCAGAGCTCCCATGCCACGACGATCCAGACGATGCTCGCGTGCGTCGCATCCGGGGTGATGTTGACCGTGGGAGCGCCGAGCGAGCGGGCCACGCCGGCGACCGTGCGGCGATGCTGGCTCGAGTTGAAGACGTCGACAGCAACAGCGATCTTATGATCGCCGCTCGTCGGGATCGCATGCACGTGGCGAGGTTCGCGATGGCGATCGCGGGCGGCCGCTACGCGCGCCGGCTCAGGCGTGACCGGCACGTGCGCCGGTGCGGCATGGGTGGGAGCAGCCGGTGCGGGCGGGTACCAATTCCCAAGCGACAGCTCGTCGTCGAGCGTGCGCGGCTCGGCTGGCGCCTGCAGCTCGACGCCACGCTCGCTGATGTCCTTGTTGCGACGCCGGCCGAAGAGCGGGCGGCGCCGTTGCACGCGCTCGCTGCCGCCCTGGAACTCAGGGATCGCGCCCTCGCGCATCCAGCCCTCCTGCAATGCGTGCGGCTTGCACAGCTCGCAGACGCTGTAACGGCGGCCGCCACCGACGAATACCTCTGTCTGCTCGCCCCGCAGGAGCGTGCGTGAACAGACGTCGCACACATCGTGCTCGTGGATCGTTCGGATGCTGCGCGGCTGGCTCATACGTAAGGGTGCCGCGTCCTCCGCGGCGCTGAACGAGCGTAGCGGACGGGCGTTGTCGTGTTGCGCTGTTGTTGCCGATCCCGCGCGCTGAGAGTTAGACCTTGACGGGTTCCTCCCGCGCCTGGGCGACGACCTTGCCCGCCAGATGGGCCGGAACCTCCTCGTAACGGACGAACTCCATCGTGTACTCGCCCTGGCCGCCGGTGATCCCGCGCAGATCGGGCGCATACGAGAGCATCTCCGCCATCGGTACCTCCGCCTTGACGTCGGTCATGCCACCGCCCGACGGCTCCATGCCGTGCGGGTGGCCGCGGCGTGAGTTGAGGTCGCCGATCACGTCGCCGACGCAGTCCTCTGGGACGCTGACGCTGACGAGCATGATCGGCTCGAGGAGCACCGGCCCGGCCTGCGCCATCGCCTCGCGCATCGCGTGGCCGGCGGCGAGCTTGAAGGCCATCTCGGAGGAGTCGACGGTGTGGTAGGAGCCATCGAAGACGGTGACCTGGACATCCTTGACCGGGTAGCCCGCGACGACGCCTGACTGCATCGCCTCCAGTACCCCCTTCTCCACGGCCGGGATGAAGCCCTGCGGGATCACCCCGCCCTTGATCGCGTTGACGAACTGGAAGCCGCTGCCCGCCGGCAGCGGTTGAATGTCGATGTGGCAGTCGCCGAACTGTCCGCGTCCCCCGGTCTGCTTCTTGTGGCGGCCGTGCGCCTTGGCACCGCTGCGGATGGTCTCCTGGTATGGCACGCGCGGCGGCTGCAGATTGACCTCGACGCCGAACCGTTCACGCAACCGATCGACGATCACCTCAACGTGCATCTGCGACAGCCCGGCGATGATCTGCTGGCCGGTCTGCTGGTCGCGGTGCAGGTCGATCGTCGGATCCTCCTCCTGCAGGCGCCTGAGTGCCGAGAACATCTTCTCCTCGTCGCCCTTGCTGCGAGGCTCGACTGCGAAGGCCATCACCGCCGCGGGCAGCTTGATCGTGGGCATCTCCAGCGGTTCGTCCCGCGCCGCCAGCCAGTCACCGGCCTTGGTCTCCTTGAGCTTCGCCACTGCGCCGATGTCGCCGGGACCGAACTCCTCGACGTGCAACGTCTCTGAACCGTTGAAGCTGAGCAGCTGTCCGATCCGCTCCTTGGTGTGGGTGCGCGTGTTGAGCAGCTGCGAGTCGTGCCTGATCACGCCCTGGTAGACGCGGAACAGGTTGACGCGGCCGGCGAACGGGTCCGCGCGCGTCTTGAACACATACGCGAACAGGTCGTCGGACTCATTGGCCTCCAGCAGCTGGTCGCCCGCCTGCAGGCCGCCGTGCTTGACCGGCGACGGCAGGTCCTCGACGATCGCGTCGAGCAGGCGGTTGGTCGCGAGGTTGGCGGTCGCGATCCCGCAGGTGACGGGGAATATCGAGCCGTGGTTGGTGCCGTCCTTGAGGGCGGCCACGATCTCCTCGTGTGAGATCTCCTCGCCGTCGAGGTAGCGCTCCATCAACGCGTCGGAGTTCTCGGCGACCTCGTCCATCAGCTTCTCGCGGTACTCCTGCGCCTGCGCGAGCTGCGACTCCGGGATCGGGACCTCCTCGCAGTTGTCGCGGCCGGCGCCGTTGTACTCGTAAGCACGCATGTCGACGAGGTCGATCACGCCCGTGACCTCATGTTCGCTGCCGATCGGGATCTCGGTGGCGACGACGTGAGGGCCAAATGCGCTCTTAAGCGAATCGAGCGCCCGGAAGAAGTCAGCGCGCTCGCGATCCAGCATGTTGACGAATAGGAGACGGGCGAGATCGAGCTCCTCGGCGCGCTTCCACAGCCGTGTCGTCTGGACCTCGACCCCCATCACGGCGTTGACCACGAACACGGCGGACTCACAGACTCGCAGCGCCGCGAGCGCATCCGCCACAAAGCTCGGATCGCCCGGAGTATCGAGCAGATTCACCCTGCGTTCCTGCCACTCGAACGAGCTCACAGCGGCCTGCAGGGACATCTGACGGGCCTTCTCGTCAGGCTCGGCGTCGGACATCGTGGTGCCATCCACGACGCTGCCCAAACGGTTTACGACACCTGCCTGGAACAGCAGCGCCTCATGCAGTGACGTCTTACCGCTTCCGCGGTGGCCGACGAGCGCCACGTTGCGAACACGATCCGCGGCCTTGTGCATGGTGCCTCCTCTCACTCGGGGCTGAGCCTCCCCTTCGCGAGTGCCGGGGAGTATTTGTGTCGGTTGACACTAGCCCCTGGCGGGCAGCGCTTCAAGCATGGTCGCTTCTCCGCTTTGCCACCCCGTAGAGTCGCATTCGGTCGCCCGCGCGGCCGGGTCCGGTCCGGCGACCGGCCCAGACGGATCAGCTAGTCGAGTTCGGTCGCGAGCTTTGACCGGAGGCGCAGAACAGCCTTCGTGTGCAGCTGCGAGACACGCGACTCGGTGACGCCGAGCACCTCCCCGACCTCGCGCAAAGTCAGGTTCTCGTAGTAGTAAAGGGCGATCACCAGCTTCTCGCGCTCTGGCAGGGCCGCGATCGCATCGGCGATGCGGTCGCGCAGCTCGCCCTGGTCAACAATCGTCTCCGGGTCGGGCGCGCCACGGTCCGCGATCGTGTCCAGCAGCGAAACCGAGTCGCCACCGCTGTCGTTCGTGTTCCAGAGCTCGTCGAGTGCGACCAGGGTCGAGGTCGAGATCTGGACGAGCGCCTCGTTGAAGTCGGCGACCGTGATCTCGAGTTCGGCGGCCATCTCCTCATCGGTGGGGGCACGTTGCAGACGCGCCTCGAGCTTCTGGTTGGCGCGCTCGATCTCGCGAGCGCGAGCGCGCACGGAGCGCGGGACCCAGTCGAGCGTGCGCAGCTCGTCGATGATCGCGCCGCGGATGCGCGTGATCGCGTACGTCTCGAACTTGATCTCACGCGCAAGATCGAAGCGTTCGATCGCGGAAATCAGCCCGGTCAGCCCGTACGAGATCAGATCGGCCTCGTCCACATGCCCCGGCAGGTTGGTCCCCATGCGCCCCGCCACGTACTTCACGAGTGGCGAATACGCGACCACTAGACGTTCGCGTGCGCGTTCGTCACCGGAGGTCTTGTAGCGCTTCCAGAGGTCCTTGAGCTCGATTGCTTTGACGTTCGTTTCCATTCAAAACGTAAGGGTCCGCCGCTACGCGCGCGGATGCGCGCGTAAGTAGGCGGCTCTAAGGCGCACGGACTCTACCCGAGTGTAAACCTGAGTGGTCGAGATCGTGGCATGGCCAAGCAGCTCCTGGATCGAGCGCAGGTCTGCGCCGCCCTCCAGCAGATGCGTTGCGAACGAGTGCCGAAGCGTATGCGGATGCGCTTGCGCGAGCGCCGGCGCCTGGCCCTGGGTCACGCGCGTCCACGTGCGCAGGCGGCGGCGCACGTCTGAGGTGCTGAGCCGCCGGCCCGTCTTCGATAGGAACAGCGGCTCCTGCTGCGCGGCTGCGCCCTCGCCCTTTTCGGCCCTCAGTGCCGGGCGCGCGCGCTCCAGGTAGCGGGCGATGGCTGCGAGCGCGTGCTCGCCGGCGGGCACGATGCGCGTCTTGCCGCCCTTGCCCTCGATACGCACCGTCTCACCGTCGAAGTCGATCGCGCCGACCTCGATGGTGACCAGTTCCTCGGCGCGCAGGCCGGACGAGTACGCGAGCTCGAGCAGTGCGCGGTCGCGCTGCTCGAGCGGCGTCACAGCGGGGATGCGGTCAAGCAGCATCTCGACCTCTTCACGTTTGAGCACCCGCGGAAGTGCCTTCGGGCGCTTGGGGGCGGCGATCAGATCAGCCGGATTCTGGGCGATCCGGCCAGCTTCCATCTCCACGCGGAACAGGGCGCGGACGGCGGCTAGCTTGCGCGCCACGGTGCTCGGAGCCTGTCCCTGCTCCGACAGCCCCGCTACGTAGCGACGCAGGCCGCGCATGTCGATCGCGTCGGGCTCGAGACCGCGCGCCGAAGCCCAGGTCGAGAGCTGCCGGCAGTCATTCATGTAAGCGGCAACGGTGTTGGACGAGACCGCCCGCCGCCGAAGGTCCGCGGCCAGTGCGGCCAGCGATTTCTCCCAGGCTGGTGAGCAGTCGTCACGGGTGATTGACGCGCCGGGCACGGCACGTAGATTCGCCGCCGCACAAGGTTGCCCTTCCGGCGGAGCGCTCAAGCTACGGTTTCGTTATGCGGTCAGGTTGACGATCGTGCCGATCGGCGTGTACGGGTACACGTCACCGGCCTCTGAATACGGCATCTCAACGCAACCGAGACTCTGGGGGAATCCGTACGACGCACGGATGAAACCGTGCAGTGCGTCGCCGCCGTTGAAGTAGCTGATGTCTGGGATGCCGGGGTCGTGGTACGCCGAACCGTCAGGATTCTTGCCGCTCATCGTGCCGACGGGGATGTGCTCGTAGACGGCGTACGTACCCAGGGCGGTCGGCGCGGCTGCGATTCCCGTGTTGACGAGGCCGTGCACGACGATCTTGCCGCTGTGCCAGACGTGGATCATCTCCGGCGATGTCTCGCTGACCATCACGAAGGTGTAGCCGAAGGTCGACTTTTGACCCTTGACGGCGGCGTTGATCAGCGCCTTCCAGACGTCGGGACCGGCGATGCCGTCGGTCGGAAGTCCGTGATCCTCCTCGAAGGACATGACGGCGCCCTTGGTGATCTCGGTGTAGCTCGTCGGCGACCAGAGCGTCTTGAGCTGCGCGGGCGTGTCCGGGTAGGCCCAACCGAACGTGCCCTGCGGCGGGTTCACGATCGCCGCCTCCTCCGCCGCGGGTGTGCTGGCGATGTCAGCGCCGCCAGTGGATGGGGTGAAGTTGACCGGTAGATAGCCGAGTTGCGCGAGTAGCTGCTGCAGTGCGAGCGTCGAGCCATTGGGAACGGTCCACTGTCCGACAGGGTCGCTGCCTTGCTCATGACCGCCCACGAGGCTCACGTCGGCCGGCAGCGAGACGCGCACGTCGGCGCCGAGGCCGTACCCATACCCCTGCGGGACGAACTCGATCGTGTGCGAGTTGAGCTTCTGCCAGCTGCCCGCTGTGCGCGGTGAGACCGGCGGCATCGCCTTTCCGAGCACCTTTCCGACAGGCTTCGAGAAGGTCAGCGTGATCTTGGTATTAGGCGTGATCTTCGTGCCCGGATCCGGGTTCGCGACCGCAGTTGCCCTGGTGCCCGCCGGGAACCACGTGATCTGGTTGACCGTCGGCACCTCCCAGGTGCGCGCCGCGACCGTCACGTCCGCCGTGCCGGCGGTTGCGCTCTCCTTCAGATCCAGCGTCCGCTGCGGCCTGGGCAGCGGCGACGCCGCGACGTGGCTCCCAAGCGCGCCGTAGCCTGCAGCCGCGACCGGCGCATCGAGGTCGACCTCGACCGGCTGACCGCGCTTGCGGGTCAGGAAGCTCGAGGTCAGGTTGGCGACCGGCGTCGTCTCGGTCACGGTCACGTGCTCGGTCTTGCCCGTGAGCCAGGAGATCCAGCCCGGACGCCGGATCGTCGCATCGACGCTGATCCGCTCGCCGGCAGGAATCAGCTTGGCCGGCAACACCTGACGACCCTCGAGCTTGACCGGCACGACCTGCTGCTCACGGCCGCCGACAGCGACGACCTCGGTGATCTTGCCGCCACCCAGCGGCAGCGACACCTGTGCGAGCGATTTCGCGTCTAGTTTGATGCTGGGCTTCGAGACAGCGACCAGCGCCGCGCCGCCCCCGATCACGATGAACGGCACCGCGACCAGAACTGGCACCACGTAGCGAAGCCTGCTCCGCCTGGGTCGACCCTGATTTTCCAAGAGATCCCCCGCCATCCTCACTAATTCCGTGCGTTGGGAGATGCGTCAACGACTCTGACCGTTGCGCGAGCAACAAATGGTAGCCGCCGCACAAGCAGCTTCCGCAAGCATACGTTCAGCCCGCCCGGCAGCCTCGCGAAAAGCGTGTTCAGTGAGTAATGGCGTCCCGGGATCCCTCGTCAGCCCCGGAGCGATCTGACGGATTGCGGGCGCCAACTAAAGCGGCTGAGGCCCGCTGGCCTCAGCCGCTACCAGAGCTCTAAGTCGGCGACGTGAACGGCGCCGCGCGCGAGCGCTACTTCTTCTTGCTCTTCGCCGGGTGCGCGATCGGCAGCTTGACGTTCTTGGTCACGACCGTCGCCGCTGCCGACGAGATCTGCGAGTCGCCGGAGCCGATCGGATTGGGCGTGAACGAGACGTGGAGCTGGATAGTGGCGTTCTTGCCCTTTACGGCCGCAAGCACCTTCTTGCCGGCCGTCGTCGGCTTGATCTTGACGCTGACGGTCTTCCGCGAGAGCACGGTGGTCTTGGTCGTGCCGATGACCTTCTTGCCGTCGACCAGCTCGGAAACGATCTTGCCGGCCGGCACCAGGCTCTTGAACGAGGCCTGATCGGTCTTGGTCGTCTTGACGGCCGTCAGCTTGTAGGAGCCGACCTTGTAGTTGATCGTCTGCGACACGTCACCCCCGCCGGCGGCGCTGTAGCAGTCAACCTCGAGCGAGTGAGCACCGGGATCGACCGTGTCGATCGGCGCTCCCGACGCGATCTGGTTGCCCTCGTCGTCGGTGCCAAAGAAGCTGTCGATCGAGTCGAGCGGATCGGTCGCGGCGCAACTGAAGTTGGCGTTGAACACCTGCCCGAGCGTGAACGACTGGTTGTTCGTTGGCGACGCGATGTTGACCGTCGGATTCGAGAGCACGACCAGCTTGCCGGTAGTTGCCGTGATCGTGCTCGGCGATAGCCCGCTGTATGAGTCCTGGAGCGCGGCGTCACCGACGCTCGCGCTGCTCGCGACGATGCTCAGCGAGATCGTGCATACCGGCTTGGTGGAGCTGGAGCCGGTCACTGAGGGCACCGTCGCGGTCACGGTTAGGACACCGTCGCCCGGATTTGACGGCTGCCCCGTCGACGGATTGTCGACAGCCAGGGCGGTGCAGGTTCCGCCGCCGTTGGTATTGGTCGTGCCGATCGGGTCGTCAAGCGTGACGCCGGCCGGGAGCGTGTCTGTGAAGGTGACTGTCTCGGATGAGCCCGTCGTATTTGCGATGGCATAGCCGATCGCATCGGACGTATTCAGGCTGATCGGGCTGTTTTCGAACTGCGTGGCGACCGACACCGAGCCGGCTGCCAGGGCCGAAGGCGCGCCCAGCGCAGCGACTGTCGTGAGGGTGGCCGCGACGGCAATGGCCGTTCCGGCGACCCGGCGAGCGAGGGCGAACCTCCGCGCATTAAGTCTCAAAGTCAGCTCCCCTTCATTCGCGGGACGGGCCCACGCTCGAATACCAGTACCTAAAGTAATTCTACAATGTTTACAAGATTGATTGGGTTTTGTGAGTTCGGCAGGCCCGTCAGCGGGCCGCAACGGTAGGCCGGCCGTTTCGGCAACCTCCCCCGAGACCACACCACGCTTAACACGGCAGCGCTGTAAATGGCTCGCGATTCAGCCCTGGCGCGCGAGCCGCTCTTCGAGCTCGCCGAGCTCGGCCTCGACGCATTGGATCGCGGCCGCGCGCTCGACGAGCAGGTCCAGCTGAAGGTGGTCACGGATCGCCATCTCGTAGAACAACCCGCCCAGCTCGGATTGCATCAGCGCAAAGCGCTCGATCAGACGGTCGCGCTCGGCGACCAGCTCGGCATCGGGAATGTGACCCGATGTCATGGCGTCACGGAGTTGGGCAGGTTCTGCTCTTGCTGCAGGTAGCTCGAGCCGGTCGCGTTCTTAACCTTCGATGTCGTGGTCTTCTGCGTGGTCTTGGTCGTCTGCGTGGTCTTGTGAGTTGCCGGCGTGGTGCTTGGGGTCGGCTTTCCGGCCGTGGCGTTGCCGATCACGATGCCGGCCACCAGCGCAAGCGCGACCAGCAGAGCGACGATTCGCGGCCCAAGCCGCGGCAGCCGGCGACGCCGTGCGGCTGCCGCCGCCACGGCCGCCGCTACCTGCGCGCGGGCAGCGCTCGCCTCGCTCAGGTAGCGGGCGACCGGGTCCGGCGCGTTGCGCCGATGAAAGCCGCAGTTCATGCAGTAACGCTGCTCGTGGGCCGCCGGCGCGCCACATTGCCCGCAGCGCTCGGCAGCAGCCTCGGTCCCGGTCGTCGTGTCGGTCGTCGTCATGCTCATTGCAGAATCGTAGGGACGGCTTCCACATGCAGACCGTCAGCTGCCGTCCCGGTCAACGCAAGCTTGACACGCTGCTTCGATCCGGCGCCCAGATCCGGGACAGTTACGTTGCCCGCAGCGATATAGCGTCCGTCCCTCAGCGCGTAGGCGTACACCTGCAGCTGGTACTGGGGCACGGTGCTGGGGTTGTCGAGGTGGATCGTGACCGCTTTCTGACCAGCGGAATGTCCGTAGCTGAGTCCGATCCGGACATCCATCTCAGTGAGCCGTGCCGGCGCTGCAGGCTTCGTGCCGACTCTCGCGAACGGGTGTGCGCCACGGGGCAGCAGCCGATCGGCCGTGTAGATCCAGGTGAGCGAGCGGCCCGCGGGGATCGCCGGTAGGTGCGCCTCGAAGTAATTCAGGTTCGCGCTGGAGTTCAGGTACACGCTGGCGCCGCCGGGGCGCTCATAGCCGACCGAGATCGGTAGGTCGGTCACGGCCTTGCGGCCGCCGTTGTGGACGGTCACGACAATTGCCGTCTTACCGTCCGCGCTGACCTCGGCGACCGAGGCAGCGGTCACCGTCAGGTTGGCGACAGTCACCCGCGTGTGCTCGAGCGCCGCGCGCTGACGAGCCGAGTCGAGTTGCACGCGCTGCGCTTGGTGTTGCGTGGTCGTGCAGCCGGCCAACGGGAGTGCAATCGCCATCGCAACCAGTCCGCGCCGGAGAGCCGTTCTGGCTCTAGCCGAACGCGCCACTGATGTACTCCCGCGTACGCTGCTCCTTCGGGTCTCCGAACAGCGCACGTGCAGGCGCGTACTCGACGAGCTCGCCGAGGTACATGAACGCGACGTGGTCGGCGATGCGATGCGCCTGCTGGAGGTTGTGCGTGACGATCACGACCGCGACCTCCTCGCGCAGCTTCACGATCAGATCCTCGATCACCTTCGTCGACTGCGGGTCGAGCGCCGAACAAGGCTCGTCGAGCAATAGCACCTCGGGATTGGCCGCCAATGCGCGGGCGATGCAGAGGCGCTGCTGCTGACCGCCCGAGAGCCGGAGCGCGGGATGGTCGAGGTTGTCCTTGACCTCTTCGAGCAATCCGGCGCGCGCCAGCGCCTCCTCAACAAGCGGCCGCAGCGACGGCTTGCGCGGCTTGCGCTTGGCCTGTTCTCGCAGGACGTACGCGACGTTGTCGAAGACGCTCATCGGGAACGGGTTCGGCTGCTGGAAGACCATCGTCACGCGCCGGCGCAAGGCCGTCGGCTCGAGCTCGGAGATGTCGGTGCCGTCGAGCGTGATGCGACCGCTCAGCGATGCGGTCTTCGTCAGCTCCGTTAGGCGGTTCAGCGAGCGCAGCAGCGTCGTCTTGCCGCACCCCGACGGTCCGATCAGCGCGAGTACCTCGCCCTGGCGGACCGGCAATGAGACCGAGCGGACAGCCTGTTTCTGGCCGTAGTCGATTGAGAGCTGTTCGATCCGCATGCGCTCGAGTGTCGGTACGACGACGCGTGGCTGTGTGGTGCTGCTCACGAACGTCGTGTCGAGCGCGGCCGCCTCCAGCGGGTGCACGTGTCCGTTGCTCCGCGATGGTCGGACAGTCAGGGTGGCGCCCGGCTCGAGCCGGCGTACAGGCGGGGCTTTAGTGGTCACGTCCATTTCACTTCCCTTGCTTTCCGACCAAAGATGTCGACAACAACGTTGATTATCAAGACGATCACCAGCAGCACCAGCGCCGCCGCGAAGGCCTTGTTGGGCTGGTTGAAGTCACCGGTGGGCGCGTTGTCATACACATAGCTCGTCAATGTGCTGCCGGTGCCGCGCAGGATCCCGAGGACCGGCACGTTGCCCACCCCCTGTAGGGTGAGGGTGTCGCCCAGCAGGAACACGATGATCGCCGTGTCGCCGATCGCGTGCCCGGCCCCAACCATCGAGCCAGTGATGATGTCCGGACGCACCGCCGGCAGCAGCACGCGTCGGATCGTCGCGATCTTCGTCTTGCCCACCGCGTAAGAGGCCTCGCGCACGTGGTTCGGGATCGCCTGCAGCCCCTCGCGCACGCTGGTCACGACCAGCGGCAGCGCTAGCAGGGACAGCATCGCTGCGGCGGGAAAGAATCCCCTTCCGTATACGACACCGCCGTTGCGCTCGGTCAGGAATGCCAGGAAAGAAGCCCGGAAGAGGATGACGCCGAAGAGCGCGAGCACGATTGACGGCGCTCCCGCGAACATCTCGACAGTCGAGTCGACGATCCGGGCCAGCGCCCGAGGCCTTGCGTACTCGCTCAGCCAGACGGCGACGCCGATGCCGACCGGCGTAGCCAAGAGCATCGCCAGCCCCGTCACGAACAGCGTTCCCAGCATCGGTGCCAGAAAGCCGCCGGTCTCGTTCTGCGAATTGCCCGCCTTGGGGTTTGTCCAAAGCAGGTCGGGATGCAGGTAATGGAGCCCCTGCACGAGTAGGTAGATGACGATCGCTGCACAGATTGCGCAAAAGAGCAGCCCGATGAACCAGGCGAACGCCAGCCCCACACGGTCGATGGCGCTCCAGGAGGCGCTCGACTCGATCGCCTGCTTGCGATTCATGACGCCACCCCACCCACTTGGAAGTAGCGCTTCATCGGCTGCTTGGCGGCCCAGCCGGCGATCGACAGCATCAACGACGAGAACAGCAGGACGGCCGCGATCGCGAACATCGTGTGCTTCATCGGCGGCGAGCTGAGCTGGTCGGTGTTCTGCAGGATGGTCGCCGCAAGGCCGCGTGAGGGCTCAAACAGAAAGATCAGGCCGTCAGCCGGATTCGGCGCGTGGCCGACCGATCCCGAAACCATGTTCAGCATCACCGACTCCCCCAGTGCCCGCGCAGTCGCGAGCACCGTGCCGGCGATCAGCGCCGGACGCGCCGTCCGTACCGCAACCTTCCAGAAGGTTCGCCAGCGGTTCACTCCCAGGGCGAGCGAGCCTTCGAGCCAGTTCCTGGGAACCGCACGCAGCCCGTCGGCGAACACCGAGATCATGATCGGCGCGATCTCCACAGTCAGGATCACGACCGCTGCCAGCAGGCTGTAGCCGCTCAGCTGGATCACAGGCTCGACCGACGCGTTCTCACTCTGGGTGATCAGATGGCTGCCGATGAACGGCACGAGCACGAGCACCCCGATCAGCCCGTAGATCACCGACGGGACCGATGCCAACAGCCGCACCACCGGCTCAAGGACCCGCTGCACCGCAACCGGGGCGAACTCCACCATGAAGATCGCGATGAAGAGTGAGCAGATGAAAGCGAGTAGCGCGGCGGCGCCGGTGGTCAGGATCGTGCTCCAGATCAGCGGCCACGCATGGAACGTGTAGACCGGCTTGTGCAGGTAGTTCGTCGAGTTGAAGATCGACTGGATCTGCTGGTCGACGTTGCCGCCGGACCCGAACCAGTGCAGCCCGTTGTGCGCGAACGACGGCCATGCCTGCGCGAGGATGAAAACGACCATCGCGAGCAGCAATACGATTACACCACAAACCAGCGCGCCGAGCCAAAGCTCCGCGCGCTGGTCCTGACTCAGTCCCTGCTCGTTCTCGTCGAGGAGAACGAGCACCGGGTCTTTTATCGCCATCGGCGGTTCACGATCGTCCGTCCAGCCTGACGCGCGAGGCCTACTTCTTGTTGAACGCGGGAACCGCACCGGAGGCGCTGAGCACCTTGCCGGCGGCGGCGCTCGTGCTCACCCACTTGAAGAACTGCAACACCGCCGGGTTGGGCGCCTTGCGCGGCACGACCGACCAGTCGTAGCGCCACAGCGGGTAGCTCTTCTTCTTCACATTCGCAGGCGAGCAGGCGATGCCGTTGATCGAGAGGGCCTTCTCACCAGTCGCCTTGGCCTCGCCCTTGACGCCTGAGTTGGCCAGACCGACGTAACCGATCGCGTCCTTGTTCTTCTGGATCGCGACCTTCACGAGGCCGTCTGAGGTGAGCTGTGTGGTCGAGCTGTTCTCGGCAGCGCCGTTGAGCACGACGCCCTGGAAGAAGGTGAACTGGCCAGCGGCGCTGTTGCGCCCCTCAGTCAGGATCGAGTCTCCGCCAAGGCTGCTGCCGAGCTGCGACCAAGTGGTGTAGGTCGGCGGCTGCTTGAAGGCACCGGCGACCTGGCTCAGCGACAAGTTGTTCAGCTTGTTCTTCGAGTTGACATCGACGCAGAGCGCGTCGAGGAAGACTTTGGAGAACGTCACATTGGTCTGGGACGGCAGCGGGGCGGCCGTCTGGACCGCAAACTGCGAGATGCCGGACTGGACATCCTTGACACCGGCGTTGCCGCCATCCGGGGTGTACTTGAAGCTGATGCTCTTGTGGAGCTTGTGATAGGCGGCGAACAGCGCGACCATGTACGGCTGCGCGGCGCTCGAGCCCGAGCCGATCAGAACCGTGCTTGCCGACGCGGTGGCGGGGGTCGTCAGTGTGGCTGCGGCACCGATCGCCAGCGCCGGCACAACCGCAGCAAGGCCTACGAAGAGCTTCGCACGCTTACCGGTCAGCTTGAGGTACTTGAGGCCGCCGAGGCGACTGCGGTTGGGTCTCAAACCAGCTTCCTTTCCCAGGGTCAACAAGATCATTGAGCGCATCAACCAGGTGATCTCGATAAATCACACAATGTTGATCCACTTCACAGGGGTGCGAGCTTAGCAGCAACCCCACCTAGTCAACACTTTTACTCGGGATTCGATGCGGTAAACCGTCCACGGGGGTCTGCCGCGGCTCAGCTCCCTAGATGACGCTAGGCCTGGGGCGGCTGCGTCGAGACGCCGAGCGTCGATGCGACGTCCCGCATGCGTGCCTGCTCCCAGCGCGATAGGCGCCAGAGGTCGCGCGTGACCTGCGCGGCGTCGACCTGGCGACCCGGCAGATGCAGGTTCGCCGTGGCAAGCAGCCGGCGCTCGTCGCCCGTGAGCGCCATCCACTTGGCGAGCACGTCATCCGAGTCAGGCAGGCGCGAGCTGCCGTAGGGGCGCGTGTCGTCGGGGAATTCGACGCAGTACTCCCCCAGCAGCCGCCCGGTCTGCGGCGCGTACGCGACGATCGGACGGTGCGGATAGATCAGGTACGCGTACTCGACTCCGCCGCTGCGCGCGCTTGTGTGCGAGCCCCAGACGCGGATGAACCCGAGCTCGCGATACATCGCCCACTCCTCCTCGCCGACGCACGACCGCAGCAGCTCCCGCGCGGTCTGCTCGGCGCGCCGTTCACGGCCTGGATCGAGCGCAAGTTCCGGAACCATCCGTCGCCGTGCACGGTGACGTGCCCATATCTGGGACACGCGCGGCGCGACGATGTCCGACAGCAGCGCGATCGCGACCAATGCCGAGACACTCAGCGCGAGAATCATCGCCGGTGTTCGCTCATCCCCCGGCGGCGCGGGGGAAGAAGATCACACGCTCCGCATCACGCGGAATCTCCGCAAAGGAGCGCACCATGACCGCGTCACGGCGGCCGTCGCCCGGCGTCAGCGGAACCGCCGCCCACAGGCCGGCGTCTAGCTGGTGGCGGAACTCCGCCACCAGCCGCCGCTCATCCTGCGGAAGCTCGACGTCCCCTTCCGCGATGAGCACCTCGCCGTGACCAGGTTTCATCCGCAGAAAACGCACCCGCAAATTATGCCAGATGTGCGTCGTGCGTCGATCCGCTTCAGCGATCTACTTCTTGGTCTTCGAAGCCGCCTTCTTGGCCTTGCTAGAAGCCTTCGTGCTGGCCTTGGCCTTGGCCTTGGCCTTCGTCTTGGTCTTCTTCTGCGGGACGACCGCAGCCACCTTCGGGCACTTACCTGTGCGGCTCAGCTCGAACGGGCCTTCGCTGACGCCGTTGGTGTCGGTGACGATCAGCTCGACCGTCGCCCGCGGCACCGCAGGGGTGCCGGCCTTGGCGCCCTTGGGCAGGAACGAGCAGTAGCCCTGAGTCAGCGCGAAACCACCGGTCACCGTCTCACCCGCCGGGATGTACTGGAGGTAGGCGGGACTCGTGCCGTTCGCCAGGTCGGACGTGGTGGACGCTCCGGGTCCGGGGTCGGAACAGCCGAAGCCGTCGCTCGGAATGGCACTTGAGCAGTTGACGTACTGCGTGGAGTCGAGCGTGCCCGTTGACGTGTAGACGTTGGCCGTCGGCGCTCCGTAGGTGACGTTGTTGCCGTCGTCGTTGCGCCGCGTGACGATGATCGTGTACGACCAGATGTTGCCCGTGAAGTTCCACGTGTAGCCCGAGGGATCGGTAGCGCCGGCGATCGCCGGCGTGCAGCTGAACTGGTAGTCGAACGGGTTGGGATTGCCGGCCGCCGGGCCGCCGGCGTCGGGCCTGATCGTGCCGCTGCAGGTGGTCGTTGACGGTGGCGTGGTGGGCGCGGCCAGCGCGCTCGCCGGCAAGGCGGTCAGCGCCGCCACTCCAGCAGCCGCAAACGCAGCCGTTGGCAGCGCTAGGCGCGTCAACAGGGACGACCGTTTCCGATCGGACACACGTACCTCCAAAGTCGTTCCATCGGTGCGCGCGCTGCGACCGACAGACTGGAAACCGAATAAATTCGACAGAGCATATCGACAAAGTCGAGTCTTTTGGAACCCGCGACCCACCCAGAAGTTGCGAACACGAGCCGGCACCCCGCCATACCGCGAGCAGACACCTCTCGCCCGGCGCCCATCACGCGCACGACGAGACACCTCCCACCCGGCGCCCATCACGCGCACGACGAGACACCTCCCACCCATCACGCCACGACGAGGTACCTGCCGCCGGCAGCCCTGCGTACGCAGCCGGCCAGCTCGAGCTCGGCCAGCGTGACCAGCATCTCGCCACCACCCACGCCCGTACGCGAGAGCGCCGCGACCGTGTCGGCGCCGGAAGCGATCGCTTCGAGCAGAGCCAGCTGCTCCGCGTTGAGAGCGGCCCTGTCCGCAGAGGCGGCGTCGCGCATGCCGGCGCCGAACACAGCGTCCAGCACGTCCTGGGCATCGCGGATCACGACGGCACGTTCAGCCAGCAGCCGGTTCGGCAGCTCAGACTGAGACACCGTGACCGCACCCGGGACCGCACCCACCCGGTCTCCCAGCCGGCGAGCGAAGCGGACAGTTGACCCGGCGCCCGAACCCTCACGTGCCTGGACCAGAACCGTCAGGCGCGAGAGGCCGGCGATGATGCGGTTACGGGCAATGAACGTCCAGTCGCGCATCGCCGTTCCCGGACCGAACTCACTCACGATCGCTCCGCTACGACGGATCTCACCGTAGAGCCGACCGTTCCCCTTGGGATACGGCTCGGCCGCGCAGCCAGCGAGCACCCCAACCGTGTGGCCACCGGCCGCCAGAGCGCCGCGGTGCGCGTACGCGTCGACGCCGCCAGCCAGACCGCTGACGACGCATAGGCCGCTCGCACTGATCCCTCGTCCGAGCGCGAGGGCCACCCCCTGCCCGTACTCGGTCGCGCGGCGCGACCCGACGACCGCCACCGGGTCGGCGCGCGCCAGCTCGAGGAATCGCTCCATCCCGCCGGCGACATGGAGTACAGCCGGCGGTGTCCAGAGGCGACCCAGGCTCTCCGGGTACGCCTGGTCGCATTGGCATAACAGCTCCAGCCCCGCCGCCTCCGCTCTAGCGCGCGCGGCCTCGGCATGGCATGCGCTGAACTCTCTGTATTCGCGATCGAGGTCGTCATCAACGCGGTGTTGCCAGAGGTCAATCAGGTTTTCATCGCTGAGACTGAGGATCTCCTCGAGCCGCTTACGCTGAAAGTTGAGGTACGCGCTGATCCGCCCTAGGAGCCACGTGCGCCGCATGCACGAGTTGCAGGCCCACATGGCTAGGCGGCCATCGGTTCGGGACCAGCCACGCGCTGCCGCAGCATCAACGCCCTCAGCACGTCCGGGCAGCCCACAACGTCACGTCCATCAAGATCGGCGATCGTCTGCGCCACGCGCAGCACCCTGTGGCGCCCACGCGCGGACAGCGAGCCCCTCAGATAGGAGTTGCCGAGCGCCGCCTGCGCGTCGTCAGTGATCCGCAGGCGAGCCTGGATCAAGCCGGCGTCGAGCTCGCCGTTGCATGACGCACGCGTACCCTCGAGCCGCCGTCGCTGCCGCTCCCGCGCCTCACGCACACGCTCGAGTGCGGTCGCGGAGCCGATAAGTGGAGCGCTCTGGAGCTCCTCTTCGGTCGGACGTTCGACGTTCACGAGCATGTCCATGCGATCCAGCAACGGGCCGCTCAACCGCCGCTGATGGCGCCTGACCTCAACCTCTGAGCACGTGCACTTGTCCGCCACCCCCGCATAGCCGCACGGACAGGGATTGGTCGCCGCGACCAGCATGAAGCGCGTGGGGAAAATCAGCGCGCGCTGTCCGCGCACGATCGTCACACGCCCGTCCTCCAGGGGCTGCCTCAGCGCTTCAATAGTCGTGCGCTGGAACTCGGAAAGCTCATCGAGGAAGAGGATCCCGCGGTTGGCAAGCGAGGCTTCACCCGGGCGTGGCGGATTGCCACCGCCAACCAGCCCGGGTGCCGAAATCGTGTGGTGCGGGGCCCTGAATGGACGCTCCGTGATCAAGCCGCCGCTGTGGAGCCCGACAATGCTGTGCACGCGCGTGACCTCGAGCGCCTCGGCCCGGGTCATTGGCGGCAGGATCGATGGCAGGCGCCGGGCCAGCATCGTCTTACCGGTCCCGGGCGGCCCCTCCAGCAGCAGATTGTGCCCGCCGGCCGCGGCAATCTGCAACGCTTGCAGCGGAACCTCGTGACCGCGTACGTCCGCCAGATCCGGCTGCGCGGCTGCCGCGTCCGCCGGCGTGGCAACCGGAGCCGGCGCGGGCGGCAAACGTCGTCCCGTGACCGCGTCTACGGCCGCCTGAAGGCCGCTGACCGCCAACACACGCAAACCGTCGATCAACGCCGCCTCACGCCCCTGCTCAGCCGGGACCACAAGGGACGGAATCCGGTGGCGGCGCGCGCCTTCGGCCGCTGACAGCGTGCCGGCGGCGGGTCGCAGCTCACCGCCCAGCGAAAGCTCCCCGTAAACGGCGACCTCCGCCAAGAGCGACGCTTCGATCTGACCGCTGGCCGCCAAAACGGCAAGCGCAAGCGCAGCGTCAAACCCGGGACCCACTTTGCGCAGCGAGGCAGGCGCGAGATTGGCCGTGATCCGCCGCTGCGGGAACTCGTAGCCAGAGTTCAGGATCGCCGACCGCACGCGCTCACGCGATTCGCGCACGGCGGTATCTCCAAGTCCGACGATCGTGAACGCCGGTAGTCCAGGCCGGATGTCGACCTCGACGAAGATGCGACGAGGCTGCACTCCGTCGATGGCAAAAGTCGTTACGCGAGCAAGCATGTCGCCGAAGCTAGGGCCACATGTGTGCCGAAACTGTCACGCCGTGTCACATCTCTGTGAAAACGCGGCCGTCACGGAGCGAGTTTTCACAGAGTCGTGACACGGCGGCACAGAGCTGTCACATATGCGGACATAGCTTCGAGGCATGCCCAACGACAGACGCCGCCAACTCGGTGACGCCGGCGAACAGCTGGCAGCCGACCACCTCGCCCGCAGGGGCTTTCAGATCATCGAGCGCAACTACCGCACACGCTGGGGCGAGCTCGACATCATCGCCGCCGACGCGCGCACGCTCGTGTTCGTCGAGGTCAAGTGCCGCATTGCCAACCGCGCCGGCCGTGACCCGCTCGAATCGGTCCATCCCAGCAAGCGGGCGCAGATCCGCAGGATCGCCGGCCGCTGGCTCGCTGAGCGCCGCGATCATCCGCGTGTGAGCGACCTACGCTTCGACGCGATCGGCGTCACGCTCGACCCCGAGGGACGCCTGCTCCGTCTAGACCACCTCGAGGCTGCCTTCTGAGGCCGCGTCAGCCGAGCGAGAGCTGCTGGTAAGCCGCGGACTGGAAGGAGAGGCGATGCAGCGGCGTCACGCCGAGGCGCTCGATCGCGCTGCGGTGCTCAGGCGACGCGTATCCGACGTGCTGGGCGAAGCCCCAGCCAGGGTTGCGCTCGTCGACCCGCCGCATGTAACGGTCACGCGTCTCCTTTGCCAGCACGGAGGCCGCCGCGATCGCAGCGCTGGTCGAGTCGCCCTTGATCACGGCACGGTGCTCATAGCCGATGTCACCGAGGCTGAAGCCGTCACTGAGGCAGATCGCACCTTCGCAAGCGACGTTGGCAAGCGCCTCACGCAACGCTGCCAGATTTGTCACGTGCAGTCCGCGGGCGTCGATCCCGGGCGCACAGCGGGAGACGATCGACACCTTCGCTGCCGCCCGCAGGATCAGCGGATAGAGCTCTGCGCGTGCCGCCGGGGTCTGCAGCTTGGAGTCGTTAAGCCCCGCGAGCGCTCGCATGTCCTCGCGACGCAGGCGCTCGACGTCGAACAGCACCGCGGCGGCGACCAGCGGGCCTGCAAGGCACCCGCGGCCGGCCTCGTCGGCGCCGGCGACGAAGCGCACGCCGAGCCGGCGATCATGGGCGAAGAGCTTCGGTCCGGGCTTGGGACGCTTCATCAATCTGAGCCTACGCTCGTCCGCGCTCGCCAGCGGGCGAGCGCTCGGCGCTGACAGCTGGGAAGCCGGTCGGCCTAGAAGAAGCCGATGCGGTCGATCGGCCAGTACGTCGCGAAGGCGACGCCAATGATCCACTTCTGTGGCACCGGACCCCAGAAACGACTGTCGTCGGAGTACGCACGGTTGTCGCCCATCATGTAGTACTCACCGGCCGGAACGGTGATCTGCTCCGGGAAGGTGCAGGCGGGGCCGCTCGGGCACGGCTGGATGTAGGACCCCGTCTCCTCGACACCGTTGCGCCAAACGTGGCCGTCCGTGATCTTGAGGTGGTCTCCCGGTAGGCCGACGACCCGCTTGACGAACGTCTGCGTCGACTCGGCCGGGGTGCCCTGATCACACGGCTGCTTGTCTCCGTAGCCCTGCGACCGGTTTTCGCACGTGGCGTTGGCCGGGTCTGCGCCAGCGGGCGGGTGGAACACAGTTACGTCGCCGATGCCGGGCGATGTATCGAGACGGTTGACAAGAATTCGCTGCCCGATCGCGAGCGTCGGGATCATCGATCCGCTCGGGATCCGGTAGGGCTTGACCAGGAATGCCTGGATCAGCAAAGCCAGCCCGATCGCAATCGCGACCGTGGCGACCAGTTCGATGATGTTTGCGACCGGACCCTTGGTCTTCTTCGCCTTGGCTGCCATCGGGGTCATCCCGAGGTGCCTTCAGTCCGTGCTCTAGGCCTCGTCGGCCGGCTCATCGTTGCCGGTGTCAGACGCCTCGACAGCCTCAGGTTCGGTCTCTTCCGCCGCGTCCGCCTCAGGCTCAGCGCCCGTAGGTTCAGCAGCGACCTCAGCGGCCTCAGCAGCCACAGGAGCCTCGATCTCTGTGGTCTGCGGCGCCTCGACCTCGACGGCCCCAGCCGTCTCAACCTCGACGGCGGCCTCGGAAGCCTCGGCCTCTGCGAACGCCGGGCCGTACAGCAACTCGCGCTCGACCACTTGCTCGGGACCCGTGTTGCGGCGCTCGCGGACGCGGGCACGCTTGCCGACGCGGTCACGGAGGTAGTACAGCTTGGCGCGACGGACGTCACCGCGCGACGCGACCTCGATCTTCTCGATCTTCGGTGAGTGCACGGGGAACGTGCGCTCGACGCCGACGCCGAAGGACTGCTTGCGGACGGTGAACGTCTCACGTGCACCGTGGCCCTGGCGCTTGATAACAACGCCCTCGAAGACCTGGGTGCGGCGTCGAGTGCCCTCGATCACCTGGAAGTGGACACGCAGGCGGTCGCCAGCGTCGAACTGCGGAACTCGGCGGAGCTGTGCGCGCTCCAAACTTTCGATGACGGTGCTCATAGCTCGTTTCGCTGCCGGCAGCACCGGCATCTCGGAGGAAACTGACAGAAGAAGGTGCGCAGCTGAAAGTGCGCGCGGCGGCCTATGGTAGCGAACCCGGACTTGAGAGCCCGTCCGCCCGCTCGTCTCGCTGGCGCGCCTGCTCCAGGCGCCACTGGCGGATGTTGGCATGGTGCCCGGAGAGCAGAACGTCGGGTACAGACCAGCCGCGGTAATCCGCTGGGCGCGTGTAGTGCGGGTACTCCGGCGCGCCACCAAGCGCCTGGCTGAACGATTCCTCGGTTGCCGAATCCTCGTGACCCAGGGCTCCGGGCTGCTTGCGCAGGACGGCGTCGCAGACGACCATCGCCGCGAGCTCACCACCGGCCAGCACATAGCGTCCGATCGAGAGTCTGTCGGTGGCGAAGTGCTCGAGGATGCGCTCGTCGAAGCCTTCGTAGCGCCCACACAGGAGCGTGACCGCCGGCTCCGCCGCGAGCTCGTCGACGAAAGCGTCGTCCAAGACGCGGCCGCCGGGGGTCAGCGCCAGGATCCTGCGTTCGTTGCGAACGTCGGTCGGGTCAGCGCCGTAGCGGGCGCGCAGGGCCGTCTCGACCACGTCGACGCGCAACACCATCCCGGCGCCGCCGCCAAACGGCGTGTCGTCCACCTGGCCACCGCTCAGCGGTGTGTGGTCGCGGTAGTTGACGTACCCGAGCCGATGGCCCTCGGCCAGCGCGTTGCGCACGTGCCGCTGCGACTCGAACCACTCAAACGCCTCAGGGAACAGCGTGAAGACGTCGATCTCCACGTCACTCCTCCCCCAGGAACGCCAGATCGATGTCAATCTCGCTGCGCTCGAGATCGACGAGCCTCACGGCGTCGGAGACGAGCGGCACCAGCAGCGGATTCCCGCCCTCTGTGCGCTCGACCTCGAGCACCTCGCACGAGGGCAGCGCCAGCAGCCGTTTGACTGTGCCGACGGCCCGCTCGCCGTCGCGCACCGTGCAGCCCTCGAGGTCCTCCGCCCACCACTCGTCCTCTTCGAGCTCCCGCGCGTACTCGCGCCCGACGAACAGATCCTGGCCGCGCAGCGCCTCAGCCGCTTCACGGTCGGTACAGCGCTTCAGGCGCAGGATCAGGCGCGTATCGTGTCCGGCACGGCGCTCGATCGCGTGTTCGACGCCGGCAATCGTCACGGTCTCGGCCGCCCGCAGCAGCTGCGGGTTCGGCTCCACCACCAAGAAGCTGCCATCGAGCCCGTGCGGGCGCCCGACGCGGCCTGCGTGGAGCCAATGCTGATCCGGGGCGGCGTCAGCCACGTCGTGTGGGTCAGTCGACGATGTCGACGAAGACGCGGTGGCCATACTTCACCGCCGCGCTCTTGACCACGGTGCGGAGCGCCGAGGCCGTCCGGCCACCGCGCCCGATCACGCTGCCATAGTCGTCCTGCGCGACGGAGAGCTCGAGGACGACGCTGCCGTCGTCCTCACGCACCTCGTTGACCTTTACCCGGTCAGGATCGTCCACGAGCCCGCGAGCAAGATACTCGAGGAGTTCGCGTGGCGAGGAGGTGTCGTTGCTCAACCGGCGATGCCCTGCGTGCGCAGGAGCTTCTTGACCGTGTCAGTGGGCTGGGCGCCACGGGCGAGCCAGTCCTTGACCTTTGCTTCGTCGAGCACGATTGTCGACGGCTCGGTCTGTGCGTTGTAATGCCCGACGGTCTCGATAACGCGACCGTCGCGCTTGGAGCGCTGATCGGCGACGACAACCCGCCAAATGGGGTTCTTGCGTCCGCCGACGCGCGTTAGTCGAAGTCTCACTGCCATAGGTTCGAAGAGGTTAGCGTGCTTGACGCATAAGCGCCGCGAGGTCCGGGGTTTTGCCCGATGCGACCGCCTTCATCAGCTTCCGCATCTGCTCGAACTGCTTGATCAAGGCCTTCACCGCCTGCACGTTCGTACCCGATCCCTTGGCGATGCGCAGCCGCCGCGAGCCCTTGATCAGCTCCGGATGACGGCGCTCCTGCGGGGTCATCGATGTGATGATCGCCTGGATCCGGTCGAATTCGCGCTCGTCGACCTTGACGCCGCGCAGCTCCTTACCGACGCCGGGCAGCATCCCGAGCAGGTTCTGGAGAGGACCCATCTTGCGGATCTGGCGCATCTGCTGCAGGAAGTCATCCAGGTCGAACTCCTGCTTGCGGAACTTGCGCTCCAGCTCACGCGCCTGCTCCTCGTCGTAGGCGTCGCTGGCGCGCTCGATCAGCGTCAGCACGTCGCCCATGCCGAGGATCCGCTGCGCCATCCGATCCGGGTGGAAGCGCTCGAACTGATCGAGCTTTTCCCCGGTCGAGGCGTACATGATCGGCTTGCCGGTGATCGCCTTGACAGAGAGCGCCGCGCCGCCGCGGGCGTCGCCATCGAGCTTCGTCATGATCACGCCGTCGAAGTCGACCGTCTCCCCGAACTGTTCGGCGACCTGAACCGCGTCCTGACCGGTCATCGCGTCGACGACGAGCAGCACCGCATCGGGTCTGATCGCCTTCTTGATGTCCGCAAGCTCCTGCATCAGCTCGGCGTCGACGTGGAGGCGGCCGCTCGTGTCGACGATCAGCACGTCCTTACCCTCCGACTGTGCGCGGTCACGGGCCCAGGCGGCGATCTGCACGGGGTTGCGATCGGTGCCCTGCTCGTAGACGTCAGCGCCGGCACGGCGGCCGATCTGGAGCAGCTGCTCGACCGCCGCCGGCCGGTACACGTCGCAGGCCGCGACCGCGACCGACGAGTTGTGCTGTTCGCGCAGGTAGCGGGCGAGCTTGGCCGTCGCCGTCGTCTTACCGGAGCCCTGCAGGCCGGCCATCAGGATCACCGTAGGCGGCCGTGGGGAGAACTCGATCTCCTCGGACTCGCCCCCCATCAGCGCGGTCAGCTCGTCGTTGACGATCTTGACGACCTGCTGGCCGGGGTTCAGCTGGCCGATCACGTCGGTGCCGAGCGCCCGCTCCTTGACAGCGTTCGTGAAGCCCTTCACAACCTGGAAGTTGACGTCGGCCTCCAACAGCGCCAGGCGGATCTCGCGCATGGCGCCATTGATGTCGGCCTCGGTCAGCGTGCCGTGGCCGCGGACGTCGGCAAGGGTCGCCTGGAGCTTCTCGGCGAGTGAGTCGAACATATGGAATCGAGGCTAGTCGGTCTTCGGTGACCCGGGCTCCGCGTCACCGACCGGCCCCGAGTTACTGGCCGGCCCCGCTGGGCCGGCCGCAGGGCCTTCGTCACCCATGCCGTCGGCCTGGCGGAAGACCGTACCCAGCCGGCTGATCGCCTGCGAATACTCCGACGGGATCACGAACACCTTGTTCGCATCCCCTTGAGCCAGCTTCGGCAGCATCTGCAGGTACTGGTAACTGAGCAGCTTCGGGTCCGGATCGCCGGCGTGGATCGCCTCGAACACGGTCGCGATCGCCTTGGCCTCACCGTCGGCGCGTAGGACCGCCGCCTGCTTCTCGCCCTCGGCGGTGAGCACCGCTGCCTGCTGCTCGCCCTCAGCCCTCAGGATCTGTGCCTGCTTGACACCCTCTGCCGTGAGGATCGTCGCGCGCTTGTCGCGCTCGGCCCGCATCTGCTTCTCCATCGCTTCCTGGATCGTGGGCGGCGGGTCGATCGACTTGAGCTCGACCCGGTTGACGCGGATCCCCCATCTGTTGGTCGCCTCGTCGAGGACACCGCGAAGCTGCGCATTGATGTGGTCGCGGCTGGTCAGAGCCTGCTCGAGCGTGAGCGAGCCCACCACGTTGCGCAGGGTCGTAACGGTGATCTGCTCGATTGCCTGGAGCGGATTGGCGATCTCATACGTCTGCGAGCGCGGGTCGTTGACCGTGAAGTAAAGAACGGTGTCGATCTGTACCAGCAGGTTGTCCTCGGTGATCACCGGCTGCGGCGGGAACGTCACAACCTGCTCGCGGAGATCGATCAAGGGCTTCAGCCGATCCACGAACGGCACCAGCACGGTCATCCCGGGAGAAAGCGTGCGGTGGTAGCGCCCGAGCCGCTCGACGATTCCGGCCCGCGCCTGCGGGACGATTCGGATCGTCCGCGCGAACACGATCACGAGGAAAACGACAATCACAATCGCGACGATCAGTCCAACCATTCTCAGTCCTTTGTCTCGAGCTACTCCATAACGAGCGCGGTCGCGCCCTTGATGTCTATGACCTCAACGCTCGTGCCGGGCTCGATCACGCTCTCATCGTCGAGTGAGCGAGCTGTCCAGACTTCGCTCTCGATCCGCACTCGCCCGACGCCCTCGTGGTTGGCGATGCGCTCGAGCACGACGGCCCGCTTGCCGACCAGCGCGGCACCGCCCGTGCGGAGCGTCGGCGTGCCGCGCATGAGCCGGCTCTGAACGAGTGGTCTGACCGTCATCAGTGTTCCGATCGAGGCGACGATGAACACGACCCAGGCGGCCGTCTCGTCGAAGGCGCCGGCTGCCGCCGCGGCCAGCGCTGCCCCCACCGCGAACGGCGCCAGGTAGAAGCTGGAGCCGCTCAGAACCTCTCCTGCGCCAAATCCACAGGCCACGACCAGCCAAACGATCCACCCCGCCATTTCCAGCGAGCTTACTCTCGCGGCCGACCGGTTTCACGTCGAACGCCGCGCGAGCCGCCGGCACCGGCAGGGCTTCAGCTGACGAGGGCCCGTGCGAAGTCGGTGGCGTCGAACGGGCGCAGATCGTCGAGCTGCTCGCCGATCCCGATCAGCTTGACCGGGATCCCGAGCTCGCCCGCGATCGCGAGCGCGATCCCGCCCTTGGCCGTACCGTCGAGCTTGGTCAGCACGAGACCGGAGACGTCGATCGCCTCTGAGAACAATTGCGCCTGGCGCAGGCCGTTCTGGCCCGTGGTCGCGTCGACCGTGAGCAGCGTCTCATGTGGCGCGTCCGGGATCTGTTTGGCGATCACACGGCGGATCTTGGTCAGCTCGCCCATCAGGTCCTCCTGCGTGTGCAGGCGCCCCGCAGTATCGACGATCACCACATCCGCCCCGGCTTCGACAGCGATCTTGACGCCCTCGAAGGCGACCGAGCCGGGGTCCGTGCCCTCTGGGCCGCGGACAAACTCGGCGCCGGCGCGTTGGGCCCACTGCTCGAGCTGCTCGACGGCAGCGGCCCTGAATGTGTCGGCGGCCACGAGCACGACTTTGTGGCCGAGCTCACGGCTGAGGTGGTGGGCGAGCTTGCCGGTGGTCGTGGTCTTGCCGGTGCCGTTGACCCCGGCCATCAGGATCACGGTCGGTTTGGCGCGCAGGTCGATGTGGTCCTCGCCGACGCGCGCGATGTCCGCCAGCAGCTCCGTCAGGCGCGCGGTGAGCGCCTCACCGCCAGTGATGCCACCCTCGGTCGCTTCCTGCTCCAGTTGCCCGACGACCTTCGCGGTCGTGCGAGCGCCGACGTCGGCGTAGATCAGCGCCTCCTCGAGCCGCTCCCAGGTCTCGTCGTTGACCTCCTCGAACAGCGTCGCCTGGATCTCGGCACCAAGCGCCTGACGTGTCTTGCGCAAGTTCTCACGCAACCGGGAGAACATCCCGCGGCGCTTCTCCGCCGCGGCGGCTTCAGGCTCGGATCGGGCGCCGCCAACCGGCTCCCCGTCGACGACGAAGAGATCAGACCACTCGCGCGCCACGAGCGCTATGCGGCCTCGCGTGCGGGGAGCCGCCGCGAGACCACCTTCGAGATGCCGTCACCGCCCATCGACACACCGTAGAGCGAGTCGGCCGCCTCCATCGTGCGCTTCTGGTGCGTGACGACGATGAACTGGGCACGGTCGTTGTAGGTATCGAGCAGGTCGAGGAAGCGTGAGATGTTGAGGTCGTCGAGAGCCGCCTCGACCTCATCCATGATGTAGAACGGGCAGGGCTTGGCGAGGAATACTGAGAACAGGAACGCGAGCGCCGTCATCGACTTCTCGCCACCCGAGAGCAGCGTCAGCCGCTTCATCGCCTTACCGGCAGGGGTGATCTCGATCTCGACCCCGAGCAGGTCCTCATCCTCGGGCACCTCGTCGGCGTCCTCGGACTCGGCCTGAGCGTCGGCCTCCGCAGCGGCATCTGCCGAGTCGAGCTTCTCTCCTCCGATCACCGGCGCCGGCCCCTCGGACTCCGATACGAGACTCAGGCGGCCGCTGCCACCCGGGAACACGCGCCCGGCCAGCTCCTCGAAGTTCCGGGCTGCAGCCTCGAAAGTCTGCTCGAAGGTCTCGCGGATCTGCTTGTCGGTGTCGCGGATAAGGCCCTCGAGCTCGCGCAGGGCGGTCTCCAGGTCCGTCCGCTGCTTCTCGAGCTCCTCCACATGGGCGAGTGCCTCCGCGTACTCGTCCTGGGCGAGCGGATTCACGGGCCCAAGCTGCTCACGACGTTTGGCGAGACGCTCAAGGCGCGTACGCAGCTCCTCGCGGCGCTCGTCTGGTAGCGGCTCATCGGCGGCAGTCGGCTCGAGCTGCAGCTCGGTGGCAAGCGTGCCCAGCGCCTGCTCGGCATCAGCCTGCAGGTCACGGGCGCGCTGCGAGCGAACCTCCGCCGCGGTCAACGCCTCGCCGGCGCCGTGCAGCCGTGACTGGATGCCGGCCTCCTCCTGCGCGCAGGCACGCAACTCCGCGGCGACGGTCTCTCCCGCCTCACGATCCTTGGCGAGCTCGGCATCGAAGGCGGACTTGCACTCGGCGATCGCCGCCGCCAGGGTCTGCATCTCCTCATGGATCGCGCTGATCTGCGGGCCAAGACGCTCATCACGAGCGATCTCGGCACGCAGCCGGCGGATCTGTGAATCGCGCTCGGCCCGTTCGCGCTCGGCCCGCTCGAGGCGCCCCTGCTCGGCCCCCAGCTCGGCCTGGAGCTGTCCGCGCCGGTCGGCCCCCGGCCCCTCGTCCGGGGCCGTACGCCGCCGCGCGATGGCGGCGCCCAGGCGGCGCTGCTCCTCGACCGCCTCATCGAAGCCGTCGACAGTGGCGCGGTGCGCCGCGATCGCCTGCTCGCGTGCGCCGTCGAGTTCCGCGGCCCGCGCAGCAGCGGCTTCGACGTCACCCCGGGCAGCGTGCTCTGCCTGCACCGCCGCTTCGCTGGCAGCGATCAGCTCGTCGCGTCGGTTGCGCTCAGCGAGCACACGCTCCTCACCAACCTTGGCGGTCTGCCTGAGCTCACTGATGAAGCCCGAGTAGACCCGGCCGCCGGCGGTCACGGCGACACCCGCAAAGTCGTCAGGGACCCCAGCCACATCTTCGACGACCCATACGTCACGGAGCAGATCTCGGGCTATCGCGGCGGCGGGGCTGTCACCAGAGACGTACTCGCGAAGCCGTACGGATCCGGCGACAGGCGGTTCCGCCGCACTGGCGGTGCGATCGCCGCGGTCACGCAGAACCAGGACACGGCCGCCGTCTCGCCCGGATTTATCGAGCAGCTCGCCAGCGGCGACGCGGTCGTCGAGCAGCGCGGCTCCGAGCCGGCCGTCGAGCGCAGCCGCCACAGCCAGTTCGTAGCCGGATGCCACCGTCAGCTCATCCGCCAGCGAGCGGGCGCCCCCCGGAGCGCCTTGATGGCTGCGCAGGAACTGGTTGACGGCCGCCAGCTCGCCGCCGACACGCGCGCTCTCCCGGCGCGCCACCTCGACCAGACGCTCGGCTTCACGTACCGCCGCACGCGCAGCCTCGTACGCGGCCTCGGCCGCCTCGCGCGCCGTCTTGGCGGCCTCGACCTGCCCGGCGCGCTCCGCTTCGAGCGCCGCTGCCGCCACCCGCTGCTGCTCCAGCTCTGTCAGCTGCCGGGCGAGCTCCGCCTCGCGGTCGCGCTCGAGCGCCGCCAGTTCGCGGCTCAGCTCCGCGATCCGCTCGTGCGCCTGCGGGTCGGGTTGGTCTGCCTCCGCGGCCGCGGCGAGCTGCTCGAGCTGCGTCTGCCCACGGCTGAGCCTGGTCCCGACTGCCTGTGCCGCATCGCGCACCGCGTCGGCGCGATAGCCGACGCGATCGGCAGCCGATTGCGCCCCGAAGCTGCGGCGTGAGAGCTCTTCACGCTGGCTCGAGCGGGCGGACAGCGCCTCCTCGGCCTGGTGCCGCCGCGCCGCCACGGCCGCGAGCTCCTGTTCGATCTCGCTGCGCTGGGTACGCGCCTGCGCCGCCTGCTCGGCCGCTGTCGTGAGCTCAGCCCGGCGCGACCGGAGCTCGTCTCGCGCCAGCTCCCAGCGCACCTCGAGCGTCTGGCGGTAGATCCGCTCATGCAGCTCCGCCGCCTCCGCCTGGCGCTTGAGCGGCTTCAGCCGCGAGCGTGCCTCGCGTTCGACGTCGAGTGCGCGGTCGAGGTTGTCCTGGGTGTGACCGAGCTTGAGCTGTGCGCGACGGCGGCGCTTACGGTGCTTGCCCAGGCCCGCGGCCTCTTCGATCAGCAGCCGTCGATCGCGCGGCTTGGATGTCACGATCGCCTCGACGCGCCCCTGCGAGATGACCGAGTGCATCTCCTTGCCCAGGCCAGTGTCGGACAGCACCTCGATCACATCGATCAGCCGGCATTTGGCGCCGCCGATGCGGTACTCGCCCTCGCCACTGCGGTCGAGCCGGCGCAGGATCGAGACCTCAGGACCCAGGCCGAGCACGCCCTCGCTGTCGTCGAGCACCAGCTCAACGCTCGCGCTGCCGCCGGCTTGACGCCCGGGCGCGCCGCCGAAGATCACGTCCTGCATCGAGTGACCCCGCACCGCCATCGGCGATTGCTCACCGAGTGCCCACAGGACGGCGTCGGTCACATTCGACTTGCCGGAGCCGTTGGGTCCGACGATCACGCTCGTCCCGGGCCCGAAATCGAGCCTGGTGCGGTCAGGGAACGACTTGAACCCCTTCATCGTGATGCTCTTCAAATACATCTCGCAGTCGCTCCCTATTGCCCCTTGCCTACGACCGCGCCGTGCGCGAGCGCCTCTTGCGCGGCTGCCTGCTCCGCGTCCTTCTTGCTGCGCCCGACCCCGCGCCCGATCTCCTCGTCACCGATGCGTGCGGCGATCGTAAACGTTCGGTCGTGCGGCGGCCCGCTCTCCTGGACCACGGCGTAGCTGACCAACGCGCCGCGCCGTGCGAGCCGCTCCTGCAGGGCGGATTTGAAGTCGACCGGGTTCTCCAGCGCCTCGGCCAGCTCCGACTGGAACGCCTGGACGACGGCCTCCGCCACACGCTCGTAGCCGAATTGCAGGTAGCACGCACCGATCACAGCCTCCGTGATCGAGGCGAGCACGCGCTCGGTGGAGATGAGGTTGGGGATGCTTGCTGCCGCGCCCGGTGGCGCGGCAGCCGCAAGCCGCTCGGGGACACCCAGACGCTCGGCAACCGCCCGGCAGGAACGGCCCGAGACGGTCTGCGCGCGGATCTTCGTGAGCTCACCGGCACCGAAGCGCCCGGGCTCGAGCAACGGGTAGATGTGCGAGGTGATCGCCAGCGACAGCACGCTGTCGCCGAGGAACGCGAGCCGCTCATACGATTCGGCCCGTTTGGGCGTCCAGGACGCGTGGGTGAAGACGTTGCGGGACTGCTCCGGTGCCAGCGCGTCCAACAGCTCGCGCAGCCTCGCTACGGATCCCTGTGCGTCGCGTCCCTCAGTCGTCACCGGGGGCTTCGCTCGCGGTCGTGATCCCACTCGCGAGCACGAACTCCACCGCCTGACCGACGGTGAGGATCCTGGCAGCCTCCTCATCGGAGATCTTCACGCCATAACTGTCCTCGAGCTCCTGGACGAGCGTGTACAGATCGAGCGAGTCGGCGTCCAGATCCTCCCGGAAGCGCGTCGACTCACCGATCGATTCAGCATCGACCTCGAGCTCGTCGGACAGATGCGTGCGGATCACGCTGAGAACCTGTTCACGAGTCATGGGCCGACTACCGTAGCCCCACGCTCGGACGGGGAAATCGCTTCTGGCGGCTTTGCAGCGGATTCGTCACCATCCTTGCTGGAGTGCGCGTCGCCACCGGGATGGCGCAGCGCGCCCGCCTCCGCAAGCGCAGCCCGCGTGCGGCCGATCACGTCCTCCTCAACGCCGTGCGCGGCGACCTCGATCGCACGCGCGAAGCCGCGGCGGGTGAAGCGTCCGTGACAGACGATGCCGATCTGGCGCAGGCCCAGCATGTAGGCACCGCCAGTCAGCTCCGGGTCGATCTCGTCGCGCAGACCCTGGATCGACGGCTGGAGCAGGAATCCTCCGACCTTGGCACGCAGCGAGCGGTGCGCGGCGTCCCGCAGGAGGTGGAGCGTCTGGGATGAGACTCCCTCGATCAGCTTGAGTGCGATGTTGCCGGTGAAGCCATCGGCAACGACGACGTCGACGACGTCACCCAGCGCGTGCGTGCCCTCGATGTTGCCGACGAATCGCAGACCCGCGGCGCCGGCGCCGCTGAGCCGCTCGTGCACCTCCTGCAGCTCCGGAGTGCCCTTGGCCGGCTCTTCTCCGTTGGAGAGCAGCGCCACGCGCGGTGAGTCGATGCCCAGCACCGCCTGCGCGAACGCCGAACCCATGTGCGCAAACTGGACGAGGTGCTCGGGCCGGCAGCTGACGTTCGCGCCGACATCGAGCAGCAGCAACGGTCCGACGCCTGGCCGTGGAAGCGGCAACGCGAGCGCAGGCCGGTAGATGCCGCGGTCACGCTTGAGGTTGAAGAGGCCCGCCGCGAGCGCCGAGCCCGTGGAGCCGCCGGAGACGAGCGCCTGCGCGCGCCCCTGCGCCACAGCCTTCGCGGCCTGAACGATCGAGGCCTCAGGCGTCGACCGCACGGCATGGGCGGGGTCGGTCGCCTTGGCGATCGAGACCGGTGCATCGACCAACTCGACGCCGGGACCGATCGACGAGACCCTCGACGCGTCGGCGAAAAGCAGCACGCACACGCCGCGCGCAGCTGCCAGCGACGCGCCGTGCGCTACTTCGTCTGGGCCTAGGTCAGCCCCGTTGCCGTCAACGGCGACCGTCACCATCGGTGACTGGCGCCTCAGCTGATCGAAGAGTCGGTTTCGACCACGGTGCGCCCCTTGTAGCTACCGCAGACCGGGCACACACGGTGCGGAAGGCGCGGGCTGTGGCAAGTGGGACACGCGTTTGTGGCGGCGGCGCTGACCTTGTGGGTCGAGCGGCGCTTGGTCGTGCGTGAGTGGGACTGCTTTTGCTTAGGAACGGCCATAGCGAGGCAAGGTAGCAGGATCAGGCATCGAATTTGAGCTCGGAAAGTTTCGCCCAGCGTGGATCCGGCGACGCTTCGTGGTGGTGGTCGGCGTCGGCAGCGTTCAGGGTCTCCCCACAGACCGGGCAGAGGCCGGCGCAGTCCTCGCGGCAGAGAATCGCCCGCGGGAAGGTCAGCGCCAGCGCGTCCCGCGTCCACGCGGCCACATCGAGGACGCCCTCCTTCACGTAGGGGGAGTCCAGCTCCTCACCGGCACCCGGTTGCGAAACCTCCCGGGCGTCGACCTCGTAGCTCGCATCGGCCGGCTCGAGGCAGCGCATGCAAGCGCCCTGCAGGGTCGCGCCGAAGCGCAGACGCAGCGCGTAGCCCGGGCCAGAGGTGCGGGAGATGTCGAGCCGCACGGGCACCACCGCAGGCTCAACCGAATAGGTGTCGCCGCCGAGATCGAACGGCTGCACGCGCACGTCCAGATCCAGGCGTCTGCCCTCGCCGGAAGCCAGCCGTAGGGCGTTCAGATCGAATGTGTCTACGAGGCTGCTCATAGGTCTCAGATTAGTGTCTGAGCTGAGACCTGCCTCGGACTCGGCTGCCATGATTGCGCTGTGTCGAGCTGGTTTCGTTCCTACGGCTACGCGAGTGTCTTCGACGGTCTGATCGTCGGGGCTCTCCCGCTCGACGAGACCGATGTCCGCATGCTCTCGACGCTTGGCGTGACCCGCGTCCTGAATCTGGTCGAGGACGATGAGTACAAACGCGGCGCGCGGCGCAAGGTCGAGCGCGCGCTGGAACGCGCCGGGATCGAGGAGCATCGGCTGAGCACCGAGGACTTCGGGAACCTGACGCCGGAGCTGCTCGAGCAGGCGACGGTGCAGGTGAACGCTTGGCTCGACGACGGCGAGACCGTCTACCTGCACTGCCGGGCCGGCTGGCAGCGCTCAGCTGCCGTCGCCGCCGGAGCGATCGCCCTACGCGCCGGCGTGTCGCTCGACACCGCGCTACGGATGGTTCAGGCGCTCAAGAACACGGCCGACCCGCTCCCGCATCAGCGCGAGGACCTGCAGCGGTGGTTCAGCGCCCGCATCAGTCCCTGAGGTCGGCGGCGCGCAGGTGCCGAGCGGGCACACCGCCGGCCGCGTCGTCGAACAGTGCCCGCGGGCGGTCGAGCGCGTCCACGCTATCGACCGCGTGTTCGTCGTCGGGTGCGAGCCGCACGTCGCGCGCCGAGTGCGTGATCTGCTCAACAGTCCCTATGTCCGCGCTGCTTCCAACGGCACCGTGCTCGGCGAAGCGCCGCGCGCTTGGCAGGACACGGGCCTCGTAGGAGCCCACGGTCTCGTTGTAAGCCTTGACAGTGGAGTTGAGCCGGCTGCCGAGCGTTGCGATCAGCGACGAGAGCTTCGCCAAGCGGCCGTGCAGCTCGCGGCCAAGCTCGGAGATCGCCTGGGCGGACTCAGCGACACGCTCCTGCTGCCAGCCGTAGCCGACCGTGTGCAGCAGAGCCAACAGAGTGGTCGGGGTCGCGATCAACACCCTGCGCGCCATCGCGTCCTCGATCAGCTCCGGGTCGGCATCGAGCGCGGCGCCGTAGAGGTGCTCACCCGGCAGAAACAGCACGACGAAGTCCGGCGCCGAGTCCATGCCGGCCCAATAGGCCTTATCCGAGAGCTGCTTGACGTGTCGTCGCAGCAGCCGCGCGTGCGCCTGCAAATGCTGTGCCCGGGTCCGTTCGTCCGGCGCCTCGTAGGCGTCGAGAATGCCCTGCAACGGCGCCTTCGCATCGACGATCACGTGCTTGCCGCCGGGCAGATTGACAACCATGTCGGGCCGCAGCACCTGCTCGTCGCCGTCAAAGCTCGCCTGCTCGGTGAAGTCGCAGTGGCGGACCATGCCGGCCAACTCGACCACCTTGCGCAGCTGCATCTGGCCCCACTGCCCGCGCGTGTTGGGCTTGCGAAGAGCGGTGACCAAGGCCCCCGTCTCGGTCCGCAGCTTCTCCTGCGCATCCGAAAGCATCCTGATCTGCGACTCGAGCTGCGCGCCGGTCTTGACGCGCTCGCGGTTGAGGATCTCGAGCTGCTGCTGCAGCGGCCTGACCATCTGCTCAACCGCCTGCTTGCGCTTCTCCAGCTCGCCCTTCGCCTCCGCCTGGCTGCTCTGGAGCTGCGACTTCGCCAACTCGGTCAGCTGCCGGACGCTCGCGTCCAGGGCCTCGGCACTCATCGCCTTGAACGAGTCCGACATCTGGTGCTGACCGTCGCGCAGCGCACGGATGCGCTCGCGCATCACCAGCGCGGTCACCCCGGCGCCAACGAACAGACCGACGATCAGCCATACGGCACTCATGCGATCAGCATCGCGGACGCGCCGGACAGAACCACCCGAACGCAGGTTCGGGTCAGTAGCGGAAGGTCGCCGGCCTAGGCGACTTCGGCGGGCTCGTCCTTGCCCGCCAAGCGATCGCGACCGCGCTGCACCGCGGCGATGAACTTCGAGAGGTTCACTTCGAGCGTGTTGAGGATCTCATCGGCGTAATCCTCTGCCCCGAGCCTGATCTCCCGCTCACGCGACCGTGCGTCCTCGATGATGTCCTCGGCTGCCCGCTCCGCCTGCTTGGTGATCTCCTCCTCGGAAACCAGCCGTTCCTGGCGGTCGCGCGCCTCCTTGACGATGCGCTCGGCCTCGCGCTTGGCCTCCGCCAGCATCTCCTGGCGCTCCTTCACGATCCAGCGCGCCTGCTTGATCTCCTCGGGGATCGTCGCGCGCATCTGGTCGAGAATGTCGTAGATCTCTTCCTTGTCCACGCGCACCTGATCCGTAAGCGGCATCGGCTTTGCGTTGTGCACGAGATCGTCGAGCTTGTCGATGAGTACGAGTACGTCCATCGCGATCCTCTGTTCGTCAGCGGCCGACCCGTTCCTTCAAGGCCTCAGCGACCTCTTCCGGAACGAGACCTTCGATGCGCCCCCCAAATGTGGCGAGCTCCTTGACACCGCTGGACCTGATGAAACTGTACTTCGCTGAGGCCATCAAGTAAACGGACTCGATATCCGGCGCCTGTACGCGGTTGAGCTGGTTGAGCTCGAGCTCGTACTCGAAGTCCGAGATGGCGCGCAGCCCACGGACGATCGCCTTGGCGCCGCGAGCGCGCGCGAAGTCCACCGTCAGCACGCTGAACGGCTCGACATCGACGTTGTCCAGGTGCTCGGTCGCCTGCTGTATGAAGGCGACGCGCTCATCCGCGGTGAACAGGGTCGATCCCTTGCGCGTCGGCAGGTTGACGACAGCGACGATCACCCTGTCGAACATCTCCGAAGCACGGGAGATGATGTCAAGGTGGCCGTTGGTAACCGGGTCGTAGGAACCGGGACAGACAGCAATTCGATTATCGGGCGCCATGGACTCTGATCAGTGTGTCTCCGTACTGCCGCTCGCGCAGCAGTGGCAGGTCGAGCACCAGCGGCGCCCTGCGGTCGCACTCAGCCACCACCCTCGCCTCCGGGGCCAGGACGGGCGGCAGCGCGCCCGACAGCTCGGGGCCCATGTAGCTCGCCATTCGGTATGGGGGGTCGAGGAAGACAAGATCGTATTGGCGCTCGGCGATCGGCGTGCAAGCGAGCGCCCGCAGGGCGGGCATGCGTAACACCTCGGCCTGCAAGCCGAGGTGCTCCAGATTCTGACGGACCACCGCGACCGCCGTTGCCGCCGAATCGACGAACGTGGCGCCATCCGCACCGCGCGACAGCGCCTCGATCCCAAGTGCACCCGAACCGGCGAACAGATCCAGAACGCGCGCCCCCTCTACCGACGCCAGGATCGAGAACAGCGCCTCGCGCACGCGATCCGACGTCGGCCGGGTCTGCTCCCCGCGCGGCGCCCGCAGAGTCCGGCCCCCGTATCTACCGGAGACGACTCTCACGCGAGGATCCGAGGCAGCTCCGGCGCGAGCAGCGCGTGCTCAGGCTCCGCGAGATCCGGGTCGACGTCGAGCACGGAGCGGCTGTAGAGAGCAGCGCGCTCCAGCAACTCGGCATCGCGCGGGATCTGGGCGAACTTGTATTGCGCGTCGTGTCCGGACTGGCGCGTGCCGGCGAGCTCGCCGTGGCCACGTAGCTCCAGGTCGACTTCGGCCAACCGAAAGCCGTCCGACTCACGCGCCAGGGCCTGCAGGCGGCGCGAGTCGCGCCGGCCGAACAGCAGGCACAGGGAGGCATGCTCGCCGCGTCCGATACGGCCGCGCAGCTGATGCAGCTGCGAGATGCCATAGCGATCGGCGTCCTCGACCAGCATCACCGTCGCGTTGGGGACGTCGATGCCGACCTCGATCACGGTAGTCGCGACCAGCACCTGCGCCTTGCCCGAGGCGAAGCTCGCCATCGCCTCCTGCTTATCGGCAGGACGCATCTGGCCGTGCATCAGTACGACCTCATAGTCCGCGAACGGCCCCGCCTTGAGCCGCTCGTACTCGGAAGTGGCCGCGCGCGCCTGCAGCACCTCGGACTCCTCGACCAGTGGGCAGACGACGAACGCCTGCCGTCCAGCGTCGACCTCGTCGCGAATGCGAGCGTACGCGCGCTCCCGCTCGGCGTCCGTAGAGCAGACGTGGGTCGCGATCGGCTGACGGCCCCGGGGAAGCTCGCGCAGCACCGTCATATCGAGGTCCGCGTAGTGGCTGAGTGCGAGTGTCCGCGGTATCGGCGTGGCGGTCATGTGCAGCTCGTGCGGGCTCTGCCCCCGATTTGATCCCCGCCCACCCGCTGCGAGCGCCGCTCGCTGTCCCACGCCGAACCGGTGCTGCTCGTCGATCACGACCACGCCCAGCCGGTCAAAGGCAACCGTTTCCTCTATCAATGCGTGGGTTCCGACAATCAGCGAGAGTTCACCTGTCGAGAGCTTGCCGAGCAGGTCGGTACGACGGCGAGCCGGAGTTGAGCCGGTGAGTAGACCTGCGGTGACCGACTCGGAGCCGAGCAGCCGTTGAACCGTCTGGAAGTGTTGCTCCGCAAGCGTCTCGGTCGGCGCCATCAGCGCTGCTTGGTAGCCATGCTCGACCGCCCGCAACATCGCGTACACGGCCACCACGGTCTTGCCGGACCCGACCTCGCCCATAAGCAGCCGCTGCATCGGCTCACCGCGGGCGATGTCCTCGTCGATCACGTCGAGCGCCGCACTCTGGTCGCCGGTCAGCGGGAATGGCAGCTGGTGCTCGAGCCAGCGTGCGGTCAGCTCGCGAAGGCCGGCCAGGCGCGGCGCCGCGGCGCTCGCGGCGCGGTTTTGCCGGCGCCGCTGAAGCGCCAGCTGATCGAACAGCAGTTCCTCGAACGCAAGCCGCCGGCGCGCTTGCTCCTCGTCATCGTCGCCGAGCGGGAAATGCGCCGCGCGCAACGCTCCAGGCCGGTCGAGCAGCTTTTCACGTAACCGAACTGCAGCCGGCAGCGGCTCGAGGAAGTCATCGAAGTTCGGTGCGTGCTCCCGCACCAGCGCCAGGATCTGAGTCGAGGAGAGGCCGTCGGTCGCCGGGTAGTGGGCGACACCCGCATCGAGACCGGCATCGGCGGAGCGCTGGTCCGTCGGCGCATGCCCCTGGACCGTGAAGCCCCCGCGGCCGTCGGCCTTGCCGTGCAGCATCAGAGTTGTTCCTGCCGGATAGCGATCGACCAGCCAGGGCTGGTTGAAGAACGTCACGCGCAGGGTGCCGCTGCCGTCAGCCACTGTCGCCTCGACCAGCGGTCGCATCCCGCGCCGGCGCACGGCCCGGGCCGCGACGCGGGTCACGTCGACGACGATCGTGGCCGTCTCCCCCGCGACCAGCTCGGCCACGGATCGCGCCTCGCGCTGATCGCGCGGCAGGTGCTCGAGCAGGTCGCCAACGGTCCGCAGGCCCAGGTTCTCCGCACCCTGCGCAGCCTTCGCCCCCTTAACGCGCAACGGGCGCCCAAGCTGCCGCGGCGACGGATAGCGCACTGGGGCCGTCGCCAGCTCCGCAGGCGTCAGCTCGGTGGCGGTGGCAAAGGCGGTCGGCATCTGGTTACGAATCCCTTGCACAGCTTGACCGTTGCGGCGGTCGGCCTACGATCTGGGGCATGAGCGATCGGATCGTTTATGTATCGAGGGTGACACGGCTTCCGCTCGTTGCAGCGGACGGTTCCGACGTCGGTCACGTCGCCGACGTGGTGCTCGATATGGGTGGGCGGCCACCGCGCGTCAACGGCTTCGTTGTCGGCGGTGTTCAGCGTAGGCGCGTGTTCATCAGTGCCGGTCGCGTCGGCGAGATCGACACGCGCGGAGTGCGTCTGCGCCGAGGATCGATCAACCTGCGCCAGTTCGAACTGCGTGACGGCGAGCGGCTCGCGGCGGGAGAGCTGATCGGACGCCGGCTCAACGACCGCCGCGTCGTCGACATCGGCCTGCAGCCCGCACCTGAGCCGTTTGCGTGGGAAGTCGCGACTGTGGCGTTGGGTGTCGGGCGCCGCATGCCCGGTCTCAAGCGGACGCCGGAGGTGATCGACTGGAGCGAAGCCGGCGAGCTGTTCGCGGAGCAACGGTCCGTCGACCGTCAGGCGGCGACGCTCGGCGGTCTGCATCCGGCCGAGATGGCGAATGAGATCCGCAATCTGCCGCTCAGCCGCCGCCGGTTGCTCGCGGCGGCGCTCGAGGATGACCGTCTCGCCGACCTGCTCGAGGAGATGCCCGAAGACGAGCAGGTGCGACTGATCGAGGGCCTCGACCCGGAGCGCGTGGGCCGCGTGCTCGACGAGATGGAGGCAGACGACGCGGCCGACCTGCTCGGCGAGATGTCGGCGAGCGAGCAGGAGGAGCTGCTCGCGGCGATGGACCCCGAAGAGGCCCAGAGCGTGCGTCGGTTGCTGCTCTACGAGCCCGACACCGCTGGCGGACTGATGACGCCCGAACCGATCATCCTGTCGCCGACGACAACTGTCTCCGAGGCGCTCGCCCACGTGCGTAGCCCCGACCTGCCGGTGCCGCTGGCGACACAGGTCTTCGTCTGCCAGTCGCCGCTCGAGACGCCCACAGGGCGCTTCGTCGGTGTCGTCGGAATTCAGCGACTGCTGCGCGAATCGCCGTCGAAGCCGATCGGCCGATGCATCGACGACGACTGGGATTCCGTCAAGCCAGACGCCTCCGACCGCGAGGTTGCGGGTCGGCTGGCCGCATACAACGTCGTGGCGCTGCCAGTGACCGACGACGCCGGCCGCTTGGTCGGCGCCGTGACCATCGACGATGTCCTTGACCGAGTGCTGCCACGCGGCTGGCGCACGACCCATGCCACCATCCGAGCAACCGGCTGATCCGGACGGACCTCCCCCATGGCACGCAAGAACGACCTCAGCACCCCGCGCGGTACCGGTACCGGCACCGGCTACGACTCCGACGCGTTCGCGCGCTGGGCTGAGTCCGTCGCCCGTCTGCTGGGGACGGGCCGGTACCTGGCCGGCCAAACGATCTTCGTCATCTTCTGGGTCCTCCTCAACGTCGCCGGCTTCATCGGCCGGTGGGACGCATATCCGTTCATCCTGCTCAACCTTGCGTTCTCGACCCAGGCCGCGTACGCGGCGCCGCTGATCCTGCTCGCGCAGAACCGGCAGGCCGACCGTGACAAGGAGGAGGTCGAGCGCGACCGCGAGACGAACGCGCGCGCGCTCGCCGAGGCGGAGTTCCTCGCACGCGAGCTCGCCGCGGTGAGGATCATGCTCGAACAGAAGGCCGATCGCGAGGACCTGATCGCCCCGATCGAGCAGCTCACCCACGCGATCGAGCGTCTACAGGGCGTCAACCTGCTCGAGGACGACGCCGACAGCGGCGACATCGTCGAAGACGCAGGCGACTACGCGGGTTCTTGAGCGCCCGCAGGTACTACTCGGCCGACAGCAGCCACCAATAGCTCTCCTGGCCGCCGTCGGAGAGCTCGAGCTCGATCGTGCCGTTGACCAGCGCTCGAACCGCCTGACCGTCGAGCGGCGCCTCGATTCCGCGCAGACAGGTGATCAGCTCTGCATCATCGGCGAGCTGGCCGATGACTTCGCGCAGCGTCCGCTCGGGATCACCCCAGACGACGAGCTCGTCGTCGACGAAGCCGATCGCATCGCCGGCGGCGAACCGGCCCTGCGCGTCGTCGCGCGCCGCTCGTGCCACCGCGCCGGTTCGGAGCTCGCTCAGGATCTCGACCATCGCGGCCGCGTTTGCGGCTGCGTCAGCGTCGGGCGCGAGCGCCACGGCCGCGGCGAGTCCGGCCTGCAACGAGCGCGAGCGCACCACGAGCACCGTCTTGTCGGAGAGCTCGGCGGCACGTTCCGCGGCCATGAACACATTCGAGCTGTTCGGCAGCACGACGACCTCCTCCGCGGGGATCGCATGGATTGCCGCCAGCAGGTCATAGATCGACGGGTTGAGCGTCGACCCGCCGTCGAGGACGGTAACGCCGAGCCCCTCGAACAGCACCTTGAAGCCGGCGCCCGTGGAGACGGCCAGCGCCCCGCACACCGCGTCGCTCGAGGAGGCGAGCGTGAGTCGCGCGTCGCGGTCCTTGACCTGCTCGCTCATATCGGCGATATCGATGTGGGAGACGTCGTGCGGGACGAAGAGCGCCATCGCCGTGTCTGGGCTGTCGGTGTGAACGTGGACCTTGAGCGTCGTCCGGTCGCCCACGACCAGGACCGAGTCACCGAGCTGCTCGAGCTCGACGATGTAGGCACGCTGGTCGAGGTCGGCGCCGGTGACCGCGAAGTTGGTGCAGTAGCGGAAGCTCGTCGACGCGTGCTCGGGATGCGTCACCTTGGCTGGAGCGTGGTGCTCGATCGTCACCGTCTCGCTCCCGCGCAGCGCGCCGACCATGCCGGCGAGCACGACGGTCAGGCCGTAACCGCCGGCGTCGACGACGCCGGCCTCGCGCAGAACTGGCAGCAGGTCCGGGCCGCGCTTGACCGACTGCTGGCCGGCTTCGAGCGCGCGCTCCATCACCTCGGCGGCAAGCTCGTCCTGAACGTCGTCGGTGGCGTCGGCCCCGAGGCGCGTCTCCGGCATGTGCGCAAGCTCGGTGGCGACTCGGGATGCCATCTCTCGCACGACTGTCAGGATCGTGCCCTCGGCCGGCTCGCGCACGGAGCCATAGGCCTGGTCGGCGGCACGCGCGAGCGCGGCGCCGATCAGTACCGGGTCGATCAGCTCGCCGGGGCGGCTGATCAACTCCTCGGCGGCGCCGCGGATCAGCTGCGAGAGGATCACGCCGGAGTTTCCGCGTGCGCCGAGCAGCGCCGCGCGCGCGACCGAGTTCACGATCTCGTCGCGGCCGATCTCGTCGAGCGTGTGCTGTTCGGAGGCGTCGAGGATGCGGTCGAGCTCCTCGAGCACGGCGCGCAACGTCAGGACCATGTTGTCCCCGGTGTCACCATCGGCGACCGGGAACACATTCAGGTCGTTGACCTCCTGACGCCGCGCTTCGAGCGCGACAAGACCAGCCTCCACGAGTGCGCGGAAGCGGACTATCGCAGGATCAGTCACAGGCGGCGAGGGCCCACAGAGGGCCCTTAGCGAGCCTTGGTGACCTTGCCGGCTTTAAGGCAGCGCGTGCAGACGTACACGCGACGGGGCGTGCCGCCGTCGTCGATCCGCACGCGTTGGAGGTTCGGATCGAAGCGGCGATTAGTGGCAACCATCGAGTGGCTGCGTGAGTGGCCGAAGGACGGACCCTTCGCGCATACGTGACAAATCTTTGACATACGGCGGTCGAGTATACGCACTCCCGCCAGCTTCGCTTTGACCCGCGCGCGCGGCGGCCCGCTGGCCGCCGCCTTGCGACTGCTAGTGGGTCTCGATGATCACGTTGGTCGCCTTGACGACCGCCGTGGCGCTCACGCCGGGCTTCAGACCGAGGTCATCCGCGGCCTCGCGTGACATCAGTGAGACCATGCGGAACGGCCCGCACACGAGGTCGATCTGCGCCATCACGTCGTCACGCTTGACGGCGACGACCACCCCGGTGAAATGGTTGCGGGCGCTCGAGTGAACACTTGCACCGCGCTCGTGCAGAAGCTTGGACAGCTCGACGGAGGACATGTAGCGGCGGTTGCCACGACGCTCGAACTGCACACGCCCGGACCGCCCCCAGCGCCGAAGCGTGTCGATGCTGACCCCGAGCGCGTTGGCCGCCGCGCCGATCTGGATCAGATCCTCGATCCCCTGATCGGACGGCTTCGCGCTCAACGGTCAAGCCTCATGCCGAGAAGCCGGCTCTCCGGGGACGTTCTGAGAGCTCGCGCTTGACGGCCAGCGATGCGAGCACCGCCTCGACCGCGTGCCGACCGGTGTCGCGCTTGGTGCCGCCCTTGACGCGGGCCCGTGCCTGTTCGGCACTCTCGACCGTGAGCACGCCGAAACCGACCGGTACGCCAGTGTGCAGCTGCACGTCCTGGAGGCCCCGGGCCGTCTCGGAGCAGACATAGTCGTAATGGTCGGTCTCACCCCGGATCACAGCGCCCAGCGCCACGATCCCCGCATAGCGCCCGCTCTCGGCGGCGTAGCGGCTGATCAGCGGCAGCTCGAACGCGCCCGGGACATCGAAGCGATCGACCTCGGCGACGCCGGCCTCATCGAGCGCGTCGCGCGCGCCCTCTTCCAATGCGTCGGCGAACTCCACGTAGAAGCGTGCGACGCACAGCGCGATCCGGTCGTCACTCGCCATCGGTCGATTCCCCTTGATGGTCGGCGAGCTCGTCGTGCAGCATCTCGTCGTCGAACGCGAGCCCCTGGTGATGCAGGATGTGTCCGAGCTTGTCCTGCTTGGCGCGCAGATAGGCCTCGTTGTGTGGATTGGCTTGGTGGATGATCGGGATCTGATCGGTCACCGAGAGCCCGTGACCGGCCAGTCCGGAGATCTTCTTCGGATTGTTGGTCAGGATGCGGATGCTCGTGAGCCCAAGATCCACGAGGATCTGAGCGCCGATACCGTAGTCGCGCAGGTCGGCCGGCAGCCCCAGGCGCAGGTTCGCCTCGACCGTGTCGAGGCCTTCCTCCTGGAGCTTGTAAGCACGCAGCTTGTTGAGCAGCCCGATGCCGCGTCCCTCCTGGCTGAGGTAGAGCAGCACGCCCCTGCCCTCGGACTCGATCATCGTCAGCGCCGACTCGAGCTGTTCGCCGCAGTCGCAACGCAGCGAGTGGAAGACATCGCCGGTCAGGCATTCGGAGTGCACACGCACGATCACATCGGTGGCGCCGTCGAGATCTCCCTTTACCAGCGCGACGTGATGCTTTCCGTCGAGCAGCGATCGGTATCCGACTGCCACGAAGTCCCCGAAGGTGGTCGGCAGCCGCGTGGCGACGACGCGCTCGACGAGCTTCTCGGTGCGCCGCCGGTAGGCGACGAGATCCGCAACCGTGATCATCTTCAGGCCGTGACGCGCGCAGTACTCGGCGAGGTCCGGGACCCGCGCCATCGTGCCGTCGTCGTTCATGACCTCGCAGATCACCCCGGCTGGGATCAGGCCCGCCAGACGCGCGAGATCGACGGCCGCCTCAGTCTGGCCGACGCGCTCGAGAGTGCCGCCGGACTTGGCCTTTAGCGGGAAGACGTGGCCGGGCTGGACGAGCTCACGCGGACTGCTCTGCGGGTCGATCGCAACCTGGATCGTGCGCGCGCGGTCCGCCGCGGAGATCCCCGTGCTGACGCCCGTACGCGCCTCGATCGAGACCGTGAAGGGCGTCTCGAAGGAGGACTCGTTCTTGGCAGCCATCAGGTTGAGCCCCAACTCGTCGCAGCGCTCTGGAGTGAGCGACAGGCAAATCAGGCCACGTCCCTCCTTGGCCATGAAGTTGATCGCCTCGGGGGTGACGAACTGGGCAGCCATCGTCAGGTCGCCCTCGTTTTCACGGTCCTCGTCGTCGCACACGACGACCATCTTGCCCTGGCGGATGTCCTCGATCGCCTCCTCGATGGTCGCAAACGGGCTCTTGACGGTGGTCACTCGGCCTTCCCTCCTGGCATCAGCCGCTCGACGTATTTGGCGAGCACGTCAACCTCCAGATTCACAGTTGTCCCCGGCTCTGCTCGACCGAGGTTGGTGCGCTCAAGCGTCTCGGGTATGAGTGAAACGGTAAATGATCGGTCGTCCAAGCCCGCCACCGTGAGGGAAACGCCGTCGACGGTGATCGAACCCTTGTAGACCATGTAGCGAAGCAGCTCTTGGGCCGCGTTGATCCGGACGCGGCTCGAAAACCCGTCGGCCGTCACGCCCGCGATGGTGCCGACGCCGTCCACGTGGCCCTGAACCATGTGCCCGCCGAGCCTGTCCGTGGGGCGCATCGCGAGCTCGAGGTTCACGGGACTGCCGGCGCCGATCTCAGCCAGCGAGCTGATCTTCAGCGTTTCGTTCATCACGTCGGCGCTGAAGGCTGCACCGTCGACCGAGGTTGCGGTCAGGCAGACGCCGTTGACGGCGATCGAGTCGCCCTCCTCGAGCTCACGCGTGAGCGTGCTGCTGACCCGCAGCCGCACGCCGTCGGCGGAGCGCGCGACGTCGACAACCTCCCCGAGGTCGGCTACAAGGCCCGTGAACAGCTCACCACTCCTTGATCCGTGCGGTGAGCAGCAGATCCTCGTCGATCCGCTCGCACTCCAGCGTGAGCGAGCGCACCGCCTCCGAGACCGACTCGGCGCCCTCGCTCTCCAGCGGGTTGGGCGCGCCGCGGCCTCCGAGCAGTAGCGGAGCGATGAACAGGCGGATCTCATCGATCTCCCCGGCGTCGAGGAAGACGCCGGCGAGCTTGGGGCCGCCTTCGAGCAGCATCGATGTCACGTCGGCGGCGCCCAGTTGATCCAGCGCCGAGCGCACGCGCGCCGGCTCGTTCTCTCCGGTTGCGCAGATCACCTCGACGCCACGGTTCTCGAGCGCATCGGTGGCTGCGCGTGGTGCCGCGCGCGACACGACCACTGTCAGTGGCACCGTGGCTGTGTCGTCGAGCAGGCGCGCGGTCAACGGTAGTTGCGCGAGCGAGTCGAAGAGCACGCGGCGCGGCTGGCGACCGGCGAGAACGCTCGAATCAGAGCCTCCCACACGCGCGGTCAGCACCGGATTGTCTGCGAGTGCCGTGCCGATGCCGATGGCGACGGCGTCACTGGCGGCACGCCATTCGTGCACGATCTTGCGGCTGCGCACGCCCGAGATCCACTTCGAATCGCCGCTGCGGGTCGCAACCTTGCCGTCCAACGACATCGCGGACTTGAAGAGCACCCAGGGACGCCCCGTGCGCGCGTGCTTGCGAAACGGCTGGTTCTGGAGCCGCGCGCGGGCGGCAAGCTCGCCGCTGGCGACGACGACCTCGATTCCCTCGTCGCGGAGGATCCCGAGGCCACGACCCGAGGCGTGCTCGGACGGGTCATCGGAGGCGACCACGACACGGCCGATCCCGGCCTCGCGGATTGCATCGGTACACGCTGGCGTCCGGCCCTGGTGACAGCACGGCTCGAGCGAGACGTACAGCGTCGCGCCCGCGAGATCCTCCTCGCCCGCGGCACGGATCGCTTCGACCTCCGCGTGGGGTCCTCCGACCTCACGATGGAAGCCCTCTCCTATCACCCTGCCCTCCTGAACGATCACCGCTCCGACGTGCGGATTCGGGCTGACAAGGTCGCCCCCGAGCGCGGCCAGGTCGACTGCACGCTGCAGGTGGAGGTCGTCAGCTTCCGTGATCACGGACACCCTTTGAGGATAGGAACGGTCATTCGCCGGGCCAGGCGGCCGCGGCGATCTCCTGGAAGGCCGCGCCCGGGTCGCGCGCCGCGAATACCGCCGACCCAGCCACGAGCAGGTTCGCGCCGGCATCGGCAACGCTGTTGGCAGTGGCGGCGTTGACGCCGCCGTCGACCTCGACGCCGATCTCGGGCGAGAGCATCGCGCGCAGTTCGCGCAGCTTGGCGAACGAATGCTGGATCAGCTTCTGATTGCCCCAGCCAGGATTGACGCTCATGCAGAGCGCGAGGTCGAGGACGCCGTCGGCCGCGGCGTCGGCGAGCATGCCGATCGGCGTCGCCGGCGAGATCGCTGCGCCGGCCGTGCAACCACCCTCGCGCACCGCCTGTAGCGCATAGTGAATGTGCGGCGTCGCCTCAACGTGGATCGTGATGCTGTCAGCGCCCGCCTTGACGAACTCCGGCACCTGGCGCTCGGGGCGATCGATCATCAGGTGCACATCGATGATCGCGCCCGCGTCGTGGACCTGCTGGGCCAGCGCCTCGACCACATTCGGACCGAAGGTGATCGGCGGCACGAAGTGGCCATCCATGACGTCGACGTGGATCACGCGTGCGCCGGCGGCAAGCACCTCCCCCACTTGCGAGCCCAGCCGCGCGAAGTCCGCCGACAAGATCGAGGGGGCGACCTCTCGTGCACGGATGCGCTCCGGGTCGCTCACCGGCTCCGTCCCGTCATAGTGCCTTGAGCATGCTGCCCTGGCAGTGGTTGCACAGCACGATCGCCGTCGTTGACATGCGCACGATCGTTGAGTGCTCGCCGCAATTGGGGCACACGGACTGAAGCTCGTACCGGCTCATGCAGTACAGGCAGCGGTACCGACCAGGCGACGCGCTCGGCCGCAGCCAGGGCTCGTGACACTTAGGGCACTCGGGCCCAAGGATTGCCTGCACTTCGTCCACATTTCAAACTGTAACGCCGGAGGCTACCCGCGCCGAAGCCGTGCAATGAAGAACCCGTCGGTGCCGTCGCTGCTGGGGAGAAGCTGCCAGCGGTGCTCGCAGACGAAATCGCCGTGCTCGGCGACGAACGCGTCGACCACTCCCTCGGCCTCCTCGCGGCTGATAGTGCAGACCGAGTAGACGAGCGAACCGCCGGGCTTCAGCTGCGCGGCGCCGGCGCGCAGCAGCTCCCCCTGCTTGGCGGCCAGCTCGGCAATCTCGCCGCGACGCGGCTGCCAACGCAGGTCCGGCCGCGCCTGCAGCGTGCCGAGCCCGCTGCAGGGCGGATCGACGAGCACGCGGTCGAAGGGCTGGGTGTCGCGAAACTCGCGCGCATCGACCTGCACAACCCGGGCATTGTCAGCTCCCATCTGCTCGCATGTCTCGGCGAGCGCACGCGCGCGGCCAGGATGAACCTCGACCGCGACCAACTCGCCCTCAGCCGCCATCAGCGCTGCAAGGTGCGTGGTCTTGCCGCCCGGAGCCGCGCAGAGATCGAGTACGCGCTCTCCCGCCTGCGGCGCGAGCGCGCGTGCCACGGCGGCCGACGCACGCGCCTGTGGCATCAGTGCGCCCTGTTTGAAGAGCTCGGACGCGAACGCATCGAAGGCGCCTTCGAGCACCAGCATCTCGGGCAGCTCGGGAAGCGCAGGCTGGTCGCTCCACTCTGGTGCCGCATGGCTTGCGGCCGGCGGGCTGGCTGTTCTGAGCGCTGCCTCGACCTGCTCGGGTGTCGCCTTCAGTTGGTTCACCCGGATTGCGGATTCCGCGGGCTCGTTGACGCTGCTGAGCAGCACTCGCGCCGCCTCGGGACCGAGCTCGCTCCACCACATCTCCGCCAGCCAGTCAGGCACCGAGTGCAGCACCGCGGCGCGCTGCGGCGTCGTGTCGTCGAGCTTGGCGAGCAGCTGCTGGCCCTCACGCCCGGCGCGGCGCAGCACGGCGTTGACGAGCTGAGCGCCGCCGCGACTCTCCTGCTTCGCAAGCTCGACGCTCTCGTTGACGGCCGCGTAGTCGGTCACGCCGCCGAGGTACAGAATCTGGAACATCCCGAGCCGCAATGCCGCCAGCACGGCTGGCTCGAGCCTGTCGAGCGGCCGTGACACGAACGCCGTGAGCAGATAGTCGAGCGTGCGCTTGCGCTGGACGGTGCCGTAGGCGAGCCGCATCGCCAGCGCGCGGTCCCGCTGATCGAGGTCGGCAGCCGCTGAGTGCAGTGCGCGGTCGGCGAACGCGCCCTGCTCGAACACGCGCCGCACCACCGTGAAGGCGGCACGGCGCGCGGGCGCCACGCTCACCGCGAGGGCCTCCTGAGGCCACGCTGATAGTCGGCCCACGACATCCGCTGCTTGCCGGGGGGCTGGACGGTCAGAAGCTCGAGCGTGTCACCCTTCGCACGCCCCTTCCAGACGCCCAATCTCGTCCCATCCGGCTGCTGCAGATAGGCGCCGATGTGCGGACTGAGCGCACGCACGCGGCGAGCCTGGGCGTCGGCGGGCTCAGACGGAGCAAGGCGGCGATCCTCAGCAGTCAGCTTCTCCGCGTAGGTCACGTTCGCCTCATCCTGCTCGACGCACGGCGGATCCTCGTCGAGCGCCTCGACCAGGAGCTCACCGCCCAGTTGCTCCAGCTTGGCTGAGAGCGAGCCGTAGTCGTCGCCGGGCTCGATCCTGATGCGCTGCTGCAGGCAGATCGGGCCGCTGTCGAGGCCAGCGGTCAGCCGCATGATCGACACGCCCGTCTCCTCGTCGTCGGCAAGGATCGCGCGCTCGATCGGCGCGGCGCCGCGCCACCGCGGCAGCAGCGACGGATGCACGTTGAGGATCGGATATTGGGAGAGCAGTGGCTCCTTGAGCAACGCGCCGAATGCGCAGACACAAAGCACCTGAGGCTGCGCCTCCGCGATCCGTGCAAGCGCGGCTTCGGAGTTCACTGACTCCGGCTGATAGACGTCGAGTCCGAGCTCCTGCGCGACCAGCACAGCCGGCGGCGGGGTCAGCTTACGTCCGCGGCCCTGCGGGCTGTCCGGCCTGCTGATGACCAACGAGGGTCTATGCGGGGAGTCGTCAAGACGGCGCAGCACCGCGCCGGCGAAGGCCGAAGTGCCCAGATATACGGTCCTCACCCGGACCGCTGCTGTTCCTGCCACTCGCGCAAAGTCCGCATGGCGTCCTTGCGCTGATCGCGTGGCGTCCGATCGAGGATCAGAACGCCATCGAGATGGTCCATCTCGTGCTGGATCACTCGCGCCTCCAACCCCCCAGCCTCGATCGTGATCGGATCACCGTACTCATCCTGTGCGTGCACACGGACGTAGACGGGCCGCTCGACCTCGACGTGCACGGACGGCAGGCTGAGGCACCCCTCCTCGGCGATCTCTTCATCCTTCGAGGACCACTCGATCACCGGGTTGGACAGTGCCGCCAGGGGCGCGCCGGCCTGTACCCGGTATACGAGCAACCTGTGCAGCACGCCGACCTGCGTCGCCGCGAGTCCGATACCGAGCGCGTCGTCCATCAGCAGCCCCATACGCCGGACCTCGTCGCGCAGCGCCTCGTCGAAGTGCTCGACCGGGCGCGCCTTGGTCTTCAGAACCGGGTCGCCGAACTTGCGAACGTGCGCCAACGCCGCGTCGCGACGCGCCGCAACCTCGGGATCGAGCTCCGGGTCGGCGTCCGGCTCAACCTCGTCCTGCGGCTCAACCTCCGCCTCTTCGGGCCAAGGCTCTTCGTCCTGAATCTGATCGAGCGCTTCGTTCACAGAGGCCCAGTCTATTCACGCGAGGCCACCTGCGGCTTCCTGTCAGATCGTCCCAAAAAGCCGTGCGCGGTCTCGGAAAAGCAGTTTCGGCGCGGTATCGTCTGCGATATCGCAGAGATATCGCCCCAAAATGACGAAAAAGCGCATGCCGTGCGCGTTCTGCTGACCGCAATCCGGACGCTGCCCGAGCGCGACCAGGACCTCGTGCTGGCGTTGCTGCTCGAGGGCATGAGCAGCAACGAGACCTGGCAGACCGCCGTTCGGCACCGTGACGCCAGTAACCGCGCCGCCGTGGCGTTCCAAGGCCTCACGCTCACCGCGTCCGCGCTGCTGCCGGAGTCCGACGCCAAGGTCGTGCCGATCCGGTTCCCGCAGCGGCGGTACGAAGAGCTCAAAGCCTGGTGCGAGGAGCACCAATTTCCGATGGCTGCGGTCGTGCGCGGGCTGGTCGAGCGCTTCCTCGACTCCCAAGGTCTTCCGTAGCCGAAGTTGGCTTGCTAGCCGCTACTGCGGGTCGACGTCGACGCTGAGCGCGACCTCCCGGTGGGTGCGATCTGCGCTGACGGCGTCGACCGCGTCGCCGACGGCGGCGATCGCAGCCATGCGATCGGTCGCCTTGATCACCAGTTGCGACCGCACCTTCCCGCGCAGCATGAACAGCGAGGCCGGCCCGAGCACGGAGAATTGAGCTCCTCCCGCCTGCTCGATCCCGGTCGCCGAGATTCGCTCGCGCAGGGCGGTGGCGGCGGCGTGGGCGGCGTTTCCGTCGACGGCAGCGCAGACGACGCGGATCAGCGTCGTGAACGGCGGGTAGGCCAGTGCCTTGCGGCGTCGCAGCTCACCGCGCAGGAACGTCTCCGAATCGTGCTCTGCGGCAAGCACGATCGGGCGCGCAGCCGGCTCCATCGTCTGTACGAGCACACGGCTGGAGCCGCCGCGGCCGGTGCGACCGGCGAGCTGCGTGACCAGCGCGAAGGTGCGCTCCTCAGCCCGGAAATCAGGAAAGCGCAGCGTCTGGTCGGCGTCGATCACCACGCCGAGCCCGACGTCGGCGAAATCGTGGCCCTTGGCCACCATCTGCGTTCCGACGAGCACGCCGCTGGCCGCTGCGTGAAAGCGCTCGAGGATCTCGGCGCGCGCGTCCAGCCCGGCGGCATCGGCGTCCAGCCGCAGCACGGGGAATCCGGCGTCGGCTAAGGCCGTGACCAGTTCGTGCTCCAACCGCTCGGTGCCGGCGCCGTGGCGGGCGAGCGACACCGACCCGCAGTCCGGACAGCTCGACGGCACACGCTCACGATGCCCACAGTGGTGGCAGGCGACGACGCCGCCGGCACGGTGCAGCACCAGCGCGACCTCGCAGTTCGGGCACATCCAGACGCGTCCGCACGACCCACAGGAGAGGAAGTTGGACCAGCCGCGGCGGTTCAGGAGCACGATCGCCTTGCCGCCCTCACGCTTGCAATCGGCCAGCGCCAGACGCGTGTCAGGGTGCAGTGGGTTGTGCAATCCGCGCATGTCGAGGATCTCCACCGCCGGCAGTGGGCGCCCGTCGACCCGCTGCGCGAGCCGCAGCCGGTTGGCGCCGAACACGCTCTCCGGTCGCGGCGTGGCGCTGCCCGACAACAGCACGGCACCGTGGTCGCGCGCCCGCTGGCGCGCGACGGTCCTCGCGTCGTAGCGAGGGTCGCTCTCGTGCTTGTACGAGCTCTCGTGCTCCTCGTCGACAACGATCAGGCCGATGTCCTCGAGCGGAGCGAAGATCGCCGACCGCGGGCCGACGCATAGCAGCGCCTCGCCACGCGCCAGCCGCAACCATTCGTCGTTGCGTTTGCCGGCGCTCATGCCTGAGTGCATGACCGCGACGACGTCGCCGAACCGCGCTTGGAACCGCGAGAGCGCCTGGGGGGTCAGCGCGATCTCGGGGACCAGGATGATCACATCGCGTCCCGCCTGCAGCGTCGCCTCGGCGGCCTGCAGGTAGACCTCCGTCTTGCCGGAGCCGGTTACGCCGTGAAGCAGGAACTCCTCAAGCTCGCCGTTGGTGCCGTTCCTGTCGGCACGGGCGAGTGCCTCCAGGAGTGGCACCAACGCCGACTTTTGTTCAGCCGTCAGCGGCGGGGCTGAAGCTGGGGAGGATGAAACCGCGAACGAGGACGGGCGGCGGGGTTGGATGGTCAGGCTCAGGGCGACGAGGTTGCGCGACTCCAGGCGCCGTAGTAGCTGTGTACCCAACCCAGAAGCTGTGAGCGGCTGGACGGCGAGCGTCTCCAACGCTTCGCGCTGACCGGGCGTCAGGCGAGCGCCGTCGGTGAGCGCCGCGAGGCCGAGTTCGGTGATCGAGGCGACGAGCACCCGTTTCTCGCGCAGGCCCTGGGCGGCGCCGGCGGGCAGCAGGATCTGGAGCGCGCGCGCGGGGGTCGAGCAGTACTCGCGCGCCATCCAGACCGCGAGCCTGACCAGGTCGGGCGGCAGCTGGGCGGGCAGCAGCTCCTGGGCTAGAGCGAGCTTCTCCGGTGCCACGTCGGAGCTCGTCGCCATCTCCGCGACCACCGCAAGGATCGTCCGGCCGGAGAACGGCACGCGCAGCAGCGAGCCAACTTCGACTTCGTCGAGCGCTGACGGCAGCTTGTAATCGAACAATCCCTTGATCGCGCGCGTCTGCGTCAGCGGGATGACGCGCGCGATCAACGTTGGACTCGGGGTCGCGGGCTCTGGCTGGACCGGGCGCGGCTAGGCGCCGACGGTGGCGTCGAGGCCAGCCGCCTCGCGCAGCGCCAGCGCCTTGTCGGTCACTTCCCAGGTGAAGTCGGGCTCCTCACGGCCAAAGTGGCCGTAGGCCGCCGTCTGCTGGTAGATCGGCCTGTGCAGCCGCAGGTACTGACGGAACGCGGCAGGCCGCAGGTCGAAGTGCTCCTTGATCAGCTCGAGGATGCGGCCGCGGCGGATCTTCTCCGTGCCGAACGTCTCGACCATCATCGAGACCGGGTGCGCGACTCCGATCGCGTACGCGACCTGCACCTCGCAACGGTCCGCGAGGCCCGCCGCGACGACGTTCTTGGCCACGTAGCGCGCGGCGTAGGCGGCCGAGCGATCGACCTTCGACGGATCCTTGCCGGAGAAGGCGCCACCGCCGTGGCGCGCGAAGCCGCCATAGGTGTCGACGATGATCTTGCGCCCCGTAAGGCCGCAATCGCCCATCGGCCCGCCGATCACGAAGCGGCCGGTCGGGTTGACCAGGAAGTTGTCGCGCAGCTTGGCGGGGTCATAGAGCTGCGGCAGGGTAGGCAGGACGACCTGCTCCCAGAGGTCGTCGGCGATGAGCGCCTCGGCGCCCTCGGCATGCTGGCTGGAGATGAGCAGCTTCTCGATCTCGACGGGCCTGCCGTCGACGTAGCGGACCGTCACCTGGGTCTTGCCATCCGGGCGCAGGTACGGGATCGAGTGGTCCTTGCGGACCGCGGCCAAGCGCCGGCTCAGCCGGTGCGCGAGCGAGATTGGGAGCGGCATCAGCTCCGGCGTCTCGTTCGAGGCGTAGCCGAACATCATCCCCTGGTCTCCGGCGCCGGCCAGGTCGAACTCGTCGGCCGAATCCACCCGCATCTCGTAGGCCTCGTCAACCCCCTGCGCGATATCTGGAGACTGCTTGTCGATCGTGTTGATGACCGCGCAGGTGTCGCAGTCGAAGCCGAACGCCGCGTCCGTGTAGCCGATCTGGCGGACCGTCTCACGCGCGACGTGCTGAATGTCCACGTAGGTGCTGGTCGTGATCTCGCCCGAGACGACGATCAGGCCGGTGTTGACGAGCGTCTCACAGGCGACGCGACCGCTGGGGTCATCGCGCAGAACCGCGTCGAGCACGCCGTCGGAGATCTGGTCTGCAATCTTGTCGGGATGGCCCTCGGTAACCGATTCCGACGTGAAGAGGAATTCGTTGTCAAGCATCGCGGGAAGCGTAACGACCACGTCGCTCGTTGCGTTCGACGAAGTCGATCATCAGCGGGATGCCCTCCATGCGGTAGCGCTCACGCATGCGGTTCTCCAGGTAGTAGGCGTAGTCGCGCGTGACCAGCCCGTGCGAGTTGACCTGGATCGAGAAGCGGGGTGGCCGCTCTCCCGTCTGGGTCATGTACAGGAGCTTGAGGCGCTGGTTGCCGTGCCGGCGGTTGTTGCTCGACGGCGGCTGGCGCTGGGCGACGATGTCGGAGATGAAGCGATTCAGCTGCGAGGTCGGGATCCGGCCGCGGCTGCGGTCCGCGAGGCCGACGGCCTCGACCAGGATCCGCTCCACATGCCTTCCCGTCTTGGCGCTCGTGGTCAGGACGCGCGGACGCAACCGCAGCTTGCGGTTCACCCGCACGCGCTCGTGTTCGAGCTCGTCTGGACCGACTCCCCCGTTTTCCTCGGCCTGCAGGTCCCATTTGTTCAAGACGAGCGCAGTCGCGCAACCGGCCTTCATCGCCATCTCCGCGATCCGGAAGTCCTGGGAGGTCACGCCATCGGTCGCGTCGCAGACGACCAGGGCGACGTCGGCACGCTCGGCCGCGCGCTGCGAGCGCAGCGCCGTGTAGTACTCGAGCGACTCCCCCACCTTCGCTTGACGGCGCAGGCCGGCCGTGTCGACTAGCACGATCGATCGCTCCTCGAATGTCATCGGGAGGTCGATCGCGTCGCGGGTGGTGCCGGCGACATCCGAGACGATCACACGGTCGGAGCCCACGAAGCGGTTGACCAACGACGACTTGCCGACGTTCGGGCGACCGATCAGCGCCAGACGGATCGGATCCTCGATTGATGGCTGGCGATCGTGCTCAGGGCCGACTTCGACGATGCGGTCCAGCAGATCGCCGGTACCAAGGCCCTGGGCGGCCGAGACCCCGATCGGCTCGCCAAGGCCGAGCTGGTGGAACTCATACGCCAGCGACAGATCCTTGACCGAGTCGACCTTGTTGGCAGCGACGATCACCGGGATCGTGACCTTGCGCAACAGGTCGGCCATATCGAGGTCGCCCGGACGAATCCCAGCCTTCGCGTCGACGACCAACACGGCCACGTCCGCCTCGTCAAGCGCCTCGCGCGACTGCTGCTGGATCTGGCGGGCGAGGTCGTCGCGCTCCTCGAGGTCGACACCGCCTGTGTCGACCAGCGTCAGCGCCCGCCCGTTCCAGTCGGTCTCGAGCTCCTTGCGGTCGCGCGTAACGCCCGATTGCTCGTGCACGACCGCCTCCCGCGACTCCGTGAGGCGGTTGACGAGCGAAGACTTCCCGACGTTCGGGTAACCGACGATTGCGACCTTCATGGAGCGAGCCTAGCGTGGCTGGCTGGACGGGACGGGATCTGACCGGGCGCCTGCGCCGCCGCTATCGACCCGGAACCAGCGCGACGATCCGTTCGACCACCTGCTCGAGCGTGAGACCGGTCGTGTCCAGTTCGACGGCCCCATCGGCCGGCCGCAGCGGCGAATCGGCGCGGTTGCGATCGCGTTCGTCGCGGATCGTCTGCTCGGCCAGCACGGCCGCCGGATCGGCCCCCAGCTGCGCCGCGCGCCGGCGCGCGCGCTCAGCCGGGTCGGCAATCAAGAAGATCTTCAGCTCCGCGTGCGGCGCGACGACCGTGCCGATGTCGCGCCCTTCGGCGACCCAGTCGCCGGTCGCCAGCAGCCGCCGCTGCTCGGCGACCATCGCCCGCCTGACGGCAGGCTCGGCGGCAACCTCCGAGGCGCGCTCTGAGACCTCCGGCGCCCGGATCGCGTCGGTCACGTCCTCACCGTCGAGGAGCACGCGGTCCCCCAGCTCGATCCGGACGTTCTCCGCGACCGCTGCTGGTTCCTCGCCGCGGTGCAGGGCCGCCAGTGCAACGCCCCGGTACATCGCGCCGCTGTCCAGATAGGTGAACCGCAACGCTGCTGCGACAGCCTTCGCGACGGTCGATTTCCCGGCGCCGGCGGGACCGTCGATCGCGATCACCATTGGCTGGCGACCTCGCCGACCTGCACCTGCGCGCCGGTCACAGGCCAGCGCTCGAAGAACTCGGGGAAGGTCTTGCCAACGACGCTCGGCTCCTCCAGGATCACCGGCACGCGCGCGCCGATCAGGGCGAACGCCATCGCGATCCGGTGGTCCTCGTAGGTCGGCAGCTGCGTATCGGCCTGCGGCGTGCCAGGGTGGATGCGGATGTAATCGCGCCCCTCCTCGACGTCGATTCCAAGCCGTCGCAGATTCTCGGCGCACGCCGCGATGCGATCGGACTCTTTCACGCGCGCGTGGCCGATGTCCTCGATCGTGGTCGGGCTATCCGCGAACGCTGCGACGCAGGCAAGCGTCATGAAGACGTCGGTTGTGTTGCCCATGTTCACGGTGACCCCGCGCAGGCGCTCAGGACCGGTGAGCTCGAGCGCCTCGCCGTCGTGCACGGTGCAGCCCATCTGCTCCAGGAAGCCCACGAGCTCGATGTCACCCTGCGACGTCGCGCGCCGGTCGAGGCCCAGCAGCCGCACGGTCGTGCCCGTGATCGCCGCGCTCCCAAGGAAATAGGAAGCCGTCGAGGCGTCTGGCTCGACCGCGAAATCGGCTGCGACGTATCCCCCAGGTGCGACCGACATGGCGTCCGCGGTCACGTCAACATCGACCCCGAATGCGCGCATGGCGTCGAGGGTCAGATCGAGGTACGGCTTGCTGACCAGCACGTCGAAGCGCAGGCGCGTGTCAGCCCGCGCGAACGGCGCCGCCATCAGCAAGCCGGACAGGAACTGGCTCGACACCGAGCCGTCGACGTCGACCTCACCGCCGCTGAGGCCCGAGGCCTCCATCACCAGCGGGAAAGCGTCGCCGCTGATCACGCTGCCCTGCGCCCGCAGCGCCTCCAGTACCGGTCCGAGCGGGCGGCGGCGCAGCTGCGCATGTGCGTCGATGTCGAAGTACCCATGCCCGGCCGCCAGCATCGGCACGAGGAAGCGGCCGACCGTGGCACCCATGCCGCAGTAGACCTCGGCGTCGCCGCTCGGCGGACCGCCGAGTCCGCCAACACTCCAGCGTACGCTCCCGCCTGCGTCGCTCTCCTCGTCGACGGTCGCACCGAGCGTCCGCAGCACGTCGGCCATCGCCAGCGTGTCGTCTGCGAGCAACGGGTCGCGCAGGATCGACTGACCGTCAGCGACTCCGGCCAGTAGCAGCGCCCGGTTGGTGATGCTCTTCGAGCCCGGGACCCTGACCTCCCAACGCGCGGAAGGAGCCCCTGGCCCGACCCGTGCAACGGCGCTCATCGTCCGAGCCTCTCGCGATCGGCGATGGCCTGCTCACTCCAGCTGGCGAGACGACCTTCGTCACCCTGGCGAAGCGCATCGGCGATCCCCGATAGCCGAGCGATCGCGTCCTCGATGGCAACGACCAGCGGCTCTCGGTTGTCGAAGTAGATCGGGTTCCAGATCGCCGCGTTTGCTCCGGCCACACGCGTCGCGTCGCGAAAGCTCGGGCCGAGCTCTCGTGCGCCGCCGATCGCCGCCACCTGTGAGACCAATACGTTGGCGAAGATGTGCGGCAGGTGCGACACGCTTGCCATCAGCTGGTCGTGCGTGGCCGCACCGATCTCAACCGGCTTGGCTCCCAGCGCCGTGACCAGGTCTCGCACACGGCTGAGGCTTGTCGCCGACGTCGTCTGCGACGGCGTCAGGTACCAGGTCGCACCATCGAACAGGCCGGCGCGCGCGTGCTCGACGCCGCTCATCTCTGAGCCGGCCAGCGGATGACCGCCGACGAAGCGCGGGTCGGCGCAGGCGGCAACCACAGAACGCTTGGTCGACCCGACGTCGCTCACAACACAGCCTTCGGGCGCACGCGCAAGCACTGCCGCAACCAGTTCCGGAAGCGAATCGACGGGCGCGGCTACAAACGCGCCGTCAGCGTCGTGGACGGCATCGTCAAGCGAGCGGGTGGCCGAGTCGATCACGCCGAGCGACCTCCCTTTAGAAAGCGCGGCCGGGTTCAGATCCCATGCGCTGACGTGGGCGCCCAGGCGCTCACGCGCGGCGAGGGCCACGGAGCCGCCAATCAGCCCAACGCCGATGACCGCAACGCGCATTCCGCGTCAGATCAGGCGTTCGCTGCCCGGCGTGTACGTACGGCCGCGGCGAGCTCGTCGAGCAGTCCGACGGTCGTCTCCCAGCCGATGCAGCCGTCGGTGATCGACTGCCCATAGGTGAGCGTCTCGAGCGGTCCGGGAGTCTGGTTGCCCTCGACCAGGAACGATTCGACCATCAAGCCGGTGATTGTGCGGTCGCCGCCGGCGACCTGCTCACCGACCACGCGCGCAACCTCAGGTTGGCGCTCCGGACGCTTGCCGCTGTTGTCGTGCGAAAGGTCGATCACGATCCGCTCCGGCAGGTTCGACTTGCGCAGCAGCGCGTTGGCGCCAGCCACTGACTCGGCATCGAAGTTCGGGCCGGACTTGCCGCCGCGCAGGATGATGTGGCAGTCGCTGTTCCCGCGTGTGTGCAGGATCGCCGAACGCCCGTCCGCATCGATGCCGGGGAAGGCGTGGCGGGCCGCGGCGGCGCGAACGGCGTCGACCGCGACCTGAGGGTTGCCGTCGGTCCCGTTCTTGAAGCCGACCGGCATTGACAAGCCGGAACCGAGCTGGCGGTGGATCTGACTCTCAGTCGTACGCGCGCCGATCGCTCCCCAGGAGACGAGATCGGAGATGTACTGCGGGGTGATCGGATCGAGAAACTCGCAGCCGACCGGAACTCCGAGACCGAGCACCTCGAGCAGCAGGCGCCTGGCGATGCGCAGTCCTGCGTTGACGTCTCCGGAGCCGTCGAGATGCGGATCGTTGATCAATCCCTTCCAGCCGATCGTCGTGCGCGGCTTCTCGAAGTACACGCGCATCACGATCAATAGGTCATCGGCGAGCCGCTTGGACTCGGCACCGAGACGCGCGGCGTACTCGCGCGCGGCCTCGACGTCGTGCACGCTGCAAGGGCCGACGACGACCAATAGCCGGTCGTCGTCTCCGTCGAGCACCGCGTGCGCGGCGGTGCGGCCGTTCACGAGTACCTCGACGCGCTCGTCGTCGAGCGGCAGCTCGTCGAACAGCTCCTGCGGCGTGATCAGCGGTACGAGGCGCTCGATCCGCTGGTCGCGGACCGCGTCGCCCTGGGTGGCGCGGATCACAGTCATGATCGCTCGGTATTGGGGTGACGGTTCATCGTGTCGATCCTCTCACTGCTCCAAAGACTGTACGGAAACAGCCGTCGCAAGTTACGTCGCGAGGCCCGGCGCGGTTCGGTTCCGGCGCTCGGCTCCGTTGCGCTGCCCACGCGCCTGACACGGGCAGCAGAGGTTTGCCAGCCGAGCGCCTAGCTAAATCGCCAGGCGTAGTAGCGCGCGTAGAAGGACCAGCCGAGGGTGTTGGGGCGAAGGTCGTTCATGCGCGTCGCAGCAGATCTTAGAGCAGCTCGTCGAGCGCTGCGAGGAACTTGCGGTTCTCGGCGTCTGTGCCCAGTGTGACGCGGGCGAATCCGGGACCACCGAGCGCACTGCCTGCCCGCACCAGCACCCCACGTTCCTGCAGGCCCGCGACCACGGGGCCGTCGTCGCCGTCCTCGGCAATCCGCACCCAGAGGAAGTTCGCATCGCTTTCGGCAACCCACAGGCCGCGGTCACGCAGCGCCTCGGTCACGGTTGTGCGTGCGGCGACACTGGCAACGACGCGACGTTCGACCTCGTCCTGGTACTTGAGCGCCTCGACAGCCGCCGCCTGCGCGGCGCTCGTCAGATAGAACGGCTGGCGGACTTGGTCGACCGCGATCCGGAACGACTCACTGCCGCAGAGGCCGTAGCCGGCGCGCAGCCCGGCGAGCCCGTAGACCTTCGAGAAGGTCCGCAGGATCACGAGGTTGGGGTGGCGGTCGAGCAGCGGCAGCGAGGCGAACGGGTCGCCGATCGTCAACGAGAACTCCACGTAGGCTTCGTCGAGGATCACGCAGACGTGGTCCGGAACCTCGGCGAGGAACGCCTCGATCTCCTCGAGTGGCAGCACCGTGCCGGTCGGATTGTTCGGGTTGCAGACGAGCACTAGCCGCGTCGCGACCGTGATCTCGGCCGCGATCGCGTCGAGGTCGTGAACGGCCTCATCGGTCAACGGCACCTCGATCGCCCGCGCGCCCGAGGCAGCCGCCAGGTGCGGGTAGACGCTGAAGGCCGGCCACGCGTATACGACCTCGGCGCCGGGCTCGAGCAGCGCTTCACCGGCGGCCAGGATCAGATCACAGGAGCCGGCACCCAACGCGATCCGCTCCCACGGGACGCCGTAGCGGTCAGAGAGCGCCTGGCGCAGTTGCGTGTACGAGGGGTCCGGGTAGCGGTTGGCGTCGATGACGGCGCGCCGCGCCGCCTCCACGACCGGCTCGAGCGGACCGAAGGGCGCCTCGTTGGAGGCGAGCATCGCCACTTCGGAACCGAGGTTGTAGCCGGCAGCGACCGGATAAACCGGAATGCGCCGCGTCTTCTCGCCGAACTCGAGCGTCATCGCAGATCCAGGCTACTGAGCGGAATCGAGGTCCGAGCGCAGAACCCGGGCCTCGCCGAGGTAAACGTGCTTGGGCACGTGGTCCTCGTCCGCGTAGTAGTGCAGCAGCGTGCGCACCACGCGCGGCAGCGATCCGGGTACCGGAACCTCGCGCGTGCACAGCAGCGGCACACGGCTCAGGCCGAGCTCCCGTGCGGCGACGGCCGGGAACTCGGCGTCGAGGTCCTCGGTCAGCGTGAAGATGCAGCTCACCATAGCCTCCGGTGTGAGCCCGTTACGCGCGATCAACTCGCGGATCAGCTCGTCGGTGGCGACGAGAATTGCCGAGGCTTCATTGCGCTCCACACTATTGGCGCCCCTGAGCGCGAACAACCGCTGCATCGCCGCGAGATTGTGGCAGAGCGCCGGTCAGAGACTCACACTCAGAAAGCTAAAGCGATGACAGCAGCGCGCTTTATCTCTAACTGACATCCTGCCGCGCGTGCCAATTCTGCTGCTCACAGCGCTGGGAGCCGTGCTGCGCTTCGTCGCGATCGGTCACCAGGGCTTCTGGTACGACGAGGCCTACACGGTTTATCTAGTCGGGCACTCGCCCGGCCGCATGCTGGGCCTGCTTCCGCACGTGGAGTCGACGCCGCCGCTCTACTACTGCGTCGCCTGGGTCTGGAGTCGAATCTTCGGGTTCGGGCCGGCCGGCTTGAAATCGTTATCGGCGGTGTGCGGCACGCTCATGATCCCCGTCGCGTACGCGGCCGGGTGCAAGATGCTCGCCAACCGGCGATCGGCATTGATCGTCGCGGCGCTCACGGCCTGCAATCCCTTCCTGATCTGGTATTCGCAGGAGGCGCGGGCCTACTCGATGCTCGCCCTCCTGTGCGCGTGCTCGGTGCTTGCGTTCGCGTACGCGCGCGAGCGCCCGCGCACGTTGCCGCTGACGCTCTGGGCGGTGGCCTCGGCGCTGGCGCTACTGACCCACTACTACGCGGTGATCGTGCTGATCCCCGAGGCAGTGTGGCTGCTCTACGAGCATCGCCATTCGCGGCCTGTCCAGCTCGGCATCGCCGGCGTAGCGCTCGTCGGATTCGCGCTGCTGCCACTCGCGATCACCCAGGACGGGACCCACAACAACCGTTGGATCGCACACTCTTCGTACTGGCTGCGGCTAAAGCAGATCCTGCCGCTATTCCTGATCGGGCCGGAGACGCACGCGCGCATCCTGCTGAAGTTCCTGGCTTTCGCGATGGTCGCCGTCGCACTGGCGTTGCTGATCTGGCGCTCCCGCCGCCGTGAACGCCAGGCGGCATGGCTGCCCGGGGGGATTGCACTGGTCGGCTTTCTGCTCGGTGCCGGGCCTGGCCACAACACGCTCCTCGGCCGCAACCTGCTCCCCCTCTGGCTGCCCACAGCGCTGTTTCTCGGCAGTGGGTTGGGGGCCGCACGGGCACGCCTACTCGGGGTCGTCGCGACCGTTGTCCTCTGCGCGATCGGGATCACAGCTGTGATCAGCGTCGACACCACAACGGCCTTCCAGCGACCCAGGTGGCAGCTGGTGGCTGATGCGATCGGTCAGTGGCCGACAGCTGCAGCGACAGCCAAGGATGCGCGCATTGTCGTGGTCCAGGACAACCCGGGCGGATTCCCGCTCGGGCTCTACCTCAAGGACCTCCGGTACATCGAAACCGACACGATCCGTAATGTGGTTGAGATCGACGTGATCGCGGTCACGCCGCACAGGGCTCTCGGCGGCTTCTGCTGGTGGGGCTCGGAGTGCAACCTCATATCGTCACGCCTTGACCGTCGTTACAGCCGACTTCGGGGCTTCCACCCCGTCCGCCGAATCCGCGCCGGGGACTTCCAGATACTCGAGTTACGATCCGCGAAGCCGAGGTCCGTCGCCCGCACGGAGCTACCGATGCCGCGCAGGCACGAGGAAAAGCACTTCGTCCAGTCGGGTCACTCGCCTCTGCACGACGCCCAACTCGTCGAGCAGAGCTAGAACGTCTCTGCCACCCTGCGTCGCGTGCTGAGCCAGTCTCTCCAGCGCGTGCGCAAACCAGCTCTGACAAGCCGCCCAGCAATCTCGGCGCTCGCCGCGCTGACGATCCTGGCAGCGGCGATCCGCCTCTACCGGATCGGCCATCAGGGGCTGTGGTTCGACGAGGCCTACACGGTGATGCTGGTCAAGCTGCCGTTCGCCAAGATGCTCAGCACCGTCCCGAAGACGGAGTCGACGCCATACCTCTACTACGTGATCGCATGGGTGTGGACGCACATCTTCGGGCGCGGCGCCGCCGACCTGCGTGCGCTCTCGGCGCTGTTCGGCACCGCGGTCGTGCCGGTCGCCTACGTGGCGACCGGCCGGCTCACCGGAAACACGCGGGCGGCCTGGATCGTGGCGGCGCTCGCCACCTTCAACCCGCTGCTGATCTGGTATTCGCAGGAGGCGCGGGCCTATGAGCTGCTGGTGCTGACCAGCGCCTGCACGCTGGTCGCGTTTGCCTACGCGCGCGAGCGGCCCACCCGGGGACGGCTGACAGCCTGGGCTGTCGCCTCAGGGCTGGCGCTTGCGTCCCACTACGACGCCGCCCTGGTTGTCGTGCCGGAGGCGATCTGGCTGCTCATTCAGTACCGGCGCGTACTTGGTGTGTGGCTGTCGGTCTGGTTCGTGGCGGCCTGCGGTGGCGCGCTGCTGCCCCTACTGATCTCCCAGGACAATAGGCATAACGCGAGCTGGATCACCAAGGCCCCGCTGAACGACCGCCTCGGTCAGATCCTGCCGCAGTTCTTCCTCGGAACGGGATCGCACGCTTACGTGCCACTGATGTGGGTCGCCTTCGCGTTGGGTCTCGCCGGACTGGTGCTGCTGGCCATGCGGGCCAGCAGCACCGAGCGCACGCCTGCACTCGGTCTCGCGGCGATCGCCGTCGGGGGCTTTGCGCTGGTGATGATCGTGGTCGCAGCCGGCAGCGACACCGTGCTGAGCCGCAACCTGCTCGGGCTCTGGCTGCCGGCGGTGATGGTGGTCGCCTGCGGCCTCGGCGCGGTGCGCGCCCGCCGGTTCGGGATTGCCGTTGCCGCTGCGATTTGCGCGCTCGGCCTCGTCGCGACCGTCAGCGTCGCCACCGACGGCGTCCTGCAACGGCCGGACTGGCCGGCGGTGGCGCGTGCGCTGGGCCCGTGGACACGGGCCGGACAGCCCGCGGACGCGGCCCGGCTGCTGGTGTTCCAACGCAACGTCTGGCTCGAATCGCTCACGCAGGTGTACATGACCCACACGGACCGGCTCAGGCGGGGCAAACCCCACAATGTCACCGAGATCGACGTGATCGCCGACAGCTCGCCACCGGGTTCCAACAAGCACTGGCTCTGCTGGTGGGGCGCCGGGTGCAACCTCTACCCGTCACGCCTGCAGGCGAGCTACTCGATCCCGGGATTCCACTCGGTCTCGGTCACGCGGGTCAAACAATTCACGATTCTGCGGCTGGTGTCCGATCGGCCCCGGCGGGTCTACCAGTACCAGATCAAGCGGGCGATGCACCGGGCCGGGACGCCGCTGTACGGGCTCCTGATCCAGCGCTCCTGAGGAGGCTGACTTCATTGGCGGTCAGCCGCCGGTGCGCGCCAGGCCGCAGATCACCGAGCTGCAGCGGGCCGAAGCGGACCCGCTGGAGCTCCAGCACTCGGTGGCCGACGTGCTCGCACATGCGCTTGACCTGACGCTTGCGGCCCTCGTGGATTGTGATCTCGAGCGTGTCCGGCTTCACCCGCGTCACCCGCGCCGGCGCGGTCATCCCATCCTCGAGCAGGACGCCGCTGCGCAGCGCCTGCAGCGCCCGCTCGCGCACCGGTGCGCCGCGGACCACGGCACGGTAGGTCTTGTCGACCTCGAAGCTCGGGTGCGTGAGCCGGTACGCGAGGTCACCGTCGTTGGTCAGCAGGATCAGACCGGTCGTGTCGGCGTCGAGTCGTCCGACTGGATAGAGACGCTGAGCCGAGTTGACCAGCGAGACGACGGTCGGCCGCCCCTGCGGGTCGCTGACGGTGGAGACCACACCGGCCGGCTTGTTGACCGCGTAGACGACCAGTTGCTGCGGCCGCTCGCCGACTGGCTCGCCGTCGTATTCGACGCCACTCTCGTGGTCGACGTCGCGAGCCGGATCGGTGACAGTCTCTCCCGCGACGGTCACGCGGCCTGAGCGGATGATCTCTTCGGCCGCACGGCGGGACGCAATCCCCGAGGTTGCAAGGAACTTGGCGAGTCGCATCGGCGTGTCACCATAGTCGCGATGGACCTCGACCTACTGTCAGCGACGCTCGGTGAGCTGGGCGAGCCCGCGTACCGCCTGGAACAGGTCTGGAAGTGGGTGGCTTCCGGCATCCCCTCCTACGACGAGATGACCAACCTTCCGCGCGCGCTGCGCGACGCGCTGCACGAGCGCGTGCCGTTCTCGACGCTGACCGTCGAGCATGAGGCCCTCGCGAGCGACGGCACGATCAAGGCGCTGATGCGCACGGCCGATGGTCGCCCAATCGAGGGCGTGCTGATGCGCTACCGCGACGGGCGCCGCTCGCTGTGCGTCTCCTCGCAATCAGGCTGCCCGCTGACCTGCACGTTCTGCGCCACCGGCCAGATGAAGTTCGGTCGCAACCTGACCGCCTCGGAAATCCTGGACCAGGCCCTGTACTTCCGCCGCATCACCGAGGTCGATCACTGCGTCTTCATGGGCATGGGCGAGCCGCTGATGAACCTGGACAACGTGCTGGCGGCCTGCCGGCGGCTGCCCGACATCGGCATCACCAACCGCCGGACCGCCATCTCGACCGTCGGCTGGATCCCGGGGATCGACCGGCTCACCGCCGATCCGATGCCGCTGCGGCTGGCGTTGTCGCTGCACGCCGCCAATCCGGCGTTGCGTTCGGAGTTGATGGCGGTCAACGACCGCTACCCACTGCCCGACGTGCTCGCCGCCTGTGAGCGCTTCTACGAGCGTAAGCGCCGGATGGTGTTCGTCGAGTACGTGATGCTGGCCGGCATAAACGACGGCGTCGGTCAGGCGCGCGAACTGGCGCAGATCCTCGATCCCAAGATCTACAAGGTCAACCTGATCCCCTACAACCCAACGGACGTCGGCATGCAGGGCTCGACGCCGAAGGCGATCGAGGCCTTCCGGGCGGAGCTGGAGCGCCAGGGTCTGGGCGCGACCGTGCGGCTCACGCGTGGGCGCGACATCGCCGCCGCCTGCGGCCAGCTGGCCGCAGGGGCACTCAGCGCCGAGGCAGCCGTCGCCGTCGGCGCCGGCAGCTGATCAGCCGGTTGCTCGAGCCTCGCCGGCAGTTGATCAGCCGGTCGCCCGAGCCTCGCCGGCGCGCATTAGCCGCTCGCGCAGCTCCTCTTCGAGCTCGGGTGACGGATCGAAGGCACTGATCGGTGGCAGCTCGTCGACGCCCTTGAGGCCGAACAGCCGCAGGAACAGGTCAGTTGTGCGATACAGGACGGCGCCGAACTGCGAGCGGCCCGACTCCTCGACAAGCCCACGCTCGAGCAGCGTCGCGGCTGCCGACTCCGCGTTGACGCCCCGGATGCGCGCGATCTCGGGGCGCGATACCGGCTGCAGGTAGGCGATGATCGCGAGCGTCTCGGCCTGTGCCGGCGTCAGCGCCGGTGTCCGCGGGCGCGCCAGCAGCCGCCGCGCTGCCTCCTCCGCCTCGGGGTGCGAGCTCAGCGTCCAGCCGCCCGCGAGCTCCCTGAGGACAAGCCCGCGGCCCTCGCTGTCGAGCCGCTGCCGAAGCGTCGCCAGTGCCTCGGCCACCTCGTCGGGCTCGACCTCCGCCGCCTCCGCCAGCGCGACTGTGGTGACCGGGTCCGGCGATAGGAAGAGAAGCGCCTCGAGCGTGCCGTCGAGCTCGATGCTCATGCAGTCTGCTCCAGCATTCCGTCGTCGGGTGCGAGCACCTGGATGTCGCCGAACGGCTCGTCCTGCTGCCAGGTGAGCTCGCCCTGCTTGTAGAGCTCGAGCAGCGAGAACAGCGTCACGGCAACCGTCACACGATCGGCGCCGGCGACGGCCTCGTCGAAGTTGAAGCGCCCGCGGCGCAGAAGCTTGCGCAGATGCGTGAGCCGCTCGGCGACGGTGACCTTCGACACGGAGATGTGCCGCACGTCCACCTCGGGCGGGAGCACGAGCATCTGGCCGATCGCCTGCGCGAGCCGATTCGGGTCATAAACGGCCGTGGCCTCGGGCAGCGAGGCCTTGCGCAGGCTCTGTGGCAGCGGCGCCGAGCGGAAGCGGTAGCCGGTCTGCTCGCGCAGCAGCACGCCGAGATGCTCGGACGCCGAGCGGTAGCGGTGGGCGTCGAGCAGGCGCTGCAGTAGCTCGGTCGCCGCCTCCCCCGGGTCGAGCTCGATCTCCTCGATCTCCTCGCCCGGCAACATCAGTCGCGACTTGAGCTCGAGCAGCGAGGTGATCAGCACGAGGAACTCGGTCGCTGCCTCGAGGTCCAGCTCGCCACGCGAGTCGAGGTAGTCGATATAGGAGATCACGACGTCGGCGAGGTCGACCTCGAGCAGGTCGACCTCCTCGCGCAGGATCAGCGTCAGCAGCAGATCAAAGGGGCCGGCGAAGACCTCCAAGTCGAGCTCGAGGTCGACCAGCCGCAGCGGCGCACCCCGGTGCCGTGTGGTTGCGGCAAGACTCACCGGCCCGACTGTAGCGGCCGATTCGGACCGCTAACGGGCGACGCGGACCGGTCCGACGCCCATCGCCTCGCGCACGTCCACCATCGTGTCGGCAGCGATCTCGCGAGCCTTGTAAGCGCCGAGGCGAAGGACCGCCTCGAGCTCAACCTCGTCGTCGCGCAGAACGTTGTAGCGCTCACGGACGGGCGCGAGGTAGTCGACGACGGCTTCACCGACTGCCCGCTTGAAATCCCCGTATCCCGACCCCTCGAACTCGCGCTCGAGCTGCTCGATCGAGGTTTCGCGTACAACCGCGAGTATCTCGAGCAGGTTGCTGATACCGGGCTTGTCCTTGCTGTGGCGAACCTCGCGGCCGGAGTCGGTCACGGCCGTTCCGAACTTCTTGATGATCGCCTCGGGCTCGTCGAGGACGTAGACCGTGCCCTGGGGGCTACCGCCGGTCGTCGACATCTTGTTCTCCGGGTTCTGGAGATCCATGATCCGGGCGCCGACGGTGAGGAACACGCCCTCGGGCACTACGAGCGTCTCGCCGAAACGCGCGTTGAAGCGCTCTGCCACGTCGCGCATCAGCTCCACGTGCTGACGCTGGTCGTCACCGACAGGGACCTCGTGCGCCCGATACAGCAGCACATCGGCGGCCATCAGCACCGGGTAGGTGAACAGACCCGCGGAGACGAGTTCACGCTGCTGCCCGGATTTGTCCTTGAACTGAGTCATGCGTTGCAGCTCGCCGTAGGCGGTAACGCTGGTCAAGAGCCACTCCAGTTCGGAGTGCTCGGCCACATCGCTCTGCCGGAAGAAGATGCAACGCTCGGGGTCGAGGCCCGAGGCGAGCAGCAGCGCAGCGAGGTCGTAGAGGCCGGAGCGCAGGGACTCACGCTCGTAGGCGACGGTGATCGCGTGCAGGTCGACGATGGCGTAGATGCCCTCGCCGCGATCCTGGCCGGCCACGTACTGGGTGATCGCGCCTATGTAGTTGCCCAGATGCTTACGGCCGGTGGGCTGAATACCGGAGAAGATGCGCACGATTCCGGAGGCTAGCGGGCGCTTGCCTCTACGGTCTGGCGCTCCGCGTCGTGGCGGTGATCGGTCCGCGACAACCTCCACGCGACGATCACGCCGGCGATTCCTCCGAACAAGTGCGCCTGCCACGAGATACCACTGTGCGGGACAAGACTCGAGATCAGGACCGCGCCCCAGACCACGCCGACGATCAGCCCCACCCCGAGCTCCCAGATGCTGCGGTCGAAGAAGCCACGTGCCAGCAGGTAGGCCGCGTACCCGAAGACGATGCCGCTGGCACCGATGGTGTCGCCGGACGAGGACGAGAACAGCCACGTGCCAAGTCCACCGATCACGATGATGAAGCCGGTCACGAGCAGCAATCTCCTGGCGCCGTGCAGCGCGATGATCGCCCCCAGGAAGACGAATGGCACCGTGTTGTCAAACAGGTGCTGGAAGCTCGCGTGGATGAACGGCGACGTCAGGATCCCCCACAAACGGGAGATGTTGCGCGCGTAGATGCCGTCGCGATCGAGGTGGTTCGAGTCGATCGTGTTGATCGCCTCGATCAGCCACATGAACAGTACGATCCCGGCGAGTACAACGAGACCCTGGCGCGGCGTCTCGGTGCGCTCGAGCAGGCGCGAACCCGGGCGGTTCGGTGTGCTGTCGGTCATTCCGAAAGGATGGCAGCCCGTGCAACAGACAGCGCGACCGCGATCCTGTCCGGGAGCGATGCGAGGTGCACGAACTCCTCAGGCGTGTGCGCACCGCCGCCGCGTGGACCGAGACCGTCGATCGTGAGCGGGACGGTGGGAGCGAAGTGACTCGCGTCGCTGGCGCCACCACGCGCTCGTGGCACGATCGGGCGCCCGAGCAGCTGAGCCGCGGCTGCAAGCAGCGGCGCCGATGACGCCTCCGAATCCATGGCGGGCCACACACGCTCCATCACCGGTTCGAGTGTGGCGCCTCCGACCTCGGTGGGGACGGCAGCGAGCACGCGCGCGAAGGCGTCCGTGTCGCTGGCGCGCGTGTCGAATAGGAGCTCGCCGGAGGCCGGAACGACGTTGAACGCCTCGCCGGATCTGACGACCGTCGGCACAACCGTGAGCTGGGTCTCGCCCTCGGGATCAGCGGCGGCAGTGACCTCGATCGCCACGTGCGCGAGCGCGAGCAGCGCATTGCGCCCGTTCTGCGGGGCCGAGCCGGAGTGCGACGCGCGCCCGGTCGCCCGCACGCGCAGCGTGCCGGCCCCTTTACGGCGCACGATTACCCCCTCGTCGCCGTCCTCGCTGATCTCGCCGGCCTCGAAGCAGAGGCAGGCGTCGTATGCAACGAAGCGCTCCACGTGCGCGAACGGCGCGATCCGCCACTCCTCGTCGGAGACAAGCAGCACCGCCAACTCTGCAAACTCATCCGAGAACGCTGCGCAAGCGCGCGCCACCGCCAGGGAGATCGCGACGCCGCCCTTCATGTCGGCAGTGCCCGAGCCGTAGAGGCGGTCGCCTTCCTCGCGGGTCGCCTGGTGCTCGCCGTGGGGAACCACCGTGTCGAGGTGTCCGAGCAGCAGCATCCGACGGCTGCCGGTACCAGTCAGGGTCGCCAGCATGTCGGGCGCACAGCGGCTGGTCGAGCACGGAAGCCGTTCGATCCGCCAGCCGGGTAGGAATCCCTGGCAGAGCAGGATCGCATGCTCCGTTCCCTCGATCTCGCCTGAAGGGGTCGAGATCGCGACCAGCTGTCGCATCTCGTCGAGCACGCGCGGAGCCGCTTCTGCAGCCAGCGCTGCGAAATCCTGACCCATCCGGTGAACTTAGCGCGGAATCGTGGTGGCCGCCGGCTCCACGGGCCCTGCCTCCCCCACCGACGGCTTGTGCTCCAGTGCCAGTTCACCGCTCTGCTGGAGCTTCGTGAGCACGCGCACCGCACCGGTCATGAACTGCTTGCCCGCGAGCTCAACGCACTCCTCGTAGGCCTCCTGCACCGTCTTTTGGCGACTGTAGGTGCGCCCGGCGACCATCACGTCCCAGGCATCCGCCAGCGCCAGCAGTCCGGCCCCGTCGGAGATCTCATACTCGGTCAGCCCGGCGGGGTACCCGAGCCCGTCTGGCCGCTCGTGGTGGCCGCGGATCCAGGCAACCTGCTCCTCGCTGAGGATGCTGCCGACGATGCGCGCCGAAAGCTCGACGTGCTCGCTCATCTGGATGCGCTCGCGCTCGGTGAACGTGCCCGGCTTGGTCAGCAGCGCGTCGGGCACGGCCAGCTTGCCGACGTCGTGCACCAGCGCGGCCTCCTTGAGACGCGCGATCCGCTCCTCCGACCAGCCGTCGGCGTGCGCGAGCAGCGCGACGAACCCCGCCACCCGCTCGGAGTGCTCGCTCGTCGCCGGGTCCTTCGCATCGATCGCACGGGCCAGCGCGCGCAGGCCGGCCAGCGCTTGCGACCGCTCGAACCACGCCTCACGTGCCTCGACATCCAGCGTTTGCGCGACCTCGGCATCGTAGAGCGTGACCTGGTTGCGACCCGACGCCTTGCTCGCGTAGAGCGCCACGTCTGCGCGGCGCACCAGCTCGGCGGGGTCGGAGGTCGAGTTCGTATCGCAGATCCCAGCCGAGGTGGTCGCCACATCGGCCCCCTTACCGCCGCGGGCGATTAGCTCCCGCGCGCGCTCGACGGCCTTCACCGCCGCGCCGGAGTCGGTGTCGGGCAGGATCCACATGAACTCGTCGCCGCCAAGACGCCCGACCGTGTCCGATGCGCGCACGGCCTTGCGCATGCAATCGGCGACGAAGCGCAGCGCCTCGTCGCCGCGGGCGTGGCCGTGGCGGTCGTTGATCTCCTTGAAGTTGTCGACGTCGATCATCGCCACCGACAGCTGCGACCCGTGTCGTGCCGCGGCCGCCAGCTCAGACACGAGGCGCTGATGCAGTGACCGGTGGTTGGGCAGCCCGGTGAGCTGATCGGTCAGCGCTTCCGCCTCGAGCCTGGCCCGCTCGTCAAGGCTGGCGACGATACGCGCCAGCATGTCTGCGAAGGCTTCGATCCGCTGTTCGTCGGCCCGGCTGAAGGCGTGCGGATCGGGCGACGCGAGCGAGACCACTCCCCAGGGCTCGCCCTCGACCAGGATCGGCGCGACCAGGGTCGATCGGGAGCCCCGCGAACGCGCGACCGACGAAATCGGCAGCGTGTTGCTGCGGACGACGGCGCGCGTGTCGATCGCGCGACGGAAGCCGCCGTCAGGCGGAAGCTTCAAGACTTCGCCTATCGAAAAACCGCGAGTAGCGCCGTCACTCCAGGAGCCGAGCACGGTGGCCTCGTCGTGGGCCACGATTTCAGAGATGGTCGTCATCGAGCTGCCGAGCAGCTCCGCCAGATCGGCGCTGACGAGCTGGAAGATCTGCCCGGCCTCCTCGCCACGAACCACCGCGCTGGCAGCACGCTGCAATGCTCCCTGCTCGGCGGCGAGCATCTCCGCGCGCAGGCGCAGACGATCGACCATCCGCTTCCCCGTCGAGACGCAGCCACCGACCGTGACGTAGCCGGCGCTGGCGAGGATCAGCTGAGAGAGGTAGCCATAACGCACCACGTGTGAGCCGTAGATCAGCGGCAGCGCCTGCGTGAAGATGCACGCTGCGACGAAGAACATCGCCACCGGCCGCGCGTAGAAGTAGCAACCGAACAGGGCCACCCAGAACAGATAGATCCAGGTGCTTGAGCGCATACCGCCGGTCGACGCCATCGCGACTGCGATCCCGCCCAGCGCCGCCACGGTCGTGATGTAGGTAGCGAAAGGGCTGATCCTGGTCCAGTCGACGACGAACATCGACACCAGACTCCAGACCACCGCCGCGACCGCGACCGTGTAGAGCCAACCTGGGTGTGCGTCGATCGACCCAGGCAGCAGCGGATATGCGGCAGCGGAGAGGCCCGCGATCAAGAACAGGATGCCGCCGGCGCGTCCACCGAGCTCACGCTCGACCGGATTCATCGCCAACAGTTCCGCGTGATGTCGCAGCCAGGCGCTCAGCGTCCTTGCCTGAGAGGGCATGTTCTTGTTATCGGCACCCACTCGTCTCGCGCTTAGACGGAACTTTCCAGCGTTCGAGGCGCCTGTTTCAGAGCGCCTGCCGCACCACCGGATTGCGGGCGGCACCGGCCTCATCGAGCCTGCGCACCGGAGTCGAGTAGGGCGCACCGCGCGCGATCTCTGGGTCCTCCGCGGCTTCCCGCAGGATCTCCGCCACCAGCATCGCGAAGCGGTCGAGTGTCTCCCGTGTCTCGGTCTCCGTGGGTTCGATCAACAGCGCCTCGTCGACCAGCAGCGGGAAGTACACGGTTGGCGGGTGCACGCCATGGTCGAGCAGCCGCTTGGCGAGGTCGAGCGTCTTGATCCCGAGTTCGCGCTTCATCGGCGCGCCCGACAGAACGAACTCGTGCATGCACAGACGCTCGTAGGCGGACGGGAGCAGATCGAGCACGCCCTCCTCGCGCAGCCGCGCGAGCAGATAATTCGCGTTCAGTACCGCCACCTCGGAGACCTCGCGCAGGCCTGACGCGCCAAGCGAGCGGATGTAGGCGTAGGAGCGCACGAACACCCCATAGTTGCCCTGGAATCCGCGCAGACGCCCGATCGACTTGGGACGATCATCGTCGAGCCCGTAGAAGAAGCCGGCGCTATCGGCCTGCTCTCCGTTGCCGGCCCGCTGGCCAGCAACATCGCCGGAGGCTCCGGCTGGCCGGCGGACGACCTGCGGCCGCGGTAGGAACGGCTCGATCCGCTCGGACACTGCGATCGGGCCGGCACCGGGCCCGCCACCGCCGTGCGGCTGCGTGAACGACTTGTGCAGGTTGAAGTGCACGATGTCGAAGCCCATGTCGCCTGGCCGGCAGATGCCCATGATCGCGTTGAGGTTGGCGCCGTCGTAATAGAGCGTCGCGCCTACCCCGTGCACGATCGCCGCGATCTCCTCGATCTGCGGGTCGAACAGGCCAAGCGTCGAAGGGTTGGTCAGCATCAGACACGCGACCTCGCGCGTGGCCTTCGCGCGCAGGTCCTCGATGTCGACGTTGCCGTCCGCGTCGGTTCCGATCTTGACGAGGTCGTAGCCGGCCATCGTGACCGTCGCCGGATTGGTGCCGTGTGCGGTGTCAGGCGTCAGCACCTTCGTGCGGTGCTCACCCCGATCCTCGTGGTAGGCACGGGTCAGCAGCACACCGGCCAGCTCGCCGTGCGAGCCAGCACTCGGCTGCAGCGACACGGAAGGCAGGCCGGAGATCTCGCCGAGCGCCTCCTGCAGCTTCCACATCAGCTCGAGCGCCCCCTGCGCGGCGGCCGGCCGCTGCAGCGGATGCAGCCGCGCGTTGCCGGGCAGCGCCGCGACGCGCTCGTGCAGCTTCGGGTTGTGCTTCATCGTGCACGAGCCGAGCGGATAGAAGCCGGTGTCGAGGTCGAAGTTGCGCTTGCTCAGACGGTTGTAGTGCCGGACGATCTCCGGCTCGGCGACCTCCGGCAGCCGGGCCGGCTCGGGGCGGCGCAGCTCGGCGGGGATCAGCTCGTCGAGCGGACGCGCCGGCACGTCGAGCTGCGGCGGCACGAAGGCCCGGCGGCCGGGCTTCGAACGGTCGAAGATCGTGAGCTCGTCGTCAGCCGCCTCGATGAACGAGACGGCGCGGTGCCGCTCTGCCGTGCTCATACCAGTGCCTCCTCGATCGTCGTGGCCAGCCTGTCGATCTCGGCGCGCGTGCGCTGCTCGGTGATCGCGACCAGAAGCTCGTCGTTGGCGAGCCGGTAGCCGGGGTTGATGCCCTCGTCGTGGCAGTGCTGGACCACCGCGTCGACATCGCCGTCGATCCGGATCGGAAACTCGCGCACGACGGGCTGGTTGTGGGCGAGCGACACGCCTGGAATCGCGGCAAGCCGATCGCGCGCATAGGCCGTCCGCTGCACCAGCAGCTCCGCCAATTCCACCAGTCCCTGGCGCCCAAGCCAGCTCAGATACACGATCCCGGCAAGCGCGTTCAGCGCCTGCGCGGTGCAGATGTTGGAGGTCGCCTTCTCACGGCGGATGTGCTGCTCGCGCGTCTGCAGCGTCAGCACGTATCCGCGCTTGCCGTCAAGGTCGGTCGTCTGCCCGGCGATCCGCCCCGGGAGGCGCCGGACGAGCTCGTCGCTAACCGCGAAGAAGCCAAAGGAGGGGCCGCCGAAGTCGAGCCGGTTGCCGAGCGTCTGCCCCTCGCCGACGACGATGTCGATGCCCTGCGCGCCAGGAGCCTGCAGCAGACCGAGCGGGATTGGGTCGGCGGCGCAGATCGCGAGCGCGCCGACGTCATGGGCCGCCTGCGCGATCGGCTGGAGGCGCTCGACCGCGCCTACGAAGTTCGGCTGCGCGACGATCACGGCACTCACGTCCTCATTCAGGGGCGGCAGCTCCGTCACCGCGTCCACCAGCGGCACTACCTCCACGTCCATGTGCCATCCGCGCGCGAGCGTCTGGAGCGACTCGATCGCGTGCGGGTGCACGCCGGCGGAGACGACAAACCGTCGCCGCGCGTTGTGCAGCTTTGCGAGGTAACCGGCGGCGGCAACGGCGCTCGGCCCCTCGTAGACAGAGGCGTTCGAGATGGGCAAACCAGTCAGCTCGCTGATCACCGTCTGGTACTCGAACATCGCCTGCAGGCCTCCCTGCGAGACCTCAGGTTGGTAAGGCGTGTACGGCGTCAGGAACTCAGACCGCGAGATGATCGCGTCGACCAGCGCCGGTACGTAGTGGTCGTACATGCCGGCCCCCAGGAACGTGACCTCGTCCTCGGCACTGACGTTGCGGGCCGCCAGTGCCCGCAACTCGCTGTACACCTCGTGCTCGGAGAAGCCTTCGTCGAGCGCCAGCGGCCGCTCCAGACGCAGGCCGGCCGGCACATCCGCGAACAGTTCCTGCACCGAGGCGACGCCGATCGTCGTGAGCATCTCGCGCAGATCGTCGTCAGTGACCGATGTGTACCGGCTCAAGACAGAGTCGCCACGTACGCTGCGGCGTCCATCAGGCTGTCGACTTCACTCGGATCCGAGAGCTTGACCCGCACGAACCAGCCGTCCCCGTAAGGATCGTCATTGATCGTCTGCGGGTTCGGGCCGAGGTCGGCGTTGACCGCGATCACCTCACCCGACAGCGGCGCAACCACGTCCGATACGGCCTTCACCGACTCGACCTCGGTGTAGCTCTCGTCCTTGGTCAGCACCGTCCCGACCGTCGGTGGCGTGAAGAACACGACCTCGCCGAGCGTGTCCTGCGCGTACCAGGTGATCCCGAACGTCGCCTCGTCACCTTCGATCCGAGCCCAGTCGTGCTCTGGGTTGTACTTCAGGTCGTCCGGGTAGTGCGCGTCGGCCATCTACTGGTCCTTTCCATACAGGGGCTTTGTTTCCACCACCGCCTCGCGGATCGTTCCGCGGACGTCAATCTGGAGCCGCGAGCCGGGCTGGGCACGGTCGGCTGAAACGTACGCCATCCCAATCCCGCGCTCCAGGCTCGGGGAGAAGCTGCCGCTCGTCACCACGCCGCCGGCGGCGTCGAGGTGATCGGGCGAGGGCAAAACCGGGTTGCCCTGGCGCGCGATTCCGGGTCCGTCGAGCACGAACGGGACCAGCTTCAGTTCGGGTCCGCTGACCCGAACTCGCGAGATCGCATCCGCGCCGACGAAGCCCGTCGCCTCGGCACAGGCCCAGCCGAGGCCGGCGCCGATCGGGTCGTGGTTCTCGTCGAGGTCGTTGCCGTAGAGATGAAAGCAGGCCTCGAGCCGGAGCGTGTCGCGTGCCCCGAGGCCGATCGGCTGCGCACCGCCCTCGACCAACGCCGACCACAGCGGCGTCGCCTGGTCGGGGTCGAGCAACAGCTCCACCCCGTCCTCGCCCGTATAGCCGGTTCCGCAGACCAGCACCGGCACTCCTGCGACGGTGCGCTCGCAGCAGTGCAACCTTGGCGGCAACGCCCCGTCGGCGAGCCCCTCCACCAGCGCTCGTGCCTTGGGGCCCTGGACCGCAAGCATCGCGAAGCCGGCCTGGCAGTCGCTCACGTCGGCGTCGAATTCCTGACCGTGCGCCCGCATCCATGCCAGGTCGCGGTCATGGTTGGCGGAGTTGGTGACGGTCAGGAAGGAGGTGTCGGCGAGCCGGTAGGTGAAGAGATCGTCGATCACGCCGCCCTGCTCATTGCAGAGCAGGCTGTACTGCGCGCCGCCCTCCGGCAGCCGGCGAACGTCATTTGACACCAAGCGCTGCAAGCGCTCGAAGGCCTGCGGCCCACTGGTCTTCACCTGCCCCATGTGCGAGACGTCGAAGATGCCGGCGCCGGTGCGCACCGCGAGGTGTTCCTCACGGATCCCGACGTATTGGATCGGCATCTCCCAGCCTGCGAACGGAACCATCTTCGCGCCCGCGGCTACGTGCGCGGCGTACAGCGGTGTGCGCGTCAGTGTCTGCGTCTGAGTCTCAGTCATCCTCCGCCAGCGTATAGCGGAGAGTGGCCATCACGGCAGAAGGTGTGCTCAGCGGTCCTTCAAAAACGATGGGATGTCGATTTCGTCGTCCCGGATCTCGAGCGAGGAACGCTGACGGTCATCGAAGGTGACGTCACGGTTGGCCGGTCGCGGACGGCTCGGCTGCGAACTACGCGCCGAGGACGAGCTGCCACGCAAGCCACGCCCGTGATCGAAGCCGGTGGCGATGACAGTCACGCGGACCTCATCCGACATCGAGTCGTCGATCACTGCACCGAAGATGATGTTGGCGTTCGCGTCGGCCGCGCTCTGGACGATCTCGGCCGCCTCGTTGACCTCGAATAGGCCGAGGTCGTGGCCACCGGTGATGTTCAGCAGGATGCCGCTGGCGCCCTCGACGGACTCCTCCAGCAGCGGCGAGGAGATCGCCTCCTTGGCGGCCTCACCGGCGCGGTTCTCGCCGCTGGAGCTGCCGATGCCCATCAACGCCGAACCGGCGTCGTGCATGATCGTGCGGACGTCGGCGAAGTCGAGGTTGATCAGACCGGGGATCGTGATCAGGTCCGTGATGCCCTGGACGCCCTGACGTAGGACGTTGTCGGCTTCCTTCAGCGCATCGGTCAGCGACGCACGTCGCTCGACGACGGACAGCAGTTTCTCGTTCGGAATCACGATCAGGGTGTCGACGTATTCGCGCAGCTTGTCGATTCCCTCCTGCGCCTGGCGTGCGCGTTGCGTGCCCTCAAACCCGAACGGGCGAGTGACGACGCCAACTGTGAGCGCACCGATCTCGTTCTTGGCGATGTCGGCGATCACGGGCGCAGCGCCGGTGCCGGTGCCACCGCCCTCGCCGGCGGTGACGAACACCATGTCGGCGCCCTTCAGCGCTTCCTTGATGTCATCGCGCGACTCAGCCGCGGCACCCTGCCCGATTTCCGGGTTGGCGCCCGCACCAAGGCCCTTGGTGAGCTCGGTGCCGATGTTCAGCTTGATGTCGGCGTCGCACATCTGCAGCGCCTGCGCGTCTGTGTTGGCAGCGATGAACTCCACGCCGCGAAGGCCGGCATCGACCATGCGGTTCACGGCATTCGTGCCGCCGCCGCCGACGCCTACGACCTTGATGACTGCGAGATAACTGCCACTTTCCATGTGATCCGTCCGACCCTCGATTCAGCATTGAGCGTTTTACCCGCTCCTGCTTCCTTGCGGGAGTTTCGCACGTTACGGCCTTATCTTCGGCCAAGTCAACGTGAAGTCGCTTCTCGCAACGATCTTTGCATATCGGCGAACTCTCGATCAGTCCCCGAGAGTCGCGAAACTCTTGACCTAACCCTCTAGTCGAGGTTTACGGTGCTGGCGTGCTGCTCTCAGGGGTCGTAGTCGAGGCGTCCGTGTCGAGGCCGAGTGTCCCGGCCTGCCGGCTGGAGACACCCGCTCCGGCGGCCGGTCGCTGCGGATCACTGACGTCGATGTAGGAGGCGCCGGCGGAACCGTGGTTCTGCAGCACGGCCGCAGCTGCCTCCCACTTCTGATGCAACTGCGAACTGGTCCCGAAGTAGATCTGCGGCCCGTTGCGCAGTTGCACGATCACGCCGTGAGCACTGCTCGAGGTGGCGCTGGCAAGGTGCGGCAACAACGCGTACGGCGCAGCCGCGAGCACCGCGATGGAATCGCGCGGCCCGGCCGCAGTGATCGTCGTACCGGCCGGCGCGGCCGCGATCGGCACGATCGGAAGTGCTCCGTGAACGATCGTCGTGTTCGGAAGCAACCGGGCGTGGGCGTCGACGACCTCGTCGTTGCCGCCGATGCTGACGAGCGCCACCGGGACCTGCTCGCTGACTTTGATCACGACACCGTGGTCGCCACGCCGGCTGATCGTCAGCGACTGTACGTACGCGTACTGCTCGACCGCCGATTCGAGCTTCGAAATGTTCACGTTCAGCGTCGTCATCTGCAGTGCCGCGTCGGTCAGGCCATCGCGGATTTGCGGAACGTCGGGGCCGCTGAGGCCGGTGACCGTGACCCGCTCGACCTTTACGAACGACGAGCTGCGGTACCAGAGCCACCCGACCCAGCCGATGAAGATGAGCAGCAGCACGACCGCGACCGTGTGCAGCGAGCGCAGACGGCGAGGGAGCAGGCGCGGCACCGTGAAGCCCCGGTCACGCACCCAGCTGCCGGAGATCACGCGCGCGCCCAATCAGTCGGGAACTCGAGCGGTCCGAGCGCCTGGACCTCGGGCTCGAGCTCGATCCCGAACTCCTGTTTGACGCGCGCGCGACCGGCTGCCATCAGCGCGATGACGTCGGCGGTCGTGGCGTCTCCAAAGTTCTCAACGAAGTTCGCATGCTTGGCGCTGAACCCAGCCCCGCCGACGCGCAGGCCGCGGCAGCCGGCGGCATCCAGGAGCTGGCCAGCCGTCCTCCCCTCCGCGCGCGGATCCTCAGGGTTCTTGAAGGTCGAGCCGAAGGTCTTGATCCCGGCCGGCTGCGCCTCCTTGCGTCGCTCGCGCAGGTCAGCGAGCGTCGCCTTGACCTGCTCCTCGTCGGCCGGTGCCAGCTTGAAGCGGGCACGCGCGACGACCTCTCCCCTGGTCAGGTTCGACCGCCGGTACTCAAAGCCCAGCTGGTCGGGGGTGCGCCGGTCCGTGCCGGTGGCGGAGACGATGTCGACCCACTCGACCACGTCGGCCAGCACGCCACCGTAGGCGTTGGCGTTCATGCGTACGGCGCCACCGACGGTGCCCGGAATGCTGACCCCGAACTCGATGCCGGTGAGCCCCGCACGGGCCGCGGCGGCCGAGACGGCCGGAAGTCGTGCGCCGCCTCCGCATACGACCCGGTCGCCGGCGATGCCGTCGAGCTCGATCGTGGTCAGTTCCTTGTCCAGTTTCACAACTAATCCCCGGACGCCCGCGTCCGCTATCAGGAGGTTCGACCCCGAGCCCACGACACCTACCTCGAGCCCGGACTCGGCCGCCCAAGCCATCAGCCGACCGAGCTCGCCGATATCGCCGGGGCGAGCGAAAAACTCCGCTGCCCCGCCCGTGCGAATCGTCGTCAGGCGCGCAAGCGGAAACTCGCGCTGGACGCCGGGAGGAGGCTCGACCATTAGTGGCGTCAGGGTAGAACTGACTGAGGACGCGGTGCGGGCGTCATCTCCGTCGACCGCGAAGAGAAAGGGCGAGTTGATCTCCACCGCGATCACGGCGGACGTCTCCGCCGAGACGTCCGCCGTCGCAATGGACACGACCCGGAGCAGCCCGAGGTTCTCCTCCCGTCTGCTCCCGTCTCTGCTAGGCGAGCTTGTGCTTAGTGGTCGATGCCGCCAACACCGTGTTCCCACCGAACGTCACGGTCAGCGACGTCGCAGCGGTCGCGTGCGAGAGCGTGATCGAGTACTTCCCGGTCTTCGCGACCCTCCCGGTTGCTTTCGAGAGCTTCTTCGTGCCCTTGAACGCCGTGACGGTGATCTGGTCCGCGTAGATCGTGCATGTCCCTGCGCCCGTGAACTTCACCGTCGCTCCCGAGAGCGAGCACACATCGGTGGCCGACGGATCGACCGTCAACGTCACCGGCAGACCGGAACTCGCGGTCGCCGACACCGTGTACGTGCTCCCGTATGTGGGCGATGTCGGCGCCGTCGACGTGAATGTGATCTGCTGGTCCGCGACTGCGGCGCTCGCGGACGACAGGCCAATGCCTCCGGCCAATATCACCATCACCACCGCCGACGTGGCCATCCAGGTCCGCCAACATGGTGCGACAGAGCTCCAAACCTACGTCGCGCTCTTGGCAGGCGCAGTCGGCTAATCAGGATCTTCATACGGTCGTCCTCCCGGTTATAGGCCGAGGGCAATCCCGTCACGGGCAGGGAGACTCAAGACGACTGCGTCGCCATTGCCCAACTGCTGAGCTGGCGTCGACGGATCGAGCGACCGACGTCCTGCGCTGCTCCGACACAGCGCTTCCTCCGACACAGCGCTTCCTCCGACGCTTCCTCGGACTCAGAGCCCGCTGCCAACTCGACCTTCTCTCAAAGGCCCTCCACAAGTGTGCCGGAAGTGTGCCTTGGTGTAACGACTTTGCAACATCGTTCGACACTCGCGAACGACGCAGCAAAGTCGTGACACGGCGTGACACTTCCGGCACACATGTGAGGACGCGAAATGGGAGGTGGTCACGACGAACGAGAGAGTTGAGAGGGTCGGCGGGCGTCGGCGCGGTGTAGCTGTGGGCGCCGGCAGTCAGCCGTCAGCGGCTCAGCCAGCCGTGACTAGGGCGTGGCCGAGCGAGTCGATGTTGCCCGCGCCCATCAGCAGGCAGAGGTCGCCCGGGCGCAGGATCGTCTCCAACCAGTCGCGCGCCTGATCGAGCGTGCGCATCCAGGCGACGGGCCGGCCTTCGGATGCGTCGGCCACGGCTGCGGCCACGAGGTGACCGTCCACGCCGGGGAAGTCCTCCGCGCGTTCGCGGGCCGGGTAGACGTCGACAACCCCGCAGACGTCGGCGCCTGCGAGCGCTTCACCAAATTGACGCGCGAGCGCGCGCGTGCGCGAGTAAAGGTGGGGCTGGAACACTGCGACCAGACGCCGCGGCCGGAGCGTCCGCGCCGCCGCAATCGCCGCAGCCACCTTCATCGGGTGGTGGGCGTAGTCGTCGTAGACCCAGGCGCCGGTCGCCGTCTCGCCGAGCCGCTCCATGCGCCGGCGCGCGCCTTGGAAGTCCGCGATCGCCGCGACGGCTGTTACGGGATCGGCGCCGGCGGCGACGCAGGCGGTGATCGCGCCGGCGGCGTTTACGGCGTTGTGCAGGCCCGGAACCGCCAGCTGCACGCTGAAGCCGCGCCACTCGAATCGCGCGCCGGCCGGCGTGAGCAGCGGCCGCTGCGCGTCGTAGGGCACAACCTCGCCCGCGCCTGCGGCGATGGCGAGCAACTCGGGACGGTCCCAGACGATCGCCGTCCGGGCACGACCCGTGAACTCGGCGAAGGTGCGCTCGAGGTCGAGCCGCGAGGAGTAGGTCGCGTGGTGGTCGAGCTCGCAGTTGGTCAGGACCGCAATCTCCGGCGTGTAGTTGAGCAGCGAGCGATCGGACTCATCGGCCTCGATCACGATCCACTCCCCTGTTCCCCAGTCCGCGTTCAGGCTGGTCGAGCGCAGCTCTCCGCCGACGGCGTAGGCCGGGTCCATTCCGCAGCCGCGAAGGACGTGGACGATCATGCCGGTCGTGGTCGTCTTGCCGGCGGCGCCGGAGACTGCGAGGCAGCGCTTGAGCTCCGCGATCTGGGCGAGCAGTTCCGAGCGGTGTAGCGAGCGGAGGTCGGAGACGGCAGCTCGCTCGGGGTTCTCAGGGTCGATGGCGCTCGAGTAGACAAGCTCGGCGTCGGGGGGCACGTTCTCGGCCGCGTGGCCGATGACCGGCTCGATCCCGGCGGCCAGCAGCGGCTCCATGTACGGTGACGTACCGCGGTCGGATCCGGTCACTGATGCACCGAGCTTCTGGGCGAGCAAGGCCAGGCCGCTCATACCGGCGCCACCGATCCCGACGAAGTGCAGCCTACGGCCGGACCAGACCGCCTCGGAAGGTTCGGAGCCGACCGTGGGCGGCTCCCCGCCGCTTCCGCCGCTCATGCCTCGAGCTCGCCGGCATGGTGGCCACCGGCCACGACACCGCTGTTGACGCCCGCCGCCGACAGCACTTCGGAAGCGATAACCGCCGCAGCGTGGGGGCGGGCGAGCCCAAGCGCCGCACGACCCATAGCCTCAAGTCGAGGTTGATCCCCCAGCAGCGCCTCAACCTGAAGCCGGAGGCGCTCGCTCGTGAGTTCGGAGTCTGCGATGACGACGGCCGCACCGGCGTCCGCTAGGTAGCGGGCGTTCACGGTCTGGTGATCGGCCGTCGCGTGGGGGTACGGAATCAGGACCGACGGCCGGCCGGCGGCGGCCAGTTCCCAGATAGAGCCGCCGGAGCGCGCCACCGCCAAATCACTGGCGACGACCGCATCCATGAAGTCTGAGATGTAGCCGCGGAGGTCGTACCCAGATCTGGGTACGCGCAAGTACGGCAAGTCGCGCTCGCCCGCGGCGTGGAGCACCCGGAAGTTGGACTTGACGAATGCGTCGAGCGCGGCGTCGTTGATCGAGCGCGCACCGAGCGACCCTCCGAACACCAGTACGAGTGTCTCATCGGGGCCGACGCCGAAGCGAGCGCGAGCGGCCGCGCGATCGTGCGGCACCGGCGGGATCGGCCGGCCCGTGATGACGAACTTCGGGCCGCGCTGGCCAGCCAGAGGCAGCGCCGTACAGACACGACGCGCCAGCGGCGCGAGCAGACGGTTCGTCAGACCGAGGTGGCCATCGATCTCGGCAATCACGAGCGGCACGCGCAGCATCGCAGCGGAGATTCCGACGGGCCCCGCGACATAGCCGCCACCGCCGAACACGGCTCTCGGCCGCAGGCGCGCGAGCAGCGCCGCCGCTTGAGCGAGCGCGCCGGCATCGATTGCGGCTGCTCGCGCTGCTCCCAGCGGCGAGCGGCGCGGCAGTGAGACGACGTTCAACCGGTGGAACTCATAACCCGCCTGCGGGACGAGCTCGGACTCGGCGCGGTCGCCACCGACGAAATGGACGTCGGCGCCGTTAGCTCGCAGCGCGTCCGCGACGGCCAGCGCTGGTACCACGTGACCCGCTGTACCGCCGGTCGCGATCAGGATCAGCGGTGTGGTCATGCGCAACCGCCGCCGCACGCCGCTCCTCGCGCCTGTCGACCAGCCGCAGCTCGCGCGCAGCGGGACGTGCGATCCCGAGCAGCAGGCCGACCGAGATCAGCATCACCAACAGGTTGGTCGGCGCGTAGGAGATGAAGGGCAACGGCACGCCGGTCAACGGCGCGATCCCGAGCACGACAAAGATGTTGAGGATCCCTTGGCACAGAATCAGAGAGGTGAGGCCACTCGCGAGCAGCTTGGTGTAGCGGGTTGCCGCGCGACGGGCGGTTCGCATTCCAGCGTAGGCGATCATCCCATAGAGGCACGCGACGACGAGAATGCCGAGTAGCCCCAGCTCCTCGCCGATCACCGCGAGGATGAAGTCGGTCTGTGCCTCTGGTAGCCACAGCAGCTTCTCGACCGACTGGCCAAGGCCAACCCCCGAGACGCCACCTGACCCGACGGCGATCTGGCCCTGCGCCGACTGCCAGCCGGGACCGGACTCCTGTGCGAACGGGTGCAGGAACGAGGTCAGGCGTGCGCGCTGGTAGGGCTCGGCGATGATGAAGATCACGCCCACCGCGACCGCGATCAGCGCGATCCGCCACAGATACTGGCTCGGGACGCCGGCGACGACGAGCAGTGCGATGATCGAGAAGAACACGACCAACGTCGTGCCGAGGTCGGGCTCGACCGCGATCAGCAAGCAGGCGGGCCCGACGACGATCGCGATCGGCGCGATCGCCTGCTTGAAGCCTTTGGCGATCCGGCGCGGGTGGTCAGCCAGGTAGCGGGCGACGTACAGGATCAGCGCGAGCTTCATCAGCTCCGATGGCTGGAACTGGATCGGGCCGGCACCGAACCAGCGGCGGGCACCGTTGTACTCGCGGCCGATCCCTGGGACGAGCACGGCGAGCAGCAGCGCGAACGAGCCGAGCAACAGGACCAGCGTGACCTCCTCGGTCAGCAGGCCGAGGCCGTAGCGTTCGCCGACTCGCATCAGGATCAGTCCGATGACAGCCGCGAACAGGTACATGAGGAACTCGCCGGTGCCGTAGCCGCCGCCGTTGATCACGCCCTGCGGCGAGGAAGCGCTGTAGACCATGACCGCTCCGAAGGCGATCAGACACAACGTGGCTGTCATCAGGATGCGGTGCTCGAGCGGTGGCGCAACTCGCCTAGTTGCACGTGCTGTAGCGGCGCTCTGACCCATCCAGGACTACTTCTACGTCGAGTGCCTGAAGCCTCTCTGCGGACGTGATGCAACGGACTGCGCCTTGGCCGGCTGCGCGGCACGCTTATGCGTCGGAGCGGACACCTGGTACAGGGTGAAGCCGATCGCGCCACACGCGGCCGCGACGATCCAGAAGCGCAGCATGATCTTGGTCTCAGACCATGCCTCCAACTCGAAGTGATGGTGAATCGGCGCCATCTTGAAGACGCGGGTGTGCCAGACGCGGAACGAGAAGACCTGGATCAGGACGGAGAGTGCCTCGATCACGAAAATGCCGCCGATCACGATCAGCAGGATCTCCGTATCGGTCATCACGGCCATGCTCGCAATCGCGCCGCCGAGCGCCAGCGATCCGGTATCGCCCATGAACACGCTGGCCGGAAAGCTGTTGAACCAGAGGAAGCCGATACAGGCCCCGCACAGACAACCGGCGACGAGTTCCAGGTCGTGGTCCTTGGGACCGGTCACGAACGTGATCCCCATGTAGGCGAGCAGTGCGATCGCTGCGCAGCCAGCGGCCAGTCCGTCGAGTCCGTCGGTGAGGTTGACCGCGTTGGTCGTTCCGGCGAACACCAGGTAGATGAAGAGGATGTAGGCCGGACCGAGATCGATGTGCGCGTTGAACGGCCGCAGCGACACAGACTCGGACATGTGCGCTCGGTGGATCGCAATCCACCAGAGCCCGACCGAGATCAGCAGCAGCACGATCATCTTCGTGCGGCCGCGCAGGCCTAGCGAGCGGCGCTTGACGATCTGCGTGTAGTCGTCGACGAAGCCGAGCGCCGCGCAGGCGACGGTCGCCCCGAAGACGCCCATCGAGGCCCAGTCGCGCGTCGACAGGCACAGGTACGGCACGGCAAACGAGATCACGATGATGATCCCGCCCATAATCGGTGTACCGGCCTTGACCTTGTGACCTTCAGGTCCCTCCTCGCGGATGTTCTTACCGAGGCCGCGGTCCCGGAGGAAGTCGATGAACCGCGGGCTGAGGAACAGGCACATCAGCAGCGCCGCCGAACTCGACAGCAGCACGCGGCCAGCTTCGCCACCAAGTGAGGCCGCGGCGACGATCATGCGGGCGTCGCAGCCGTGAGGGTCTCGCAGACGAGCTTCAGGCCGACGCCGTTGGACGCCTTTACAAGCACGACGTCACCCGCGCGCAGCAGCGTCGGGAGCAGTGCGGCCGCGGCGGCGGCATCGTCGCTGTGCAGATACTCGCCACGGAAGCTCCTCGCCATCGCGGCGGCCAGCGGGCCTACCGACACGAGGATGTCGGCGATTCCGTCGGCGTGCGTGCCGATCTCCTCGTGGAAGCGCTCCGCACCTGGGCCGAGCTCGAGCATGTCCCCGAGAACAGCGATGCGACGGCCGCTGGTCTCGGTCGCGGCAAGCGCATCGAGCGCCGCACGCATCGACACCGGGTTGGCGTTGTAGGCGTCATCGATCAGGGTGAGACCGCCGGGCAGCAGGCGGCGCTGACCGCGACCGGGCGACAGCGTCAGCTCTAGCAGTCCTCCCGGCTGGACGCCTACCGCACGGGCGGCGGCAACGGCCGCCAGCAGGTCGTGACGGAGGTGTGCCTCGGTGAAGTCGACGTCGAAGCTGATCCGGTCACCTTCAGCGTCGATCTCGACGTGCGACCCGCTCTCGGACGTGAGCTGCACGGCACCACCCGGACCGAAGGTGACCGTCTCGACGTCATCGCGCCGGTGCGGGTCGAGCAGAGTTTCGCCGACCGGCACGACGGCGGTCGCGCCCGGCTCAAGCGCGGCGATCAGCTCGGCCTTGGCGGCAGCGATTGCCTCGATCGAACCGAGCAGCTCCAGGTGGACCGGGCCGATGCTGACGATCACGCCGACGTCGGGCTGGGCGATGCTCGCAAGCTCCGCGATCTGACCGGGCCCGCGCATACCCATCTCTAAGACGAGAACCTCGGTGCCGGCGGGCGCTGCGAGGATCTGCAGTGGCAGCCCGATCTCCGTGTTGAAGTTCGCCCGCGAGGCGACCGTCAGGCGGTACGGCGACAGCACGCCGAACAAGAGATCCTTGGTGGAGGTCTTGCCGGTAGAACCGGTGACACCGATCACCTTCGCGCCGAGCTGGTGGCGCCAGGCGTTCGCCAGCCGCTGCAGCGCCACGAGCGGCTCGGAGGCCGCCACGACGGCTCCAGGAGGCGGTCCAGCGGGACCGCCGGCAGCTAGCACCGCCTCCGCGTGCTCGGGCGCCACAAGTACGCCCCACGCGCCCTGCGCCAGCGCCACGGCGGCGAAGCTGCCGCCGTCGACGCGCTCGCCGGGCAGGCCTACGAACAGCGACCCGGCCCCGGCATCGCGCGAGTCGATCGTCACGCGCTCCGGCCCGCCGGCGCCGGGCACAGGACCGCGCAACAGTTGCGCGCCGGCCGCACGCGCGACCTGATGAGAATCCCAACGCCTCATCTGATCATCCGAGAGTACTTCTGTCGCTGGACACCAAAAGCGGTCACCCTCACACGCCGTCGCGGAGGGCCTCGCGGGCGACCGTCACGTCGTCGAACGGGATCTTCTCGCCGTCGGCAAACTCCTGGCCCTGCTCGTGGCCCTTGCCCGCGATCACGACCACGTCGCCGGCCTCGGCACCGGCGATCGCGGCCTGGATCGCGGCCCGGCGGTCGGCGTCATGCTCGACCGGGCGCTCGATCCCGGTGAGGATCTCAGCGATGATCGCCTCCGGGTCCTCGGAGCGAGGATTGTCGGAGGTGACGATCACGCGGTCGGCGAGGCGGGCAGCGATCTCGCCCATCAGCGGGCGCTTGCCGCGGTCCCGGTCGCCACCGGCGCCGAACACCACGTGCAGGCGCGCATCGGCGAGGTCGCGTGCAGCAGCGAGCACATTCTCGAGCGAGTCGGGCGTGTGCGCATAGTCGACAAGGACGGCGAACGGCTGACCCTCGTCAACCGTCTCGAACCGCCCCGGCACCTGACCGGCCTGCTCGATGGCCGCCAACGCGGTGTCGAACGGAACGTCGAGCGCCCGCGCCGCCGCGAATGCGCCGAGCACGTTGTAAACGTTGAAACGGCCGCGCAGCGGTGAGCTGACCTCGGCCACGCCGTCTGGTGAGTGCAGGGTGAAGTGTGAGCCGGCGAGGTCGGTGCGAAGATCGTCGGCGCGGTAGGTGGCACGCGGATGGTCGAGCGCGAAAGTGGTCGGCAGCGCGATCTCAGGATCCGTCGCCAGCCGGGCGCCATAGGGGTCGTCGAGGTTGACGACGGCGTGACGGGCACCCACGTCGCTGAACAGCTTCCGCTTGGCCCCGAAGTAGGCCTCCATCGTCGGGTGGAAGTCGAGGTGATCCTGGGTCAGGTTCGTGAAGACCCCCACAACAAAGCGCGAGCCGTCGACACGGGCGAGCTCGAGCGCGTGCGAGGAGACCTCCATCACACATGCGACGTCGCCGCCGTCGAGCATTGCCCGGAACGATCGCTGCAGATCGATCGCCTCAGGAGTCGTGCGCCGCACGTCGGACTCGCTGCCGCCGATCACGCTCTTGACTGTGCCAAGCAGTCCCGTCTGGCGGCCAGCAGCCTCAAGCAGCGCCCGAATCAGGTATGCCGTCGTGGTCTTCCCGTTCGTGCCGGTGACGCCGACGAGGTCCAGCGTCTCGGTCGGATTGCCGTAGAAGGTCGCGGCGGCCGGCGCCATTGCCGTGCGCACGTCTGACACGACGGCCTGTGGGATGTCCAGATCGAGCAGGTGGTCCACCACCAGTGCAGCCGCTCCGCGCTGGACGGCGTCTGCGGCGAACTCGTGACCGTCACGGGTGAAGCCACGGACACAGAAGAAGAGGTCGCGCGGGCCGACCGTCCGATTGTCGTAGGCCAGGCCAGCTATGTCGACGGCCGGTGCGCCTGGGAACAAAACGTCCAGATACATCGGCGGCAGAGGGTAGCCGCCAGCTACGGCGTGGATGGCATCGTCGGGTGGTAAGCCGACGCCGGACATGGCGACGGGCATGGGTTGATGCCGAAGTGCGGCACCGCCCAGCCGACGATCTTCTGGAATGCCGGGGCCGCGACCGAGCCGCCATAGATCTCGCCCTGCGGTGCGTTGACGACCACCGCGATCACGAGCTTGGGGTTACTGGCAGGGACCATGCCGATGAACGAGGCGACGTAGTCGCTGTCCGAGTATTTGCCCTTGACCACGACGTTGGCGGTACCCGTCTTTCCGGCCAGGTCGTAGCCCGGGATCGCTGCGCCTGAGGCGGTTCCTCCGTCTGCGAGCACGCCGCGCAGCATGTTGCGCAACTCCGAGGCGACGTGAGCCGAGATGATGCGCTTGCCCGTGGGCTCGGTCACCTTCTTGCTGCCAATAGCGTCGATGATCTGCGGGGTCCGCAGGACGCCGCCATCGGCGATCGCGTCGTAGGCCTGGACCATCTGCATCGGCGTCACCTCCTCGCCCTGCCCGAACGGGAGGTTGAACATCGACAACCCTGAGTACTGGCTCTCCGGCAGGACGATGCCGCGTTGCTCGCCCGGCAGCGCAACACCGGTTGGCTTTCCAAAGCCGAAGCGATCAACCCAGGAAGCGAAGCTCTTGGCGCCCATCTTCTGGCCGATCAGATCCGCGCCGATGTTGCTCGATACCTGGAGGATCTGGCCAACGCTCAGGGTCTCGTAGCCGTGCGGCTCGGCGTCGCTGATCTTGTTGCCGTAGGACTCGAGATAGGGCGGAACGTCGAAGGTCGTGTACGGCGTCACCTTGCCGTCCTGAAGCGCGCCGGCAACGGTGATCGCTTTGAAGGTCGAACCGGGCTCATACGACATGTCAACTGCCTGGTCCTCCGCCGCCGGCACGTGCCCGTCGACCTCGGCGAGCGCCGACGCGGGCACGCTGTTCGGGTTCACGGAGGGCCAGTTCGCGAGCGCCAGGATCTGGTCGGTCTGCGGGTCGGTGACGATCGCGGTCGCGCCCTGCGGCTTGTACTGCTGGCCGACGCCGGCCAGCACCTGCTCGACCTCCGACTGCAGCGGCGACGAGATCGTCAGCTTGAGGCTCTTGCCGGGCACCATCGTCTTGGCGGTCTGGATCGAGATCGCCTTGCCCTGGGCGTCGATCACGCTGCGTCGCGTGCCGCTCACGCCCTCGAGCTGCCGGTTGAACAGGTACTCGAGTCCCTCGCCACCACCACTGCCGGTCCAGCCAATCAGCTGACCCGCCTCGGTTCCGCGTGGATAGGCCTGGTGCTCAGTCGGCACCTCAGAGATGCCATTGACGTTCAGCGCCATGATCTTTGTCGCGTCAGTCGCCGAAACGTTGCCGGACAGCTTCACGTATCCGGTCCCAGGCTTTGTCATCCCCGCGATCGCAGCGACCTTCGTCATGCCAAGCAGCGGCGCGAGCTGTGCGGCCTTCGCCTGCGGATCCTTGTAAGTCCGATCGATCAGCAACGGGTCGGCGATGATCTCGTCGGCAGGTTCGCTCAGCGCCAGCACGACCCCGTCGCGATCGGTGATCTCGCCGCGCACGGCAGGGATCGGGGTCGTCTGGACCTGCTGGTCGTTGGCCGCCTGGCGCAGCGCGCTCCCGCGGAACAGCCCCAGGTAGCCGGACCGCGCGACCGCAACCAGCAGCAGCAGTACGAACACTCCGAACAGCACCCCGACGCGCCGATCGATGACATCGACGGTTCGGCGGGGAGCACTGGCCGACATCGCAGCTACCCGGCGAGCGAGGCGCCACCGGTGGCCGGACCGGCTGGCGGGGTCGTCTCTGACGTGCTGCTTACCGAATCGCCACTGCCGGTATCTGTGGCCGTGGCGGTGTCGCTCGACGTACTCGATGCCGTGTCGTCGGACGCGGACGTCGTCCCCGAGGACGCATCGTCAGAGGGAACGTCGGCGCCCGACGTGGTTCCGTCGGCAGACGTCCCGCCGGTCGCGCCCGTGTCCTCCGTCTCGGTCGATGAGGAGGTCGAATCTGAGGTCGAATACGAAGGCGTCGAGCTGTCACTCGTGCTCGTGGCGCCGTCGGATACCGCCGCGTCGGTGCTCCCGCTGACACCGGTCGCAAGCACGCCGACGGCACTGCTCTCAGCCGCCGCGATTGTGCTATCGCCGTCGGCCTGACGCTCGCTTGCGACGCTGCTCAGGAAGTCAGAGCGATCAGGTTCCTGGATTCCCTTGATTGTCGCTCCGAGGTGGCTCGCGGACGACGCCTTGACGAAGTGGATGTCCATCGGGCCCGGCATGACCATCCCGTACGTCTGCGCCAGCTGCTCGATCCGCTGGTTGCCGGAGAGCTTCGAGACCTGCGAGCGCAGCACCGCGTTGCTGCTCTGGAGCGTCGTCGCCTGCTGAAGCTGGCGACCGACGCTGGAGCCGAGCTTGAGCACCTCGACGCGCAGGCCGACGATCGCCACGAGGATCACGCCGAGGACCGGAATCCAGGCGCGGCCGCGAATGATCTTGTCGATCCGGGGCAGCTCGCGTACGCGCTCGCGGCGCCACGCTGGGGCCTCGCGTCGCAGCGCCGGTGTCTCGCGGCGGCGACTCGGAGTCTCACGGTGGCGCGGAGCTTCGCGCCGGGTGCGTGTCGGCGCCGGAGCAAGGGTGCTCTCGAGCGTCGCGACAGCGGCCGCGGCGCGAGCAGACGGACGGACGGACGGACGTGCGGGTGGACGGGTCTCGGGGCGCGATACTGGACGGGTCTCGGGGCGCGATACTGGACCCGAAACGCGGCGCGCCGCCTTGGGCGCGTGCGTCGGACGGGTGGTGCGGCGCCCGGCGACAGTTGCTGCGGGTGGTGGCATCAGTCGTTACCTCGCTGTCAGAGCTTCCGTGCAACGCGCAGATGCGCGGACTTCGATCGTGGGTTTGATGCGATCTCGCCGGCGGTCGGCGCAATCGCGCGGCGGGTAAGGACCTCGGCCTCAGGATCGTGTCCGCAGACGCAGATCGGGAGGTCAGGCGGGCAGATGCAGCCGCGCGCCTTCTCGGCCAGGAAGCGCTTCACGCGCCGGTCCTCGAGCGAGTGGAAAGAGATCGCCCCGAGGCGGCCGCCGGGAACCAGCAGCTCCCATGCGAGCGGCAGCGCCTCGTCAATCTGGGTGAGCTCGTCGTTGACGGCGATGCGGAGCGCCTGGAAGGTGCGCTTGGCCGGATGTCCGCCCGCGAACTGTGCCGGTATCGGGACAGCTGCTTTGATCACGTCGACGAGGTCCTGCGTGGTCTCGAGCTCGGCGCGAGCGCGGGCGCGGCCGATCGCGCGGGCGATCTGGCTGGCGAAGCGCTCCTCGCCGTAGTTGCGGAGCAGGTGGGTCAGGCGGCGCTCGTCCCAGGTATTGACGACGGTGGCCGCGGTCATCTCCTGCGACGGATCCATCCGCATGTCGAGCGGCGCGTCGTATGAGTACGAGAAGCCACGCTCCCACGTGTCCACCTGCATCGAGGACATACCGAGGTCCATGTAGACGAGGTCTGCTCCGACGCCCTCGTCATCCAGCTGCTGCAGCCCGGTAACGAAGTCGGCGCGGATGAAGCGGGTCTCGCAGGAGACGTCGGCGGCCAGCTCGGCGAAGCGCTCCTCCGCGACAGGGTCGCGGTCGATGCCGATCAGCGTGCCGCCGGCGCCGATGCGCTCGGCAACGAGGCGGGCGTGCCCGGCGCCGCCGACGGTGCAATCGACGGCTACGGCACCAGGCGCCGGATCGAGGAACTCGATCAGCTCGCCTGCCAGAACCGGCACGTGCGGAGTAGTCATGTCAATCAGTGTGGTCAAAGCTCGCCGCAATCTCGGGGAAGCGGGCGAGAATGCCCGCGTTGTACGCCGCATAGGCCCCGCGATCCCAGACCTGCAGGCTGTTGCCCGCGCCGGTGATCACGACGTCCTTGCCCAGTCCTACGAAGTCCCGTGCCGGCTGCGGAATCATCAGCCGGTTGGCCGAATCGAGCTCCGTGTCCCAGGAGTTCGCGTAGAGCGCGTTGCGCAGCACCTCGGCGCGCGGGGACAGTGGATGCAGACTCTTCAGCGCCAACTCCGCGAACTCGTCGAAGGCATCGGCCGGCCAAATCGAGAGTGAGCGAGCGTTGCTCTCCTCGGTCGGCGGCGTGATCGCCAGCACGAGACGACCGGCCAAACCGGCGCGGAACTTCGCCGGCACGGTGAGCCGGTATTTCGCGTCGAGCGCGTGTTCGAAGGTTCCGCGAAAGATCAAGGGTTCTCATGCGTCTGGCCGAAGATGAAACCCGGGTGGCTGGGTGGGAGGAGCCCTGCCACCCGGGTCCCTGCATGCGTCGCCCACGATATACCACCTTCTCCCACTTTGCAACCTGAAACACCACCCCTGTCCCACCGGGGTCCCACTTGGGGGCATGCACGCGCACCTTCGCCCCACGCGCGGGCGTGTGTGGCATGCCAGATCGGCCCGCGGTAACGGCATTTCACCTCCGGGCGGCCAGCTCGGCGGGGTTTCTGGCTCGGTGGTGGAAAGTGGGACGCGGCGCCCGTCAGGCGACGAGCTGCTCGGCCTCTACCGGCTCGGGCGCGACGACATCAACAAGGCGATATCCAACACCCCATACGTTGATGACGTAGTTCGCGCCCCGCGCGGAGAGCTTGCGGCGTAGCCGCGACGCGTGCGAGTCGAGCGTGCGGGTGCGCTGGGCGGTGCGGCCGCCCTCGCTCCAGCCCCAGATGGTCGCCATCAACTCGTCGCGCTTAAATACGCGCCCCGGCTCCCGCGCGAGCGTGCGCAGGAGACTGAACTCCTTGCCGGAGAGCGTGAGCGACCGGCCGTCGATCCAGGCTTGGCGCGCGAGCGCATCGATCTCGAGTGAGCCGACCCGCATGCGCGATGCTGTGACGAGGCGCTGGCGACGTCGAAGCAGCGCTCCGACCCGCGCACGCAGCTCGGTGTATGCGTACGGGCGGCTGAGGTAATCGTCACACCCCCGCTCCAGCCCGCGGACACGATCGAGTGGCGAGGCATCCGCCGAGGTGAGGATCACCGGCAGGTCTGTGTCGACGCGTGGCGCGACTGCACCGGCCTCGCGTACGAACCGCAGCAGCTCGAGCCCGTCCGCATCCGGCAGCTCACGGTCGACCACCGCGAGGTCCACGAACGATTGGACGAGCAGCCGTCGCGCGCTCTCGACCGAACCCGACTCCATCACCTCATAGCCATCGGCGGTGAGGTTGTCTGCCAGAAACGTGCGGGCGGCGCGGTCGGCGCTGACAACGAGGATGGTGTCGGTGGTGTCGCTCCAAGTCATCAGCCAATAGAGGCGCGAGCGGGATCCGATTAACCCTCCACCCGATTCTGGACCACACCGGAAAACCGCAAATACCGCGGTTCCCTGCAACATCACGTTCAGCAGCTGCGCCCCGGCAGGAGTCCCAAATAAGATGCCGACGGCATGTACCGACGCGGCAACTACTCCTCCGGTGAAGACTTTGTCCTCGAGTACGGAGACCTCCGCTTCACTTTCAACGAGCGCGATTTCAGTGAACGGTGTGAGCAGGCCGCCCGGCGCCTCGGCTTCATCGGCGACGCGATCGCGGAGGACGAGGCCGAAGACCTGATCAACCTCGTGGTCAACGGCGAGGTTACAGATCCCGCGTCTGCGCTCGGGGAGCACGTGAACGAGTGCTGGCCCGAACTGGTCGGCCCGTCGGATCGCTCGCTCGTACATTGGCTGCGGCGCCTGATCTTCCGCAGCGCCTGGCTCGACCAGCGGGTCAAGGAAGGCGAGCTGGACGTCCTTTTCGACGACGACACCGGCGCCTTCGTGTATATCCAGCCTGACCGCGGCGGCGAGCCGATTGAGCTCGCGCCAGAGCCGAGCTGGGGCCGCGTCGCTTACGTCCGCCGCTAAGCGGGGTAGATCCCAGCGTACGGGTACTACCGTGCGTCTTGGGTACCGTCCCATACGCCGTTAATTCGCTGCTTAGAAAAGCAGTCATCCGCTAAGCAGCGCATCAGGTTTCCCATTACGCTGGCCACAATGAGTGCACGCATCTGGCTGGTCATGCCGACCTATAACGAGGCCGAGAACATCGGTCCGATCATTCACGCGGTAACCGAGGAGATGACCAAGCTGGCTCCCGGTGAGTACCGGGTTCTGGTCGTCGATGACAACTCTCCCGACGGCACGGGCAAGCTCGCTGATCAGCTTGCCGTGGAGCTCGACAGCGTCGAGGTCATGCACCGCAGGAGCAAGGACGGCCTGGGCCGCGCCTACATCTCTGGCTTCGAGCACGCGCTCGCGCGCGGAGCCGAACTGGTGATCGAGATGGACGCCGACTTCTCCCACGACCCCAAGTACCTGGGCGCGCTGCTTGCAGGCGCAGAAGATGCCGACGTGGTGCTCGGATCCCGATATGTTCCCGGCGGAGCGGTTCGCAATTGGGGGATCATGCGCAAGGTGATCAGTCGGGGCGGCAGCCTCTACGCACGCACGGTTCTGGGCGTTCACGTCCGCGACCTCACCGGCGGCTTCAAGTGCATCCGCCGCTCGGTGCTGGAGACGATCGACCTGAACAGCCTCCGCGCCGACGGATACGTCTTCCAGATCGAGGTCACCTACCGTGCTGTCCGCGCCGGCTTCCAGGTGATCGAGGTACCGATCACGTTCGTAGACCGAACTGCCGGCGCCAGCAAGATGTCGGGCAAGATCGCACTGGAGGCGATGCGGCTCGTGCCGAGCCTACGGCGGTCGCAAACACGTCAACTGACACGGTCGTGATACCTACGGACGCCAACGCCGGACCAGCGGGCATCATCCTGGCATGAGCGTCGAAGCACCTCTCGGCGCGACGCCGCAGAGCGGCGCCTTCGACCTCACAACCCCGGCCACGGTCGCCGAGTCCTCGCGCTCGCTGAGCGTCGCGCGTCCGCTCGCGTGGCGCGCGCACCTGGCGCTTGCCGCGGTCCCGATCCTCGGCCTGGTGCTATGTGTCGCGGGCACGCACACGAACCTGCTGGTGCCGGAGTCGATTCAGCCGGTCACGGCGACGCCGATGGCCGGCCCGTTCAAGTACATCGGCTTCACGCTCGGCGCGCCCGCGGTCGTGGCCGTGATCGTCATGCTGTTCAGCAGCTACCTGCTGACGATGAAGTGGGTCGAGCAGATCTCCTTGAGAACCGTGATCTGGGCGGTGCTCGCGCTCAACGTGATCGTGCTGATCGGGCCGCCGCTGTTCTCCACCGACGTGTTCAGCTACCAAGCGTACGGGCGGATGCTCGCGCTGTACCACACGAACCCGTATCTCCACGGGCCGTACGCGATCCAGATGGACCCGGTGTACAACTACATCGGCGCCAAGTGGATCGACACCCCCAGTGTCTACGGCCCACTGTTCACATTGATCAGCGGCGCCTTCGCGTCCGTATCGATCTCCGCCAGCGAGTTCGCCTTCAAGCTGATCGCCGCGTTTGCCAGCGGTGGCACGCTCTACCTGCTCTGGAAGGCGGCCAAGCTCCGCGGGCTCAACCCCGTCCGCAGCGTCGCGCTGTTCGGCCTCAACCCGCTGGTAACCCTCTACGGGGTCGGCGGCGGTCACAACGACCTGCTGATGCTGCTGCTTACAACCTGGGGCGTTTACGCGGTCCTCAACCACCGCGAGCGGGCCGCCGGGGCGCTGATCTCCGCCGGCGCCGCAATCAAGCTGACCGGCGGCGTGGTCTTCCCGTTCGCGCTGCTGTCCGGCGTGAAGCTCGACGCGCCAAAACGCAGGCGTGGGATCGTGATCGGCGGCGCTGCGGTCGCCGTCGTGATCGCCGGCGCGAGCGCGGCAGTCTTCGGCACGGGCATCCTGCACATGCCGAGCACGCTCCAGAACGTTCAGGACCAGGGGGCCTGGCAGAGCATCCCCGGCTTCCTGTTCGCCGTTGTGCAGATGAAGGTGACCGGTGGTATGCGCCTGTTCGTCGATGTCCTGCTCGTCGGAAGCGTGCTGTGGCTGCTGTGGCTGGTCTGGCAGGGCAAGATGGATTGGATAGACGGCGCGGCATGGGCGACGTTCGTGGTCCTCGTCACCGCTTGGGCGATGCTGCCCTGGTACGTCGCCTGGATGCTGCCGCTGGTCGCGCTTGGCACGAGCCGCCGGTTGTGGCGGGCGGCGATGTTCATGACCCTCGTCGCCGGCGCGATGATGATCGCCGAGATGTTTCCGAACGGGCTCCACTTCCTGAACCACTGAGCCGCCGCCGACCGCGGCCGCGCAGCCCCGTACGATGGCGCCGTGAGCGTCGGCAGGGAACTAGCGCTGCTCAGCGTCGTAGCGCCCGTCTACGAGGAGGAGGCGTCGATCGAGCGCTTCTGCGAGACCGTGGCCCAGGCGCTGTCCGGTCTCCCCTACGAACTGATCATGGTCGACGACGGCTCAACCGACGGAACCCAGGCGAAGCTCGTGCGCCTGGCAGCTGCGGATGACCGGATCAAGCTCGTGTTGCTGTCGCGCAACTTCGGCCACCAGGCGGCCATCACCGCCGGCCTCGACAGCGCCTCGGGCAACGTCGCCGTGACGCTCGACTCAGACCTGCAGGATCCGCCGGGCGTGATTCCGCAGCTGCTCGATCGCTGGCGCGCCGGGGCCGACGTGGTCTACGCCGTCCGCCGGCGCCGCGCTGGGGAATCCCGCTTCAAGCTCGGGACCGCCCATTGGTTCTACAGGCTGTTTCACGGACTGACGTCCGTCAACCTGAAGGACAACACCGGCGACTTCCGGCTGCTCGACCGCCATGCGCTCGATGCGCTGATGTCGATGCGTGAACGCTCGCGCTTCCTGCGCGGGATGAGCATCTGGGTCGGCTTCACCCAGGACTCGGTGGCGTACGACCGCGACGCGCGCTACGCCGGCGAGACGAAGTTCACGCTCCACCGCATGGTGCGCTTCTCGCTCGATGCGATTACCGCCTTCTCCTACCGCCCGCTCCAACTCGCGACGCTGCTCGGCTTCTTGATCTCCTCGATCGCGTTCCTCGCGGTCCCGGTCGTGATCGTGCTCAAGATCACGGGCCACTACCTGCACGGCTTCAGCACGGTCGAGATCACGATGCTGCTGCTGGGAGGGATCCAGCTGATCACGATCGGCCTGATCGGCGAATACGTCGGCCGCATCTTCGACGAGGTCAAGGGCCGCCCGCTGTACCTCGTGCGCAGCCGCGAGAACTTCACGGACGCCGCTGGCCCAACCTCGGCCTACGAGGAGGCTGCCGCAGACTTCGACGCCGAGCGGTAGCTGGCGGTGCCAGCCCTATCCACCAGCTGGATTTGGGCTGCGCACGGTGCTGCCGGCGTCGGGCACACCGTTCGTCTCGGCCGGCTTGCTCAGCCGGCCTTCTGCTTCGCGCTGAGCGCCATCCGGGTCCTCACCCGCCGACGGCTGCCGCTCGAGCGCCTCGATCCGTCGCGCCAGGCCCTTGATCGCGTCGGCGATCGGATCGGGTAGGTGCACCCAGTCGGCGTCGGGCCCCTCCGGCCGACGACCCTCGATCCTGACCGGATGCCCGGGGATCCCGACGACCGTGGAGTTGGGCGGTACATCGTGGATGACGACTGTGTTGGCTCCGATCTTGGCGCCGTGTCCGACCACGATCGGTCCCAGCAACTTGGCACCCGAGCCGATCGTGACGGAGTCCTCGACGGTCGGGTGGCGCTTGCCAGTGGCGAAGCCGGTTCCGCCGAGCGTGACGCCTTGGTAGATCGTGACGTCCGCGCCGACCTTGGCGGTCTCGCCGATCACGACCCCCATCCCATGGTCGACGAACAGACCGGGCCCGATCTCCGCCGCCGGATGGATCTCGATGCCTGTGACCGAGCGTGCGATCGTGGCAAGTAACCGCGGTAGTAGCGGCACGCCGGCGCGGAACAGCAGGTTTGCGACACGGTGCGCGAGCAGTGCTTGCAGACCGGGCCAGACCAGCAGGATCTCAAGCGTGCCAACCCCTGCAGCTGCCGGGTCGCGGCTCTGTGCGGCTGTGACGTCGCGCCGGATCTCCGCGATCATGGCGCCGATCACACCTCTAGCCCGCATATGCCAAGGCTAGCCGTCAGCGATTTCCGTTGCCCGACGGCGCGAACCACGGGAGCGATACGTAGCGCTCGCCGGAGTCCGGAAGGATCGTCGCGATCCGCGCCCGCGCGAACTCAGGTCGTGCCGCCACCTGGAGCGCCGCGGCGACGGCCGCCCCAGCTGAGATGCCCGCGAGCACGCCCTCGCGCGCGGCAAGCCGCTGCGCGACGGCAACTGCGCCGTCGTCGCTGATCGTCAGGACCTCGTCGATGATCTCGCGGTTCAGGATCTTCGGCACGAAGCCGGCGCCGATCCCTTGGATGCGGTGCGGTCCCGCGCGCCGACCGGTCAGCACAGCCGAGTTGGCCGGCTCGACAGCGACGATGCGCAGCTCTGGGTTGCGCTCTTTCAAGTACTCCCCAACACCGGTGATCGTGCCGCCGGTGCCGACGCCGGCGACGAACACGTCGATCTCCCCGTCGAGTGCCTCCCAGAGCTCGGGGCCGGTGGTGCGCCGGTGCGCCTCGGGGTTGGCGGGGTTGGAGAACTGGTCGGGCAGGAACACGTCGTCTCTTGCCGCCATGCTCTGGGCTGCCGCCACCGCTTCCTGCATGCCACCGAGCGACTCGGTGATCTCGAAGCGCGCGCCGTAGAGCGCCAGTAGGCGCTCGCGCTCGCGGCTCATGCCCTGTGGCAGCGTGAGCACCAGGTCATAGCCCTTGGCGGCACAGACGAAGGCGAGCGCGATCCCGGTGTTGCCGCTGGTCGCCTCGACAATCGTCGTGCGCCCCGGCTCGATCAGGCCGTCACGCTCGGCCGCCTCGATCATCGCCATCCCGATGCGGTCCTTGACGCTGCCTCCCGGGTTGAACGACTCGACCTTCGCGAACAGCTGCGCGTCAGGGTTGTCGGGGAGCAGCCGCGTCAGCTGGATTACGGGCGTCTTGCCGACGTACGCCGCGATATTCGTCGGAATTGACCCCATTCCTGACTAACTCTACCGAGTTAGTGGCTAGGCGTAGTCGCGAGGGCAGACACTAGATGAAATACATCGTCGTGCCGGCAGCCCGGGCCTCGGCCTCGGCGACGTCGGCGATCGAGTGCTCGTGCAACACGGTCCGCGCGGCCTGCGCAGCCTCGGCGAAGACGCCGGTCGCCTCCGAGCCGAGCGGCCCGTCGAGCTGCTCGACGACCTCGAGCACGGAGATCTGCGGGGCGGGCTTGGCAAAGCTGTAGCCGCCCTTGACGCCACGCTGCGACTTCAGCATGCCGGCACGTCGCAGCGTCGCGAACAGCTGCTCCAGGAACTGCGCCGGTATGTCGCCGCGTCTGGCGAGTTCACCGATCGGTACCGGGTCCGTGTCACCGAGCCGATGGAGCTCCACCAGAGCGCGCACGGCGTACGGGGATTTGCTGGTGATCGAGAGCATCGGCCTGTCCGTGCACAGACTACGGCTTTGTAGGCTAATTCGGATCGCGAAGCGGCAGGACTAGATCCAGCCGCGTTCAGTCGCGATCAGAACCGCCTGTGCACGATCCATCGCACCCAGCTTGCCGTAGACGTTGTGGAGGTGCGTGCGCACAGTGCTGGTCGAAAGCCCGAGCTCGGACGCGATCTGCTTGTAGACCATGCCCTTGGCCAAGCGCTTGAGCACGTCGACCTCGCGCGCGGACATCGGGCAGGGGTCCACCTGCCGCGGGCGATTGGCACCGGTCGACAGCGGCAGGTCATACATGATCTGCCGCAACTGCGGGCCCTTGAGGTTGATCGAGCGCGAGACGTTGAGCATCTCCGACGGCGTCACCGAGGCGCCGAGCAGGTAGTGGGCGAGCATGTCCGCCAAGCGGATGATCGCCTGCTCTCCCTCCGCGTCGCCCGCATGGTGAGTCTCGATCACCTGGGCGATGACGCCCGGAAAGCCCCAGCGCCGCGCGATCACGCCACCAACGAGTGCGTGGTCGACGCCCAGTTCGCGCCGCTCGCGCTGGATCCGCTCCTCCGGCGTCCGTGCGTCGCCGTGCACCTGCTGCGGATAGCCCGGGTAGGCGTGCACAAGCACCAGCTTGCCGAGGTCGTGCAGCATGGCCGTGACCATCAGCCGATCTCGAGCCTCGTAGTCGATCTCAACGGCGATCCGCTCGGCCGCCCGCTGCGTGGCGACGCCGTGCAGGCGGAAGCGCTCCGGGATGTTCTGCCAGACGGCGGTGCGCTCGAAGAAGTCATAGGTGCGCGCACGCGTGGCGATCGACAGCACCGTGCGGGGTGAGAGCACTTCAACCGCCTGGACGGCGGTGTCGACGCGGCCGCGGGTCGAGCCGTCGACCTGGTTGGCAAGTCGCATCACAGCGATCGCAAGAGCGAGGTCCCCCTCGATCGCGTTGATCAGCTCACTCGTCGGCGGCTCGCCGTTCTCGAAGAGGCGCAGGATTCGGTTCCGCGACTCTGCGAGCACGGGAAACGCTTCGAGAGCCTCGAACGCGGCCGTGAGCCGGCGTCCCTGCCCCTCGTTATGGTGCCGCTCGCGCGAGGCGTATGGATCGGTTGGACGTGCTGAGGTGGACGCGATTGTGGCCACTTGCTCGGGTTTTGTGCTCGATAAGGACTAGGCGGCCAGACGGCCGCTGGCCTAGTATCGGCAGATGTTCGATACTTATTTAGCAACAGCCCGGCTGATCACTTGGCCAGAGCTTGATCAATCAGTTCGATTGTTCGATCTTTGCCGAGCAAGGCGACGCTCTCGAAGATGCCAGGCGAGACCGTTGTACCGGCAATTGCCACACGGACCGGCTGGAACACCTGTCCGGGCTTGAGGCCTTCACGGTCGACGACCTCCCGCAACGCCGCTTCGATCGTCTCGACCGTGAACGGGTCAGCGCCTGCGATCGCCGCGCGAGCCTCGGCGAGCGTCTCACGTCCGCCGTTCGCTCCGATCACCTTGGCAAAGGCCTTTGGGTCCTCGGCCGGGCCGTCGAACAAGAAGCCGGCGAGTGGCCAGAAATCAGCCAGCGTCTGGATCTTCTCGCGCGAGATCTCGACCGCGCCGCGGAGCCCCGCGCGGCCCGTGAAGCGCTCGAGCCGATCGGTCAGCTCATCCACGCCCAGCGCGCGCAAATGCTGGCCGTTCATGTGCCGCAGCTTCTGCTCGTCGAACACCGCCGGGCTCTTCGACACGCGGTCCAGCCGGAACCGCTGCGCCATCTCGTCCATGGTGAAGAACTCCTCGTCGGCTGCGAAACCGGTGCCGAGCAGCGCGATGTAGTTGTTCACGGCCTCCGGTAGATAGCCGGCGTCACGCAACTCCTGGACCGAGGCCGCGCCGTGGCGCTTGGACAGCTTCTTGCCGTCAGGACCGTGCAGCAGCGGCAGGTGTGCGTACTTGGGCGGCGTCGCCCCGAGCGCCTCGAATACCAGTAGCTGCTTTGGCGTGTTGGAGACGTGGTCCTCGCCGCGGACGACATGCGTGATCTGCGCGTCGAGGTCGTCGATCGCGACCGCGAAGTTGTAGAGCACAGAACCGTCTGCCCGGGCGATCACCGGGTCGTCCATGCTGGCGTTGGGGAAGCTGACCTCACCGCGGACGAGGTCGTCAAAGGACGTGTGCCCGTCGTCGGGCACGTGCAGGCGCACGGCGCCCCCCGACTCCGGCTGTCCTCGAAAGCCACGATCGGCACCGTGCTTCTCCTTGTAGGCCCTGACGTCGTCGGCGGTCGCGTTCGAGTGGTAGGCATGGCCCTCGTTCAGCAGCTGCGCGAGCGCCTCCTGGTGCTGCGGCGTGTTGCCGACCTGGGAGATCGGACCTTCGTCCCAGTCGAGTCCGAGCCAGGTGAGGGCGTCGAGGATCTGAGCGACGTTCTCCTCAGTGGATCGCTCGCGGTCGGTATCTTCGATCCGCAGCACGAATGAACCGCGCCCGCCCGCGCCGGTGCCGTCCTCCTCGCCTGGCCCATGTGCGAGCAGCCAGTTGTAAAGGGCGGCACGGGCGCCGCCGATGTGCAGTGCGCCGGTCGGCGATGGTGCAAATCGAACTCTCATGATCAACCGGAGGCCCATGCTAGACACCCTGATCCGAGGAGGACGCGTCCGGTGCTCATAGGCGCACATGTGTCGCCCGCAGGCGGTCTTTACAAGGCGATCGAGCGTGGAAGTGAGCTCGGCGCGGAGTCGATCCAGATCTTCAACCAGTCGCCGCGGATGTGGCGCCCGACCAACTACGGGGAGGACGACTTCACCCGCTTCCGCGAGGCCCGCGATGCCAGCGCGATCGGCGGCGTGCTGATCCACGCCGTGTACCTGATCAATTGCGCATCTGACGATCCGGACATCAGGCAGAAGTCACTGGCGTCGCTGACGCACTCGCTGCGGGTCGGGGATGCGATCGGCGCCAGCGGCGTCGTGCTGCACCCCGGCTCCGCCAAGACCGGGCACGTCGGCGAGGCGATCACGCGCGCCGGCGAGGTGATCGCCGAAGCCCTGGCTGAGACAGATCAATGCGCGCTGCACCTCGAGGACACCGCCGGAGCGGGCGGCACGCTCGGCCGCTCCTTTGAGGAGCTGGCGGCGCTGATCGACGCTGCCGATGCGCACCGACGCCTCGGCGTGTGCCTCGACTCCTGTCACCTGTTCGCGTCGGGCTACGACATCCGTACCGTCGAGGGTCTCAACGACACCCTGGCCGAGTGCGATCGCACCGTCGGGCTCGAGCGCCTGCACTCGATCCACGTCAACGACTCGCTGACGCCGCTCGGCTCCAACCGCGACCGCCACGCGGCCCCCGGCGAGGGCGAGATCGGCAAGGATGGGCTCGCGGTGTTCCTCTCGGAGCCTCGGTTCCAGGATCTTCCGGTCGTCCTGGAGACAGGAACCGCCGATGGGGCCGTGGCTCCCAAGGACATCGCGCTCGCCCGCGAACTTCGCGAGCGCGGACAGGCGACGCGGACAGGCACCAAGAACGGGTAGGGTTCCCCACGTGACCTCGGAGCACGAAGCCGACGCGCTTGTGATCTTCGGGATCACCGGTGACCTGGCCCGAAAGATGACGTTCAGGTCGCTCTACCGGTTGGAGCGTCGCAAGCTGCTCAAGGTCCCGGTGGTCGGCGTCGCAGCCGATGATTGGCAGGTCGATCAGCTGGTCGAGCGTGCGCGCGAATCGATCGAGGACAGCGGCGAGCAGCTCGACGAAGCAGTCTTTTCTCGCTTCGCCGCGCGACTCAAGTACGTCAGCGGTGACTTCGGCGACGCTGGGACCTACACGCGCGTCAAGGATGCGCTCGGCGACCGGCACAACCAGGTTTTCTATCTGGAGGTTCCGCCGTCGCTGTTTGGGCGGGTGGTCGCAGGTGTGCACGAGGCCGGGCTGCTCGGCTCCGGTAACCGTGTGGTGGTCGAGAAGCCGTTCGGTCACGACCTCGCCTCCGCCCGCGAGCTTGCCACCGAGCTGCACCAGTACCTCGACGAGTCGCAGCTGTATCGGATCGACCACTTCCTTGGGAAGATGGGGTTGCAGGAGATCCTCTACCTGCGGTTCGCCAACACGACGATCGAGCCCGTCTGGAACCGCCACTACGTCGCCTCCGTGCAGGTGACGATGTCCGAGTCGGTCGGCGTCGAGGATCGCGGCCACTTCTACGACCCGGTCGGCGCGCTGCGCGACGTTGTCGTCAACCACCTGCTGCAGGTGATCGCCGCCGTCGCGATGGAACCGCCGGCGGGCGGTGACGCCGATACCCTGAAGGCTGCGAAGTACGCGGTGCTGCGGTCGATGCACGATGCCGACCCGGCTCGCTACGTGCGCGGACAGTACGACGGGTACCGAGACATCGCGGGAGTCGCTGCGGATTCGCAGACCGAGACCTACGCGGCGCTCAGGCTCGAGATCGACAACTGGCGCTGGGCCGGCGTGCCGTTCTTCGTCCGCACCGGCAAGCGTATGCCGAGCAAGCACACCGAGGTGCGGCTCGTTTTCAGGCACCCCCCCAAACTCGCGTTCATCCCAACCAGCAGCCGCCGGCCGGAACCGAATCAGATCGTCATCCAGATCGATCCAAGCACCGGCATCCAGATGATCCTCGACGCCCGGCGCGCCGACCGCAAGGGTGCCTCCGACATCCACCTTGACATGGAGTTCGCCAGGGAGGGCGGCGAGGACGCCACCCCGTACGAGGTCCTACTGCACGCTGCGCTCGTCGGCGACGCGACGGCGTTCACGCGCCAGGACAGCGTCGAGGAGAGCTGGCGGGTGGTGCAGCCGCTGCTCGATAAGCCACCGCCCGTGATCCGCTACGCCCCGGGCTCATGGGGTCCGGCCGAGGGCGAGAAGCTCTTGAACGGATATGGCGGCTGGCACAAGCCGTGGGTCACGCCCAGCCCCACCCACGGCCAGCAGACCGAGTAGTGCGAGCGTGTCGTGCGCGGCGGCTCAGCCGTCAGCCGTGCCGACTCGCGACGCTGCCGGTGAGTGAGCCAGGATCGAAGCACCGAGACCGGCGAGCGCCAGACCGCCGGCGAGCCCAGCCAGGCGCGCGATGCCGCCGGCCCAGGCTTCGACGCCGCCGGCGAGCGCCATCAAGACCGGCAGCGGTTCCTGGATCGCACCGATGACCGGCGCCACCTGCACTGCCGGCCGGCGCTGCAGGGCGGTGTTCTCCTCGAGGAAGGCGATGGCGCCAAAGCCGAGGATTGCCAGCAGCCAGATCAGGGCGATCAAGAGCTTGCCGTCTGAGAGCGCGTTCGAGACCAGCTTGTCCGTGAAGTCGACCCAGGCGTAGCCGAACCCGGCACCGAGGGCGAGCACGAGCCCCCGCACCGGCTGCCGCCGGCCGATCGCGAACGCGACCAGCGCCGCGATCCCGACCAGTGCAAGCGGCACGGCTACGCGGCCCGGAGCGGGCTGCGTCACAGTTCGGTGAGGCGCGGCGACGATCACGAGCGCGACGCCGGCGGTGACCGCCAGTGCCCCCACCCACTCCGACCAGTCGACCCGCTCGCGCAGGTAGAAGCGCGAGATCGCCACGAGGATCAGCTGGAACGTCGCGAGCACCGGCTGCACGACCGTCAGCGGCGCGAATGACAGCGACAGGATCTGGAGCGGCAAGCCGAGTGCCAGCAGCGCCGTCCCCAAGAGCCAGCGTGGGCGCTTGGCTAATCCCCACAGCAGCGAGAAGCGCGCCGCGCGCTTCTCGGACGTGCCTCGCGCCTCCTGCGCCTGTAGGACGAGCGCGAACGCATTGGCAACCGAGGCGGCGAACGCGATCAGGATGCCGAAGACGATCATCGCCCGGCCACGCCGACCACCACATCGGCGGCGCGCGGAAGTCCGTCCACCACCATTGGCTGTCGCCTGCCTGCCGCCAGCGTCGCACGCAGCGCGGGTTCCAGCGCCTGACGGTCCGGCGCCCACCGCGCCATTCCGAGCTCCGCGAGCGCCCGTGCGTGTGCACGCACGTGCGCGACGCTGCTGCCGAAGTTGATCAGCGGACAACCGACGACTTGGGCCTCGAGCGCAGTCGTGCCCCCAGTCGTGTGGATCAGTGCGTCAGCGGCCATCAGCAGCTCTGGCATCTGGCGGGTGAAGCCCAGCACCCGCACGCCCCGGTCCTGCGCAAACCGGGCCGAGAGCGCCGTGTGCGCGTCCTCGCTGCGACCAGCGAGCGCCACCACCAGTCCGTCCGTCAGCAAGTCGCTCGCAACCTCAGCCGCGCCGGCGAGGTCGCCCATCCCCCATCCGCCGCCGGAGACGACAACCACCGGCACGTCCATCGGCAGGCCGAGCTCCGCACGTGCCGATGCCCGGTCGAGCGGCTCCATGTAACGCGCATCGATCGCGGGCCGGACGACAGTGCTCTTCCCCGGTCCCGCGATCCGGTCAGCCTCGGCCAGTGACTGCGGCCATGACAGCAGGTGCATGTCGACTCCCGGATGGGCCCAGTAATACAGCCCGGCCGGATCGGAGATCGACGAGCACACCGGCACCGGCAGCCGCCCGAGCGCCCGCAGCTCACCGAGTGCCGCGCTCAGCACGGGGTACTCGGCGACGACCACGTCGGCTTTGAAGTCGGCAATCGTGCGGCGCAGCCCGCGGCCTCCAAGCAGGGCGAGCGCGAGTTGTCCCGCCCGGCGCGGCAGCTCGGGTTCGAAGAACACCCTGTAGGCAAGGTCATAACTCCATCCGGACCCGTCGATGTGCGTGCGAAAGCCGTTGTCCATGAACCGGCCCATGCGGGCTCCCATCACCGTCAGGTCGGTCCGCAGCTCAACGGCATCGACCCGCTCGTGGTCGCGCAGGCTCGCGGTCAGCGCCTGCGCGACCGTGACATGCCCCTCACCGATGTCCGCGCACAGCACCAGTACGCGCAATCCCATAGAGAGAGATCCTCTCAATTGCGGCTCACAGCCGCGCAACCGTCGCCGCGACTACGCGGCGACCGTCTGCGCGGCAGCAGCCTCAGCCGGCAGCAGCGCCGAGCCGAGCAGCTGCGAGAGCTCGGCGTAGAGCCCGGCCGTACGCTGCACGCGGAAGTCGGAGCCGAGCCGCACCCGGCGGGCACCGCGCGCACAGGAGAGTTCGACCAGGACCTCGGAGTCACCGGGGAAGTTCGTCAGCACGTCGCGCAGGTCGTCGATCACGTCGGGCTGGACGGCGCTCGCGTCGAGCCGGATCTGCAGCGCCTCGGGAATGACGACCTTTGCAGCCTCGGTCTCGGCGCGCGCGATCTCCTCGTCGCTCGGATCGAAGCGATCGACCGACGACACCACCACGCATGTGCGCGAGGCGTCCTTGTGATCGATCTTGCCCTTCACCAGCACGATCGAGTCCTGCTTAATGTTCGCCTGATCGTGCGTCCCCGGCACCTGGTCCTCCTCCAACACGTCAGAGAAGACCACGAGCTCGACCGACCCGTTCAGATCCTCGAGCGTCGCGAATGCCATCCAGTCGCCCTTCTTCGTCTTGAGCTTCTTGACCTGACTGATCATGCCGCCGAGCGTGACTCGGTCGCCGTCCTTGCACTCGGCCACGCCGCCGAGATCGACGTTGGTCTTGGTCGACATCGCGACACTCAGGGCCTTCAGCGGATGCGCAGAGATGAAGAGGCCGATCGACTCCTTCTCCATCGCGAGCAACTCGTTCGGGTCGAATTCGCTGGTCGGGATCGGCGAGTGGCTGGGTCGTGCGGCGCGGCCGTCACCGCCGATGCCCAGATCAAGGCCGAGGTCGAAGATCGAGCCCTGACCGATCTGCGCATCCTGCTGCGCCTTCTGGCCGGCGGCCTGCGCCTGCTCGAGGACCGCAAGCATGCCCATGCGGGTCGCGCCGGTCGAGCCGAAGGCGCCGCACTTGATCAGTCCCTCGATCGCCTTCTTGTTCACAGCCCGGTTGTCGATCCGCTCGCAGAAGTCGAAGATGTCGGTGAAGTCGCCGTCCGCGCGAGCGGCCTTGATCGCCTCCACTGCGGCGAAGCCGACGCCCTTGACGGCATCGAGCCCGAAACGGATGTTGCCGTCGACAACAATGAACCGGTGGTCTGACAGGTTCACATCCGGCGGCAGGATCTCGATCCCCATCTGCTCGGCCTGGGCTACGAAGAACGGCACCTTGTCCTTGGTGTCCATCACCGAGGAGATCAGCGCCGCCATGTACTCGGCCGGGTAGTTGGCCCGCAGCCAGGCGGTGCGGTAGGAGATCAGCGCGTAACAAGCAGCGTGGGACTTGTTGAACGAATAGTCCGCCGATTTCTCGTTAGTTGTCCAGATCCAGTCGATCACGCTCTCACTGGTTCCCGAAGCGCGGCAGCCCTCGACGAACTCCGGCTTGAGCTTGGCCATCGCCTCGCGGTTCTTCTTGCCGATCGCCTTGCGCAGGTCGTCCGCCTTGGCGCCACTGAAGCCAGCCAGCTCGCGGGAGATGATCATCGCCTGCTCTTGGTAGATGATCACGCCCTTGGTCGATTCCAGGACCGAGCGGAGACGCTCGTCGTGGTAGTCGATCGTGTCGGGGTCGTGCTTGCCGCGAGCGTACGCGGGGATCGAGTCCATCGCGCCTGGGCGGTAAAGCGCGCCGAGCGCGACAAGGTCATCGAATTCGGTCGGCTTGACCCGCTTCAGCGCCTCACGGAAGCCCTCGGATTCAAACTGGAACACGCCGATCGACTCGCCGCGCGCCAGCATCTTGTACGTCTTCTCGTCGTCGAGCGGCAACAGGGTCATGTCGGGCCGCGTGCCGGTCGAGCGCTCGATGATGTCGAGCGCGTCCTCGATCACGTCGAGGTTGCGCAGTCCCAGGAAGTCCATCTTCAAGAGGCCCATCGCCTCTACGGGCTTCATCGAGAACTGCGTGACCGTGCGGTAGATCTTGTCGCCGTTCTCGTCGGTCTTGTTGGTGTCAGCGAGCTGCACCGGGACCAGGTCGGTCAGTGGCTGCGGCGCGATCACGACGGCGGCCGCGTGGATCGAGGCGTTGCGGACGATGCCCTCGAGGCCCTTCGCCACCTCGACGATCTGGTGTGCCTCTGAGTCCCGCTGCACCTCTGCGGCGAGCGGCTGGCCGGGCGCCAGGCAGTCCGAGAACTTCGGCGCGCGTCCCTGCTCAGGGTCGGGGATCAGCTTCGCGAGCTTGTCGCCCAGCGCGTACGGGAAGCCGAGCACTCGTGCCGCGTCGCGCGTCGCTGCGCGCGGGAACATCTTGCCGAAGGTGATGATCTGCGCGACCGAGTCCTTGCCGTACTTGTCGGTCACGTACTGGATCACCTGCTCACGGCCGCGCACCGAGAAATCGACGTCGATATCCGGCATCGAGACGCGCTCGGGATTGAGGAAGCGCTCGAACAGCAGGTCGTAGCGCAGCGGGTCGAGGTCCGTGATCCGCAGCGCGTAGGCAACCAACGAGCCGGCGGCCGAGCCACGGCCCGGGCCGACCGGAATGCCGTTGTCCCGCGCGTATTTGATGAAGTCCCACACAATCAGGAAGTAACCGCTGTAGCCCATGCGGTCGATCACTCCGAGCTCGTACTCGGCGCGCTCTAGCGCCTCAGCCGGGATCGGGTTACCGAAGCGCCAGGCGAGGCCTTCCATCACCAGCTGGCGCACGTAATCACGCTCGATCATCGCGTCCGGGCACTCGAACCGAGGGATCAGCTGCTTGCCGAGCTCGATCTCGACATCACAGCGCTCGGCGATCTCGAGTGTGGTCGCGACCGCCTCGGGCCACTCGGCGAACTTTTCCCCCATCTCGTCGCTGGAGCGCAGATAGAACTCGTTGGTGTCGAACGTCAGCTTCGGCGCCGCCAGCGTCGACTTGGTCTGAACGCACAGCAGCGCGGTGTGATGGTCGTAATCCTCGCGACCCAGGTAGTGCACGTCACCGGTGCCGACCAGTGGCCGGCCGAGTTCACGCGCGATCCGCACGATGCCCTCGTTCGCCTTGTCCTGGTCGGCGATGCCGTTCTTCTGGACCTCGAAATACACGTTCTCGTGCCCGTAGACCTGAAGCAGCTCATCCGCGGCCGCCCGCGCGTCACCGTCGCGACTGTCGACCAGCGCCTGGCAGAGGCGCGAGGCGAGACAGCCGGTCAGCGCGATCACGCCCTCGGAGTACCTCTCCATCAGTCCTGCGTCGACCGTCGGCTTGCCGCGCTGAAGTCCCTCCAGGAACCCGGAGGAACAGAGCTTCACGAGGTTGCGGTAGCCGGCGGCGTTCTCTGCGATCAGGGTCAGGTGGTGACGCTTGCCGCGCTTGGTGTGGTCGTCCGTGACGTAGACCTCACAGCCCTGGATCGGCTTGATCCCGTGCTTCTGGCACGCCTGATAGAGCTCGACGGAGCCGTTCATCACGCCGTGGTCGGTGAGCGCGAGCGCTGGTTGCCCGAACGATGCCGCCCGCTCTGCGAGCTTGTCGATCTTCGCCGCCCCGTCGAGCAGCGAATACTCGGAGTGGACGTGAAGGTGGGCGCATGACTGACTCATCGGGCATCCGAGGATATGCACCGCACCGGACGCACCACGGGTCTTAGGCCGCAGCGTGCGGTGTTTTCGCGAGAGGCCCTAACTGGCCGTGACGACCCGCGAGGTGGCGAGCACCTGACCGCTTGCATCCGCGGCTGACACTGCCAGGAACGCCGGCGCCGAAGCCACTGAGATCGCGGTTTCAAAGCCGGCGATCGGCGCTATTCCGAGCGGCGCCAGCTGGGTTGCGCTCGGTCCTCCGAGCACGATCCACTGGGCCATGGCGCTGGCTCCATTCCACGAGGCGTACAGGGTCGCGTCCGCCCCCGCCCGGGCCACCGCGACGTCCGGCGGTGCGGTCGGGGTCCCGCTCCATGACCGCAGAAAAGCGCGGTATGAGCTCGACCCGGCGCTCAGGTGCCCGTCGAACATGACTTCGCCGGTGCCGGCGTATTCGGTGAAGTTGGTGGAGCGTCCCCAACCGACAAACCACTTGCCGTGGCCCAGCGGCTGGACGCTGCCGAGCGCGTCCGAGTACACCGGCGGGCTGTGGTGGAAGGCATGCTCGAGGCGTACGCGCCTGCGCTTCTCGTCGACCGACAGCACCAGAGCCCGTGACTCGGCGGCCTCCTGCGGCGGTCCACCCTCATTGTCGAACAGCGTCAGCACGCCGCCGGGATGGATGTTGACGTCGTGCTGAAAGGTGAAGCGGGTGCCGGGATCCATCTGGAAGTCGCTGTGCTTGCCGCCCAGCCGCCACATCACCTTCCCCGTACGGCGGTTGACCTTGTAGCAGGCGCAGGTGTTGCGGCCCGAGATCACGAGGTTCTGGTCGGCCGGGTCGATCGAGATCGCGTTGACGTGGAAGTAGTCCCACTCCCAGCCGGGCTTCAGGACGGGCTTCACGTGGGACTCGGTCAGCGGCACGTGACGGTCGGTGCGCCAATGCCAAAGCAGCTTTCCGGTCGCGACATCGACCTCTTGCACGACCCCGAACAGGTACGGCACGCGGCGCATCCGGCCGCCGGACCGCACCCTCCCCTCGGCACGCCCGTAGCACGTGAACAGCGCGGTCCCCTGGGGGGTCAGCAGGAACTCATGGAGATCACCCTGGTAACCGTCCTGGGCGGATACCTCTGCGATCTGCTGATAGCTCGTGTCGACGATCTTGTAGTTGCCCTGGCCGTAGCCGATTCCGTGGCTGCCGACGACCACGCCCTCAAACCAGCAGAGCACCGGCTGTCCGTGGTACTGCTGGACTCTCACATTGAACGCGCGCAGCGGCGACTCCGGACTCGGCGCGAGCGGGTTGAACCACACGATCCTCCCGGTCTGATCGACGATCAGTGGGCCCGACTGTGGCGGGCCCGCATGTGACTCCGTCACGATCACGCCGCTCAGCCGCGCCTGCGCCGGCGTGTCGATCACGACCTCGGGGGCGAGCAGATCCGGGCGAGACCGGAAACGCTGGACGCCTCCACCGACAGCGGCGCTCGCCGACGCCGGCAGGTACCGAAGCGTCGCGGCGCGGCTCGCCGACCCACGTCCGAACACGGCAACGGCGGTGCCGCCCGCCGCGAGCGTAAGAAATTCGCGCCTGTTCGTTCGTGATCCCAAACCAACCGTCGATAACACACGACCACGGCCAAAGGCTCGCCGCGTCGCAATCTAATAAATACAAGTAGCTCGCTGCGGCTGAGCGCCCGGCATACGGTCAGGCTAAGCCTCGCGTCTGGTTCATATAAAGAACAGCTAATCCCACCGCAACTTTTGGTTTAGCTGCGGCTTATCGTGTTCTAGATGCACTTTCTCAATCAGTTCCCGGCCGTTCGCCGGGCCCTCCCACTGCTTCTGTCACTGGCCGTGATCGCGGGCGGTTCGCTCTTGATCGCGGCCTGCGGCTCGTCCAGCTCCGGCAGCTCGGGCAACTCCCCCAGCACCAGCAGTTCCGCCACGAGCTCGCAGTCGACCTCACAGTCCCCGAGCGGCGATGCTGCCGCCTCGGTCTCGACGATCAAGGTGCCGGGCTACGGCACGGTCCTGGCTACCGCGAAAGGCGCCGCGCTGTACCTGCTCACAGCCGATCCGACCGGCAGCAGCAGCTGTAGTGGCAGCTGCGCTACGGCATGGCCGCCGCTCACCGTCACCGGCAAGCCGGTGGCAGGCGCCGGCGTCAGCGCGTCGTTGCTCTCCAGCTTCAAGCGCAGCGATGGCAGTGAGCAGGTGCTCTATGACGGCCACGCGCTCTACACCCATCCCGGCCTGAGCGCCACGGCATCGGCCGGCACGGCCGGCGACGGCGGCATCTGGTACCTGGTCTCGCCCAGCGGCAGCCCGGTCAAGACGACGAACGGCTCGGGGTACTGAGACCGGTGACAACCCTCGAACGAGGAGCGGCAGCGCCTGAGCCGCCGCCGACCGCACCGGCGGGCCCGGCGGCACCGGTCAGGAGCCGCAAACAGGCGATCCTGCTGCTGTGCTGCGTCGCGCAGTTCATGGTCATTCTCGACCTCTCGATCGTGAACGTTGCGCTGCCGTCGATTCAGGTAGGGCTGCACTTCTCCTCCGCCGCTCTGCAATGGGTCATCGACGCCTACGCGATCGTCTTCGCCGGCTTCCTGATGCTCTGTGGCCGGGCCGCGGACGTCATCGGCCAGCGACGCACGTTCCTTGCGGCACTCGTGGTGTTCTCGGGTGCTTCGCTGGCCGGCGGCCTGGCAGCCGACAGCACGATGCTGATCGTCGCGCGCGCGGTGCAGGGTTTCGGCGGTGCGCTGATGGCCGCATGCTCGCTGGCGATCCTCACCTCCACCTTCGCGCCGGGTCCCGAGCGGCATCGAGCGATCGCGCTCTGGAGCTCGATGAACGGTGCCGGCGGCGCCATCGGTGTCCTGCTGAGCGGCATGATCACGCAGTGGACCTCGTGGCGCTGGATCCTCTTGATCAACGTCCCGATCGGCGTGCTCGCGGCGATCGCCGCGATCAGGGTCGTCACCGAGCGCCGCTCAGGTAGGCGGGAGTCCTTCGACATCGTCGGCGCACTCGTGCTGACGATCGGCCAGGTGCTGATCGCCTACGGCTGTGTCAACGCCGGCACCGACGGTTGGGGCACCCACGCCGCCTGGATTCCGATCATCATCGGCGCCGCGCTGCTCGCCCTCTTCCCCGTGATCGAGAGCCGCGCGAAGAACCCGCTCGTCCCGGCCGCCGCCCTCAGCAGGCACCTGAAGCTGATCAATCTGATCGTGCTGCTGTTCAGCGCCGCGCTGTTCCCGATGTGGTACATGGGCTCGCTCTACATGCAGCAGGTGCTGTCGCTGCAGCCGATCACCACCGGCATCGCGTTCCTGCCGATGGCCCTGGTGATCATGCTGTGCGCGCGGCGCGCGGGAGGCCTTGTCGGCCGCTTTGGCGTCAAGCCCGTACTCGCCGGCGGACTCACGTTCATGACCGGTGGCATGGCGCTGTTCGCGATGCTTCAACCCAGCGGCAGCGCGATCCAGTACATCGTGCTGCCGGGCCTGCTGATGACGATGGGCATCGGCCTCTCGATCGTCCCCTCGACGATCGCTGCCACCCAGAGCGCCAGTCCCGAGCGCGCAGGCTTCGCCTCCGGGCTCGTCAACACCTCACGCCAGGTCGGCGGCAGCCTCGGGCTCGCGGTCCTGATCTCGATCGCGACGCTTCACACGAGTCAGCTGATCGGCCATAACGAGGCAGCCCAACCAGCACTCACCGACGGCTTCCGACTCGGCTACCTGGTCGGAGCCGGTTGCTGCGCCGCGGCACTGCTGCTCACGCTCTTCGCCCTCCCAGCGATGCCCAGGGTTGGTGCCCCGCTGGGCACCAACCCAGCCACACCGCCCCGTCCTCTCGGCAAGCCGCGCACGGTTGCGTTCGCCGTGGCGGCCGTCGTGGCCGTGTTCGCGGTGCTCGGCCTGGCTCTGCCTCGCTCCCACGGAGCTCCGATCGGCGAGTTCACGACCAAGGGCGCCTACAGCTTCGTCTCAGCCCCGAACCTGCACCCGCCGAAGGTCACCGGCGGCCCGACCCAGGTCGGAGAGCAGCTGCCCGGCGACATCATGGTCGCCAACTTCTACGACCTCACGCAGCAGCCGATGGTCGGCCAGAGCGGGCCGCTGATCCTCGGCGGTGACCTGCAGCCGATCTGGTTCCAGCCGGTGCCGACCAATGTCGTCGCCTCGAACCTCGAGGCCCAGACGTACGCGGGCAAGCCGGTCCTCAGCTGGTGGCAGGGAGACGTCACCGCGACCGGCCAGATCAACAGTGGCGAGGACGTTGTCGTCAACCAGCACTACCAGCGGATCGCAACGCTCAAGGGTGTCGACGGCTGGATCCCGACGCTGCACGAGTTCGTGATCCGCGGCAACTACGCGTGGGTCACCGCCAACAAGAACGTGCCGGCGCAGCTCGCCAAGTACGGCGGCGTCAACGGCGGCGCGATGATCGACTCCGCGGTGCAGGAATACAACCTGCGCACGGGCAAGCTCGTCTACAGCTGGGTCGCGTCAAAGCACATCTCCCCCAACGACTCTGAAGCCGTCCCGCCCGAGAACGGCTTCCCTTGGGACATCTACCACGTGAACTCGGTCGATCCGTTGAACAACGGCACGTTCCTGGTCTCGATGCGTAACACCTGGGCCATCTATCTGGTGGACGAGAAGACCGGGAAGATCGAGTGGACGCTGGGCGGCAAGCACTCGAGCTTCAAGGTCCCGAAGGCAGACGAGTTCGAGTGGCAGCACGACGCGCAGCTGCTGAGCCCGACGAAGCTGTCCGTGTTCGACGACCACTGCTGCGACATCACCGGCGCGGGCGTCTACTTGAACGCCACCGGGCCCTCACGCGGGCTGGTGCTGTCGCTGGATACGGCCAACCACACGGTCAAGCTCGACGAGCAGTACTCGCACGGGGTCACGGTCGAATCGCGCTACATGGGCAACGTGCAAACGCTGCCGAACGGCAACGCCTTCGTCGGCTGGGGCGATGTCCCATTCATGTCTGAGTTCTCGAAATCGGGCCAGCTCATCTTCGACGCGGTCTTCCCCACTCCGGACATCACCTACCGCGCCTATGTGCAGAAGTGGGTCGGCCTGCCGCTCTATCCGCCGAGCGGCGCCGTCCGCACCAAGAACGGCGCCACCACGATCTACGCCAGCTGGAACGGGGCCACCAGACTCGCCTCGTGGAAAGTGCTCGCGCTAGGCGGCGGCACTCCACAGGTGATCGCGAGCAAGGCAACGACCGGATTCGAAACCGCAATCCCTGTCAACACCAAGGCCGACACCTTCGAGGTTCAGGCGCTCGACGCCAGCGGGCGCGTGATCGGCACCTCCAGGAGCTTCTCAACCCGATGACCACAACCAGCAAGCGCCAGCGAATCACGCGCCGCCAGTTCATTCCCGGTGCCGCCGGCTTCCTCGCCGCGCTGGGCGTCGGCGGTGTCAGCGGCTACGAGCTCCGCGGCGGCGCCAAGCCCGCCGCGGCGCCAGAGCCGACAGGACCTACGGCGGCGACGATCCCTACGGCAGGGAATCCCGGCAGCGGCGTTGCGAGCTTTGTCTCCCGCCCGGACCTGCGGCCGGCGCTGGCCCGCATCACCGATCTGTCATCGCGCCCGGAGGCGATCGACAGTCCTCGCTTCATCGTGATGGCGCCGATGGCCGACGTGCCCTACGAGACCGTTCAGCGCGGGCCGATGTTGGTTGACCGTCGCGGACGCCTGGTCTGGTACGACCCCGGTCCGGATTCGACCTTCGACGTGCAGGTCCAGATGTATAAGGGCCAGCGCGTCCTGACCCGCTGGCACGGGGCCCTGACGGGCGGCTACGGCGAAGGGGTCGGCGAGATCATCGACGAGTCCTACACGACGATCGCGACAGTCGGCAACGAGAAGACGCTGCCACTGGACCTGCACGAGTTCAACCTCACCTCGCGCGGCACGGCGCTTGCGACTTACTACGAGCCTCGCAACGCAGACCTGTCCTCGGTCGGCGGTTCCAGCCAGGGCATTCTGCTCGTCGGTCACGCACTGGAGATCGACATCGCCACCAACAAGGTCGTGCTCGACTGGGTCTCGAGCGACCACATCGCCTTGGACGAGAGTCACCAGCCGCTCCCGTCCACGGCCGGCGACGCCTACGACTTCTTCCACATCAACTCGATCGCGGTGGCGCCTGACGGTAATTTGCTGATCTCGGGGCGCAACACCTGGGCCGTATACAAGGTCCACCGCACCACCGGCGAGGTGATGTGGCGGCTCGGCGGCAAGCTCTCGGACTTCGACGTTCCCAAGGAGGCCGGCTTCTCCTGGCAGCATCATGTGCGGCCGCACGGGAAGTCGGGACTCACGGTCTTCGATAACGCCGACATCAGCGGCCACGGATCACTCGCGCTGCTGCTCGACCTGGACGAGTCGAAGAAGCAGGCCTCGCTCAAGCGCGCCTTTCAGCATCCGGCGAGATTTCTGGCCTGGACGCTCGGCAGCGTGCAGATTCGCCCCGACGGAAACGTGTTCGTCGGCTGGGGCGCCCAGCCCTACTTCTCGGAGTTCTCGCCCGACGGCGAACTGCTGGTCGACGGACAGTTCGACGGCGCAACCCGCTCCTACCGCACGTTCCTCACCGACTGGCTCGGGAGCCCCACGGACAAACCGGCGATGGTCGCGCGCGCCAACTCCGGCGGCGGCTTCCTGATCTATGTCAGCTGGAACGGCGCCACCGAGATCGACCACTGGACCGTACTCGCGGGCACGGACCCGGCGTCGCTCCAGCCGGTCGGCTCGCAGCCGTGGTCGGGCTTCGAGACGACGATCGTCGTCAACAGCACCGGCCCTCTGTTCGTGGCCGCCGCGATCGACCGCAAAGGTAACGAGCTCGGCCGCTCGGAGGTCGTGTGAGCTACCGCAGCGACGGACCTTGTCACCACCACCAACCCTGCCACCGCAAACCCGAGGAGTAGAACGTTGAAGCTCATAGGCGCCGGCCTGCCCCGCACGGCCACTCTCACGCAACGGGCGGCGCTCGAGATCCTCGGTCTCGCGCCCTGTTACCACATGCAGAACGTCTTCGCTGACCTGTCGGAGGTGTATCGCTGGCGAGAGGCGCTCGACGGGCAGCTGTCGGCCGCGACGATCCTCGAGGGCTACACGGCGAACGTCGACTGGCCCGGCTCGTACTTCTACCGCGAGCTGATGGACACATACCCGGACGCGAAGGTGCTGCTCAGCGTGCGGGACGGCGCGGCGTGGGCCATGAGCATGCAAAAGACGATCTGGGGCCTGTTCTACGACGACACCCTGATCCGCCACGTATCGGACGCGCGCACGAAAGTGGACCCGGTCTGGGACACCTACATCGAGATGATGAAGGAGATGTGGCGGCGGACCGAGCTGCTCGACGGCGAGGCGACCACGCTCGAGTTCATGGCCACGGCGATGGAGCGGTTCAACGACGAGGTGCGGCAGGCGGTTCCGGCTGAGCGTCTGCTCGAGTGGTCGCCGAAGGCCGGCTGGGATCCGCTCTGCACGTTTCTCGAGGTTCCGATCCCGGACGTCCCGGTGCCGCATATCAACGACACCGATCAGTTCGTGGATCAGATCGTGCGGTTCTCGGTGCAGGTGCTGCGCGACAAGGTGCTGGTGGCGCAGTGAGCTCGGCTGCCAACAAGGCTGAGCGGCTGCTCATGCCGGATACGGTCGTGCCCGCGCTGCGCTCGCTGCCGACCGCACGGTCCGAGCGCCAGCTGCCGGCGGTCGTCTGGTTGACCGGCCCGTCAGGAGCCGGCAAGACGACGATCGCGCTCGAGCTCGCAGACGAACTACGCCACCGGGGGCTGATGGTCGGCATGCTCGACGGAGACGACCTTCGTTCCGGGCTCTGCTGCGACCTCGGCTTCTCGGAAGAGGACCGGGCGGAGAACATCCGCCGCACGGCCGAGGTGGCGCGCCTGATGACACGCGCCGGCCTGATCGTGATCGTGTCGCTGATCTCCCCATTCCGGGCAGGTCGTGCGCAGGCCCGGGCCCTGTTCGAGTCCGACGAGTTCTTCGAGACCTACGTCGACACGCCGCTCGAGATCGCCGAGCTGCGTGATCCGAAGGGCCTCTACCGTCGTGCCCGTGACGGCCAGATTCCGCAGTTCACCGGGATCGACTCCCCCTATGAGCCGCCGGAGACGCCGGAGATCCGGCTCGACACGGTTGCTTACACACCGGCTGAGTGCGCGCTGACGGTAATGGAGACGCTCGTAAGCGTCGGGCGCCTCTCCTGCTGATGATGCGTCAGCTCTGAGGGCGATCAGCCCTCAGGCGGGGTCTCGCGCTTCTCCCCCCTCAGGCGGGGTCTCGCGCTTCTCCTCGGGCGCGGGAATCTTGTCGCGCAGGCGCTCGAGCGCCTGGTCGAGGCGCGCCGACGAGATCTCGCGAGCGGGCTCCGGGCGCGGCGCTGGAGCGGGATCGGTCGGGATCGGGGCGGGCGCCGAGTCAGAGCCGCGCCGGTCGCGACCGCGGAACAGTCGCCCGAGCCTCATGTGCGGTTACGGACCTGCCAGGCCATCCGCGATTGCAGCGACCACAGCTCGATGAAGCCGGGCGAGGCCTCCTGGCTGAACAGGCCGCCGGACTCGGAGAACGTCGCGAGCTGCGCGTCGTAGACGGCGTAGGGGGACTCGCGCGTGACCACGCGCGCTGAGCCCTTGAACAGCTTCACGCCGATCTTGCCTGTGACGTAGGTGTTGGCGGCGTCCATGTAGGCGTCGATGTCGGTGCGCAGTGGCTCCCACCAGAGGCCTGCGTAGACCAGGTACGCCCACCTCTGGTCGAGCATCGACTTGAACTGGTTCTGGTGGATCGTGCCGACCAGGCGCTCGAGCTCCGCGTGCGCGGGCAGCAGGATCGCAGCCGCCGGCACCTCGTAGATGTCGCGGACCTTGAGCCCGACGATGCGGTCCTCGATGTGATCGACGATCCCGACACCGTGGCGGATGCCGGCCTCGGCAACCTGCTCGAGCAGGTCCACGAGCGGCAGCCGCTCGCCGTTCAGCGCCACCGGAATGCCCTGCTCGAACTCGAGCTCGAGCGTCTCCGCGGTGTCTGGCGCCTCCTCGGGCCGCGTGACGAGCTGGAAGACATCGTCCTGCGGAGCGGTATCGAGGTCCTCGATCCAGCGACCTTCGCTCGATCGGCCCCAGAGGTTGTCGTCGATCGAGTACGGCGCCACCTCGCTTCCACCCTTGACGGGAATGCCGTGCTCACGGGCGTAGGCAACCTCCGCGTCGCGGCCCATCTTCCAGCTGCGCACGGGCGCGATCACCTTCAGCTCTGGAGCGAGCGTCGCAATCGTCGATTCGATGCGGACCTGGTCATTGCCCTTGCCGGTGCAGCCGTGGGCGATCGTGTCGCAGCCCGATTTGCGCGCGTACTCGACCGCGAGCTTGGCGATCAGTGGCCGGCCGAGTGCGGTGAACAGCGGGTAGGCGAGGCCGTAGATCGCGTTGGCCTTGATCGCGGGCCCGACGTAATCACGCGCGAACTCGTCGCGCGCATCGACGACGTGAGCGTCGAGTGCGCCGAGCTGCAGGGCCTTGCCCTTGACGACGTCGTAGTCCTCCCCCGGTTGGCCGAGGTTGACGGTCAGCGCGACCACCTCGGCGTGATACTGGTCCTGGATCCACTTGAGCATCACGCTCGTGTCGAGGCCACCGCTGTAGAGCAGCAGCACGCGGTGGACGTCTTCGGGGTCGGCGAGGTAGGTCGCGGTCTGATTGGTCACGCGCGCAAGGCTACGGCTTTCGCGCATGCGGCGAAGTCGTCCCCGCGCTCCTCGAAATCCTTGTAGGCGTTGAAGCTGGGGGCAGCGGGCGACAACAGCACCACACCGCCCGGGGTCGACATCTCTGCCGCGATCGCGACCGCGGTCTCCATGTCCCGCGCAGGGCGGGCGAGCTGCGGTGACAAGCGATGGACGATGGCGGCCGCGGCGATCAACGGGCCCGTGTCCGGCAGGTAGACCAACGCCGTTCCAGCCGAGCGACCGGCGAGCGCGCGGCCGAGGCTGTCGTAGTCCTGCTGACGCTCGCTGCCGCCCGCGATCAGCACGACCTGCCGGTCGCCGAAGGCGTCGAGCGCCGCGATCGTCGACTCGGGCGTCGTCGAGATGCTGTCATCGACCCACTCGTTTCCGTGCTCGTCGGTGTGGACGGTCTGCAGACGGTGTGGGAGCGGCGGTAAGCCCATGAGCGCCTCTGGGAGGGCTGGGGGCTGGAACCCGGCCGCCTCGATCGCCGCCAGGGCAGCCGCCACGTTCTGGGCGTTGTGACGCCCTCTCAGTGGAAGTTCGCCTGGGGCGAACGTGACCGGCCAGCCGCCGTCGGGTGGCCGCACGGCAATCCTGGTCCCGGGCAGCTCGAAGATCCGCAGCTTGTCGGCGCGGTATTGTGCCTCGCTACCGTGCCAGTCGGTGTGCTCGCGGTAGAGGTTGGTCAGGACCGCCACCTCCGGGCCCGTGGTCAGGTCGGCAAGCTGATAGCTCGACAGCTCGCAGACCACCCAGGCATCGTTCCGGGCCCCCGCCCCCGCGAGGTCGAGCAGCTCGATGACGGGGCGGCCGATGTTGCCGGCGAGCTCGGTGTCCGGCCGCAGTTGGCTGAGCAGATGTGCGATCACCGTCGCGGTCGTGCTCTTGCCCTTGGTGCCGGTGACGCCGATCACGTGGTGGCCTTCACGCTCAGCGAGCCAGAGGCCGGTGGCGGTGGTGACGATCTTGCCGGCGCCGATGGCGTCCTGGATCAGCGGCTTGTAGAGCGACACGCCGGGTGAGCGGACCAGCACGTCTGCGTTGGCGATCTCGGCACGTGCCTCGGGTTCCGGCGTGCTGTCATCGATCACCGCCGTGATCTTGGCGCTGGGCAGGCGCTGCTCCAGCTGGTCGCGGAAGGCGGTCGTCTCGCGCCCGAGGCCCCAGAGCGCTATCCGCTTGCCGTCAAGCTCCGAGAACTTCACGAACCGGGCCGATCAGCGCTTCCGGAATGTCGTGGTCGTCGCTCAGCGTGAACTGGCTCTGCAGTTCCGCGTCGGTGACCGGGCGGTTGCCCAGGACATCCGTGACGAGCCGCTGTACCACCGGGTGCTCGCGCCACTGCGGGTGTTCGCTCAGCAGGCGGATCGCCGCGAGGCACTCGTCGACTTCGCCCACGCACTCGAACGGCTTCTGTCCCCCGGTTGCGGTCAACAGCGCGAAGCCCTCGTACTGGTCGCGGCCGTCGAGGAGATCCTTGCCGAAGCTCGCTTTGAGCTGTTCCGGGGTCATGAACGGGGCCAGGATCAAAAACACGAAGCGGCATTTGTCGCAGTCGCCGCACCACGAGCTCAGGCGCTGGGCCGGGTCGATGTGGAACAGCCGGTTGCAGCTCGTGAACACCGGGTGGTACTGGGTCATCGTCGCGAATGCCCTGGCGATCGCGAGCTCGGAGGCCGGTCGCAGGATCGAGAAGATACGGGGCGCTTTTTCGACCTCGGCGGCGGCGTCGGCGAGCAGGCGCTCAACGCGCCGCCCTTTGCTGAACTGGTGGTTGACCTCGACCCCATTCCAGACGAAGTTCCCAGCTGAGGCGGAGCGCTCGTTGGCCACAGCGACCGCGTCGAGGCCCTGGGTGGCAGCGGTTAGCAGAGCTATGCAGCTGATGATTGCCGTGATCGGGATGTGGCCGTTGAGCGCGCCCTGTGAATTCAGATCGAGCAGGCGCGGGTCGATCTTGCGCGTGACCAGATGCCGCGGAAGCGCCGCCACATTTGCCGTCCCGCTGATCGGGACGGCATCCCCAACCGAGAAGAGCACCGTCTCGAGACCGCTTCTGCGCACGATCTCAGTCGCGACGACGCTGTCCTTGCCGCCGCCGATCGGGACGAGCACGCTGGCGATCTCTCGGACGGGCGCGGCCGCGAGGTCGACGGCGTCGTCAGGTCGCGGAAACTGGGGGCGCGGGATGTCGCGAAGGTCGTTGACGACGGCGAACTCGCCGAGACCCTCGGAGTAAAGCGCGGACAGCAGGCGGCTGGCAGCGAGCGGTGGGGCGCCGGTCTCGCAGACGATCTTCTCGGGGATCGCGGCCTTGTAGTAACTGATGCCCGCAACCCAGTGCAGCAGGTCGAGTAGCCCGTCCACCGCAGGCGAGCTCGCGGTCGAGGCCGGAAGTAGCAACGTCTCCTCGAACTCGATGTCGTCGAGCGCGTAACCGAGCCGCACCGTGCCATCCGGCTGCAGGCTGCGGTACGTGAACTGGAAGGCCCGGATCGTCCGGGGATCGAACGTCTGCTGTGATGCTGTCGACATGCGCTCTAGCGTAGTCTCGCCGGGCGATGGGCAACGACATCGTCATCGTGGGGGCGGGAATCGTCGGATGTACGACGGCGTACTTCCTGGCGTCTCAGGGGGTTGGCGTGACGGTCGTCGACCCGGTGGGAGTCGCCGCAGCCGCGTCCGGCCGCAACAACGGCCTGATCGAGCATCCGTATGACGTCGCGGCCGTGCCGCTGTTCACCGAGACCGTCGAGCTATTGCGAGAGGCCCTGGGTGACGCGCTGCCGGATCAGCCCGCCGGGACGCTGCTCGTAGCGGAGAACGAGCCCGACGCCCGCAGGCTGGTCGAGCACTACACCCAGTTCCCCGAGCTGCAGCCGCAGCTCCTGATTCCCGCCGAGGCTCGCTTAGCCGAACCGCTGCTGGGCGACGGGATCTGGGGCTGCCTGCTGCACACGGGCTATCCGATCCGGCCGCTCGAGGCGACTTCGGCGTTTGCCGACCTTGCACGCCAGGCGGGCGCGGACTTCGTCGTGGGTTCCGATTTTGCGACTTCGCGTTATAACACCGGAGGTATAACGGCAAAACGCCTTTTGGAGCGGCATGAAGACGCGATCGTCGTGGTCGCGGCCGGCGCCGGCACACCTGCCGTGCTCGAGGGCTACGTGGCCGCCGACATCATCACGCCACTCTGGGGGGTGATCGTCTCGGTCGAACTGCCCCAGCAGCCGCGCCACCCGCTGATCGAGGGGGTGCTGGCGGTGGCGCAGGGCGGCGGCGCCCTTCCCGACGAGGCGCCCTTCACCCTCCTGAACAGTCCGGTGAGCAGGCCGACGGACAGTCCGAGCTACCTGGCAGTCGGGTCGACGATGCTTCAGGGAAGCGAGCCGGACGGGAGCGCCTGGTCGCCCCGGCTGCTCAGTCGCGGTATGCACTTCGTGCCCTCGATCGCCGATGCACGTGTGCTTGGCACCCTTGTCTGCGCGCGACCCCGGTCGTTCGACAACCGACCGATCATGGGTCGCGTGCCCGGCGAGGATCGCCTCTGGATCGCCTCGGGGCACGGCGGCCGCGGCATGTCGCTGGGCGCCGCGTCCGGACGTCTGATAGCTGGCGCGATCATCGCGGGGAGCGACGCCGCGATCCCGTACGAGCTCAGCGCGACCCGGCTCAGCTCCCTCTAGCACCGAGGCGTTAGCGCCATCTAGCGCCCGGATAGGAGCGATTCGGTGACTAGAGGCGGTCGCTGAGGTTGGGGGGAACCTTCGAGGCTTGGACCTGCCTCGAGGAGCGCGCCTCGTAGCTGCCGGCGTAGACAGCCGTCACGTCGGCGCCGGGGCCGACGGCAACGCCGTTCGTGTAGCGAAACAGCCTCACTGAGCCGGGCACCTCGGCACGCGTGCCGATCAGATCAATGACCTTGGGGACGGCTCTGTCCACCTGAACCGATTCATCCGCTCCGGCCGCTTCATCCACCCGGCGCGCGTCACCCGTCCGGGCACGATTCAGGCCTGGTGTCGCGAAGCCCTCTGCGGATTGCAGCGGACGTGGATAGAACTCTGCGGGGCGGTGAGCCCACGACTTCAGGACGACGATCGCCGCGGATCCAATGGCCGCGGCTGTCCCTCCGAGCACCGCATGCCGGACGCGCATAATCGGCAGCATCCCAGGCCGCGCGGACTACTTCAATGGTTAGGCGCCGAACATTTGTCGCATCACCCGTGCAATGAGACCTTTCCAGTGCCCACCCTCAGCGAACCGGTAGCCCCGTTAGCCGTGACGAAGCGCAGCATCTCGTGGGCTGCCGCGTCCTCGTCCGGCGGGGGTGACGGCTTCAGCAGAGTCGCGGCTCCGGTCCCGTGCAGCACGATCGACTGAAGGCGCTGGTGAGCGCCGGAGAAGCGCGCGATCACAAGCAAACCGTTGGCCGGGTGGATCGATTGAGCGCCCGCGTAGACGCCGACCAGCTTGAGCCCCGACGACGCAACCCAGCCGTTCGTGAAGCGCAGGATCGCCGTCGATGGGATCTGCTCGACTCGAGCCCCGAACGCGACGACCGGACGCGGTCCGCTCCGCCGTGGCTTCGGGTGCCCGGCGAGTCTTGCTGCAGCGATCACGCCGACGATCAGAACGCTCGCCACGACCCAGTTGCGGCCGCGCATCGCTCAGGACGACGGTGGCCGCAGGCGATGCTCGATCTCGGACCAGAGGGCCGCGTAGGCAACCGCTGCCGGTGATTCCGGCGCGAACACCGCCACCGGATTGCGCTCCTCGCCCATCATCTCGACCTCGTCGGAGGCGGGGATCGCGGCGCCGAGCACGGTCAGATCGTCGATCTTGCGCATCCGCTCCATCACCTGCAGGTGCAACTGCTTGTTGACGTCGGCCATCGAGAAGAAGGCAAAGATCGAGGTCTTGCCCTTGCGCCCGACCTTGCCACGCCTCGCGAGATCCTCGAGCTGCTCATAGGCGCGCGAGGAGAGCGTCGCCGGGATCACCGGCACGAGCAACGCGTCGGAGGCCTCGAACACCGCCTCGGAGACGAGCGAGATGCTGGGCGGGCAGTCGAGGAAGATGTAGTCGTAGTCGTCGCGCAAGGGCGCGAGCACCTTGCCCAGGCGCGCCGCCGGCTTCTTGAACTGGTCAAGCGCGAGGTCCAGGTGACGGTAGGAGAAGTCGGCCGGCAGGAGCTCGAGTCGCTCATGGTCGGTGGCCTTGACGTGGTCGCCCGCGTGGCTGCGCTTCCTCAGCAGTCCGCGGCCGCCGCCCTTCACCTTCGGGCGTACGCGGAACAGATACGTGCTGGCCGCCTGCGGATCGAGATCCCAGATCAACGTCGGGTGGCCCGTCCGAGCCGCCAGATAGGCGAGATTGACCGCCCCTGAGGTCTTCCCCACGCCGCCCTTGATGTTGTAGGTCGCGAGAACCTTGGTGTCGCGCTTCGGTTTCGCCATGGCCTTAGCTGAATGCCTCGGTCACGAGCTTGCATTGTCGGTCGGACGCGAACTCGGCGAAGCTCGCCGCGAAGCGGCTGCGAGCGTCCTTGGCATCGGCCTCGAGGCGCTCAACCAGGACGCCGATCGCCATCAGTGCGCCCGCGCCACCCGGTTCACCCACGAGATCACCGCCAATCTCCTTGAGCATTTCGATCTGCACCTCCCGATCCTGGTGTAGCCCGAGCACGTCCTGCACGCCCTTGAGCGCCTTGATCATCGGCTTGACGACATCGGCGTCGAACAACTGCATCGCGAACAGCTCGAGCAGATAGCGGAGCTCCTTGCCCTTCTTACGCAGCTCGTGGTACTGCTCGGGCGGCGACTCCGGCGTGATCTCACGCCCCATCTTGACCATCTTGCGGTGCACTTTGCGAATTCGCTTCGCCGCGACCGCGCCGATCGGGCGAGCCGCATCGGGACGTTCCTGCTCGTCGTCGAGCACGAGCACCTGCAGGATCTCTCCCCACCCGTCGTGCAGCGCCCGTGCCGCGTCGCTCTGCAACGCCGCCTCCATCGCATTGCGCGCCCTGCGCCGGCGCTCGCTCAGCAGGTCCCGCAGCGGGTCGAGGTCAGCGCGCATCGTCTCGGGCGTCAACGTCCGCAGCTCATCGAACTCGTGCAGGTACACGTCGAGGTCACGGGTCGCACTCGTCTGGTCCTGAAGCCATTTGAACGAGGCGCGCACGCGCTCGAGGTCATCCGGCGTGAAGACCCCGCGCATCTCGCGCAGCACCGAGCGCGTGCGGCGGATCGAGACACGGAAGTCGTGCAGGTACTCCATGTCCGTGCCGGCCAGCGTTCCCGGGAGGTTCTGCTCCTGTACATCGCGCAGTCTGAGCAGCACCCGCGACACGGCAGCGTCCGCGCGCTCGCCCGGCTGCATCGGCACCTTCACGTTCGACCACGCGTCGGCAGAGACGAAGGCTCCCTGCTGCAGCAGCCACTCGATCTGTCCGTGCTCGCGCTCGTAGCCGCGCAACGGGTGCAACGCCACCCACCAGCCCAGCCCAGGAGTCTGCTCGGCCGACAACCTGCAGACGATCTTCTCGAGCTCGTCGCGCACGACCAACTCGTCGCATGACGTCTCCTGCTCGACTGTGAAGATCGGCCCGAGCGCGACCCGAGCCGCGTCCAGCGGACGGCTGGCGGCCAGCAGCTCCCCGCGGCCGCTCACGGCACGAGCCGGGCGAGGCGCGCGACCGCCTCGTCGATCTGCGCTTCCGTGACGATCAGCGGCGGCTCCATCCGCAGGCTCGATGGTCCAATTGCGTTGATCACGAGACGCTGCTCGAGCAGTGCACGCCGGGCCAGCTCGATCGCTGATACCTCAGGCACGACCTCCGCGCCCACCAGCAGGCCGCGTCCGCGTACCGAGGTCACAAACGGCAGCTCCTCGAGCGCAGCGGCAAAGCGCTCCCCCGCCACCACCACGTGCGCCAGGAGCTCGGGGTCCGAGCAGATCTCGAGCGCCACCAGCGCGGCCGCGCATACCACCGGGCCTCCGGCGAAGGTCGAGGCGTGGTCTCCGGGCTGGAAGGTATCAGCGAGCTTCTCGCCGGTTACGAGCGCGCCGATCGGCAGCCCACCACCGAGCGCCTTGGCACTCGTCAGCGCGTCGGGCACGACGCTCGTCTGCTCGTACGCCCAGAGCGTTCCGCTGCGCCCCATGCCGGTCTGGACCTCGTCGAAGATCAACACCGCGCCCTCACGATCACAGGCGGCGCGCGCTGCCTGCAGAAACTCCTCGGAGAGCGGCAGCACCCCGCCCTCGCCCTGGATCGGCTCGAGCAGCACGGCCGCCGTCTGCGGGCCGACGGCCGCATCGACCGCCTCCGGCTCCTTGTCGCAGACGACAAAGCCGGGGACGAGCGGTGCGAACGGGGCCTGCTTGGCCTCCTGCGGCGTCGCCGAGAGCGCTCCGTAGGTACGGCCGTGGAAGGCGTCGCGCAGAACGACGATCTCGCCACCGCGCTTGTGGCGGCGCACCAGCTTGATCGCGGCCTCGTTCGCCTCCGCCCCGGAGTTGCAGAGGAAGACCTTGCCGCCGAGCGAGCTTTGCGAGAGCGCCTCGGACAGGCGCATCGCCTGCTCGGTGTAGTAGAGGTTGGAGACGTGAGTGAGCTTCGCCGCCTGCTCCTGGATCGCGGCGACGACGCGCGGATGGCAGTGGCCCACGTTCAGGACCGAGATCCCGGCGAGGAAGTCCAGGTACTCGTTGCCGGCCTCATCCCAGAGGTTCACGCCCGCCCCACGGACGAACTCGACCGGGTTGCGAACGTATGTCGGGATCACGTACTCGCGCTCGAGCGCCTGCAGCTCGGCCAGCCCCATCAGGCACCCTCTCCGGAAACAAAATGAGAATGAGAATGAGAATCATTCTCATCGGAGTCCGCACAGGCATGCTCGCCCCCAGCCGGGTCTGAATCGGGCACGATCATCGTTCCCTGGCCTTCGTTGGTGAACAGCTCTAGCAGTAACGAGTGCGGCACGCGGCCGTCGACGATCACGGCGCTCGGCACTCCGCCCTCGACCGCCTGCAGGCAGGCGGCGAGCTTGGGACGCATCCCGCCGGTGACCTGGCCGAGCGCATCGCGCAGCTCTGTTGCGCTCGTTTCGGCCACGAGCGTCCCGGGATCGCTCGCCTCGCGGAACCAACCGGCGACGTCAGTCAGGAACATGACCTTGTATGCGCCGAGCGCGGCGGCAACCGCAGCCGCTGCGTCGTCGGCGTTGACGTTGTAGGAGTTGCCCTGCTCATCGGCGCCGACGCTCGCGACCACGGGGATGTAATCGACGGCGACGTGCGTCAGCACGCCGATGTTGACCTGATCGATCTTGCCGACGAAGCCGATGTCCTGGCCGCTCGGCGCGGCCAGACGGCTGCAGCGAAATAGCATCCCGTCGTCGCCGCTCAAACCGACGGCGGGCTGCCCATGGCGACCGAGCAGCAGCACGATGTCCTTGTTGACCTTGCCGACCAGCACCATCTTCGCGAGTTTCACGGTCTCTGCATCGGAGACCCGCAGACCGTCGACGAACTCCACCGGCAGATTGAGCCGCTCCATGTACGAGGTGATCTCCGGGCCGCCCCCGTGCACGATCACCGGATTGATCCCGACGTACTTCAGCAGCGCCACGTCGCGGGCGAACTCGTGCTTGAGCGCCGGGTCGGTCATCGCCGCGCCCCCGTACTTGATCACGACAGTGCGGCCATGGAACTCGCGGATGTACGGCAGCGCCTCGAGCAGCGTGACGACGTCCCGCTGCGTGCGCACGGGCTGCTCGGGTCCGATCGCCTCCGGATCCCGGCTGAGCTCGGTCATGTCGTGTACTCGGCGTTGATCGTCACGTACTCGTGGCCGAGATCCGAGAAGTAGCGCTCGGCCTCAGCGCCTTCGCCCGGCAGGACGACCTCGTATTCGACCTCGTCGCCGTTCACCGCCGCCGCCAACGCCCCCGCGTCATGCGCGACGTAGCCGCCGTTCACGCAGACGACGATGCCCTCGATCGAGATGTCGACCGCGAGGGGTGCGGTGCCCGGCAACGCCGCGCCGACGGCCTGAATGATGCGGCCCCAGTTCGGGTCGGCGCCGTAGAGCGCCGTCTTGACCAGAGGCGAGTCGGCAATCGCGTGCGCGACCCGCTCCACCCCGCGCGCGTCGCCGCCCCTGACGACCACGCGCCCAACGCGGCGCGCACCCTCGCCGTCCTTGGCGACCAGCAGCGCGATCTGGCGCAGGACGCCATCGAGCGCCTCGCCGAACAGGCGCTCATCGGCCGTCTGCGGCTCGATCTTCACGCCCGAGGCGCCCGAGGCCTGGAGCACGATCGTGTCGGACGTCGAGAGCTGCCCGTCGACGCTGATCCGCTCGAACGATCGCTTCGTGCAGACCGACAGCAGCAGATCAGCTTCGTCGGCGTGCATCTCGGCATCGGTCTGTACGAACACGAGCAGCGTCGCGAAGTTCGGCGAGATCATCCCCGCCCCCTTCGCCTGGACGCTGAGCCGCACGGTGCCTGCCTCGAGCGCGATCTCGAGCGTGACCCGCTTAGGGAACGCATCGGTGGTGCAGATCGCCTCGGCGAACTCCTCGCCGCCGTCCGCGCGGAGGCTGGACCCGATCGCGGCGATGCCGTCGGTGATCTTCTCGATCGGCAGCGGCACGCCGATCACCCCTGTCGAAGCGACGGCTACCTGGTTGGGGTCGACGCAGGCCTGGGCCGCCGCAGCGGCGCGCATCGCCTCGGCGTCGTCCATCCCACGCTTCCCGGTTGCCGCGTTGGCGTTGCCCGAGTTCACCACCACCGCGCGCAGCTCCCACAGCTTCGACTCCTCCCGCGTCAGCAGCACCGGCGCAGACAGCGCGCCCGAGCGACTGAATCGCGCAGCGCTGGTCGTATCGGGTGCGTCGGAAACGATCAGCGCCAGATCCTTGACCCCGTCCGGCTTGACGCCGCAGGCCATGCCTCCGGCGCGGAAGCCCTTCGGCAGCAGGCCGGCGCTGACCTCCGTGACCTTTTCAGGGAGCTGCACCCAGCGCGACTGAAAGAAGCTCATGAGATGCCTGTCCCTTCCGGTAGTCCGAACATCAGATTCAAGTTCTGCACTGCCTCCGACGCGGTGCCCTTCCAGAGGTTGTCGATCGCGCCGAAGACGATCACACGGCCGGTGCGTTCGTCGCGGTGCACTGAGATCCGGCAGATGTTCGTCTCGCGTACGGCTCGTACGCCCGCCGGCTCCCGCACGAGCTCGACGAACTCTTCGCCGTCATAGGCGTCGTGGTAGAGCGCGTCGAGCTCGCCGGTACTGACCGTGGGATCGGTGAGCATCACGTAGCAAGAGACGAGCTCACCCTGGTCGAGCGGCAGCAGGTGCGGAGTGAAAGTGATCCTGACATCGCTGCCGAGCGCCGTCAGCTCCTGCTCGATCTCGGGCGTGTGGCGGTGGCGCGGGACACCGTAGGCGTTGACGTTCTCGTCGACGGTCACGAAGTGGGTCTTCTCAGTCGCGCTGCGGCCCGCACCGGAGACACCTGACTTGGCGTCGACCACGGCGTCGGCAATCAATCCGGCACGCGCCAGCGGTGCGAGCGCGAGGATCGTCGCCGTCGGATAGCAGCCCGGGTTGGCGACCAGCTCGGCCGCGGCGATCTCCTCGCGGTACAGCTCCGGCAGGCCGTAGACGGCATCGGCGATCAGCTGCGGCTCTGGGTGCGGCTTGTACCACTCCTCGTAGGTCTCGAGGTCGCGGAGGCGGAAGTCAGCGCTGAGGTCGACGACCTTGACCCCGCGCTCCCGCAGCTGTGCGACAAACGGCGCCGAAGCGCCGTGCGGATAGGCGACGACGGCTGCATCGACATCTCCGTGGCGGTCGAGGTCAACCTCCTCGAGCACCAGCGGCACGCGGTGGTGCGGGTACACGTCGTCCAGTCTGCGGCCAACATCGCTGCGAGCGGTCGCCGATTTGAGATCGAAGTTCGGGTGGCCGTAGAGCAGGCGTGCCGCCAGCGAACCGGCGTAGCCGGCAGCGCCGAATACGGCGACGCCGTAGCTGTCAGTCCCCGGCACGAATCGTCCCCTCGAGCTCCTGGGAGAGCGCGTTGACGATGAACTGCCGCTGGCGCGCGACCTCGGAGTCGGTCAGGGTGCGGTCGTCGGCACGGTAGGCGAGCCGCACCGCGACGGATACCTTGTCGGCGCCGAGGCGCTCAGGGTCGCGGTAGACGTCGAAGACTTCGGCGCCGGCGAGCAGCGGCGAGCCGGCCCTGCGAATCACCGCAAGGATCTCCGCAGCGGAGACCTTGTCGCCGACGAGCACCGCCAGGTCCTCGCGCACCTCGGGGAAGCTGACCAGGTCCCTGAACAGCGTCGGGGCAGGTGGATCGATCGCCGAGAGCTCGATCTCGAAGCCGGCAAGCGGGTCCTCGAATTCCCAAGCGGCAGCTACGTTCGGGTGGATCTCACCGACCCAGCCGACATGGTTGCCGCCAACCAGCACCGCGGCGGCGCGGCCTGGGTGAAGGAAGCTGCCGGTCGTCATCGGGCGCACGTCCCAGTCGACTCCAAGCGCCTCGAACAACCCCGCGATCACACCCTTGGCGGCGAAGAAGTCTGCCTGCGGCGGGCGCGCGTCCCTCCAGGTCGCAGGGCGCACCGGGCCGGCCAGGAGCGCACCGAGGTGGTGCGGCTCCTCGGCGAGGTTCTCGGCGTTCAGCGCCTTGGAGCGGTAGACCGCTCCGGACTCGAAGAGAGAGATCGCGGTCGCGCCGCGGGCGCGATTGCGCGCTGCGACGTCGAGCAGCGAACCGAGCAGGGTAGTGCGCAGCTGCGACTGTTCCGAGGACATCGGGTTGGCGAGGGTCAGCGGCGAGCCCGTCTCGATCAGGTGGAGCTTCCGCGCCAGCTCCGGGCCGGCGAAGCTCCAGCCCACGATCTCGTGCAGACCCTGAGCCGCGAGCGCGTCCTCGGCGCGTCGGCGCAGGCGCTGGACCGGTGTCAGCCGCCCGACCGCCTCATGACGCGCGGGCAGTGTCGCGGGCAGGTTCTCGACGCCGTCCAGACGCGAAACCTCCTCGATCAGGTCAGCCTCGCGAGTGATATCGCCGCGCCGGAAGTCAGGCACGGTCACGTCGAGTCCGTCGGCCGCGTCAACAGCCGTGAAGCCGATCGCCTTCAGCAGCTGCCGTGAGCGCTCGCGCGGGATCGCGACGCCGAGCAGCCCCTCGATGCGCGCGTCTCGCAGGCGGATCGTCACGGGCTCCGGGCCGGGGCCGCCGAGGTCCAGCGTGCCCGGACGCACGGTCGCGCCGCACACGTCGATGAACAGCCGCGTGGCGACCGCCTGCGCCCGCAGCGTCTGCTCAGGCTGGAGCTGCTTCTCGTAACGGCTCGAGGCTTCGCTGCGCAGGGACAGCTTGAGGCCGGTGGCGTGAATATTGGGGCCGTTCCAGGTCGCGACCTCGCTGACGACCGTGGTGGTCGCATCCGAAACCTCTGAGCGGGAGCCGCCCATCACGCCGGCGATCGACGTCGGGCCCTCGGCGTCCTCGATCAGAACGATGTCCTCGTCGAGCGTGCGGACCTGGTCATCGAGCGTCGTGATCTGCTCGGCCGATCGCGCGCGCCGCACGTTCAACCGGTGACCAGCGACACGGTCGTAGTCGAAGGCGTGCATCGGCTGGCCGGTGAGCAGCATCACGTAGTTGGTGATGTCGACGACGTTCGAGATCGGCCGCTGGCCGCAGGCCATCAGCCGCGCCTTCATCCACAGCGGGCTCGTCCCGACCTGGATGCCGTCGAAGATTCGGGCAGTGAAGCGTGGGCAGAGCTCATCGCCGGCCTCGTTGGTGATCTCGATGCCTTCGAGCTCACCGAAACTGCCGGGATCCTGCTCCCACGGAGCAGGCTTGAGTTGAGCGCCAGTCGTCGCGGCGACCTCACGCGCGACGCCGTAGATACCCAAGCAGTCGGGGCGGTTGGGAGTGATCTCCAGCACGAGGACGTCGGTCGAGATGTGCACGACGTCCGCGAGCGGCGTGCCCGGCGCGACCCCATCCTCGAGGATCATGATTCCGTCGTGGTCCTCGCTGATCCGGAGCTCACGTTCGGAGAGGATCATGCCCTGGGACTCGATGCCCCGCAGCTTCGCCTTCTTGAGCTTCGTGCCGTCCGGCATCACCGCGCCGGGTCGCGCCACGGCGACGGTCTGCCCGGCGGCGACATTCGGCGCGCCGCAGACGATCTCTGATGGTGTCGAGCCGCCGACGTCGACCATGCAGACGTTGAGCCTGTCGGCGTCAGGGTGCTTCTTGCGCTCGAGCACGTGGCCGACGACGAAGTTCTCTACCGCGAGCACGCCGTGGTGCTCGACGCGCTCCACCTCGGTCCCCGTCAGTGCCAGTCGCTGCGCCAGCGTGTGCACGTCCATATGCGGTTGGCAGTACTCGTGCAGCCATTCGAGCGGCACCCTCATGCGAACTGCTCCAGGAAGCGGATGTCGTTGTCGTAGAACAGGCGCAGATCGGTGACGCCGTGCTTGAGCATCGCGATCCGCTCGATCCCCATCCCGAATGCGAAGCCCTGCACCGTCTCCGGGTCGTAGCCGTTGTCCTTGACGTGCAGCAGCACGTTGGGGTCGACCATGCCCGAGCCAAGGATCTCGAGCCAGCCGGTGCCCTTGCAGATGCTGCAGCGCTCGCCGTCGTGGGTGATGCCGTCCACGCAGTTGAAGCACGAGACGTCGACCTCGACGCTCGGCTCCGTGAACGGGAAGAAGTGCGGGCGCAGGCGGATCTCGCGCTCGGGGCCAAAGATCGCACGCGCGAACTCGAGCAGGGTCCCCTTCAGATCGGCCAGCGTTATTCCCTCGTCGACCGCCAGGCCCTCAATCTGATGGAACTGCGGGGTATGCGTCAAATCCGAGTCGCGGCGGTACACACGCCCCGGGACGATCAGGTAGATCGGCGGCTTCTGCAGCTCCATCGAGCGCACCTGCATCGGGCTCGTGTGGGTGCGCAGCAGCACGTCGTCGGCCAGGTAGAAGGTGTCGGTCCAGGCCCGTGCCGGGTGGGTCGCGTCGTGATTGAGCGCGTCGAAGTTGTAGTAGACGTTCTCGACCTCGGGGCCCTCGGCGACGTTGAAGCCTAGACCGATGAAGACGTCCTCGATCTCGCGCCGCGTCTGAGTGATCAGGTGCAGGCGCCCGATAGCCGGTAGCGGATCGGCCGGCAGCGTCACGTCGACCCGATCCTGCGCGAGACGGACGTTCAGCTCGCTGACGGCGAGCTCGCCAGAGCGAATATCGATCTGGGCCTCGAGCGCCTTGCGCACCTCGTTCGCGGCCTTGCCGACCGCGCCGCGCTGCTCGGGCGGGAGCTCGGAGACGCCCCGCAACAGATTGGGCAGCTCAGCCTTGCGCCCGAGGAACTGGACGCGCACGTCCTCTAGGGCCTGGGTGGTGGCGGCGGCGGCAATCGCCGCCTCCCCCTCACGGTGGAGTTCGGTGATTCTGGTCTCGGCACTCATGCGGCGCTGATCCTACGAGTTAGCTCATACAAGGCGACGGCTGCCGCCATCGCGGCGTTCAGCGACTCGGTCACAATCGGGATGCGGGCGGCGTGGTCAGCGGCGGCGATCACATCATCTGGCAGGCCTTGACGCTCAGCACCGACAAGCAGGCTGAACTCCCCGTCCGTCGACAGCTCGGAGGCCACATCGGCCAGCGTGCGATCGGCGTTTGCGTCAAGCGCGATCGTCGTGCCCGGCAGCGCCGCCGGGGTGGCACGGGCAACCGGCACCGAGAAGATCGCGCCCATGCTCGCGCGCACCGCCTTCGGGCTGAACGGATCGGCGGTGCCGGCACCGAATGCAACGCAACTTGCACCGAACGCGGCCGCCGAGCGCAGCACCGTGCCGACGTTGCCGGGGTCGCTGACGCCGTGCAGGTACACGCAGAGGCGGCCAAGCGGGGCCGCCTCCCACCGCTCCGAATAGATCGCAAGTGTTCTGGTGCCGGACGCGAGCTCGCTTACCGATTGCAGTGCGACGGGATCGACCTCGGTGCCGGGCAGGTCGCTGCCGCTCACCGCGAAGCGCTCGACCGGATTCCAGCCCGCCGCGTCGGCGGCGGCGAGCAGGTCCTCGCCCTCGGCGACGAACTGCCCCAGGCGGTCGCGCTCGCGCCGACGCTGGCGGAGCTTGCGGAGGGTCTTCAGCTTGTCGTTTTGGGGGCTTGTGATCGGCATGGGTTCAGAAACCAAAAAGGGCGCCTTCCTTTGCAGGAGGGCGCCCTTTGGCGGTGCTGTGCTGTCGGCGATGCTCAGCCGGCAGCCAGCGCCTCACGGGCGCGCTCGGCAAAGCGTCGGAAAGTATCGGCGTCGCGCACGGCCATGTCGGCAAGAACCTTGCGGTCCAGCTCGACGTTGGCCAGCTCGAGGCCGTGCATGAACTGCGAGTACGAGAGGCCGTTCAGGCGCGCGGCCGCATTGATGCGCGTGATCCACAGACGACGGAAGTCGCGCTTGCGGTTACGGCGATCGCGGTAGCGATACTGATCTGCCTTGAGCAGTGCTTCTTTGGCTGAGCGATAGCGACGCGAGGCGTTGCCCCGCATGCCCTTCGTCATCGCCAGGGTTTCGCGGCGCTTCTTGCGCGCGTGTACGGATCGCTTGACGCGGCTCATGACTTCTTTGCTCCCAGCAGGATCTTGACCCGGGGCGCGTCATGGTCGGACAGGATCACCGGGCGCGACAGCTCGCGCTTGTACTTCGGCGACTTCTTCTCAAGGATGTGGCTGGAGAAGGCGTGACGCGCCTTGACCTTGCCATTGGCGGTCAGTTTGAACCGCTTCTTGGCGCCAGAGTGGGTCTTCATCTTCGGCATAAGTTGGCTGCAGTAAAGCAGATCTTGCCGGGAGCGGATCGGCTCGCTGAGCCGATCAGGGAACTACTCGCCGGCGGCGGGTTCGGCTGCGGCGGGCTCGGCTTCGGCAGCTGAGCTGACAGGCTCGGGAGCGGAGTCGTCGGACTCCGAGTCCTCGGACTCGATCGCCGAGGCGGGTGCCTCCTCCTCGGGCTCAGGATCGATGTGGAAGTCCTTGCCGTTGCTCGAGGGCGGCCCGGACTCGGCCTCGTGTGCGGCCTCTTCGCGCTGCTGGCGGCGTGGGCGCTTCTCGGTGCCGTCCTCAGCGTGCTCATCGTGGGTGTGCTCGGCATGCTCGCCCTCGGCGAGGATCGCCTTCGACGGCGCCAGCATCATCGTCATGTTGCGGCCGTCCTGCAGCGGCGACTGCTCGATCACGGCGATGTCCCCGAGCTCGCCGGCGAGCTTGTCCAGCAGCGCGACGCCGCGCTCCGGGTGCGTGACCTCGCGGCCGCGGAACATGATCGTGACCTTGACCTTGTCCTTGCCCTTGAGGAAGCGCTCGACGTGACCCTTCTTGGTGTCGTAGTCGTTCTGCGCGATCTTCGGGCGGAACTTGATCTCTCGGATCGTGATCTGCTGCTGATGCTTGCGGGCAGCCTTGAGCTTCTGCGCCTGCTCGTACTTGTACTTCGAGTAATCGAGCACACGGCAGACGGGCGGGCGCGCCTCGGGGGCCACCTCGACCAAATCGAGATCGCGCTCCTGGGCGTACACCAGTGCGTCCGGCGTCTTCATGACGCCGATCTGGTTGCCGTCCTCGCCGATCAGGCGTACCTCAGGTACGCGAATACGGTCGTTAATCCGGGTCTGGTCGCGCTCCGGCGGACGCCGGTCGAACCTACGTGGAACCGGCACTAGCTGTTACTGCGGCGTTGCTTCAAGCGGCGCCGAGCCGGTTGGGATAAGTCTGCTGGATCAACGAGAGGAATTATAGCCGCGAAGGACTCAAGTCAACGGTCGGGTGTCGATCCATTGAGAGCGCGCGTCGCAATCAGATCAGATATCCGCCGCAGGAAGTCATCGAGCACGACCGCGCCCATGTCCCCAGCGCGGTGCTCGCGCACGCCAACCTCGCCCGCTTCCTGCTCGCGGTCGCCGACGACCAGCATGAACGGGACCTTGCGGACCTCGGCGTCGCGGATCTTGCGACCAACCGACTCTGAGCGGTCATCGAGCTCGACGCGCACGCTCGCCGCCGCGAGCCGGTCGCGCACGGAAGCCGCGTAGTCGTTGTGGCGATCGGCGATCGGCAGCACGATCACCTGCAGCGGCGCCAGCCACAGCGGCAGCTCGCCGCCGAAGTGTTCGAGCAGGATCCCGATGAAGCGCTCGTAGGACCCCATCAGCGCGCGGTGGATCATCACCGGCTGGTGCTCGACGTTGTCGGCCCCCACGTAGGCGAGCGCAAAGCGCTCCGGGAAGTTGTAGTCGAGCTGGCACGTGCCGAGCTGCCACGACCGGCCGAGTGAGTCGGTCATGTGCATGTCGATCTTGGGCCCGTAGAAGGCTCCGTCGCCCTCATTGACCGTGTACTCGAGCCCATGGCCGTCGAGGGCATTCCTCAGGGCCGCCTCGCTCTTGTCCCACAGCTCGTCGGAGCCGATCCGATTGTCCGGGCGCGTCGAGAGCTCGAGCTTCACGTCGAGGCCGAACAGCCTGTAAGTCTCGAACGCAAACTGCAAGACACCCGCGACCTCATCCTGGATCTGGTCCTCGGTGCAGAAGATGTGCGCGTCGTCCTGAGCAAAGTGGCGCACGCGCAGGAGGCCGTGCAGCGTGCCGCTGGGCTCGTTGCGATGCAGCAGACCGGGCTCCGAGAAGCGCACCGGGAGGTCGCGGTAGGAGTGCGGCTGCAGCAGGTAAAGCTGGCAGTGGCCCGGGCAGTTCATCGGCTTGATCGCCAGCTGCCGATCCTCGGACTCCGTGACGAACATGTCGTCGCGGTATTTGTCCCAGTGGCCTGACATCTTCCACAGCGAGCTGTCGAACAGCTGCGGGGTCTTGACCTCGGTGTAGCCGCGCGGCGCCCCCATCTCCCGGCTGAGCTTGACCAACTCGTTGAAGACCGCTGCGCCAGGCGGAAACCAGAAGGCCGAACCAGGCGCGGTCTCAGAGAAGCCGAACATGCCGAGCTGCGGACCGAGCCGGCGGTGGTCATTCTGGCGCGCGAGCTCGAGCCGCTCGAGATAGGCCTCGAGCTCCTTGTTCGAGAAGAACGCAGTCCCATACACGCGCGTGAGCATCTGCCGGTTCGAGTCGCCCCGCCAGTACGCACCAGCGACCGACTGCAGCTTGAAGGCCTTGATCCGCTTGGTGCTGGGGGCGTGCGGCCCACGACAGAGATCGACGAAATCACCATTCGTGTAGAGGCTGACGCTCGTCACGGGCGCATCGGCCGGCGCGTTGTGGACCAGGTCCTCGATCAGCTCGACCTTGTAATCCTGGCCGTCGCGCGTGTACCTCTCCAGCGCCTCCCCCACGGTCACGTCCTCGCGCACGAACTCCTCGTCCGCGTTGATGTGCTCGCGCATCTTCGCTTCGATCGCGGGAAAGTCGGCTTCGTTGAGCGTCACCCCATCGGGCAGGTCGAGGTCGTAATAGAAGCCGGTATCGATCGCCGGCCCAATCGAGATCTTGACCCCGGGGTACAGCTCGAGCATCGCTTCGGCGAACACGTGCGCGGCGTCGTGACGGATCAGCTGGAGCGCCTCATCCCCACTCTTCTCGGTGATTATCTCGATCCGGCCTTCGCCGCCGGTCGGCAGCGGCCGCCCGAGGTCATACATGACGCCGTCCACCTTGATCGCAAGCGCCGCCTTGGCCAGGCCGGGACCGATCGCGGCCGCCGCGTCGGCGCCGGTAGCGCCATCGAGGAGGCTCAGCTTGTCGCCGTTTGGGAGCAGGTAGTCCACTATCCGACTGATCGTACGTGAGCAGCCGTCGAGAGCACCGGCACGCTAAAGTAGCGGCTCTTCCCAGGGCGATTAGCTCAGCTGGGAGAGCGCCGCCTCGACAAGGCGGAGGTCACTGGTTCGAGCCCAGTATCGCCCATTTTGGAGCCCGCAACTGCGGGCTTTTCCTTTGTTTACGGGCGTCAGGCGCGTCAGGGATGTCCCGAATGCTCGTGTGGTGCATATACCGAGGCACCAGCTGGACATCGGCAATCCGGACTCCGCTGAGCGGGTGCTCACAATCCTGCAAGCCGCGCGCGAGGCAGCGCTCACGCCTCCGCGTTCGAGATGCGCGTCCGAACACCGATGCAGGTGCGGCCACGTAATCCTTTACGTGGCAATGCAGTCGAGCCGCGGTTGCTCGACTCTGGGGGACTTTGTCGGCGTAGGGCCGCGTAACTCCCCCAGAGTTGGGTTAGAGGAGCTTTGCCCCAAAGCAGACGCCGGCGATTGGAATGCCACGAACGGGATCGTCTCGTCGCCTCCGAGCCGTGATGACTGTCGCGGCTACCACGTAAAGGTCTGAGTTGAAGGGGTCGACGTGAGCGGCGAGCGTCAGCGCGGATCAATGATCATTCGTCCGGTCGCTTGGTGATCACCGTGTTGAGGACCGCTAGCCTGCCGCCACGATAAGCCCAAGTCGTGGTAGCCCTTCCGGTCGCACAGCAGGTCGCGTCTCTGGGCCCGTACCAGTACTCGTTAACGGCAAGCCGCCCGGTCGACCACCTGACCTTCCCGAGCAGCGGAACGTGTGACGCCTTTGAACTTCTCGGCTGTCGAGGGGTGACGAGACCGACCGACCGCACGCCGCTGGGTAACTCAGCAAAGATCACGTCGGCGGAGCGGATTTGACCGTCTGCGGTCCCGCCATTGGTGGAACAGATCACGTCGACTGCGGCCGCAGGACCAAGTCCGACGAGCTGCCCGTATGTAACACGGTAGGCGGCGGAGACGAGCACGAGATCGGGGTCAGGACCGGCACTGTTGACGCCTCCGAATCCGGTATGCGCGAGCTGCGCAACATGGTTCTTCAGACGGATCGTTCGGTTGGATTCACACACGGCCCCTGGCAAGGTCTCGTTCGCCCAGCGCACCGCCTGGAGTCGCACCCGCGTCTTGACGGCCCGCCCCACCACATCGATTGTGATGCCGTCGGTCGCCGAAGGGAAGATCGTGCTCGAGAGGTTCAGGTGGATCACCTGTTTGCCCCTCCGGGTCGGATCGCCCACGAGTTCGCTGTGAGCGCTCCCGCTCTTCACGAGCCGCAAGCCCGTCGGCAGCTTCCCGGTGTAGGACCACGTTGGCATGGGTGCTCCTACGAGGGCATAGCGCCGTTTGATTGGCTTCCCGGCGACGAGGCGAATCGTTCGGGGGATCGAGGCTGAAGGGGCTGTCCCAACGGTGACGTTCACGACGGCTGCCGTTGAGCAGAGCCCGGTCAGCGAGTCGCACAATTCGAAGCTGAAGCTGTCGTTACCCGCGAAGTCAAACGGCGGGCTGTAGTCGAAGCCGCCGTCCTGCTGGATCGTGACCGACCCCTTCTCGTCATAGCCGACTTCCTGCGCCGTCAATGAGTCGCCGCCGGGCTCCGTCGACCCCTTCATCAGCGTGAAAGCCGGAAGGCTCAACGTGGCGCCAGGCGCAATCGTGTAGCTCTGGCTCACGGCGGTCGGGACCGAAGCAGTGATCGTGAGACCCACCGTTCCAGTGACACAGTTGAAGGTCATGCTGTCGCACGCTTCGAAGGTGAAGCTGTCAACGCCGACGAACCCCTGGTCGGCTTTGAACGTGAATGAGCCGTCGCTGTTGATCTCCGGCGAGCCGTGATTGGCGAAACCCAGGCCCGCGGAAGCTGTGAGCGTTCCGCCATCGGTATCAGTCGCGCCCGAGAGGAGCCCTGGCGCGTTCACAATCAACGTCGCGCCCGGCGCCACGGTGTAAGAGAAGTTCTACACCGTCACGGCTGCGCTCGCCTGAGCACAACTGAGGAACAGCGAGGCAAGAAAACAGACTACCCCGCCGCCCACCACCCTGCGAAGCGCTCTCGCGGTCACGATGCGCCGGATCTTACGCCTTTGGTTGCTCGCCGGCAGTCGCCCTGAGAGTGCAGGGGACCACGCCTTCGTGCCCAGGTTCGAGGCCGCGCGGCTGCAGCGATGAGGAGGCGAGGCGATCGCTTCCTCGGGAACGCAAGCCGCGCAAAGTAGGTCTGAGTTCGTGTTGGTCGAGATACTCGCTGCGCGAGTGAAAGCAGGTACGAGAGGCGCCCTCGCCACTGTGGTGAGCGGTTGCGAGGTGTATCAAGACTCCCGAGGAGTGGTGGCCGTTATGGATCTCTCGGTGACGCCCGCCGCGAGCGTATTTCGGAGTTGCTCTCGAGCTCTATGGGCTCGGACTCGCACAACGTTTGGCGAGAGGCCCAGGATCACTGCGACCTCGCGCGGGGCGAGATCGTCCCATGCGAGCATCGTGATGATCTCCTGATCAAGCGGGGACAGTGACGCCACAGCCGTGAGCGCCGCCGTGTTGGTGGACGTGATCGCTCCCGAGCGCTGAGCAGCGAGCGCTAGTTCGTGGGCGGCTTCCGCTTCGCGGTCAGCGGTTGCGCGTTCCCTGCGGAGTACGTTTCTGGCGACTCCGAAGAGCCATGGCCGGGCGTCGTCGCCAGCCGGGATACGTTGACGCTTTTCCCAGACGATCCGAAAGGTCTCTGAGAGACAATCGGCTGCATCTTCGGCGGTAAGACAGCGCCGAAGGAGGAACGCGAGCAGGTCCTGGCTCGCCTTCTCGTAGAGACGATGGAATCGCTCATCGTCCTCCCGCGACGCCTGCCCCCGCCGCGAACGGAAGCGACTCATGAAGTCTGCGATCCCGACCTGGTTGTCTGGGGCATCGCTCTCGTTGTCGTGTCCGCGGTACCGGAAATCGTGCTCGCATTCGTGAGCAAGGTCGTGCCGGTAGCGGTCGCAGAGTGTGTGGTCGTGGTGGTCTCAGACGGCGGCTGAAGCGGTTGGTTACCTCCGCTGGGTAGAGCCGTTCCAGAGCTCACAACTCCGCGCTGCAGATCAATCTCTGTCTGTACGACTGTGCCGGCGGGCATGCCTCGGGAGGCGGATGCCAGAGTCACGATGTTTTCGAGCAGGTCTCCGGTTGTGAGCGACACGATGATCGTGTCCGTGTTCCCCGGGTAGCCGGTGAACTGGAATGCGATGCCGGTTCGCCCGATCTGATCGGTCTCGGTTCCGAGCACCGTGGTATCGGGCACATACTTGAGCGCTTGGTACGCGGTCGCGCGCAGCTGCGGGTTGGTTGAGTTCCCCAAGATGTACATGAGCCCGCCCCACTGTTCTTCAAGACGTTCCGATGAGAGAGTGCCCCTAATATGGACGAGGTCAGCGAGCAGCGTCTGCGGATCCGTCGGCGGAGACGATGTCCCCCAGACCGAGGCGGGCTGCTGCGCATCCCAAGCGTGCGGGGTCAGGTGGTCTGAGACGACACCGCTGCCCGTAGGATCACCAGTCGGGTACATAGACGAAGACAGGTACTTGCTATCGAACGCGGACTTGTTGGCGGCATAGCTAGCTGCGTCCTGTGATGTGGCAAACGTGACGCCGTCAGCCGTCATCCGCTGACGTACGTCGCCCCCAGGCTCAGGCCCATCCCATTCCTGCGCCGTGGACGCGTATGACCACCTGACGCTGGTGCTCCCGATCGGGGAGTCCTGGTTGTTCTCGATCTTGGCTTCGGTGTACTCCCACTGGCCGACGCCGGGCGCGGCCTGCGCCGCAGCTGCGTGAGCCACCTTGTCAAGCTGCGCCGCCGCGGCAGCCGAAACCGCGAGCGGCAGGCCAGCACCAGCGCCTGCTCCCGGCAGAGCCTCGATCCCAACAAGCGATGCGACCACCACAGCCATCGTCGCCGCGCCGATCGTTGTCCACCGCCGACGGCCTTGCAGCCTGTCTCGTCGCCGTGAAAGCGAAGATGTCCACCGCTCAGCGTCGGACTCGTATGTCTGCTGTATACGCGCAAGCGCCGCAAGCACGCTCTCGTCATCAAGAGCGGCTCGGTCAACTGGGTTCCAGCTTTCGAGCGCCCGATCGAGCTCGCTCTCCGTCATGCGCTTCGTGTCCATGGTGATCTCCTTGATGAAGTCTCACCCAGTACATCTTCAGAAGAGCCGATTTCATTACAAAACCGGTGGAGCCAACCGACCAGCCGGCTGGCTCCACCGGACTTGCAACCGCTAGCGCTTTGACCGCCAGACGCGATCAATGCTCTGCTTGACAAGCCGCGCAAAGCGCGACTCGAGCCCCAGCCTCGGAGATGCCCGTGGCGCGGATAGAGCGGGTCGCGCTGGCCGTCAGTCGTGGACGTGGAACGAAGGGATGTGGGAGATACCGACGATTGCGCCCTCAGGTGACTGCAGCCTGGCCACTGTTTGACCCCACGGCTCCTCGCGCGGTTGGTGCAACAGCTCGTAACCCGCTTGCTGGAGCTCGCGTGCCGCTGAGTTGACTGCTGCGGCGTTGGCAACGTCGAACTCGATACTGGTCTGTGGTGTCGGCCGGTCGGTCGGCCATTGCGAGGTCCCGAAGCACGCTTGAGCGGCTTGTGACAGTGGCCATATGCCGAAGGACTTGCAACCGGCAACCTGCTCGCTGTGGAGATACTCCTCACCGCCGAGCGGCAGACCGATTGTGTCGACGTACAGCTTCCGGCTGGCAGGCGGATCGGGCGTGATGACCGCCACGGTCGAGAGGAACTCGATATTCATGGGTCTCCTCGTTCGTGTGTGCGCGACACCATGATCCAACCAGGTGCCGATCTCCGCGCTCAGTGAGAAGCTGGCTCTGCGGACTTGTCGTTTGGTGGTCCGTAGTGGATGGTCCTTGACGACGTCGGACTGACTCGTTTCCGCGCTGTCACCCATGTGGGTTGACCTGGCTTTGAGTTGTTCGTCCGGCGTCGTTCAAGGACTGCTGGCGTGACCTGATAGGAGCGTGGCAGCGCCCCAACTGAGATGTGTCCGCCAGTCGTCCGCTTCTGCATCAGCGAACAGAAGGGACAGGGCATGTTGACAATCGGGATCGATCCGCACAAGGACACGCACGCGGCAGCGGCCATTGATGAGCTCGGCAGGTCGCTGAGCCAGCGGTCGTCCCGAGCAGTGAACGACGGGTTCGGTGAGCTGCTCTCCTGGGCTCGCGCGCTCGGGCCCGACAGGTGTGGGCGATGGAGGACTGCCGGCACGTTTCCGGCTCGGCGGAGCGGTTTCTGCTCGATCACGGCGAGACCGTCGTCAGGGTCGCGCCACACCTGATGGCAGAAGCCCGCACCAATGTGCGCGAGCGCGGGAAGTCCGACCCGATCGACGCGCTCGCCGTCGCGCGCGCCGCGCAGCGAGAGGGCATCGAGAACCTGCCGACCGCCAGGCTCGCCGGAGTGGAGCTCGAGATCCGCGTGCTGCACCTGCATCACAAGCGATTGATCAAGCAGCGCACCGCGTTGACCAACGATCTGCCCCACCAACTCCAGGAACTCGTCACTCAGACAGCGCCTCATCTCATCGCCCAGAAAGGGATAGGCGTCATCGTCGCTGCCCAGCTGATCGGCGAGATCGCCGGGATCGACCGGTTCGCGATGCACAACTCGCGCGGATCAGTGCTGCGCGCCGTTCCGGTCAGCTCCGGTCGAACCGACCGACACCGTCTCGATCGTGGCGGGAACCGGCAGCTCAACAACGCGATCCACACCATCGCACTCAGCCGCGCCCGCTATGACCCACAGACCGCCATCTACATCGCCAGACAACGACAAGCCGGCAAGACCCAACGCGAAGCGATGCGCTCCCCCAAACGCCACCTCGTCCGCTGGATCTACCGACTACTCACCAACCCCAACAGCATCCCGGACACCATCTGCTTGACATAGGAGACTCAAAGCGGGGAAGTGCCGCCTCCTGTCGGCAGACCCGTGGCGTAGCGAAAGCGCGACTGGCGCGGCTTGCTCGGTAGTGGCATCAGGGTGTTGGAGATCGGGCCCTGGTGTCGGTACAATGTCCGGACATGTCTACTAGTATCCGTTCTCGCAGAATCGATGTCCGTGTGACGGATGAACAGGACGCGGTCATCCGCGAGGCAGCGGCGGCGTCCGGTCAAACCGTCTCCGCCTTTCTGCTCAGTGCGGCCGAGGGGCGCGCGCGAGCGGTGCTTGACGAACGCCGGCATCTGATGATGAGCGACCGCGCGTTCGCTGCGTTCGCGGCTGCGCTCGATGAGCCCGGCCAGCATGTCCCGGCACTGGATGAGCTGCTGAGCCTGCCGCGGATCAGCCGTACGTGAGCGAGCTGTCGCTTGTCCCGCTGCGAGCCGAACACGACCTCAGCGGCTTTGACTGCGGCAACAGCGAGCTTGATCGCTGGCTGATCGCTCACGCGCTCGCCAGCCAGAAGGCCGACCTGGCCCGCACCTACCTCGTGATGGATAGCGATTCGGTCGCTGCCTACGTCAGCCTCACCACTGGGTCAATCCGTCCCGACGCGGTACCGAAGCGCTACTCACGGGGGATGCCGCGCTACCCGATCCCGACGATCCTGATCGCGCGACTTGCCGTCGCTCGGCGATATCAACGACGAAAGCTCGGTAGCCGCCTGCTCGCAGAAGCGCTGCGCCTCGCTGTCGCGGCCAGCGACACCGCCGCCGCCCGACTCGTGGTCGTTGACGCCGTCGATGACCAGGCGGCGACCTTCTACCGCCGCTGGGGTTTCATCGATGTCCCCGAGAACCCGCACCGGCTGTTCCGCAAAATCAGCGACATCCGCAACTCGCTCCAGTAACCCCAATGCGCGCTGCTTTGTGCAACGCCGCCGCCCAAGATGCGCACAACCCGCGCATTGCGGGACTGTTGGGGGTGGCGCCACGATGCGCGTGCGGCAACGGATGCAGGACTCGACAAGCGAGCGTGCCGATGATCGGGTGCTGCGGAGTGGCCGGTAGGGGGTTCCGGTCGAAGTGGTGGATCCCAGGACTGTTGTCGAGTTGGCGCTTGCCATCGACGTCGAACTGCTCGTCGCGCGGATCGTCGACACCGCTGCGCTGCGCGAGCGTCCGCCGCTTCGCGCGACCAGGATCCCGCCAGCGACTGAGCTGAGCAGACCCGCTTTGCGCGAGCGGTTTGGCGCGGTGCACGGGTCTCGTGCTGGCTTCATCGGTTGGCTAGCCGATCGGCCCTTTCGGGCCTCCACCGCAGGCTTTCGCGGCGGTTTGGAATGCCGGAGAGCCTATGTTGACGCCGGGCGGCAAGCGGGCCACTTGGTTGTTACTGGAGCTGTTGGTGGCGCTTGGGTCGGCGAAGTTCGGTACGCCGTGGCTGCGCATGCATTTGGCGAACGTCAGGTCGCGCTCGTGTTGCTGGGCGGCTTGCGCCGGGGTGGCTTGCTGGTGTGGGAGGTATCGCTCGCACTTTGTTTTGGCGGCCACGAACGCCGGGGCGTTGACCGATACGCCGTTGACGGTCAGCTCTTGCCCGCTGGCCTGGATCAGCATCCCGCTGCCGCTCCTCGCGTTGTTGTGCAGGTCCGGGAAGTTCGGCACGCCGTTCTCCCGCATGCAGCGCGAGAACGCGACCGCCGCACCGGTCGTACTGGAGCCGCTTCCGGTCGGTGGGCTCTTGGTCGTCGGAGGGATGCTGCGGGTCGGGGCGGTTGGGCTCGTGGAAGCGCCAGGACGGGTTGGTGAGCCCGAGCCGCAGGCGGCGATCGCGCTCGCGGCTGCGAGTGCTGCGAGTGCTGGAGTGGCGCGGCGTCGTGGTTTGCGAACTGTGTGCATCCGATCTCGTTGTGTCGGGTTCCGTGTGGTTGGGCGCGATCTGGCGGCGCCTGGCGAACGGTAGGTTCTGGTTGGGTACAGCTCGGTAACGGTGGCGTTTACCTGACTGTTACCGCCGGTCGGGCATCCTGTTCGCATGTCCTCAGGCGCTCATGTCGGCGAGCCTGTGGCCGCAACGTCGAGCGGAAGTCCGCGTTGGCAGCGGTGAGGGTTCTGCTGGTGGAAGACCACGAGGAGCTCGCCGAGACGGTCGCTGACGTGTTGCGCGGCGAGGGGATGGCTGTTGACGTGGCGCTGGATGGACAGGCGGCGCTTGACCGCGCCGCGGTCTATGCCTATGACGTGGTCGTGCTCGACCGCGATCTACCGGGCGTGCATGGTGATGAGGTTTGCCGCCGCCTGGTCGCCAGGGGCAGCGAGAGCAGGGTGCTGATGCTGACTGCGGCCGGCCGCGTTGAGGACCGAGTTGATGGGCTTGAGCTCGGCGCCGATGACTACCTGCCGAAGCCGTTCGCGTTCACGGAGTTGATCGCCCGGATCCGCGCTGTCTGCCGGCGCTCCGGTGCATCGCTGCCAATTGTGCTCACCTGCGGGGACGTCCGGCTGGACCCTGCGCGGCGCACGGCGACAAGGGCCGGGCGTCGGCTGGTGCTCAGCCCCAAAGAGTTGGCCGTGCTGGAGTACCTGATGGCGGCCGACGGACGGGTCGTGCGCGCCGAAGAGCTGCTCGAGCGCGTGTGGGATGAGGAGGCCGATCCGTTCACCGCTACGGTCAAGGTCACACTCAGCCGGCTGCGCGGCAAGCTCGGCGCGCCACAACTGATCCACACCGTTCGTGAGGGCGGCTACCGGATCGGCGAGCAATGATCGCGAGGATGCTTGCTCGTCTCACGCCAGCGAGCTGGTTGCGCGCTCCACGACCGACTGCCCGGTTGCGCCTCACGCTGCTCTACGGCGGACTTTTTCTGGTCTCCGGGGCCGCACTGGTTGCAGTCACCTACCTGCTTGCGGTGCGCGCCACCACGCTCGCCGTCCCGGCCCCCAAGGGCCCGGCCGCCAACGCCACACCCTACAAATCCACGTTCAGGCTGAGCACACGGGCCGGGGCCGGCAATCACACCGTGCATCTCACACCCGCTGAGCTGACGCGGCAGCAGGCCCAACAGACGCATCTGCACGAGGTCGCGATGCACCGGCTGCTGGTCGGATCCGGGATCACCCTCGCGGTCGTTGCGGTCATCTCGATCGTGCTGGGCTGGCTGATGGCCGGCCGCGTGCTACGCCCGGTACGGATCATCAATGCCGCCACTCGGCGGATCAGCGCAAGCAACCTTCACGAGCGCCTCACCCTGCACGGTCCCGACGACGAGTTCCGCGAACTCGCAGCGAACCTCGACAACCTGCTCGACCGACTGCAGGCATCGTTTGACTCGCAGAAGCGGTTCGTCGCCAACGCATCGCACGAACTGCGTACCCCGCTCACGCTGGACCGTGCGCTACTTGAACGAGCGCTGCGCCAATCCGAGCCAACCCAAGAATTCTGGAGGGCGACCTGCGAGCGGCTGCTGGCCTCAAGCCAGCAGCAGGATCGTCTGATCGAAGCGCTGCTCACACTTGCACGCAGCGACGCGGCACTGGACCAGCCGGAGCCCTGTGACCTGGAGGATCTGATCGACCGCGTGCTGCTCAGCCACGAGTTCGAGACCAACACAGACGGGTTGCACGTCAATACCCGGCTCAACCGTGCGCCAGTCAACGGAGACCCACGCCTACTCGAACGAATGATCCGCAACCTCATCAACAACGCGATCCAGCACAACATCCCCGACGGACGCGTCAATGTAAGCACCGAACGCCACGCCGGCCACGCCGTCCTCACCGTGACCAACACAGGTCCAGTCGTGCCCGCCAGCGAGATCGAGCGACTCCTGCAACCGTTCCAACGTGCCAACGCCGACCGCACCGCCCACAGCGAGCGACTCGGCCTTGGACTCTCGATCGTGCAGGCGATCACAGACGCCCACGGGGCCGAGCTGACCGTGAACCCAAAGCCACGAGGGGGTCTCATCGTCGAAGTGAGCTTCCCGGAACCCACCGGCGATCACGAGCCACCACCACGTGCACCAACCGTCGACATCGACCTCGGCAGCAAC
>DATAUP010000010.1:0-2532 GCA_036268195.1 Solirubrobacteraceae bacterium
TGCCGAAGAGCTCCTTGCGCTGTTCGCCGAAGCCCAGGCCGCCAAGGCGTTCGTGAACGAGGCGGCCGCCCGCACCGTGGATCGTGCGCTCGCGCTCTCGGGCGGCGCCGGTTACGTCAACGGCAGCCCGCTCGCACGCGCCTACCGCGACGTCAAAGCCGGATCGTTCATGCACCCACTCGGCGCCAACCGAGCGTACGACCACCTCGCCCGAGTCGCGCTCGGCGAAGCGGCGCCGCTGCACTGATTTGCCACTCACAAGCCGCTCGTGTTTGTGTCGACAACCCACATGAAATAGGGACCTCACAATGAACTCAGTCACAGATAGGTGCCGCGACGGTGCGGACACCGAGAAACCGTCAGCAGTCCACATCCGACACCGCGTGGATCGACTTGACCCTCTGACGCCCCGTCTTGGGCCGATCGGCCGTCTCGGCCGCTACAGCGCAACTCACTTCCGACCCGTCGTCATCGTGTGGCTGCTCGTCGCAGTCGTGCTCGGGTTCTTCGCTCCGCGCGTGGAGACGGCCTTGTCCGGCGCCGGCTGGGAGACGACCGGCTCGCAGTCGGTGCAAGCGAGGAAGCTGATCGATCGCAACTTTCACGGTCTCTCGAGCTACGGCCTGATGACCGTGATCAGTTCGTCTACCGAGACGGTAAGCGATCCGTCGTTTCAGGCGACGATCGCCGGCGTTGAGCGCATCTTGCGCGCCGATGGCGCGGTCAGCGTTGTGCGCGCGCCCACCGCGGGCGTCTCGATCTCTGGCGACGAGCACACCGCGATCGTGCAGGCTGGCGCCGCGCGCGACGCAAACGCGATGGTCCAGGCCGCGGATCGTCTGAAGGGCAAGCTTGCCGCGCTCACATCGGCCGGTGTGCGGGTGAACCTGACCGGCGCGCCAGCGTTGTGGTCTGACTTCAACGCCGCAAACCGCTCCGCGATGCTCAAGTCAGAAGTGTTGTCGTGGCCAGTCACGCTCCTCATCCTGCTGGTCGCGTTCGGCTCACTGGTCGCGGCCGGGTTGCCCTTGATGCTGACGATGCTCGGCCTGATGGCCGCGGCCGGATCGCTGTACCTGTCGACCAAGCTGATGCCGGTGTCGATCTGGGCGATGAACTTCGCGCTGATGTTTGCGCTCGTGCTCGGGGTCGACTATGCGCTCTTCATCGTTCATCGCTTCCGCGGCGCGTACGCCGCCTCACGGGTGTCGGCGGCCGAGGCCACGGCCGTGACGATGGACACCGCCGGCAAAGCGGTCCTGTTGTCAGGAGTGACGGTCCTGATCTCGCTGAGTGCGGTGATGCTCGTCCCCAGCCCGGCATTTCGCTCCACGAGCCTCGGGATCATGCTTGCCGTCATCTTCGTGCTCGCGGCGACACTGACGCTGCTGCCCGCAGTGCTCGCAAGACTCGGCCCGAGAGTGGACAAACTCGGGCTCCCACGGGCGAGCTCGGATGCCCGTCGCTCCGCCACCTTCGCCAGGTGGGGTGAACGGCTCTGGAAGCGACCGGTCGCCTACGGCGCGCTCGCGCTCGCCGCGCTCGTCGCTCTTGCGATCCCCGTGACCCAGCTCAAGCTCGCGATGCCATCGATCAAGGTCATCCCGACCTCTGACTCGTCCCGCGTCGGCTACCAGCAGGTCCGCGCCGCGATGGGGCCTGGAGCGACCGCGCCGATCCAGATCGTCGCCCCTACGACGCAGGCCCTCGGGGTTGCGCACGTCGCCGCACACGACCCCGGCATCGTCGCGCTGCTCCCGACCCAGACGAGCAGAGGCCACGCGCTCGTGACGGCGATCCCCAAACAGGATCCCTCCAACCCGGCCGTCGGTGCCACGATCGACCGGCTCCGCGCGCAGCTCCCACCGGGATCGATGGTCGGCGGCGCGGTCGCCGAGAACCACGACCTCCAGACCACACTCTCGGCCAAGACCCCGGTCGTGATCGGCGTCGTCCTCAGCCTTGGATTCCTGCTCTTGCTGATCGCGCTACAGGCACCCGTGCTGGCGGCGGTCGGCGTGCTCACCAACCTGTTCGCCACCGCCGCCGCGTTCGGCGTTGCCAAGTGGATCTTTCAGGACGGCGCCCTGCACTCCTTGCTGGGCGTGCAACCACAGGGATTCCTCGACGCGTGGGGGCCCGTGTTCTTCTTCGCGATGATCTTCGCCATCTCGATGGACTACACCGTGTTCCTGCTCTCCAGCGCCAAGGAGCACTGGGACCACGGCCACAACCCCAAAGACGCGATGATCGGCGGACTCGCCCACTCAGGGCCGGTGATCTTCGCCGCCGGCGCCGAGATGGTGGCCGTGTTCTTTACCTTCGCGCTCTCTGGGCCGCTGCCACCCAAGGAGATGGGCATCATCCTCGGCATCGCTGTGCTCCTCGACGCGGCGCTGATCCGCCTGCTTCTGCTCCCAGTCCTACTGCGGCTGATGGGCAAATGGGCCTGGTACCTCCCCAACTGGGCCCACCGCGTCCTTCCCGACGTCTCGCTCGGACACGCCTGATAACACCACGGGAGGAACAATG
>DATAUP010000011.1:0-1564 GCA_036268195.1 Solirubrobacteraceae bacterium
CCGCGGCCCCCGAGCCAGTACAGCAGCGCCGCGACGACGACGTAGGCGAGCGGCGGCTGGACCGACCAGCCCGACCAGCTCATGTCCCGAGTACGTACAGCAGCACGAACATCACCGCACCGATGACGACCGAGAACGTCCAGAAGAACGAGCAGGCCCTGACCCCAGCATGGACGGTCTCGACATCGGTCAGCACGTCGGCGGGGGTGGCGCCGATGCGTTCACGACCCCGGCGCCAGGCGGTCGCCACCTGGGTCTCGATCCAGTACGCGCACAGCAGGCCGTACACGGCGAACGACACCGTCCAGCCAATGAACACGCTTGCGTAGCCGCCGCTCGCCGGGCCGAAGCCCAGCGTCGTCCACTCGATGACCTGTAGGACGATCGCCAACATCGCGAAGGCGAGCGCCGCTCCGCCAGCGCGTAGGGTGAGCTCCGGCCGCTGCGCCGCGGCTCGCAGCGCAATCGCGCTCAGGACCAGCAGCACAAGGATCGCCACGCCGAAGGCGACCGGCGGGTGCACGGAGCCGATCGTCCAGGACTTGTTGGAGTCCAGCGATCGCAGGTAGAAGTAGGCGAAGAAGAACGCCGCGAAGTAGAACGCCGACACCCCGCACAGCTCGCGTGATCCGACCCAGAGCGCGCGTGGCTGCCACTCGGGCGGCTCGAGCTCGATCTCGGGAGAGGTGGGTGCGGATGCCGATGCCTCCATCGCCTAGTCACCTCCTGCGGCGGGGGCGAGCGTCGGCCCTCCGATCGGCTCGACGCCGTAGGGATACGGATCGTCGTCGAACAGCGGGAAGCGATCGAAGTCGTGCAGCGGCACCGGCGTCGGGAGCTGCCATTCCGCCGACTTGGAGTTCCACGGGTTGGCCTCCGACGGTTCCCGCTTGATCGCCGTCGACCAGATCAGGTTGACCAGGAACACCAGCATCGACAGCCCGATCACGTACGCCGACACCGAGACCCAATCGTTGAGCCCCTGGAGGTTGGCGGCGTAGGTCACCACCCGTCGCGGCATCCCGAGGAACCCGAGTGCGAACAGCGGCGCGAACGTCGAGTTGAAGGCGATGAACAAGGACCAGAAGTGGATCTTGCCGAGCCGCTCGTTGAACTTAAAGCCGGTCATCTTCGGGCCCCAGTAGTAGATCGACGCGAATACGGTGAACACCAGCCCGCCCATGATCGTGTAGTGGAAGTGAGCCATGGTGAAGAAGCTTCCGTGGGTGGTCACGTCACTCGGAACGTCGGACAGGAACACGCCTGAGAGGCCGCCGATCAGGAAGTTGAATACCCAGCCCATGCAGAACAGCATCGGCACCGTGAACCGTATTCGGCCGCGCCACATCGTGCCCATCGCGCAGATGAAGATGAATCCCGTCGGCAGCGAGATGAGCTCCGTCGAGAGCATGTAGAACGGGCGCAGGTCGGCGTTGATGCCGCTCACGAAGAGGTGGTGCTGCCAGACGAAGAAGCTGAGCAGCGCGACTCCGAGCATCCCGGCGACGGCGAGGCGGTATCCCCACAGCGGCTTGCGACAGAACACCGGCAGCAGCTCGAGCAC
>DATAUP010000012.1:0-2476 GCA_036268195.1 Solirubrobacteraceae bacterium
AACGCACCGCAACGTGTTCGACCTGGACGTCGAGAACGACGTGTACTGGTGCGCGGCCGACGTCGGCTGGGTCACCGGGCACTCGTACATCGTCTACGGGCCCCTGTGCAACGGAGCCACCTCGGTGATGTGGGAGGGCGCTCCCGATTATCCCCACAAGGGGATCTGGTGGGAGATCGTCGAGAAGTACAAGGCCACGATCCTGTACTGCGCCCCGACGGCGATCCGCGCCTTCATGAAGTGGGGCACGGACCACATCGAGAAGTTCGACCTCAGCTCGCTGCGGCTATTGGGCTCGGTCGGCGAGCCGATCAATCCCAAAGCGTGGCTCTGGTACCACAAGGTGATCGGCGGCGAGCGCTGCCCGATCGTCGACACGTGGTGGCAGACCGAGACGGGCGCGATCATGATCACGCCGCTGCCGGGCATCGTGTCCGCCAAGCCCGGTTCGGCCACCCGTCCGTTCCCGGGGGTCGCCGCCGAGGTGGTCGACGAGCGCGAGGGTGAGCCGCTCGACGACGGTCAGGGCCTGCTCGTGCTCACGCGCCCGTGGCCGTCGATGCTGCGCACGCTCTACAAGGAGGACGACCGCTTCGTCGAGACCTACTTCTCCAAGTTCGGCAAGGAGACGTACCTCGTCGGGGATGCGGCGCGCAAGGATAAGGACGGCTACTTCTGGATCATCGGCCGCATCGATGACGTCGTCAACGTCTCTGGTCACCGCCTCTCGACCGCCGAGGTCGAGTCGGCGATCGTCTCCCACGGCAAGGTCGCCGAGGCCGCGGTGATCGGCCAGGTCGACGAGGACTCCGGTCAGGCGATCTGCGCGTTCGTCACCCTCGAGGGTGACCGCGAGGGGACCGACGAGTTGGTGCAGGAGATCCGCGACAAGGTCGCCGATCGGATCGGCAAGTTCGCACGGCCGAAGCGGATCATCTGGGCCGACGACCTGCCCAAGACGCGGAGCGGCAAGATCATGCGCCGGCTGTTGCGCGACATCGCCGACGGCAAGGCCCTGGGCGACGTGACGACGCTGCGTGATCCCGACGTGATGTCGCAGCTGGAGGGCAAGATCAAGGAGGAGCAGAAGGCCGAGGAGTAGCTCGGCGCGACCTGTGGCTCACCGCCCGTGAGCCACGGGCCGCCGTTGCGTTCACACGCTCAGGCGGCGGCCGAGCTCGCTGGCATGGCGTCGGGCGACGGGGATCACCTGGTCGCCGGGGAACGCCAGCTCGGCCGTGCCGCCCAGCTGGGGCCGCAGCTCGACGGCCTGTCGCAGGTTGGCGACATACTGGCGGTGGACGCGGAAGAAGCCCTCCCGGTCCCAGCGTTCCTCGATCTCGGCCAGGGTCGAGCGCAGCAGGTACCGTCCGTCGGCGGTCACGACGCGCACGAAGTCACCGTAGGACTGGACATACTGAATCGAAGACCGTGCGAGTAGCCGGGTGGTCCCTCCGTGCAGGTTAGCCACGGCGATCATCTCCTCGTCAGCGCGGTGTCCGTTGCGACCGTCATGCCGGGTGCCCCGCTCGCCCACGCCCTCGTGGGCGGACTCGACCGCGGCCGCCACCCGCTCGACCGCCTCCTCGACTCGGCCCCGAGCCACCGGCTTGCGCAGATAGTCGAGCGCGTGAAGCTCGAATGCGTCGACCGCCGCGCTGTCGTAGGCCGACACGAACACGAGCTGCGGCACGACCGCGAACCGGCGCAGCACCCGCGCCAGCTCGAGCCCGTCGAGGTCGGGCATTCGAACGTCGAGGAAGATCGCGTCATAGACCTGGGAGGAGGCCATGACGAGCGCGTCGTGACCGTCGCCGGCGCACTCGACTTCGCGCACCGCGGGGGCGCCGCGCAGCAGGCGGGCCAGGTCGGCCAGCTGGGTGGGCTCGTCGTCGACGGCGAGGATCGTCAGCTGGTCGGCGCTCATCTGACGCTCAGGGCGCTGCTCTCCGCCACCCGGGTACGCTCGCCCGTCAGGTTGGGCACCGTCATGATCGCGATTGTGCCCCGTCCCGGTGCGGACTCGATCCGCAGCGCATACGGCTCGCCGAAGGTCGCGCGCAGGCGGGCATCGACGTTGGCCAGGCCGATCCCGCCACCCGTCCCGGCCAACAGGCCCGGCACCTTGTCAGGGTCGATCCCTGAGCCGTCGTCACGCACGCGCAGCTCGACGTCGCCCCCGACGATCCGCGCCTCGATCCCGATGTGCCCGGCACCGTCGCGCCGGCGATCGAGCACGCCGTGACGGACCGCGTTCTCCACGAGCGGCTGGACCGACAGCGCGGGGACCACCGCCGACCGGCAGACGGGCGCGATCTGGATCGTCACGTCCAGACTCTCGGGGAAGCGGGCCTGCTCGAGGCGCAGATAGCGCTCGACGTGCTCCAGCTCCTCGGCGAGCGTCACGTACGAGCGCCCGTCGCGGAACAGGTAACGGGTGAACTCGGCGAAGTCGATCAGCTGCTCGCGCGCCTCC
>DATAUP010000013.1:0-1500 GCA_036268195.1 Solirubrobacteraceae bacterium
GACCTTGCCTACGTTGCGTCGCTCGGTGAGCATCGTCTGGGCGGCGCCGGCTTCCTCAAATGGGAAGGTGCCGGCGATGACGGGGTCGATCGTGCCGTCGTCGAGCATCTCCTGCAGTGGCTTGATCCATGGCTGGAGCGATCCGTGTTCGTTCCAGAGCGTCAGCATGTTCAGCCCGATCACGGCCTTCGATTCGCCGGTCTGCTTGATCATGTTGAAACGCGGCATGCTCACCACGGCTTTCAGGGCCGCGACGGGGTTCCGTCTCTCACCGGCGACGACTGCCGAGGCGCCGTAGGCGATCAGGCGACCGCCGCCGCGCAGCAGCGAATAGCTGCGTCTGAAGCTCCGCCCGCCGACGGCGTCGAGGACCAGGTCGAACTTGGGTAGATCCCGGTCCCAGCCGGCCTTGTTGTAGTCGAGGGCATGATCGACACCGACCTCGAGCACGCGGCCGTGCTTGCCGACGGACGCCGTCCCGTAGACCTCCGCCCCGATGCGCTTGGCGATCTGCGTCGCCGCGATCCCGACGCCGCCGCCGGCCGAATGGATCAGGACCCGCGCCCCGGGCTGGAGGTTGCCGTAGTCGACGAGCCCGGCCCACGCGGTCGCGTAGTTGACCGGGATGGCGGCGCCCTGCTCGAAGCTGAACCGGTCGGGCAGCACGAAGGCGCAATCCACGGGAATCACGACCTGCGAGGCATAGCCCCCGAATTTGGTGCTCCCGACAACCCGCTGACCGACCGAGAAGTCCTCGACCCCGGCGCCGACCTCGCTCACCGTGCCGGCGACCTCGTAGCCGACCACGCACGGCGCCTTCGGGGCATCCGGATAGAGCCCCAGGCGTGCCATCACATCCGCGAAGTTGATACCTGATGCCGCCACGTCGATGCGAATCTCCCCCGGCGAGAGCGAGGGGTCTGGCTGCTCTTCCACCCTGAGGACACCAGGGCCGCCGTGCTTGGTGATGACGACCGCCTTCATCGCCTGGACCTGCCGTGCTCGACTCCCGTTCGAGCAATGCTCATCGCAATCACCTTTCCCTGCCTAGCTTGCTAGAACAAAGCAACTACTTGCTAAAGTAAAGCATGTATTGGTACGCCACTATAACCAGCACTGCACGCTCGCGTATGCCCTCGATCAGATCGGGGAACGCTGGACGCTCTTGATCGTCCGCGAGCTGTTGGACGGACCTCGGCGCTACACCGATCTCGCACGGGGCCTGGTCACGGTGCCGAGCAACATCCTCGCCTCGCGCCTGCGCGACATGGAAACGCTCGGGCTGGTCGCGCGGAAGCGACTTCCCGCGCCGGCCGAGAACGTGGTCGTGTACGAACTCACGGAGGAGGGCGCGGCACTCTCGGACGCGATCGCCGCGCTTTCTCGGTGGGGCATGCGAAGCCTTCCCCCGACGACGGACGGCAGGGCACTTCGGGCCCGCTGGCTGATCCCTGTGATGGAGGCTCGCTTCGATCCCCGGGCAGCAGCCGGTGTCAACGA
>DATAUP010000014.1:0-31579 GCA_036268195.1 Solirubrobacteraceae bacterium
GCATGGGTATCGCAACGATCGTGGAGGCAATCTGATGACCGCTTCGAACGAGAACACCATCCGCTGGGACAAGGGCAACGACGGGATCGTCACCTTGACGCTCGACGACCCCAGCCAGTCGGCGAACACCATGAACGCGGCATCCGAATGAGGCGAACGCTCTTCGAGGACGAGCACCAGGCCTTTCGGGAAAGCTTCCGCCGCTTCTTGACCGCCGAGATCGCACCCCGCCATGAGGCGTGGGAGAAAGCCGGCATCGTCGACAAGAACGCGTTTCGCAAGGCTGGGAACTACGGATTTCTGTCGATGGCGGTGCCCGAGTCCTATGGCGGGGCAGGCGTGTCCGATTTCCGCTTCAACACCGTGATCGGTGAGGAGGTGCAGCGCCTCGGACTCGCCGGCTTTGGGACAGGGGTAACGCTCCACAACGACGTCTGTACGCCCTACTTCCTCGCCTATGCAACTGACGAGCAACGCCGACGCTGGCTGCCCGGAATTGCGTCGGGTGAACTGATCACGGCGATTGCGATGACCGAGCCCGGCACCGGCTCGGACCTTGCCGCACTCAGCACCGGCGCCCGAGTCGTCGGTGACAACTTCGTCGTCAACGGCTCCAAGACTTTCATCACAAACGGCATCAACGCAGACCTAGTCATAGTCGCCGTACGGACAGACAGCAGTCAGACGCACCGCGGTATCAGCCTCCTTGTCGTCGAGCGCGGTACTGAAGGCTTCGAGCGGGGGCGGAACCTGGAGAAGCTTGGTCAGCACTCCCAGGACACCGCTGAGCTCTTCTTCAACGACGCGACAGTCCCGCCGGAGAACCTGCTCGGCGAACTCAACCACGGCTTTGAGTACCTGCTAGCAAACCTTGCTCAGGAGCGTCTCTCGATCGCTGTGTCCGCTGTGGGCGCTGCAGACGCGGCGCTTCAATGGACCCGTGACTACACGCGCGAGCGACGCGCGTTCGGGAAGGCGATCAGATCCTTTCAGAATACGCAATTCCTGCTCGCGGAACTGACGACAGAGGTTCTGGTAGCCCGCGCCTACGTGGATCAGTGCATCGAGGCACTGGTCGCGGACGACCTCACAGCGGTGGACGCCGCCATGGCAAAGCTATGGGCGACAGAGATGCAGGGAAGAGTCCTGGATCGCTGCCTCCAGATGTTTGGAGGCTACGGATACATGATGGAGTACCCGATTGCCCGCGCATGGGCAGATGCGCGGGCGACCCGGATATACGGTGGGACGAACGAGGTCATGAAAGAGGTCATCCAGCGGTCACTGGAATGACGGCTAGTTCATCGCCTCACGCAGGAGATCCGCGAGCCGCTCGCCGATCATGTAGGCAGTGATATTGGTCAGAGCGGTCGGGACGCTCACCATGACTGACGCGTCTCCGATCCACAGGTTCTCGACGCCTTGCACTGACAACCGCTGATCCACAACGGCAGCGGCATCGTCCGATGGCCCGATCCGGCAGGAGCAGCTTCCGTGGTAAGCCGTATTTGCCGTACCGCGGATGAAGGCCTTGAGACCTACGGGATCGTCGACGGTGGCAGCATCCGGAAACAGGATTTCGTCGATCTCATCCTTGAAGGGCGACGATGTCGCAATCTCGTGCGCGAGCCTGACGCATTCCTCGAGCCGCGGTTCATCGGCCGGGTCGGACAGAAAGTTCACGTGTATCTCTGGCGCTTCCCGGGGATCTGCGGATGCCAAGGTCACCCACCCTCGCGAACGGGGCCTTGCCAGGAGCGAGACGAGCGTGATCGCCTGTCGTCCGCCTGCATCGATGTCCATGTTCATTGTCGCCGGATCGAACTGCGATGGGATCACCATCATGTCGTTGACGAGACCGAGCTCCTTCCCGAGCGTGCTCGTGTACCTGAGACCGTTGCGGGCACCGACCACATCTGAGCGCCGCGACAGCAGCGCGACGAGGGGAACGAACGGGTGGTCTTGAAAATTCCTTCCAACCCCCCCACGTGCGCAAACAACCGGAATCCCAAATCTGTCCAGCGTCTCATGGGGTCCCACGCCTGAGAGCATGAGCAGCTGTGGCGTGTGGATCGCACCGGCCGCAAGCACGATGTGATCGCCGGCGATCTGTCGCACCTTGCCGTCGAGGTCGATCTCCACACCCACCGCTCGCGTGCCCTCAAAGAGCACGCGCCGGCACGCGGCATCGCTGATTAGTTTCAGGTTGGGACGCCCGCGCGCGGCGCGTAGGTACGTGAGCAATGAGCTCTCGCGGGCGTCGCCCGTGAGATTGCGCGGGACCGACCCGACGCCGACCGCATCCCACGCGTTCATGTCTTCACACACCGGAAAGCGCCGATCGATGCAGCTAGCAGCGAACGCGCGAGCCGCATCGGACCACTGGTCCTCGCGGTAGCGCATGATCGAAACCGGACCGTCCTGCCCGTGCTCGGCCGTGTCTCCGTAGTCGCGGTCGTTCTCGAGTCGCCGGAAGTAGGGGAGCACCTTCTCGTAGGACCACTCGGTGTTTCCACAATCCACCCAAGACCGCATGTCCGCCGCCGTGGCACGAGCGCCCATCGCCGCGTTGACCGATGACGAACCGCCGACGAGCCGCCCGCGCGGGTAGGGCTGAGGCTCGCGCGCCTCAGGCGGCTCGAGAAAATATGCCCGGAGTCCCCAGTCGTGCTCGTCAACGCTCATCTCATACGCGTAACGGACTGAGTCGGGAACCTCCTCGTCCCGCGGAAAGTCCGGACCGGCTTCGACCAGGGTCACTTCGTAGTCCGGATTCTCCGTCAGGCGCGCTGCCAGCGCGCCGCCGCCGCTTCCGGCGCCGACGATCACTACATGCGACATTCACTCCTCCGGCTTGTAGTCGTTGAACTCTGCAGCCGGACCGTGCGCGACCCACGGGCGGGCTGGGCTGGAGCCGCAGTGCGGCCGACCTCCGGCTCGATGCTGTTTCTCATCTCGAACCGCCGAGCGGCCGTCATCCCTGCACGGACGGAGCGGGATCAACGATCATCTTCGTCTCCAAGAACGCCTCGAGGCCTTCGAGTCCGCCCTCGCGCCCAATTCCTGATTGCCTGAACCCGCCGAACGGCTGCGCAACACAGGTTCCAGCGCCATTAATGAAGATCTGCCCTGTGCGCATCCGACGGGCGAGCGCTCTCCCGAGCTCCGGATCACTCGTGAAGACGGAGCCCGACAACCCATATTCGGAGTCATTGGCGATGCAAATTGCCTCGTCGAGATCGGAGTATGGAATCGCCACGATCACCGGACCGAAGATCTCCTCGCGAGCGATGCGCATCGAATTGTCGACCTGATCGAAGAGCGTGGGCTCCACGTACCAGCCTTTGTCAAGGTCCTTCGGTCGGCCGCCCCCGGTCACGATTCGCGCGCCTTCGTCGCGGCCGATCGCGATATAACCTTCCACACGCTGTCGCTGCCGCTCTGCCACAAGCGGACCGAGATCTGTCTCAGCCGCAAACGGGTCGCCGACGTTCAGACGTGCGAGCGACTCGGCCATGATCTCGACACCGTCGCTGTACCGACTCCGGGATATCAGGACTCTCGTGATCGCCGAACAGACTTGGCCGCTGTTACCAACGCTGCCTGCTATGAGCGTGGGTAGAACCTCCTCGAGCGACGCATCGTCGGTCACGATTCCGGCAGACTTCCCGCCGAGTTCTAGCGTGACACGCGTCAGCCGGTCGGACGCCACCTGCATCACGCGTTTGCCCGCCGCCGTACTGCCGGTGAACGACACCTTTGATACGCCAGGATGACCAACGAGGTACTCGCCCAGGGTGCGACTTCCGGGCAGCAGGCTCACCACGCCATCCGGCAATTCGGCAGCAGCCAACGCCTCGGCGAGCATCATCGTGCTCACCGGCCCCTCCCAGGCAGGCTTGAGCACGATCGGACAGCCAGCGGCAAGCGCGGATGCCAGCTTCAAACTCGCGTTTGCGACCGGTCCATTCCGTGGGATGACCGCGGCAACGGCGCCGATCGGCTCGCGTACCACCGTTCCAGACTGGCCGTCCCAGGACCGGTGCTCTTCGGTTGTCACCTGATGAACCTGTGACGCGGCCGCCCGCCGCATGGCGGCCGCCATCTGATGATGCGCCGCACTGAGCGCGAGCGGAGCCCCCACCTCGGCGGTGAATGCGTGAGTCATTTCGGTCGCCCTGCTGTCGATCTCATCGGCCACGCGGAGTAGGGCCTGCGCCCTCGCCTCGCGCGACAGTCCGCTCCAGCGGCGATCCTCGAAGGCAGCGGCAGCCCCAGCGACCGCGAGGTCAACGTCTGGCTGCTGTGCAGCAGGCACGGTGCCAAGCGGCTCCTCCGTGCTCGGCGACACGTTCTCGATCTTCTCGTCGCTGGACGGCTCGTGCCAGGCGCCGCCGACGAAGAGCCTGTCGAACGACCTAACGCTGCGATCCAAGCCCGTGCCTAGCTCAGTCATCACCACTCTCCTCTGAGGCGAACGTTCTCGCTGTGGGCATCCGGATTGGAGCGAGAGCCGCGTTATCCGACGCGCCGCCCGACAAGGGGCGAACCTGGCGCCACACGATTCCGGGACGGAAAGACCGCTCGCAGAAACACCTTCAACAGACCTGCGTACGCGAGCGCGCGCACCGCGTCCCTCGTCACCACGACTCCGCTCTGTGGGTTACGATAACCGACCCTACCGGGCGGTCGGCTGGGCTGTCAAGAGCCCGCGGGCGCGGCGCAACCCGCTTCACCCGGTGCAGCGCTCGGGACGCGAAGGCACGCAGCACATCGCCCATCAGCAGGCCAACCGCACCCGGCAGGTAGCCGACCTCGAGCCTCTCGGGCTCACTCGCGCCGTCAGCGCGCGCCGCCGCCACGGCGTCATCCACCGCCAGCAGTGCCGGACCGATCCGGTCGTGCAGCGTTTATCCTGCCGCCGTCAGCCGCAACCCGCGCGAGCTGCGGTCGAACAGCGGCGTGCCCACCTCCTGCTCGAGCCGCCTCATCTGCTGCGATAGCGAAAGCTGCGCGACCAGCAGCCGCGCGGCCGAAGTGCAACTCCTCTGCAACGGCAACAAAGTAACGCAGTCGTTCCAGCTGGGCCATTGCACACCTCCTCAGACGAGTGGTGCCGCGACCAGCGCGAAGTTCTGGTCGAACACGTTATCTGGGTCGTACCGGCCCTTGAGGGTCAGCAGCCGCTCGAGCGTGGCACCAGGGAAGGCATCGTGCAGGCGTTGTGGACGCGGATCGGTCTCGAAGCTCACGTATAGGCCGTCCAGATGCTCACGCAACTCGTCCCAGTGCTCGTTGAACGCGTCGACTCCGAACCTGTGCGAGAACGAGGAGACGTTGAAGTTCTGGTGGCGGTGGGGATATGCGGTCGCTGCCGGATCAACATCGTTGACCGCACCGCCAGTCGCGCGGATCGACAGCCAGGAGTCGATGCCGCTGCGAACGCCGTAGGCGATCTGGTCGGCGAGTTCGGCACTGATGTGCACCGCGTGCCCATTGCTTGCGAGCGGGGCGCCGTGCGCATGCCGGCGAGGACCATCGTTGAGTGGGATCACCGCCCAATACGGCGCGATGTAAGCCTCGTGGTTCAGTACCGGCGCGACGTCCAGCAGTGGTGTGAGCGCGGCCACCGCCCGTTCGGTGTCCTCGTCGGCGTAGACCGTCGTCGTCTGCACACCCCCGCCGGCTGCGTAGAGGAAGCTGGTGAGCTCGCGCGGCGAGCTCTCCACGACCTGTCCCCAACGCTGAAGCAGCGTCTCGATGTCGGCTGCGTCGTAGACCATCCGCGAGACGATCACCTGGTCAACGTGCCCAGCTTCGAGCTCGACCGCAGTGACGATCCCGAAGTTGCCGCCGGCGCCACGCAGCGCCCACAGCAGATCGACATTGTGTTCGGCGTCGGCGCGGACGAGCGATCCGTCGGCGAGCACGATCTCCGCGGCGCGGACGCGATCGATCGTCAGCCCCTGGCTGCGTCCCAGAAGGCCGATCCCGCCAGCGGTGGCGAGTCCTCCGACCCCGACATCGCCGTAGTCGCCGGAGGTGATCGCCAGGCCGTGGGGCTGCAGCGCCTGGGCGACCGCTCCCCAGTGTGCGCCGGCCCCGATCCGCACAAGGCCCCGGACGGGGTCGAGAATCTCGATTGCGTTGAGCGCGCCCAGGTCAATCACGATCCCGCCGTCGTTGGTGGATCGGCCGCTGATCCCGTGCCCGCCGCTGCGGATGCCGAGCGAGACATCATGCTCACGCGCATATCCGAGCGCCTCGCTCACCTGCGCGGCGTCGCGTGGGCGCAACACCAGGCCCGGCGACCCGCCGCGCATGTGGGTGGACTGCACGCTCGTGTAGGCGCGGTCGCCAGGTTCGACGGCGGTTGACCTCAGCGCGGCCGGAACGGTGTCGTAGTCGATGCCCTCACGCCGGAGGGCCAGCGCTTTTGGGCCGCGGATGACGTCCCCGCTAGGCGTCCCGGCGGCGGCTCGCTCCGCTGCGACCACCTCGCGCAGCGCGGGCGCGACCTCGGCGGCGAAGATCTCGAGCATCCGGGGGTCATCGCCCCACAGGATGAAAGTGCTGAACCCGTGTTCACGCACCAGCCCGGCCAGCGCCTGCACCCACGCCTGTGGGGAGCCCTGGATCGAAGCCCCACCCCCCTGACCCTCGACCAGCCCCAGATCGGACCCGTCGAAGCTGCCTTGCACGTTCAGCAGCCTGCGGATCTCCCTCGGGTCACGGCCCGCCGCCTGGGCGGCCTGATCGATGATCGCGTTGTCAGGCGTGATCTCGGCAAGCGAGAGGTAGGACAGGCTCGGCAGCCAGCCGTCGGCGCGCCGCCCGACGAGCCGTAGCATCCGCGGCTTGAGCGCCCCGACCCAGATCGGGATCTCGTGGGCTGGCTCCGGGCCGCGCTTAGCGCCTACGACCTGGTAGTGCTTGCCCTGCACGTTGACTCCGCGCCGCACCGAGGTGTCCCACAGCTGCCGGATGATCTCAATCCCCTCCTCGAGCGCCTCCACCGACTCGCCTGGTGTGCGATCGGGGCCGCCCATCGCGACGATCGGGTCGCGGAACCCGCCCGCTCCTAGACCCAGTTCGAAGCGGCCGCCGGACAGCACATCAAGGCTCGCCGCCGCCCGCGCCAGCACCGCCGGCGGACGTAGCGGTAGGTTCAGCACGTTCCCGGCCACGTGGATCCGCTCGGTCTGAGCCGCCACCCACGACAGCAGCGTCCACGTATCCAGGTACTGGGACTGATAAGGGTGATCCTGGAACGTCACCACGTCGAGTCCGAGGTCCTCGCTCAGCCTCGCCAACGCGACCACGTCCTGTGGCCGCTGGTTCTGCGGGGTTATGAAGCTCCCGAACCGGAGCTCGTGTCCATAGTCGCTCATCGTTTCCAGCTCCCGCGCGCCGAGTCAGTCGCCCGCGCATCTCGTCTCATAGTTACTCCTAATATCATAGTAGCTCTGAAAGCTAGACTGAGGTTGATGGCAGAGATCGATACGTCACAGCTGAGCAGCTCGACGCAAATCAATCAGTGCGTACCTGCTGCCGAGGCCCTCTCGCGCGCGTTCCGCTTCCTCGGCAAGCGTTGGAATGCCGTGGTCCTCGGACACCTGAGCGCCGGCCCCGCCGGTTTCCGGGAACTGGCGCGCGCGATCGACGGGATCAGTGACTCGGTCCTCTCCGATCGCCTGTCAGACCTCACCGCCGGCGGCCTGATCGACCGCACAGTCGACCCGGGTCCACCGCTCGCAGTCTCCTACGCGCTCACGAAACGGGGCAGAGCGCTGATACCCGCGCTCGACCAAATCGCGGTCTGGGCCGCGGAGAACCTCCCCGAAGACAAGAACTGCTGAACTCTGGGAGTGTCCTGGGTTCTCTCCGGAACTCGGCGAACCTGACCCGACGCGACGAGATCACGCAAGCCACTTACCGGAGGACGGCCGGTTTAGCGGGAGGCGACCCCAGCTTCTCCCAGCTGCACGTACGGGCTGCGAGCCAAGAGCGAGAGCACCTTCTCGCGGCCGCCCGGACTGAGCGGCGCGAGCGGGATCCGGGCGTGATCTGAGGACAACAGACCCATCTGCTTCATCACCCACTTGACGGGCACAGGGTTGGTCTCGGCGAACGCTGCGTCAACCAATGGGTGCAGCTGGTAGTGGATCCGGCGGGCGCTCCGCTGATCGCCCGCCACGAACGCCTCGTACAGGTCGGCGACCGGATCCGGCGCGAAGTTGCCGACGCAGCTGAGATGACCCCGACCCCCGAGGCACAGCATCGGGTAGCACAGCAACTCGATGCCCGACAGGGCGATGAAGTCCGAGCCGCAGGCGTCGAGCACGTAGGAAACGTGCTCGAAGTCATGGGTCGTCTCCTTGATTCCGACGACGTTCTCGTGCGCCCGCCGGAGTCGCGCGACAGTGTCGGGCGCGATATCCACGGCCGCCCTGACCGGAACGTTGTACGCGATGATTGGCAGCCCCGGGAACTCCGCTGCGATCCGCGAGTACCACTGAAACAGCCCCTCCTGCTGCGCGCGGCCGTAGTAAGGGGTCACGATCAGCGCTGCCGATGCTCCAAGCCGTTGCGCCTCCGCAGTCAGCTCAAGCGTCTCATCCATCAGAGCCGTGCCGGTGCCCGGCAGGAACGGGACGCGCCCGTCGATTGCCTTGGTGGCGGCGCGCATCACCTCGATTCGCTCGGCGACCGTCTGCGACGTCGGCTCGCCGGTGGACCCACCGACCGAGATCCCATGGGATCCGTGCTCCAGCTGCCAGTCGATCAGCCGCGGGATCGAGTCGAGGTCCAGGGAGCCATCGTCGTGGAAGGGCGTGATCAGCGGAGTGATCGCCCCGCGAACGGCGTCGGGATTGGCTGCGAAACGGTTGGCCGTCATGACGTCAGTCCTCCTCGGATCGGTTTGCGCGCCAGCGCTCGTACTCGGCGAGGCGCTCTTCCGCGATCGGGTAGACGCCGCGAATCGACTCGCCAGCCCGGACCCGCTCCAGCGACCACTCCTCGCGCTGCTCCTGCTCCCAAGCGTCATGTGCGACCCGTTCGGCCAGTGCCGCCGGCAGCACGATCACGCCCTCGGCATCACCGACGATCACGTCACCTGCCATCACCAGTACTCCCGCGCAGGTGATCGGAACGTCGATGTCGAGCGGGACGTGAGCGGTCCAGAGCGATGGCGCCGCGGCCGACCGATAGTAGGTCGGGATGGCCAACGCGCTGACACCAGGCGTGTCGCGCACGCCGCCGTCAGTCACGATTCCGGCGCCACCGCGGGCCAACACGCGAGCGGCAAGGATGTCGCCAATCGTCCCGGCGCGCTCAATCCCCCGAGCCTCCATGATCAGCACATCCTCGGGCGAGACGGTCTCCACCGCTTGCTTTTGTGCGTCCTCACGGCCGCGTCCAGCCTCACGTGCGTCGGCGCGAAAAGCGCCATATCGCAACGTGTGGGCGAAGCCGACCAGCCGCAGATCAGGGCGAGTTGGCGCCAGGCCGGCGAGGAACGTTCCCTCGACTCCGTGCTTGGCCAGCTGCACCGTCAACGTTGCGGTCGAGACTCGCATAAGCAGCTGCTTCGCGTCATCGGAGAGAGTCGCCGGACGGGGAGCATTGACTCCGGTCGCGTAGGCCCGCGCCGCCGGGGTCGCCTTCGGCATCGCGCCGTGTGCGAGCAGTGGCTGCTCGGCCAGCACAACTGTCGTGGTGACCGACCCGGCGCCGTCCAACACAACCTCGACGATGTCGCCGGGGCCGACCACGCCAGTCCCGGCCGGCGTGCCGGCGAGGATCACGTCGCCCGGCTCCAGGGTCACGAACCGCGACAGATCAGCCACCAGTTCCGCGGGCTTGAAGATCAGCTCGTCGTCCGCGGTGTCCTGGCGCAACCCCCCGTTGACGTAAGTGCGCAGGCGCAGCGCCGAGGGCTCAACTCCAGCCGCCTCCATCCAGGGGCCGATCGGGGTGTACCCGTCCTGTCCCTTGGAGAGGAAGTTCGAGCCCCTGTCCACCCAGCGGAAGTCGTGAACGCCCCAATCGTTGGCGGCCGCATACCAGCCGATGAAATCGGCGGCCTCCTCAGGGCTGATATCGCGCGCGCGCCTGCCGATCATGATCGCGACCTCACCTTCATAGGTGAGCAGCTCAGTACCCTGTGGCTGCACAAGCTCGCCACCGGCCGAAACGGATGAGGGCGGCTTCAGGAAGTAGGACGGCTCCGTCGGGGTGCGCCCGCGCTGGTTTGCACGGCTCCGGTAGTTCAGGTGGACGGCGATCACCTTCGAGGTGGCCGGATGGGCCGATACGGCGCCCGCATCTCCGTCGGCCACCATGTGCTCGATCTGGGCCATTACGTCACCTCCTACGCCAGCACCTGGCTGCGCTGGTCACGTTCGTCCACACCGGCTGCCTGCGTGTCGATCAGGTCACCATCGGGACCCACAACGAAACTCGACTCCTCATACCAGCTGTCTGGCGCCGCGGTCCCCCAGAAGGATCGGCACCGAGGATCGGTAACCGACCAGCGCAGTGGCTTATGGTCGGGGTCGCCCGTGTAGTAGTCACAGGAATACAGCTCGATCCGGTGACCGTCAGGATCCCTGAGGTAGACGAAGAACGCGTTCGAGACGCCGTGGCGGCCCGGTCCTCGCTCGATCACTTCGACTTGGTTGGCGCCGGACAGCTGATCACAGGCGCGCATCACTCCAGCAGGCTCACCGACCCAATACGCGAAGTGGTGCAGGCGCGGACCCGTGCCGGCGGTCAACGCAAGGTCGTGCACTGTGGGCTTTCGCAGCATCCAGGCGCCGGTGATCCGCTCGTCAACTGGGTTGTCGGTGGAGATGTACTCCGAGCATTTGAAGCCCAGCGCCAGCCACCAGCGGAAAGCCTGCTCGACGTTCGGCGTGTGCAGGTTCAGGTGGTCAAAACGCAGCAGCGGCGCGCCGCGGTGCAGATCAAAGCGCTGGTGCTGTGTCTCGAACTGCTCGATCTCATGGAAGAACTCCAATGGGTAGCCGAATGGGTCCCATAGCATGAGGCTGGGTCCGAGGCCCGGTTCGGCGCCAGCCTCGCTCCAGCAAACGGTGAGGTCATGCTCCTGCGCAAAGACGGCCAGGCGGTCCAGGTCCTCTTCATGGCGGACCCGGAACCCCAGCCTGGAGGCGGCGGCATGTGGGGCTCGCCGTAGCACGAGCGAGTGGTGCTGGCGCTCCTCCCAGGCTCGCAGGTACACGGCATCGTCGGTACGCGCTGAGACGATCATGCCCAGCAGGTCCGCATAGAAGTGCTCGGAGGCGGCGAGATCCGTCACCAGTAACTCCACGCGCGCAGCGCGGATGATGTCAAAGCCAGGGTTGGCCGGCGCGGTCTGCACCAGTTCAGTTGCTGAGGTCATTCGAAGACCCTCTTTCTGTCTAATCCTCGGCCAGGCCAAGCCTGGGAATGTGATGCGAGCCGAGCGCGACGTGCACGATCTCCGTCTCGCAGTAGAAATCGAAGGCGTAGTCACCGCCCTCGCGACCGATCCCGCTCGACTTGGTGCCGCCAAAGGGCGTGCGGAGGTCCCGCACGTTCTGGGAGTTGATCCAGCACATGCCCGTGTCGATCTGGTGGGCGACGCGGTGTGCACGCCCAATATCGTTGGTCCAGACGTAGGCCGCCAGGCCGTACTGGGTGGCGTTGGCGAGGCGTACCGCCTCCGCCTCGTCGCTGAATGGCATCGCCACCAGCACCGGACCGAAGATCTCCTCCTTGAAGACCTGCATGTCCGCGTCCACGTCGGCGATCACGGTCGCAGCCAGGAAGTTGCCGTCAGGCAGGTTCGCGGGACGCTCGCCGCCGGCAAGGATTCGCGCGCCTGCCTCGCGCGCGGAATCGATGTATTCGCACACGCGCGCGTGGTGCTCTGGCCGGATCAGCGGCCCCAGCTCCGTGCGCTCGTCGAAAGGATCGCCCACGCGGATGTGCTTGGCGCGCGCGGCGACGGCCTCAACGACTTGCTCGTAGAGCTCGTGCTGCACGAGAAGCCGTGACCCGGCCGTGCAGCGCTGGCCATTCATCGTGAAGATCTGCGCCAGGGCAGCGTCTACGCAGAGTTCAGGATCGGCGTCGGCGAAGACCACCACCGGAGACTTGCCACCCAACTCGACGGAGCTGCGCTTCAACGTGGGTGCGCCAGCGGCGATGATCGTCTGGCCGGTCGTCGTCTCCCCCGTGAAGCACAGCAGCTGCACGCCAGGGTGGCGCGACAGGGCTGCACCCGCGCTCTCGCCAAAGCCATGGACGACGTTGAAGACGCCGTCAGGTACGCCCGCCTCGGCCAGCACCTCCGCTAGATAGGTAGCCGTTAATGGCGACCATTCCGCGGGCTTGAGCACAACTGTGTTGCCAGCCGCCAACGCGGGCGCGATCCGCCACGTCGAGAGCATCAGCGGCGCGTTCCAGGGCATGATCATCGCTGCCACCCCGACCGGCTTGCGGATCGTGTAGTTGATGAACTCGTCGCCGACCTGGAACGAGCGACCGTGCAGGTCCGCCACCACGCCTGCGTAGAAGTCGAAGTTGTCGGCGGCGCGCGCCGCCAACCCCTTCATCTGCGCGATCGGCATGCCAATGTCCGCCACCTCACGGTCGATGAACTCCTGCGCGTGAGCGCGGATCGCTTCGGCGACTCGACGGAGAACCGCGGCGCGCTCTGTCGCCTTCAGCCGTGGCCAAGGGCCCTCGTCAAAGGCCCGCCGAGCGGCACGAACCGCGGCATCGACGTCCCGCTCATCGCCTGAGGCCGCCAGCGCCAGCACCGCATTGGTGGTGGGGTTCAGTGACTCAAACGTCTCGCCAGAGAAGCTCGGCTGAAAGCGGCCATCGATGTAGTGCCGTTGCACTCCGTAGCTCTTGGCCGGCGCCTCGACAACGGCCGATGCGGAGGACTCTGTCATTTGTCGCCGCCGCCTTCCAGCCACTGCGCCTCGCGGGCGTAGAACGCCCGCAGCTCCTCAGGTCGATCGTCTCCCAGCAGGTTGTCGGGCACCTTGTATCCGCGGCGCGTCATTGCCCACGCCCAGAGTTGATAGGCGGGACGCGGCACTGAGCGCTCGACCTCCGACCAGTCGAAGGGCAACCTGTCCAAAGGGTTCACGGGCGCCAGAGTGCCTTTTTCGTAGATGCCTTCGAAGCTGGCCAAGCGCCAGCCCTCAGGCGTGCGGCGGACACGCGATATGAAACGCACGTACTGGGTCATGTCGACCCAGACGCCGTCGATCTCACTTCGGTTCTGGATCTCTGCGCGGCTCTCAACGAGGGCCCGATCACGGTTGATCCGGACGTAGATGGGGTTGATCGGATGCTTGCTGTGCCGCCCGCGGTCGGCCATCTCCCTGGAGAGCTCGACGAACGCGCGCGCGTTACCGTCAAACCAGGTCGTCTTGATCACCGCGTCCTCCGTGAAAGCGGCGGCGAGCTTGTCCCATTCGCCGGTGTCGCGCCAGAGCCGTTCCAGCCCGACCAGCTCGATGATCTCGAGCTTGTCGCTCAGGGCCTGCAGGTCTGCGTCGGTTGAGGCGGGGCTTGTAGCGGTCGTTGACATCGTGTCCTCCTGTCTGTGTGTTCAATCGCCCGCGACTCACGCGCGCTGCGGGACGGGCGCACGGGATGGCGTCGACGGTTCGGCCTCGGGGGTGACCTGCACCAGTTGCTCCGCGTCGGTCTGCAGCCGCTCCTGTGAGCTGCGAACGTTGACCAAGGCAATGACGGCCGCCGCTGCCGCCATACCGATGCAGGCGTACAGACCGATCACGTAACCGTGGTTGAGCGAGATCTGCGCGGCCGAGTTGATCGCGTGCGATCCCGAGCCGAAGTTGCCGCCGAGCACCGCCAGCGCGCCGCCGTGGGCGCTGGCGCTCTCGGCCGCACTCCGCTGCGCTGCGGTCACGCTCAGCCCTGCCAGTCGGTTGGTCAGGTCGGAGGCCGCACGGCTCAGCGCGATCGATCCGATCACGCCTGGGCCCAGCGCTTGGCCGAACTGCCGGAACTGATTTGCCGCGCCGCTGGCCATCCCGGCGAGCGGCGCCGGGACCGAGTTGACAGTCGTCGCGGCCAGCGCGGTCACGGTGAAGCACAGGCCGATGCCGAACACCACGAACGGCGGAATCAGCCTGCCGAACGACGTCACGCCGAGCGGGATCGTCGAGAACCAAATCATTGCGCCCGTCATCGCAAGCACACCGAGGCCGAGCGGCCAGCGACCGGTGACGTTCTGGAGCACCCGGCGCAGGACCGGTCCGACGACCACGCCGACAACCCCCAGCATCGACAGGATCACGGCCAGGTGCGGCGTGGAGACGCCATCGATTACACCGAGCCTGATGCTCATGTCATAGATAGCGCCGACGTAGGCGCACATAGCCAAGAGCGCGACGACGCTAGCGCTGCCGAAGGCCCGGATACGGAACAGCCGGAGGCGCAGCATCGGCGTGGGGCTGCGCAGCTCGATCATCACGAAAGCTGCCAGCAGTGCGATCGCGACCAGGAACCTGATGATTGACGCGGTCACGAGCCAACCGCTGTTCGAGGCCTCGATGACCCCGTAGAGCAGCATGAAGAAGCCTGCCGCCATCGTCGCCTGACCGGCCCAGTCGATCGAGCGCCCCTCCGGCGCCTTGGATTCCGAGACCGCGAAGCTGGTGAGCACCAGGACGAGAATGGCGGCGCAGATGATGGGGAGGTATGCCCAGCGCCATACCGTGTGCGCCGTCACAACGCCGCTGATCAGAGGGTTGAAGACGTTTCCGAGCGTCAGGGCTATGCCCCAAAGGCCCAGGTTTCGGGCCCGCTGGTAACGATCGGAACCGAGCCCCGTAATGACGATCAACGAAGAGACGAACAGCGCCGCGGCACCGATCCCGGCGACGGCCTCGCCCACCCAGAGCACTTGCACCGACGGTGCCGTCAGGCAGATCAGCGCACCCAAACCGAGGAACACCGCGCCGGCGAGCATGGTCCGCTTGCGGCCGTAGAGGTCACCAATCACGCCGAACGTCAGTCCCAGCACCGCGGTCGGTATCAGGAACCAGTCGTCGACCCAGGTGATTTGCTGCCCGGTCGCATGAAGATTCGCAGCAATCGCGCCGTTTAGGCTCGCCGGCAGGCTGGCCGAAGTCTGCGCCAGACACACCGCCAGTAGGCAGGCCGCCAATGACGCGAACTTCAGCCCGCCGCGCGATCGCGCGCCGTCGGCTCCGGCCCGCGGCGACCACAGTTTGAGTGAGGCCATCTCTCCTCTTTCCATCTGATTCCCCTTCACTTCCTCTCAAACCTCGGGTGGTTTCGGCCCCGCGAAATAACGGGCCGCCATCGTTGTGAGAAACAACATTAGCGCTAATCTCTTTTCATTCGCGCTAATGCTTTTTGTTTTCTTACGCCTGCTGATCGCATAGGATCTGCGGCGTGCAGCGGCTTCTCACCATCCGAGCAGTAGCAGCCAGATGAGCGCGGGCAGTGGCCCTCGCGCGCCGAGGCTGACCGCGCGCGACCTGGTGGCCGGACATCTGCGCTCACAGATCCTTGCCGGCGAGCTCAAACCGGGTGATCGCCTCCTGATCCCAGATATCGCTGACCGCATGGGCGTCAGCCAGACGCCAACACGCGCGGCCCTGCAGCAATTGGAGGCCGAGGGACTGGTGTCGAGCAACGCCTATCGTGGGTCATGGGTTGCCGAGCTGGATGTGAATGAGGGCGAGGAGATCTACGCGATGCGCGCTGCGCTGGAGCGGATTGCCGCGCGCGATGGGACGCTGAAGATCGATGCCAATGGCATCGCCGAAATGGAGCGGCTACTAGGGCTCCTGAGCGATGCGGCCGAGGCCCACGACATCGTCAACTTCATCGAGCTGGATCGGGAGTTCCACCGCGTCCACTATCAGGCTTCGGGCCGCGAACGGCTGTGGGAGCGCATCATCGCCCTGCGCTACGCGGCCGAGCGTTACACGCGTCTGACCTACGAGGATCTCCCCCACGAGATGACAGACGGCATCCCACGCCATGCCGAGCTGCTCGATCTGATCCGAGCGCGTGACGCCGATGGCGCCGCCGCCTGGGTAGACGAGACGATGACGCGCGTGATGGACAATGTCCGGGCGCTGTTCAACACCGAGACTGGCCCCACCGAATCGTCGAACAGATCGGTCGGGGCGACGCGGTAGCGGCTCCGGTTGGGCGCGGCTACGCCGCCGGGGTGACACGGATGCCGAGTCTGGCATCCCCGGACCCGCAGTGAGCGCTCACATGTGAACGTGGAGGTCGCGACAAGATCGCTCCTACTGGCTGCTTGACGTTCGATTGACAACCTTGTCATCGTTAGATACAAGCGTTGACAACGTTGTCATTCCAGGAGGAATCGCTCATCTCTGCGCACTCGCTCGGCCAGTAAGTCACCGAAGACGCAATTCGGAGCCCGCAGGTTTAGGAGGAAAGGGGAAGCTCAGAACCCGCAGGTCTAAGGAGGAGGGGGAACCGTGAGAGGCAAGCATTCAGCCAGGTTCGTCTGTGGTCTAACGCTGTTGTTCTTGGGCGGAGCAGGCGCTCTAGGGGCTGTAGCCGTACCGGCATTGGCAGGGACCTCGGCGTCCCCTCCCCCGACTTCTACGGCGCTGGGCGTCACCAGCCCGACGCCACAATCGCTGACGACTGAGGCATCGGCGCTGACGACCCGCAAGGGAACGACCGGCCCTCTGCTGCACGTGCACTGCGTCAGGACGGCCGCCGGACGTGCCGCCGACTGCGCCAAACCAGTTGCAGCCTCCAAACGACCCGCCGGAGCGCGCAACCACAGCAGGGTCACGCAGCCGCCCGCCGCCGGAAGCCTGGCGAAGCTTGTCGACACCAGGACCTGGACCTCGGGTGGAGGCAACACCTTCCCGGGGGCCGAGGTGCCGTTCGGGATGGTGCAGTGGAGCCCGGACACGATGCCGACCTACAACGCAGGCGGCGCCTACGACTACTCAGACACCACGCTCTGGGGCTACAGCTTGACGCACGTCTCCGGTCCCGGCTGTGGGGCGGGCGGCGATGTTCCGATGGTTCCCACGACCGGACCGCTCCCATCGGGCGATCCGAACAAGATCACGACTGCGTTCAGCCACACGGGTGAGGTGGCACAAGCCGGCTATTACTCCGCGCAAAGCAACCAGCCGAATACGGTGACCTCGGAATTCACAGCGACGCCGCACAGCTCGATGGCGCGCTTCACGTATCCCGCGACGACGCAGGCCGACTTCCTGATCAAGCTGATGGCCAGCCAGAACGGGGACGACGGTGACAGCGTCAAGGTAATGGGGAACAACGAGATTCAGGGCTCGGACACCAGCGGCAACTTCTGCGGCGAGACCAACAACGACGGCCAGCCCCAGCTTTACACGCTGTACTTCGACATCGTCTTCGACCATCCGTTCTCAACTTCGCAAGTCATCACCAACTCGGGTCAGAGCGACCCGGCGGCGGTGGCGCTGACCTTCGACACGACCCAGAACCAGACGGTCCAGGCCAAGGTCGGCATCTCGTATGTGAGTGCTGCCAACGCCAAGCTCAACTGGCAGACCGAGAATCCGGACTGGAATTTCAACTCCGTGCGACGGAAGGCACAGGCCACCTGGGACCACCTGCTTGGGAAGATTCAGGTCTCGGGCGGGAGCTACTCGCAGACGCAGGAGTTTTACAGCCTGCTCTACAAGGACTTCATACAGCCCAACATCACCAGTGACGTGAACAGACAGTTCATGGGCGCGGACCTCAAGGTCCACAGTCTGGCACCCGGTCAGAAGAACCAGTACGGCATGTACTCCGGTTGGGACACCTACCACTCGCTGGCTCAGCTGCAAACGATGCTCGACCCGAAGCCGTCGGGCGATATGGCCCAATCACAGCTCAACTACTACAGCGAGGACAAGCTTCTGCAGCAATGGGGCTACAACAACCTGAACAACTACGTGATGGTCGGCGACCCAGCGGACTCGATCATCGCCGACGAATACACCTTCGGCGCCCACAACTTCAACACGAAGCAGGCGCTCGCCGACATGCTCACGCAGGCCACGACCGTTAACGACGTGCGGCCGGGCGAGGCGCTCGAGCAGCAGTACGGCTACCTGCCCGAGGACGGCACGTACGGATGCTGCAACGCGCACGGCTTCATGTCGACCCTGCTCGAGTACGACAACGAGGACCTCGCGCTCGCGCAGTTCGCGACCGACATGGGCGACCGCTCCGACGCAGCGATGCTGACGAGCCGGGCGAACAACTGGGAGAACCTGTTCGACCCTGAGAACAACCTGCTGACCTCGCGCCTCGCGAACGGCCAATTCGAGCCGGGCGTAACCCCGACCTTCACCGGGACGTTCCCAACCGACAGCGAGCCGTATGTCGAGGGTGACCCGTACGAGTACCTGTGGGATGTGCCCAACGACTACTCGGCTCTGTTCTCGCTGCTCGGGGGCAAGGCCAAGGTTCAGCCACTGCTCGAGCAGTATCTCTCGAAACCAAACGGCTTCGGGATGTACGCCCAGCTCACGAACGAGTTCGACTTTGGCGAGCAGTTCGCGCTCGACTATGCCGGGGATCCGGCGGGTACTCAGGACGCCGTATCCAACATGCGCAACACGCTGTACCTGCCAGGACCCGACGGGCTGCCCAACAACGACGACCTGGGCGCAAACAGCTCGGCGTTCGTCTGGGAGATGCTCGGGATGTATCCGGAGAACTCGGGACGGGGCACGCTGGTGTTCGCAAGCCCCGGGTTCCCCAAGGAGACGATCCACGTCAGCAATGGCAAGGCCATCAACATCAGCGCACCGGGGGCATCGCCCAGCACCTACTATGTCCGTTCGCTGAAGCTGAACGGCGCGCCTTACTCGAAGGACTGGGTCGACTACAGCACGCTCACCCGCGGGGCCTCGCTTGACTGGTCGCTGGGTACGACGCCGACCGCTTGGGGCTCAGCGGTGAAAGACGCGCCGCCCTCCTATACCAACGGCCTGCGACCGGTGGTGGGCTTCCTATCCGAGCAGAACGCCACAGTTGCGCCGGGCTCGGACGCCACCGTCCAGGTCGGAGCGCAGAACGCAACCGCGAGCCGGCAGGTTGTGCATGTCGGCGTTTCGGCCCCGGCCGGCAGCGGCTTGTCCGCCTCGCCCTCGAACGGCACGATCTCGGTTCCCGCGAATGGCCGCGGCACGCTCCCGGTGACGATCACCGCAAGCGCGTCAGCACCGTTGGGATACAACTGGGTCACAGCCACGATCACGATGTCCGGTGGCGCCATCCAAACCGTCAAGTTAGCGGTCCTGGTCGCAGAACCGGGCAGCCTGCTGGCTGCGACCGACAACGCAGGGATCTCCAACGACAGCAACGTCAGCCAGGCCAACTTCGACGGCGGCGGGGCCAGCTACTCGGCTCAGGCACTCGCAGCGCAGGGTTGGACGCCGGGCGTCACCAAGACGGTTGACGGCGTCAACTTCACCTGGCCGCAGTCGACTCCAGGCTGGCCCGACGACGTGATTGCCCAGGGCCAGAACATCGCGGTGAACGCCCCGTCGGGGGCACAGACGCTTGCGTTCCTCGGATCGGCGACTGACGGTCCGAGCGAGGGCATGGTGACGGAGCACTACTCCGATGGCACCAGTGCGCAGTATTGGCTGGGCTTCAGCGACTGGACGCTGAACGGCGGCAGCTCACAGCCGTCGTATGGCAACCAGACAGCGATCAGCCTGAGCTATCGGAACTGCTCGTACTGCTCGCCGCCGCAGCAGAACGTCCCGACCGATGTGTTCTACGCCGCCATCCCTGTCGATCCAAGCAGGACACTGTCGAGCGTGACCCTGCCTGACGGTGCCTCCACGGGCCAGTTGCACGTGTTCTCCGTCGGCACGTCGACGTCGTCGCTCAGCCCCCCGGTCGCGACCTCGGTCACGCCCGGCGTCGCCTCCGGCGGCCAGCAGGTCACGATCGCCGGCTCCGGCTTCGGGGCCAGCCAGGGCTCGGGCTACGTCGAGTTCAGCGACAACGGCTCAAGCTGGGGCGGCACTGGACAAAGCGCGCTCACAATCGACAGCTGGAGCGACAGCGCAGTCACGTTCACAGTGCCGTCATCAGTCTCGCCCGGATCGCCGGCGTCGGTCACCGTTGTCACTGGCAGCGGCTCGATGTCCGACAGCCCGGCGCTCGAGATCACTCAGACCTCGAATCCGAGCGATTACTACGACGACACCGGCACCTCGCCGGACAACAACCAGAGCTGTGCCGACTATGACGGTGTCGGCTACAGCTACTCGGCGAACGCGCTAGCCGCCGGCGGGTTCACACCCGGGGCGACCGTCAAGGCCGATGGGCTGACCTTCACCTGGACGAGTGGACAGCCATGCGCGCCGGACAACATCCTGGCGGCTGGACAGACGATGCTGCTCAGCGGGCCGGCCGGGTCCACCACCCTCGGCCTGCTCGAGTCATCAAGCGACGGAGGCACACAGGGAACGATCACGATCAACTACACGGACGGCACCTCGTCCACGGCCACAGTTACCTCGAGCGACTGGGCCGGAGGCCCTGGCGCAACGGAGACCGCTGCGGCGACGCTGCCCTATCGCAACAGCACCTCAGGGAGCTCGCAGCAGTTGACCGCGTATGTCTACGCGACCACCGTGCCGGTGGACCCGACCAAGACGGTCAAGTCGATCACGTTCCCGAACGTGAGCAACACGACCAGCGGGGGAGCGACCGCGATGCACATCTGGGCGGTCACTCTCGGGACGACGTAAACCAGTAGGAATCGTCATCGAATGAGTGGGGGGTCGGAAGATCCCGCCCCCCACTGACGGATAGGCGCGGCGACCGTGCTGTCGCCGCGCCTCCGCCTATGCGTCTGAGGACCTCCTAACCGCGCGCCGGAGGCCGCATCAACTCGTTCGGTTACCTGTCTACCTGGCCCGATCTCACGCCGGATGGGGCCCGTCTCACGTCCAATCCGAATCGACGGTGCAGATGGTCACACACGCAGGCTGGGAGCTTTCTTCTTCGCCTTGACGGCGTGGATCTTGACCTCTTGAGTCCTGATGACTTTCCCGGCAGAGGTCACTGTCACGCGCGTTGTGAGCGTCCCGTACTTCTTGAGCAGCGCCCTTACCTGCCGAGTTGAGAGTGGTCGTGAGAGTCTTGCTAACTCCTGCCGAGCGAGACGCAGAAGCCTTGGCGATCGTTACGACTCGCTTGCTCGTCGTCGACTTCTTTTGCGCGGCGATCGCGACGAGCTTCTTGCCCTTCGAAGTCTCCGTAACGGTGGCGGTGATCGTGGTCTTCGAGCAGGCGCGGGCGCCCTTGGCGCAGGACAGCTTGAGGCTCAGTTTCCCGTCCGTGCTCGAGATATTTCCGGCGGTCGGGCGGCGCGTCGCGGTGCTCGTGGCCAGTGTGGCGAGCGTGACCGTCGTAGGCGCATGTTGCACCGTGTAGAAGCCGCTGCCGTTGCCGCCAGACGTCTGACCGAATGTCCGGATATCGACCCGGCACCGAAAATCTGCTGGGTGTCGCCAATCGCCGGCGTGTAGCCGAGCGCAACATTCAACGCGCCCGCCAGCGCCGCTGGGACGCCCGCTCGAAGCGGCACTCGACCACATAGAGCTCGCTGAGGATGCGGGAGGCTAGAGTGTTGGCCTCCGGTGAAGATGCAGGCATGACCGACACGTCGAAGGATCCGCAGGTCGCCGAGTACATCCAGGGGATGCGCGCATGGCGCGCCGAGCTCGAGGCCTTGCGGCCCGTGCTGCTTCGGGCCGGGCTGGACGAGGAGTTCAAGTGGTACAAGCCGTGCTACACGCACGGGGGATCGAACGTCGTCATCTTCCAGCCGTTCAAGAAGCTGTGCGCGCTGCTGTTCTTCAAGGGCACGCTGCTCGAGGACCCCGACGGCGCGCTCAAGGAGCAGGGCGAGAACACCCGCTCCGCGCTGCGCCTAGAGTTCCGCTCCGTCGCAGACGTCACGGCCGCGAAGAGGACCATCGCCGCGCTAGTGCAGGACGCCATCCTCGTCGAGCAGGCCGGGATGTCAGTCCCCAAGCGCGCTCTCACGGACGACGGGCCCTACCCCAAGGAGCTCGGCATGCTGCTCGACGAGGACCCGTCTCTGCGCGACGCGTGGGAGCGCCTCACCCCCGGCCGCCGCCGCGGCTGGCTGCTCCACTTCCACGGCGCCAAGCAGTCCAAGACCCGCATCGCGCGCATCGAGCGCGCCACGCCGCGGATCTTGGAAGGCTTCGGGATGCACGACTAGAAGCCATAACCAATACCGCCGTCGGAGTTAGGTCACCCGGCTCAACAGGCACGGTTCGCGACCAGCTGACGAGCGGCTCGGGCGAGGAAAGCGATCGAGCGTTTACCCAGGTGGTTAGTGCGTCTCAGTACAGCGCAGGTCGGCGTCGAATCCGCCGATCTGGTACTGAGCGAGCGTCGGCGCCACGCCGGTGAAGCTATCGCTTGCGCAGTTCTGCCGCGCCTGCGGGAGTGTCGCCTCGGTTCCGGCCACCCAATCGGAGAGTTGGCCGCTGAAGGCCGTAGATGTTGTCTGCGCCGTCAGGCCCGTGATCTCTTTCCACTGGGCATTGCTGGAGTAGATCCCGATCGGTCCGGTCGCACCGGCGTTGTGCAGGCCGGCGATGTAACCCCGCAGCGCGGCGATGTTGAGTTGGTAGGTCCCAGCCCAGCTCAACGCCATCTCAACGTCCAGCCACCACGGCGCGGTCTGGGCCGCGACCGGGTCCAGCGCGGCGACGAGGCGGTAGGAGTAGGCGGCGCGCTGGAGGCCGTAAATGTACGAGCAGGCGTTGGTCAACAAGCCGTTACAGGAGCCGTAGACCGGCGCATTGCCGCCCTTGGGCCATTCCGAGACGTGGGCGCCAGGGTTACCGGTGTCGATGTACAGCGACAGTGGTGGTTGCTTGGGCCGCCTCTGCCCGGGCGCGTCGCGCGCCCAGCCCAGCTCCTCGCCGAGACACGGGTTCGCATCGTGCGCCAGCCCGCCGTCGACACCGACGATCCCGAACAGCACGTTCGTCGGGTAGGACCCCGAGCACTGTGGATAGGACGCGTCGTAACCGGCCGGCGGCGACGAGCTGCCGAGCACGACGAGCAGCACGACGACGACGACGACGGCAAGCACCGCCACCGGGATCCATCGCGCTCTCGACCGAAAACGACTGGCACCGACCGTCAATCGCGCGGCTCGATCCGTTCGATCTTCGCCAGCCAGGCAGGAGCGCCCGCGGGCGCGAACCTTGTTTGGAGCCGCTCCGGGGTGAGTGAGGCGATGCTCCAGCCGGACCCCGGTGTGAACGGCGCGCTCAGCTCGTGCCGGCTGACTGGATGCGGGCCGGCGGTCTCGGGGTCGGCGTCGCTGAAGCAGAGGAGGTAAAGGCGCGCGCCAGGCCTCGTGACGGATGCCAGACTCGCGACATAGTCTCGCCGCTCGCCGTTGTCCAAGGCATGAAACAAGGCGCAGTCGAGCACCGTGTCGAAGACCCGGTCCAGACGATCGAGACGCAGCGCGTCGGCGACGATGAACTCGGCGTCAAGCCCCCACGCCGCAGCATTGCGGCGTGCGATCGAGATGGCGTTCGCAGCCACGTCGACCCCGAGAGGGCGCAGCCCCTGGGCGGCGATGTGAAGAGCATTGTCGCCCGTTCCGCAGCCCGCGTCGAGCAGTGCACCACCGAACACGCCTGCGCTGGCGAGACGCACCACCGCCGGTTGAGGTGCTCCGATATCCCAAGGGGCCGGGCCGTCACTGTACGACGCATCCCAGGGCCGGCCCGCATGCCGCTCGTGGCTGGTCGGCCGCCGTCCGCCGTACGGGTCATCGGCTCGCAGTCTTGTCTGATTCGGCATAACCGCCCTCATCGTGACTGTATCGGTGAACCCGATCATGGCACGACCAGCGCCGGCGCCGTGCTGGCCTGGCCAACGTTCTCTAGGCTGCGTTACTTGCTCCGGGCACTCAAGGCATGAGCCGCGCCAGCCGAAAGTTCTTAGCAGCACTTGTGAGCGCGCTGGCAACCGTGGCGATCCTCATCACGTTGCTGGCTCAGTACGCGAATCACGCGCTCGTGAGCCCCGGCAACTTCTCCGATAGGGCCGTCAACGCACTGCACGCGGGCGATGTCGAATCGCTGGTCGTCCAGACCGTCACGGACCGTGTTGTTGCCGATGCTGGCGACGAGGCCAGCTTGCGACCAGCGATTCAGGCCGCGGTGCTCCAGGCGGTGTCGAGCGCACAGGTCAACCGGGGATTCCGTGACGCGGCCGAGTCACTGCACGGCGAGTTGATGTCAGGGACCGCGGATGAGCTGAGCTTGACGCTGCCGGGCATCGGCCCCGCGATCGCGTCGAGCATCGGCTCCGATAACCCAGAGCTCGCCGAGGAGGTCAGGGATACTGGAACGATCACCGTCCTTGATGTCCGCATCCCACCGTCGGGCGCCAAGGACGTTCATGATCTGGTGAGCGTCGCCAAGGACTCCTCAGAGTTGCTGATAGGCACCGTGGTATTGGTATTACTCGCGTTGATCATCTCCCCGAGTCGCCGGCGGACGCTGGTCGGCCTCGGCCTCGGGGCAGCCGTCAGCGGACTGGTGGTGGTCGCCATTTACGTGGCGGGACGCGGGATCGTCGTCAACGAATTCTCGACGCAGGATGCGCGCACCGCCGCGCACGCGTTGTGGAGTGCGTATCTGGGCGGCCTCGAGATCTGGGGGTTCGTGCTGGCAGGCGTCGGCGCGGTCATAGCCTGCGCGTCCCAGGGCCTGAGGTAACCGTACGGGCGCCCGACCGCGAACCTCCGAGCACGCCCGGTTGAGCACCGTCACCTGCGGGAATCGCGCCGGGCCGGCATCACCCCATTTGGGCGATGACAACTCACCCCGCCGACGGTCACGCTGCAGGCGGTAAGTAGCCATCCGAAGACGTGGGCCCAATACAGCCCCGGGCCACAGTCCAGATAGCGAGAGTTTTTGATGCCGTACATCGAATGCCGCGAACGCGGCCGTTCTCAGTTCTCCGTCGCGTGTTGGTCCAATGGTGATTGCGCCGCCGGCGACGCGGAGCTTCCCACCCGCGCGCACCCTGGTCCCGCGCAGACAGAGACGCATCGCGATGGCAGATAGGACTTATCGCGTATCAGCGCTGACAAAGCGTCAGCGCTGGGTCATTGTGGTGACTCAGCTTGTGGCACGTGTAGCTATCCCGTCGCCCCAAGGTTCCCAAACCGAGTACGAAAGGCCTAGCCATGAACGTTAACAGCGACGGGGAAGGTTACGGCTGGGCCGTCTTCTGGGGGTTGCTCGCCAGCGGCGCCGTCATCGTGGGTGTGATTGTCGCCATCGTGTGCGGGTTTCTGCTCGGTCACTACACGCACGTTCGTACGCGAACGGTCGCCGAGCGGACGGTCACGCAGAGCGTCGCGACGCCGGGCGGCACGAATGTCTCGTTGTCCTCGACGAGTACGGAGTTGACGGCAGGCGCAACGGTCGACCTGCCGGCGCCGGGTGCGATGGTCAACATCGGCGCTGGTCTCACCGGGGCGCAGGGCCTGTCCGCAACGGTGTGGGGTCAGGGCCCGAAGAACGCGCAGGATGTGACTGAGGGGCCCTCCGGATCGGTGTTCGTCAGCACGGCGGCTGAGTCAGGCACGGGCACAGATGGCGTGTACCTCGTCCACCCGGGCGCCAAGGCTGTAGAGGTGATCAGCGGCCTCACCCGGGCAATGGGAGTGGTCTGGCACGACGACCAGCTGTACGTTTCCTCACTGGGCCAGGTCGCCGTTTACACCGATTTCAACGGGCATGGTTTCGGCGCGCATCACACGATTCTGACGGGACTACCCGTCGGCAACGGCCTTCTGGGTTTCAATGACGAGCTGATCCTCGGCCCGGATGGGCGCTTCTACATGGGTATCGCCTCGCCGTGTGATCACTGCGCGCCGACCAAGCCGCTGTCAGCAACGATCGTCTCGTTCCCACCGGATGGATCCGATCTCTCGGTGTACGCGTTCGGGGTGCGGGGTAACTCGTCGCTGGCGTTCCTGCCGGGTACGAGCGATCTGTTCATGGGAACCAACCAGCGCGAGAACGTCGGGAAGTCCCCGACCGCCCCTCCAGACGAGTTTGGGCTTGTGACCCCAGGGTCCGATTGGGGATACCCGTGGTGCTGGCAGCAGGGCGGCAATGCCTGCCGTGGCGTCTCTCATCCCCTGGTCGAGGACGACCAGCACGCCGCAACGGACGGCCTGACGTTCGTCGATCGCAAATGGGAGGCCTCCTATGCAAACTCAGCGTTGGTCTCGGAGTGGGCGACCGGAAGAGTGATCCTGGAGGGGCTCACGATCAAGGATGATGTTGTCTCAGCTCACCCGCAGGTGATCCTCACCAACGTCGGAAGCCCTTCCGGGCTGATGACGCTGCCGAACGGGAGCGTGCTGCTCGCCTCCTACGCGACCGGGAAGCTATATGAGCTGGGCCCCTCAGGCTCGGGCGTTTCTGCGAGTACGAGCACAGCAGCCACGAGCACCACGGCACCGTCAGCCGCGACAACGCCGACGACTGCGACGACCGCTGTCCCGGCCGGTGCGATCCCGATCTCGGCGCCCGCCGACGGCAAGATCATGTTCAACACCAAGACGCTAACGGCTCCGGCAGGCAAGGACACGTTCGCGTTCACGAACGAATCCGCAGTGGGGCACAACTTCACGATCCTCAAAAACGGGAAAGTGATCGGCGCCACACCAACATTCACCGGAGGCGTGCGACTGCTGACCGTGACCCTCGCGGCCGGAACCTACACGTTCGAGTGCACAGTCCCAGGCCACGCCCAACTAGGGATGAAAGGCACACTCACCGTCACCTGAGAACACACGAGCCCGGGCGACTGCCGGTTGCGGATAACCGCAGCCGGCAGTCGCTTTGCACCGGACTGAGCCTCGTTCGTTCAGCGCGCCTACCGTCCGTTCGACCCGGCGCTGCCGCGAACGAACTGCGCGAAGGCTTGCACGGCCGCCGGTGCGCGGCGATCAGTGGGACAGGCAAGAAGCGTACGGAACACGGGCGCATCTTCCTCGAGCGGAATCATGCGCACCCCGGGTACGTGTTCAGTCATGGAGGCTGGTAGCAGCGCGACGGCCAATCCCTCGGCGACGAATTCAGCGATGCTCAATGAGTCGTTCACCTCGAACCGAGGATCCTCGTCATGCCGGCGCGGGAGAACAGTTGATCGGACGCTAGGCGGATGCCCCGGTCCTCGGGACCATCGACGAACGGCTCGTCGGCGAGTTCGAGGATCGACACGCTGCCGCGGCCGGCCAATGGATGGCCGGCCGCACAGGCGACCAGCATCGGCTCACATCCGAGCTCGGTGAAGCTGAGCCCCGGGAACTCGAAGGGCAGCGACAGGACCCCGAGGTCCAGGTCTCCCTCCCACACGCTCTTGGCAAGACGCCGAGAGCCTCCCACGTGCCGAACGGTCACTGAGACGAGCGGGTGCTCGGTCTGAAAGCCAGCGATCAGACTCGCGACGGATGCCGTGCGCCCAACGGCCGCCTGCATGATCCCAAGCGAGACCGTGCCGCGGAACGGGATCATCGCCCACGATGCGGCGAATGAAAGTCGTCGAAGCGGCGACTGCCGAGGCGATGGCTAGCTGGACTCAGCGCGTGTGCGTACGTTCTCCAGTTCAACTATCGCTCGCGTCGAATACGACCGATAAGACCGTGATGAGCTCGTCCTTCGCAGACATGCGCTACAGCAATCGGATGATCGCCTATACCGCCTCGGCGATCTACGGGGCGGCGGCCTTGGACGGCACCGTCGAAGGCTTCCTGCCGGGCGACCCCAAGTTCTCGATCGTGCCCGTCGTCGTCGTCTTCATCATCCTCGTGGTACTGCTTGCGGTCGGACCGCGCATGCCGCGCTGGGTACTGGCATTGCTCGGACCGCTCGGGGTAGCGCTCATTTCCGATGCGCTGGCCACGACACCGGGTGCAGGCGACGGCGCGGTCCTGTATGCGTTGCCAGTCCTCTGGACCACCTTGTTCTTTGGTCGCCGTGGCGCGGTCGCGGTCATCGCCTGCGTCGGCGTCGGTCACGCCATTGCGTTGATCCTGCTGCCAGCGAGCAGCTCATATCCGGGCCGCTGGGTCGATGTGATGGTTTCAGTCTGCTTGGTTGCCGTAGTCGTTCTGGCCCTCGAGCGACGCAACGAACTGCTGCTGACACGGCTTGCCGGTGAGGCCCGAACTGATGCTCTGACCGGCCTGCTGAACCGACGAGGGTTTGACGAACGCGCATCGATCGAACTGGCTCATGCCAGACGCGACGGCAGCTGTCTTGCCATCGCAAGTTTCGATATCGACTACTTCAAGCGCATCAATGACGAGTGGGGGCACGAGACCGGCGATCAGGTTCTCGTCCGTGTCGGTCAGCTCCTGAAGGCTGAATGTCGGGAGATCGACCTGGCCGCTCGTCTCGGTGGGGAAGAGTTCATCGTGCTGCTGCCCGGCGGCGATAGCGCTGATGCTTACGCGTTTACGGAGCGCATCCGGCTTGCACTTGCCGCCAGCGGCCCAGGTCTCCCCACTGTGCGCATCAGCGCCGGCGTGGTCGCGAGTGACCAGCCAGCTTCGATCGAGCGGCTCCTACAGCAAGCGGACTCCGCTCTGTACGAGGCCAAACGCGCAGGACGAGACCGCACGACGATCGGCTCGATCGATCAAACAGTGCACAGCTTTTCGGGCCACAACCGTTAGGCGAAGGTCCGCGGGGAAAGAGACTGGCTCTCCCCCGCGGGTCCGCGTCAGGCCAGGGCCGTGTTCGACCGGTACTCGCCGCGTGCCTTCGCGACGAGCGGAGCGGGCTGCACGGTCGCGCGAAGCTTGATCTGTGTGTGCTCCTCGACGGCCGGCTTCGATGAGGGAGTGGGCTCGCCCCAGACGAGCACGACCTCTGTTCCAGGCTCCGCGACGGAGGCATCCACGACAGCGAGCGAGAGCATCGAGCGTTCGTTGGCGGAGTATCCGCAGTGCGCCGAGCGCCCAACGTAAGCGCCGTCAGGCGACTCGATGAGGTCGTACTGGTAGGTGGCGTAGTCCGCGATCGGCAGGTTCATGTACTTCGCGGTGGTTCCCGAGCGCAACATCGAACCGAACGCGTCCTCGACGTCGTCACCGTTCCAGACGAGCGTCACCTTGCGATTCGCCTCGGCGCGGCCGTTGGCGCTCTGCTGTTCCAAAACCTCCCGGCCGATGAAGTCGTGGTCGAATTTGACGATTCGGCCGTAACCAAGATCGAACGGCGAGAAGTAATAGTCCTCGAGGTTTTCGGAGTAGAAGCTTCCGCCAAGCGACACCTTCGCGTCGACTTCGTCAGCCGCGAGCCATTTACGGAAGCCTGCGGTGCTCTGACCCGAGTAGAACGCGGGAAGCGGGCGCGGCAGCCATCCGGACTCGAGCGTGTTGGCGAGGTAGGCGCGGCCGCCGACACGGATCAGCCCATGCTTCTCTCCGGCCTCCAGTAGCGCCCCGAGCACCGCATCATGGTCGGCCCACGGGCCCACGAACTCGAAGCCCGGCTCGGCCGCCATGCCGTGACGCAGGGCACGCACCGACTTGCCAGCGATCGTGAGCCGCGCCCCGTGGAAGAACTTCACGCTCGGCGGTTCCTCGCCAATCGCCTCTCGGACGACATCCATCGCGCCCGGTCCCTGAACTTCATACCGGTAGACGACGGGGTCACCCTTCCGGGCGTAAGAGGGATTGTCGCGCCAAATCTCGACGTTGTAGCCGCCGGTCTCGGCGTGGTACTGCAGCCAGTTGATCGTCGGCGGGATCCCCACTGCTTGGAACTCCTGCTCCTCGTTGCGGAAGAGGATGTTGTCGCCGATGAGGAAGCCCTCCTCGTTCACGGCCACGTACTGCTTGGCCGCGTCAACGGGGAAGTATTCGGTGCTGTTGACCGCCGTCTCCTGGATCAGCCTGAGCGCATCCGGGCCGGTGATGTTCAGGTCGGCCATGTGGTGGCACTGGTCGAAGAGCACCGCTGTGCGGCGCCAGGCCAGCTGCTCGTCGCGCCAGTTGGTGAACTCGGGCGTCACCGGCGTGCTGACGATGGGCGGAGACTGCGATTCCCAGAGCATGTTGTGAGGACCGCCTGCCTCAGCGATTGCCTCTTCGAGATTGCTGGCCACGTTCTGTCTCCTTACATTTCTGCGCGTGGTTGCTGTTCTGAATGTTCCACGTACGTAAGGTGCCGCACCCAAATCGTCACCGCCAAGAGTGCGGTTCCTTTGACCGGAACGGCGGGCGGTGTCACGAGTGGTCAACCCCCGCACGACTGGTCAGCGATCCAGGTGTTCCGCCAGGAATGCTGCGGCTGCCCTCGCGCAGCGCTCACGATGGGTGCCGTAAACACTGTAATGGCCGCCCGGAACCGAGAGCGATGCGACGTTTGCTCCAGCACCGGACAAAGCCTGCTCGATCAGGTCCGTGGGCGTAATCGTGTCTGATTCTGCGAAGATCACCAGCAACGGGACCGCCACGCCCGGGAGGCTGGTGCCCGGCTCGTAGGCGGCGTACCGCTCCTGAGACGTCAGGGTGAGTAGGTTGCGCCACGTCCGTCGGCGGAGCTCAGGCAGTCCGGCGTAGAAACGCCAGCGCTCGTCATCGGTGCACATCCCCGTTGGCGCCGCTGGGAGCCGTTCCGGGGCGACAGGCGCTAGCCGATCGAGTGATTGAGAGCCGGGGATCTCATGCCCCGCTACATCAGCGACTTGCACGTATGTCGGCGCCATGCCGGCGGCGAGTCGCTTCCGCTCGCTGGCCCATTGACGCACCGCCTCCGGGGTGCCACCGCCAAAGCGGCGGTGGACCATCTCTCCGCCTGAAATGGTGGGCACCTGAGCGACCGCTGTGCGCACGCGACCGTCTCGCTCTGCCAAGCGCAGGACATGTCCACCGCTGAAACTGGTGCCCCAAACCGCGAGCCGCCGTTCATCAACCTCCGGAAGGCCAGCCGCGAAGGTAAGAGCCGCCTGATAGTCGCGGATCTGGTGCTCCGGGTCGATATCGAAGCGGATCCCAGTGCTGGCACCAAAGCCTCGATGGTCGAACACAAGTGTCGCGAGCCCAACGTCGCTCATCGCGGCGGCGAAGAGATCCAGGTTCATCTCCTTCACGGCACCCCAGCCATGGGCCATCACGACGAGTGGCCAAGGAGGATCGCGGTTCGGGACAACCAGCCACGCATGCAGGCGTGCTCCAGCCACACTCAGCCACAACGTGCGCACACGACGCCTACTCTCCTCGCGCAAGCCCAGATCGAGTGGGATCATCACAGTGACGCCTGCCGTCCTAGAAGACGATCGTACGGTGACCTTGGAGTAGTACGCGGTCTTGTAGATGCCAGGCGACGGCGCGGGCGAGAACTAGTCGTTCGACGTCGGCGCCGATTCGTTCCAGTGAGGCGGCGTCGTGGCGGTGGTTTACGCGCAC
>DATAUP010000015.1:0-162448 GCA_036268195.1 Solirubrobacteraceae bacterium
CACGAGGTCCTCGACGCGGTTGGGGTCGAGGTCCGGATTACGGCTCAGCATCGCGTGGATCAGGCCGACGACGAGGTCGACCGGCTTAGTCGCATACAGCGACCCGGACGACTTACCGCGACCACGCGGCGTGCGGATCGCGTCGAATACAAGCGCTTCAGTGGCTGGCATTGCAGTTGCTCTCCTTGAAACCGGGGGCTGGCTCGGCTGCTCCCATAGCTAACCGACACCTGTGTCGGATAATACTCTCAGGTCAGAAAGTTCTCGTGAACGACCGATGACGACCGACACCCCAAAGACCAGACTCCGCGGCGCCCAGCGACGGCAGCTGATCGTCGAAGCAGCCACGACCGAGTTCGCTGAGCGTGGCTACGAAGCCGCGTCCGTCGGCCGCATCGCGCGTGCCGCAGGAGTGTCGCGCACGGCGCTGTACGACCATTTCCCGTCCAAGCACGCCCTGTTCGTCGAGGTCCTCAACCTCGAGCAGCAGGCGCTGCTCTCCTACCTGAGCGCAGCGCTCGGCTCCGCGGGAACGACCGAGGAGCGGTGGCGAGCAGCCTTCGATGCTTTCTTCGCATTCGTTGAGGAGCAGCCGCTCGGGTGGCGGCTGCTGTTTCCCAGCAACCCGCCGCTCGACAGCGAAGCCGACGAGGACTACCGCCGGCTGCGGACCGCGACCAATCGCATACTCGCAAGCCTGCTGGCCGACGACGCACGGCGCGCCGGCCTCGAGCCAGAGACCGTTCGCGCGCGAGCCGTGTTTGCGATCCACCGGGACGCGCTCACCGCTGCCGCGCGTTGGTGGCAGAGCCATCCCGAGGTCAGTCGGACAGAGATCGTCGACTCGGCGATGGCCGCTCTCTGGACCGGCTTCGGCGGCCTCCAGCCCGTTTCCTAGCTGCAGACGTCTACAGTGGCCGGGCGAAATGGCTAGCCGCTCGGACATCAGGAACCTCGCGATCGTCGCCCATGTCGACCACGGCAAGACGACGCTCGTCGACGCGCTGCTGTGGCAGTCCGGCGCCTTCCGTGCCAATCAGGACGTCGCGGACCGGGTGATGGACTCGATGGACCTCGAGCGCGAGAAGGGGATCACGATCCTCGCCAAGAACACGGCGGTCCGTCACGGCGATATCAAGCTGAACATCATCGACACGCCCGGCCACGCCGACTTCGGCGGCGAGGTCGAGCGCGGCCTGACGATGGTGGACGGGGTGCTGCTACTGGTCGACGCCTCCGAGGGACCACTGCCGCAGACGCGGTTCGTGCTGCGCAAGGCACTCGAGGGCCGGCTGCCGGTGATCCTCGTGATCAACAAGATCGACCGCCCTGACGCGCGCATCGCGGAGGTGATCGACGAGGTCTACGAGCTGTTCCTCGACCTCGAGGCCGACGAGTCGCAGATCGATTTCCCGATCGTCTACACGAACGCCAAGGCCGGCACGGCGACGCTCGACCTGGACCAGCCCGGAACGGACCTGAAGCCGCTGCTCGACCTGTTGGTCGAGCACATCCCGGCACCCCAGTACGAGGAGGGCGCGCCCCTGCAGGCGCACGTCACCAACCTCGACGCCTCGCCGTACGTCGGCCGCATCGCAATCTGCCGCGTGCATCAGGGCACGATCCGCAAGGGCGAGACGATCGCGTGGTGCCGCGCCGCCGGGTCGATCGAGCGGGTGAGGGTGACCGAGTTGTACGTGACCGAGGCACTCGAGCGGGTCAGCGCCGACGAGGCGCGGGCGGGCGACATCATCGCCGTCGCAGGCATCCCCGAGATCACGATCGGCGACACGCTGTCCGATCCCGAGGACCCGCGGCCGCTGCCGCCGATCACCGTGGACGAGCCGTCGTTGTCGGTCACACTCGGGACCAACGACTCACCGCTCGCCGGCCTAGACGGCGACAAGCTGACGGCGTCGCAGCTGAAGGCGCGGCTCGAGCGCGAGCTGATCGGCAACGTCTCGCTGCGCGTGAACCCGACCGAGCGACCCGATGTCTGGGAGGTGCAGGGTCGCGGTGAGCTCGCGCTCGCCGTGCTGGTCGAGGTGATGCGCCGGGAGGGCTTCGAGATGACCGTCGGCAAGCCGCAGGTGGTTACGCGCGAGGTGAACGGCAAGGTGCACGAGCCGATGGAGCGGATGAGCGTCGATACGCCCGAGGAGTACGTCGGTGTGATCACGCAGATGCTGGCGCTACGCAAGGGGCGCCTCGAGCAGATGATCAACCACGGCACCGGCTGGGTACGGATGGAGTACATCATCCCCGCGCGCGGCCTGATCGGCTTCCGCACGGAGTTTCTGACCGAGACGCGCGGAACCGGCCTCGTCCACCACGTCTTCGACCGTTGGGAACCATGGCAGGGAGAGATCCGCACCCGTGGCAGCGGCTCGCTGGTGGCTGACCGTCGCGGCAAGGTCGCTGCGTTTGCGCTGTTCAACCTGCAGGAGCGCGGCTCGCTGTTCGTCGGCCCCGGCGAGGAGGTCTACGAGGGCATGATCGTTGGCGAGAACTCGCGCGCCGACGACCTCGACGTCAACGCCGTCAAGGAGAAGCACCTGACCAACATGCGCCAATCCACAGCGGACGAGCTGGTGCGGCTCGTGCCCAAGCGGGAGCTCTCACTCGACCAGGCGTTGGAGTTCCTCCGCGAGGACGAATCGGTCGAGGTGACGCCGCTCAACGTTCGGCTGCGGAAGACCGCCCTTGATCAGACTTCACGGGTCAAGGCGGCACGCGCGCGTAAGCGAAGCGACGCCTGACCAGTTACGTAAGCCGTGCAATTCCTTTGTTTTGCAGGATGCCTTGCACGACGCGGCCTTTAACTTGGCATCTCGACGTGCCTCGCTAAGGTAGGCGCACACCGCGCCCCGAGACGGCGCTTTGATGCGGCTGCACCTTCATGGCAGCAGCCGTATCGTCGACCCACACCCTGTTTTGCATCTACCCCGGAACATCAAGCGCCTAACGGTTGCTGCCGCCGCAATGGGCGCCCTGGCCGGCGGTGGCACGCTGATCGCGACAAGCTCCGCGGACATTCAGAGCCAGATCCAGGCCAACAAGTCGGCCGCAGCATCGCTGCAGGATCAGATCAACTCCGAGAGCGCGTCGATCAGCAAGACTGCCGGCGGCGTCGCGGCCGCTAAGCAGAAGCTGTCGATGGTGCAGGCACAGCTCGAGGACCACATCACGGAGCTGACCAAGGTCCAGACGCAGGTGATGGAGGCGCGCGACCAGTTGCTGGCACTTGAGCGCAGGCTCCAGGCTGCCTCCACGGACCTGGCGTCGAACCTGCGCGCCGAGTATGAGAACGGCTCGCCGAACCTGGTCGATGTGATCCTCAACGCTCACGGCTTCTCGAACCTGCTGGACCAGGTCAGCTACATCAAGGACGCCCAGAACCAGGACGCCCAGGTCGTCAACTTCACGAAGACGGCACGCGCAAAGGTGCTCAAGGAGGCAACCAGCCTCGGCAAGCTCGAGCTCAAGGACCGCGCTCTCACCAACCAGATCCTCAGCCAGCGCAATCAGGTGGCCGCGATCGAGATCGGGCTTGCCAAGCAGCAGATCGCCGAGGAGGGCCAGCGCAGCCACGCGCAAGCGAAACTCGCCGACGTCAACTCGAAGACGCAAGCGCTCCAGCAGAAGCTGCAGCAGGAGCAGGAGCAGCAGGAGAAGGCAGTCGAAGCGCAGGAGGCGGCGGCCAAGGCGGCAGCAGCTCAGTCACCGGAGCAGGTCAACCAGCAGGTCGGCGGCATCGCGATCGACACCAGCGGCATGGTCCAGCCGCCTCCGGGCGCACCACAGGCAGTGGACGAGATGATCGCCGCGGGCAACGCGATCGCGACCCTGCCCTACATCTGGGGCGGCGGCCACGGCTCGTTCGTCTCACCCGGCTATGACTGCTCCGGCTCGGTCAGCTACGTGCTGGCGGCGGCCGGAATGCTCAGCTCGCCGGAGACCTCCGGCGCGCTCGAGTCCTATGGCGACCCCGGCCCCGGCCAGTGGGTCACGATCTACGCCAACGCCGGCCACGTGTGGATGACGATCGCCGGCTGGCGTTTCGACACCGTTGCGCTGGCCGAGGACGGGACCCGGTGGTCACGCGGCGGCGGCGAGTTCGGTGGCTTCGTCGTCCGTCACCCGCCGGGGCTGTAGGCCAGAGCGCCCCCCCGGGGCTGTAGGCCAGAGCGCCCGCCCCGGGTTGCGGCCAGCGGGCCGCAACCCCGGACCAAACGTTCCGAGCGATCCCGCTGTTACCGCGGCGCGAGAATCGCCTTGTCCTGGCTGGCCCGCAGCGTCGCGAAGAGCAGCGCCGCAGCCAGCACGACCCCGGCCCAGAAGCCGAACCCGAACAGGTTGAAGTGGACGTTCAGGATGAACTTGAGCGCGACGAAAAGCGCCGCGATGGCAGCCAGCCGCAGCCTTGTGGCCGTCCTGCTGCCGCCAAGGTTCGGCAGCGTGGTCTGCGGTGACATCCGCTCGATCAGAACATCCGCGACCACCGCGATCGCGGCGAGGACCGCAATGAGCCCGGTCCAGGAATCAGGCCCGTCGGTGGCGGTCAGCGAGATGATCGAGAAAGAGAACCACGGCAGGAACACCAGATCGATCGCCAGCAGGAGCGCGAGCCCCGCGACGATCGAGTCGTCCTTCGAGAGTGCGTCAAGGCGCATGTCAAAACCCCCTAGTCCCGTTGCATGAATGCGCAGGCAACTTATCCGATCAGCCGGTCGCCGCGTGCTTTGTGGTACGTCACCGGATCAAACTCGAGCCACCGTGTGCAGGCCGAGGTTGTCCTCTATCCCGCAACGACGGAATCACCACTCTCCGGCACAGAGAACGCTCACAGACCCGGGGGTTCCGGCTCGAGTTGAGCCCAGATCGCCAGGGCGACACTGACGACGGTGACAGCGATCAGCTCGACCCAGCGCTCACCGAACGCAGTCGCGGTGCCGGCGACAGCGAGCGCGACGACGCCCCGCAGCGGCCACAGGAAGCGCCCGTGTCCGAGCCAACGTTTGGACAGCGCGATCCCGACGAGGTAAAGCGCCGGGCCGCCGATGCAGATCGCCGCGAAGCCGGCATCAACGCCCCCTTTCGGCGCCTCGATGACCTTGTGGATCACGACCGCGACCACGAGCACGGCACCGACCATCGCCGCATGCGCGTACGTGTACGCCGAGCGGGCGAGCCGCGCCGCGTCCTCGTCGGCCTGCTCGAGCGTGCGCGCCCCGTGCTCGGCATGGTGCAGGAAGTAGATCGTCCACAATCCGAACACGAGCAGGAAGCCGACGACGAAGCCGACGTCGGCCTGGAACGTGCCGTGGTCCGCGGCGAAGCTCTCGCCGATCCGCAGGAACGACTCGCCGAAGGCGATCATCAGCAGCAGCTGGGAGCGCTCCGCCAGGTGTGCGCCGGCGATCGTCCAATCGGACATCTGCGTCGCCCCGGCGACCGGCAGCCGGAAGCCGAGCATCGGCGCGGTCAGATCAACCGCCGCGGCCACCGCCCAGATCAGCAGCCGCGTGTGTGGGTCGTGGACCTCACCGCCGATCAGCCAGATCACGCCGCTGATCACAGACCACGCAAGCAGCTGCGCGTAGTTGCGGCCCATCGTTTCACGCAGGCCGAAGGCGCGGACCATGAAGGCGCTGCGCAGCAGCTGCATCGACACGTAGGCGATGGCGAACGTCTCACCGCGGTCGCCGAAGGACTCCAGGACCGCCGCCGCCATCAGCAGACTCGCGACCATCAGCACCGCGAGCAGCGCGACCACCCGAGGACGCTCGGGGTCGATCCAGCCCGTCGCCCACGCCGTGTAGCTCCAGGCCCACCAGAGCGCCACGAAGATCACGGCAGTCTCCGCACCCCCCTGCCAGGTCGGGTGCTCGTAGAGCAGCTCCGACAGCTGCGTGAACGCGAACACGTACACCAGATCGAAGAACAGCTCCATGTTGGTGACATGGGCGGCGCGATCCTCGCCGCGATCGCGGAGCAGCTCTGTCCGGAACACGCTCACAGAACACTAACCCGCGCCCGGTCAGAGCGCTCCCCCACCGGCTCCGGGTTGGCGCGCGAGGCGGTGTCCCGACTACTAAAGTCTCCTATAGGTATGTGGTGCCCTGAACTTGAGACCTGAGGAGTTTGAATGTCAGCCAACAGCTTCGGATCGAAGGCCACGCTCGACGTCGGCGGACGGGCTTACGACATCTTCCGCATCGACGCGCTGCAGCCCAAATACGACGTTGCCCGGCTGCCGTTCTCGCTCAAGATCCTGCTCGAGAACCTGCTGCGCAACGAGGACGGCGAGTCGATCCGGTCAGCTGATATCGAAGCCCTGGCCACGTGGGATGCAAAGGCCGAGCCGAGTGCGGAGATCGGCTTCACGCCGGCCCGCGTCGTGATGCAGGACTTCACGGGTGTGCCGGCGATCGTCGATCTCGCGGCGATGCGCGACGCGATGAAGGCGATGGGCGGCGATCCGAGCAAGATCAATCCGCTGGTGCCGTCCGAGCTCGTGATCGACCACTCAGTGCAGGTCGACGAGTACGGGACAAGGACCGCCTTCGAGCGCAATGCCGAGCTCGAGTTCGAGCGCAACAAGGAGCGTTACTCGTTCCTGCGCTGGGGCCAGACCGCGTTCGACAACTTCAAGGTCGTCCCGCCGGACACCGGGATCGTCCACCAGGTGAACCTCGAGTACCTCTCGCGCGTCGTGTTCGTGAATGACCATGGACCCGACGACCGCCCGGTCGCATATCCCGACACGCTGGTTGGCACCGACTCGCACACAACGATGGTCAACGGCCTCGGCGTGCTGGGTTGGGGCGTGGGCGGAATCGAGGCGGAGGCCGCGATGTTGGGCCAGCCGATGTCGATGCTGATCCCCCAGGTGATCGGCTTCAGGCTCCACGGCGAACTCCAGGAGGGCGCGACGGCAACCGACCTCGTGCTGACCGTGACGGAGATGCTGCGTAAGCGCGGCGTCGTCGGCAAGTTCGTCGAGTTCTTCGGCTCGGGCGTCGCCAACACGCCGCTCGCCGACCGCGCGACGATCGGCAACATGTCGCCTGAGTTCGGCTCAACCGCGGCGATCTTCCCGATCGACGCTGAGACGCTGCGCTACCTCGAGTTCAGCGGCCGCCCAAGCGAGCAGATCGAGCTCGTCGAGGCCTACGCAAAGGCCAACGGTCTCTGGCATGACGAGAACTCGGAGGAGCCGACCTTCACAGACACGCTCGAGCTCGATCTCGCGAGCGTGGTGCCGAGCATCTCTGGACCGAAGCGGCCGCAGGATCGCGTGCCGCTCAGCAACTCGAAGCCGGCGTTCGAGACAGCCGTCCAGGATTACCTACCGATCACGAACGGCGACGAGGGTCTGGAGGACACATTCCCGGCCAGCGATCCGGTCGCGAGCGAGCCCAATGGCGGCGTCTCGACCAAGACCAGGTTGACGCTCGCCGACGGTACGGAGACCGAGCTTGACAACGGCCATGTCGTGATCGCTGCGATCACCAGCTGCACCAACACCTCGAACCCGTCGGTGATGGTGGCGGCCGGGTTGCTCGCGCGCAATGCCGCACAGCGCGGCATGCAGGTCAAGCCTTGGGTGAAGACCTCCCTGGCACCGGGCTCGAAGGTCGTCACCGAGTACCTCGAGCGGGCTGGGCTCGACGAGTACCTGGACGCGCTCGGCTTCAACCTCGTGGGCTACGGCTGCACGACCTGCATCGGCAACAGCGGTCCGCTACCGGCCGAGGTGTCCAAGGTCGTCAACGACGCCGACCTCGCCGTCGTCTCCGTGCTTTCCGGTAACCGCAACTTCGAGGGTCGGATCAACCCCGACATCAAGATGAACTACCTCGCCTCGCCGCCGCTGTGTGTCGCCTACGCGCTGGCCGGGACGATGGACATCGACCTCTACGCCGAGCCGCTCGGGCAGGATGACCACGGCGCGGACGTCTACCTCAAGGATCTGTGGCCGAGCGCCGCCGAGATCGCGGAGGTCGTCGAGGAGGCCGTGCAATCGGACATGTTCCGTAAGAGCTACGCCGCGGTCTTCGACGGAGACGAGCGCTGGGCGAGTCTCGCGGTCCCGACCGGAGAACTATACGAGTGGGACGAGCGTTCGACCTACGTTCGCAGGCCGCCGTTCTTCGAGAACCTGCCGCTCGAACCGGAGCCGCTCGAGGACATCAGGGACGCGCGCGTCCTGGCAATTCTCGGTGACAGCGTGACGACCGATCACATTTCGCCGGCCGGCTCAATCAAGCGTGGTGGGCCCGCGGCCCAGTACCTCAACGCCAATCACGTCGAAGCAGCCGATTTCAACTCGTTCGGCTCGCGGCGTGGCAACCACGAAGTGATGATGCGCGGCACGTTCGCGAACATCCGCCTGCGGAACCGGCTGGCTCCCGGCACCGAGGGCGGCGTCACGCTCTACCTCGCAGATGGCTCTGAAGAGGAGACCTCGATCTACGACGCCGCGATGCGCTACATCGAGCAGGAGATTCCGCTGGTGATCCTTGCCGGCAAGGAGTACGGCTCGGGCTCGTCGCGTGACTGGGCCGCCAAGGGCACCCGGTTGCTCGGCGTACGGGCAGTCATCGCCGAGAGCTTTGAGCGCATCCACCGCAACAACCTCGTCGGTATGGGCGTGCTGCCCCTGCAGTTCAAGGACGGTGAGAGCATCGAGTCGCTCGGGCTCAGCGGCAACGAGAAGTTCAGCATCGCCGGTATCGCCGGTGGCGAGCAGATCCCGCGCGAGCTGACGGTTCGCGCCGACGACAAGGAGTTCACAGTGACCGTGCGGATCGACACACCGCAGGAGCAGAAGTACTACCGCCACGGCGGCATCCTGCAGTTCGTCCTACGCCAGCTGCTGGCGGCATAGGGTTAGCCGATGGCTATCCCCCAGCTACTGGACGCGCTGCTACGCGTCCCCGGTCCCTCCGGCAACGAAGCCCGCGCGGCGGCCGTCTGGCGCGAACAGTGCCGGCGTTTCTCATCCGAGGTCGACGTTGATGTCAACGGATCCTCTTGGGCCCGTGTTCCAGGCCTTTCCGGTGGTCCGTCCCTGGCGGCGATTGGGCACATCGACGAGATCGGCGTCCATATCACTCACATCGACGACGACGGCTTCCTGCGCTTCGGCCAGGTCGGCGGCTGGGATCCGGTCAACCTCGTCAGCCAGCGGGTGCTGCTGGACACGCTGGGAGGTCCCGTGCATGGGGTGATCGGCCGCAAGGCGATCCACCTGATGGATGAGGAGGACCGCAAGAAGGTTCCCGAGCTCAAGAGCCTCCACATCGACATCGGTGCGGCCTCGGGCGACGAGGCCCGTGAGCGCGTGCGGATCGGCGACACCGGCGTGATCGACGTCGAACCGATCGAGTTCCCGAACGGCCGCGTCGTCTCGCGCGCGCTGGACAATCGCGTGGGCTGCTACGTGGCGTCGCGGGCAGCGGAGATCGTGGCCGAGGACGGCGGCGCATCGGGAGACTTCCTGGCGCTGGCGGTCGTGCAGGAGGAGATCGGCGTCAAAGGCGCACAGACCGCCGCCTTCCGGCACCGGCCAGATGTAGCGATCGCGATCGACGTGACACACGCGAGTGACACGCCGGGCGTCGTGCTCGGCCAGGACACGGAACACAAGCTCGGCTCCGGCCCGGTGATCCAGCGAGCCTCGCTCCTGCACCCGCGCGTTGCCGAACTGCTCTACGAGGCCGCCGAGGCGGAATCGATCCCATACACGCTCAGTTCCTCCTCGCGCTTCACCGGCACCGACGCCGATGCGTTCACCACCAGTCGCGCGGGTATCCCCACGGGGCTCGTCTCCGTGCCGCTACGGTACATGCACTCGTCGGTCGAGATGATCAGCATCGAGGATCTCGAGAACGCGGCCAAGCTGGTTGCAGCGGTAGCCAAGCGGCTCGAGCCGGGGGTGTCGTTCGCCCGATAGTCGTCCCGCGGCGGCGGTAGGGCCGAGCACCGCGACGAAGGCGTCGTCGGGGGCGGCCACACTGTCGGCCCGCTACCTGTTCGTCGGCCTGATGAACCTGGGAGCGACGACGCTCCTGGTGCGGCACCTCGGGCCGGCCAGCTGGGCGAGCTACGGCGTCGCGCTGTTCCTCGCCAATTTCATGGACCAGTACCTGGGCTCGAAGCTGCTCGGGGCTGTGATCGCGTCTGCCGAGCCGTCGCCCGGGCTGTTGCGATCGGGCGCCTACCTGATGCAGCTGATCGGCCGCATCGGCTTGCTGATCGCGGTCCTGGCGATGCTGCCGGTGACGCGGCTGACGGCGCTGCACTCGCCGATCCTGATGTGCGCGGCCTCCGGGGTCTGTGGCTACGTGTACGTATCGCGGGCGCTGCCCTCGGCGCTGATGGAGCGGCGGCTCGAGTACCGGCTGATCGGGCTCGGTGAAGTGCTCGACCAGGTGACCTTCACGGTGCTCGCGGTGGCGCTGGTGCTGGGCGGCCTCGGCCTGCCCGGGGTGATGCTGGCGCTGGCGATCCAGGGTCTGCCAACGCTCGTGTTGTGGCGGCGACACACGCGGCCGACGCCGCTGCTCGGCGAGCGCAGCGCCGAACTGCGGTCGCTGCTGCACTACGCCGTGCCGGGGTCCGGCGTGGCGCTGTGCGTATTGGTCGAGGGTGTGGTGCCGATCGTCGCGTTCAGCTTCGCGCACGCTCGACTCCTGGGGCTTGCGATCACCAGCTCGAGCATGCTCTCCTATCCGGGGGTCGCCGTGCTCGTTCTGCAGCGCATCTCGTTCCCAGCGTTCGCCCGCACCACCGATCCACAGCGCCTGAGCCGCGCGGTCGAGGAGGTGTCGGCGGCGGCGGCGGCGGTTCTCGTCGCAGCCGAGGGGTTCGTCGGGCTGACCTGCCCCTGGTGGCTGCCGTGGCTGTTCGGCTCACGCTGGCACGGCGCCTGGCCGCTGACCGCCTCCTACGCCGCCTGCTACGTGTTCCTTGGTCAGATCAACGTGCTCACCGGCGCGCTGATGGCAGCAGGGCGCCCCCGCGGCGCTCTGGTGACGTGGGCGTGGATGGCGATCCCGTGGGTGCTGGGCGCGGCGCTGTGGATGGCCATCGGCAAGCCGGCATGGCTTGTGAGCGTGCTGATCGGCGCGCGGGTTCTCGGATTTGTGGCGGGACTGATCGAGCTTCGGCGCGTGGCGGTGATGGTGCGCCTATGGCGCGAGTTCGTCAAGTGCGCGCTGGCTGCGAGCGCGATCGTCGGCGGCGCCGCATCCGTGGCCGCGCACCGCACGGGCCTGATCTTCGTCGCGCTCGCCGTCCTCGTGCTGGTCGAGCTCGTCGCGCTCTGGGACGCGCGCGGCTCGCTACGCATGCTGATGGCCGGGGTACGGCGGCGCGGGTCCGCGCTCGGACCTGCTTAACCTGACAATCTGCGGGCCGCTTCGGTGATTTGTCAGAAAACGGCTGGTTTTCGTGCTCAAACTGCCAACCCCGGCTCCCGCAGTGTCAGATTGTCAGTTTGAGCAGGTCTGTTCAGAGGTCCGGTAGAGCTCTCGCATCAGCCGGTAGGGCTCGCCGGCGGCGGCGCGCAGTGGCGCCAGTGCCGCATCGTCGATCGGGGCGCTGCGCTCACGCGAGCCGAGAATCGCGCTCAACGCAGCGACGAACGCCTGCGCCTCCCCCGCGGGCACGAGCGCGCCGAGGCGTGCGTCGCCCGCAATCTCGGTCGTGCCGCTGACGCGGGCGCTGACGACGGGAACGCGCTCGGCGAGAGCCTCGCGCACCACCCGGGGATGGCCCTCCCAGAGCGTCGTGTGGATCAGTACGTCGAAGGCCGGGTAAAGCGAGCGAGCGTCAGCGCGCTCGCCCGTCATGAGCGCTCGCCGGGCACGGATCTGTGGCCTCAGGCGCTTCTCGACAAAGCCGCGGTCAGGCCCGTCGCCGATCAGCACCGCATAGGCGTTGGGACGTTCTGAGAGCAGTCGTGAAACGACCTCTGCCAGTGTCCACGGATCCTTTTGCGCGCTGAAGCGGCCTACCCAGCCGACGACCTCGACGTCGCGCGGGATCCCCAGCTTCAACCGAGCCTCGGCACAGGCAACGTTGAAGCTGGCGGCGCGCGGACTCATGTCAACCGCGGCGCCGATCACGGCGTACTGCTGAGCACGCCCGATCCCCAGCGCAAGACCCTCGGCCTTCACCTCCGGCGAGACGGCGATCAGCTTGGTCGTCCTGCGGGCGGCGAGCCGCTCGGCATTGACCAGCGCCGAGCGGCGCAGGCGCGTGTCGCGCGGCGTGTGGCCCCACCCATGGACCGTGTGGAACAGCCTTCCCGTCTGGTGAGGCGCGCCGATCCGTCCGATGAAGCCCGCCTTCGAGCTGTGGGTGTGGATCACATCTGGTTCGACCAGCCGGCAGAGCGCATGGAAGTCGCGGATCGCGGCGGCGTCCTCACGTGCAGAGAGCGGCCGACCGAGCTGCGGCAACTCGTAGGTCGCGAACCGCTCACGGGCCCTGCGCAGCGCCGCGTTCTCTGGGCCGATGAGCCGTCCGTGAGCAATCTGCACGTCGTGTTCAGCGGCGAGGTCCTCCGCGAAGTCGAGCATCGTCAGCGAGGCGCCACCGACGACGAGCTCCGTCACAACCTGAAGCACTCGCGCCATCTCAGGCTCCGCGACCAGAGAGTGGCCGTCCCACCGTCACCAGCACGCCGGCGACGAGCGCCCCTGCGATCAACCCGAGCAGCGCGTCCCGACCCGTGCGCGGCGACTTCTGGACGGTGGCGCGGCTGAGTGCGCGCGGCGCGTAAGGAGCGAGCGCCCCGTAGACCGCGACACGTTGCCCGCGCGGTGCCGGTATGTAGTCGCTGCTGACGTACTCAGTCGGCATCGCGAGCGCGAGCCCGAGCGCAATCACCAGCCCGAGCAGTGCCCCGAGCGCTATCCAGCGTTTCATGTGACAACCAGTCTTCGCGCCCGGCGACCGCTTAGCCAGCGGTCGATCAGGACTCCAAGCGGCACCGCCAGCAGCAGCACCAGGTTCACGCGGTGACGAAAGCCCTCGCCGGCGTCGACCAGCGTGAGGGCGAAGCCGATCACCTCACAGATGATGAGGATCAGCACCGGGACCAAGCGACCGTCCAGGCCCTCGCGCAGCGTCAGCCCCAGAGCGACCAGCACCAACCCGTACCAGACCAAGGTCCCGGCGACTGCGGCCTTCTGCGCAGCGCTTCCCGTCTGCCACGGGAACGGCCTGACGATCAGGTCGACGCTGCGGGCGACGACCGTCTTCAGGAGACCGCCGGAGTTGGTGACGGTCGCGTGCGGAAGCGGCAGGTTCGCGCCCACGTAGGGCAGGTTGAGCTGGTGCTGAAGGTTGGCAAGACTGCCTGGCACGACGTGCGGCGCCGCAAGGATCCCGGCCAGTGCCACCACCACGGCCGCCACCGTAACTCCCACGATTCCGCGCGACAGCCCGAACCGGCGGCAGGCCACCGCCGCGACCAGCACGAGCACCGCCGCGACACCGGCGAAGAACGCCATGTAGGAGCGCGTCCCGAAGATCAACGCGAGCCCCAGGAGACCCACGCACAGCGGTCGCCACCAGGGCCTGTCCCGCATCCAGACGTCGACGAGCGCCGCAGTGAGCAGCGCCTCGCCGACCATGCACAGCGACTCCTGGTGCAGGAGCCCCGCGAAGTACACACTCGAAGGCTCGACTGCCGCGATCCAGGCCGCGATCAGACCTGCTCGACGTCCGCCGATCTTCCCGGCGGTGGCGCTGATGCCAATCACTGCCGCGAGACTGAGCCCGATCTGCTCGAGCCGCAGCGGCACAGGCCCGCAGTTGCCGAACACCTTGTAGGTGAGAGCCCAGGGAATCACCTCGGTGAAATGCACAGTCAGGCTCAGCCATCTGGAGCTGTCGAGCGGCAGCACCGCGAGTGTCTTGGTGGTGGCCATGAACGTCGCCTCGTCAGTGCTGCTCAGCTTGTGACCGATCGAGGGAACCGCAGCGGCAACAGCCACCGCAAGCAGCCGGAGTCCGAAGCCGACGCAGATCGGCAGACCGTACGAGGCGGTGAAGCCGCGAGCGTCAAGCGCCAGCATCAGGCGCCAGAGGATGATCACGACCACCGCGCCGACGATCAGCGACACCTCCGCGCGGAATAGCCAGAGATCAGTCATCGAGGGCGGGTCTACCATAGTCGTGCGATGCGCCACAGCGTCCGTGTCCGCCTCATGCTGACGCTCGTCTGCGCCGCGTCCGTGCTCGCGCTGCCGGCGGCGGCCTCGGCCTCCAACAGCTCGCCGGTACACGTCGATCCATCGAGCCCGGTGGCGAAGGAATATGCGCTGCCGCTGGCGACGGCCCGGGGCGCACCTCCCGAGAGTGGCCGGAGCGGAAGCTTGTTCGGGTCCGGGATCAAGCACAGCGGCAGTCGTTCGACCACGGATCACACGACCACGACTGAGCCGCCGCCCGTCCAGACCGAGACGACGCCGCCAGTGACGACTCCACCGGTTACCGCCACCGCGACGGAGACGGTCACGACGCCGAGGCACCATCAGCCGGAGCACGTAACGACGGTGACGCTGCCGACGCTGATCACCGCGCCGCGCCGCACCAGCACCAGCACCAGCACGATGCCAGTTAGGGCCAACGCTGCACCGGCGGCCTACAAGGTGCTCAAACCAGGATCGGGCTCCGGCGTGCTGTGGATGGTGCTGGCCGCGGTGATCGTGGTCGCACTCGGTAGTGCCGGCGGGATCGCGCTCAGCCGCAGGCGATGAACACAACCGAGCAGACTGCGCCGGTCATCGAGCTCAAGCCGCGGTCTGCACGGTCCCGTGTCCCTCGGCGCGCCGACCGGCTGAACCTGGTCGTGCTGATGCTCGCGGCGGCACTGGCTTTCTCCCCGCTCTCATTCGGCTACTACAGCTTCACCTCCTGGGCGCCACTCGGCATCGGCGCGGTCGTGCTGCTGGTCGTGCTCGCGTTCGGTCCGGCCGTGCGCACCACCGGCTTCGCGCGGACAGCCTCGGTTGGGTTGGGCCTGATGCTGGTGCTGAGCTTCGCCTCGATCCTGTGGGCCGAGTCACGCGACTCGGCCTGGACGAGCGCCAACCAGATCGCGATCTACGCGGTGATCTTCGCGATTGGGCTGCTTGCGATCCGCCGCCACGCGACGGCGCGAGCGGTGATGGTGATGCTCGGCCTGCCCGCTCTGATCAGCTCGCTGGTGCTGGCGTTCGAGTTCGCGGCCGGCAGCGGCGGCGGCGCATTCCTGCAGGGCCGCCTCGACTCACCGATGGGTTATATCAACGGCACGGCTGGCCTGCTGGTGATGGGAATCTGGCCGTGGCTCGCGATGGCGGAGACCGCGAAGACGCGCGAACTGAGAGCCGCGGCGATCAGCGCCGCCGCCCTGATCGCCAGCATGGCCGTCCTTACCCAATCGCGGGCGATCGTCCTGGCAACGGTCGCGACGATCGTGCTGGTACTGATCGCGGCGCCGGGCCGCACCCGCCGCGGCGTGAACCTGCTGATCGTGCTTGCCGCCGTCGCCGCGACAGTTCACTGGACGCTGCGGGTTTACAGCTCGACCGGGCCTTCTCAGCTGCTTGATCCCAGCAGCAGCGCGATTCAGCAGGCGGGGTTCGCGCTGCTGGCTGCCGCAGCCATCGGCTTCGCGCTCAAGTGGCTGACTTCTGCCGGAATCGAGCGGCTACCCGCGGGCCGTCGTGACCCACTCGTCCGCCAACTTGGCCGTGCCCTGCTCACGCTCACAGTTGTGGCGGCGGTAGCCGGCGCCGTTGCCGAGCACCACAAGCTCTCGACACAGTGGCACGACTTCACGGCCCTGAATGCCGAGAAGTCGGCCGGCAACCGCTTCCTGGCGATCGGCGGCGGCTACCGCTACGACCTCTGGCGGATCGCCGTCGACGAATTCAAGGGGGATCCGTTGGGCGGCGTCGGCGCTGGCAACTTCGTCGACCAGTACTACCTGTTGCGCCACCAACTCGAGGACGTGACGGTTCCACACAGCCTCGAGCTGCAGATGCTCGCCGAGCTAGGCATCGGCGGGGCGGCCGGGCTCGTCCTGTTCCTGGCACCTGTCCTGGGCGCAGGCGTCACGCGCCGGCGCACCACCCTCGCAAACAGCGATCCGGCATTGAAGATCGCCGCGCTTGGCATGTTCGCGGCCTGGCTGGCTGCAACAAGCGTCGACTGGCTCTACGACATGCCCGGGCTCGCCGGCATGGCGATGCTCGCGGCGGCGGTGCTGGTCGTGCCGACTCCCACAGCAGACGTGTACGAGGCTGCCCCGTCACGGCGCGGCCGGCGCCAGCAGGCGACACTGGTCCTGACTCTGGGCACGCTGGCGCTGGTGGCGGCCAGTCTCGGGCGCCAATATGTGGCGGCTCTGTACAGCAACTCCGGACAGAGGCTCGTGTCACGACAACCGGTGAACGCACTGCAGGAGCTGAGGACAGCGGAACAGCTCGACCCTTGGTCGATGCAAACTCAGTACGCCGTGGCCTCCGCGTACGCGCGCCTGAACGATTACCCGGCCGCGCGTGAGGCGCTGGTCCGCGCCCAGCAGCTCCAGCCTCAGAACTACGTGCCGCCGGCGCTGCTCGGCGACATCGCAACGCGCGCCGGAGACAACGCGACCGCAATCGCGGCCTACCGCCGCGCGCTCCGACTCGACCCGCTCGAGCCGGCGTTGCAGCAGGTCGTCAAGACCAGCGAAGCGGCGGCAAAGTGAGCAGCGACCCGACCCCGCTCGCCCCGGTCCCAGCTCCCGCCGACGCCGAGCATGGCGCTGTCGACGAGCACGCCTATCGCAGCCGCTCCAGCTGGCCCGCGACGCGGCTGCCAGCCGCCGGCATGACCCTGATTCTCGGTCTGGCTGTCGCCGCCCCGGCAGTGACGCACGATGTGGGCTCGAAGCTGTGGCCGGCACTGCTGCTGCCCGCGCTGCTGGCGACGCTCGCCGCGCGGCTCGTATTCGAATCAGTCGACGGATCGCTCGCTGGGCGCCGCGTGCACCTGCACCTGCCGGCGGCAGCTGCCGGCGCGGCAGTCGGAACGGTCGTGATGGCCGCGGCCACGCTGATCCTCGGACTGAAGGCGGGGACTCCGGTCGAGCTGCTGCCCTTCGGACTGGGCGCGGTGACGCTGGTCTGCACGGGATTCGTCCGCGATCTCGAGATCCGTATGCGACTGGCCCTGCGCCGCGTGTACTTCGCCGGCTCCGCTGACAGCTTGCGAGAGCTCCAGCACGAGCTGATCCGCAGTCCGGAGGCGAGCCTGGTTGGCTCTGCCGGCGCGCGCTCGCCATTCACCACCGAGGCGCTCACCGGCGCGATCCAAAGAGCGCGCCCAACCGTGCTGGTGCTAGATCGTGACGCGGCTCATGCGCCTGCGATCGTCGCCGCAGCCGAGGCGGTCGGCGGCAGCGATGTGCGCGTCCGCGACCTGCTGACTTACTACGAATCCGAATTCAAGAAGGTCCCGCTGACAGAGCTGACGCCGGCCTGGTTCCTGTTCGAGCGCGAAGAGCAGCAGCGTCGGGCGCTGTCGAGCGCTGCTCGCCGCGGGATCGTGATGCTGACGGCCGCGGTCCTGCTGCTCGTCGCCTTACCGCTGATCGCGGTCCTGAGCCTCGCGATCAGGCTGACCAGCACCGGCCCGGCCATCTTCCGCCAGGCCCGCGTCGGCAAGGACGGTTCGCTGTTCACGCTGGTGAAGCTGCGCACGATGGCGGTCGCGGACCCGGAAGCAGCCGACCGGAGTGCCTCCTGGGCGACAGACGAGGATCACCGGATCACGCCGCTCGGGCGTCTACTGCGGCGTTACCGCTTGGACGAGCTGCCGCAGCTTTGGAACGTGCTGCGAGGCGAGCTCGCGCTCGTCGGCCCGCGGCCCGAGCAAGTGCCGATCGTTGAGCGGCTCGAGCGTGAGATCCCGTTCTACGCGGCGCGCCACACGGTGCGCCCGGGCCTGACCGGATGGGCGCAGGTCAACCTGGGATACTCAGGGTCGCTCGAGGGGGCGCGCGCCAAGCTGCAGCGCGACCTCTACTACGTCAAGCACCGCGGCCTGCGCCTCGACCTCCTGATCCTCTGGCTCACTCTCAAAGCCGTGTTCACCGACCCGCGTTGACAACTCGGGCGCGCTTGCGCCCGTTGCTGATCGCGCCGGCGCTGGTGAGCCTCGTCGGCGCCGTCTATCTGGTGTTGATTGCGGTCTACTCGAGACCGATCGCCGACGACTGGCAGGCATTCAGCGCAATCCCACATGAAGGCCTGTTGACGTATGTACACGGCTGGTGGCTGACCAACTCGGGCCGCTTCTCGGAGTTCGTGGAGCTCTGGGTCAGCGTGCGCGTGTTCGGAACCGCCGCCGTGACCGTCACGACGCTGGCGACGCTGATCGTGCTCTGGGCGGCATTCGTCTGGGGAGTCCGCGTCTGCGCACTCGCGACCGATACGAAACTGTCCGCCACGGAGGTCCTACTGCTCGGCCTCCTCGCGGCCGTCGCAACGCTTGCGACCGCACCGAGCCTGTTCGACACCGTCGGCTGGTACGTCTCATCAACCGATTACGAGATCTCGTTCACCGGTGCCGTTCTCATCGCCGCTCTGTGCGCGCAGATCGCACGCGCCGACAGGCGCCATGTCAAACGAGAGGCGCTGTTGCTCTTCGCGGTCAGTTTCGTAACCGCGGGTTTTCATGAGATTGTCGGCATCGTGGGGATCCTGGCGGCGATCTTTGCCATCACGATGCTGCGAAGCATCCCGTCCCCACGCCGGGTCACGGACACGATCATGCTGGCCGCTGCAGCAGTTGGAGCCTCAAGCGGTACGGCGCTGAACGTCTTCAGCCCGGGTAGCGATAATCGCGGCAAGGTCCAGCGCGCCCACATCGACTTGACCGCGGCCGCCCACACCGCCTGGCACAACCTCAGCTTCTTCCGCGATGACATCCACGACGGCATATTCCTGCTCGCGGTCGCGAGCGGTGTACTCGCCTGGCAACTGCTGCGGGCGCCGAGGTCGGGTCGGGCTCGCGCGTGGCTTGGAGCCTGGGGCTGCTTCCTCGTAGTCGTGCCATGGTTGCTCACCTCGGCGCTAACGGCGTGGGCCGGCTCAACCGAATCGGGCGACCGTTCGCCGTTTCGCGCCGCCTTCCTGTTCACGGGCTCTGCGACGATCGGCTTCGCGATACTCGTGTTCCTCTCACTGTGCCTGCTCTGGACGCGCCGCGATCAGCCGGGACTCCCACGCCGCGGATGGTTGGCACCTCTGATCACGCTCCTGGTCGCGGCAGGCGGCGTTGTGGGCTTCGTACACAAGGCCGCGCCGATCGTCACAGCCGAACGTCTCCGCGCGCACGCCGTGGCCGAGCGCAAGGCGTCGGTCGCAATTCAACTCGCGCAAGGGCACTCAACGATCCGACTAATGCCTACGCCTCTGCTGACGGTCTACACGCAGGCGTTCGACCTCTCGTTCGGCTCCTCCGCGCCGCAGCGCGACTGGCCGGAAGCGCTGCGTCGTTACTACGGGATCCCGGCCGCTGACAGGCTCGAGATCGTGGCGCGGCAGCCCCGCGACTACTGCCTGCCAAACGTCGCCGCCTCGTGGGTCGGCGTCCAGTCGTGCCGGGAGCTGGACGGCGGCTGAGGATCGGACCCGTGACCTCGCCGGCCTCAGAGCGTCAGGCCGGCCTCGGGGCGCAGCTTTTTGGCGATGTCGTACGAATACACGTACAGGATGAGCCCGCCGATCCGGGTCGACGCGATCGGAGCGCCGAACTGCTTTGAGCGCCCGCGGATCTGGCGCGCCTTCGGGTTCACGACGAGCATGCTGCGGACGCCCGCTTGCGGCTTGTCCCAGCTCGAGATCGAGATCTCGCTGAAGGTGCACATGAGCCGCCGATTCGTGTTGCAGCGCTGGATCGGGTACACGTCGACCTTGAAGTCGGACTCCCACATCAGATCGATGGAGTTCCAGTAGTTGCCGTAGCCGACGGAGACGTGCTCGGTCTTCGCGTAGGCGGCGACGGCCTTGGCTGTGCCGGCGGTCTGGTAACCGACGGGCATCTGCTTGAGCACGCCGCTGTTGAACTGGTAAAGCGCGCTGAACACGAAAAGTGACGCGCCGGCGGTGACGATCAGCCTCCAACCGGTGCCGCGCTCGAGCATCAGCGGCAGCAGTGCCGCGATCCCGGCATACGGACCGAGCAGGTAGCGGCCGTCCGTCGTCCAAGGGTTCGGCGAGGCGATCATGAAGACCACGAGGCCGACCGAGATGACAGTTATCCAGAAGGTCGTCTGCACAAAGCGCTCGCCGACCACGTCGCCGCCCCCGGCCGCACGCGGCATCGAGTTCGCGACGCGACGGCGCACCGACCAGATCCCGGAGACCAACCCCGCGAACACCAACACGGCGCTCATCACCTCGAGCTCGGAGCGATCATCGACCCGGTGCCCGTAGAAGGTTCCGGCCGTCAGCGACGGCAACACGCGCAGCAACGTCTTGAAGTTTGTGAAGAACCTATCGGGCGTCGCGAAGGTGAGGAACTGGTTGTAGGACGGCGCGAAGCCACGTACCCCCTCGCTGCGCATGATCGCGCCGAAGGCGATCGCGGTCAGCAACGTCGCCGCGACCGTGCCGGCCCCGAACGCCACAACCCGGCCGGCGCCGTCCTCCGGTCCCCGCCAGGCGGCGAGCAGCGTCACAACGACCAGCGGTGCCAGTCCCCACGCGAGGTAGAGATTGTCGCCGGCCAGCGGAAGCCCTCCGAGCACGCCCAGCACGACCGCCGCGGTCGCGAGCTGACGCGTCGAGAGCTGCGCGATGCGCGGGACGATCCAGACCAGCGCGGCGCCGACGACCGCCGCCGTGATCAGCGTATTGGCATGCGCGTCGATCGCGAAGACCGTGGCGAGACCGCCGGCCGTGAGTGTCGCAACCCCCCCGCCGGCGAAGCAGACGAGCACAGCTCCGACGATGCCGGCAGGCCAGCGCCCGAACGCGCGCAGCGTCGACCAGACGACGGCGCCGAGACCGACCACCGCGAAGAACACTGGCGCCAGCACCCAGATCACCCGATACAGCGGGAACGAGCGCGTCAGCAGCGTGAACGCCATCGTCTCGTAATGCGGATAGTCGCCGGTCGTCAGCAGCGCACCGGCGGGAGCGTGCATGCCCATGTGGGCAAGCACGCCGTCGATATCGCTGTCGCTGCTCAACCAGGTGCTGTCCAGAATCGTGCGCAGGTGCGTGAGGATCGCGACCGCGTAGAGTGCGCCGAGCAGGATCGGCAGCCACCAGAGCCAGTTGAGCGACGGCCTCCGGAGCCCGACGACGATCGGCGCGACGCCTTCGGTGGTTCTCCGTTGCTTGATCGGTGTCGTGCTCATGCGTTTGTTGTCGCGGAACTCCCGCAGGGAGATAGGCTCGGCGTGTCCAGCTTTGCCCCTGTGGGGCCGGGCGCTGGAAATCTACTGATAAGTCCTAATTCGAGATAAGGCAGATGCTGGTTCTTTTCGACATCGACGGCACCCTCGTGAGGGGAGCTTCGCGCGCCCACGCGTCCGCACTCCGTCAGGCGCTGAACAACGTGCATGGTGTGAGCGTCGAAGGCATCAAATTGTCCGGCTCGGCCGCCGGCAGAACCGACGGCGAGATCGCACGCCTGTACCTGCTCGAAGCAGGGATTTCGGCCGAGAGAATCGACGAACGTGCTGCAGATGTCCGGGAGGAATGCTGCCGCCTGTACTCGAGTCTCTGCCCCTCCGACCTCACCGACATGGTAGTAGAGGGCATCCCGGAACTGCTCGAGTCGCTAAGCGGCCGTGACGAGGTGACATTGTCGCTCGTTACGGGCAACTTCGAACCTGTAGCACGCTTGAAGCTTAAAGCAGCCGGAATCGGCCACTGGTTTGCCCGGGGCCAGGGCGGTTTCGGCTCTGACTCCGAGGATCGCACGATGCTGCCGCCGATCGCCCGGCGCCGAGCCGGTGAGGCAGCCGGCCACGCAACCTCCTGGCCGCGCAAGCAGACGATCGTGATCGGGGATACCCCACGTGACATCGCCTGCGCACACGCCGACGACGTCCGCTGCATCGCTGTCACGACCGGCCCTCACGCGGCCGGCGATCTGACCGACGCTGAGTATGTCGTCGACGACACTCAGGCGCTGGCCGCGACGCTTGAGTCGCTCGCGTCCGCCTGAGGCGTCTGATCCGGATCAGGCGTCTGCAACGGAAAGTGGCAGGCGGCCACGTGGCTGGGCCCGAATCGCCGCAGCGGCGGCTCGACCTCCGCGCAGATCTCCTGCGCAAGCGGGCAACGGGTGCGGAACCTGCAGCCCGATGGCGGGTCGATCGGGCTCGGTAGCTCGCCACGTATGCCGACGTCGGTCTTGGACTTTTCGACCGCAGGATCAGGCACCGGGATCGTCTTGATCAGCGCCTCCGTGTATGGGTGGGCGGCACGCTGGTAGATGTCGTCGCCGGTCCCGAGCTCGACGATCTTTCCGAGGTACATGACGCCGATCCGATCGGCCAGGTACTTGACGACCGCGAGGTCGTGCGAGATCACGATTGACGCCATCTCGTGCTCGATCTGCAGGCGCTTCATCAGATTCAGCACCTGCGAGCGGATCGAGACGTCGAGCGCGCTCACGGGCTCGTCGGCGACCATCACCTTGGGCTCCAGCATCAACGCGCGCGCGAGCGCGACGCGCTGGCGCTGGCCGCCGGAGAATTCATGCGGATAGCGTTCGAGCGCGTTCAGCGGCAAGCCGACCTCGTCCAGCCGGCTGCGCACGCGCTCGATCTGCTCCTTGCCGTTTCCGACCCCCTGAATCTGCAGCGGCTCGCGGAGGATGGCGCTGACGCGCATGCGCGGATCCAGCGATCCGTAAGGATCCTGGAACATCATCTGCACGTCGCGGCGCGCCTTGCGCAGATCGTTGCCGTGCAGCTTGAAGATCTCCTTGCCGTTCAATTTCACGCGGCCACCATCGGGCTTCTCGATCCCGACGATCAGCTTGCCGAGCGAGGTCTTGCCGCAGCCGGACTCGCCAACCAGCCCCACGGCCTCGCCCTGCTTGACCGACAGAGTGACGTTCGAGACGGCCTTGACCGAGTTGACCTTGCGCCGCAGGATCTGTCCGGCGGTGACCGGGTACTCGCGCACGACGTCGATCACCTCCAGCAGCGGGTGGTCCGGAGCCGGCAGCGGGGATGAAGCTGCCACCGCCACCGGGAGAGACTCAGGCGCGGACTCGGCGACCACGGAGACGTTGGACGCTGCAGGAGCAGCGGATTCGGAGCCAGTCACTGCGGCGGGGTGACGCGTGATCAGCGGCTTGGTGATGACGGCAGGGCCGTCGACCGGGTGCCAGCAGGAGAATTTGTGGTCCGCGTCGCCGGTCAGCGGCGGCTCCTCTGCCCGGCACTTGTCGGTCGCAAACTGGCAGCGCGCGGCGAAACGACAGCCCTGCGGTGGATTCGTGAGGTCCGGTGGCAGGCCGGGAATCGAGAGCAGCGGTTTGGTTGCGTCCGACTCCAGGCGCGGGATCGAGCCGAGCAGTGCCTGCGTGTACGGGTGGCGCATGTGGGCAAACAGCTCGCCGGTGGTCGCCGTCTCGACGATTCTCCCGGCGTACATGACGTTGATGCGCTTGGCGCGACCGGCGACGACGCCCATGTCATGCGTGACCAGCAGCGTCGCCATGCCGAGGCGCTGCTCGAGATCGTCGAGCACCTTCAGGATCTGCGCCTGGATGGTCACGTCGAGCGCCGTGGTGGGCTCGTCGGCGAGCAACACCTTCGGCTCGCAGGCCAAGGCGATCGCGATCATCACGCGCTGGCGCAAGCCGCCCGAGAGTTGGTGCGGATAGTCGCCGAGGCGCTCCTTCGGACGTGGCAGCCCGACGAGCTCGAGCACCTCGAGTGCACGGTCGATCGCCTCCCTGCGGTTGGCGCCACGATGCAGCCGTACCGGCTCCGCCACCTGCTCACCGATTGCCTTCGTGGGGTTCAGCGAGGACAGCGAGTCCTGGAAGATCATCGACACCTCGTTGCCGCGGAGCTCACGCAGCTCCCGCTCCTTCATGCCGACGAGCTCGCGGTCGCCCAGTTTGACGGAGCCCTCGGTGATGTGGCCACCGTTCGGCAGCAGGCCGAGGATGGAGAGGCCGAGCATCGATTTGCCGGAGCCCGACTCACCGACCAGCCCGAGGGTCTCGCCCTGGTCGATCGCGAGGCTCACGTTGCCGACCGGGTACACGGTGGCGCGCGAGAGCTGGATCTCGGTGCTGAGGTTTTCGATCTGAAGCGCTTTGGACATTGTCGGTGAATCTCCTTCGGTCACCTGCGGCGCAGGCGTACATCCACGGCGTCACGCAGGGCGTCGCCGACAAGGTTGAAGGCCAGGACCACCGCCACGAGGCAGCCGCCGACCGGGTAGACCAGCCACCACTGCCCGTTCTGCACGTACTGCTGCGCTTTGCCGAGCATGTCCCCCCATGACGTGTCGGGGTAAGGCAGCCCGAAGCCAAGCGCGCCGAGGTAAGCCAGCGCGAGGATCGAGTCGGCGATCAGGAAGGTGACGTTCACGATCGTGACCGACATCGCGTTGGGAATCAGATGGCGGAAGATCAGCCGCGTGCGGCCGGACCCCATCGTCTGCGCAGCCACCACGAAGTCACGGGTGCGCAACGTCAGCACCTCGCCGCGAACCAGGCGCGCCGGTATCAGCCATGAGAAGATGCCGAGGATCAGGCTGATCTGGACAAGGTTGCCGCTGTACTTGGTCGCCAACACCAGCACGATGAACAGGAATGGGATCGACAGGAGAATGTCGACAAAGCGCATCAGCACGCCGTCGACGATGCCTCCGATCAGGCCGGAGATCGCGCCGTAGAGCGTGCCGATCACGATCGCCACGAATGACGCGAACAGGCCGATCTCAAACGCCGCCTGGCCGCCCTTCATGATCCGGCCAAGCTCGTCGAATCCGTTCTCGTCGGTGCCGAGCGGGTGGCTGCCACCGGGAGCGAGGTTGGCGTTGATGATGTTCGTCGCGGACTGGTTGGTCCTGTCGATGAGCGGGCCGATGAAGCAGAACAGGACCAGGAGCACGAGCAGCACGAGCGAGGCGACCGCAAGCCGGTTGCTCATGAATTCGCGGACCGCCAGCCGCCAGCCGCTCGAGACGCTCTGGACCTCGCCGCCGTCCGGGAGCAGCTCATTCAACGGGCCGCGAGGCGCCGGCACCGCAAGCGCGCCGGCACCGAGCTCGTCAAGCCGCTGAGACGGGGTCAGCTCACGCGGCTCAGCCAAGACGCACCCTCGGATCGGCGGCAGCGATCGCAAGGTCGGCGAGGAGATTGCCGAGCACGGTCAGGATCGCGCCAACGAGCGTGTAGGCGAGCAGGATGTTGTAATCCTCGGTGCCCAGCGCGTTGTAGAACAACAGCCCGAGCCCGGAGTAGTTGAACAGGTACTCGATCAGCAGGTTGCCGGCCAGCAGCGTCGGAATCGAGAGGCCGACGAGCGTGATCACCGGCAGGCAGGCGTTCCGAAGCAGGTGGCGTCTCAGCACCATCCGCTCGGAGAGTCCCTTGGCGCGGGCGAGCCGGATGTAGTCCTGCGCGAGCTCGTCGAGCGCAGAGGACCGCATGTAGCGACTGAAGCTTGCGACGTTCAGCAGCGCAAGCGTCACGATCGGCAGACAGAGCTGAGCGGGATGCGTTATCGCCTGCCAGGTACTGGTGACCTGATCGCTGACGCCTGTCGGGAAGATGTTCAGGTCCAGGGCGAAAATCTGGATCAGGATCAGTCCCAGGAAGAACGACGGCATCGAGTACAGCGCGAAGTTGAGCCCCGTGGCGGCGTAGTCACCAGGGCTGTTGCGCTTGACCGCCTGCGCGATACCGAGTGGCACGGCGATTATCAGCGACAGCACGAGCGCAGCGCCGGACAGGTACGCGCTGCGGCCGGCGTCCTCTTTGAACAGCGCCGTCACGCTCTGGCTCAGCTTGTAGCTGTAGCCGAAGTTCAGGTGCACGATGTTGCCCAGATAGCTGAGGAACTGGGCGATCTCGGAGCGGTCGTAGCCGTGCTGCCTGTTCCAGACCTCGACCGTGTAACGGGACGCCTTGCTGCCGAGCACCGCGTACGCGGGGGTCGGAGACAGGTAGTGAAGGATCGCGAAGGTGACGGCGGCGACACCGAACACCGCGATGACGGCGCTGCCGAGCCGGCGGATTATGTAGCCAAGCATTGGGGGTGATATTAGGAGGCTGCTTCAGAAACACTCCGAGTGGGAGCGGGCTCCTGCCCGCCCCCACTCGGTTCCAGCGAATTACTGCTTCCGTGCGATTCCTACTGCTTGTTCACGTATAGGCCCTGCGGGTCGATCTGCTGCTGCGTCATCTCGAGGAAGAACTGGGCAGCTCCACCGACCTTGTTGCTCACCGCCGTGATGTAGTCGTAATCAGGCATGTAGAACACGGGATAGCTCTTGCCGAAGTACGCAACCTCGTCCGAGATCGCCTTCGCGCTCGGGCTCGAGGTCGAGGCGTGCATCAGCTTGTTCGCGACCGGATCGTCAAACGAGCCCATGTTCAGCGCTCCACCCGGGTTCATCAGGCCGTCCTGAGTCGGGTAGTAGTCGGTGAAGATGCCGCCGTAGTTGTTGACGCCCCAGTCGTTCACGTACTTCGCCGCGGCCGGGTTCTGGTTGTTGTAGTTGGCCGTCAGGAAGTTGAACGTCTTCGTGACCAACTGGACGTCGATGCCCGCAGCCTTCTTCGCCTCAGAGGCGAAGACCTGCGACTCGAGCACGCCCGTGGACGCGGTCGAGTACGGGACGTTCGCCCAGACGAACTTGATCGGCGTGCCGGCCGGAATGCCGGCGCCGCACTCGTTCGTGGCCGTGCCCGGTTTGGCGCACGTCGTCTGACCGCCCGGCTTGACGGTCCAACCGTGCGCCTTCAGCGTCGAAACCGCCTTGCTCGGGTTGTACGGATAGGTCGCCTTGACGATCGCCGGGTTCACGTACGGCGAGGTCGGCGCGGTCGACACCGGGCCGTAGGCCGGCACTGCCCAGTTGTGGTAGACGTCCTTGATGATCGACGCCTGATCGACCAGTTCGGCGAAGACGCCGCGGATGTACGGCTGCGCGACGATCTTGTCGAAGTCGTCGGTGGTGTCCTTGAAGTTGATGAACCCACCGAACCAACCCCATCCCGGGCCGCCGAAAACGCTGTAACCCTTGCGCTTCAGGGTTGGAATCGAGCCGAGCTGGGTGCCCGAGTCGATTTGGCCGATATCGAGCGAGCCTGACTCCATCGCATTCAGCATCGCGGTCGAGCTCGTGTACGTCTGGAACGAAACATCGGCCATGCGCGGCTTCGGCGAGAGGCCGTAGGTTGGGTTCGGGACCAAGTCGTACGAGTTGTTGGTCGCGCTGTAATCCTTCAGCTTGAACGGGCCGTCGACCACCTTCCACAGCGGGTTCGACGCGAACGTCGCGACCGAGGCGCCCTGCTTGTGCAGGTAGTCATAGACCTTCTTGGCGTCAGTCGGGTTGGTCGCCCAATCCGTGATGTGAGCGCCGCCGGCCGAGTCGACATTCCAGTCCTGGCTCGGCATCGGGTACACGCCGCCGTTCGTGTCCTGAAGCTGGTTGGCGGTGAACCAGTTCGGGTTCACTGCGGTCTTCAGGTGGAGAACGACCGTGTCCTTTCCCTTGGTCGTCCAGCTCGCGACGTTGTCCGGGATCTCACCCGGTGAGTACTGGCACCAGTTGGCGGGCGACTCCTTGACCGCCGCCTTGAGCAGGTCGAGGTAGAAGATCACGTCCTCGGCGTCGACCGGCTTGCCGTCAGACCACTTGAGGCCGGGCTTGAGGTTGATCGTGACCGTCTTGTCGCCGTCGGAGTACTGCGGCGTGTCGGCCGCGCTGAGGCTCGGGTCGATCGCAGGCTTCGCACCCGTCGGCCCGTAGTAGAGCGGGACGTACTGGTTGGACACGAAGTAGAAAGTCTGAGTGGAGCATGTCGCGCCGTCGATCATCGGGAAGATGTCGGTCGGCGTCTGACCTGTGATCTGACCGACCGAGATCGTGCCGCCGTTGCTCGGCTTCCCGACCGCGGGCACCGAACCGGAGATAATGGTTCCGTAGTTCTTGCTGGCCTTGTTCTGGCCGTTGTTGTTGCTCGAGCTGCCGCCACAGGCGGCAATACCGCTTGCAGCCAACGCGGCGACGCCGGCGCTTGCCAACGCTCGTCGCCAGTTCCGCCCGCGACCCGGACTTGCCCCCCCGCGCCAGGTCGACCTTTGCGTTCGGTAAGACCTCATATGCAGCTAACCCTTCTTCCTTGGGTAAATGTTGTAACTAGCGCGCGATCCAAACAGGCTCGACCGCTTCTGTCAATCGTGACGTGAGGCTGTTTCTAGCGGATTTTCCCGGCATTAATGTCCTGCTGGCCGCACGTTATACGCGCGGCCAGACACGGCCGACCGCGTGCCCAAAAAGGCACTTTTTGGTTAGCTGGACTACCCGCGAACGAGCTTTTTATACGTGAGCCGGTGTGGGCGGTCGGCCTCGGCTCCGAGCTGCTCGTGGCGGAAGCTCTCGTATGCCTCGAAGTTGCCCTCGAACCAGCGCACCTGCGAGTCACCCTCAAACGCGATCACGTGGGTCGCAATCCGGTCCAGGAACCAGCGATCGTGCGAAACGACCACGGCGCAACCCGCGAACGCCAGCAGCGCCTCCTCGAGAGCGCGCAGCGTGTCAACGTCGAGGTCGTTGGTCGGTTCGTCGAGGATCAGCAGGTTGCCGCCGCTGGCCAGCAGCTTGGACATGTGCAGGCGGTTGCGCTCTCCACCGGAGAGGCTGCCGACCTTCTTCTGCTGATCGGAGCCCTTGAAGTTGAAGCCGGCAACGTAGGCGCGGCTGGCGATGCTCTGCTCGCCGAGCATCATCTGGTCGAGGCCGCCTGAGATCTCTTCCCAGACCGTCTTGTCCGGGTCGAGCGAGTCGCGCGACTGATCGACGTAGGCGAGCTTCACGGTCTCACCGATCTTGAAAGTCCCCTCGTCAGGCTGCTCCTGGCTGGTGATCATCCGCATGAGCGTCGTCTTGCCGGCGCCATTGGGGCCGATCACGCCGACGATCGCGGCGGGCGGCAGGGTGAAGCTGAGATCGTCGATCAACAGCTTGTCGCCAAACGACTTGCGCACGTCCTTCGCCTCGATGACCAATCCCCCGAGCCGCGGCCCGGCAGGGATGTGGATCTGGACCTCGTCCAGCTTGACGTTGCGCTCCTCCGCAAGCAGCGCCTCGTAGGCATTGAGGCGTGCCTTCGGCTTGGCGCGGCGGGCGCTGGCGTTCATTCGCACCCACTCGAGCTCCTGCTTGATCGTGCGCTGGCGGGCGTCATCCTTGCGGGTCTCCTGCTCGAGCCGCTTCTCCTTCTGCTCGAGCCAGCCGGAGTAGTTGCCCTGGTACGGGATCCCGCGGCCGCGGTCCAGCTCGAGGATCCAGCCGGCGACGTTGTCCAGGAAGTAGCGGTCGTGGGTGACGGCGACGATCGTGCCCTTGTAATCCTGAAGATGGCGCTCGAGCCACCCGACCGACTCGGCGTCGAGGTGGTTGGTGGGCTCGTCGAGCAGCAACAGGTCGGGCTCTGAGAGCAGCAGCCGGCAGAGGGCGACGCGGCGCTTCTCTCCGCCGGAGAGCGTGGCTACATCCGCGTCGCCGGGCGGGCAGCGCAGCGCGTCCAACGCATAGTCGAGCTTGGTATCGAGATTCCAGGCGTCGGCGGCGTCGATCTGCTCCTGCAGCCGCGCGAACTCGTCTGCAGTGTCGTCCGAGTAATTCATCGCCAACTCGTTGAAGCGGTCGAGCAGCCCCTTGACCTCCGCGACGCCCTCCTCGACGTTGCCGCGCACGTCCTTGTTCGGATCGAGCTGCGGCTCCTGCTCGAGCAGGCCGACAGTCGCGCCGGGCGCGAGCTGCGCCTGGCCGTCGTAGTCGTTGTCGAGGCCGGCCATGATCCGCAGCAGCGTTGACTTGCCGGCGCCGTTGTAACCCAGCACGCCGATCTTCGCGCCTGGCATGAAGCTGAGCGAGATGTCGCTCAGGACCTGCCGGTCCGGCGGATGCCGCCGAGAGAGCTTGTAAGTCGTGTAGATGTACTGAGAGGACACTCCGCGTGAGACTAGCGGGATGGGTCGGGGTGCTCGCTCATAGACCGGGCGGATGGCGCACGGCGAAGCCGGCGCTGCTGCGCACGAGCGGGTGCCAGCCGATCGCGTCGGACCCATCGCCTGCACCAGCCGCGTTGTGGGTGTCCCAGCGCATGCCCGCGACGTACATGTAGACATGGGTCGGGCTTGCGTAGATCGTGACCCAGCGGCCCGGGCCCGGAAGCCCCCACGATTCGAAGTCGCCCGAGGTCAGGTCGGCCGTGGCCGGCAGCAAGCCGCCGCCGTAGAGCAGGTGGGCGACGCTGCTCGAGCAGTCGTAGTACGGGGCGACGACGTTGAGGGGTAGGCCGTGGGCGCCGCCGTAGACGTACGGGCGGCCGACGATCTGGTTGCCGGCGGCGATGATGCCCTTGACCGCCGCTGGGGCGGAGGCAGGCGCTGCCGCGGCGGCGTCCGGTAACAGCGTCGCCCGCCGATCGGGCGTCAGCGGCGGCGGGGCGGCTGTTGGCGCGACCGCATCCGCGCAATCAGTCGAGAGCGGCTCGATCTTCACCGTGCCCGACCAGCGCCCGTGCTCGTATGGGATGCCGAGGCCGCGAGCGAGCTGCCACCAGAGGTCGATCACGCGCGGGCGCCCGTCGATCGGGCCGCCGCCAAGTCCGATGTCCTCCTTGTAGGCGATCACCGAGCGAGCCCCGGCGGTGATCTCGAGCGGGGTGCCGTAGGGCAGCCCGCCGAGTGCCGTCGCGGTCTGGAAGCTGCTGCCACCGAGCTCGGCGTAGCTATCGGGCTGAGCCAGCAGGCTCACGCCCGAGGCGCCCACCGTCCCGCTCGACGGGTCTCCAGGACCGCCGTACTCAGTCGCGCCGACCGCCTGCGCCGGCCCACAGGCGTTGCCCACGCTGCCGACCCCGGCAAGTCCGCCGAGCGCGGCCAGCCCCAGCATGCACAGGCCCGATATGAAAGCCACGGCGACCAGCGCCGCAACCGCAAACCCGCCTCCGCCTCGGTTCGTCCGTGAACCCACGCGCTCAAGCTACGTGCCTCGGATCGACCGGCCGGCGATTGGCACAGAGTTCTTAGAAAACGCGCCCAAGGTCAGTCGATCAGGGCCCCGAGGGGCAGTCAAAGCTGCCCTCAGGCGCTAGCCCGGACGCTAACTTAATGGCGATGGCCCGCATCCTTGATCTCGAACAATCGCTCCTGCTGCTCGAGCTCGAAGCACCCTTCGACAAGCGTCAGGTGCAGCTTGCACGTCGCCGTATGGCAAAGGTCTGGCACCCGGACATCGCCCCGCCGGGACGGCAGCACGAGCATCAGCGCCACCTGCAGGCGATCAACGAGGCCGCCGACCAGCTCGAGCAGTTGGCCGAGACCTCACGCAACGGCACCGTCAGTCGCAACGCCGTCAAGGTCTCGGCCGCCGCGGCACGCAAGGCGCGCGAGGAGGAGGGCCGCCGCGCCTACGAGGCCGAGCAGCGCGCCCGCGCCCATGCCGAGGACCGCGCCAAGTACGACCCCTTCGGCTCCCGCGTGCCAGACCACTCGGTCGTGCACCGCTACGCCCGCTGCGTCTCCTACCCAGAGTGGGGCGTGGGCACGGTCAGCGGCATCTACTTCTCGGGCGAGGGCGACGACGTGCAGCAGTGGGCCCGCATGTCGTTTCAGGTCGGCGTCCGCACCGTGCCGGCGGGGTCGCTGCAGTTCGTCGACTTCTCCACGCCCGACCCCGGCGCCGAACGCGTCGAACGCTTCATGACCGCGGCGCAGCACGCGCTCGCCGAGGGCGATCCGAAGCTCGCGGCCCAGCGGCTGATCTACGCTCGAGACGCCGACCCGAGCAACCCTGCCGTATTGCGACTGCTGACTGTCGCCTTCTGGCAGGCGGGCAACCTGCCAGCGGCGGGCCGTTCCGTACGCGACTGGGCGCGGGCCGAGACCGACAGGCCCACGGCTGACCGCTACGCGTCGCGGATCTACGAAGACATGGGCGCCATCGACCTCGCCGCCGAGGCGGCTGAGCGTGTGACCAGGCGCGTTCCCGAAGACGCGTCGGCGTGGGCGCGACTCGGGCGCCTACGGCTACGGCTGCTCGATCGCGATGCCGCGATCGACGCGCTCGAGCGCGCACGGCTGATCGAGCCCTCCGTCGAGGTCCTGCTCGACCTCGCGCTGGTTTACCACCTCGCCGGCGACGTCGGCGCCGAGGTCTCCTCGGCTCAGGCGGCAACGCTGCTGGCTCCCGACTCGCCAGCCGCCTGGTCCGCCCACGCGCACGCGCTAGCGCGGACAGACCGGATCCAGGAGTGCATAGCCGCCTGCGAGCGCGCACTCAGACTTGGCGACGACCCGGAGGTACGCGAACTGCTCGAGCGTGCCCGCGCGTCGCTGCCGCATGAGCTGCCCTCAGAGAGCGCCGCAGCTTAGCCCTGACGGCGCCAGATCAAGCCGGAGCGTCCGGGAGCTCGCCCATTACCCCCAGAAGCTCGCCGACGCGACAGACCAGCAGACGCTCCTCGTCGATCTCGACCCAGCTGCCCGCGGAAGCCGGGAAGACGACGTGATCGCCGCGGTTGACCGGCATCTTGACGCCAACGTGGTCCCACCAGTCGAGGCCCGGCCCGACGGCGAGGACGATGCCGTGCTGGGGCGGTGGCTCGTCGCTCCCCGGCGGCACGAGCAGGCCCGAGCGACGCACCCGGTCCGGGTCCAGCTCCTTGATCACGACGCGATCGAACAGTGGGCGGAGTTCGTGGCGCATGAGCGCGATGCTAACGGGGACGGTCCTGCGCGGTCGCGGCACCGTCACCGGTCATTCGGGCGGGGATCGAATGTGGTGTGATGCTCACGATGGCCAGCGCCTCCTACGACTCGGACGTCAACGCCTTCCTGCGCCCACTCGGGGCGACGGGTCCGATCACGATTGCGATGATGGTCAGCTCGGTTGACGGCCGCGCGACCGTGGACGGTCGTGTCGGGGACCTGACCGGAGCACCGGATCAACAGGTTCTGCTCGGTACGCGCGAGGTCGCAGCGGCAGTGGTCGTGGGCGGCAGGACAGTGCGGGCCGAGGGCTATGCCGGCCTGCTTGGCAATGAGGCGCAGGCGCGGCGGCAGGCATGCGGTCTGCCGCCCGAACCGGAGCTCGTGGTATTCACGCGGGCCAGCCCGAGCCTGCCGGAGCTCTGGCAACAAATCAGGGAGCGCCATCCTGACGGCCTCATCGTCTGCGAGGGAGGGCCAACGCTCCTGGGGATGATCGTCGAGCACCGGCTGCTCGACCAGCTGGTGCTCTGCTTCTCGCCGCAGATCGTCGCCGACGACGGCGAGAAGCGGCTGCTCGAGCAGCACACTGGTTCGCTCGACGTAGGGCTGCAGCTGCTGGCGCTGACCAGCGCCGACGGCTTCCTGTTCCTCCGCTACGGTCTGGATTAGTGCGGCTGCAGCTACGCGACACGACGCTTGACCTGCGCGCGGGCGAGCCGGTCGTGATGGGCATCCTCAACATCGGGCGCGACTCCGTCGCCGACTCGAGCGTGCTCACAGGCATCGAGCAGCAGGTGCAATGTGGCCTGGACCTCATGGCGGCCGGAGCAGGGATCGTCGATGTCGGCGTCCTGTCCGGGCGCACCGACACCGCGCCGATCTCGGTCGACGAGGAGATCGCTCGCCTCTGCCCGGTGGTAAAGGCGCTCGCCGGGGCCGGTGTAGCCGTGTCGATCGACACCTGGCGCGCCGCGACAGTCGCCGCAGCGGTGGAGGCAGGGGCGGTCCTGATCAATGACACGAGCGGCCTGCTCGACCCGACAGTGGCGGATCTCGCGGCTGCGTCGGGCGCTGGATTGGTCGTGATGCACACGCGGGCCGCGCCTAAGCAGGAGCACTTCCCTGCCTACGCAGATCCGGTCCTGGACGTGCTTGAATTCCTGCGGGAGCGGATCGGATTGGCAATCGACCGCGGCGTCAGCGCAGAACAGATCCTGATCGATCCCGGGCTCGACTACGCCAAGGCGCCGCGCGAGAGCGTCGAAGTGCTGCGGCACCTGGGCGAGCTGGCCGTGCTCGGCCGGCCGATCCTGCTGGCCGTCTCACGCAAGTACTTCATCGGCATGCTGACCGACGCGCTGCCGGAAGCGCGGCTCGCGGGCACGATCGCAGCGCTGGAGTTCGGCGTCAGCGCCGGCGCGCAGATCGTGCGCGTGCATGACGTCGCGCAGGTCTCGCAATATCTGCGGCTGCGTGCGGCGCTACGCGGGGACAGCGAGGTCGACATGTTGGGCCGGCGCGATGACGACCGGCTGAAGTGGATCGCGCCGAAGGGCTGAACTGACGCGCTTTGCGACGCCGCCGGCCAGCGGGCCGGCGGCGGAGAGAGTCAGCGGTCCCAGCGGAACAGCCGGATCGCGATCCGGCAGAGCACGATCGCATAGACGGCGAGCACGATCAGATGGATGGCGGCCGGCCAGCGGCCGGCCTCGGCACTCTGGATCGAGGGGACGGCAGCGCCAAGCGGGGTGTACTGGCTGAACGTGCGGAGCGTATGGCCCATCTCCTGTTGCGGGACCCAGAGGCCGGCGAAGAACATCAGCGGGAAGAACAGAAGCGAGCCGGCGGCGCCGGCGACGCGCTGACTCGGGGCGATCGCCGCGACCAGCATGCCGAGCGACGCCACCGCGGCGATCGTCAGCAGGATCGCGAGCACAAACCCAGCGAACTGGGTCGGCAACGGGACATTGAAGGCGAAGTGCGAGACGAGCACGATCAGCGCGACCAGGCAGACCGAGAGGCCGAGAACGAGCACGAGCTGGGCGGCGAGCAGACGTGGCGCCCCGACCGGGGTTGTGGCGAGCCGCTTGAGGTAGCCCTTGTCGCGGTAGGAGGCGAGTGTCGCCGGCATCGCGCTCATCGACAGCAGCGTCAACGTGAACAACATGAGCACCGGCGTGTAGACGACGATGAAGCGCAGGCCGCCGAGCGAGTGCTCCGGCTTGTCGGGAACGAGCGATCCGAGCACGATCAGCAGCGCCACGGGAAACAACAGCGCCCAGAACATCAGCAACGGCTCGCGCATCAGCAGCTTGAACTCGGTGAACACCAAGCGCCAGAAGCCGCCCATCGGCGCGGGTTTGAATTGAGCGGATGAGACGGTCGCCATCAGGCCGCCGTGGATGTGGCGGCCGTGAACTCGGCGTCCGCCTCGGCGGTGAGCGCCACGAAGGCGTCGTCGAGCGTCGATTGCTCAACTCGGGTCTGCTCGGGGATGACGCGCTCGCGGACGAGCACGGCCATCACAGCCGCGACCACATCGCCACTGCCTTCGATCACGATGCGCTCGCCCTGCCGGCGAACCTCGCGGATCTCAGGAAGCTCGCGCAGCACCTCCAGGTCGAGGCCGGTGGACGCGCGGAAACTGATCTTCTGGCCGAGGCCGGCGCCGAGGTTGGCCGGCGTGTCGATCGTGCGTACGCGCCCGTGGTGCAGGAGCGCGACGCGATCACAGAGATACTCGGCCTCCTCCATGAAGTGGGTCACGAGGATGACTGTGACTCCCTGGTCGCGGATCCCCTCGATCAGCTTCCAGGTCTCGCGGCGCGATTGCGGGTCGAGCCCGGTCGTGAGCTCGTCGAGGATCGCCAGCTCCGGGCGGCCGATCAGCGCCAGCGCGATCGACAGACGCTGCCGCTGACCGCCGGAGAGATTGACGTAGCGCGTGCCGCGTTTCTCCTCGAGTCCCAGCATCTGCAGCAGCTGCTCGGGCTCAACCGGGTTCGGATAGAACGACGCGAACAGGTCGAGCGCCTCCTGCACGTAGATCTTGTCCGGCAGCTCGGAGGTCTGCAGCTGAATCCCGACCCGATCCCGCAGCTCCTTGGCATGGGTGCGGACGTCGAGGCCGAGCACGCTGATCGAGCCTGAATCCGGCTTGCGCAGGCCGCCGATGCACTCGACCGTCGTCGTCTTGCCGGCGCCGTTAGGCCCGAGGATGCCGAAGATCTCGCCGCTGTCGATCGTGAGCGACACGTCGTCTACAGCAAGGGTGTTGCCGTAGCGAACGCGCAGGTGCTCGACCGACACGACCTCCGTCGTCCTGACGGGCGCGACGGGCGTTATCGACTCCACGCGCTCAGGCTACCTGCCGGCGTCGAGCCCGTCGAGCCGAAAGGCGTAACCGGCGCGGGACGGGCGCAAGTAACGGAGCTGTTCGTCCGTTCCCTTTACCAAAGTTTTACACCCTGGTTATCGGTGCCACGGAGGGGGCGGGCCCAATGGCGACGGTCGCAGCACTCGCAGGTATGAAGACAGGCTCAGCGGCAGCGATGACAACAGCCGCCGCGCCGGCCAAGAAACGACGGATCACTTCATATGACGGTCTCCGCGGAATCGCGGCGATTGGAGTCGTGTTCAACCACGTCGGCTTCGCCGCGTTCGGCTGGTACCACCCGCTGGGCGGCCGCCCGCCGGTCGACTCGTGGCGGTGGTGGGTGACCTACACACCGCTGCACATGATCTGGGCCGGCCCCGCAATCATCCTGTTCATGCTCAGCGGCACGGTCCTGTCGCTGGCTGCGGCCTCCCGCGGCTTTGGTTGGTTCAACTGGTCTTACTACCCGCGGCGACTCGTGCGGCTCTACCTCCCGGCCTGGGCAGCGATCGTGATCGCCGGCGCCCTCAGCTTCGGCAGGCCGAGTAGTCCAATTGCGGGCGCAACGCCATGGTTGAACACGTTCGCCATGCACGCGCAGTTCGGGGCCGGCCTCAAGGTCGCGACGCTGCTCACGTTCCCTGCTGGGATCATGGGATACATACCGCTCCTCTGGACGATGCGCTGGGAGGTGCTCTTCTCGGCGCTGCTGCCGCTTGCGCTCGTACCGATAATCCTGACGAAGAACCGGCCACGGCTGGCGGCGCTGATGGCACTGCTCTGCTTCGCGATCATCGGCGCACAGCGAGGGACGAACACCTGGCATCACGCTCCGCATTTCCTGGCACTGTTCGCACTCGGCGCGATGCTGCCGTTCCACGCTCATCGCTTCCCGAAGATCCCGCGCTCCAAATGGCCCCTGTCGGCGTTGGTGGTGGTGATCGCCATCGTCCTGCTCACGAACACCTACTGGTCCGTCAACGATGAGCCGATCGGTGACGTCGGCTCGATGGGCCTGCCCGGGATCGGCGTGGCGCTCGGCGGACTGCTCGCCGTGTGGGTGGCCCATGCCAGCGACAGCGTCGATCGCCTCCTGTCGGCGCGGCCCGCACAGTGGCTCGGCGCCCGCGCCTACAGCCTGTATCTCATTCACATGCCGATCGTGGTCGGAGTCGGATTCGCGTTCAACGGCCACCCGTCGGTGCTGGTGCTTGCGGCCATCTCCGTTCCGCTGTCACTGATGGCCTGCGATGTGTTCTGGCGCCTAATCGAGAATCCATCCTTCCTGCTCGGCATACGCATCGGCGAAGCGTTGTTCCCATCGAAGACCGCCGCGGCGCAGACACAGCCGGCAGTCATTCCCATCGTCACAGCCTGACCGCCGTCACCGGCTGCCCGCTGGCAGCCGGTGACGGGGCTGATCCACAATTTCATGCGCATGGAACACATCTCGCCGGCTTAGGCGCGTGCCCTTGAGCGCGTGACGCAAGAATTGGGCACCCGGATCAGAAGCTGAGCCTGCGCTCAGTAATTTGTTAGAGTTTCTCCGGCACGCCCCCTTTCAACTCTCTCCTCGAGGAGGCGCCTTCAGATGATCGGGCTGAGTCGCTGGTGCATGACCCACCGCCGGTGGGTGATGGTCTCCTGGCTCGTGGTCGCCGTCGCTGCGAACGTGATCGCGTCGGCCGTAGGACGTCACTACGCAACGAACTTCACGTTGCCAGGTACGGAGTCACAGCACGTCGCTGATCTGCTGAGCAGTCAGTTCAAGTCCCAGAGCGGCGACATCGACACGATCGTGTTCCACAACGCGAACGGACGCTATGACGCTGCCAACGCGAAGGCTGCGATCGAGTCGCTGCTGCACAAGGTGGCGAGGGATCCGCAGGTCGTCAGTGTCCTGAGTCCCTTCACGCCACAGGGCGCCGTACAGGTGTCGAAGGATGGCCACACGGCATTTGCGACTGTCAACTACTCCAAGCGCGCCAACCTACTGCCGGACGACACCGGCAAGCCGGTGCTCGATCAGATCGACGCCGTCCATGTGCCCGGCCTGCAAATAGCCGCCGGCGGGCAGGTGATCGAGCAGGCGGAGGGCTTCAGCATCGGCCCGGCCACCGGCATCGGCGTGATCGCCGCGTTGGTGATCCTGCTGTTGACATTCGGATCGCTGGTCGCGGCGGGTCTGCCACTGATCACCGCCGGACTCGGATTGATCACCGGAATCGCGCTGATCGGCCTGGCGACAAGGATCACGAGCGTGTCCAACGTCGGGCCCGATCTGGCGCTGATGATTGGCCTCGGCGTCGGTGTCGATTATGCGCTGTTCATCATCACGCGCTTCCGCGAGAGCTATGCCCGGATAGGCGATGTCGATGCGGCTGTGGTCGAAGCGATGGACACCTCCGGCAGGGCGATCCTGCTCGCGGGGACCACCGTGGTGATCGCGCTGCTCGGCATGTTCGCCACGGGAGTTTCGTTCATGTACGGCCTCTCGATCGCATCGGTCCTGGCCGTGCTGCTCGTGCTGGTGGCGTCGCTCACACTTGTCCCGGCGTTGCTGTCGCGGTTCGGATCGCGGGTCGTCAGACCTTCGCGCTCCGCGCGTAGGCGCGAGCAGAGTGGCGCGGCGCCGCGCGAGTCCGCCTGGCGGCGCTGGAGCGTGACGGTCCAATCCCGTGCCGCCCCGCTGGCGCTGCTGTCGCTGGCGGTGATGCTCGTCTGCCTGATCCCGTTCTTCTCACTGCGCCTCCAGAGCTCGGACGCGGGCAACGATCCGACCAGCACGAGCACCTACCGGGCCTTCAACCTGCTCTCACAGGGATTCGGCCAGGGCTTCAACGGCCCGCTGCTGGTGGCAGTTGAGATGCCGGACGCCGCCAAGCAATCAACGTTGCCGCAGGTCCGCGCCGCGCTGACCAAAAGTTCTGACGTGGTGGCCGTAACAGCTCCGCAGATCTCACCCTCAGGCAAGGTCGCCGTGATGGAGGCGTACCCAGGTTCGTCACCGCAGGCTCCAGCCACAACCGACCTCGTCAACAAGCTCAGACAGCAGGTCTTCCCGCCGCTGAAGCGTCAACTCGGCGTCCGGATCTCGATCGGAGGCTTTACCGCCGGCTCGATCGACTTCTCACACGTACTGTCCAAGAAGCTGCCGCTGTTCATCGCGATCGTCGTGGTGCTCTCGGCGTTGCTACTGCTGGTGATCTTCCGCTCGCTCGTGATCCCACTGCAGGCGGCCGTCATGAACCTGTTGAGTATCGGCGGCGCGCTCGGCGCAACCGTGGCCGTGTTCCAATACGGCTGGGGCGCCAGCGTGCTCGGCATCACCGCCGGACCGATCGAGCCCTGGATCCCGGTCCTGATGTTCGCGGTCGTGTTCGGCCTGTCGATGGACTACGAGGTCTTCCTGATCTCACGCGTGCGCGAGGAGTGGGTTCACAAACGCGACGCCTCACTGGCGGTCGCCGACGGGATCTCGTTCACCGGCCGCGTGATCACGGCTGCTGCGGCGATCATGGTCTGCGTATTCCTGTCGTTCATGCTCGGCGACCAGCGGTCGATCAAGGAGTTCGGCTTCGGCCTGGCGGTCGCCGTTTTCCTCGACGCGCTGGTGGTCCGCTGCGTAATGTTGCCGGCAGTGCTGCAGCTCTTGGGGCCGTGGACCTGGAAGCTGCCCTCCTGGCTCGATGCGAGGCTGCCGCAGCTGAACATCGAAGGCTCCTCGCCCGCGGAAATACCACATTCCGCGGAGCACGAGCCCGAGGCGGCGGGGACCGTCTAGAACGGGCGCCGGGCGATGACCCGGGACCGCAGACCAGCCTGGATCAGTGGCGGCGAGCGCGGCCGGTCGCCGCCGCGACTGCTTCGTCACCCGTCGCGCGCAGGCCTTCGATGAGGCCGTCGATGTCAGCTGCAGAGCGGTTCTGACCGAGCTTGACCTTCACCTCCAGGCGACTGATCCGGAGCTCGATACCGACGATCGCCTGGAGTTGGGAATCGGTGTAGGTCCGTGGAGCGTCATCAACGCTCCACGGCTCTGCTCGGTCTGCCTCGTGCCGATCCGTCAGCGCACGGACGAGACGTTCCAGCCAGGCGACATCGTCATGAATGACCAATTCGCCGTAGATGTTTGCGGTGACGTAGTTCCAAGTTGGCACCACGCGCCCGTGCTCGCGCTTTGACTCGTACCAACCCGGGCTGATGTACGCGTCTGGTCCGTGGGCGATCACCAGGGATTCGCCGACCGTCTCCAGCCGCCAGTGATCGTTCTTGCGGGCGACGTGCCCGAGCAGGCTGCCGAACCGGCCGGTTGCCGGCTGGTGGATGAGCGGTAGGAAAGTCGCATACAGGCCTGAGGACGTGGGGGTGATCAAGTCAGCCGCTCGGACTTCCTGCAGGAAGGCGGCAGTCTCGGCATCGTCCGCACGAAAGTGCTTGGGCACGTACATGCGGGGAAGGCTACCGGCGCGCCCGCGCGCGACTAGCATCCGGACGATGCCCGGGATCGGTCGCCTACTCCTGTTCAGTGCAACGGCCTTCGTTGTGATCGTGATACCAGGCCCGAGCGTGATCTTTCTTGTGTCACGCGCACTGGCCAACGGATCCCGTGGCGCTGTCCTGAGCGTCCTCGGGAACGCGTTCGGTGAATACGTCCAGGTGATAGGAGTCGCCTTCGGGATCGGCACGCTCGTCGAAGACTCTGCGTTCGTCTTCAGTGCACTCAAACTGATCGGCGGGGCCTACCTGATCTACCTCGGGATCAGGACGTTCCGGCAGAGAAAGTCGCTGGCGGCGGCAATCGGCGCGGTGTCACAACCTCGCAGACGAGCCGGCTCCTTCCTAGAGGCAATGACCGTCGGCGCGACAAACCCGAAGACGATCGTCTTTCTGGCGGCGATGCTGCCGCAGTTCGTCAGCCGTGGAGCGGGCTCGGTCCCGCTGCAGATCATGGTGTTGGGCGCGATTTTCGCCGCGATCGCGATCATCTCGGACACGGTCTGGGTGCTGGCAGCCGGGCGCTTCCGCGCATGGTTCGCACGCTCACCGCGCCGGCTCGAGCTGGTTGGCGGAACCGGCGGACTGGCGATCGCCGCCGTCGGCGCCGGGTTGCTGGTGACTGGCCGCAGGAGCTGACCATCGCCACGCTGGCTGCCAACATCTGGTCGGATTATCATCGCCCGGTGCGGGAGCTCACGCTTGGACTTTGGCAGTGGCGAGCTCCGCACCCGGAGTGGACACCGGAGGAGCGATGGCCCCGACAGGTGTCGTCGTGCGCGCCATGGCACGAGCGTGATACGCGGAGCAGACCGGGTTGCTGACGCGTTCTGAGTTCGTCCGGTTTGTCCGTGCCGCTCGGCTCGCAGTCGTGGCAACGGCAAATGCGCAGAGCCAGCCCGAGGCCGCGCTCGTCGAGGTCGCCGTCACTGAAGCCGGAGAGCTCGTGTTCGACAGCAAGTCCGAGGCCCGCAAGGTCCGGAACATCGCTCTCTCGCCGCGTGTCGCCTTGGTGATTGGCTGGAACGAGAGTGTGTCTGTCCAGGTGGAAGGGAAGGCGGACATTCTTGCCGGGGCAGACCGCTCCGCCTACGGTCAGGTATTCGAATCGCAGTTCCCTGGGTCGCGCGCGCTCCAAGAGGACTTCGCTCTCATTCGGGTGGCGCCCGACTGGCTCCGCTACTACGACGCGCGGCCCGACTCCTTTAGCGTCGCCGAAGGCATGTGGGCGTAGCACGAACAAAAGCCGGCAGTGCAATTGGACACTAGACCGCCCGCCATCGATAACAGATAGCAGGGGCACGTTCCTCGTTGTCGACGCTCGACGAACCCGACTGCTTGAAGCCGTGCGCTTCGTAGAACCGCTGCGCAGCGAGGTTGCTCGCGAACGTCCAGAGCGCGAGTGAGTGCCTAGTGGACTGTGCCACCGCCAGCAGCCGCGCTCCGTGTCCTTGGCGCTGATGCCCAGGAGCGACGTAGAGCTGCCGGACCCATTCGTCGTCGAGCGCCATCATCCCGACGACCTCGCTGTCCGCTGTGGCCACCCAGACCTCAGATGAGGGCAAGAGCAGCCCGCTCACCCAGGCACGAACTTCGCCGTCTGTGTGAACTGGGGGCGGGATGTCAGAAGCTCGCCGAGACCTGAGCCATAGGTCACCGATCACAAGCCCCTCGTCTGGACCGGCGCGGCAGACGATGTGTTTGCTCATGGCGGGAACGAGGCTACTGAGGCACCATCGGTCGTCCAGTCACGACCGCCGCCCGGGACGGCCAACCCAGCCACCCGATATCGCGAGATGTGCGAGAAAGTCACGAGCTTGCTGTAATGACTGAACCTGCGGGAGCGTCATAGCGGGTCTTGTCCACCGACAACACGTTGTCGGTGCCGAGGTAACCGTGGGCTTCATCGGTGGAGTTCCAGTCGCGGGCGACCTGCTCGGCGTACTCGAAGTCGCAGACCGGGTAGAAGATCGGCTGTTCTGGAAGGCGTGGCGGCCAGCGCGGCCGGAGTGAGCGCGGCTGCGGCCACTACAGCGGTCAGATGGATCAGGCGACGGAACACGGCTAGTGAGCACGACTGTGCGGTCCAGCGATCCAGGAATAGCAGTCCGACGTGGGCCGGCTAATACTCTCCGTTCTCAGCGAGCCACAGCGCATACTGGGGGACGAACGGTCCGTCATCGATGTCCCAGGGCTGCCCCGACCAGACGTAGCCGTCGCAGTACCGTTTGGCATCCCTCGCGGCCTCGGTGCCGAGGTGCCACCGTGGCGACGCGACGTTGATGGTCGGCGCGATCCCGGTCCGCTGGCAGGCCGTCTGGATTCGGCCGTGGCACATCGGCGCGTCGTTGATCCCTTTTCTCTTGACTTCGTCGGGTGTGTATGGCTGTCCGTTCTCGTCGGTGTTGACGATGAAGTGCTTGCCCCTCACGCCGAGCTTCGCCAGCGCTGCGTCGACCTTCGCCCCGAACTCGTCTTCGGTCGCCGTCGGGTCGTAGTCGGTGTCGTCGAGCGCGAACCCACGGGCGTAGCGGATGCCGTTGCGGATCAGCAACTCCGCGTCCTGCGTGGCGCTCGTCCAACCGAACGTGCCGCCATCGATGTAGACCGTGGTGTGAGGATTGGCGCTCAGCACCCGGGCGGCGTAGGTGTCGATCCGCTCGGGCGCCATCGAGGGGATCTTCAGCGCGACGGGCAGATCGACCTGCTCGATCACCAGTGCCCGCGCGCTCCCGATTCCCGTTGCCATGTTGCGATACCAGGCCTCATCGGCGCTCACGTTCCAGGACCCGTGGACCGCCGGCTTATCGACCCCGTTGGCCTTCCGCTTCTCCCACGGGTTCAGTTCAAACGTCGCGAACTCGGTGAGCACGTTCGGGTTCCCGTTCTGCGAAGCCGCCACCGCCGCAGCCGTCTCGGCCTGCACCTGGCTGGTCGGGTTCTCCCACCCGAGCCACACCGCTTGTGGCTTCAGCGCAAGCCGACCCAGCAGCTCCTGGTCCAACCCCGTCGCGGACTGGTAGGCGCTCCACAGATCATCGTCGTGCGGCACGCCCCACGCAATATGCGCAATCGGATTGGGCCCTGCTCCCGGCAGACCACCGTTGGCCGTACCCGCTTGGGCCACCGGCGCCGCCAGGGCGAGGCCAGCCGCACCCGTGGCCAGCATCGTCACCACCCGCCGCCGACTGCGCCGCAGGGCCAACGGACCGGTTCGGGCGACTCGAGAAAGCTTCATCACCAGGTAGTAACACGCACGCGCACGCAATGGTGCGCCGCGACACGGCCGCCGACGAAGCGGCCAGTCAGCTACCGGCTTGCGCTCTGGAGTGCTCCGGCGGTCGAGGCCGTTCTCGCTCGTCGGTTCGACACGGATTCGAACCAATGGGGTGTCGACGCAGCCTGATGATCGACAAGGTCACAACCGATCCCGAAGTCGAACCTCGGGCGCTCTCAACGACGACCAACTCGTCCAGCTCAACCGGTCACCGATGGTGTTCCTCGACCTCGCTTCAGGCCCGCCAGCCTAGCCACCGCTCACGAGCGTTTTCGCTCCTCGCACGCTCACGACCAAACGATCGAAACGGCAGGGAGGCTTGGAGTTCGGCACTCTGGAGCTCAACGGCGCGGAGTCCGGGGAGTCAGATACGTTGCTGGCCGAAGACGGCGCCCTGTTTACGAGTCCGGGGGAATACACCGACCAGGACGGCAATCCTCTTCCGGTTGCGATCAAAGTCGACGGGACGGCCGCGCAGATCCCGGGACCCGCGGACGCGTCGTTTACGGGATTCGAAGGGATGACGTTCACGGATTCGCTGTCGGACGGCAACCTGATGGTCGAAGAGCATCGTTCCGGGCAGGAGCGGCAAGCTCGCGATCACACCAGCATTCGACGGCAACACCGCGCTGAACGAGTACACGGCCAAGCCGCTGACCATCAGGTATCGCTAAACCGGCTTGGCAGCGAACCTGGTGGCGGGCCAGCATGCACCCGGTTCTTGATCGAGGTTCGTAACCCCACGAGCGCGTGGCGGTGACGCAGCAGGTCACGCAGCTCGCCTGGTGTGATCCACGCCTCGGGCAGCAGGTCGGCGCGAAGCAGTGCGCGAGCGTGCGCGCGTCAACAGCATCGGTGTTCACCCGCGCCGCCGCGATCGCCCTGGTCCGCAGCGGATGCGCGAGGTGCACATCAAACCCCGCGCTGGTGAGCTGATCAGCGAGCCACTCCCAGCCGTAGGTCGCCTCCAGCGCGACATGCGTCTCATCGGGGTCACCGAGCGCATCGGTGAACGTCTGCCGGCCGGTCGCGATCCGCTGCTGCGTGATCTCGCCGTGCTCGCCGATGATCGCGATCTGCGAACGACGGCGATGCCGATCGATGCCGACCCAACGCGTAGCGTTAGTCATCGTCGGTCCTCCCCTCGGATTGCCCGGCCGCGCGGCTGCAATCCACGCGGTCTTCAACGGCGGTTCGGGGCGGAGGACCGACTTCCTGCAACACCACACCACAGTGCCGTCCGGGTCACTGCCGCCCGAGCCCTTCATGGCATCAATGGGTGGGGCTCAGGTGGCGGGGATGGTGATGGTGAGGTGTTGTTGTAGCCCGGTGTGCCGGGCGGGTCGTAGGGCATGTGGTTCTGCCAGCAGGCCCAGATGATCCGGCTCCAGGCACGTCCCAGCCGCGCAGCGCGCGGCGGTAGTTGTGGCCGCGGGCTCAGGCGTTGGCGTAGCGGTCAGCGGTCCAGGCGTTCCAGCTGCAGGTCGTGTGAGCGAGGGTCGATAGCGCGTTGCGTAGCCGCTTGTTGCACGCCCAACGGAACTTCGCGTTCTTATGTCCATGACGCCCGCCAGGGCCACGACGAAGGGTCAGCACACGTACGAGTCCCCGCTTACGGCGGGCATTCGGCACCCGGGGGTTCACCGGCACCTTGCGGTGTGAGCCCGCTGTCTGCTCACGGCGAAGCTTCTACGTGCCCTGGGCACGGTGAGGCACTCCTGTGCGTAGAAAGTGCATTCTTAGCCGTGGCGCCGGGGGAGGCGGACGGTGATGTCAAGGCCTCCGGTGGCGACGGCGGTGGCGTGCACAGTTCCGTTGTGGACGGTGGCGATCGATGAGACCAGGGCGAGGCCGAGGCCGAAACCACGGTGGCGGGTGCGGTTATCCAGTCGGGTGAACGGCAGAAACAGGCGCTCGACCTGATCCGGCGTGATGACGTGACCGGTGTTAGTGATTCGGACCAGGGACTCTCCGTTGTCGGTGGCGGTCGAGACTTCCACGGTGCCTCCCGCGACGTTGTACAGCTCGGCGTTGTCCAGCAGGTTCGCTACCAGCCGTTCGAGCAGCACGCCGTCGCCGGTTACGGGAGCTTCGTCGAGTGTGACGGTGCTGGTGATGCCGTTGGCCGTGCGTCCGTCGAGCGCGTCCTCCACGACGGCCGCCAGATCGAGCGGCTCGCGGAACGCACGTGCCTGCTCGCCACGCGCGAGGATCAGTAGCACCTCGATCAGGCGTTCGGAGTGATTGACGGCCTGGCGGACCTCACCGGCCATCGACACCAGCTCCTCGAGCGTCGGCTGCGGTTTGCCCAGCACCACGTCAATCGCGGTGCGCATCACGGTCAAGGGCGTGCGCAGCTCATGGCTTGCGTTGGCGATGAACTGCCGCTGGCTAGCGAACGCGTGATCCAGCCGCGCCAGCATGTTGTCGAAGGTGTCGGCGAGCTCACGCAGCTCATCGCGTGGGCCCTGCAGACCGATGCGCTGCGAGAGGTCCTGCTCACTGGCAGCGCGAGCGGCCGCGGTCAGCCGCTGCACCGGACGCAGGATCCGTCCTGCGAGCCCCCAGCCGGCGACGGCGGCTAGCAGCGTCATGCCGGCCAGGCCGAGCAGTGAGTAGCTCAGCAGGTGGTTGGCGGTGGTGTTGCGCTGCGCGGCCACGCCGGCCTGGACACCGATGACATACAGCGCCGCGCACTTCTGCATTGACCCGGGGCCGCCGTGGCTGTGCACCGCTGTGATGCAACCTGCGATCGCGCGTCTGGTCGCGCGTGGGATCGCGGTAGTTGCAGACGGATGCAGGCTGTGCACGACCAGCACGTACGTGATCGCCACCAGCGCGGCGCCGCCCAGCGCGAACAGCGACATGTAGAGCAGCGTCAGCCGCGAGCGGGCGCTGAGGTCGATCCTCACAGCCGGTAGCCGACGCCGATGACCGTCTCGATCAGCGGCGGGTCGCCGAGTTTGCGCCGCAGCCGAGCGACGGTCACCGCGACCGTGTTGCTGAACGGGTCAGCGTGGGCGTCCCAGACGTGCTCAAGCAGGTGCTCAGCGCTGACCGCAGCGCCGTCCGCGTCAGCCAGGCACTCCAGCACGCCGAACTCTTTGCGCGTTAGCGTAAGCGGCATCCCCGCGCGGCTGGCGCGGTGGCGTGCGCGATCGACGATCAGGTCACCGCGAGTCACCACCGCGGGCGAGCCCGGTCCTCGGCGTCCCAGCGCGCGGATCCGCGCGACCAGCTCGTTGAACGCGAACGGCTTGCAGAGGTAGTCATCTGCTCCGAGCTCCAGCCCGTCGACTCGGTCCTCGACATCATCGGCCGCCGTCAGCATCAGGATCCTGCTGAGCGAGTCGTCACGCACCAGCCGGCGGCAGACGCTGTCACCGTGCACGCTCGGTAGGTCGCGGTCCAACACCACCACGTCGTAACCCGTGCTGGTCGTCCACTGCAGCGCGGCCGCGCCGTCGTATACGACATCCACGGCAAAGCCCGCGTCGCGCAGCCCCTCGCCGATGCGCTCAGCCAGCGCGACGTGATCCTCCACGACCAAGACTCGCATGCGCACATCATGCACCCACCCGGATGACATCTGTGTAACAGGCCGTGTGCGGAGCGTGTCATGGGCCGCCTGATAGACCAACGGGCCAATGAGCACTCAGCACCCGATCACCAGAACCGCGGCAGTAGCGATGGCCACCTCAGTCCTGGCGGTGCTGGTGGCGGCCTGTGGCGGCAGCCCATCGTCCAGCCGCGCACAAACCTCAACGCCCGGAAAGGGCTCGACGCGCGCCCCGGGAGGGGTTGCCTACTCCCGCTGCATGCGCTCCCAAGGCGTAACGAACTTCCCCGACCCGAGCCCGGCCGGGGGGTACTCCTTCAGTGGCTCCACCAGCTCACCCGCGTTCGAGTCAGCAGAAAGAGCGTGCGCGAACCTGATACCGGTGAAGACCATCCCCAACTCAGCAAGCGCCACCCCGCAGCAGCAAGCGCGGTATAACGCGCAGCTGATCAGATGGGCAAAGTGCATGCGTCACAGCGGGTACCCGCTACTCCCTGATCCGACCCCCGGCAGCCCCCAGCCGGGCGAGGTCCACGGCACGGCTTGGGGCGGCGGGCCTGGCTGGTGGATCGACATCCCGCGCTCAATCAACGCGTACTCGTCGGCGTTTAGCAACACCGCGAAGACCTGCGACATCCAGACCCACCAAACGTACCGCTAGAGGGATGGTGCTCGCGCACGACCAAAGTCGCTGTCTCATGCACCGCAACCCTCGCAGCCCACACCTCCGAAGGCGCACCCCCGACAACCCGATGCGAACACCGGTCGTGGTAGTGAACCTGCTTCTCGCTCGGCACGAGCATCTCGCCCCCACCGGGGCCCAGACCTGTATTCGCGTCGGCGCGTGTACCCGGAGCGGCGGGTCGTCGTGACCGCCTCGGTCCGAAGGCAGCCACGACCTTCGCGTCGAGGAGGTGGCTGAAATTGGTGCGAAGCGGCTAGCACGCCGGAGCGACCGCGATAGGCGTCGAGCGGCGGTTCCGGTCCACGGCGGCCTCGCGATCGTGCGCACAGCGCTCGCGACAGACCGGTTAGCTTCAGGCTGATCGCTCAGCCGTCGGTGGTCGCCAGAGCGGGTTTCGAGGCGCTCGGCTGTCCGAGGCGGAAATTCCTGTTTCGCAACTGCCGTCGGTCAATGCGGTTCGGTGATCCGGTAGCCGACGCCGGGAGTGGTGTGGATGATGTCGGGCTCGCCGAGTTTGCGTCGGAGGCGGACCATGGTGACCTTGACGGTGTTGGTGAACGGATCGGCGTTCTCGTCCCAGACCCGCTCGAGCAGCCTTTCCGCGGTCAGCGCCCCGGGGCTGGCCTCGAGGAGGGCTTCGAGCACCGCACGCTCTTTCGGGGTGAGGTCGATCGTTCGTCCGTCGCGGGTGACGGTGCCGGTGAACGGGTCCATCTCGATGCCGGCGGCCTGCAACGCTCGCGGTGGATGGGCGGTGGGTTTGCGCCGCGCTAGCGCACGGATACGCAGGACGAGCTCGGGGAAGTGGAAGGGTTTGGGGAGGTAGTCGTCGGCACCGAGCGCGAGACCGGACACGCGATCATTAGGGGCGCTGGCGGCGGTCAGCATCAGGATCATCGCCGGGTTCTCGCTGTGGATGATGATCCGGCAGAGCTCGTCGCCGTGGATGCCGGGGAGGTCTCGGTCGAGGATGACGACGTCGTAGGAGTTGACGTTCAGTTTGGTGGCGGCCTCGTGGCCGTCGTAGGCGACGTCGACAGCCATCCGGTCGTTGCGTAGGCCTTGGGCGATCGTGTTGGCGAACTTCGGCATGTCATCAACGACCAGCACTCTCATGGACTGACTCCGGCAGGTTGTGCAGCGAGCGTGCACGGAAGCGCGATCTGGACTCGCAGGCCGCCTCGCGGCCGCGCGCCCAGCAATACAGTGCCGCCGTGGGCAGCGGCAACCGCGGCCACGATCGAGAGCCCGAGCCCGTGCCCACCTTGCGAGTAGGTGCGCTCTTGGCCAAGCCGTCGGAACGGGTGGGTGAGGTCGGCGACGCGGCGCTGGTCCAGTAGCGGGCCGTCGGTCTCGACGATCAGCCGGACTTGGTCACGATCGACCCCGAGCGCGATATCGATCAAACCGCCTGCGGGGCTGTGGCGCACAGCATTCTCGATCACGTTCTCGATCATCCGGGTCAGGAGCGTCTCACTCCCCGCGGTGCGAACCGGGTTGATTCTGGTGTGGACTTCGAGGTGCTTGATCGCTAGCTCTGGCGCCCGCGTCGCAAGCGCTGTCTCGACGAGCTGGTCGATCGCTACCCAGTGCTGTTCGCCAAGCTCGCCGTGCTGTGCTCGGGCGAGCACCAGAAAGCTTTCCAAGAGCCGGTCAGCGTGATCGAGATCCTCGCGGAGATTGGCGTCAAGGGTTCTGATTTGCGGCGCGACGCCCTCAGGTGCGGTGAGCGCGACGTCGAGCGTGGTGCGCATCATCGCCAGCGGCGTGCGTAGCTCGTGCGACGCGTTAGCAACGAACCGCCGCTGCGCGTCAAATGCGGTCTCCAAACGTTCCAGTAACCGGTCGATGGTGTCGGCGAGCCGGCGCAACTCGTCCCGCGGACCGGGCAGCGCCAGCCGCTCGTGCAGGTTGGTATCGGAGATCAGCTCGGCGGCCTGGGTGATCGTCCGCAGCGGCGCCAGCACTCGCCCGGCCACCACCCAACCGAGCACGCCTGAGACCAGCGCCATAATCGCCAGCCCGACTCCCGACTCCACAAGCAGGTGGTGAAGGTCGGAGGAGCGCTGGCTTGAGAGCGCGAGCGAGAGAGCTGTCGGGTGCGTGGGCCCCACTACCTGGCCGGGCCTGGCAACCCCGGGCAGCCTGGGGTGGAACACAAACCCGGCGAACAGCAAATAGGTGATCGCCAGCAGCGCCGCGCCGCAGATCAGAAACAGGCCACCGTAGAGCAGTGTCAACCGCCAGCGCACGGTCGCCCGGGGACGCGGCAGTCGCGAGACCGGCTCGTACAGCGTGCGGGAGATCGTCATGCCGTGAGGATGCCGATCGCGGGATAACAGTGGGATAACACATTAACCGGCCTGTAACCCGTCGCCGCGCAAGCTCTCGATGTCCTGTTCGAACTAATCGATGAGAGCCTGACCGATGACAGCCAAGATGATTGCAGCCACCGCACTTGCCGCCGCGGTGGCGCTCGCCGGATGCGGATCGTCACATAAACCGAGCAGAACGACAGGCTCAAGCAGCGAATCGAAGGGATTTGAACTAGCGGACTGCATGCGGTCACATGGTGTCCCGAGTTTCCCCGACCCGAGTGCCGGAGGCGGCGGAGTAAACCTCGCAGTCGCAGGAATCAACCCACAATCCCCTGCTTTCAAGACTGCACTTCAAACGTGCAGAGGGCTCACGCCCGGAGGAACTGGTGCCCCGCGTGCAACCGAGAGCCAGTTTCTCGCGGCCGTGAGATTCGCCAAGTGCATGCGCACGCGCGGCTTCCCAGAGTTCCCCGACCCTACGCACACTGATTCCCCAGCCCCGATTCTGATCGTCGGACCCGGCTTGTTCTTCCACGTCAGCGCGAGCTTTGACGCGAACACCCCCACTGTCAAACAGGCGGTAACCGCGTGCGGGCAGCGATAGCCGCAACTTCCTGCACTCCCCGCTGGCTGAATCCGCAGCACCCGGACCGCCCGTTCGTGTATGTGGCCAACAAGGGCCCGCAACAGCATCTCCCAGTTCCAGGTAAGCGTCTCCGGCGCGCTTAGGCCGCTCAAGCCGGCCACAGTGGCCAGCGGGCCGTTCCCGAATGCGATCGCGGTCAGCCCCAACGGCAACGCCTATGTCGTAGACGCCGCTGCTGTGGGCACCCCCGCCAACGAGATCTCGCAGTACAGCATCAACCCGATCACCGGCGACCTGACCCCGAAATCGCCGGCGACGGTGGCGACCAAGAACGCCTACATCAATAGCGAAAACAAGGGAAACAGTCTCGCGATACACCGTCAACCCCAAACACCGGCAAGATCACGCGGATGTCACCGGCGACCGCTGTGAGAGCAGGCGGCTCGATAAGCATGGCGATCACACCCTGACCGGACATGCCCAAAAAACCAACGAGATCGAGCGCTACACCAGAATTCTGTTCTGGTGCGTGCTGACCCGTGAAGAGGACTACGCGCACCAGCAGCCATCGCTCACGCAAAAGAAGCTACGCCGCCTGGAGATCACCGCCGGTGCTCCGAAACACCCCGGCAAGCCCTCCGGAACACGGTCAACGAACGTGATGATGCGCGACGCCGAACGAGCCCTGGCCCTGCAGGCCGAGGCGTCCTACAAGCGGATGGTCCAGGACCAGCAGGCCGGCGGACCAGCGAGAAAAGTGGGCGCGAGCGTGTCAATGGAGCACGCATAGTTAGGTCACTCAAAGAGGACAAGCCGCGTGGCAGACCAAGCTCCAAGATCTGCACTTCGCTACGGCATCACTCACGCCCAAAGGAAAAGCTACTCCCAGGAAACCACGCCCACAACCACTTGACTTTCATCGGTCGATCAGAAGGGAAGCGAGTTCGGCAGTCTCGTTTGACCAGGCTGCTGTGCTGAAAGAAGTCCGGCGAGCCGTTGTGCGGCATGTCGGTGTACTGCTTTAGTGCACGGACAGTCCGCCGTCGATGAAGATCGACTGGCCAGTGATGTACTCAGCGGCGGTGCTGGCGAGGAAGACCGCGATGCCTGCGAAGTCGTCGGCACGACCGTTACGCCCGATCATCGTGCGGGCGGCGAGGTCCGCAACTTTCGTTGGGTCGGCAGCGAGCCGGGCATTCAACCGCGTCATAACGAACCCCGGCACCAGTGCGTTACACGTCACACCGCGTGGCGACCACGCCTCCGCCTGCGACCTGGTCAACGCTTCTAGGCCTCCCTTTGACGCCCCGTAGGCTCCGCTGTCAACGAATGCACGGTGCGCCTGCTGCGAGCTGACATTCATGATCCGACCGAATCGACGTTCCGCCATCGCTGGTCCGAACCGCTGTCCGAGCAGAAATGGCGCTACAAGGTTCACGGCGAACGTGGCGTCCCAGACATCCTCGCTCAACTCAGACAGTGGCGGTCGCAAATTGATTCCCGCGCTATTGACCAAAATGTCCGGCTCTCCAAAAGCCGCGACAGCCGCCTCGGCAACCCTCAGGACACCCTCGCGCGTGGACAGGTCCCCACGCGCATACGCAGCCTGAGCTCCTTGCGCGGTGAGCTCGAGCACCGTTGCGTCGAGGCGACCTTCGTCACGACCAGACAGAACTACACGGGCCCCTGCCCGTGCGAGCGCCTGCGCTATCGCTCCCCCAATTCCGGAGCTACCACCGGTCACCAAGGCAGTCCGACCATCTAGTCGAAACAGCTCAGCAAGATACGCGCGAGAGGACACCGCCAGAGCCTATACGCGACCCGCTGTGGCATCTCGATCGAAGCATCACTTTCGGCAGCGTCGAGTGGACTGCTGGTTTCGCGGACGGCGATGATCTCCTCGACGCTTGGCGAGTCAGCGGGGTATGGCTCGCCCTTGTTCCGTGGTGGGCGGCCTCGGTGGTAGCCGGGCATGGTCGCTGGTGATCGGCGGTGGCCGGCGCTGTCCAGGAGAACGGATTCCATGACTTCCTCCGTGGTGGGTGGCTTGCTTGACAACCCCACCTCGGCTGCGGCTTGCGCCGCCGGCCTGCTGCATCGTGTCGACCATCGCCGAGGCGACGCAGGCGTCTACAGGTGGCACGTTGTAGGTGGCGGTGAACATCGCCGGGGGCTGGTTGAGCCGATCCCGACGCCGAGGAGCACGACCGCGACGGCGCTCAGGTTCGCGGCGTGCATGCGCTCGCACGGCGTCCCCGATTGCCCCGACCCGACCTCAAATGGTTCGGCCGCAGCCATCGGCGCGGTCGACAAGCGATCCCCTGCGTTCCAGACCGCCGAGCACGCGTGGTGGCCGATCCTCGACATTCGCGGCACTGCGCAGCCCGTCGATCCGCTTCCGCTCCGCCCTGTGGCGCGGCGTTGCGAGACACGCATCGCTCGGCCGGCCGCCTCGGCCGATCAGCCGCCTGCGGACGCCGTCGTCGTGTGGGAGGTCTAGCCGCTACGTGCCTCGATATCGCGTTCACGCGAGCCGGGCCGCACGCCGACATAGGTACCGTTCTGGGCATGGCCACCGAGACGCTACTGCCAACGCTGCCGGTGATCATCACCGATCGCAGCGACCACGAGAGGCGGCAGCGGCTGACAAGCCGCGCGCGACGGTTGACCCAGCTGGGCTTGGCGTGGCACGCTCTCGAGGCGGCAATCGCGATCATTGCCGGCGTTATCGCCGGGTCTGTCGCGCTGGTCGGGTTCGGCGCCGACAGCGTGATCGAGGCCGGCGCGGCCCTTGTCGTTCTATGGCTCGTGACCGGCGACCGGCTCAGTTCGCACCCGGCCGAGCGACGCGCGCAGCAGCTGATCGCCGCATCGTTCCTAGCGCTCGCGCTGTACGTCACGGTCGAGTCCGCTCGTGACCTGATCGCCGGACATCACCCGGCCGTCAGCTGGGCCGGCGTCGCGCTTGCCACAGTCACCCAGGTGGCTATGCCGCCTCTGGCTGCCGCGAAGCGGAGAGTCGGGATCGCGCTCGGGTCGTCTGCGACCACCAGCGAGAGCCGCCAGACAATGCTCTGCGCCTACCTCTCAGCCGCGCTACTCGTCGGCCTGCTCGCGAACGCGGTAGCTGGATGGTGGTGGGCTGATCCCGCGGTCGCGCTCTTGATCGCGGCGGTCGCGTTCACCGAGGCGCGCTCCGCCTGGCAGGGCGAAAGCTGCGGCTGCTGCTAGCCGGACCGGCGCTCCTGCTTCGACCACACGCCTGGCATCTACCCAGATCGCGACACGCACCTGCCTAGCGCGGCCAGCGGGGAAGTCGAGCCCGCCAGCGCCGCGACCAGAGCCGCTGGTCACGGTCTTGGCGACCAGGAGGGGCGTCGTTCCTGGACACTGCTGGTCGCGGTTTCATCGGGGCCGCGAGCCTTTCCTGCGTCTGACCGCAACCAGCAGTCCGATCGCTGGAAGGTGCTTGCCGCGTTGGGCGCCTACTAGCTTCGGTCTAACCGCCCCGAGCCTCGGCGACGGGTCGAGCGTCAGCCGGGTCAGCACCCTCCTCGGGGGCGGTGGGCCCCAGCAGGGCACGCAGCTTCTCTCGCGCCCGATGCGCCCTGATCCTGACCGCGTTGGGCGATAACCCGAGGATCGTTGCGACCTCACGCGGGGGCAGCTCGTCCGCCGCGATCATCGTGATGATCTCCTGGTCGATCGGCGATAGCTGGGACAGCGCGGCGGCGAGCGCGCCGTCCTCTGGGCCCGACGGGGTGTACCAGCGCTCGGCCGCGGTCGCGAGCGCGCTCGTGGTGGCGGCGCGTCGCGTCTCACCTCTGTGTGTCTGCCGGGTGATGTTCCTGGCGACACCGAAGAGCCAGGGCCGGGCCTCGTGACCGGCGGGGATGCGGGCGCGCGTCTCCCAGGCGATCCGGTAGGTCTCTGCCAGGCAGTCGGCGGCGTCCTCGGCCGTCGCGCAGCGCCGCAGTAGAAATGCGAGCAGGTCCCGGCTCGTGTCCTCGTAGAGTCGCGTGAACCGCTCGTCGTCCTCGCTCGACGGGCGGGCCGGCCGCTTGAAAAGGCCGCTCATCGGGTGGTCCGCGCGTTCGTGTCGATCGGCTGGTTGCCGCCCCCGGGCATGGCGGTGTTGGAATCGACCACGCCGGTCTGGAGGTAGACCCAGCGTATGACGGCCGATCCGGCCTGGTCGCCGCCGTAGGTGTGGCCCTGGATCAGATCCTTCTCGAGCAGGTTGCCGGTGGTGGGGGAGATGATGTACGTGAAGCCGTTGCCAGGACTCGGGGGCATCCACGAGACGGCGATGCCGGAGCGGCCGAGCTCGTCGGTCGCGTTGCCCGCGATCTTGCTGCCCGGCACGTAGCTGAGGGCGGCGTAAGCGGTCGCTCGCAGCTGCGCCGTCGGCGAGGTCAACAGGTCGCCCAAGGCATCCCACATATCCGGGCCCTTGTTGGCAAGGACGCTCTTCAGGGCGCCCTCGCTCAGTGAGGAGAGCTTGATCCCCTGCGAGGCGAGATCGTTCTTCCACAGCTCGCTCAGCAGCGTCTGTGGGTCACTCGGCGGCGAGGCCTGCCAGGGCGGCGGCGAGCCGTTGCCCTTGTACGTCTGGTCCATCTGGAGCCCGGCCTTTGTCGGCGGGTATTGCGGATCCTTGGCATCGATCGCAGCGTCGAACGCCGACTGGTTTGCCAAGTACGTCGTCTTGTCCTGTGGCGTCGGGAATGAGATGCCGTCTTGCGTGTCCAGCTCCCTGGAAGCGTCAGTGCTCGGCGAGTACCAGCTCTGCTGGATGTTCACGATCGTGTACGCGATCGTCGGGCCGCCCGGGAGCGACACGTGCTGGAGTCCCTCGACCCTGACGTCCTGGTATTGCCACTGGCCATCGCCGGGTGTCGGCTGTCTGGCCGCCGCGTGTGCGGCCCTGCTCAGCTGAGCGGCCGCCGCAGGCGAGACCGCCAGCGGCAGCGACAGGCCCGGCCCACCGCCACCACCGCCAAAGCTCGCGACGCCGACCAGCGACGCCACACCGGCAGCCGCCACCGCTACACCGACCGTGACCCAGCGCCGCCGATGTGCGCGCCGCCGGCGCGGGGTGCGCCGCGACGCGGGCCGACCAAAGCCCAACGAGGCCGGCCCGCCAGAGCCCGACGAGGCCGGCCGACCGCTCTCAGTGCTGCGCCGCACGCCTGCGAGCGCCGCGCGAAGGCGCTCGTCGTCAGCCATGAAAGGATCGACCGGCTGCGTGCGGCTGATCCGGCTGAGCAGGCGATCCAGCTCCTCCTCGGACAACGTCTGTCTCTCCACGGTGGTCTCCTTACTCGGGTCTCACCAATACATGGCCAACGAGGGCCGTTTCATTTCGCCGTGCGGGACTGCGGCCTAAGTGGAGCCGCAGGGTGCTGAAACGAGCAAATCGCGGAACGCGGTCGCAGGTTTGCCAGTTTCAGCAAGGTAGAGGCGGCAATTTCGAGCACATCTCTGGCGTCGCGCGCGACTTGTCACTTTCAGGAGTGCGCAGCACGCCCAATGCCCGGCCGCCACGCCAATACCCCGCACGACGGCGACTTTGGACATTTGATAGTGACCTAGTAGCGGGAGTTTCCCATCGGTGGCTGGCAGGGTCGCGCAGCCATTAGGCCCGCACCGACGGTTCCTACGACCTGGACATCCCTGGTGTGGTGGGCGCCACGAGACGCCCGAATGGCGAGGAGCACATCTCTCATCGAGTGCGAGCCGGACACCTGCATTCGTGTCCGAGCGGTACGCGCGCTGAGACGCGAGGAGGCCCCATCACGCGATCCAGGCGGGTGTCCCGCGTGGCGCGGGCTCTCCGGGTACCCGTGCAATCGCATTTCCGTGACCGCAGACAAGGAGCCGGAGATCGGTGCGAGCCACGACCTGTCGTTCGAGGTCTGGCGGGATCACGACGGTGTCGCCGCGACCGAGGAGCTCGGTTTCGTCGGCTATATGCACCGACACCTCACCCTCGAGGACCGTCCAGATCTGCTCGGAGTCGAACACGTGAAGCGGACCCGACGCGCCTTCGGTCATTTCGACTTCCCACATCGAGAGACCGGCGGTCGAGCCGAGCGTGGGGGATGCATGGGTGGTCATCACTCCAGCGGGAGTCTCAGAGCGGCGACGTTCGGTCACGCGAATCGCGTAGGACACGACAAGTTCCTCGTTCGACAACAGGGTTGTCTAAATGGTACACCGGGTTGTCTTTTGTTGTGTAAGCATTCGTAGATGGCCGCAGCTGAACGTGCAGGCTTTGAACTTCCATTTCTGTTGGTCGGTGCATTCAGATCACTGATCGATGAGCTTCATCGCACCCTGGCCGAGCGCGGTCACGACCAAGCTCGCCCGCTTCACGGTTTTGCGCTTCAGGCGCTCGGCGCCGACGGCAGTACGGCGTCGGAGCTGGGGCGCCGGCTAGGCGTCAGCAAGCAGGCGGCCGCCAAGACGGTCGCTTCGCTGGAGAGAGTCGGCTACGTCCGCCGCGAGCCGGACTCCGCAGACGCTCGTGCGGTCCGCTTGCGGCGAACCGCACGCGGCCAGGAAATGCTGGACCTGAGCGCCGCGTTCTTCGAGACGTACCACGCTCGCCTCGCACAGACTCTCGGACCCCGTCGACTCGCTCAACTCGAGGACGTTCTGCAGGGAATGGCCACCCCGGCCGGCGATTACCTCCGGGGCTTCCCGGGATGGATGGCCTAGAGAACCCCTCGCCCATCCTGGCCTCGCGCTTTGCCGGCACACCGCGTTTCTTGTCGTTGCCGCGACCCGACCCGCTACGCGCGGAACGCGCGGAACGCGCGGAACGCGCGGAACGGAGCATCCCACGGAAGCGCTCCTCCGACGCTGCTGACGACGATGCGTAGTTTGCCGCGCCTGCGATCACCGCCGTCGCGCGGCGCGGCGATCGTATTTCTCAAGAGCGCTCGTCCAGAGGAGCCCGAAGCGGAAGGACTTGGCCGTTGGGGCGGGGCCGTGCTAACCGATCGCGGTGCCTGAGGCCGGTGTCTGAACCGCGGCGGAGCGACCGATGAGCCTGCCGTCTCCGTCACGCGCACGCACGGCGATGTACCTGTAGACGGTTGAGACCTGCATCGAAGTCTCAAAGCCGACGCGGGCGAAAGTGCCCACTACCGTCGAGGCGTCTGGAGTGTTGCCAGCAAGCACATCCCAGCGGTAGACGTCCGTCGCGCCGTTCCAGCTCGCAAAGACATTGACAGTGGCGTGGTTGACGCGCTCCGCCGCGACCGCGGGGCGCTCGGCCGGCCGCCCGACCCATTGGGAGCGGAACGCTCGATACGAGTTGGAGCCCCCGCCGATCTTCGCCTCAAATCGCGGGTTCGCGCGCGGTCCGTACTCCGAGAAGTACGGTTCCGAGCCCCAGCCGACAAACACGTTTCCATCGGAAAGCAGCTGCACGCTGCCCTGGCTGGTGGCGAGCATCGATGGATCGGGCAGATACTCCTGCAACAGCCGCACCTGCATTGAGTCAACGTCGACGCTGAGCTTCAGGCCCCGCGACACACGCTGTGCCGGCGCGCCGGATTCGACGTTCGTGGGGCCGGCGCCGTCATCGAACACAGTGATCACACCGCCGTCGTGGTGGCGGGCGTGATGCTGGTAAGCGAACTTCGCCCGCGACTGAATCTGGAAGTCGCTGCGCTTACCGCCGAGCCTCCAGATCACCGCCCCCGATGAACGGTCGATCTTGTATAGAGCGCCGGTGTGGCGAGCGGACAGCAGCAGGTTCCCGTCCGCCAGCACGTCGATCGAGTTCATATGGAAGAAGTCAAAGAGCGTGCTCGGATCGCTCGGAGCCACGACGTAGGACTCACTCAGTGCGATGTGCTCAGCGGCGCTCCACTCAAACAGGACCCGGCCGGTGGAGATCTCCACCTCCTGCATTCGTGAGTCGAGCAGCAAGCCGTGAGCTGATCCGCCCATGTCCGAGAGGTCTCTGCGAATCGGTTTGTACACCGTGAACAGCGCAGTGCCCTGAGGCGTGATGACGAACTCGTGAAGGTCTCCATGGAGCCCATTGCCCGCGTGAACGCGGGCCAGCTCGTTGTAATCGGAGCCGGCGATCACATACTCGCCCTGACCATAGCCGGCGGGCAGGACCAGCTCACCCTGCCACCACGTCAATACAGGCTTGCCCAAATAATTTTGCGCCTGGAGGTTCATCGAACCTTGCGTGCGAGGAGAGAACCACACCAGTCGGCCCGCATTGTCCACAATCATCGGCCCGTGCTGGTACGCGTCAGTGCGTGCGGCGCTCAGCAACACCAAGCCGGCTGCAGTCTCATCGGCCGGGAAGAGGACCGCCGTCGGCGGCGGGGAGAGGTCAGGCCGTGACCGGAACCTCGGTAGCGGCGGCGGCTTGGACACGCTTGTGATCCACGAAACGCCGTACCCGGTGGCGCCCACGACACACGCTCCGAGCGCGGTTTGAAGAAGCTGCCGGCGCGTCACCCTCGGCCCCGACGCCTCGATCTCACGCGCCCAGGTATCGGCCTTCTGTTCTGAGCCGGTGCCGGTGACCGGTCGACTCAGCAATTCTGGCCGCTCTGCGGTGGCGGTCGTGGTGCTGGTCCGCTCGCCGTCTCCGACCGCCGATTCCCCGTGGGGTTCGACGAACCTGCGCGCCGATTCGAGTCTCTCTGTCATCAACTTCGACGCTAGGTTCGGCCAGTAAGAGCAACTGAATGAATCGCCGGCTGACGGACACCGCAAGACACCCGAACTACCAGAGGCGACCGGGGCCACCGGACGAGCCGGAGACGCGCCGACGGGGAAGAGCAATCACAAGCCGTCTTTGGGTCTCGCTAGTCGATCGCCACGAACCCGCTAGCCGGGCGTGGCACCTGCTTCTCACACACGACACATATCTTGCGATCCGCGGGGCTTGTCCTGCTTGGCGCGGAACGTGCGCATCCCGTACGGTGATCGCTTCCACCTTCCGGACCGCATCGCCGCTCGCGAGTGGATTGGCGACGACATCTGGATCGACCGGTCCGCACTCGCCCGACAGCGGATCGCCGAGCTTGTAATCGTCTGCCAGCAGGCGGCAAGGAACCGACGCGCGCGGCGTGCGTCCGGATCGAAGCGTGCCCGGCCGGCACAGGGCGCCCGAGATCAGCAGCACCGCACGACTATCCGGCACACGAAGGTACAGCTACGCGACGGTGCCAGCACCCCCGCGAATTCTCTCCAAATTCCGAACTCATCCCCAGCCCGATCACGACCCCATCCGCCCGTCCGCATAGCCTCGGCACGGATGCGCCTGATCGTCGCCCGCTGCTCCGCCATCTACTCCGGCCGCCTGGACACCGTCCTGCCCGAGGCACTGCGACTGATCATGATCAAGGCCGACGGATCGGTGCTGCTGCACGCGGACAGCGGCGGCTATAAGCCGCTGAACTGGATGACGCCGCCTACCGTGATCGAGGAGGAAGGCGCGCCGACCGAACGGATCGTCGTGCGCAAACGGGCCGGCAAGACGGAGGACCGCCTGGAGATCGCGCTGACCGAGGTGCTGTCCGACGTCGTTCACGACATGGGCCTGCCGGACGAGGAGGCGGGGCTTGCGAAGGACGGTGTCGAGGCGCACCTGCAGGAGCTGCTGGCCGAGCAGCCGCACTGGTGCGGTGAGGGGCTGCGACTCGTGCGGCGCGAGTGGCCGACTGACATCGGCCCGGTGGATCTGATGTGCCGCGATGACGACGATGGCTGGGTTGCGGTGGAGATCAAACGCGTGGCGACGATCGAATCGGTCGAGCAGATCACGCGGTACCTCGAGCGGCTTCGCGCGGACCCGCAGTTCGGCAGCTGCCGCGGAATCCTCGCCGCGCAGACGATCAAACCGCAGGCGCGCGTGCTGGCCGAGTCGCGCGGGATCGCCTGGGTCGAGGTGGATCTTGCGGTTCTGCGTGGCGAACGGGAGCCGGAACTGCGACTGTTCGCAGCATGAACGATCAAGCAGCCGTCGTGACCGAGCGCCGCGAGCGCGTGTTGGTCGTGACGATCAACCGTCCCGATCAGCGCAATGCCGTCAACGCCAGCGTCGCGAACGGCGTCGCTGAGGCGCTGGACGAGCTGGACTCCGACACGTCGCTGTCAGTGGGAATCATCACCGGCGCCGGCGGCTACTTCTGCGCCGGCATGGATCTCAAGGCGTTCGCCGCAGGCGAGATGCCGTGGATCGAGGGTCACGGCTTTGCCGGCATCACCGAGCGAGTGACCGAGAAGCCACTGATCGCCGCGATCGAGGGGTTCGCCGTCGCAGGCGGGCTCGAGATCGCACTGGCCTGCGACCTGATTGTCGCCGCCAAGGACGCAAAGCTCGGAATCCCGGAGGTCAAGCGCTCACTCGTGGCCGCCGGCGGCGGCCTGCTGCGCCTGCCTCGTATGGTGCCCCGCAACATCGCCAACGAGCTCGCGCTCACCGGCGACCCGATCACTGCCGAGCGTGGCTACGAGATTGGGCTCGTCAATCGCGTCACCAATCGGGGCGACGCGCTCGACACCGCGCTCGAGCTGGCGACGGCGATCGGAGCAAACGGTCCGCTCGCCCTGGCCGGTACCAAGCAGATCCTGCGTGAGTCGGTTGACTGGTCCCAGGCCGAGGCGTTCGAGCGCCAGCGCCCGATCTGGGGACCCATCTTCGCCTCAGAGGACGCCCGCGAGGGCGCGACGGCATTCGCCGAGAAGCGCGCCCCGGTCTGGCGCAGCCTCTGACGGCGCCGGATCAAGCGAGGCAAGAGGTCGCCCACCCGCCCACGCGACGCGTGCGGACGTGCGCGAGCGACCGAAGACGCAGCATCGCGCCGATCCGGTGCCGTCAGCTAGGCCTCGCCCCAAGCGGTGGCGACGATCGACCGCGGACCGCCATGGTCGCGGTGCTCGCACAGGTAAATCCCTTGCCACGTCCCGAGCGCGGGGCGTCCAGCGGCCAGCGGCAGCGTGAGCGTCGGCCCCAGCAGCGACGCCTTGATGTGGGCCGGCATGTCGTCGTAACCCTCGCGTGTGTGCGTCCAGAACGGCGCGCGCTCCGGGACCGCGTCGCTGAACCACGACTCGAAGTCATGGCGCACGTCGGGGGATGCGTTCTCATTGAGCGTCAGTGACGCCGAGGTGTGCTGGATCAGTAGATGCAGGATCCCGACACGGATCTGCCCGGCACCGTCGATCGCGTCGAGCAGCTCACGCGTGATCAGATGGAAGCCACGAGGCCGCGGCGCCAGCGTAATCCGTCCCTGAACCCAGATCATGCCTAGCAGCATAGGCAGCGGGCGACCGTCACTGCCTGGCGACAAACCGCACAAGCAGGCTGCGCAAACAAGGGCCTCGTTGCTAACCTCGCACGGTCGGACTCCCGCCCCTTGGACGGCGAGTCTGCGCGCCCGGCCCATGAAAGTCCCGGAACGAAGAAATCGAAGGCGGATAGTTGCCGCCGCCCTCGCAGCCTCTGCGTGTGTCATCCCGGCGCTCACCGGCAGCGCCACCGGTGACAACCTCACTCAGCTGCAGAACAAGCTGGGCTCCGCTCAGTCGCAGTTGAACAGCACCAAGCAGCACCAGCAGTCGCTCGCGAGCAGCATCGCAGCCCTCAATAGCCAGGTGTCCTCGCTCGCGAGCCAGATCAGCCTGGTTCAGTCGCGTGAGGCGTCCGCCCGTGAGCGCCTCACGACATATGAGAGCAAGCTCGCCGACACCCGGGTCGCGATCGCCCATGAGCACGCCCGCCTGGCTCATCTACACAACGTGCTGGACCGCTCCGTGTCGGCGCTCAAGTCTGAGCTGGTCAGCCAATACGAGCAGCCGCAGCAATCAGTCGTCTCGCTCGTGGTCAACTCGTCAGGCTTCCAGCAACTGCTCGACGGACTGCAGTATCTGTCGCGCGCCAAGCACCAGGAGCAGTCGATCATCACCGTCACCCGTACGGCCCGCGATGAAGCGCAGGCCGCCACCGACCGGCTGTCCGCGCTGCAGCGCAGTGACGCGACGGCGGCGAATGACGCTTCCACACAGACCAACGCGCTGGCGGGCATGGGCGCACTGCTGAACTCGCGAGAGACGGCGCTCGGAGACGCGCGAGCCGCTCAGGATGCGGCGCTCACGGCCAGCAAGGAGCAAGGTGCGAAGCTGCAGGCCGCGATCGCGACGATCCAGCAGCAGCAGACGGCAGCCGAGCAAGCGGTCCGCAACGTGACCTACAGCGCCGAGACGAGCCCGAGCGGCGGGACGAGCCTGAGCTCGTCAGCCGGCTGGACGATCCCGTATGCGATCGTCCTCTGCGAGTCAGGCGGCCAGAACCTGCCACCCAACAGCGCCGGCGCCTCTGGCTACTACCAGATCATGCCGGCCACCTGGAGCGAGTTCGGCGGCAGCGGCAGCGCCGCCTACATGGCTCCCAAGTCAGAGCAGGACGCGGTCGCGGCGAAGATCTGGAACAACGGTGCCGGGGCCTCGAATTGGACATGCGCCGGCATCGTCGGCATCACCTGAGGGCACTTGCTTGACGTGATCTAGCGGTCGCTTTACGTGATCTAGCGGTCGCCGGGGGTTGCCAGTGGGTACTGCGAGATCGGGCGCTTGAGGTCGAGCGCGGTGGTGACGATCCGGTTCTGCTCGCGCGAGTGTGCGGCGGGGTAGCCCTCGCCAGAGGCAGCCCGCTCCGGGCGGCCGACATAACCGAACTCGAGATCGCCGGGCAGGATCTGCTGGAGGCGGGGCGACATGTGGGCGCGGGCGCCCATGTTGCGCGGCTCCTCCTGCACCCACACGACCTCCTGGAGGTTCGGGTAGGTGTTGATCAGCGCGAGGATCTCCTCCTCGGGGAACGGATAGAGCAGCTCGACACGGCCGACGGCGACGCCCGGCGTCTCCGCTCGCTGGGGGTTGCCGATGATGTCGTAGTAGACCTTGCCGCTGCAGAGCATCAGGCGCGTCACCTGATCCGCATCGACGCCTGGCTCGGCCAGCACTGGCTGGAAGCGGCCGCTCGAAAGATCTTCGAGGTGCGAAGCCGCCGCGGGCAGGCGCAGCAGACTCTTCGGCGTCATGATCATGAGCGGACGCTGCTGGGCGATGCGTGCCTGGCGACGCAGCAGATGGAAGTACTGGCCCGGCGTCGTCAGGTTGGCGACGCGGATGTTGCCCTCCGCAGCGAGCTGCAGGAAGCGCTCGAGGCGAGCGGAGGAGTGCTCCGGGCCCGCACCCTCGTAACCATGTGGCAGCAGCAGCGTCAGCCGCGAGGTCACGCCCCACTTCGCCAGGCCAGGGGTGATGAACTGGTCGATCATCACCTGCGCGCCGTTGGCGAAGTCGCCGAACTGCGCCTCCCACATCACGAGCGTCTCCGGCGCCTCCTGCGAGTAGCCGTATTCGAAGCCGATGCAGGCGATCTCCGATAGCGGGCTGTTATGGAGCTCCATCGTCGCCAGCGCGTTTGGCAGGTGCTGGATTGCGCTGTGCTCGCGGCCCGTCTTGGAATCGTGCAGAACGAGGTGACGCTGGCTGAAGGTGCCGCGCTCGGTGTCCTGGCCGGTGAGCCGCAGCGGGATCCCCTCGCTGAGCAGCGAGGCGAAGGCCAGCGCCTCAGCGTGGGCCCAGTTGATGCCGGCGTGCTCGGGGCCGAACGCCTTACGCCGCTCCCCTAGCTGATTGGCCAGTTTGCGGTTCATTTCGAAGCCCTCTGGCAGCGCCAGGAGCTCATCGTTGAGGATCTGGAGCTTCTCGGCATCGACCGCGGTGTTGACCTCGGGAGCAATGCCGCTGTCGAGCTTGTACTCACCGGTGGCGTGCTCGCCCACGTGGTCCTTGGCGGCAGCGAGCCGCTCCTTGAGACGATTGTGATGCTCGGTCAGCACCGCCCACGCGGCGTCTGCCATCGCCTTGGACTCTTCCTCGGTGATCACGCCGGCGGCAATCAGCTGCTTGGCGAAGAGTTCGCGCACGGGCTCGTGCTTCTTGACGATCTCGTACATCTCGGGCTGGGTGTATGCGGGCTCGTCGCCCTCGTTGTGGCCATGGCGGCGATACCCCATCAGGTCGATCATCACGTCGTGACCAAACTCGCGGCGGAACGCGAACGCGAGCCGGACGGCGGCGATGCAGGCGTCGACATCGTCGGCGTTGACGTGGATGATCGGCACGTCAAAGCCCTTCGCCATGTCCGATGCATAGGTCGTCGAGCGCGAGTCCTCGGCGTCGGTCGTGAATCCGACCTGGTTGTTCTGAATGATGTGGATCGTGCCGCCGACTGTGTAGCCGTCAAGCGCCTGCAGGTTGAGCGTCTCGGCCACCACACCCTGGCCGGGAAACGAAGCGTCACCGTGGAGAACGACCGGGACGGCCGCGTTGGTGTCCTGGCTGGCATGCGCGCCCTGGCGGTTGGTCTGGGCGGCGCGGGTCGCGCCGGAGACGACCGGAGCGACGAACTCGAGGTGGCTCGGGTTGGACTCGAGCCGCACGATCAGAGACTCGCCGTCCGGAAGCTGGTAGGTGCCGGAGGCGCCGTGGTGATACTTGACGTCACCGGTGCCACCGTCCGGGATCGTGGTGATCGCATCGAGCGTATTGGCGCCCTCGAACTCCGCGAACAGCGACTCGTAGGAGCGACCGAGGTTGTGTGCGAGCACGTTCACGCGCCCGCGGTGGGCCATACCGACCACGACCTCGCGCGCGCCGTTCTGGCCGGAGAGCTTGACGATCTCGTCGATCATCGACACGGTCATGTCCAGGCCCTCGACGGAGAAGCGTTTGGCGCCGAGGTAGGCCCTGCCCATGAAGCGCTCGAAAGCATCGACGTTGGTCAGCCGCTCGAGCAGGGCTTTCTGCTCGTCGGCGGCGAGCGGCTTGCGGTAGGTGCCGGACTCGATCGCGTCACGCAGCCACAGACGCTGCCGGTGCGAGGCGATGTGCTCGATCTCGTAGGCGATCGGCCCGCAGTAGATCTCGCGCAGGTGTGGGATCGCCTCGTCCAGCGTGTCGCCCGGAACGTACATGCGCAGGATCCGCGCCGGGATCTGTGCCATCAGCTCCGGCGTCAGCCCGACGGTCGCCGGATCGAGTGCAGGGTCGCCCTCGGGCAGGCGGCCGAGCGGATCGAGCCGTGCGGCGAGGTGACCGTGCATGCGGTACGCCTTGAGCACCGACGTCGCGGCCTGAACGGCCTGCATGAGCTCCTCGTTCGGAGGGCTGGTGGCAGCCGCAGCCGCAGGGGCAGCTGCCCCAGAGTTCGGAGCAGGCTTGGCGGGGAGCGCCGGCAGGGTCGCGCCGAGCGCGCTGAAGACGGACTCATAGAAGCCGCGCTCGCCCTGCAGGTACTCCTCGATCACCTTCAGGAAGCGACCGGACTCGGCGCCCTGGATGATGCGGTGATCGTAGGTCGAGGTCATGCTGATGACCTTTTCGGCCCCGATCTTTGCGCCGATCGCCTCGAGTCCGACCGGGTAGGAGATCGAGCCTGTCGCGACGATCGTGCCCTGGCCGACCATCAGCCGTGGCACCGAGGCGACGGTCCCGATCCCGCCCGGGTTGGTGAGCGAGATGTTGCCGCCGGTCAGATCGTCGGCGCTCAGCGTGTTGGTGCGAGCCTTCTCGACGAGTTCGTTGTACGCGTCGAGGAACTGCTTGAAGCTCATGCGACCGGCGTCACGGATCACCGGCACCATCAGCGTGCGGCTGCCGTCCTTCTTCTCGACGTCGACGGCGAGGCCGAGGTTCACCTGACCGTCGTTGACGCGGTACGGCGCTCCGCCCGACTCGACGAAGTGGTGCGCCATGACCGGCATGTCATCGGTGGCGGCCTTCGCGATCGCGTACGCGATCAGGTGCGTGAACGAAACCTTCTGGCCGGCGTCCTTGAGCTGCTTGCGACGGGTATCGAGCGTGGTTACGGTCAGGGTGCGGAACGAGGTCGCAGTCGGGATCGAGCGGCTTTCGTCCATGTAGCGCGCGAGCGCTGCACCGCCGCCCTTGATCTTCTCGGCTCCCGCGGGCAGCTCGATGACGGTGGCTGCGGCGGCGAGGACGTCGTCCTTGGTCACGCGGCCCCCGCGAGCACTGCCGGCGACGCTGGCGAGGTTGACGCCGAGTCCCGCGGCGAGGCGCTGGGCGATCGGGGTCGCGGCTTTGACAGACGCCGCGGCAGGGGCCGGCGCGGCTTGCGACACCGCTTCAGGGCGCGGTGCGACAGCAGGAGCGACCGCCGCGGCCGCGCTCTGACCAACTGCCATCCGCGCGATGACCTGGCCGACGCCGACGGTTGCGCCCTCCCCGTAGAGGATCTCGGTGATCGTGCCATCGGCAGGCGCTGGAAGTTCCATGTCGACCTTGTCGGTCGAGATCTCGACGACCGTATCGCCGTCCTTGACCGTGTCGCCGAGCTTCACTGACCACTCGAGGATCGTGCCCTCGGTGACGCTCTCGCTACCGCCCGGAGTGACGATGTCGACAACCTCGCCTGCTTCCGCGCTCGGAGCCTCGGTGGCGGGGGGCTCGGCGGTGGCCGTGCCACCGCCGTTTGACACGGAGTCGTCGGCGCCGTCACCGGAGGTGGAGATCGCAATCTCCGCGAGTGGCGAGCCGACACTGACGGTGTCGCCCTCGGCGGCGTAGAGCTTGACGATCGTGCCGGAAACGGATGCGGGGACCTCGGCGTCGACCTTGTCGGTCGAGATTTCAACGAGCGTCTCGTCGGCCCCGATCGAGTCGCCCTCCTGCTTGTGCCATTCGAGGATGGTGCCTTCGACGACGGAGTCCCCCATCGCCGGCATCACAACCTGAAAAGTGCCTGTCTCAACGGCCATCGAAGCGTCTGTCCTCGTAGGTTAGCGATTGGTCGGCAGTCGTTCCCTGAGCCCGCCGCCGCGTCTCGTAGATGAATCCGATTGTCCCCATGAACGGCCCGAGGCCGCCCAGCACCGCAACCGTCACGGCTAACCAGAAAGGGATAACACGCCAGCGGGTCGCAGCGATGCATAGAAGCGACATCACGATCCACATCAGGCCGTGCGTCAGGCCGAGGATGAAGGTCGCAGGCTCAGGGTTGTGGAGCGCGAAAGCGCAGATGAGCAGGGCCAGATAGACGCACGAGTGCAGGCAGGAGACGACCTCGAGCCGCCGGAACGTGACGATGCGCGTGAACATTGGTTGCTCGCGTTGGTCCTTCGCCGCCTGTCAGGCGCCTACGAGCAGTTCCCCGATGCTGCGCAGCGGGAGGTCGGCCTCAGCCGGCCAGCGCTCGATATCGGCCGGCCACCACGCGAACGCATCATGCTCGTCGTCGGGCGTGACAAGCGCGCCCGGCGGCAGCCATGCCTGACCGACGAGCATCACCATGCCGCTGTTCAAGCGGATCAGCGCCTCGACCCGAAGACGCTCCGGCCGGACGCTCCACTCCTCCTCAAGCTCGCGTGCGAGCGTGTCGGCCGGGTTCTCGTCGACCTCGACCGAGCCGCCGGCGCCGAGCGCCCAGCGACCGGCCCACGACGCGACCCAGCCCGCCCGCCGACCAGCCAGCCAGCTGCCCTCGGCGTCGCGCACGATGCACAGGGCCGAGATGCTGCCGCCGGCGCCATTGGCGAGCAGCCGTAGGGCCCAGCGGATCGGCTGCAGCTCCAAGCGGAGACCGTCGGCGGTCCGCTCGAAACTCACCATCCGGGCGGCGAATCCGTCGTGGCTTGGCGAGCCACGCTCACGCAGCTCGTCAAGCAGACGGTCGGCCGCCGCGGTGGCGTCGGCGTCCGCTTCGAACGGATCGGGGCGCCAGTCAACCTTGATGTCGCCCGGGTCCCAGGGTCCGCGGGCCAATATTTCCGCAGAGCGGGGCACGGGCAAGAAGCGGCGCGCTAGAAGGGCGGCTTCAGCGGAGGCGGGTAGTCCTCGCGGCCGCCACCGGGGCGGACGACCTCGAGCTCGCGCGCCTCCTCGGCGACGGCGTCGACGATCTCCTCCTCAGCCTCCTCCTGCTCACTGTTGTGGTCGCCGTCGCAGAGCACGCGGAACGCGCCCGTGACGCCGCCATCAGCTTGCAGGACGATTCCCGGGAGGATCTGCTCGCCCTCTTCGAGGCCGAGGCGCTCGATGTCGAAGTGCGACATCCCAATGCCCCAGGTGTGATGGCCAGGATTCTCGCGGTCATGCGCTGCCACGCCCTGCGCGAGCCGCTCGAGCAGGTGGCCGATCTTGCTGCGTCCGTCCTGAGCCATCTCTCCTGAAGGCTAGCTCAACCGGAAGTGGGCTTGAACGTCGAGCGGATACGCTCTCCATCAGTGATAGTCGAGCGCTCGATGAGTACACCGTGGCTCTCCAACACCTACTTGGTGGTGGACGACGAGGGCGTCACCGCGGTCATGATCGATGCCGGCGGTCCGGTCGAGCCGCTGCTCGAGCTGATCGCGCGGCAGCGGTACCAGCTGACCCACGTCCTGCTCACGCACCACCACCACGATCACGTCGCCGAGCTCGACGCGGTGATCGCGCAGCATCCACAGGCGCAGGTTTTGATCCATCCGTTGGAGCGTGATCTGGTGCCGGCCGCCACCGGCGACCTCGTCCCCGGACGGACGCTGACCATCGGCGGCCTGACGATCGAGCCGCTGCACACCCCCGGGCATACCGCCGGCATGGTGTCCCTGCTCGTTGGCGGTACCGACCTCTTCACGGGCGACACCCTGTTCAGGGGCTCGGTCGGTGGCGTCCGCGCCCCTGCCCACACAACCTACGCCGACCTCAAGGCGTCGGTGATGGACACGCTGCTCGCGCTGCTGCCGCAGACGCGGATCCATCCCGGCCACACCGAGCCGACCACGGTCGCCGACGAGCTCGAGACCAACCCGTTCGTACGCATCTGGAGCGGCCGCGACCCGGAGGGCACGCAGCCCTGCACGGCACTCGGCGAGCCCGCAACGCTGATCCTGCTGGCCGACGACTACGACGGCGGCCACAAGGCCTGGGTCCGGTGGCCCGACGGGAGCGACGACATCGTCCCGGGATCGCGGGTGGCGGTTGCCGCCGGCGGCCCGGATGCGGGTCCGGTCGACGACGCCGGCTAGCGCTGCCGACCGCGGAGGACGGGGCTAGCTCTAGATGGCGGACGACAGCAAGATCCCCAAGTCGAGGGTCCGGCGGACTGCGAAGATCGGCGGACTCGCGGCTGGCCAGGCGTTGCGCCAAGCGGGCACGGTCGCGACCAACGTGGCCCGCACGAAGGAGGGGCGCGAGGCAGCGCTCGAACGGCGGCACATGGAGGCCGCCGAGCAGATCGTGACAGCGCTGGGCACGATGAAGGGCGCAGCGATGAAGGTCGGGCAGGTTCTGTCGTTCCTGGACACCGGCCTGATCCCGCCGGAGCACCGCGACGAATTCCAGCGCAAGCTCGCGCGGCTGCGCGACGCGGCGCCGACCGTGAGCTTCAAGGAGCTGCGCAAGGTGATCGAGCAGGAGCTCGAGGAGCCGATCGACGAGGCATTTGCCGAGTTCAACGCGGAGCCGATCGCGGCCGCCTCGATCGGCCAGGTCTATCGCGCCCGACTTCACGACGGCCGCGTGGTCGCGGTCAAGGTGCAGTACCCGGGAGTTGCCGCAGCAGTGCGTGCGGACCTCCAGAACCTCGGGATGATCCTGAGGCTCGCCAAGCGGATCGCGCCAGGCCTCGACCCGAAGACTGTCGGCGAGGAGATTCGTCATCGGATCGAGGAGGAGCTCGACTACGAGCTCGAGGCGCAGAACCAGCGCGCGCTCGCCCGGCTGCACCGAGGACACCCTTTCATCCTCGTGCCCGATGTGATCACATCGCTCTCGCGTGAGCGCGTGCTGGTGACCGAGTTCGTCGAGGGCACGGGCTTCGAGGAGATCAAGGGCTACTCCCAGGCCGAGCGCGACCGCGTCGGCGAGATCCTGTTCCGTTTCTACTTCGGCTGCTTGTACCGCCACCACCAGTTCTCCGGGGACCCGCACCCCGGTAACTCGATGCTCCTCGGCGACGGTCGCGTGGCGTTCTTCGACTTCGGTCTGTTCAAGCGGATGCCGGCGGGCTCGGTAGAGCTCGAGATCGACATCGCAAAGGCCGTGATCGAGGGCGACAAGGACACAATCATGCGGCTCGGCACCGAGGTTGGTTTCTTCCCGGAGCCCGAGAAATTCGACCCCGACCGCGTGCTCGAGCACTTCCGTGCCGCGACCGCCTGGTACACGGTCGACCAGGAGATCGAGCTGACGCCGGAGTACGCGACTCAGGTTCTGATCGACATGAGCGACCCACGCTCCGAGTATTTCGGCCAGCTGCGCCACGAGTCGGCTCCCCCGGATCACATCTTCGGACGGCGCATGGAGGTGCTGACACTGGCGGTGATCGCACAGCTGCACGCGCGCGGCAACTTCTACCGAATAGCGCGCGAGTGGTATTACGGCGATCCGCCGGTCACGGCGCTCGGCGAGCAGGAGGCCGCGTTCTACGCGGGACGCCGCACGACGGCGTAAGCGCTGCAGCTACGAGCTGGTCAGAGCGAGCGCAGCGCTCGAGTCCATCAACGTGTAGAGACTCCCGATCGCAGCCGCGCTGACGCTGCCGCCAGCGGTGAGCGCGTCGAGCAGCGCCGAGGCGGCCGCCAGGTTCGGCGGGACGCTGGACTCGAAGTCATCGACGGTGACGGTCGAGGCGCCGCTGAGATCGATGAGCGCGGCAGCAGCCTCTTCCTCGGGCGTGTCGTAACGATTCTGAGCACTGTCCGGCTTTCCGCCGAGGAGCCCGGCCTCAACCTGCTGCTGTGCGGTCAGGGCGGTCGGTGTGCCGAGCGAGGCTGAACCGGACGAGTTCGAATCACTGGCCGAGCCCGACGAGGTCGAATCGCCGGCGGAAGTGTCGGAGGTGTCGATCGCAGGCGTTGCCGGAGGCTCCGGCGGAGCGAGCAGCTCCGGAGCCGGCAGCGTCAGGAAATTGGAGAGATCTAGTACCGACATCGCACTCAAAAGTGTAAATCTGGAGTGCAGCATCTCAAGGCCACCGGACAGCTAAACGGACGGATGTCCGATCCGTACTAGAACACGCGAAACGCGCGCGATACCGGCGATTGTCAGACGCGCTGGATCTGCAGCAGGCTGGTGGTGCCGGGCCTGCCGCTGGGCAAGCCGGCCGTGATCGCAACCCGCTGGCCTGGCTTGACCCAGCCCAGCTCAACCACGCGCCGTGCGGAGTCGGCGATCAACGCTTCCGTCACCTCGTGGCGGCGGATCGAGGCCGCGCGCACACCCCACATCAAGCCGCAACGCCGCACCGTCTCCCGTCCGGGCGAGAGCGCGTAGATCGGCACGTTCGGCCGGTGCGAGGCCACGAGCCGCGCCGAGCGACCCGAGAGCGTCGGCGTGACAATCGCCGCGAGGTGCAGTTCTCGTGCCGCGGCACAGGCGCTGTAGGCGACGGTGTAGGCCGGGTCTCGGGCATCGCGGCGGACGCGCTCCTCGTTCCAATCCCGGTAGGGCAGCCCGGCCTCGGTGTACTCGGCGATCGACGCCATCATCGCTACCGTCTCGACGGGGTACTGGCCGACCGCCGTCTCCTGCGAGAGCATCACCGCGTCGGTCCCGTCGAAGATCGCGTTGGCGACGTCGGTCGCCTCCGCCCGCGTGGGTCGCGGCGAAGAGACCATCGAGTCGAGCATCTGCGTGGCCGTGATCGACGGGCGCGCCAGCTGGCCGGCCAACTTCAGCAGCCGTTTCTGTGCTAGCGGCACCTCCTGGATGGGAAGCTCGATGCCGAGGTCGCCACGGGCGACCATCACGCAATCAGCCGCACGGATGATGTCCTCGGCGGCATCCATCGCCTGCGGCTTCTCGATCTTGGCGATCAGCGGCAGGCGCGTGTGCTTGCGCACACTGGTGATGTCCTCGGCGGTGCGAACGAACGAAAGCGCGACCAGATCGACCCCGATCTCCTCACCGAAGCGCAGCATCTCGAGGTCCTCGGCCGGCACGGCCTCCAGGCCGCGCGTCGAGCCCGGGATGTTCAAGCCCTGGCGTGAGGCCACGGCGCCGCCGACCTCGACCTTGGTCTCGACCTCGCCATCGCCGACCCTGATCGCCGCAACCCGCAGCCGGATCTTGCCGTCCGCCAGGTAGATCACATCGCCCTCATCGACCGCATCCGGCAGTCCCGCCCAGCTGACCGACAGCTGGCGCTCGTTGCCGAGCTCATTGGAGCCGCACATCAGCACGAGGCCATCCCCGGGTTTCAGGTCGGCGATCTCGTTCTCGATCGCGCCAACGCGCAGCTTTGGACCGGGGAGGTCCTGGAGGATCGCGACCTGGCGCCCGGCGGCACTGGCAGCGGCGCGCACGCGCTCGGCGTTCTCGGCGTGCAGCTCGAGGTTGCCGTGCGAGAAATTCAACCGGGCCACGTCCATGCCCGCCTCGACTAGCCGGACCAAGACTTCGGGCTCGCGTGAAGCGGGTCCGATGGTGGCGACGATTTTGGTGCGGCGCACTTAGAGGCGTCTCAGAGGCTTTTGATCGTCAACACGCAAAACACCCTACTGAATTAGCGTTCCGTCTCGTATCAGCAGCTCGCCGTCGACCGTGACGCGTCCGCCCTTGCGCAGGTCGCAGATCAGATCCCAGTGCAGAGCGGAGCTATTGGTCCCGCCGGTCTCCGGGTACGAGTTGCCAAGCGCGAGATGGACCGTGCCGGCGATCTTCTCGTCGAGCAGCGTCGAGCCGGTGGCGCGGTCGATCCCGGTGTTGGTGCCGATCCCCAACTCTCCGAGGAATCTCGCACCGGCGTCGGTCGCGAGCGCCGCCTGCAGGTGCTCATCTCCCACCCCGGCTCGCGCCGCCACCACCTCGCCGTCCTCGAACCGGATCTCGACACTCGCGACATCGGCGCCGCGCCCGCTCGACGGCACGTCGAAGCGGATCACGCCGTTGACCGAGCGCTCGTGCGGCCCGGTGAAGACCTCGCCGCTCGGCATGTTGCGGCGCCCGTCCGAGTTGATCCAGGTGCGGCCCTCGACGTTCAGCCGCAGGTCGGTGCCCTCCGTCTCGATATGGATCTCGCGCGCCGGCGCAAGCCGCTCGATCACCTGCGCCTGCCGGTCGCGCAGCCGTGCCCAGGCCGCCACCGGGTCGGGCTGATCGAGGAACAGCGCGCGCTCGACGAACTCGGCGTACTGCCGTTCTCCCATTCCAGCCTGTTGCGCCAGCGCCGCCGTTGGCCAGATGGTCAGGCACCAGCGACGCCGCGAGCGCGCAGCGCGCAGCGGCGCCTGCGCTCGCGCCCGTCGCGCGACCGTGTTCGGGTCGACGGCGGCCAGCGCGTTCACGTTCGCGGGCGCGATGATCCGCACGCTCGCGTCAGCCGCCTGCTGCTCGGCCAGCTGGATCGGCGCGACGCCGTCCAAGTGCAGATCGCGGGCATGCCTGTAGAAGTCGGCGTCGAGCCCGCCGGGCGCGAGCCGCAGCAGCGGCCAGGCCTCGCGTTCGAGCACCGCCCGGTGCAACGCTGCCGCCGCGTCGACCGCGAGCGTTGTCGTCTCGATCAGGATCTGCTGGCCCGGCTTGACCTCGAGGCACCAGTCGGTGACCAGTACCGCGAACGCGTCTGCGTCGATCAAGGCGCCTCCAGCTCGGGGAAGTTCTCGGTGACGTGCGCGCGCAGGCTGTCGCGCACGAACTGGCGCTCGTCCGCGCTCGCCATCCGGTAGCGCCCCAACAGCTCCTTCTGACGATCCGCGCGCAGACCCGAGACCGTCCACGACACAGCCAGCCGTTCGAACAGCAGCTCGGCCGCACGCTGCCAGGCATCGTCGCGGTCGAGCCCGCCGGCGAGCGTCGCCGCGTACTCGGACCGGGCCTTGGGCGTCAGCGAGCCTCGCAGCTCGAGCTCGTTGCCCTCACCGTCGGTGTAGATGCTCGTCGGAGCTTGCATTCCGTCGGTGGCCCGCTGGCCACCGACGTCACTGGAGCGCCTGCGCGCACGCTTACCCATCGTCCTGAGGCTAGACGGCTGCGGAGGCGGCACGTTGCAACTGCAGGTCGATGTCATCGCCGGACACCGGCTTCGCAAAACCGGGCCAGACGACCTTCGGCCCGAGCGTCGCGAGCCGGCGGATCGACTCACGCGCCTGGTTGGTGTCGAGGTTGAAGGCGGGGTGCGGGACGTGCGCGGCGTTGCCGAGCCCGGTATCGGGATTGAGCGTGTAAAACAGATCGGAGACGAGCGCAAGCCCGTCCTCCTCGCGATAGAGCGCGATCAGCCCAGGCGCGTGGCCCGGAAGGTGCAGAACCTTGAAGCCGGCGATCTCGTCGCCCTCCTGGACGGTGCCGGCGATCTCCAGCGAGCCGCCGTCCCAGGACGCCAGCAGGCGCGGGTAGATGGGCCGGGCCCAGCTGCTCAGCAGGCCCAGGTTCCAGTAGTCGCGATACGGCGAAGCTGACTGCGCCGCGGACTTCTCCAGGGGGTGGCAGTAGATCGGGAGGTCGATCCCGGCCGCGCCGCCGCGATGGTCGCAGTCGGCGTGACTAAGCACGATCCGGCGGATCCCGCCAAACCGCGCCCCCGCGGCCCGGATTGCACGGCTCATCTGCCTCGAGCCGGAGTCGAACACGGTCAGGCCACCGTCATCCTCGATCAGATACACGTTCATCCTGCGTGGGATGCCGCCGCGCAGCAGCCAGACACCGGCGGCGATCGCCTCCGGCTTGGCGCCGTAGAGGCTGTTGCGCAACCAGGTGCGACTGTTGGCCAGGGCCGAGACACCGCGAGGCGCTGGGATCAGCCCGAGCTGCTGCACGACCTCGGCGCCGTCCATATAGAAGTCGCCGGCCACGATCTGGTCCTCGCGGATCTCGAGGACGTCGCAGCCGTCGATCGAGATCTGAGCGCCGTTCGGAGCGAAGTCCTCTAGATGCCCGGGCCCGAGGAATGTGCCCGTGGCGTGCCAGCGAACGACGCAGCGCTCGCGCTGCGTGGTCGTGTCGAGCAGCTCGATCCGCAAGTCCGGGAAGGCGTCGAACAGGTCGCCGAAGCGGACGCCGACCTCATCGGCGGCGCCCGGCGCCCAGCAGGCGACGGCAGCCTCGAGGTCACGCCTTGTCAGCGCGTCGAAGTAACGCTTGGCGATCACCGAGCTAGAGGCCATTGCTGAGCGCGCAGTCTACGTAAGGATCTAGGTAAGGACAGTGACTTCGACGTCACGCAGGCCGACGCCGGTACGCAGCCACTCCGATGCGAGCTCGGCGGCGTGCTGCTCATACTCGCGCCCGCGCACCTGCGGCGCGGCCCAAACCCGCACTCGGGCGCTGCCCTGCTCCCAGTCGAAGCCGTCGACCTCGACCCGGCCGCGGCAGTCGTTCTCCCCTGGCTCGACGATCGTGAGCTTCACCAAGTTACCGGCCAGCCGCTCTGCCTCCGCGTGCTCGACCTCGCTGCCGAGCTGAGCACCTGTGGGCGGCTTCTGCAGGCCCAGCCGCCGGTGCAGGTCGCGATCGTCCTGGTGGGCGATCAGCACCTCTGGGATATCCCACTCGGCGATCTCGCGAAGCTCGACGAGCTCGTCGCCGAAGCGCTCTGGCGGCTGGGGAATCGTGGGCATGTCGCGACAGGACCGTACCCTTCCCGCCGTGAGCGCGCTGCCAGATAATGAGTTCGCCTACCACGTCCGGCGCTCTGATCGGGCTCGGCGGGTCCGGATCACCGTCGATCGAGCCGGGACCGTCGAGGTCGTGCTGCCGCGGCGGCTGCCGCTACGCGCCGCCGAGGACGCCGTCTGCGAGCTGCGCCCGTGGATCGAGCGGCGGCTCGTCGAGGTTGGCCGCCAGCAGGCCGCCGTTCTGGCGCGCGGCGAAACGGTCCCGTACCTGGGCGGCGTGCTGACGTTGCAAACCGTTCCCGGACGCACACGCGTCGCACGGCGCGCAGACACGCTGCTCGTTCCGGATGATCCCGAGCGCACAGCAGCCCTCGAGCGCTGGTACCGGCGGATGGCGCGTGAGCAGATCCAGACGCGCTTGGACAGGGCCTGCGCGACCGCCGGTCTGAGCTACACGCGACTCACGATCCGTGACCAGCGCACACGCTGGGGCAGCTGCTCGCGCAGCGGCGCGCTCAGTTTCAACTGGCGGTTGCTGCTGGCGCCGGAAGCGGTGCTCGACTACGTCATCTGGCATGAGGTCTGCCACCTCGCGGTGATGGATCACTCGCCGCGGTTCTGGGCGCTGGTTGCGCGTTACTGCCCGGATCACCGCGAGCAGGCTGCCTGGCTGAAACGCAACCCCGGCACATTGGTGTTGTGACGCCCGGAGCAGCAGCCATCGTGGCAGCGATCCGCGGCTGGCAGCGCGAGACCGCAGCACCGCTGGTGGTCGCGATCGACGGGTATGGCGCCTCCGGCAAAAGCACGATCGCCTTAGAGGTCGCGGTGTCGCTGGACGCGTCGATTGTGCAGACCGACCTGTACTACGACGATGATTGCCCGACCGATGACCCGCGCCCTATGGCCCAGTACTACGACTGGGAAGCGCTGCGGAGCGGATCACTCGAGCCGACGATCGCGGACGGTGCGACGGTGATCCTGGTCGAGGGAGTCTCGTCGGCCGCCCCGGCGCTGGCCGACCTCATAACGCATGCGGTGTTCGTGGCCACGCCCCAGCCCGTGAGGCTTGAGCGTCTCCACGAGCGCATCACGCCCGATGAGTGGGATGAGGATTGGCTCGCGGCGGAGCGGGTCTACTTCGCCAGCCGCCCACCGGAGTCGTTCGATCTGGTCGTGCGAGGTACCACAGAGGACGGCCACGAGACTAAGATCACAAACTGATAACGCGGGAGTCCACGTGGGCTGAGAGGGCGTCGGACGGCGCCGACCGTAGAACCTGATCCGGGTCATGCCGGCGGAGGGAGATAGCAGTGACCAGCAAGTGGCGCGTTGTTTCGGCGGTGATCACCGCCTCGATAGTGCTGGCGGCATGCGGATCGTCGACACCCAGCCGGATCAACCCTGGAGGTCCGGTGGTGACGGCGTCGACCGGCACCCCAGTCGAGGGCGGCACCGCCTACTGGGCCGAGCAACCGCTGTCCCCGCCGAACTACATCTTCCCGTTGATCTCGGGGGCCAACTACTCGAATGAGAACGTCTACGAGTTCCAGACGCTCATGTACCGGCCCCTGTACTGGTACGGCGACATGGGCAAGCCGAGCGTCGATTACGCCCTCTCGCTCGGCAACGCTCCGGTGTACAGCGATCACGACCGGGTCGTCACGATCAGGCTCAAGCGCGCGGAGTGGTCGGACGGCGAGGCCGTCAGCGCGCGTGACGTGATCTTCTGGATCAACCTGTTGAAGGCGAACAAGGCCCATTGGGCCTCATACGTGCCGGGTGGCTTCCCGGACAACGTCAGCTCCTATGAGGCGACCGGCGCATTCACCGTGCGGCTGCGGCTGAACCGCAGCTACAACCCGGTGTGGTTCACCAACAACGAGCTGTCGCAGATCACGCCGCTGCCGATGGCCTGGGACCTGACGCATTTGCCGAAGCGGCGCGCCCTGAGTGCGAGCCCCAGCCCGTCCGGACTTCCGGACGTCACGCCAGCCGGCGCACGGGCGGTTTATCGCTTCCTCAATGCGCAGGCCAGGAACCTCGCCGGTTACGCGACCAGCCCGATCTGGGCGATCGTCGACGGCCCCTGGAGGCTGACCCAGCTAACCGCCTCAGGACAGGCCACGTTCGCGCCCAACCGCCACTACGACGGCCCGAACAAGCCGAAGCTGGCGAGGTTCGTCGAGCTTCCGTTCACGAGCGAGACCGCCGAGTTCTCGGTCCTCAAAGCCGGAGCAAGCAAGGGCAACGGCGCCGGCTCGGGGCCGCAGATCTCGGTCGGCTACGTGCCCGACACCGATGTCCCTCAGGGACCGTCGCTGAAGACGCAGGGCTACCGCCTGACCGACTTCTACCCTTACGGCTTCGATTACTTCGAGCCGAACTTCAACAACCCGGTCGTCGGCCCGATCCTCAAGCAGCTCTACTTCCGGCAGGCTTTCCAGCATCTCGTCAATCAATCGGGCTGGATCCATGCCTACTACCAGGGCGTCGGCCTACCTACGTACAGCCCCGTCCCGGCCAAGCCGCAGAATCGATACGCGAACGCTCTGGCCAGCACCGATCCGTACCCGTTCAGCGTCGCCGACGCCACCCGGATCCTGAAGACCCACGGTTGGAAGGTGGTACCGAACGGCCTCACGACCTGCGCCAACCCGGGTAACGGCAGCGGCGAGTGCGGAGCCGGCATTGCCGCCGGGAAGCCACTGCGATTCACGCTCATGTACCCAAACGGCATGTCCTCGACCGACGGCGCGATGGTCGACCTGCAGTCGGTCGCGCGGCAGGTGGGGATTCAGATCACCCTCAAGGAGGTCACGACCGCCACGATCGATTCCGAGATCGAGCCCTGCGCATCCAACACGGCCGCCTGCAACTGGCAACTCGGGCAGTACGGAGAGGCCTGGGTGTTCGCGCCCGACCACTACCCGACCGGCGAGGAGATCTTCCAGACCGGCGCGCTCGGCAACGTCGGCAGCTACTCGGATCCGGCGATCGACAAGCTGATCCTGGCAACCACGACGACGCCGGCAGCCGGGGCACAGAAGGCGCTCGACGCCTACGCAAACGCGGTCCGCCTACAACTGCCGGACTTCTGGCAACCGTCGCCTGGCACGCTGATGACGTTCCAGTCCAACCTCGCCGGCGCCACCCCGAACGCTTACGGGTACTTGAGCCCCGAGGAGTGGTACTTCACGAAGTGACCGGCTGGGTCGCCGAGTGACTGCTTGGTTCGCGGCGTGACCGGCTTCGTCCTCAGGCGCGTCGCCCAGGCCGCCGTCGTCCTGCTCGGGGTGACGCTTGTCGTCTTCATCCTCGAGCGGCTGACGCCCGGCAGCCTCGCCCACGCGGTTCTGGGACCGCGCGCGAGCCCCCAGGCGGTCGCCGCCTTCAACGCCACCAACGGCCTCAACCACCCGGTCGTGGTCCAGTACCTGGAGTTCCTCGGGCATCTGGCGCGCGGGAACCTCGGATACTCCTACCGGCTCAATCAGAGCGTCGGCTCGCTGGTCGCGCACGAGGCGCCCAACGATCTGATTCTCGTCGGCCTGGGGCTCGTCTTCGCGCTCGCGATCGCCGTGCCGCTCGGGATCGCGCAGGCGGTGCACCGCAACCGCGCGGTCGACCATGTCGCGACCGGCGCCGCGCTCGCGCTGTACTCGATGCCGTCGTACTGGCTGGCATTGCTGCTGATCGGCGGGCTCAGCATCGGCGCCCACGTGCTGCCCCCCGAGGCAGGCCAGTCCGGCGCTACAGCCGGCATCCTCGCCGATCCGCGCGGGCTGGTGCTGCCGGTGTTGACGCTGACGCTCGTCAATGTCGCCTGGTTCAGCCGCTACATGCGCTCCGCCGCGATCGACACGCTCGCCCAGGATTACGTCCGCCTGGCTCGTGCGAAAGGCCTGCCCGAGCGCCTGGTACTGAGCCGCCACGTGCTGCGCAACTCGCTGCTGGCGATCGTGACGCTGGTTGGCATGTCCGTGCCGATGCTGCTGACCTCCGGTCTCGTCGTCGAGTACGTGTTCAACGTTCCGGGCGTCGGCCTGAGCTACTACGAGGCGGCCGCAAATGCCGACTACCCGGTCGAGCTCGGCGTGACCGTGATCGTCGGGCTCGCGACCGTGCTCGGCAGCCTGCTGGCCGACGTTTCCTACGCGGTGCTCGACCCGCGGGTGCGCCAACTGCGCTCCGGACACCCGCGGCCTCACTCCGGACGTCGCCACCGTCGGTCCGGAGGTCACCGCCGTCGGCCCGGAGGTCACCGCCGTCGGCCCGAAGGTCGCGACCCCCTCTCCGGACCCAGATGAGAATGATTCTGATTCTCATTCTCAAAATGTTTTTCGGGATGGGTGCTGCCCGTCGCCCCGATTTGCGGAATGGGTGCCTCCCATGATCCGCGAGTTCCGCCGGCATCGGCTCGGCGTCGCTGGGCTGGCCCTGATCGGCTTGCTGATCGCGTTCTGCTTCCTCGGACCCGTGATCCACCCGACCGATCAGGTCCACGCCAACATCGACATCATCAACATCGGGCCAAGCAGCGAGCATCTGCTCGGCACCGACGCGAACGGCTACGACATCCTCGGCCGGCTGATGGTCGGAGGCCGCGACTCACTGGAGATCGGTGTCGCCGTGGCGCTGCTGGCGACGCTGTTCGGGGCGCTGTGGGGGGCGGTCGCGGGACTCACGGGCGGGGCGCTCGACGCGCTGATGATGCGGGTGGTCGACACGCTGCTGGCGCTGCCCGCGATCTTCGTTCTGATCTACCTCGCGACCGTGGTGCAGCCGACCGTCCCGTTGTTGATCGCCGTGATCGCGTTGCTCTCATGGCTCGGCCCGGCCCGGCTGATCCGTGGCGAGACGCTGTCCCTGCGTACGCGTGAGTTCGTCGAGGCGGCCCGGTCGGCGGGCGCGAGCCGCACTCGGATCGTCCTACGCCACCTGCTTCCGAACACGCTCGGGACGCTCGTCGTGAACGCGACCTTCCAGGTTGCCGACGCGATCATCGTGCTGGCAACGCTCAGCTTCCTCGGCTTCGGCCTGCCGCCGCCGGCGGCCACCTGGGGCGGGGTCCTGTACCAGGGCACGACCTACCTGTTCGACGGCTACTGGTGGGAGGTGTATCCCGCAGGCATCCTGCTGATGCTGACCGTGATCGCCTTCAACCTCGTCGGCGACGCGCTCCGCGAGACGGTCGACTCACGCGCTCGCGAGCGCTGAGTTCGCAAGCGCCGAAATGCTATAGAGGCGCGGCGTCGGCGAGCCGGTCACGCAGCTCGATCAGCAGTGCGCGCAGCTCATCGGCGTGGTCGCTGCCGAGCAGCTGTTCGAGGCGGCGGTCGAACTCGGTCTCCTGCTCGGTCCCACGTGCAAGTGCATGGGTGCCCGACTCGGTGATGTAAAGGCCCACGCCTCGCCCCGGCCCAACTCGTCGCTCGACATAGCCGAGTCGCTCGAGCCGACCGGTCACCTGGCTGACCGCCTGCTGGGTCTTGAACGCCTGGCGGGCCAGCTCGGAGGCCGTAACTCCCGGAAAGGCTGCGATCCGCTCGAGCGCGCCGATCGAGGGCTGACTGAGCTGTGAATCGCGGAACACCGGCTCGGCGAGCAGCAGCACGCGCGCAGACGTCTCCCAGAGCAGGTGACCCAGATGCTGGCTACCGGGTAACTCGGACGCCGGGTCGGTCCTAGCGGGTTCAGAGTGGGTACCCATCGGGGGAGCGTACATGGGGCAGAGCGTCACGAAAAAGTTCCACAAGCCCTTGTAGTTACAAGGGCTTGTGGTTAGAGTACCCGACCATGAACGACCAGACCAACGTGCACAAGAACTGGACACTCTTCGCGGCATGCCTCGGCACCTTCATGCTGCTGATCGACGTCACGATCGTGATCGTCGCGCTTCCGAGCATCCGCGACTCGCTGCACACAAGCTTCTCCGACGTGCAGTGGACGATCGACGCCTACTCGCTGACCCTCGCCTCACTGCTGCTGGCGATGGGGTCGCTCGGCGACATCATCGGCCGGCGGCGCTTGTTCGCCGGCGGACTCGCGATCTTCACGCTGGGCTCGCTGCTGTGCGCGCTCTCTACCTCCGGGCTGATGCTCGTGCTCTGCCGCGCCTTCCAGGGCATTGGTGGCGCGACCCTCTACCCGACCTCGCTGGCGCTGCTGGCGCAGACCTTCCACGGCAAGGAGCGCGGCTTCGCGTTCGGGATCTGGGGCGCCGTCGCCGGCGCAGCCAGCGGCATCGGGCCGCTGCTCGGCGGCCTCCTGACCAGCGAGCTCAGCTGGCGCTGGATCTTCTACGTGAACCTGCCAATCGGGGCCCTGGCAATCCTAATCACGCTCACACGCGTGCAGGAGTTCCGCCCGGCCAAGGCTCGCAGCATCGACATACCGGGCGTCGTCGTCTTCACCGCCGGCCTGTTCGCGCTCGTCTACGGACTGATCGAGTCCAGCCGCGACGGCTGGGGAAGCACGCACGTGGTGGTGGCACTGGCGCTCTCGGTCGTCCTGTTGGCCGCCTTCCCCCTGCTCGAGCGCACGCGCCGCGAGCCGATGTTCGACCTGAGGCTGTTCCGCAAGCCGACGTTCGTTGGCGGCTCCCTGGCCGCGTTCGGGATGAACGGATCGCTGTTCGCGATGCTCCTGTACATCACGCTCTACCTGCAGAATTCCCAGGGATACTCACCGCTCGGCGCCGGCTTGCGACAGGCGATCATCACCTTCGCGATGATGCTGACGGCGATTCCGGCCGGGCGCGCCTCCCAGCGCGTGTCGGCGCGCTGGCTGATCGGGCCGGGTCTCGTGTTCGTCGGCGTCGGTCTGCTGCTGATGCGGGGCATCACCGCGGATTCGAGCTGGACCCACCTGCTGCCCGGCTTCCTCGTGGCGGGCTTCGGAGCCGGCCTCGTCAATCCGCCGCTGGCCTCGACCGCGATCGGCGTGGTGCCGCCCAGGGACGCGGGCATGGCGTCCGGGATCAATTCGACCTTCCGCCAGGTCGCGATCGCGACAGCGATCGCCGCACTCGGCTCGATCTTCGCTCACGGCCTGGCGGGAGCGACCAGCGTGACGATCCACGCCGACTACGCCTCGACGCTCAACGAGCTGCTGCTGATCGCAGCTTGTGTGGCGTTCGTCACCGGCCTCGCGGCACTTGCCCTGATCCGGAGGCGGGACTTCGTTCAACAGGGCGTGCCGCCGGTCGGCGCCTCGCAACCGCAGCCGTCAGCGGAGCCGCAGCCCGTCCCGCACTAAGGCACGACGCTCGGGTGGCTGGCCAGCGGACCGGCCACCCGGGGCGAAGCTCAGGCCAGCTCGGACGCGGACAGGTCTTCCGGTAGTGGCACCGTCTGCGGCGTGCCGGGTTCGACGTCGTCCCAGGCGTCGAACGCCTCGGCGTCGCGCGGTTCGTGTTCGTGCTCGACATAGCCGCCGAGCGCCAGCAGCCGCAGGTCAGCGGCTCCACGATTGACGAGCTGACGGCGCACCTGCGGTGCAACGCGGACAACGTCACCGGCCACGTGCTGCTGCGGCTCGCCTTCCACGATCAGTGTGAGCGTGCCGTCGAGGACGACGTAGACCTCTTCTTGCTGCCTGTGCCGGTGGATCCGGTTGCGCTGACCGGGCTCGAGCACGATCACATTGATGCCGAACGAGCTGATCCCGAGGCCCGCACGCAGGCGTGCGAAGCGCTGCTCCGGCGCCTGATCCAGCCGCGCCGCAGTTACTCCTTCTGGCATTTAGGAGCGCTCTGAGATCGAGACGTAGTCGATCCCGCGGCCGCCCGTGTAGATCTGGCGGGGGCGCGCGATCTTCTGCTCGGGGTCGTCGATCATCTCCAGCCACTGCGCGATCCAGCCGCTGGTGCGGCCGATTGCGAACAGGACCGGGAACATCTCGACCGGCATACCAAGGGCCTCATAGATGAGGCCCGAGTAGAAGTCGACGTTCGGATAGAGCTTGCGCGAGATGAAGTAGTCGTCCTCGAGCGCGATCTTCTCGAGCTCGGTGGCGATGTTCAGCAGCGGGTTCTTTCCGGTCACCTCGAACACGTCGTCGACGGCCTTCTTGATGATCTTGGCGCGCGGGTCGAAGTTCTTGTAGACGCGGTGACCGAAGCCCATCAGCCGCTCATTGCCCGCCTTGACGCCCTCGATGAAGTCGGGCACCTTGTCCTGCGAGCCGATCCGGCGCAGCATCCGCAGCACCGCCTCGTTGGCGCCACCGTGCAGCGGGCCGTACAGCGCCGCGATCCCGGCCGCGGTGGCCGAGTAGGGATCGACCTGCGAGGAGCCGACGCTCCGCACCGCGCTGGTGGAGCAGTTCTGCTCGTGGTCGGCGTGGAGGATGAAGAGGACGTCAAGCGCGCGCTCGAGCCGCGGATCGGGCTGGTACTTCAGCTCCGCGATCTTGTAGAGCATCGAAAGGAAGTTCCCGGCGTAGCTGAGATCGTTGTCCGGGTACACGTAGGGCATGCCCTTGTTGTGCCGGTACGAGAAGGCGGCGAGCGTCGGCATCTTCGCGATCAGGCGCACGACCTGCATCATCCGCAGCTCGTGGTCCTTGATTTGCGCGGCTTCCGGGTAGAAGGTCGAGAGCGCGCCGACCGACGCGAGCAGCATGCCCATCGGGTGCGCGTCGTAGCGGAAGCCCTGCATGAACTCCTTGATGTTCTCGTGCACGAACGTGTGCGTCGTGATCAGGTGCGACCACTCGTCGAGCTGCTTCTGCGTCGGGAGCTCGCCGTGGATCAGGAGGTAGGCGACCTCCAGGTAGCTCGACTTCTCCGCAAGCTGCTCGATCGGGTAGCCGCGGTACTCGAGGATGCCCTTGTCGCCGTCGATGTAGGTGATCGCCGAGCGACAGGACGCCGTGTTCATGTACGCGGGGTCATAGGTCATGATCCCGAAGTCCTCGTCGTCGACCTTGATGTTGCGCAGCTCGGTGGCGCGCACAGTGCCGTCTTCGATGGGGACCTCGTAGGTCTTGCCGGTGCGGTTGTCGACGATCGTCAACGTGTCCGGGCCGGATACGCCGGACTCGCCTTGGGGCTGCGCGGTCTCAGTGGTCATGGCAATCCTCTCAAGCTCTTCATCTGGTCTCTGCCCAGCACACCCTCCATTCGGAGGGTAGTACTCACTTTCGGTCCCCGGTCCCGGTCGACGCGTCGTCGGCGTCTGCCGGCCCGCCCTCGTAACGGCTCTCAGTCGCGGCCCGCTGCCCTTGGTAATGGCTACCAAGACCGGGGCTTCCATAAGGCTTCAGCGCAGGCTTGTCGAGCGTCATGAATGACAACTGGGCGATCGGCAGCGCCGGATAGAGCCGGATCGGCACACGTGTCAGGTTGTTGAGCTCGAGCGTCAGCGTGCCCTCGAACCCGGGGTCGCAGAACCCAGCGGTGGCGTGCACGATCAGCCCGAGCCGGCCGAGGCTCGACTTCCCCTCGATGCGGGCGACGATGTCATCCGGGATGCGCACCCACTCGAGCGTCCGCCCGAGGCAGAACTCGCCCGGGTGGATCACGAACGGCTCGCCCGGCGGGACCACGACCTCCTCCGTCAAGTTCGCCGGCGGGTCGCGCAGGTCGATCGCCGTCGCGCGGTGGTTGTGGAAGACGCGGAACGAGTCGCCCAGGCGCAGGTCGATGCTGGCCGGCTGAACCATCGCCGGGTCCCAGGGCTCGACACCGATCCGTCCCTGCTGGACGAGTTGCAGGATCGTTCCGTCCGAGAGGACCGATGCGGGCGAGAGCGTCATCGGCGCCGGAGTTTGGCATCAGCGGCGCAAGCGCGTGCCGTCGGGGTCGAACAGCGGCTCCCGTGCGATTTCGCCGGCGACCCATTCGCCGAAGATGTCGACCTCTACCGTCGTGCCGACATCTACCTCGGGGGGCAGGTAGGCGTAGGCGATCGAGCGCTGTACGGCGTAGCCGTAGCCGCCGCTGGTGACGCGGCCAACGACCTCGCCACCGATGCGAACCGGCTCATTGCCGAGCGCCACCGAGCGCGGGTCGGCCAGCGTGAGGCAACGCAGGCGCCGCGCGACCGGCCGTTCCTCCAGCGCCTCCGCGCCATGGAAGTCCTTGTCCTCGGACACGCAGAAGTCGAGACCGGCCTCGTAGGGACTGTCGTCGGGCGTGATGTCGGACGCCCAAGCGCGGTAGCCCTTCTCCAGCCGCAGCGAGTCGATCGCGCGGTACCCGCCGGCGATCAGGCCGACCAACCGGCCCGACTCCCATAGCGCCCGCCACAGGCTGAGGCCGTACTCGCTGGGGCAGTAGAGCTCCCAGCCGAACTCGCCGACGTAGGTCACCCGTAGGGCCCGCACCGGCACGTCACCGACGGTCAGCTCACGCATGCGCATGTAGCCGAAGTCGAGCGGGTCAGGGGTCAACGGCGCGAGCACGTCGAACGCTCGTGGTCCCCACAGCCCAAAGCAGGCCCAGCGTGAGGTCACGTCGTTGAGGCTGACCGAGCCGTCTTCTGGCAGCTGGCGCCGGATCCAACTCGCGTCGTGCTGGCCGAAGGCCGTACCGGTGACGATCTGAAAGAGCTCCTCGGCCACGCGCGTGACTGTGAAGTCGCATTCGATCCCGCCGTGGCTGTTCAGCATCTGCGTGTAGATGATCTGGCCGACCTCGCGGCCGACACGGTTATCGCACAGCCGCTCCAACAGCTCAGCCGCGCCCGGTCCTGACAGCTCCAGCTTGCTGAACGAGGACTCGTCGAACAGGCCTGCGTGCTCGCGTGTCGCCAGCGCCTCTGCCCCGATCGCCGGGGACCAGTGCATCCCGGCCCAGCCGCGCGGGCGCAGCTCCTCATCGCCGGCCACGGCGTTGCGCTCGTACCAGTTGGCCCGCTCCCAACCGGACTTCTCGCCGAAGGCGGCACCGTGCTCGGCATGCCAGGCGTAGGCGGGCGGAACCCGCAGCGGGCGTCCCGCCTCGCGCTCGTGACCGGGGTAGCGGATGTCGTAGTAGGTCTCATAGACCTCGGTCGTGCGCTTGAGCGTGTAGCTCGGCGAGCGGTACTGCGGACCGAAGCGGCGAATATCCATCTCCCAGACATCGAGTCCGGGCTCGCCGGCGACGATCCACTCGGCCATCAATCTGCCCATCCCGCCGGCACCCGCGAGCCCGTGCGCACAGAATCCGGCAGCGACGAAGAAGCCGCGCACGTCGCTCTCGCCGAGGCAGAACTCGTTGTCGGGTGTGAACGCCTCGGGTCCGTTGATCAGTCGCGTGACCTTGACGTCCTCCATCAGCGGCAAGCGTTTGCGCGAGTTTTCGGCGATCTCCTCGAATCGCGGCCAGTCCTCCTCCAGCAGGCGACCGTTGAAGTCGGGTGGAATCCGGTCGACGAGGCTGGCGTCGAGCGACCACGGCGCGCTGTGGCGTTCGTAACCACCCATAACCAGGCCGGCGCCCTCCTCGCGGAAGTAGATCAGGAGGTCTGGGTCGCGCAGCGTCGGCAGATGCACGATCTCCCCGGCGGCATCGCGGTCACGCTCGCGGAACGGCTGCGTCACCAGATACTCGTGCGCGAACGGCACGATCGGGACGCGCACACCGGCAAGCCGTCCGATCTCGGCCGCATACATGCCGCCGGCGTTGACGACGACCTCGGCCTCGACTCGCCCCCACTCGGTCTCGACGGCCCGCACGTGACCGCCCTCGACCTCGATCCCGGTTACGCGCGCGTGCGTGAAGATCTGGACGCCGCCCTCACGCGCGCCCTCTGCAAGCGCGTAGGTCAGCTGCGAGGGGTCGAGGTAGCCGTCAGTGGGCAGGTAGGAGGCGCAACGCACCCCCTCGGTGACCATCAGCGGGAACAGCTCGCGGGCCTCGTCCGCCGAGATCAGCTCGAGCGGCAACCCGAACGTCCGCGCCCATGCAACCTGCCTGAGCACCTCCTGCTCGCGCTCCGGGGTGCACGCCAGCCGGATCCCGCCGCACTCGACCCAACCGCAGTCGAGCGTCCGGTACAGCGCGACCGAGTCCATCATCATCCGCGTCAGCGAGACGCTCCCGCGCAGCTGCCCGACGAGGCCGGCAGAGTGGAACGTCGAGCCACTCGTGAGCTCGTTGCGATCGAGCAGGATCACGTCGCGCTCGCCGAGGCCGGCGAGGTGGTAGGCGATCGAGGTGCCGCCGACCCCGCCGCCGATGATCACGATCTTGGCGCGGTCCGGCAGTTCACGGGGTCGCGGCATTCAACAGCTCCTCAATGTGTCGTGGGTCAGCGGCAGCCCGTTCGAGCCGCTCGAAGTGCTCGTCCGCGTAGGCAGCGAAGTCGAAGTCGAGCTGGGAGATCATCCCCTGCATCACACCCCAGGCCGCTTCGCGAGCGTCGGAGACGAGCCGGAACAGACGCAGGGCGGCGAGCTGGGAGCTCCGAGTGGTGGGCGGGACATCAGTCCCCGGCTCGCCGAAGTAGGCCTCCAGCAGCCGCACCTCAGCCTGCTCGTCGAAGTCGTTGTTGACCGCCAGGTTGCCGAGGTCGAAATAGCGGTGGCCAAGCCCTGAGTACTCCCAGTCGACCAGCAGGATCGTCCCGTCCGCCTCGATCAGATTGCCGGGCAGCAGGTCGTCGTGGCAGGGGACGGGCTCTGTCAGCGGCAGCACCGACGCGATCCGGTCGACCAGCACCTGCGCGCGCAGAAAGGCATCGGGTAGCGTCCCGCCGCGCCGCGTGACCGTGCCGGCGTAGACGCGCAGCAGGTCGGGAATCCAGAAGCGCGCCGGCAGCTGGAGACCGCTGTCATGAAAGACACGCAGCGCGCGAGCGACCTGGCTCGGATCGGCACGCAGGCGCTCCTCGTCGACGGCGGTGCCGGGCACGAAGGCCGTGACGACGCAGTCACCGTCGGCGTGCAAGAGCTCTGGACCGATCCCCAGGCTCGCGGCCCGCTCGGCCGCGAGCCTTTCGGACGCGCGGTCGATGCCGAGCAACTCGGTGTCCTGGCCCGGCAGCCGCAGCACGCAGTCGCGCCCCCCGAATCGCAGCCGGTAGTTGCGGTTTGTGATGCCACCGCTCAGGGGTATCGGTGGGCCGTCAGCGGCGCCGAGCACGCGCTCGAGCCCGAGGAGGAGTTCGCTCAGTTCGGGCACGTGGGCGACAGGCTCTGGCTTATAAGGCGCGGCTCATATACCTTCATGTGCTGCGCATCACACAGTCGTGTGGGGCATTCGTCAAGGGGAAGGCAGGGCTGTGGAGCTCGAAACGCTGAGAGCAAGCGTCAATGCCGGTGATATCGAGACCGTGATCCTCGCGCTGACAGACATGCAGGGGCGGCTGCAGGGCAAGCGTCTGACGGCCCCTTACTTCCTCGACGAGGTCGTTGGCCACGGCGCCGAAGGCTGCAACTACCTGCTCGCGGTGGACGTCGAGATGAACACCGTCGACGGCTACGCCATGTCGTCCTGGGAGAAGGGCTACGGCGACTTCGTCATGCGGCCCGACCTCGCAACCCTGCGGCTGGTCCCGTGGGAGGTCAAGACGGCGATGTGCCTCGTCGACCTGGCCTGGGCTGACGGCACCGACGTGGTCGCATCGCCGCGCCAGATCCTGCGCGCTCAGCTCGCGCGGCTGGCCGAGCGCGGCTGGACCGCCAACGCCTCGACCGAGCTCGAGTTCCTTGTCTTCAAGGACGGCTACGAGGAAGCCTGGAAGAAGGCGTACCGCGAGCTCGAGCCCGCCAACGCCTACAACGTCGATTACTCGCTGCTCGGCACAGCCCGAGTCGAGCCGCTTATCCGCCGCATCCGCAACGCGATGACCGCAGCCGAGCTCGAGGTCGAGAACTCCAAGGGCGAGTGCAACTTCGGCCAGCACGAGATCAACTTCCGCTACGCGGACGCGCTGCGCTGCGCCGACAACCACACGATCTACAAGAACGGCAGCAAGGAGATCGCCGCCCAGGAGGGCATGGCGATCAGCTTCATGGCCAAGTTCAACGAGCGCGAGGGCAACTCGTGCCACATCCATTTCTCGATCGCCGACGCCGAGGGGCCCCTGTTTCAGCGTGATCAGCGCACGTTCGAATCGTTCCTCGCCGGTCAGCTCGCGTACGCCCGTGAGCTGACACTTCTGCTGGCACCGAACATCAACTCCTACAAGCGCTACGCGGTCGGCTCGTTCGCACCGACGACGATCGCCTGGGGTCACGACAACCGCACGTGTGCGTTCCGCGTCGTCGGCCACGGCGCCGGGCTGCGCTTCGAAAACCGCTCCGGCGGCGCCGACCTGAATCCCTACCTGGCGCTCGCGGCCCTGATCGCTGCGGGTCTCGAGGGCGTCGAACGCGAGCTCCAGCTCGAGCCGCCGTTCGACGGCAATGCGTACGAAGCGACCGGCAGGCCGCGGTTGCCGGGGACGCTGCGCGACGCTCGCGACCTGTTCGCCGGAAGCTCGATGGCGGAAGCCGCGTTCGGCGAGGAGGTGGTGGCCCACTACCTCAACGCTGCGGACGTCGAGCTCGTGGCATTCGACGCAGCCGTCACCGACTGGGAGCGCTTCCGCGGTTTCGAGCGTCTCTGAGTGTGGTCGCGATGAGCACGACCGGCGAAATCACCCACACACTCGACGCGGCGGCGTCGCTCGACACGGTCTTCGCTCCGGTGCGCTCGCAGACCGCCTTCGAGGAGGCGGTCGACCGGATCGGGACCGCGATCCGGATCGGGCTGCTGCCGCCCGGCACACGCCTGCCGGCCGAGCGTGAGCTGTGCGCCAAGTTGGGGATCGCGCGGTCGACACTGCGCCAGGCGCTGGTCGCGCTCGGGCAGAGCGGTCACCTGCGCGCGATCCGCGGCCGCGGGGGTGGCACGTTCGTCGTCGACGAACTGCCGCCGGCGCTGCCGCCGGCGGCCAACGTGCTCGAGGGCTGGCGTGCGATGTGGGACCACCGGATCGCGGCCGAGGTCGGGATCGCGGTGCTCGCCTGCAGACGCGCGCATCAGTCGACCCTGATGGCGCTCGCTGAGTTGCTGGTGGCGATGGAAGGATCGGTTGCCGACTTCGCCGTGTACCGCCAGCTCGACGTGCGCTTCCACCTGGGGCTCGCGGAGTCGACCGGCAACGCACGACTGATCACGGTCGCGACCGAGGTGCAGGGCAATGCAACGCGACTGATCGCGTTGATCGCCCACCCCGCGGAGGTGCTGAGCTCCTCCAACGTGCAGCACCGACGCATCCTCGCGGCGGTCATCAGCGGCGACGAGGGTGCAACCGCGCGTGAGATGGCCGAGCACCTGCGCGGTACCGAGCACATCCTCGCCGGGCTGCTGCCGAGCGGCTGAGCGGGCCTGCCCCGCGGCCGGGAATTCCAGCTGTGGCCTGGCAGCTGGCCAGCGGGCCAGCGGCCAGGAGCTCCCGCTATTCCAGATGTATGAACTTGGGCGGGGCTCTTGACTTGAGCGACCCAAGTGCGTCAGGATCGCGTTCGCTAAGGGCCGATTACCAATCCTTTAGTGGGGTTGTGGGTCTACAACGGGCGAAATGAAGGAGCAGCATGACGACGACCGAGGCGCTGTCCGCTGACGAACAACGACTAGCCGAGCTGGGCTACAAACAGGAGCTGAAGCGCGGCTGGAGCGCGTTCTCGAACTTCGCGATCTCGTTCTCGATCATCTCGGTTCTGGCGGGTTGCTTCACCAGCTACGGTCAGGCGCTGCTGAACGGCGGCACGGTGGCGATTTCGATCGGCTGGCCGATCATCAGCTGCCTGATCCTCTGCGTTGCGTTCTCCATGTCCGAGCTGGCGTCCAAGTACCCGACGGCCGGCGGCATCTACTACTGGTCATCGAAGCTCGGCGGGCCCGGATGGGGTTGGTTCACCGGCTGGTTCAACCTGGTCGGGCTGATCGCGTGCGTAGCGTCGGTCGACTACGCGGCGGCCAGCTTCGGGCAGTACCTGCTCGGGCTATACAACCTCCACTTCATCTTCAACTTCGCCTCCACGAACGTGCACTACGAGGCGCACGTCGTGTTCGCGCTGTTCCTGTTCTTCCTGGTGATCCATGGGCTGATCAACGTCTTCTCGAGCCACTTGGTGTCGCTCTTCAACGGCGTCTCGGTCTGGTGGCATGTGCTCGGCGTCGCCGTGATCGCGATCATCCTATTCGCTGTCCCGAGCCACCACGCCAGCGCCTCGTTCGTGTTCAGCAACCGGGCCTTCGGGGGTTTCGGACACCACATGTACTGGTACTACACGCTGCCGCTCGGGTTCCTGCTGACGATGTACACGATCACCGGCTACGACGCGTCGGCCCACGTCTCGGAGGAGACGTTCGGCGCTGGCGAGGCTGCCCCGAAGGGTGTCTGGAAGTCCGTGTTCTACTCGGCCGTGATCGGCTGGATCGTGCTGATGGCGTTGACCTTCGCGATCACGCCGAAGCACCTGGGCACGATCACGTCGTCCGGCTTCCCGGCGCTTGGCATCATCACGACCGCGCTCGGCAGCGGCACCGCCAAGTTCGTGATCTTCATCTCGACCGTCGGTCAATTGTTCTGCGGGATGGCCTGCTGCACGAGCGCCTCACGGATGACGTTCGCGTTCTCTCGTGACGGCGCGATTCCCGGCCACAAGCTGTGGCGGCGACTCGGCTCCAACAAGACGCCCACCTACGCGGTGCTTTTCGTCGTGATGATGGCCGCGCTCGTGACAGTCCCGGCGTTCTTCCCGAACAAGGCGGGATACCCGGTCGCGTTCTTCGCAGTCACGTCGATCACGGTGATCGGCCTCTACATCGCTTACACGATCCCGATCTTCCTGCGCTGGCGGATGGGCGACAGCTTCCAACCGGGGACCTGGACGCTGGGCCGCAAGTACAAGTGGGTGAACCTGATCGCGGTGGTCTGGGTCGGACTTTGCGTGATCATCTTCTGCCTGCCGACCTCGCCGGCCGGGGTGTACTTCAAGCACGGCTTCAGCTGGGGTTCTGTGAACTACGCGCCACTGGTGACGATCGCCGTCATGGCTACGGTCACGATCTGGTACCTCGTGTCGGCACGCAAGACATTCACCGGGCCGATCCGGACGTTCGACGAGCTCGATGGACTCGAGCCGATCGCACCGGGCCCGTCCTCGCCGTGAGCGCCTACAGCTCTTAGAAACGAAAGGTCATATGACGGAAGTACTGAGGGTCCTCGAGCCCGCCACCGGGACCGTGCTCGAGGAGGTCCCCAGTGCGGGGATCGAAGAGGTCGACGAGGCCGTCGCTCGTGCCCGCGCCGCGCTCCCAGCGTGGCGCGGGCTGGCGCCGGGGGCGCGGGCCGCGCAATTGCGTGCGCTCGCCGACAAGGTCGAGGAGAACCTCGACGAGCTGGCGCTGCTCGAGGCGCGCAACGCCGGCAAGCCGCTCGGTTCCGCCGGCGGCGAGATGAGCATGGTCGTGGACACCTTCCGCTACTACGCCGGTGCCCCTGAGCGGTTGGTGGGCGACACGATCCCGGTCGCCGGCGGCCAGGCCTTCACAGTTCGCGAGCCGCTCGGCGTCGTCGGTCTGATCGTCCCGTGGAACTTCCCGCTGACAATCGCTGCCTGGAAGCTCGGTCCGGCGCTTGCAGCCGGCAACGCGGTCGTGCTCAAGCCCGCCGAGCTGACGCCGCTGACGGCGTTGAGGTTCGAGCAGCTGGTGCTCGAAGCGGGGATCGCACCCGGAGTGGTGAACGTCGCCGCCGGGCACGGGCCGGTGGCGGGCGCACGACTCGTGGAGCACCCGGACGTGGCCAAGATCGCGTTCACGGGATCGACCGCGGTCGGCCGTTCGATTGCAGCCGCCGCCGCCCAGACACTCAAGCGGGTGACGCTGGAGCTTGGCGGCAAGTCAGCCAACATCGTCTTCGCCGACGCCGACCTTGAGAAGGCGGCTGCGGCCGCGCCGTGGGCGGTGTTCGACAACGCCGGACAGGACTGCTGCGCGCGCTCGCGTTTGCTTGTGGAGGCGTCGGTGGTGGATCGGTTCCTTGAGCTGATGCGCCCGCACGTCGAGGGCTTCAAGGTCGGCGATCCACTGGACCCCGCCACTGAGATGGGACCGCTGATCTCCGCCAAGCAGCGTGATCGCGTCGCATCGTTCGTGGGACCCGACGCACCTGTCGCCTACCGGGGCAGCGCCCCGGACGGACCCGGCTTCTGGTTCCCGCCGACGGTGCTGGCGCCCGTCGATCCTCACAGCCCGGCGGTCCGCGAGGAGATCTTCGGACCGGTCGTGGCTGTCATCCCGTTCCGGGACGAGGCGGAGGCCGTGCGCATCGCCAACGACACGATCTACGGCCTATCTGGTTCCATCTGGACGCGCGACGGCGGCCGCGCACTGCGCGTTGCCCGCGCACTGGAAGCCGGCGTGCTGTCGATCAATTCGAACTCGTCGGTGCGGGTGAGCACGCCGTTTGGCGGCTTCAAGCAATCCGGCTACGGCCGTGAGCTAGGCCCCCACGCCACCGACGCATATACGGAGGTCAAGACCATCTATTACGCAACCACATGAACCGTCTACAAGGCAAAGTCGCAGTGATCACCGGCGCCGCCGGCGGGATCGGCCTGGCGAGCGCCGAGGCCTTCGCCGCTGAGGGTGCCCACGTCGTCGGCGTCGACCTGGTCGAGCATGAGGTCGGCGAGCTCTCGCTGCAGGCCGACCTCACCGACGAGGCCGCCGTGATCGGGCTCTACAAGACCGTGCGCGAGCGGTTCGGCAAGATCGACGTGCTGTTCAACAACGCGGGCATCTCGCCGACCGACGACGACTCCGTGCTCGTCACCGCACTCGACGCGTGGCAGCGAGTGCAGGACGCGAACCTCAAGAGCGTGTTCCTTTGCTGCAAGCACGGCATCCCCCATCTGCTCGAGACGGGCGGCGGCTCGGTGATCAACACCGCGTCGTTCGTTGCGGTGATGGGCGCTGCCACCTCCCAGATCTCCTACACAGCCTCCAAGGGAGGCGTGCTGGCGATGTCGCGCGAGATGGGAGTCGAGTTCGCCAAGAGCGGCGTGCGCGTCAACGCGCTATGTCCCGGTCCGGTCAGTACCCCATTGCTGATCGAGCTGTTCGCCAAAGATCCGGAGCGTGCGGCACGCCGTCTGGTGCACGTGCCGATGGGACGCTTCGGCGAGCCCCATGAAATCGCGAAGGCGGCGCTCTTCCTGGCAAGCGACGACTCGTCGTTCATGACGGCGTCATCGCTGCTGGTCGACGGCGGCATCAATGGCGCCTACACCACGCCACTCTGAACCCAGCGACACAGCGTTCTTGGGTCGTGCGGCGGAGACGATTTCGGCCCACCCACTCTGATCCGCCGCAGCCTTGCACCATGAGGTTGCGGCGGATCGTCTAAAACATCACCCGAGCATGACTGCAGTTATTGAACCGCGGAGCGCACGTGGACGGCTGTCACTCTTCAGCGGCGGCCGCTTCTACGTGTGGCTGACGCTGCTGGCGCTGGCGCTGGCCGCGATCTCGCTCCTCTACCCGTCGACGCCGAGCTACGACCCGTGGTCGTGGCTGATCTGGGGGCGCGAGATCCTGCACGGGCATCTCACGATCGCCGGTGGCTCGAGCTGGAAGCCGCTGCCCGTGATCTTCACGACCGTGTTCGCGCTGTTCGGTTCGGCGCAGCCGAACCTATGGCTGATCGTGGCCCGCGCCGGCGCGGTCGTGAGCGTGCTCATGTCAGTCCGGTTGACCGTGCGGATCACGTGGTACCTGATCTCGAACGGCCGCGACCGGGGCTGGTTCCGTGAGCTTGCCGTGGGGGCACGCGGGGTCGCGATCGCGCCTGTTGTTCTGGCCGGGGTGATCACGCTGGTCGGGACCGCGCTCATGCCCAAGTACCCGGGGAACATGATGCTGGGCTACTCCGAGGGCGTGATGGGTGCCGCGTTCCTGATCGCCACCGAGCGCGCGTGGGACGGCCACCATCGCCAGGCGTTCGTGCTGGGCCTGATCCCCGCGCTCGATCGACCGGAGGTCTGGATCATCTGGGGACCGTACGGGCTGTGGTTGATGTGGAAGGACAGGGGCGCGCGTCTGCTGGTGATCGGACTCGCCGTGCTGATGCTGGCGCTGTGGATCGGTCCGCAGAAGCTCGGAGGCGGAACCGCTACCGGGCTCGTGACGCACGCGCAGAAGAACCACGCGAGCAACAGCGCCGTCAACAGCTCGTTCCCGTTCTGGCATGAACTTCGGGTCGATGTTTGGCCGCTGACGCTGGCGCGCGTGGAGATCGCCTCGCTGCTGCTGATCGCCTGGACCGCGTTCCTGACCGTGCGGGCGCGGCGAACCGTCGGCAACTGGAGCAGCGCCCTCAAAGCAAACCCAGCGGCGGTCGCTGCGACGCTCGCGGGAGCGTTCGGCTTCCTCTGGTGGATCCTGATCGCACTCGAGACCCAGGCCGGATTCGCGGGCAACCCCCGCTATGCCGTGATCGGGGGCGAGTTCGTGTACGTGAGCGGCGCGGCTGCCTACGGCTGGGCCTGCCTGGGTCTGACGCGCGTCGGCGCGTCCGTGTGGGGAAGGCTGCACCGCAGCAGCGGATCGCACCCCCGCGGAGGCAGCCGGGCCTGGATCGCAACGGTCAGTACAGCGGTGATCGCGGGCCTGTTCGTGTTCGTGCCGAACTGGTTTGCTCACCGGCTCCCGACGGTGAACTCGATCCGGTACTCGCTCCGCTACCAGGCGCGCCTGCGTGAGGAGGTTGCCTCGCTGGTCCAGCGCGAAGGCGGCCCGCAGAAGGTCCTCTCGTGCGGCAGCATCATGGCCAACAACCTGCAGGTCACGATGGTTGCCTGGTACCTGGACCATCCGATCCCGTGGGTCCAGGCGCTGCCGCGGAAGTTCGAGACTGGCGAGCGCGGCCCCAACGTCGTGTTCCAGAACGGCACCTCGAGCAACGCGCCGGACAAGCAGCAGCCCACGCTCGCGCAGATGCAGGCCTGGGAGCAAGGCGGTTCCAAGTACACGGTCGTCAAAACCGACCCTGTCACCCTCTACATGGACTGCTCCTCCTACAGCAAGACGTGAGCCGTTTAACCGCCCTTGAATCACCCGCGATCCGACGATCGGCCCGCTGAGCGTCGGCCAACGTCGATCCACTACCCTGCCACCCATATGTCCCTCGCGAAGGTCGCGGTGGTCTGCGCGCTGACGGCGCTCTTGGTGAGCGCCTGCGGCATCGCCCAGAAGCCGCTTGCAGGCTCACCCAAGATTGAGAAAGCACACACGCCCGGTTTCTACGGTGTGGTCGATGATCCGCGCAAGAAGCATGTCCCGTGCCTACGGGCTGACAAGCTGCGCTTCCGCGAGTACCGCACTGGTCCGCAGCACCTGCCCGCGATCCAGGTTGGATCGGCCCCGGCGGGACCGACGATCGTCTTCTATCCGACGCCGGGTACGGCCCAGGCACTGCAACTCCAGGGTGAGGACGAGGGCGCCGAGGCGATCGGTTCGGCGCTGCTGTACCCCAACAACGCGTCAGGCTCCGAACTTACGAAGGTCGAGAACTGCACCTCGATCGGCGTGACCGGCTGAGCGAGCCACTGAGAATGCGAGCCCGAACATGACGACGACGACCGAACCGACAGCGAACGAGCCGACCGCGGGCGAGCCGACTCCCGCCATCATCCGCGAGTACCGGATATGGATGCCGCGCTGGGTACGTCGCCTGCCGACGTGGTCGCGCGTGGGCGCGATCCTGTTCCTGCTCTTGGCTGCGTCCGTCTGGGTCCGCTCGCGTTATGTCGGCGGCCAGTTCTGGATGGACGAGGCAATCGCCGTCGGGATCTCCTCGCACTCGCTCTCGGCGATCCCTGGGGTACTCCGCTACGACGGTTCGCCGCCGCTCTACTACCTGATCCTCCACATCTGGATGTCATGGTTCGGCAACGGCGAGGCCGCGACCCACTGGCTCTCCATTCTGTTCGCGGAGCTCACCGTCCCGATCGCCTACTGGGGCGGGCTCAGCTTCACGCGCAGCAGGCGTGCGGCGCTGACCTGCGCGACGCTGTTCGCCTTCAACGGGTTCCTCGACTACTACGCGCTCGAGACCCGCATGTACACGTTGATGGCGTTGTTCGGGCTGCTGGCGACGATCGGCTTTGTCCGCGGCTTCGTCTTCCGTGAGCGCAAGTACGTGTTGCTGTTCGCCGCATCGCTGGCGCTGATGCTGTACACGCACAACTGGGGGCTCTTCTTCGGCGCGGGGTCCTTCCTCTCGCTCATCGTCCTCTACTACACGGGCGACGCCGAGATCCGCGAGAACCTGGTGCGCGACGCGCTGGCAGCGTTCGTCGGGGCCGCGATCCTGTTCGTGCCCTGGATCCCGAACTTCTTCTTCCAGACAGTTCACACCGCGGCACCATGGGATACGAGGCCCCGCTTCGGCGTCTTCGTGCAGATCGCGCTGGGCATTCTCGGCGGCGGCTCGATCGCCGTCGTGATGCTGCTCTCGGCCGGCGTCGGCTACTCGCCGATGTTCCTGAAGCCCAGGAACATGACGCGCCAGACGCGCGTCGCGCTGATGCTGGTGACGATCGCCGCGTTCACGCTTGCCACGGCTTGGATCGCGTCACAGGTGATCACGCCGGCGTGGGTCGTGCGCTATTTCGCACCCGTCGTCCCGCCGATCCTGTTGCTGCTGGGGATCGGCATCTCCCGAGCGGGCGTGATCGGCGCCGTCGCTCTGATCTTCATCATCTGCTTCATGGCTCGCCCAAGCGCATTCGAGCCCCAGTACAAGAGCGACATGCAGGACATCGCCGGTGAGGTCAAGAGCGACCTGCACCCGGGCGACCTGGTGATCGTTGGGCAGCCCGAGCAGACGCCGCTGGCCTATTACTACTTACCCGGCGGCTTGCGCTTCGCGAACACGATCGGGGCTGTCAAGGATCCGTCCTACATGAACTGGGTCAACGCGATGAAGCGCTACCGTGCAGCAGACCCCAGCAAGGTCGTGCCAAAGTTGCTGAACTCGGTCAAGCCTGGGCAACAGGTGCTGTTCATTCGTCCGCTGACCGAGGGCGTGGCCAACTGGGAGGCACCGTGGACCAGCCTTGTCAGGCGACGCACCGCCGAGTGGTTCCAGATCATCGACAAGGACAAGCAGTTCAAAGAGGAGGCCTGGGCGCCGCACAACTACCGTGGTGCGTGCTGCATCGCAGACTCCGCAGTTCTCTACGTCAAGAAGTAGGTTTGATACGTGTCCGAAACCCCGGTTGCCGTGCCCGCACACGGCGCTGACATAACTGAAGAGAAGCCTGTCGTCGTGCTCGGCGGCGGTCCCGCCGGCCTGACCGCCGGCTACCTGCTCGCAAAGCAGGGCAAACCTGTCGTGATCCTCGAGTCCACCGACATGCTCGGCGGCATCGCACGTACCGAGGTCCGCAACGGCTACCGCTTCGATCTCGGCGGCCACCGCTTCTTCACCAAGGTGAAGGAGGTCGACGATCTCTGGCACGAGATCATGAAGGAGGAGTTCCTCAAGCGCCCGCGCCAGAGCCGGATCTACTGGAACGACAAGTTCCTGGAGTACCCGCTCGAGGGCATGGACGTGATCAGGAAGCTCGGTCTGGTCGAGCTGTCGCGCTGCATGGCCTCCTACCTGTGGGCACAGGCCAAGCCCAAGGGCCGCGAGGACACCTTCGATGACTGGGTCTCCAACCGCTTCGGCAAACGCCTTTACACGCACTTCTTCAAGACCTACACGGAGAAGCTGTGGGGCGTCCCGACCAACGAGATCCGTGCCGAGTGGGCCGCCCAGCGGATCAAGGGCCTCTCCTTCTTCAGTGCCGCCAAGGCCGCGTTCTTCGGCAACAAGGGCAACAAGATCAAGTCGCTGATCTCCGAGTTCAACTACCCGCGCTTTGGCCCCGGCCAGATGTGGGAAGAGATGGCCCGCGAGATCCGTGCCCACGGCGGCGAGATCCGCTTGAACGCCCCCGTCACCAAGCTCGTCACCGACTCAGCCGGCAAGGTCGTCGAGGTGATCGCCGGCAGCGAGACGCTGACGCCGTCCTACGTGATCTCGTCGCTGCCGCTGCGCACGACGGTCGGCATCGCCCAACCGGAAGCTCCGGTCGACGTGCGTGACGCTGCCCGCGGACTGCGCTACCGCGAGTTCCTGACCGTCCTGCTGGTGATCGAGGGCGAGGACCTGTTCCCCGACAACTGGATCTACATCCACCAGCCGGGCGTGACCGTCCTGCGTATCCAGAACTTCAAGTCCTGGAGTCCCTGGATGGTTCCGAACGACAGCGACGCCTCGATCGGCATGGAGTACTTCTGCTTCGAGGGCGACGAGCTCTGGAACATGGACGACGACGATCTCGTGAAGATGGCCGGCCAGGAGATCGAGAAGCTCAAGCTGGCGAAGGCATCGAACGTCAAGTTCGGCTTCGTCGCCCGCGTCCACAAGGCGTACCCGATCTACGACGAGAAGTACGCCGAGCGCGTCGCCACGATCCGCAGGTGGATCGAAAGCGACATGACGAACCTGACCCAGGTCGGCCGCAACGGCCTGCACCGCTACAACAACTCGGATCACTCGATGCTGACCGCGATGCGCGCCGTCGAAAACATCCTGCAGGGCACGCACCACGACATCTGGGATGTCAACGTCGAGAGCGTGTATCACGAAGAGATCCACGACAACGAGAACCCGTACGCGAAGGACCCCGAGCCGCCGGCCATGAGTCAGCCGCTGGCCTCGGAGCACTAGTCGGCGTCACAACGTTCCAGGGGATCCGATGATGCGTCGCCTGCTCGCGCTATCGCTACTGGTCTCCTCACTGGCTTGCGCCTGCGCTGCCGGGCTGACGGCTCCGGCAGCGCTTGCGGCAGCGTCCACGAGCACGGCGGCGGCTACGACTCCGGCCGCTGCCACGAGCGCCCCCCAGCCGAGCCTCAACCTCAGCAACGCCGAGCAGAACGCAGCCGGCGTCTCGACGCCGTCAGTGGTGACCGTCCCGGCCACGACGACCACCTCATCCAGCAGCGGGCTGTCCGGGGTGGACTCGCTGCTCATCGCGATCATCGCGGTGCTGGTACTGGGCGGGATCGCGTTCTACGTTTGGTTCGACTCGCGCCGGAGCGCAGCTCGGGTCGGCCACGGCCGCAGTGACGATTCGCTGTACGGAGAACGTGCCCACTCGGGTTCGAAGACGCCGCACAAGCCGCGGAAGCTGAAGCCGGCCGAGCGGAAGCGGCGCAAGCGCGGCCGCGCGCGCTGAAGTCGTGTTGGCTTGATGGTCCTGTCTGTGTGACGCCTGCTCGTCGGCGATTTGTGCTTTTGGGGCGGTGCACAGGCCGGCACCTTTTCCCCAAAGCTCTCGATTCTGGGGTAGCTTGGTGGCTTGAGGCTGTTGTTCACCTAGAACCCCGCTGAGCTAGGCGAGGCTCAGCTCAGAGCTCGCGACCGTTTCGACGGATGCGGCCGCAAGCGCCGAGAGCTGAGCTTGGGGCTGCTTGCCTTCAGGGCCCCGGAGGATGAGGGAGATCCCCTCCTCGAGACTCTCCCGAAGCTCCTCGAGCGTGTCGCCCGTGCCGAACACACCCGGGTACTCGTCGATGGTGGCCCAGAAGGACTGGTCCTCGAAGCGGACCCGAACGTGGACGTTCTGCGTCATGGTTGATTCATCCTAGGTCGTGGGTCAACGATCCAGCCCCGCCTCGCGCGGATGCTGCGCTTCAAGGCCATGCGAGTACACCCTGCCATCCACCCTGGACTCGCGACGAAGCTGCGCTTCGAAGCCCTTGGAGTAAGCCCGGCGATGGTTGTCGGGCAGGGTGATCGGACGCCTACCCGTTTTGGTCATCTTCACCTGATGGTTGCCACCAGCTTCCTGTCTCCAGCCGTCGTGTTTCAGCACCTTGATCCATTGCGCTTGAGTCTTGGGCAATGCGCACTCAGCCTTCGCCGGCAAGTCGCGCCAGGCGTTGCCGAGCGCGGGTCAACTGGCGGGCGACGGTCCGGCGTGAGTCGCCGGTGACGGCGGCAATCTCAACGTAGTCGTAGCCCATGCCCTGAAGCAGCACGATCCGCTGCTGGCGGATCGGTAGGCGGCGGATCTCGGCCAGGCGCTCGCGGAGCTCGAGCTGGCGCTCCGGTCCCGGCTCCGACGTTCGGTAGCCATCGAGACGAATAGGCTCCGCCACCTCGAGCGGAGCCGCCCGGCGATCGCGGCGCAGCACTCGCAGGGCCGAACGCGTCGCGGTCGTCGAGAGCCAGCCGAGCTCGCTTCCCGGCTCGACAGCCTCACGGTGGATCAGCAGCGAGCCCCAAGCCGTCTGGCAGGCGTCATCGATCACCCACTCCGGCGCCTGCAGGTTGGTGGCGAGGATCCGCACCAGCTGCGGCTGCAGCTCCGAATAGAGCACGTCCATGTGTTGCCCCGGGTCGGCCGTATTGGTCATCTCAATCTCCAATTGAGTCTAATTTGACACAACTGACCCTAGCAACAGCTTGGATTGATTGCTACCTTCGCTGCTTCATTTAGCTTCAACTCGACAGGAGTTATCAGTGCCCACCTACCTCGCAGACGTCAGCGCAAGCCCCAACCCCACCGGGCTGCCCGGCAGCAACGTGTTGCAGCAGATCGTCAACGGAACCGACGCGTGGGCATTGGCGATCACCCTCATCGGCGCCTTCGTCGGCGCCGCCGTCTGGGCGATCGCCTCGCACACGAACAGCCACCACTACGCGGGGAGAGGTCGGATGGCGGCGCTCGTCTCGGCAGGATCGGCACTCGTGATCGGGGCAGCGCCCGGCCTCGTGAACTTCTTCTCGCACCTTGGGGCCACCGCCAAGTGAGCGCGCTTGGAACGTTCACCGGAACCCTCAGCGGCATCGCCGGTGGTGACCCGCTAGGCGGTGCCGCCACCGGCGCCGCAGACACGGTCGCCGGGCTTGGACTGCATGCGATCTCTTCCTGGGTGCTCAACGGAACCAAGGCAGCACTACAGGAGGTGGCGTCGGTTATCGGGGCCGCGACGGCACCGAACCTGGAGAGCACCTGGTTCTCCGGGACCTACTGGCGCGTGGCGGCACTGGCCGCGATTCTCACGATCCCGTTCCTTTGCGCGGCGGCCGTGCAATCGCTTGCCCGGTCCGACCTGATGCTGCTGGCGAAGGTGGTATTCGGTTATCTGCCGCTGTCGCTGATCGGTGTCAGCCTCGCGGCACCACTGACGATGCTGCTGTTGGCCGCGACGGATCAGATGTCTGCGGCCGTCTCGGCGACGGCAATTACCGGCGGCGCGGGGTTTCTCGACAAGGCAGCAACCGCAGCCGGCGCGATGTCCGCGCTGAACGGCTCCCCGTTCTTCGCCGTGGTCGTTGGAATGCTGGCGGTGATGGCGGCGTTGGGCGTCGCGCTTGAGCTGCTGGTCAGAGCCGCTGCTGTTTACGTGGTCGTGCTGATGCTGCCGCTGGCGTTCGCCGCGATGGTCTGGCCGGCGCGGCGGATCTGGGCAACACGGCTGGTCGAGCTGCTCGTCTCGTTGATCCTCTCGAAGTTTGTGATCGTGGCCGTGCTCTCGCTCGCGGGCGCAGCATTCGCGGGGAGCAACACGGGCATATCGCAGCTGCTCACGGCGATGGCGCTGCTCCTGCTGTCGGCTTTTGCGCCGTGGGCACTGCTGCGGATCCTGCCGTTCACCGAGTTGGCGGCCGGTGCTGCGGGCATGCTGCGAAGCGAGCTGCCGCATGCCGGGGGTCGTGCGCTCGCGTTCGCGTCGATGGCGGGCGGCGGGGCCGAAGAGATGGCGGCAGCGCTGCCCGCGAGACTGCGCCGCCAGGCGAGCGAGATCGACCAGGGCTTTGCGGACTATTCGCCGACGGCGCCATCGACGCACGCGCAACAGGCGTCCCCAACGCCCGCGACAACGCAGGCGCAGGAGATGGCAACGGAGTCCGGCAACGGAGCGGCGCTCGAGACGGAGCGAGCGTGGAACCCAGAGCAAGCGTCGAGCCCGGAGCAAGCATGGAGCCCACAGGCGTCGAGCCCGGAGCAAGAGCCCAGCGCGGACGAGCGGCCGCCGTACGTGCCGCCCGAGTTCATAACGCGAGACGAGCCGGTGCGAATCGGCCCGGAGCTCTTGCCGGCGCCGTCTGGACAAACCAAAGGTTCCGAAGACACCAACTCAAAGGAGAGCGAATGAGCGAGGAACGCCTCAGCTACCGCTTCGGTCCACTCGAGCGCCGCGGTTTGCTCGGGCCGCTGCGCCTCGGTCAGGCAGTTGCCGTCGGCGGCGCACTCGCACTCGACGTCGAGCTGCTCGACCGTGCCGGCGGCGGTGCCGGCGTTTTCGTCGCGTTCGTGCTGCTCGCCGCTGCCGTCGCGATTACAACCGTTCCGCTCGCGGGACGCACGGCTGAGCAGTGGGCTCCAATCGGTTGCGCATTCACCGCCCGGACAGCCACCGGTCGCCGACGCTTCCGCTCGCGACTTCCCCACAGCGGCGTGGCCGGGCCAGGCGAACAGGTCCCGGAGCTACCGCGGGCTCTACACGCGCTACGCGATGTGGAGCTCGTGACGCTGGAGCACCGCCGGCGCGTCGTCGGCGCGTTGTCCGAGCGGCGCGGGCGGCTGCTGACGGCAGTGCTCGCTTGCCGCGCTCTGTCGTTTGCGCTCTTGGATCCTGAGGTCCAGGAGCGGCGTCTTGCCCAATGGGGAACGGTGCTCGCCACTGCTGCCAATGCGCCGATCCGGCGACTGCAGTGGATCGAGCGCACCGCGCCCGCGCAGGGCGACGAGCTCGCACGCTGGCTGCACGCCGCCCGCGATCCCTCTCTTCCTCCGCGCGGGTCCCCGATCGTCGAGTCCTATCTCGAGCTGATCGGGCAGAGCACGCAGGTAACCCACGACCACGAGATCCTGCTCGCCGTCCAGCTCGACACATCGCGGCTGCACGGCAGTAGCGATCTCATAGCTGAGCAGGTCGTCGAACAGGTCGGTCATCTCGCCCGCGGGCTCGAAACAGCGGAGATCAAGGTCCTCGGAGCCTTGAGCGCCGGTCAGGTGGCCCGCGTCTTGCGGACCGCATTTGACCCATACGCGCGCGCCGAGCTGGCGACACTGGACGCGGTCAGTGAAAGTCACGCGAGGTTCGCTCCCGACGACGCTGCGCCAATGGCTGCCGTCGAGGCCTGGGATCACTACCGCTGCGACGGAGCCTTCCACGCCACCTACTGGATCAGTGGCTGGCCAAGGGTCGGAGTCTCGCCGATGTTCATGGATGCGCTGCTCGCCGACTCTGGCACGGTCAGAACGGTCGCGGTGACGTTCGAGCCGGTGCCGCCTGACCGGTCCGCGCGCGAGGTCGAGGCGGCAATCACACGCGACCGCGCCGACAGCGAGCTACGTCGCCGCTTCGGACAATCCGAGACGGCACGCCAACGCCAGGCCCAAGAGGCGGCAGCGCGGCGCGAGGCAGAGCTTGCCGCCGGCCACGGCGAGGTGCGCCTGGCCGGTTTCGTCACCGTCAGCGGTCGCGACGAGGGCGAACTGCGGCGCGCCTGTGCGGAGATCCACCGGCACGCAGCGCGGGCCCGGTTGGAGCTGCGCCGCATGTACGGCCAGCAGGCGGAGGCCTTCAGCTTCACGCTCCCGCTTGCGCGAGGCTTGAGATGAGCGCCACCCGACCCGCTCATCGCGTCACCACGCGGCACGCGCAGGCGATCTACCCGTTCACGGCCGGCGGCGGGCTCGGCGGGCGCGGAGCGTTCATCGGGCGCGACGCCAGCGGCGGCGCGTTCTGCTTCGACCCGTGGGTGCTCTACGACGAGGGCACGCTCGACGACCCGAACGCGATCGTGATCGGCAAGCTCGGCCAGGGCAAGAGTGCGCTGGTCAAGACGCTGCTGTGGCGAATGCTTTTGTTCGGACGCCGCGCCTTCGTGCTCGACGTCAAGCGCGAGTACGGACCGCTCTGCACAGCAATGGGCGTGCAGCCGATCTCGCTCGCGCCGGGTGCAGGCGTCCGGCTCAATCCGCTCTCCGCGCGCCCGGAGGAGCACGCCCAGATCGAGCTGCTGCGGGCTATCGCTACGACGGCAATCGGCGAGCCGCTCGAGCAGGTCGAGGCGGCAGCTCTACGCGAGGCATTGCGCACCGTCAGGGCTCGCAGCTCGGAGCCGACGCTCCCCGAGATCTGCGCTGTCATGTTCGACCCTCCGGGCGAGATGGCCGCACGCCTGCAGACGAGCCCGGCACTGCTCGCGGCCGACTCCAGGCGTGCCGCACTCGCGTTGCAGGATCTCTGCGAGGGCCCGCTCAAAGGCATCTTCGACGGACCCACGAGCGCCGGGCTCGACCTCGACGCGCGGCTACTGGTGCTCGACCTGCACGCGGTCCGCGACTCGCCGGCGGTCGGAATCCTGATGGCGTGCGCAACCGCCTGGATGAGCGCGCAGCTTGCCCGTACCGCCGAGAATCCTGGGCGCGAGCGGCTGATCAATGTCGCCGACGAGTCCTGGAAGATCATCCAGCACACCGGGCTGGGCGAGTGGTTCCAGTCGAACTTCAAGCTCGCGCGGCAGTTCGGCGTGATGAACCTGGTCGTGCTGCACAAGCTCGGAGACCTGCAGGCTGCGGGGGATGCCGGCTCGCGCGCGGCACGCATCGCCGAAGGCCTGATCGCCGATGCGTCGACGCGAATCATCTACCACCAGGACGAGAGTCAGATCCGGCTGACGCGCGAGCTGCTCGGGCTGTCGGTCACGGAGGCGCGTCTGCTGACCCAGCTCACGCCTGGGCAGGCCCTGTGGCGCGTCGGCTCGCGCTCGTTCGTCGTGCAGCACTACCGCTCTCGGACTGAGCGACAGCTTACGAACACCGACACGGGGATGCGGATCGATGCGGAGTGAATTCGCGCCCCTGGCGGCGCTCGGAGTGGCTTTGGCGCTGTTCGCATTGGCGCGCGAACGCTCGAGACCCGGCCGTGGGGACGGCGGCGCACGCTGGGCCTCGTGGAGTGAGCTCGCAGTTCTGCGAGGACGGCGCGGTCGGGCCGGCCGGCCAGCGGGCCGGCTGGCCCTGGGCTACCACGGCGGGCGGCTGCTGCGTGCGGAGCACCGCCACGCACTGGTCGCCTTCGGACCACCCCAGTCCGGGAAGTCGGCAGGGCTCGCGATCCCGGCCCTGCTCGAATGGCAGGGGCCGGCAGTCGCTTCGTCGATCAAGACGGATCTGCTCGGGGCCACACTTGCGCGCCGGCGCCAGATCGGCGAGGCGTTCGTGTTCGACCCGTTCGAGCTCGCGGGCGTCCCCGGCCAGACCTGGTCACCGCTGCACCGAGCAACGACCTGGGACGGCGCACTCGAGGTCGCGTGGCGGCTGGCGGCCGCGGGCGAGCTCGATCAGCGCGCCGTCGAGGGTGGCGATTTCTGGGCGATCGCTGCCGAGCAGCGCCTGGCGCCGCTGCTGTACGCGGCGGCTCGCACCGGCGGGGGCGTCGAGCAGGTCGTGGCATGGGCGTACGGACAGGGCAGGCGGGCGCTGGACGCCTCACTCGATGGCCTGCTGGCGATGGCAGCGACCGAGCAGGACCACCTCGACGGGCGGGCGGCCTACGACGCCGTGCGAGCCTTCGAGACACAGGCCGACCGCACCCGCACCTCGATCGAGGCCACCGCACAGGCGCTGCTGCGGGCCTACCGCTTTACGCGAGTGGCACGCTCCGCGCGCGGCTGTGAGATCACCGCAGACCGTCTGCTGAGGTCGAACTCGACGCTGTATCTGATCGGCGACGCCAAGGCATCGAAACTGCTGCGGCCGATCTTCCTCGCGCTGCTCTCCGAGATCGTGGATGAGGCATACACGCTCGCCAACCGGCACGGGGGACGGCTCGAGCGGCCGTTGCTGGTCTGCCTCGACGAGGCCGGGAACGTGGCCCCGCTTCCGAACCTGGCCGAGATCGCGTCGACGGCGCCGAGCCACAACATCCAGCTGATCTCGATCTTCCATGACCTGGCCCAGGCCCGCAGCCGCTACCGGCAGCAGGCCGAGACCGTCGTGAACAGCCATCGCGCGCGGATGCTGCTGCCTGGCGTAGCGGACCTCGAGACGCTGCGTTACTTCTCCGGACTGGCCGGGGAGCAGGACCAGCGCGAGCTGACCCGGACGACCGGACGCGGCGGGACGACGCGCTCCTATGCGCGCCGCCGCACGCCCCTCATCTCCCCCGAGGCGCTGCGGCAGCTGCCCGACGGACACGCACTGCTCCTCTACGGGCGGCTGGCGCCGGTGCGTGTGCAGCTGCGCACCTGGTTCGGGAACAAAAGTCTGCGGCGGCTGGCGGAGGCGCGCGCATGAGGCCGCCGGTCGAGGACCCCGAGCTCTGCCACGAGTGGTTCGAGGATCTGTGGCTCGATGTCTGCCGGCTGCACGAGCGCTACATGCTGCCGGTGCGCACGCTCTGGTGGGAGAACCCGATCCAGGTCGAGACGCTTGCGGCATTAGCGGCGTGGGTCGAGCGGTACGACAGCGGCGAGTGGGACGATCCGCCTGGCAAGCTCGCGCTCCTTTACGACCTGGAAAGGGTGTCGGCGATGCTCCGTGACGGGAATGATCCGTTTTACCCGGCTCGGGACCGGCCGGCGTTTGACCGCTTCCTGGCCGCACTGCGCGGTGCAACCGAACCAGACTCAAGCTGAGGAGAACGAGATGGCGCTGCACACACACACCGCCGCTAAGCACCGGCGGCAGCCACCGCCCACGGCCGCGGTCCAGGACGAGGAGCCCAACGCCCGGATGCCGATCCACTGCATGGAGGAACGCGGACTCGGCGAGCAGATGACGTATGACCTGCTGACAAACGGGCTGCTGCTCGATGGGCAGGCGCGCCTGAACCTGGCGACGTTCGTGACGACGTGGATGCCGGCGATCGCCGGGAAGCTGATGGACGAGACGGCCGACAAGAACATCATCGACAAGGACGAGTATCCGCAGACCGCGGAGATCGAATCCCGCTGCGTGAACATGATCTCCAACCTGTGGCACGCAGACGTCAATGAGCAGGCCACCGGCTGTTCGACGACCGGCTCGAGCGAGGCGGCGATGCTGGCCGGGTTGTCGATGAAGTGGCGCTGGCGCGAGAAGATGCAAGCGGCCGGCAAGCCGACCGACAAACCGAACCTGGTCGCCGGGATCAACGTCCAGGTCTGTTGGGACAAGTTCATGCGCTACTGGGACGTCGAGCCGCGGCTGGTGCCGATGACGGGCGACCGTTTCCAGCTCGGCGCCGAGGAGGCAGTGGCACTCTGCGACGAGAACACGATCGGGGTCGTCGGCATCCTCGGCTCGACCTTCGACGGCAGCTACGAGCCGATCAAGGAGATCGCGACGGCGCTCGATGACCTGCAGGAGCGCAGCGGCCTGGACATTCCACTCCACGTCGATGCAGCCTCCGGCGGGTTCGTGGCGCCCTACGTGCAGCCCGACCTGGAGTGGGACTTCCGGATCCCGCGAGTGCGGTCAATCAACGCCTCAGGCCACAAATATGGCCTCGTCTATCCGGGTGTCGGCTGGGCGATCTGGCGCAACCCGGACGCGTTGCCGAAGGACCTGATCTTCAACGTGAACTACCTCGGCGGGCAGATGCCCACGTTCGCGCTCAACTTCTCACGACCCGGCAGCGAGGTGATCGCGCAGTACTTCATGTTCACGAGCCTCGGGCATGAGGGTTACCGCCGCATCATGCAGAACGCACAGGACGTGGCGATCAAGATCTCCTCGGAAATCGAGAAGATGGGTCCATACAGGTTGCTGACGAGGGGCGATGAGCTTCCGGTGTTCGCCTTCACGCTCAAGGACGAAGTCACCAACTACTCCGTGTTCGACGTCTCGGCGCACGTGCGCGGGCGTGGCTGGCTGATACCCGCCTACACATTCCCCGCGGACCGCGAAGATCTGGACGTGATGCGGATCGTCGTGCGGGCCGGCATGACGCTCGACATGGCTGACGCCCTGCTCAACGACGTGCGCGAGGAGACGGACGCGCTCCAGGCGCTCGACGGTCCGCTTCCCCAGAGAAAGGGAGGGCCGCTCAAGGCCTTCGCGCACTGAGAAGCCCAGGCGCCGAAGCGCTCAGGCGCCGAGCGCCACGTCGGCCAGGATCGCGGCGCCGAGCTCAGCGCCTGCCGCCTCGATCTCGGCAAGCGTGCCCGCCTCGAGCACCAGCTGCAGGTCGAGGATCCGCAGATCGAACAGATCGAGCGCGCTATGTCCCACGACCGCGTGGCACGGCACACCCGCCTGCCGCGCGCGCGTCGCGACCTCGGACAGGACCGTCCCGACCAGGCTACGTCGCTCGATCCGGCCCATGCCGGTGACCACGGCGCGCGCCGCACGCATCTGCAGGTCATACGCCGGATCGGCGAGCGTGGACACCAGGGCTGGCTGCCCGCTGGCAGCCAGCCCTCGCTGCAGGGCCCCGGCGACGAGCTCAGCGGAGAACATGCCGTCGTAGCCGTCGGGCACGACCAGGACCTCGGTTGGGACGCCGATTGCGGCATGACTTGCCATCCACGGCATCCTGTCAGGGAGCATGGCCGATAAGTCTGTAGAGCTTGAGGTCGCCGGACGGGCGGTCCGCATAACCAGTCCCGACCGCATCATCTACGAGGCCACTGCGCGGACTCCGGCGATCACGAAGCTGCAGGTTTGTGAGTACTTTGCGACCGTCGGCGACGCCTTGATGCGGGCAATCGGCGAGCGACCGACGACGCTGGAGCGGTGGCCAAAGGGCTACCGCGAGGGAATGCGGCTCTCCACCGGCTACGGCGATGACGGCGACGGCTTCTATCAGAAGCGGCTGCCCAAAGGGGCCCCCGACTGGATCCGGACCGCCACGATCACGTTCCCGAGTGGTCGGACGGCGAACGAGCTATGCCCCACCGAGCCAGCCGCGCTCGTGTGGGCGGCCCAGATCGGAGCGCTCACGCTCCACCCATGGCCCGTCCGGCTGCCCGACCTAGACCACCCGGACGAACTACGACTCGACCTGGACCCCCAGCCGGAAACCACATTCACCGATGCCCAACGGGTCGCTGACGTGGCGCGCGAACTACTTGAAGAGCTGGGCCTGCGTGGCTACCCGAAGACAAGCGGCAACCGGGGCATTCACATCTATCTTCGCATCCAACCCAAGTGGACGTTCGAGGAGGTCCGGCACGCCGCAATCGGCTTCGGACGGGCACTGGAAGGCCGCGACCGAGGTGCAACGACGAGCTGGTGGAAGGAAGAGCGGGGCGCCCGCATCTTTTTGGACTTCAACCAGAACAACAGAGACCGGACCATCGCGAGCCCATGGAGCTTGAGACCGAGGCCAGGCGCGCCGGTGAGCACACCCATGACGTGGAGTCAGTTGGCCGACGTCACGGACCCCGCTGAGTTCAACCTGACCACCGTCCCCGATTACCTCACTGGCGGCGACCCCTGGGCCGAGATGGAAGAGGTCGCCTACACACTCGATCCATTGCTTGAACTATGGGAGTCCATGCCGGGCGGAGAACTGAACTTCCCGCCGGACTATCCCAAGATGCCGGGGGAGCCGCCCCGTGTACAGCCGTCGAGGAAGGTCGCCGAGAACTGGGAATGAGGCGGCTGCACTGGCCACCACAGCTGGCAAAGCGGCCGGATGGGCCCAAGCGGAGCCAGTCGAGCAGAGCTCGCCGTAACTGACAGATTCCTTACACGGCAACAGCAATTCCGGGGCTTTTGCACCGTTAATCCGGTGTACCGCTTTGGTCAGCGTGCTTCATCGCGCAGCTGAAGCAGCGGTGGAGCCATGACCAGAGAGACGACAATTCGAGTGCTGATCGTCAGCGCAGCCGACGCGGTTGTCGCGGAGCTGCGCGCCGCGCTGGGTGCGATCGGCAGCGCCACGTTCTCGATCGACGTCGTCCAATCTGCGAGCGACGCCATGGTGGCGCTGCGCACACTCCCTTCCGAGCTGACGTTCGTGGATGTCGGCGACGGCAACGCCGGACACATGCGCGAACTGGCGCAGGTCAGCTCGACCACGGCTGACACGGCCCTGATCGCCCTCACATCGAGCGGCGATGAGCTCACCTCCGTCGCGACGCTCGAGCTCGGAGCCCAGGAGTGCCTGGTCCGTGGTAGCGACGATCTCTCGCCCACCCGGCTCATGGGCTCGCTTCGCAACGCACTGGTGCGAAGCGCTCACGACGGCAGCCGACCGCTCGCGACGATGATCGAACTCTCGTCCGACGCGATCCTGACGATCAACCGCGAGCGCGTGGTCACGCGCTTCAACCCCGCCGCCGAGGAACTCTTCGGCTGGAGTGCGAGTGAGGTTCTCGGCAAGCCCGCAGAAGCGCTCGTGCCGAACTCAGACCATCATGAGCAAGTCGCATTCGTAGATCGCGTGTTGCATGGCGACAGCGTCGAGGCGTTCGAAGTCGAACGCACGATGCGCGACGGGCGCACCGTGATCATGTCGATGTCCGGCTCGCCGATCGCCGACGCCTTCGGCAACGTGATCGAGGCCTGCCTGATCATCCGCGACGTCACCGACCAGGTGAACGCACGCCTACGTCTGTTCGAGCAGCAGCACCTGCTCGAGAGCTCCCAGGCAGCCGGCCGCATCGGCAGCTGGGCGGTGGACCGCCTGACCGGGCGCATCGACTGGTCGGCTGAGCACTACCGGCTGCTGAGGCGCGACCCGTCACTGCCGCCCGCGACGATCGACGAACTGCTCGAGCTCGTGCATCCCGATGACCACGAACTGGTGCGCCGGTCATTCTTCCGCGAGGCGGGCTTCACGATCGAGGCACGCTTCCTCGCCGATCCCGAGGAAGTCAGGATCCTTCGCGTTCGCGGCGAGTACATACCGCGTGAGGATGAAAAACCGGGCCGCTTGTTGGGGATCACCCAGGACGTGACCGAGGAGCGCGCCGAGCAGGCCGCTCGCCACCTAGCCGAGGAGCAGATGCGGCGTTCTTTCGACGAGGCCTTGATCGGCATGGTGATCGTGGACCTGGATAGCAACCCGCTGCGTGTCAACGGCGCGCTCTGCGAGATCTTCGGCCGCACCCGCGAGGAACTACTCGCAACGAAGTTCCAGGAACTGACCCACCCCGACGACCGCGGCGACGACGAGCCCGTGTCGCAGGCGCTCCTGTCGGGTGCGCAGAAGCACCACGTACGCGAAAAGCGTTACATCCACGCGGACGGTCACACGATCTGGACCGAGGTCGCGGTCTCGCTGATCACACGCCCCGACGGCACCCCGTCGCACTTGGTCGGCCAGATTCAGGACATCACTGAACGCCGTGCGCACGTCGAGAAGCTGCGCCACATGGCCGATCACGATCCGCTCACCGGTCTTCTCAACCGCCGTGGCTTCGACCGTGAGATGACTGCTCACGTCGCTCGCGCGCAGCGCTACGGCGTCACCGGCGCATTGCTGATGTTCGACCTCGACAATTTCAAGCAGCACAACGATGCGTACGGGCACGGCGCCGGCGACGATCTGCTCGTCGCGCTCGCCGACTGTCTGCGCCAGCGGCTGCGCGCCACAGACGTGATCGGCCGTCTGGGCGGCGATGAGTTCGCCGTGCTGCTGCCGGACGCCGGTCCGCCATACGCGAGTCTCGTTTCAGAGTCGCTGCTCGAGCACATTCGTCGCATCACGCATGGCCTGCCGGTCGTCACTGGGGTGACCGCAAGCATCGGCCTGGTCTGTTTCGAGCGCCTCCGTGCACTGTCCGTGGAGACAGCGATGAAGTGTGTGGACCTAGCCCTTTACGAGGCCAAGCGCAGGGGGCGCAACTGCTATGCCGAATGGATGCCGACCGGCGAGATCGAGCCGGCAAGCCCGGCTGAATGAGCGCCTCAACGCCTGAGCCGGTTCCGCTGAACCGGCGCAGGCGGCGTCACGCTTGCATCTGGTCGAGCGTGCACTCCCCCGGCGCTTTGTCCTCGCGCCAGCGGAGCAGCTTCGTGCCATGGCGGATCCGGCCGCCGCTGGACTGGTCGAAGCTGACCTCAACGACCAGCTCGGGCACCAGCTCGATCCATTCGAGCTCCTTCTCGTTCTTCCAGCGGCTCGGGTCGCCACGTCCGCGCGTACCGGTCTCAAACGGGATCAGACGCTCGCGCAGCGCCTGCTTCTCAGCGGGCTTGATGCCGGAGCAGTGCCCGACGATTCGCAGCCCACCGGCGGGGTCGTAAAGACCGAGGATCAGGGAACCGACGGTCCCTGCGTCCTTGCCCGGGCGGTAGCCGGCGACGACGGCGTCGAGCGTGCGCTTGCGCTTGACCTTGACCATCGCCGTGCGCTTGCCCGGAGCGTAGGCAGCGGTCGTGTCCTTGGCGACGACCCCCTCGGTTTGGCGCAACCAAGGCTCGGCGTCGGACGCGCTGGTCACGATCGGCGCCAGCGCGATGTCCTGCAGCGCAAGCTCCTCAAGCCGTCGGCGCCGCACGGCGAACGGCTGCGAGAGCAGCACCTCGTCGTCGGTTGCCAGCAGGTCGAAAGCGATGTAGCGCGCCGGCGTCTGCTCCGCGAGCAGGGCGATCCGCGACGCGGCGGGATGGATCCGCTGCGAGAGCGCATCGAAGTCCTCGGGCTCATTCGACTCGGCATCGCCGTCGATCACGATCTCCCCATCCAACACGTAGCGCCCGGCCGGAAAGCGCAGTTCCGGGAAGTACCGCTCCAAGGGCTTGGCGCCGCGTGACTGCAGCAGCAGCTGTTCGCCGTCGACGAACGCGAGCGCCCTGAAGCCGTCGTACTTAGGCTCGTAAGCCCACTGCTCACCCACCGGAAGTTCCGGCTTGCCGCGGGCGAGCTGCGGCTCAATCGGCGGTTCCAGGGGCAAGTCCATGGGCGCTGATCCTAGTAGCTAGCATCAGCGCTCATGTCTGCCGAGAAGCCGCACGCCACGGACGCCGAAGAGGAGTACCTCCAGACGCTGTTCTGGCTGTTCGAAGCCGGGCTGCCGATGACGGCCGCGAACATCGCGCGGGCGATGCGCCTGTCGGCGCCGACAGTGTCGGAGATGCTAGGCCGGCTCGAGCGTGACGGCTATATCAGCCGCGACCCCGACCGAACGATCACGTTCACGGACTCGGGTCGCGCCGACGCCGAGGAGATCGTCAGCCGCCACCGTACGATCGAGCGCTTCCTGACCGATGTGGTCGGTGTGCCATGGGACGAGGTGCACGAGGAGGCTGAGCACCTCGAGCACGCGATGACGCCGCGCTTCGAGGCCTACGTCCGCAGCAGCGTCGGCGACGCGCTGACCTGCCCCCACGGTCATCCGATTCGCGTCGGCGAGCGTATCGACGGGGTACCCTTGGGCGATTGCGCGCTCGGCGCCAAGGTCACGATCCTGCGACTAGAGAATGAGGCCGAGGACATCCTCCGCTACCTCATGGGGAGCGGCATCGCACCGGGGCTGACCGGCGAGATCACCGCCAAGGACGACGAGGAGATCACCGTCACCGGCCCGGACGGCCCTGCGACCGTGACGATCAGCGTCGCCGAGACGGTCTCGGTGACGGCCAACCCATCGCCGCCGCCGCGGATCGCGCTGCCCGAGCAGCTCGTGTTGGGCCAGGGCCGCTACGGCCGCTAGCCCGACCGTCTCGCAAGCACGCGCCCGGTCGTCCGCGAGCAAGCCCCGACCGTCCGCGAGCAAGCGCCGATAGTCCGCGAGCAAGCGCCGATAGTCCCGCGCGATCGAGCGCGAATGCCCACCTTCAAAACGCGATTTTGCGTTATAACGGCGTGGTTATAACGCAAAATCGCGTTTTGGAAAGGCGGTCCGCAGAGGCCGCCGCCAGGACGCAACAGAGCGTTAGGCGACTGCGGCAGCTGTAACTTCGCGGTAGGCCTCCGCCAACCGCGACACGCCCTCCGCAATCTCCGGCGGCGTGACACCGGAGTAGGCGAGGCGGAGAGTGGACTCGTAACCCTCGAGGACGAAGTCGGTGCCCTTGACGAACTGGACGCTGCGTTGGGCGGCAGCATCGAACAGCGCGTCGACGTCGGTGCCGCGCGGCAACTCGACCCACATGAAGTAACCCCCCTCGGGGGCGATGAAACGAGCGTCGGGGATTTCGCGTGCGAGCGCCGTGGACAACACATCGACGCGCTCGCGCAGGGCGTTCTTCACGGTCTCGACCGAGCTGTCGATCGAGCCGGAGCGAGCGAACTGGTTGACGATGCCCTGGGCGACCATGTTGGGCGAGATGTATGTGCCGGTCGCGAGCTTCTCGACCTTGGCGATCATCGGGCGCGGTCCGACCAGGTAGCCGACGCGAATACCGGGCGCGACGGTCTTGGAGAAGGACGATGCGTAGACGACGTTCTCCGGATCCATCGAGATCATCGTCGGCAGCCGGTCACCGGTGAAGCGCAGCTCGACGTACGGATCATCCTCGAAAACGACGAAGTCGTACTCGCGGGCAAGCTCGAGCAGCCGCTCGCGCTTGGACAGCGAGAGTGTGTAGCCGGCGGGATTTTGGAAGTTGGGAATGATGTGGGCGAGCTTGGGCCGCGCGCCGGCGACCAACACGCGCTCCAACGCCGCGACGTCGATCCCGTCGGGCTCGAGCTCGACCATGCGCACGTCAGCACCGCGGTTACGAAGCGAGAGCAGCGTGCGGTCGTACGTCGGCAGCTCGACGATCACGGTGTCGCCATCGGCAACCAGCGCATCGAATAGGAACGCATCGGCCTGCATCGAGCCGTTGGTCACAACCACGTTCTCGGGCGCGACGCCATGCTTGTCCGCGATCCACTCGCGCAACGGCAGGTAGCCGACGGAGGTGCCATAGCCGGTCAGACCCGCCGGGTCAGCGGTGAAGGCAGCCTGGGCGGCAGCCTTCAGGCCCTCGACGTCGACGATGTCGATCGAAGGTGCGCCGCGCGCGAACGAGATCGGCTTGGCTGAGGTCGTCGCCTTCGCTGAGGTCATAGCCTCAGCTTAGCCATCGCGATCTCGGCGACCTGGGTGGGCGTCCGCCCCACCTCGACGCCCTTCGCTTCAAGCGCGGCGGCCTTCGCCGCTGCACCTCCAGAGGAGCCCGACACGATCGCGCCGGCATGGCCCATCTGCTTGCCCGGAGGTGCCGTGAAGCCGGCGATGTAGCCAACCACCGGCTTGGTCACGTACTCGGCGATGAAGTCGGCTGCGCGCTCCTCGGCGTCGCCGCCGATCTCGCCGCACATGACGATCAGCTCGGTCTCGGGATCGTCCTGGAACATGCGGAGCACGTCGATGAAGTCGGTACCTGGGACGGGGTCGCCACCGATACCGACGATCGTCGAGTTGCCGAATCCCTGCTGGGCGAGTTCGTTGCCGACCTGGTAGGTCAGCGTGCCGGAGCGGGAGACGACGCCGACGTTGCCCTCCTTGAAGAACGCGGCCGGAATGATGCCGACGTTGGCCTTACCCGGCGACAGAATCCCCGGGCAGTTGGGGCCGACCAGTCGTGAGCGCCCGTTCTTCTTGATGATCTGGAAGACGCGCAGCTCGTCGTGGGCGGGAATGCCCTCGGTGATCGCGATGATCAACTCGATCCCGGCGTCCTCGGCCTCGAGGATCGAGTCCGCGGCGAACCGCGGCGGTACGAAGATCATCGCGGTGTTGGCGCCCTGCTTGTCGACGGCCTCCTCGAGGGTGTTGAACACCGGAATGCCATCGACGTTCTGACCGCCCTTCCCAGGGGTCACCCCGGCCACGACGCTGGTGCCGTAGTCACGGTTGCGAAGCGTGTGGAAGGTCCCCTCGCTGCCGGTGATGCCGGCGGTGACGAGGCGCGTGTTCGTGTCGATCAGAATGCTCATCGGAGGGAGGCGGGCTGGGTTACGAGTTGAACGACCTTCGCGGCGGCCCCGTCCATCGTCGCCTCTGCGTACACACCCGGCAGGTCGGCTTCGGCCAGCAGCGCACGGCCCTCCTTGTCGTTGGTCCCGTCCAGGCGCACGACGAACGGCACCTGCGGCTTGACGATCTCGAACGCCTCGATCAGCCCGCGCGCGACCTCGTCGCAGCGCGTGATGCCGCCGAAGATGTTGAACAGCACCGCCTTGACCTTCGGGTCGGAGAGGATCACCTCGACCGCGCTGACGATCACGTCGGCCTTGGAGCCGCCGCCGGCGTCGAGGAAGTTCGCAGGCTCACCGCCGGCGCCCTTGACCACGTCGAGCGTCGACATGACGAGCCCGGCACCGTTGCCGAGGATGCCGATGTTCCCGTCGAGCTTGACGTACGTGAGACCGCGCTCGTGAGCCATGCGCTCCTGCGGATCCTCGGCAGAGAGGTCACGGAGCTCCGCGTTCTCGGGATGGCGGAACAGCGAGTTGTTGTCGAGCGTGACCTTCGCGTCGAGCGCCTTGACGTCGCGGTCCGGCGTGATGATCAGCGGGTTGACCTCGACCAGCGTCGCCTCCTCGGCGACGAACGTGTTGTAGAGCTTCGCGAGCATTGCGCCGACCGGCCGCACGACATCGGCGTCGACGCCGGCCTCGAATGCCAGGCGGCGTCCATGGAAGTCCTGAAAGCCGAGCAGCGGGTCGACGTGGAGACGCGCGAGCGCGTCCGGGTCCTCTGCGGCGACTGCCTCGATGTCCATGCCGCCCTTGGTCGAGAGCATCACCAGCGGCGCCTTCGCGCTGCGGTCGAACACCACCGACGCGTAGTACTCAGACGCGATCTCCGACGCGCCCTCGATCCAGAGTTCGTAGACGGTGAGCCCGCGGATGTCCATTCCGAGGATCGCGCCCGCCTGCCGGCGGGCCTCTTCCTTGTCCTTGGCGATCTTGATGCCGCCGAGCTTCCCGCGACCGCCGATCTGCACCTGCGCCTTGATGGCGCACGGATAGCCGATCTCCTCCGCGGCCGCCACCGCTTCCTCCACCGTCCGAGCGGGCTTGCCCGATGGCACCGGGACGCCGTGCCGCGCGAACAGCTGCTTGCCTTGATATTCGAGCAGGTCCATGTAACGGAATCTATTGGAAAGTCCGTCTCACAGGCCCCAGGGCCGCTGCGCGCTGTTCAGCCATTGGATTCGCGCGGTGAGCCGCGCGATCAGGAACGGCGCAAAAATGGCATCATGGCCTGTCCATGGCCATTCCCAAACAGATCACTTTCGTCACCTTTGACGTATACGGCACCCTGATCGACTGGGAGACCGGGGCGTCTGAAGCGTTCGCCAAGGAGGCCGAGCGTGACGGCTTCACGCTCGATCCAAACGAGATCATCCCGCTGTTCCACTCGGTCCAGCAGCAGATTCAGGCGGGTTCGTACGAGCTCTACGCGGAGGTGCTGCGTCGCACCGCGATCCAGATCGCCAAAGACGTCGGGTGGCCGCTCGAGCCTTCGCGCGCCGGCTTCCTGCCCGACTCGGTGCAGCGCTGGCCCGCCTTCAAGGAGACCAACCCGGTGCTCCAGAAGATCGCCAAGAAGTACAGCATCGGCCTGATCTCGAACATCGACGACAAGCTTCTGGGCCAGACACGGCGCCACATCCCGCTCGACTTCGACTTGGTCGTGACCGCGCAGCAGGTCCGCTCCTACAAGCCGGATCCGGCGCACTTCACCGAGTGCGAGCGCCGGATCGGCGGCAAGAAGGGCTGGGTCCACGTCGCCGCGAGCTACTACCACGACGTCGAGCCGTGCATCAAGAAGAAGATCCCGGTTATCTGGGTCAATCGCCACGGCGAGGTCCTCGAGGCGAACCAGAAGAAGCCCGACGCGGAGGTCAAGACGCTCCGCGAAGCGGCCAAGCTGCTCGACGTCGGCTGAGAGGTCCTCCACCGCCGCGCGTACGCAGGCTGAGCCAGCTGTACGCGGGCCTGGTGCTCTACGGCGTCAGCGACTCGATGCTGCTCCTGGGTGGGCTCGGCGTCGACCCCTGGGACGTGCTGCACCAGGGGCTTTCGCGCCGCATCGGGCTCGGTGTCGGCACCTGGGCACTGATCGTGAGCGGACTCGTGCTGCTGCTGTGGGTGCCGTTGCACCAGCGTCCAGGCTTCGGCACCGTGAGCAACGCCCTCATCATCGGCCCGGTGATCGACCTCATGCTGGTGCTGTTCCACGTGCCGCATGGACTGGCGCTCCGCTACCTCCTGATGGTCGGCGGCGTGTTCCTTAACGGACTCGCCACGGGCTCCTATATCGGCGCAGGACTCGGCCCAGGTCCGCGTGACGGGCTGATGACCGGGTGGGCTGCGCGGGGGCGCTCGATCCGCGTCGTGCGCACCTGCATCGAGCTGACCGTGTTCGCCATCGGCTGGGCACTGGGAGGTTCGGTCGGGATCGGGACAGTCCTATATGCGCTTGCGATCGGGCCGCTGGCGCATGTGTTCATCCCGCGCTTTGCAATCCGTGAGCCGGCAACGCCAGCGCCATAGCCGGGCGGCGCTGGACGTCTCAGAGTGACGCGAGGTTGCGCTCGTGGATCCGCTTCTGAGCGACGGACCGCCGCCCCACCGGAAGCTCCGCATCCTCGCCGGAGGCGAGCGCGTTCAGGTAGGCGAGGTCCTCGGCGAGGATCTCGAGGGCGCGCTCACTGGTGAGCGGCGCGCCGTGGCCGGGAACGATGGTGGCGGCGTTGTTGACGAGCGGCGACAGCCGAAAGAGCGTCTCCCGATAGGCCTCCATCGAGCCGCCGTTGTCGGCCGAGATCATCGGGATCTCCACCGGCGAGAGATAGTCGCCGCAGATCAGCACCTCGGCCCAGGGAACCCAGAAGGCGACGCCGTCTGCAGTATGGCCGTCGGTCGGGTGGACCTCGAGCTCGTTCACCGTCTCCGAGCCGATCGAGATGCGGCCGGGCGTCGGCAGCGCCTGAAACTCGGCCAGGCCGAGCGGCTTGCGCCCATCCACATACCACTCCGCGTCGAACTCGCGCAGGCGGCGCTGCGGCGCTCCGAGCTCGGTGTTCAGTCGCGCGGCCGATGCCTCCCCAACGCCAAGCGAGTGATCCGGGAACGCAAGCCTGCCGAGCAGATGATCCCAATCGGCATGGGTGGCAAGCAGGCCGCTGACGGGGAAGCCGGTCTGCTCGAACAGGGCCGGCAGCGCCTCGAGCTCCTCGGGCATGACCGGCGAGTCGATCACGAACCCCTCGTCTCCCGAGCGCACAGCCGCGCACGTCGTCTGCCACACGCCGGAGACGACGACGATCACATCTTCATGTACGGCGAGGGCGCGCAAGTGCGTGGAAGCTAGCACCCGACTGTCCGACTTCAGGCTTGCCGTCGCGTGGCTTCGGCGCCAGCCGTATCGGCACAGCCATCGCCGGGTCGGGGATGCTTCCATCCCAGACCAGCCCTCCGGACAAGTCGACGACGACCGGACACGTCAGGTCGTCGCGTATGTGCTCCGTGCCTCCTTGCACGGTAGAAACGCTAATTCACCGGTTAACTGTTCTTCCACACACCGATGAGTAGCGGCGCGCGGCTGGCCGCCGATTGCGGCGTTACTCGGAAGCGATCACGGCGAGGATGTCGCCCGTGGATACGGCCGCACCGACGGCGACTGGGAGCTGCACGACGACGCCGGACTTGTGGGCGGTGATCTCGTTCTCCATCTTCATCGCCTCGATGACGCAGATCAGTGCGCCCTCCTCGACGCTCGCGCCCTGCTCGACGGCAACTTTGAAGACGGTCCCCTGCAGTGGCGAGCTGAGCGTGTCGCCGGCACCGTTGGTCGAGCCCGAGGAACGCGCTGCGCGCCGCGGGGCCCGTCCAGGAGCGCGGGAGTTGGTGGACGCGGCCGCAGCGCCGCTGCTGGCAAGCAAGCCAGTAGCGGCGGCGGAACCCACGACCTTGACCTCGAACCGCTTACCGGAGACCTCGACGGTGTAGTCCTGGGTGACGGTCGCCGGCTCGCCCTCGGGCGCCGCCGGTTCCGACGGCGCGACCGCGAGCGTCTTCAGCCAGGCGCGATCCTCGATCAGGTCACGGCAGGTCTCCGCATTTGCCCACTGCCCGGTCTGCAGGATCGCCGTGTGAAACGGCAAAAGCGTCTTGAGCTCACCGATCTCATACTCGCCGAGGGCCCGCACCATCCGGCGCGTGGCAGCGTCGCGATCGCTGTCCCAGACGATCAGCTTGGCGATCATCGGGTCATACATCGGTGAGACCTCTGAGCCGGGACCGACACCCGAATCGACGCGTACACCGGGGCCCGCAGGCTCGCGGTAGGCGCCGATCCGGCCAGGCGCCGGCGCGAAGTTCTTCGAGGCGTCCTCGGCGTTGATGCGGCACTCGATCGCGTGCCCGCGCATCACCACGTCCTCCTGCGAGATCGACAGCGGCTCGCCGGCGGCGACACGGATGCCCTCTTTGACGATGTCGATGCCCGTGACCATCTCGGTCACGCAGTGCTCGACCTGGACGCGCGTGTTCATCTCCAGGAAGAAGTACTCGCCGTCCTGGAGCAGGCCTTCGATCGTGCCCGCGCCCGAGTAGGCCACGGCGGCCGCGGCGTCGGTACCGATCTTGCCGATCTTCGCGCGCAGCCCCGGGATCGCCTCAACCGCCGGGGCCGGTGCCTCCTCGATCAGCTTCTGGTGCCGGCGCTGCAACGAGCAGTCGCGCTCGCCCAGATGGATCACGTTGCCATGCTTGTCAGCCAGGATCTGGACCTCGACATGACGCGGATCGGGCAGATAGCGCTCCAGGTAGACGGTCGGATCGGAGAAGAACTTCTCACCCTCACGCGCGGCGCCCTCAAACGCATCGGCGAGCTCCGCCTCACTCAAAGCCACGCGGAAGCCCTTGCCGCCACCGCCACCCGCTGCCTTGACCGCGACCGGGTAGCCGATCGACTCACCGATGATCCGGCGCGCGTCGTCCACCGTGTCGACAGGCTCAGTCGTGCCGGGGACGATCGGCACGCCGGCTGCGGCCATCAGTTCGCGCGCCTTGGTCTTCGACCCCATCGCGTCGATCGCGCTGGCGGACGGCCCGATGAACGTGATCCCCCGCTCCTCGAGGACCGCCGCGAACCCGGCGTTCTCCGCCAGGAACCCGTACCCGGGATGCACCGCCTCTGCCCCCGAGCGCTCGACGACATCGATCAGCTTCTCGATATCGAGGTAGCTCTCACTCGCCGGGCCGGGACCGAGCAGAAACGCCTCATCGGCACGCCTGACATGAGGGGCGTCGCGATCGAGCTCGGAGTAGACCGCAACCGTCGCGATTCCCAGCTCCTCACAGGCGCGAATAATGCGTACCGCGATCTCGCCACGGTTCGCGATCAAAATCTTTGTGAACATGCGGCGCCGGACTCTAGCGACCCTCGCGAAATGATTGACTCGCCGGCGGGGGGCCGATTCGGCGTCAACGCGCCCTAAAATGCTCCGTGTGACGACGCTTCCGGAGGCGCATCCGGGCCACGCGCGCCGCTGGAACCTGGAAGCGATCAAGGTCAGCCTGAGCGGCGCTTCAAGGGTCCGCTACACGCTCTACCTGTACATCGCATCGCGGTTGCTGTTCCTGCTGATCGCAGGCATCGAGGCGCCGATCCAGCACGTGATCCTCGGTAGCGAGCTGTCGAACTGGGACGGCTTCTGGTATCTGCAGACCACAGCCCACTGGTACGAAACCTGGATCAACCAGCACGCGGGCCAGTACCAGACGCTCGGGTTCATGCCGCTGTACCCGCTGCTCATGTGGGTGGTCGCGCACGTCACCCAGATCGGCAACCTCGGCGCCGGCCTGCTGATCTCGCTTATCAGCGGTTTCATCGCGACCGTCCTGATTGGACAACTCGCCGCGGAATGGTGGGGCGAGGCCCGTGCACGCCGGGCACTGGTCTTCTGGTGCTTCTTCCCCGGCACCATCGTGTTCTCGATGGTCTACACCGAGGGCCTTCAGCTCGCGTTGATCTCGGGCGCGATGATCCTCTTGCAGCGCAAGCGCTGGGCCAGCGCCGGCCTGCTCTGCGGCTTGTCGACAGCCATCGCTCCTGTCGCATTGGCTGCGGTCCCGATGTGTGCCGTCGCTGCCGCGAGCGAGATCCGCAAGCGTGGCTGGCATGACCGTGAGGCGCGAAGGTCGTTGATCGCGCCGATCCTGTCGCCACTCGGTGCGATCGGGTTTGGGATCTTCCTCTGGTTCTGGACCGGCTCGCCGTTGGCCGACTACACGGCTCAACACATCGAATGGTCCGAGTCTTCGACGCCGTTCGCGATCCCACGAGTGTTCGGCTCGTTCATCCGCCAGCTATTCATCTCCGGCGTCGGCGACCACGGACCCGGGGGAATCGACCTCAACGGAGTCGCCGCGCTGCTTGGCACGGTCTTCCTGCTCTGGGGGTTCAAGCTGCTTTGGGAGCACCGCCAGCGTGTGCCGCTGACCGCCTGGGTGTGGACCATCTGCGTCGCGGTTCTGGCGCTGACCTCGGCCAAGACCCCACCGAACCCGCGGCTGCTGATCCTCGCGTTTCCGGTCGTGATGGCGGTCGGCGCGGTACTGACCGAACGTGGCTACAGGCGAGCACTCGCATGGGGTGTCGCCACCACGCTCGTGATGACGCCACTGACATACGTTGGCATCTGGCTGAGGCCATAACTCACCTGTACAGCAGCCGGACGTGGATCGGCGACGCCCAGCCGAAGCTGCGCAGGCTCGTGTGCGGGTAGAGGCGGCGCAGCTCGTGCTCCAGTTGCAGATACCGCGTGAGGTTGGCGCGTGACTCCGAGGTTCCGTGCGCCTGGCCCTCGTGACTACCGATCAGCCAGAGGCGCTGGCATGTTTGCGCGGTGCGGGCCAGCTGGCCCGCACCGATGGTGCCGTAGACCTCGACGAACGGCTTGACAGTGGTCCACGCGAGGCTCGGCAGGATCGGCCGCAGACTCGGCGCCGGATCCGACGCTGCGGATGGCCTGAAGGCGCGCAGGTAATAGTCGAACGGCTCGCGCCCGTCCTGGGGATAGAAGACGAGGCAGGCCGACTGATCGGCCGGGGTCGAGGCGAGCACGTAGGCGGTGGCCGCGTCCCACGGCTCGGGCGAGACGCCGTAGCTCGGGATCAGCTGCAGCAGCCGTAAGGCCAGCAGCACCGCCAGGGCGGCCAGGCCGAGCGCGGGAACTACCCCAGGGCGCAGCAGCAGCCAGCCAAGCAGTAGCCCAAGCGCCGGCATCACCAGGATCGTGACGCGCGAAAGCTCGATCGGCTCGCCGGCGGCGTAGACGACCAGCGTGAGCACTGTTGGGACGACAACCCAGGACAGCAGGAGCAGCACCGGCCATGACCCCGGGCGGCGCCGCGCCGGCAACGCTGCCCGCGCCGCTACGACAATCGCCGCCAGGACCGCCAGCGCCGTCACGATCGCAGCCGCCACCGTCGTCGACGTATTGTGGAAGTTCGGCGGAGCCCCGGCCGACAGCAGCGTCACCGCGGCCTGATAAGCGACCCTCCAGCTCAGCGGCGTGACCCAGAAGAGCTGCCCGGAGCCACGCTCTTCTGCCAGTACCAGCAGCGGCACGCACAGCACCAGCACGAGCGCCAGGCAGCCGATCACGAGCCGCGCACGCTCGCGGAACAGGAGCAAGAGCGCCAACTGAGCGGGGATCAGCAGCGCCACGTCGTAGCCGACGTACAGCGCCGCGAGCGTCGTCAGCACGTAGGCGATCACGGCGCCGCGCGACGGTGAACGATCAGCTGGGGTCTCCAGGATCGCGATCAGCGCCAGGAACGAGCCGACGCTGAGGGTCACCAGGATCGCGTAGCCGCGGGCATTCTGACCCCAGTAGACGAGCGAGACACTGATCACAGTGAGCAGGCCTGCCGCAACCGCAATCCGTCTGTTGTCGAAGAGGCGGAGCGCGATCGCCGCCACCAAGCCCCCGGTCACCGCGGTCGCCAGCACCGATGGCAGCCGCATGACCCAGGCCGCGTGGCCGAACCACGCGACCACGAAGTGCATCAGCAGGTAGTACGCGAGTTGGTTGCCGCCGTCGCCCTTGATCCCGTGCCACAGCGCCGAACCGTGTTGGGAGACGATCGAGAAGGTTGAGGCCTCGTCGAGCCAGAGGCTGCGGGGGCCGAGCTCGATCGCCGCGGCGATGGCGCCAGCGATCACGGGGATCGCGACTGCCACCACGTCGGCTCGCACGTGGGGGGAGAAGCCCACGGCGACGGTGGGTTTCTCCCCCCACGCCGAAGCATCAGGCTCAGCAGGCCGGTTCACCGGCGTGAAGTTAGTCGAGTACCGCCCGGGACGGTCTAGCGCCCTGAACGGATCATCCCGGCGCCGACGGTGTCGTTGGTCGACTCGTCGATCAGGATGAAGCTGCCGGTCGTGCGATTGCGTGAGTACGGGTCGACGACCAGTGGGGCCGAGCTGCGTAGGTGCACACGGCCGATCTCGTTGAGCGAGAGCTCGCTCGCCTCTTGGTCGCGCTCGAGCGAGTTGACGTCGACGCGGTACTCGAGCTTGTCGACGATGGCCTTGGCCGAGCGCGTGGTGTGATGGATCGCGTAACGCCCACCGGGCCGCATCGGCTCCTCGCTCATCCAACAGATCATCGCCTCAAACTCACGCGCGACCGTCGGCGCTTCATCGGCGTCGACGATCATGTCGCCGCGCGAGATGTCGATGTCGTCCTCGAGCCGCAGGGTCACCGACATCGTCGGGAATGCCACATCGAGCTCGCCGTCGTAGGTGTCGATCGACTTGACCTTCGTCTTACGGCCGCTCGGCAGGACGGTCACCTCGCTGCCCGGACGAATCACGCCGGCGGCGACCTGCCCCGCGTAGCCACGGTAGTCGTGGTGCTCGTCAGTCATCGGCCGGACGACCCACTGGACGGGGAAGCGCACGTCATCGAAGTCGCGGTCCGTGGCGATGACGACGTGCTCTAGGTGGTAGAGCAGCGACGACCCCTCATACCACGGCATGTTCGCCGAGCGCTCGACGACGTTGTCGCCCTTCAGCGCCGAGATCGGGATGAACACGATGTCGGCCAGCTGCAGGCGCGCCGCCCAGTCGGTGAAGTCGGCGACGATCTCGTTGAAGACCTTCTCGGAGTAGTCGACCAGGTCCATCTTGTTGACCGCCACGACGATGTGTGGGATCCGCAGCAGCGATGCGATGAACGCATGCCGGCGGGTCTGCTCGCTGACACCGAGGCGAGCATCGACCAGCACGATCGATAGGTCGGCGGTCGAGGCGCCCGTGACCATGTTGCGCGTGTACTGCTCGTGGCCGGGCGTGTCCGCGATGATGAATTTGCGCCCGCCCCTGAAGCCGCCATCGTACGTCTCGACGGGCACAGCGCCGCCATCGCCGTTGATGCTGGCCGCGCCAGCGGCAGCGCCGGTCTGGAAGTAGCGATAGGCGACGTCGATCGTGATGCCCTGCTCGCGCTCGGCGCGCAGTCCGTCGGTCAGCAGCGCCAGGTTCAGGTAGCCGTCGCCGCGACGCTCGGAAGTCTCGGCGACGTGCTCGAGCTGGTCCTCGAGGATCGACTTGGTGTCATGCAGCAAGCGCCCGATCAGCGTCGACTTACCGTCATCGACGGATCCAGCCGTCGCGATCCGCAGCAGCTCGCTGCGCATGGCCGTCGTCGTCATCTAGAAGTAGCCCTCACGCTTGCGGTCTTCCATGGCCGCCTCGGTGACGCGGTCGTCAGCACGGGTCTCGCCACGCTCGGTGATGCGCGTGGCAGCGATCTCGGCGACGACGTCTGGGAGCGTGACTGCGGTCGAGCGAACCGCGCCGGTGCAGGTCATGTCGCCGACAGTGCGATAGCGGACCGAGGCCTCGAACGGAACCTCGCCGTCCATCAGCTGAATGTGCGGATTCAGCGCGTACAGCATGTTGTCGCGCTCGAACACCTCGCGTGTGTGCGCGTAATAGATCGTCGGGACCTTGAGCCGCTCCTGCGCGATGTACTGCCAGACGTCCATCTCGGTCCAGTTGGAGATCGGAAACGCCCGCACGTGTTCACCCTTGCGGATGCGGCCGTTGAAGAGCGACCAGAGCTCTGGCCGCTGATTCTTCGGGTCCCACTGACCGAAGTCGTCACGGAACGAGAACACGCGCTCCTTGGCACGGGCGCGCTCCTCATCGCGGCGCGCGCCACCGAAGGCGGCGTCGAAGCCGTGCTCGGTGATCGCGTCCAGCAACGTCACGGTTTGCAGCCGGTTGCGCGAGGCGCGCGGACCGGTCTCCTCGCGCACGCGGCCCTCGTCGATCGAGTCCTGCACGTTGGCGACGATCAGCCGCTCGCCCAACTGCTGGACGAGGCGGTCACGAAACTCGATCACCTCGGGAAAGTTGTGGCCAGTGTCCACGTGCATCACCGGGAACGGGAAGCGTCCAGGGCGGAACGCCTTCTCGGCCAGACGCATGAGAACGATCGAATCCTTGCCGCCGCTGAACAGCAGCACAGGGCGCTCGAACTGGGCGGCGACCTCACGCATGATGAAGATCGACTCCGACTCGAGCGTCTGCAGGTGCGAGAGCTCGTATTTGGTCGCTTGGGTCACGTCGTGTTCAGCGTGGGCGCTCATCAGAGATGGATGCCGCACTCCGTCTTGTCATCGCCCGCCCAGCGACCGTCGCGGCCGCTGCCTGGGAGCGTGCACGAAGCACAGCCGATCGAATCGTAGCCATGGTCATGAAGAGGGTTGTATGGGAGCTCGTACTTGAAGATGTACTCCCAAACGTCCTTGTCGCTCCAGTCGGCGAGCGGATTCAGCTTCCAGATTCCCCGCTTCTCGTCGGGTTCGAACTTGGCGGAGTCCGCACGCGTCGGCGACTGCTCGCGACGGATCCCGGTGACCCACGCCTCGACGCCGGCGAGTGCCTGCTCAAGTCCGTCGACCTTGGCCTGCCCACAGCAGTTCTCGCGCGTCCAGGGCGCTCCAGGACTGGAGGCATCGATCACCTCGATGTCGAGGCCGAAGCGCTCCTCGAAGCGCTTCCAGGTCGCAAGCGTCTCAGGGAACAGAACCCCGGTGTCGATCGTGAAAAGCTTCGCCTCGGGGGCGATCTCGCTGAGCATGTGCGCCAGCACTGTCTCCTCCTTCTGGAAGGAGCAGGCGGTCTTCAGTCGCGGATGGAAGCGCTCAACGCCATACGCGAGCACTTCCTGAGCGGTGGCGTGCTCAAGTTCAGGGGTGGTGGCGGACACTACGGATGTTCAGGTTACCGGTAGGAAAGGGATTAACCGGACTTGAGTTTCTCTCAAACTGCACATTCGCCCTCACCGCGCTCTACCTGAAACGGCTGGTTCTTGGTCCAGTCGATGAAGTAGCTCATGTTTTCAAGGGAGAACTCCACCGGCATCGCAAGATCCTTGACGCGCTGCTCGAAGGCAGCCACACCGACGCGCGCGGCAAATGCGTTGAACTCCTCGCCGGGCTCGCGGTCGGATTCGTAGAACCGGATCCAACGCTCGACGGCATCGGGCACGCGCTTGGCAGGCAGGCGGCTCTTGAGCCGCTCGCCGAACCGCACCTCGCCGTTCTCGTACGAACCGGCGATGTGTGGGATGTAAGCGGGGATCGCGTGCTCTCCAACCTTGATCGATGCGCCGTAGAAGCCGATCGTGGCCAGGTGATGCTGGCTGCAGCCGTTGGGGCAACCGCTCATCTTGATGTGGATCTTGCGCGTCAGCGGATCATCGATGTCCATCTCGAGCAGGCGCTCGTGGACGGCGTGGTTCAGGCCCATCGAGCTGGTGATCCCGAGCTTGCACGAGTCGGTGCCGGGGCAGCTGACGACGTCGGTGATCTCGTCGGCGCCGGCGTCGCCGAGGTCCAGCTCCTTGAGACGGTTCCAGACGTCGTAGACCGCTTCGTCGCGAACCCAGCGCAGGACGAGATTCTGGTGCGCGGTGGTGCGGGCGTAACCGCCGGTGAACTCGCGCATGATCTGAGCCAGACCGGACAGCTGCTCCGGGGTCACGTCGCCACGCGGGACCGTGACCTCGACGGTCGAGAAGCCCTCCTGGCGCTGGCGCTGGACGTTGCTGTACTCGAAGCGGCTGAACTCGCGCTGGTCGCCGTTGGGCGAGCCGGAGCCGGCCGGCTTGGCCGGAGCGTGCTCCTGCTCGTCGTGCTCGAAGAGGATCCCGTCGATGCTGAAGTCGCGCTCGGCGACCCAGTCGCCCGCGATCTCCTCCTCGACCATCTCGCGGAAGGCATCGATCCCGATCTTGTCGACCAGGACCTTGATGCGCGCGCGGGCACGATTGACACGCAGGAAGTCCTGGCGGTCGAAGATGCGGAAGACGGCCTCGGCGATCTTGAGGTAGTCGCCGTTGTCCAGCTCGACGAACTCATACAGCACCGGCGCCAGCCGCGGCATGATTGCCGTGCCGCCGCCGACGCGGATCGTGACGCCGCGGACGCCGTCGCGCAGACGCGGGATGAAGGCGATGTCGTGGATCTGGGTGATCGCGTTGTCGGCGTCGGTCGCGGTGAACGCGGTCTTGACCTTGCGCGGCATCATCTGCGTCGTCGGATGGCGCACGAAGTAGCGCACGTATGCGCCCGCGTATGGGGTGATGTCGAAGAGCTCGTCGGCAAGCGTCCCCGCCCGCGGGTCGCCGGTCACGTTGCGTACCGTATTGCCGCAGCCCTCACGGCTCGACAGCCCGACCTCACCCAGCTCGCGGATCATCACCGCCATCGTCGGCAGTGGGATGTGGTGCACCTGGATGTTCTGGCGGGTGGTGATGTGGCCCTTGCGCAGCGGTGCGTACTTCTCGATCGTGTCGGCGAAGGCGTCGAGCTGGTCCGGAGTGACGCCGCCCATCGGCAGCTTCACGCGAACCATCTGCACATCCGGCTGGCGCTGTCCGTAGACGCCCTGGCGCAACCGGAACTTGGTGAACTCGTCGGACTCGAGGTCGCCGTGCAGGAACTTGCCTGCCTCCGTGTCGAAATCGTCGAACTCGTGTTGGAGGATCGGGATCACGTGGCCCGGGACGTTCTCAAGCACCTCAGGGTTCTCGAGCGACCCTTCCTTGGGCCGGCCGTGTCCATGCTGCTCAGCTTCCAGCGAGGCGTGCGGTGCCATCTGTCTTTCCTCTGGATGTCGGACGTGAAAGCGGTTCGAATCGACCCCGGCTTCCACCGGGCCAGTAAATCTACCAAATGCCGACCGGGTTACGTGCGTTTCGCGTCAGGCGGCGGGCTTTACGGGCGCCGCTCCGCTTGAGCGGCGCCTGCTTGAGCGCTACGTCGCGGGAGCCGGAAAGTCCGGCTGGCGTCCGACGCCTTCAACCAGCGCCGTCCGCTTCCACGCCCTGACCGCCGGCTCCTGCTCCGGTGCAAGCGTCGCTGCTGTGTCACGCATGAACTGCTCGAGCGCGGCCACGACCGCCGCCGCCTCCTCGGGCGAGGCGTCCGGCGCGAAGATTGTCGGTTGCGGGCGGCGGTTCACGATCGCGTCAGCGTATCCAGATACGCGCGCCAGCCGCCGTGGCTCGTGATGTCCGTCGCACCATCGACGACGTAGCCCTCGCAGACGAAGCCTGTCACCTCACGACCGTCGGCCAACTCGACCGTCCCGATCGCTAACGGTGGTGACACTTTCCCGACCAGCACGCCGAGCGCCTGTGGAGCGATCTCCCACAACTCCACCTCAATCGCCGCGCCGCCCCGGTGCACCCGAACCAGGCCAGGGCGCCTCACGCCCTCGCCTGGCAACTCATAGAAGCGGTAATTCGGAGCGGTGCGCACTCGGTGCAACGGCCGCGCACCCCAGTCCGTGAGCTGGTGGCTCAGCGGCAGCCCCTGCATGTGCGCGCCCGCCACGGCGAGCACGATCGTATCCGGCTGCTGAAGCTCATGCGGCGCTTCGCCCAACCACTCCGCACCCAACTCGAGCAGGCGCTGATCGGCCCAGGCGGGCGCCAGCAGGGTGATCCCGAATGGCAACCCGTCCGCGCGCTCCGCAGCCGGCATTGCGAGCCCGGCCAGGTCCATCAGGTTCACGAAGTTCGTGTAGCGCCCGAGCCGCTCGTTGATGCTGATCGGTGCCGCTGCGACATCTGCATGCGTCGGGTGCGATGGCGCCGTCGGCAGTAGCAGCGCGTCGACCTGCTCCCAGATCAGCTCTGCGGCACGGCGGAGCCGCGCGAGCGTGTGGTTAGCATCAAACACATCGACGGCGCTCCGTCGCGCGCCCGATGCAATGATCTCGCCCACCGTCGGGTCGATGCCGTCAGGGAGCTGCTCGATCAGTCCGCCGATCGCGGCCGCGCGCTCCGCGATCCAGATGTCGTAGAGCAGCGGAGCAGCGTCGAGCAGCGGCCCGATGTCCACCTGCTCGATCTCCCAGTGCCCGCCCGCCCGCTCGAGGGCGGCCTCCCATGCACGCTCGGCGCGCGGCTCGTCCAGCTCGGCCTGCGCGGGCAGCGGCACTCCCAATACGCCTCGACGGGCGCGCAGCGAGGGGCGTTGCGCGCGGCTCCAAGGGTCGTCTCCGTCGTAGCCCGTGGCCACCTCCAACACAATCGCGGCATCCGCCACCGTGTGCGTGAAGATGCTGACGCAGTCCAGGCTCGCGCAGGCCGGCAGCACCCCGCGCGTGCTGATCAGACCGAGTGTTGGCTTGCAGCCCACAAGCCCGTTGAACGCGGCCGGCACTCGGCCGGAGCCCGCCGTGTCGGTTCCGAGGGAGAACGCCACCTGGCCGCGCGCAACGGCAACCGCCGAGCCCGAGCTCGAGCCGCCGCTGATGTGCTGAGGGTGGCCGACCGTGCTGAGAGCGCCATACGGGCTGCGTGTACCGACCAGCCCGGTCGCAAATTGGTCCATGTTCGTCTTGCCGACGAACAGCGCGCCGGCGGCGATCAGACGCTCGACCACGACGGCGCTGCCCATCGCCGGCTCGTCCAGGTGGCGGCAGGCGGCCGTGGTCGGTAATCCTGCGACGTCGATGTTGTCCTTGACCGCAAACGGGATCCCGTAGAGCGGGAGGCAGTCCGCATCTCCCCGATGGGAAAGCGCAGCCGCCGCTGCCAGCAGCACCTCGGGCGCAAGACGGCTGATCCAGACCGGCTCGGTCTCAGCCTCGATCAGGTCCAGGACCTCGTGTGCCACAGCAAGCGGGTCACGGCTCCCTGAGCGGTAATCACTGAGCAGTCCGCTGACCGTGAACATCATGTGGCGAGCGCAACCGAGGAGACGTGGGACACGTGCGCGGCGACGACCTTCCAGCCGTCTGCGGTACGGGCCCAGGCCTGCGATTGACGACCCTCCACGCCGGAGGCGTCACGGCGAAACTCGATGAATGCGATTGCCGCGCTGTCGCCAAACGTGGTGATCGTCGTGCGGGTCAGCGTCCTGCGCAGGTCTTCGGTCGGTTGGCTCGCACGGAACGCCCGCACCTCGGCGATCCCGTAGTTGTCCTCGTCCACTCCGAAGCGAATCACCCGCGGGTCATCCCAGAACAGACCGTCCAGAACCTCAAGGTCGTTGCACTGGAAGGCGGCCTCGTAGCGTGCGAACGCGTCAGTGACCTCGGCCAGGACGTCGGGGCGGTTGATCTCCATCACGCCTGCGCCGCCGACTCTTGAGTCACCGTCGCCAGTACATCGAGCAGCGCCTGAGCGGGCGCGATCGCACCGAAGACGCCGCCCTGCATCGTCACCATCTTCAGCGCCGCCGAGTAGTTGCCGGTGTCAGTGGCGCCAGTGCAGTCGCTGAGCAGCAGACACTCGTAGCCACGGTCGTTGGCGTCTCGCATTGTCGTGTGGACGCACACGTCAGTGGTGATGCCCGTGAAGATGATGTGCGTGACCCCGGCGTTGCGCAGGACCAGCTCGAGGTCGGTCGCGTAGAACGCTCCCTTGCCCGGCTTGTCGACGATGATCTCGCCGTCGATCGGCGCCACCTCATCGACGATCTGCCAACCGGGTTCGCCGCGTACCAGGATCCGGCCCGCCGGGCCCGGATCGCCGATGCCGGCACCGATCTGCTTGGAGCGCCAGAGCTTGTTGGGCGGGCAGTCAGAGAGATCGGGTCGGTGACCTTCGCGGGTGTGGATCACGGTCCCACCCCATTCACGGAAGGCGGCGAGCACGGCCGCGGTCGGCTCGAGTCCGGCGCGCGTCAGGTTGAGGTCGTATCCCATCCGATCGACATAACCCCCAGGACCGCAGAAATCGACCTGCCAGTCGATCAGGATCAGCGCCGTGTGGGCGGGGTCAAGCGCCCCGTCAAAGGGCCAGTCGTAGGGCTCGGCCAAGACCAGTGGGATCGCTTCCGAGATTTCGCTCATCGAGTGCTCCTGTCTGTTACGACGCCCGGCCTGCGGCCGTCAGCGTCTCGATCACGTCCGCCGTGTCGGCGAACGCTCCGAAGATCCCCCCGGAGAAGCGGACCATCTCGCAAGCAGAGAAGGCCAGCTCTGATGCCAGTGAGGTACAGGCGTCCGGGACCAGCAGGCATTCATATCCGCGATCGTTCGCCGCTCGCAGGGTCGAGTGCACGGGGCCCTCGAGGCCCCAGCCGGCTACCAGCAGATCCGCGCAGCCGCCGGCGTGCAGCAGGGCGTCGAGCGGACTGCCATGGAACGCGCTGGTTCCAGCCGCCGTTATCTCCAAGTCGGCGTCGAGTCCGACCGGTGACTGCGATCCTGCAGCGGGCTCCACCGCGACTCCTGCCGGCCGCCGCATCGGCGCTTTGGTCACGGCAATCACGCGACCGCCGGCTTCCTTCAGGCTCACGGCCAGTGCGCGGAGCAGGGCGTCGCTCTGCGGGCGCGGCGCCCGCCAGGCCGGATCGACGCACGCGACCAGCGCGCATCGCGCCGGATCGAGGTCGCCGTGGTAGGGCCACGCATACGGTTGGGCGGACGTCACCGTCCGCCCAACCGCCTTGATCTGCGTGCTGTTCATGAGGCGGCGACGACGCCCTTTACGAAGCAGGTGAACTGGTTGATCTGTGCCGGAGTCGCGACCTTGCCCTTCGGCACCAGCAGCTTGCCGTTGCTGCAATAGATCGGTCCGGTGAAGATTGAGCCGCCAGCCTTCAGCTTCGCCTCGGCGGCCATGATCTTCGGCTTCACCGAAGCTGGCACCGACGAACCGAATGGAGCCAGCGTCAGGGGATTGTCTCCCTCCGCGAAGGTGCCGATGAAGTTGGCGTTGTACTTCGAGCCCGTGAACTCGCCAGCGCGCGCGGTCTTGATGATCGACTCATAAAGTGGCGCCCAGTTCCAGACCGACCCGGTCAGCCAGCCCTTCGGGTCCAAAGCCTCGGCGTCGTAGTGGTAGCCGACGACCTTCACACCGGCCGCCTTGGCGGCGTTGATCACGGTCGACTGGCAGTCCTGGTGCTGCGTGATCACGTCGACGCCGATCGAGATCAGAGCCGTGGCTGCGGACTTCTGCTTGAGCGGATCACACCACTCGGAGGTCGCGACCGTGTAGGTCTTCGCCTTGGGGTCGATCTTCTGCGCGCCCAGCTCGAAGGCGTCGACGTTGTCCACCGTCTGCGGGATCGGGAACGCGTAGACGAATCCGAGCTTGTTGCTCTTCGTCACCGCGCCGGCTGCCATGCCGCCGAGCGAAACCGGATCGTAGGCCTCTCCGAAGTACGTCCCGAGGTTCGGCGGGAACTTCTTCGTGTAGGTGCCGCCCTGGTGCAGGACCAGCACGGTCGGGTGCGCCAGCGCGAACGCGTAGGCGTACTGCTGGTAGCCGTAGCTGGTGGCGAAGATGATCTTCGCGCCGGCGTCGACCATCTGCTGCATCACGGTCGTGACCTGCTGGGTCTCAGGCACGTTGGCCGCGGTCAGGACCTTGATGCCGAGATCCTTCTTGACCCGCTGGCTGGCCTGATAGACGGCCTCGTTATACCCCTCGTCCGAGTTCGAGCCGACGGTGATGAAACCAACCGTGGTGGCGTGCGCCCAGGGCTCCGAGGCGGCGGCGTGCGCCTTCACAGACGCACTTGCGGCGCCCGAGCCCAACGTGGCGACCAAAACGGCCGCGGTGGCCGCGACGCCCGTGGCCGCAGCCACGAGGCGGGCGAGCCGCCTGCGCGCCGTCCCCAAACGGTGCGGCATTCGACGTTCCTCCATAACAGACCAACCTTTCCAGAGATAGCTTTGGTTCCGATTTGCGGACAGGGGCTCCCACAGACGAGAGCGCCGGTACCGCGGCCGTGACGGGTGAGATCCGGCCGGTGCTGCTGAGGGGGCCGCCGCGCAAGCGCGCGCGGCGGCCGCGCTGACCTCCTGTCAGCTGGTGTTGTTCAGCGCCCGGGCAAGTCCCTCGGGCGTTCGAGAGCTCCCCACTCGTGCGAAGAAGACAAGCGCGGCGAGCGTAACCAGGTAGGGGATCGCATCGAGCACGTACTGGTTGATCGCGACGTTGTGGGCCTGCAGCACCGATGCCGCCGCCAACGCCACACCGAAGGCGTACGCACCGAGCAACACCCTCATGGGCCGCCATGCCGCGAACAGGACGACCGCCACGGCGATGAAGCCATAGCCGTTCGTCATGTTGTCGAACCAGCTGTCGACGTAGGCCACGGACAGTTGCGCGCCGCCGATGCCACCGAGCGCCGCGCCGACGATCACCGCGCCCATCTGGATGCGGTCGGGACGCCGGCCGGCAACCGCCACCACCTCGGGACGCTCGCCGCAGGCGCGGAGCACGAGCCCCGTGCGGGTGCGCTGCAGCATCCACCAGATGCACCCGACAAGGACGTAACTTGCGTAAACCAGCAGGTCGTGCTTGAAGAAGATCGTTCCGACCCACGGGATCTTGCTGAGCAGCGGGACGGGAACGACCGCCAGCGGCGTGACCGACCGGCTGACGTAATTGGCGCCGAGCACCGAGGTCAGCCCGATCGCGAGGAACCAGAGCACGAGTCCGCTCGCGAGCTGGTGCGCCTGGCGCTTCACCACGAGCCATGCGTGCAGCAGCCCGATGATCGACCCGGCGAGCGCTCCGCCGGCGACGCCGATCCAAGCCGAGCCAGTCTGCACCCCGACGACGTACGCTCCGAGCGCGCCGGAGAGCATGCAGCCCTCCATGCCGAGGTTCACGACCCCTGCCCGCTGGCCGAGCAGCTCACCGAGCGCCGGGTAGAGGATCACGGTGCCGCCTTCAATGCCGGTCGTGAGCGCCTGTTCGACTCCGTTCATAGCTGTCAGATCGCCTTTCTGCGGCCGGCCGTGAGCGCGAGCGGGGCCGCGACCGCGAGCGCAAGGAGGATGTCGACGGCGTTGCCGTCCAACCCATAACTGAGCTGCAGCCCGGGCGCGCTGATCGCGATCGCCGAGAACAGCAGCGCCGACAGCACGACCCGGATCGTTCCCTGGCGGCCGAGGAACGCCGCGAGGAAGGCGGTGTAGCCGAAGGTGGCGGTGCCGCCCGGAAGCAGCTGGAGCTGCGTGCCGGACAGGTACAGCATGCCGCCGAGCCCCGCGAGGCCGCCGCCCACGGCGATCGAGGAGATCATCAGTCGCTTCACGGGGAGCCCGGCGCGGCGGGCCGCTTCCTGGTTGCCTCCGACCACCCGTAGGGCGAAGCCCCAGCCGGTGTAGCGCAGGATGAAGTAGATCGCAATCGCGACGACCAGGGTGATTAGAACGCCGAGGTTGAGCCCGCTGAGCATGCTCGGCAGCGTCGCCGCCGCCTGCAGCGGCTTGCTCTCCGGCTGACCCGTTCCGGCCGGGTCCTTCCACGGTTGGTAGAGCAGGTAGAGAAGGATGTCGTTGGCGATGAAGTTCATCAGCAGCGTCGAGACCGACTCGTTGGCGTTGAGGCCGACGCGCAGCGCACCCGGGATCGCGCCCCAGACAGCACCTGCGGCAAATCCGGCGACTGCCATCGCCACCAGCTCCAGCGGCTGCGGGGCGCCCGGCAGGATGTAGAGCGCGACACCGGTGGCGGCGATCGCGCCGACGATCAGCTGTCCCTCGCCGCCGACGTTCACGAGGCCGGCCCGGGCCGGGATCGAAACCGCGAGCGCAGCCAGAACGATCGGCACGGATCGCAGCAGGATCTGGGTGATCGAGCCGGACTCGAAGAAGGCCGACTGGACGATGTCCTTGTAGACGGAAAACGGGTTCGCGTGTTGGGTGGCGACGATCGCGCCGAACACGGCCAACGAGATCAGGTAGGCGCCGAGCGTGACCGCGAGACGCTTGAGGCCCGAGGCGCTCGTGACGTAGTCAGCGAAGCCCTGGAACACACGGCCCGCCGCGGCCACGGCTCCCGCCGGCTGGGTCGCGTCCACCGGGGCCGGCGTTTCGTTCACGGGGGCAGGGGCCTCAGTCGTCATCGCCACCTCCGGTCATCAGGTGGCCTAGCAACTGACGGTCGGCGGTGGCGGCGGCGACGATCCCGGTGCAGTGGCCGTGAGCGAGCACGGCGATCCGATCGGAGAGCGCCAGCAGCTCGTCGAGGTCCTCGGATACGAGCAGGACCGCCGAGCCGGACGCGCGTGCCGACAGCAGTAGCGAGCGCGTGTTCTCGGTCGTGAGCACGTCCAGGCCGCGGGTCGGATAGGAGACGACCACGACCTTGGCGTCCTCGCCAAAGGCGAGCGTCAGCAGGACGCGCTGGATGTTGCCGCCGGACAGAAGCGATAGCCGCCGCCCGGGCGCCGCGATGTTCAGCGAAGCCTTCTCATTGGAAGCGGCCAGCTTGCGCGCGGCGCCACGCATGTCAAAGCGGAGACCGCTTCCCTTGGCGGCCATCGCGTCCCACAGCGCAGCATGCTCAGCGATCGTCAGCCCGGGCACAACAAACTCGCGCAGGGGGTCGCCCGCGACCGAGACGACCCCGGCCTTACGGAACGCTCGGGGATCGGCGGCGGGCGGCCGGACGCCGCCGACGAATACCTCGCCTGACTCGGGCGTGGTCGCGCCGACGGCGACGTCGGTGAGCTCGCGCTGGCCGTTGCCGGCCACGCCCGCGATGCCGAGGATCTCGCCCGGATGGACCGCCAGGTCGACGCCGCGCAGGCCGGAGCCGTGACCGACGCCGCTGACAACCACGCCACGGAGCTCGATCGCCGGGTCACCGGTGCCGGTGCGCGCGTGCTCGTTGCGGACGGGCTCGACGCTCTCACCGACCATCGCGGTGATGAGGTCGTCGCTGCTGATGGTGGGGGTCGGGACATCGGAGAGCACGACCTTGCCAGCGCGCAGCACGGTCACCCGATCCGAGATCTCACGGACCTCCCGCATCTTGTGGGTGATGATCACAATGCCCGAGCCCTCTTCGCGGAGACGCCGGACGACCCCGAACAGGCCATCGACCTCTTCGGGCGTGAGGACGCTGGTCGGCTCGTCGAGGATCAGCACGCGGGCGCCGGCGAGCAGCACCTTGACGAGCTCGACGCGCTGCCACTCCCCGATCGAGAGATCCGCGACCTTGGCCTGCGGGTGGACGTCGAGGCCGTAACGCTCCGACTCCTCGGCGATCAATCGCTGGAGCTTCGCGGGCTCGAGCACCTGCTTGGTGTCGTGTTGGTTGAGCGCCACGTTCTCCCACACGGTCAGTGCGGGAACCAGGCGCAGATCCTGGAAGACCATGCCGAGGCCGTTCTCGCGAGCGACCGCCGGCGAGCTGATCGCAACGGGCTTGCCCTCGATTGCGATCTCACCGCCGTCCGGCTTGTATACCCCGTAGAGCATCTTCACCAGCGTGCTCTTGCCGGCGCCGTTCTCTCCCAGGAGTGCGTGGACCTCGCCAGCGCGGACGGTGAAGTTCACGTCGTCGTTAGCGCGCAGGCTGCCAAACACCTTCGTCAGACCCTTGACATCGAGCAGCGTCTCGCCGCCGTTTGATCCCACGGTCGCTGCCTGACGCGCTACGGTTTCAAGGGGTTCGAAGGTCTCTGCCGACATCGTTGTATACAAAAGCGCTCTTCTTACAGAACACCTATGTACACAGGGCCAGCATTTGTTCCAGTGGCTGCGCCCTCGGTCTAGAGAACAGATGAACGAGAGTCAGCAATCAGATCGATCGGGCCGCCGTCAGCGCAGCGACACCGTCTACGCAGAGCTGCGTCGCGCACTGATGCTCGGCGAATATCCGCTGATCGAGCGCCTCGGCGAGGTCAAGCTCGCCGAGCAATTCGGCGCCTCACGCACGCCGATACGCGAGGCGCTCATGCGGCTCGAGTCGGAGGGCCTCGTCCATCGCCGCCCGGAGGGCGGCTTCTACCCGAGCAGCCCCAACCTGGCTGACATCCGCGATCTCTACGAGCTGCGGCGAATCATCGAGGTCGGCACGATCACCCGGGCCGGCGAACTTGGCATCACGCCCGACCGCGATGCGATCGGGGTGCTGCGCAATGAGTGGGAGGCGATGCTGACCACGACGCCCGAACCGGAGCCGGACTTCGTGCTGCTAGACGAGGACTTCCACCTCCGTCTCGCCGCTACGTCGGGCAACGAGACCGTTGCACGCCACCTGCATCTCGTAAACGAACGTATCCGGGTTGTGCGCATGCAGGACTTCCTCGACACCGAGCGGATCGAGATCACGATCCGCCAACACCTGACGATCCTCGAGGCGTTGCTTGGAGATGAGACTCAGCATGCCATCGCGCTGCTCGCAGCGCACCTTGACGAGGCGCGCCAGCAAGCGACCATCCGGGCGACTGCGGCGGTCGAGCGGATGATGACGGTGGGCGCCGCCTTCAACCGCTAGGTCGTCGCGCTACAGCGGGATATTCCCATGCTTGCGCCGCGGCCCTGGCTGGCGCTTGGTCTGAAGCATGCCCAATGCTTCGATCAGCTTCGGTCGCGTCTCGTGCGGGACGATCACGTCATCGATGTAACCGCGCTCGGCAGCGATGTAGGGGTTCGCGAAGTGTGCCTTGTACTCCTCGATCCGGTGCGCACGCGTCGCCGCCGGGTCCTCGGCGCCCGCGATCTCCCGGCGATAGATGATGTTCACCGCGCCCTCGGCGCCCATCACCGCAACCTCAGCGCTCGGCCACGCGAAGTTCATGTCGGCGCCGAGGTGCTTTGAACCCATCACGTCGTAGGCGCCCCCGTAGGACTTGCGCGTGATCACGGTCAGCTTCGGCACGGTCGCCTCCGCGTACGCATACAGAAGCTTGGCGCCGTGGCGGATGATCCCGTTCCACTCCTGCGTAGCCCCGGGAAGGAAGCCGGGGACGTCGCAGAACGTCAGGATCGGGACGTTGAAGGCGTCACAGGTGCGGATGAAGCGGGACGCCTTCTCACTCGACTCGATGTCCAGCACCCCGGCGAGCTGCGCCGGCTGGTTGCCGACAACCCCAACCGCATGACCGTCCAGGCGCGCAAAGCCGCAGATGATGTTGCGCGCGAACAGCTCCTGAACCTCGAAGAACTCGCCGTCATCGACGATGTGATGCACGACGTCACGCATGTCGTAGGGCTTGTTCGGGTTGTCCGGAACGATCGTGTCGAGCTCCGGATCCATCCGCAGGGGATCATCACCCGAGACCACCCGCGGCGGTGTCTCGAGGTTGTTCTGCGGCAAAAAGGACAGCAGGAAACGAGCGTCCTGCAGGCACTGGTCCTCGTCCTCCGACGCGAAGTGAGCGACACCCGAGCGCGTGTTGTGCGTGATCGCACCGCCGAGCTCCTCAAACCCGACGGACTCACCCGTGACCGTCTTGATCACCTCCGGGCCGGTGATGAACATGTGCGAGGTCTCCTTGACCATGAAGATGAAGTCCGTGATCGCCGGCGAATAGACGGCGCCACCCGCGCACGGGCCCATGATCAGACTGATCTGCGGGATCACGCCGCTCGCACGGACGTTGCGATAGAAGACCTCGCCATAACCACCGAGCGCGACGACGCCCTCCTGGATGCGGGCACCGCCGGAGTCGTTGATGCCGATGACCGGGCAGCCGGTCTTCTCGGCCAGATCCATCACCTTGATCATCTTCTCCGCCATGACCTCGCCCAGCGACCCGCCGATCACCGTGAAGTCCTGGCTGAACACGCACACGCGGCGACCGTCGATCGTGCCGTAACCGGTTACCACAGCATCGGCGTACGGACGGTTGTTCTGCATGTCGAAGTCAGTCGTGCGGTGGCGCACAAACACGTCAAGCTCCTGAAACGAGCCAGGATCGAGCAGCTTCTCGATCCGCTCACGTGCCGTGTACTTGCCCTTCGCGTGCTGCTTCTCGACCGCGGCGGCGCTGCCCGCGTGGATCGCCTCGTGCTTCAACGCCTCGAGCTGCGCGAGCTTCTCGACATAGGTCTCGGGCGGGTGCTCCCGGGTCTCCGGATGGACGTCAGTCATGGGTGTCGCCACTGTACCGACGGCTCGTGCGGGGGCGTCACGTCGGATGCAGGGCAAGGACGCAGGAGCCGTGGTGCACCGAAATGTGCGCGAGGCGACGAGGACGCAGCCATGCGCCGACGCGACGCCCCGGGCCTCCGCTGGGCGCCCGCTACCCGGCTATTTACCGGATCGCGGGCACTCAGCGTGACTCAGCGCGAGAAAGGACGGTGATGGGCCTGACCAAGGCTGTCGAGTACCGCCTCCAACGCCTGCGTGGAGTCGGCCGTGACGGTCACCTTGGTGCCCCATCCCGACGGCTCGATCCGCACCGTGCCGCTCGCGCGCTCGCCCTCCCAGGCGACGGTGGTCTCCGGTTCGAGCCGCGTGATTCGGATCTCCCCGAAAGTCTCCAGATGCTGCGAGAGCAGGTCCACATCGCTGCAGACCGCCCACAGCTCCGGTGCCGACTTAACGAGGGTCCGCACGGCTGTCACTTCAGTCATCGCTTCTGGGTTTCGTGCTTCATGTGCCCGACTCCTGCGCGTGAGTGGCGATCTGCATGCGGCGCCCTCACTGCACAACCATGAAAAACACCGTCACGACCACGATCACCGCCATCAGGGCGTTGACCTGGTCCGAACGGCCGCGTGCGGCGATGTACTCGTGGCTCCAGTTGATCTCGCCGACGCCGGAGGCGTCGATGTCGCGCTGCGCCAGGTCGGCGAGTTTGCCGGACTGGCGGATCACGAAGGCCCCCTCGAGCGCACCCATCACGACAATCGCGCCGATCCCCCACTGCACGTAGAACGCGTGCCACTGGTGCAGTTCGGAGGACAGGTAGACGCCGGCAAGCACCACGATCAGCAGGCCCGGGTTGACGATGCTACGCCCGATCAGCTGGCGCAGGCGCAGCATGAGCGGCACCGAGCGGCGATCGAGGCGCTCCGCCGCGATCGCGATCAGCGGGTAGGAGACGACGATGCCGAAGCAGGCGACCACGAAGATGATGTGGATCGCGAGCGCGATCTGCCAGAAGAAAACTGCCGGTACGAGCACTGTCCGTCCTTTGCCCTGGTCGATTAGTTGGTCGGTTGGTAGCGGCCGAAGATGTCGCGCATGGCGGTGCAGACTTCGCCGAGTGTGCAGTGGTCCTTCAGCGCCCAGCGCAGGACTGGAAGCATGTTGTCGGTGCCGGATGCTGTCTCGCGAACCTGTTGGAGGCGGTTCTGCACGAGTTGTTGGTCGCGGTCCTCTTTGAACGTTTTGAGGCGCGCGACCTGGTCGCGTTCGGCGGCTGGGTCCACGCGCATGATGTCCGGGACTTGGACATCGTCTTCGACGAAGCGGTTGACGCCGACGACGATGTCCTGCTCGAGGCGGTAACGCTCGTGATAGCCGAACGCTGATTCCTCGATCTCGGCCTTGATGAAGTCGACCGCCTCAACCGCGCCGCCGAGCTCGTCGACCTTCGCGATCAACTCGCTCGCGCGCGCCTCGATGTCGTCGGTGAGCGCCTCGACGTAGTAGGAGCCGGCGAACGGATCGACTGTGTCGGCCACACCCGATTCATAGGCGAGGATCTGCTGGGTGCGCATCGCGATCTTCGCGGCGTGCTCGGTCGGCAGCGCCAGCGCCTCGTCAAACCCGTTGGTATGCAAAGACTGCGTGCCGCCGCACACCGCCGCGAAACCCTGCAACGCGACGCGCACGATGTTGTTCTCGGGCTGCTGTGCGGTCAAGGTCACGCCACCGGTCTGGGTGTGGAAGCGAAGCTTCCAAGAGCGCTCATCCTGGGCACCGAAGCGCTCGCGCATGATCTGCGCCCACATCCGCCTGGCGGCGCGGAACTTCGCGACCTCCTGAAACACGTTGTTATGACCGTTGAAGAAGAACGCCAGGCGTGGCGCGAAGTCATCGACCGCAAGACCGGCATCGATCGCGGCCTGCACATACGCGATCCCGTTAGAGAGCGTGAACGCGACCTCCTGCACCGCTGAGGCGCCCTTCTCACGGAAGTGATAGCCCGAGATCGAGATCGTGTTCCATTTCGGAATGTTCTCCCGGCAGTAGGAGAACAGGTCGGTCGTCAACCGGATCGCGCCCTGGGGCGGGTAGATGAAGTTCCCGCGCGCGATGTACTCCTTGAGGATGTCGTTCTGGGTCGTCCCCCGGAGCTGTTCGGAGGACACGCCCTGCTCCTCGCCGACCAACTGGTACAGCAGCAGCAGCACGGCGGCGGGCGCGTTGATCGTCATCGACGTCGAGACCTTGTCGAGCGGGATCCCATCGAAGGCGGTCCGCATGTCGTCGATCGTGTCGATCGCCACGCCGGTGCGGCCGACCTCGCCCAGACACCTCGGATCGTCCGAGTCGAGGCCGAGTTGCGTCGGCAGGTCGAAGGCCATCGACAGCCCCGTGGACCCATGCGCCAGCAAGTACTGGTAGCGCTCGTTTGACTCCTTCGCGCTGGCGTAGCCCGCGTACTGCCGCATCGTCCACAGCTGCTTGCGGTACATGTCGGGGTGCACGCCGCGCGTGAACGGATACGACCCGGGCTCGCCGAGCCGCTCGCCAAGATCCGAGGGCAGCTCCTCCTCGGTGTACAGCTGCTCGATCTCGATCCCGGAGTCGGTGAACCGCCGCGGATCCTCAGGCCCCACAATCGGGGCGATCGTCCGGTTCTCGTCGGTGGTCGCCATCGCCTGAGAGGTTACCCGGGCGCAGCGGACCGGAACGCGACGCGGTCGAGACCCGGGAGACACTGACAACGGTAGGCGCAGCGCCTACCGTCGATCTCATCAATCAACTCGACCCAACCGGGGGGTTCGGATGTTCATCGTCGCCCGCAGTCCCAAGTACGCACTGATCTCGCTTGCGGTTTCGATCGGGATCTTCCTGATCGTCTACTTCACGGTGATCAGCCCTGACAACAACGCCGCAAACAAGGCGGTCTCGCAGAGCGAGCAGCAACTCAACAACGCGGTCAACAAGGCCGCCAAGTCGGGCGGCGTGCCGACCAGCGTCACCAACCTGGCTCAGTGCATGACGGCCGCCGGCACCGACACGGCCAAGATCCAGGCGTGCACGGCTAAGTTCCAGCCGTAGCCGAAGCTGCGGCGTCAGGCCAGCACCTTCGACAGGAAGACCTTCGTCCGTTCGTGGCGCGGGGCGCCGAGCACCTCAGCCGGCGTCCCCGTCTCGACGACGACGCCCTCGTCCATGAACACGACGCTGTCGGCGACCTCGCGCGCGAAACCGATCTCGTGGGTGACGACGATCATCGTCATCCCGTCCTTCGCAAGCCCTCGCATCACGTCGAGCACGTCGCCGACCAGTTCTGGGTCGAGCGCCGAGGTCGGCTCATCGAACAGCATCAGCTTCGGCTGCATCGCCAGCGCACGGGCGATCGCGACTCGCTGCTGCTGACCGCCTGACAGCGCGACCGGGTAGGTGCCGACCTTGTCGGCCAGCCCGACTCGGGTCAGCAGGTCAAGCGCACGCTGCCGGGCCTCGTTCCGAGACACCCCGGCGACGCGGATCGGCGCGAGCATGACGTTCTCGAGCGCGGTCATGTGCGGGAACAGATTGAAGTGCTGGAACACCATTCCGATCTCGGCGCGCTTGCGCCCGACCTCCCGCTCGTGCAGCTCGTGGAGCTTCCCGCCCTTCTCGCGATAGCCGACGAGCTCACCGTCGACCGACAGCCGACCCGAGTTGATCTTCTCCAGGTGGTTGATGCAGCGCAGGAACGTCGACTTGCCCGATCCGGAGGGACCCAACAGGCACATCACCTCACCGCGCTGCACCTGGAGGTTGATCCCCTTGAGCACCTCGAGCCGACCGAAGCGCTTGTGGACGCCCTCGGCCAAAACCATCGCCGTCATGGCCCGCCCATCCCCCCGGCGCCGCCGCGCCCAAGCCCGAGCCAGCGTCCCCGCATCGACGCCTGCTCGGCTCTGGAGAAGCCGCGACCGAAGCGGCGCTCGATGAAGTACTGGAAGACGTACGCCACGCTCGTCATCGCCAGGTACCAGGCACTGGCGACAATCAGCAGCGGCATCGTGTTGTAGTTGGCCGAGTAGATCGACTGGGTCTCGAACAGCAATTCGAACACCGAGCCGAGGACGATCGCCAGCGAGGTGTTCTTCAGCATCGAGATCGTCTCGTTGCCGGTCGGGGGGATGATCACGCGCATCGCCTGCGGCAGGACGATCCGTCTCATGATCTGGATCCGGCTCATGCCGAGCGACTGCGCCGCCTCCGTCTGCCCCTCGTCGACCGAGATGATGCCGGCGCGGACGATCTCCGCCATGTAGGCGCCCTCATTCAGCCCGAAGCCCAGCAGCCCCACCACGAAGCCGGAGATCACGCTGTTGTAGGAGGGGTCGATGATCGCCGGCCCGAACGGAATCCCGATGGCGATCTTCGGGAACAAAGCGGCGCCGAAGTTCCAGAACAACAGCTGCACGAGCAGCGGCGTGCCGCGGAAGAACCAGATGTACAGCCAGCTCAGACTCGACACCAGCGGATTGGGCGAGAGACGCATGACGGCCGCGAGGATGCCCAGAACGACCCCGATGATCATCGCCAGGACAGTCAGCTCGAGGGTGATCGTGACCCCGTGGACGATTCGCGCATCGAACAGGTAGTGGCCGACCGTGTGCCACTGGAAGCGCGGGTTGGAGACGATCGCGCGGATCACCGACGCGGCGACCAGCAGCACGATCACCGAGACGATCCATCGCCCCGGTCGCCGGACCGGAACGGCCTTTATCTCCTCAGGCCGTTCGGTCCGATCCGATGCCAGCTCGGAGGCCTCCACCTCGGAGCCCCAGCTCGCCAGTTAGCTCGTCGCGCCGTTCATCTGCACCTTCGAGGCGGGGATCGCGATCCCCTGCAGCCCCCACTTGGCGAAGATCGCCGAGTAGCTGCCGTCACTCTCGAGGGCCTTCATCGCCGCGAGCGCCGCCTTGGCGAGACCGGGCTGCTTGGGGAACGCGAGACCATATGGCGCCGGCGCGTACGGCGCACCGATCAGCTTGAACAGCCCGTTGCTCTTCTTCACCTGGTAGGCGGCGGGCGGAGTGTCGGCGAACCCGAGCTGCGCGCGCCCGCTCGACACGGCGAGGTTGGCGCCGTTCTGGTCGGGGAACGAGAGCACGGCCACGCCCGGCTTTCCGGCCTTCTTGCACGCGGCGCTCTGGGTCTGCGCGTCGGTCTCCTCGGTGGTGCTCTTCTCGACCGAGACCGTCTTGCCACAGATATCGGAGATGGTCGAGATCGTCGCCCCACCCGAGCTCTTCGTGTAGAACGACTCGCCGACGTTCGCATAGTCGACGAAGTCGACCTGCTTCTCGCGAGCCTTGGTATCGGTGAACGAGGACGCACCCATGTCGTACTTGCCGGCAGCAAGCCCCGGGATGATGCTGTCGAAGGTCGCATTGACGACGTTCGCCTTGAGGCCCATGACGGCCGCGAGCGCGGTCGATAGGTCCGCGTCCATGCCGATCACGGTGTGACCGTCGGGGGCGATGAACTCGTCCGGCGCGTAGCTCGCGTCGGCGGCGACCGTCAGCGTGCCCTTCGACTTGATCGAGCTCGGCACGAGCGCCTCAACCGACGCGACCGCGGCTGGCGTCGAGGTCGAGCCCGATGACGGCGCAGAGCTGGACGGCGTGGTCGAGCTCGAGCTGCCGGCCGGCGGCACGGCACTGGCCTTCACGCTGTTGGTGTTGGTGCTGCTGCTACTTCCGCATCCGGCGAGAGCGATAACGCCAAGGAGCGGGATCAGGATCTTCCAGTTACGCATCGAATGCCTCCTCAAACTCTTCGGAATGGCGGAGCATATGGAAAAACGGACCGACCGTCGGGCCTTTTAATCCGGCGCCAACACAGTTAGCCTTCAACGCATGCAGGTGCGCGTCCGACTGTTCGCGATTCTGCGCGAGCGCGCGGGCTTCGACGAGCTGCAACTCGAGCTACCCGAGGGCGCCACGGTCGGCGACGCTCTGGAGCAGCTCAGGCCCGTCGCCGGAGACCTCAAGGTCGTGATGGCGGTCAACCGCGATTACGCGGACGCGAGCGCGACGCTCCACGAGCACGACGAGCTCGCGCTGATCCCACCCGTCTCCGGGGGCGCGGCGACCGCCTCCCGAGTCACGACCGAACCGCTCGATGTCAGCGCATTGAACGAACTCGTCCGCGACCCGCGCGCCGGCGCAATCGTGATCTTCGAAGGCGTCACCCGCACCGTCGATCACCTCGACTACGAGGCGTACGCGGAGATGGCCGAGCAACGGATCGCCGAGATCGTGACCCAGGCGATCGAGACGCATGGCCTGTGCGCCGCCGCCGCCGAGCACAGGATCGGCGCGGTCCCGCTGGCCGAGCCGTCGGTGATCGTCGCCGCCTCGGCCCCCCATCGCGGCGAGGCGTTCGCGGGCGCGCGGGAGATCATCGATCGGATCAAGGCCGAGTGTCCGATCTGGAAGCGCGAGGAGGGCGAATGGGTGGAGGGTCAGAGCCCGAGCGCTTGAGCGACCTCCCCGCCGTCCATCGCCTGGCGGTGATCGCCGCCCGGCGGGCAATCGAGGAGCGGCGCACCGCGATTCTCTCCGGATCGGGTGGCGCCCGCGGCGATCTCGCGGACCGGGCCGCGGAACTGATCGATGAGCTTCAGCGGCCCTCGCTGCGCCGCGTGATCAACGCCACCGGGGTGATCCTGCACACCAACCTCGGCCGGGCGCCGATGTCCCAAGCCGCCCAGGACGCCGTTGCCCGCGCGGGGCGCGGCTACAGCAATCTGGAGCTGAGCCTCGCCACCGGCGCACGCGGCAGCCGCCAGGACCACGTCAGCGCTCTGCTCCGCGAGCTCACAGGCGCGCAGGCGGCCCTCGTCGTCAACAACGGCGCGGCGGCCGTGGTGCTCGCGGTGGCGGCGGCCGGCGGGCCGGTGATCGTCTCCCGCGGGCAGCTGGTAGAGATCGGGGGCGGCTTCCGGATCCCCGAGGTGATCGCCGCCGGAGGGGCGCAGCTGGTCGAGGTCGGGACCACGAATCGCACGCGACGCGGCGACTACGAACGGGCGCTCAGCGACGGTGCGGCGATCCTGCGTGTGCACCGGTCGAACTTCGCCACGATCGGGTTCACCCAGGACGTGGAGATCGAGGAACTGTGCGAGCTCGGAACCCCGGTGATCGACGACATCGGCTCGGGGCTGCTCGCCGACGGGATCGCGGCGGCGGGCGACGAGCCGTCGATCCACCGCTCGCTCGCCGCCGGCGCGAAGCTCGTCTGCTGCTCGGGCGACAAGCTGCTGGGCGGGCCGCAGGCGGGCCTGCTGATCGGCGACCCCGAGTGGGTGGCCACGGCAGCTCGCCACCCGCTGGCCCGCGCGGTCCGGATCGACAAGCTCTCGCTCGCCGCGCTCGAGGCGACCTTGCTGCTCTACCGCGACCCGGAGCGAGCGCGCCGGGAGATCCCGGTCCTCGCGATGCTCGACGCCCCCGAACACATGTTGCAGAAGCGAGCCGACAAGTTGGCCGCCGAGATCGGGGGCGGGGCAGAGGTCATCCGCACCACGTCTCGGCCCGGCGGCGGCGCGCTGCCGCTGCTGGAGCTCGACGGCCCGGCCGTCGCGCTCTCGTCCAGCGAACCGCCCGAGTCGCTGGCTGCCCGCCTGCGCGACGGCGACCCACCCGTGGTCGCCCGAATCAACGACGGCCGGGTGCTGCTCGACCCGCGCACGATCGCTGACGACGAGCTCGAGCTCGTCGTCGCTGCTGCCAAGAAGGGCTAGAGCGCGCCGCCCGCCACCGGCGGCGCGGTCGGATCCGCCGCGTCACTGCCGCCGTGCTCGCGCGCCAGATAGTCCTCGATGAACATCGCCGCCTCGCCCGAGCGCTGCGCGACCGCCAGCAGTGAGGACATCGTCGCGACCTCCTCGACCTGCTCCTTGAGGAACCACTGCACGAACTGCTCGGAGAGGAAATCGCCCTCCTCGCGCGCGACACCCATCAACTGCGCGACCTGATCGGAGACGCGCCGCTCCTGCTCAAGCGCGAGCGCGATCGGCGCGATGATGTCGTCGAACTCACTCGCGGGCGCGGCGACGCCGGGAATCGCGACCCGCGCGTCGGCGTCGAGCAGGTACTGGACCATCATCATCGCGTGGTTTCTCTCCTCGACCGCCTGGGCGTAGAAGAAGGCCGCCAGCCGCGGCAGCGTCTGACCGTCGTAGTAGACAGCGTTGGCGATGTACTGCTGCGAGGCTGCGAACTCGTACCCGATCTGCTCTCCCAATCGCTCGACGAATCGTGCTGCGGCCATCGCTCCTCCTGTGTGTCGCGGGACGTTGATGCTAGGTCAGAAACCAGTAACCAGTCCGCACGGCAGCCGTACCCACCGATAGATTGGTCCCATGCCCACTTGTCTTGTCACCGGCGGCGCGGGGTTCCTCGGCTCGCACCTTTGCGCCGAGTTACTCGGCCGCGGCCACCGCGTGATCTGCGTCGACAACCTCGAGACCGGCTCGCTGGCCAACATCGAGCACATCCGCTCCGACGAGTTCAGCCATCTCAACCTCGACATCATCGAGCCGTACTTCATCGAGGAGCGCGTCGACTTCGTCTACCACCTGGCCTCGCCGGCGTCACCGATCGACTACCTGCGCCTCCCGCTGCACACGCTGAAGGTCGGTTCGTACGGCACCCACCACACGCTCGGGCTGGCGAAGAAGCACCGCGCACGCTTCCTGACCGCCTCCACGAGCGAGGTCTACGGCGACCCCCAGGTCCACCCGCAACCCGAGAGCTACTGGGGCCACGTCAACCCGATCGGTCCCCGCGGCGTGTATGACGAGGCCAAGCGGTACGCCGAGGCGCTGACGATGGCCTACCACCGCCAGCAGGGCGTCGACACCGCGATCGTGCGGATCTTCAACACCTACGGCCCGAAGATGAGACCGCATGATGGGCGGGCGATCCCGACATTCCTGCGCCAGGCGCTCCAGGACCGGCCGATCACCGTATTCGGCGATGGGTCGCAAACGCGGTCGTTCTGTTACGTCGACGACCTGATCCGCGGGATCATCGCGCTCGCTGAATCCGGATACCACAACCCTGTCAACATCGGCAATCCGAAGGAGTTCACGCTGCTCGAGTTGGCCGAGGCAGTGCTCGCGGAGACCGGGTCGAAGTCGGAGATCGTCTACGAAGCGCTGCCCACGGACGACCCCCAGGTGCGCCAGCCGGACATCAGCTTGGCCCGGGAGATCCTAGGATGGGAGCCGGAGATCGAGCTTCGCGAGGGTCTGCGCCGCACGATCGACGAGTCGGGTCCGGAAGCGCTTGTTGGCGCCCCCAGATAGCCGCAAACGCCCGCATTGCCGGGGTTCTGTCGGCGCCGCGGACTTACCGCGTAACTTCGTTCCCGAGATACCGTTACCACCGTTGGGCAGAGAGATGATCGGCAGGCAGACCACGTGACGATCGAGCAGCGCGAGGCCGAGCGCAGCACGACTTACGGCACACACGACGGCACGCCATTCGAGCTGCCCGCACGCGACGTTCGCCGCAAGCGCCCTCCGGCGCTGTCGTTTCTGCTCCGCCTCGAGACGCTCCGCCGTCTGGCCAGGGTCGCATCGCTGCTGATCCTCGACTACATCGGGGTGTTCGCCGCGATCTGGACCGTGGTGGCGCTGAAGCTGGCCTTCCACAGCCAGTTCCGCGGCAGCATCGCGTGGCACGACGCCAAGCAGTACGTCGACTTCGCCTACCTCGTGACCGTGCTGATGTTCGCTCGCGTCGACCTGTACGCCGACCGGCCGCGCCGGCCCGGGCTGTCCGGGATCGCCACCGCGCTGTTCCAGGCCACGGTGATCGCGGCGCTGTTCGCGCTCGCCAACGGCGAGCATTTCTCGACCTATGCCCTGTTCTACGGCTCGCTGTTCTTCGGGACCGTCTACATCGGCGCGCTCCGCCACGTACACACGAGGATCACCGGCTGGCTGCTCGAGCAGGCCGGCTACAGCCGACGCGCGCTGCTCGTCGGCTCGGGCAAGCACATAGAAGCGGTCGCGCACGCGCTCGCCGGCAAGTCGAGGACGCGCGTCGACCTCGTCGGTTACATCTCGCTGACGCCGCGGCCGAGCAACGGCCTGCGATCACTCGGAGACCTCGGTGAGCTGTCCGAGGTGCTGGCGCGCGAACGGATCCAGGAGGTGATCATCGCCGACCCGGACTTCCCGCAGGAGCGCGCGGTGGAGCTGGTGGACGTCTGTCATCGGCGCGGCGTAACGGTCCACGTCGCCCCTTCGACGATGGACATCCTGACCGAGCGAGCGGAGTTCGTGCCGGGCCAGACGGTGCCGCTGTTCACGCTGCGCCCGCCGGTGTTCGAAGGGATCGACTACGCACTCAAGCGCACCTTCGACCTGGTGCTCTCGATCGTCGGCCTGTTCCTCCTCTCGCCGGTGCTGCTGCTGATCGCGATCGCGATCAAGCTGAACAGCCGAGGCTCGGTGATCTACCGCTCGGTCCGGCCGGGGATGGCGGGCAAGCCGTTCTACTGCTTCAAGTTCCGCACGATGCGGGAGCATTCCGACCAGATCCAGGCGGACCTCGAGCCCCTGAACGAGTCATCGGGCGCGCTGTTCAAGATCCGTAAGGACCCGCGGCTGACGACCGTCGGGCGCTTCCTGCGCCGGTTCTCGCTCGACGAGTTGCCACAGCTGGTCAACGTGGTCCGCGGCGAGATGTCGCTGGTCGGCCCGCGCCCGCTGCCGATGCGGGACTTCGAGAAGCTCGACGAATGGCACAAGAAGCGCTACCTCGTGCTTCCCGGGATCACCGGCCTGTGGCAGATATCCGGACGCGCCGAGCTCGACTTCGACGACCTCGTCCGGCTCGACTTCGTCTACCTGGAGCGCTGGTCGGTATTCCTCGATCTGGCGATCCTGCTCAAGACGATCCCGGCCGTGCTCAGCCGCCGCGGCGCGTTCTGAATAAGCTCCTGGGGCGCTGATGCCCCCGACAAATCGCTTCGTCATCTCGTTTGCCGCCGAGCCTCCCCAGGAGACCCTCCCGTACGGACGTTGGGCGGACACCCTCAAGGAGCATTTCCTCACCGCGGTCCAGCACCTTGACACCGAGGGCGAGGACCTCGGCGAGCCCGGCGAGATCGCCTGGTTCCCCGATCGGGCCTACGGCGGACGCACGTACATCCCGGCCGTTGCGCGGACGAGCGGCGGCTTCGAGCTGTTCGGCTACGTGTCGTTCGGCGAAGGCCAGGGCGGACCCAGCGACTTCTCCGCGTCCGTCGACTTCACCTCGGAGACGGCCGAGTCGAACCCGGACTGGAAGCTCGACCTCAACGACGAGGTGATCGGCACGTGGCGCGGCGAGCAGGGCAAGACCGCGGACATGACGCTCGTCTGGGGCGTGCCGCTGATCGCCGGCGGCTCGATCGTGACCGCCGAGCTCGCACATCTGGCCGTCGACCAGTGCGAGCTCGTCGATGAACGCTTCACGTTGATCACGCCCGACAACTACCGCAGTGATTTCGTCGACGTGAAGCTGTGGGACAAGCGCGGCCGCGAGCTCGCGGCCGAGTCTCTGTACGTCGACGACGACGACTAGCGCCTAGCTCCGTCGCCGGCCGCGCCAGCGCCCCAGCAGCCCGCCGCGCCTTGCCCTCACCCGCACGCTCTCGGGCTCGGGTGCGGCCGCCGTCTCCTCGGGCTGGTGCCGGCGAAGCCGCTCGGTGATTCGGCCGTCCTCCAACGTCAGCATCTCGTCGGCGAGCCGCGCCGCCAGCACCCGATCGGGCGTCGTCACGATCACCGCGCAGCGAAGCTCCCGGAGCAGCGCCTCGATCGCCGCCGCCTCGGGCTCCTCGAGACCGCCGGTCGGCTCGTCGGCGATCAGCAGCTGCGGCCCGTTCGCGAGCGCGATCGCGAGCGACGCGCGGCGGAGGTCCAGGGTTGTCAGCTCGTGTGGATAGCGGTCGACGATCACGTGTGCAAGCTCCGCGCCGACCGCCTCGAGCAGCTCAATCGAACGGTCACGCGCGGCCATCTCGCCGACCGGATGGTGCACTCTGATCGCCTCGACCATCTGCACACCGAGCCGCCGGCAGGGGTGCAACGACGACAACGGATCCTCGAACGCGAGCCCGATGCCCTCCCCGCGGATCGCGCGCAGAGCGGGGTCGGAGAGCCCGATCAGGTCGCGCCCAGCGAATATGACCTCGCCGCCGACCTCAACGCCCGGCTCATGGGTCAGCCCGAGGATCGCCAGCACGACGAGGCTCTTCCCCGAGCCTGGCTCACCCGCGATCGCGACCACGCCGTCGGCGGCAACCTCGAACGAGATCGCCTCGAGCACCGGCAGACCGTCAGCCACGACGCTCAGATCGGACACCTTCAGGACGGGTTCGCTCACACCGCCCTCCCGGCTCTGGTCCTGGGATCGACGACTCCGCGTACCACGTCGACCGCCATGTTGACGAGCACCATGAACAGGCCCGCGAGCACCACCGTGCCCTCGACCGTCACGAGATCGCCCCGCCGGATCGACTCGTACACGAGCATCCCCACCCCCGGGATCGAGAACGCCGCCTCGACCACGACCGCCGCGCCGATCAGCGCCCCGAGCTCGAGGCCGACAGCTCTCAGCAGAGGTGCTGCCGCGGCGCGGGCAGCATGACGCCAGACCACCGTGCGTTCGGGCACGCCCCTGGCGCGGGCAGCGATCAGGTAGTCGCGCTCGGACAGCCCGGACAGGTCGCGGCGCAGCAGCACGGAAGCGAGCGCTCCCTGGGTGAGCCCGATCGCGAGCCACGGGAGGATCAGCGACGTGAACCACTTTCCGGGATCGGCGGTCAGCCCGACGTACGACTTCGCCCCCGGCAGGAACGAGAACTGGCCGACGTCTTGGGCGAACAGATACAAGCCGAGCAGGCCGAGCCAGAACGCCGGCGCCGACCCCAACACGACCGCCGCGCCGGCAAACGCCTTGTCGAAGCGAGTTCCGCGCCTGACCGCGGTGACGATCGCGACGGGAATCGCAACCACCATCCACAGCAGAAGCGCGCCGAGTACGAGCGATGCCGTGGCCGGCAGGCGCGCGACGATCAGGCTCAGCACCGAGCTGTGCTGCTGCTGGCTGTAGCCGAGATTCAGGTGCAGGAAGATCGCCTTCAGGTAGTCCGGCAACGAGCCGTGTACGCCCGCGCCTTGATCGGGCAGCACGGCGAACAGCCCGTAGGCGACAACGACCACCAGAAGCAGCGCCAGCACGCCTCTCAGCACGCGACGGGCGACGTAGACGCCGATCGTCACGCTCTCACCGCCCGCTCGACGCCGCGGGCCAGCAACCCGAACGCGATCACCGTCGCGAGCACCCCGAGCCCCGGGAACACGAGCCCCCACCAACTGGCGTCGCCTCCCGCTATGTCGCGGCCGGCCGACGCGATCATCTGACCCCAATCGGCGTTCGGGGACCGCACGCCGACGCCGAGGAAGCCGAGCGCCACCTCGAGCAGGATCGCCGCGGGCACGACCCCTACGCCGGCCACGCAGAGCCTCGTCACCGGCCGCTGCCGGCGGTCGCCGGTGACCCTCATCACCTCGGGTGCGATGACGCCGAACCCCGCCACGGCCACCGCGAAGATCACCGTCGCCCGCCCCGGCGAAACCACCCCGCTCGCGCACCCCGAGGCGCCGCAGGCCAGCCCGATCCCGACCCCGAGCAGGATCGCCGGCACCGCCATGCAGGCGTCGAGCGCCGCCAGCACGAGCATCCGCACGGGTGCAGGCGCGTAGCTCGCCCCCAACCCGATCGCCGCTCCGAGCACCGTCGCGATCAGCGCCCCGAGCAACCCGACCTCCAGCGCCACCCGTGCGCCATACACGACCCGCGCCAGCACGTCCCGGCCAAGGTCGTCGACGCCGAACGGATGCGCTCCGCTCGGGCCGCTCGGCACTCCTAACGCGCTGACCGCCGCCGGATGGCGCAGATTCGGCCCGCCGAGACCGAACACATCGACCACCAACGGGGCCGCGGCGGCCACCAGCAAGAGCACGGCCAGGAACATCGCCGCGGCCAGCGTCCAGCGGTCACGACGAAGGCGACGCCAGGTCACCCGAGAGGTCTAGCCTGGCTGGTCGGTCGCGCCTTCGGCAGAGGCCGCGTCCCCGCCAGAGTCCGCGCTGCCATCTGCCGTTGCGCCGACGCCAAGCTGCGCCGAGGCCGTCTCCGTGGCGCCGACACCGGCGACGCCTACACCGGAGGTGTCGGGCACCGACGCGGCTTCGTCTGGATCGGTCGGCTTCTGGAGCGGGAAGTGGCACGCCGCCATGTGCTCGCCGCCGAACGAGCGCAGCAGCGGCACCTCCGCCGCACACTTGTCCTGTGCGAGCGGGCAGCGGGTCCGGAAGCGACAGCCCGATGGCGGGTTCAACGGAGAGGGCAGCTCGCCGCGAACCGGCGGCGTCTTCGCCTTCTCCCTCGCGATCGCCGGGTTCGGCAGCGGGATCGCCTCCAGCAGCCCGGCCGTGTACGGATGGGCCGCGCGTTGGTAGATGTCCTCACCCGTGCCGATCTCGACGAGCTTGCCGAGGTACATCACGCCGATCCGATCGGCCAGGTAGCGGACGACGGACAGGTCGTGCGAGATCACGATGTAGGTGAGGCCGTGCGTCGTCTGGATGCGCTTCATCAGGTTCAGGACCTGAGAGCGGATCGAGACGTCGAGGGCGGAGACCGGCTCGTCGGCGACGATCACGGCAGGGTTCAGCGCCATCGCGCGAGCCAGGCCGAGCCGCTGGCGCTGACCACCGGAGAACTCGTGCGGGTAGCGGTCCATCGCGTCGTACGCGAGGCCGACCTCGTCGAGCAGCTGGCGGACCTTGTCGGTCCGCTCCTTCGACGTCCCGATGCCCGCGATGTCGAGCGGCTCGGAGATGATCTCCTTGACCCTCATCCGCGGATCGAGCGACGCATACGGGTCCTGGAACATGAACTGGAGATCGCGGCGCAGCTTGCGGAACTCCCCGCGCTTGACGTCGCTCAGCTTCCTGTCCTCGAACAGGACGTCGCCGCTCGTCGGAGTCTCGAGCCCGACCCCCATCCGGCCGAGCGTCGTCTTGCCGCAACCGGACTCTCCGACCAGCCCGAACGTCTCGCCGCGACGGATCGCGAGCTCCACGTCGGTGACGGCGTACAGCGAACCGATCCGCCGCCGCAGCACCGTGCCGGCCGTGACCGGGAACTCCCTCGACACCTTCCGGAATTCGAGCACCGTGCCGGCCTCCGCCGGCTCGACAGCGACCGCGGCCTCGTCGGTCGTCTCCAGGATCTTGAGCTCCTTGCCGAACGTCTCCATCAGCGTCTTGTTCTTCTCGGCGTCCGCGATCAGCGACGCGCCGAGCTCGCCCATGTCGGCGGCCGACGAGTCGCGCGGGTGGAAGCAGGCGAACGGATGGTCAGGGTCCGGCCCGCCCAGCGGCGGCTCCTCGGTCCGGCATTGCTGGGTGGCGAACACGCACCGCGGCGCGAAGCGGCACGCCAGCGGCGGCTTGCGCAGATCCGGAGGCAGACCCGGAATCGAATACAGCTCCTGGGACTTGTCCTGGTCGAGCTGCGGGATCGAAGCGAGCAGCGCCTCGGTGTACGGGTGGCGCACGTTGTTGAACAGGTCGAGCGTGTCGGCCGTCTCGACCTTGCGCCCGGCGTACATCACGAGCACCTTGTCCGCACGGCCGGCGATCACGCCCATGTCGTGCGTGATCAGGATGATGCCCATCCCGAGCTCGCGCTTGATCCGGTCGAGCAGGGCGAGGATCTGGGCCTGAATCGTCACGTCGAGCGCGGTCGTCGGCTCGTCGGCGATCAAAAGCTTCGGGTCGCACGCCAGCGCCATCGCGATCATCACGCGCTGCCGGAGACCGCCCGAGAGCTGATGGGGATAGTCGCGGAGCCGCTCCTTCGGGCGCGGCAGGCCGACGAGGTCGAGCACCTCGGCGGCGCGGTCCATCGCCGCGTCCTTGGTCACGTCGCGGTGGATCCTCACGGTCTCGGCGATCTGCCTGCCGATCGTCATCGTCGGATTCAGCGACGTCATCGGATCCTGGAAGATCATTCCGATGTCGTTGCCACGCACCTTGCGCAGCTGCTCGATCGGGTACTTGACGAGGTCCTTGCCCTGCAGGCGGATCTCACCGCCGGCAATGAACCCGCCTCTCGGCAGTAGCTGCATGATCGACATCGCGGCCATCGTCTTGCCGCAGCCGGACTCGCCGACGATCCCGAGCGTCTCGCCGGCCTCGACGTCGAAGCTGAGGCCGTCGACCGCGTGCACGGTCGCGCGCCGCAGCTTGATCCGCGTCCTGAGGTCCTCTACCTCCAGCAGCTTGGTCATGTCGAGCTACCGCTCCTGCAGACGGACGTCGAAAGCGTCCTGAAGCGCATCGCCGATGAAATTGAACGCCACCACCGTGATCACGATCATGATCAGCGCGGGGTACACCTGCCACCAGTAGCCGTCCTGGAGGAACGTGGTGCCGTCCGACAGCATCGAGCCCCAGGTCGGCGTCGTCGGCGGCAGCCCGAACCCGAGATACTGGAGCACGGCCAGCGTCAGGATCGAGTTCGCGATCTGGAACGTGACCGTGACCATGATCACGCCGATCGTGTTCGGGATCAGGTGCCGCCCGATGATCCGCCACGACCGGCCGCCCATCACCTGGACGGCCTCGACGTACTCACGAGTGCGCAGGGATAACGTCTCCCCTCGCACCAAGCGGGCGGGAACCAGCCACGAGACGACGCACAGCAGGATGATCAGCAGGCCGAGGCTCGGCTTGTAGACCTGCGCCATGAAGATGAACAGGAACACGATCGGAATCGCCAGTCCGATGTCGACGAGGCGCATCAGGACGGTGTCGAGGAAGCCGCCGAAGTAGCCCGAGATCGCCCCGTAGATCAGGCCGACCAGAGTGGAGATGAGCCCGACGGCGATCCCGACCTCGATCGAGCTCTTGCCTCCCTCCATCAGCCGGCCGAGGATGTCGAAACCGCTCGAGTCGGTGCCGAGCGGATGGCTGCCGGCCGGTCCAAGGTTGACCAAGGGCAGGTTCGGGTTCAGCTGATCGGTGTGGTCGATCACCGGGCCGAGGAAGCTGAAGAGAACGATCAGGATCACGAAGGCCATCCCGATCAGCGCCAGTTTGTTCTGTGCGAACGTGCGGGCGACTAACGCCCACGGGCTGCCGCTGCTATAGACCTCGCCGCCCTCGGGGATGAGCTCCACCTCGACCTGCGACGGCACGCCGTCGGTCGCCGCGACCGGCTGGTCCTCCGCCTCGGCCGCCGGCGCGGTCCTGTCGGATTCAGTATCTGATCCGCGGGTCGAGAATCGCATATCCGATATCAGCGATCAGGTTGCCCAACACTGTGATCACGCCTACCAGCACCGTGATCCCGATCATAACCTCGTAGTCGTTGCGCAGCGTGGCCTGGAAGTACTCGAGGCCAGCGCCCGGAAGGTTGAACACCTGCTCGATGATCAGCGTCCCGGTCAGGACGAGCGGGATCGACAGGCCCACGAGCGTGACCACAGCGACGAGCGAGTTCCGCAGCAGGTGGCGCCAGAGCACCAGTCGCTCGGGCAGGCCTTTCGCACGCGCGGTGCGTATGTAGTCCTGGGCCAGCGTGTCGATCGCTGACGAGCGCATATAGCGGCTGAACGCGGCGAACGTCACCAGCGTCAGGGACAGGATCGGAAGGACCAGCCCGCTTGGGTGCGCGAGGATCCCGAAGCCCGAGGTCGACTGCGCCACCGTCGCCGGGAAGACGTGGAAGCTGATCGAGAGGAACTGGATCAGCAGCAGCGCAATCGCGTACTGCGGCATCGAGTAGAGCAGGAAGCTGATGCCTGTGCCGGCGTAGTCGAGTGCGCCGTTGCGGCGAACGGCTTGGGCGATCCCAACCGGAATCGCGATGATCAGCGAGAAGATCAGCGAGAACCCGCCGAGCACCACGTCTCGCGGCAGATCGTTCACAAGGATCGCATCGACCGTGCGGTTGAACTGGTAGGAGTAGCCGAAGTGGCAGGTGCCCGAGATGCCCGATGGGCATGACCCGGTGATCAGCTGCCCCAGGAAGTCCAGGTACTGCGTGATGAACGGCTTGTCCAGGTGGGTCTGATGCTCGAAGACCGCTAGCGCCTGGGGCGTGACCCGGTTGTTCCCGAGGATCTCCCGGGCCACCTGCCCTAGGCCTTGCCGCAGCACCAGCAGGTGCAGCAGCATGAACGTGATCAGCGTGACCCCTAGGACCACGATGATCGCCTGGCCGAGGCGGCGGATGATGAACCCGGTCATGCCGGGTACATCATCCCACCGCTGATCGGCTCAGTCGACAATTACTTCGTGAAATACCAGAACTGCGGCTCCAGGAAACCGAGCGCGTTGGCTGAATAGCCGCCCAGCTTCTTGGAGGTCAGAGTTGCTGCGTAACCTCCGAACGTCCCGACCGAGGTCGGACCGAAGATCACCGGATCCTGCTGCGAGACAAACGCCGCGTAGGCGCTCAGCGCCGAGTTCTCCTGCGCCAGCGGACCGCTGATCGTCTTAGTGATCAGAGCGGTCATCTGTGGGTTGGAGTAGCTGCCGGCGTTCGCGGCCGAGCCCGGGTTGTACAGCGGCTCGCCTGTCGGCAGGTATGAGGGGCCGTAGATCCAGCCGGCGCCCCAGTTCTGCGCCGTCCACTTGCACGCCGCCGCGCTTGGCTTACACGGCGTGCCGGTGGCAACCACGGTGCTGAATGGGTGCGACGTCAGGTTGATCGTGATGCCCAATTTCTTCGCCTGCGATTGCAGGTCGTTCATCTCATCCTGCAGCGAGACGACGCCCGACTCGTAGTCGATGTTGAACGCGATCCCTTCGCCCTTGCTGATCCCCGTGCCGCACTCGGACGGGTTCTGGCAGGTCGTAGTCCCACCTGGTGTCACCTTCCAGCCGTGGCTGGTCAGCAGCTGACTCGCCGTCGACGGCGAGAACGCGCACGGGGTGAACGGGATCTTCGAGGCATCCACCAGCGGGCTCGGCGGCGCGAATGGAATCGGGCCGCAGGTCGGATCCGCCGTGTTGTTGAGGAACGCGTGGATCCAGCCTTGCTGGTCGATGATGTGCTGCAGCGCATTCCGGAAATAGGTCTGCTGGAAGATGAACCTAACCGGCTCGCCACCTGTCGTCTTGGCATTCGAGTTCAGGTTCAACGGGAAGTAGTTGAACGAGTAGCTCGCCGCCTTGTTGACGTCGTATCCCTCGCCCGC
>DATAUP010000016.1:0-1753 GCA_036268195.1 Solirubrobacteraceae bacterium
GCCCCGGCGGATTCGACCGGTTGTCGCAACACCGGGTTGTCATGCGGAGAGTAATAGCCCGTTGAGGGCTTCGAAGGGCGTCTGCCATCCGAGTGTCTTTCGGGGTCGGCGGTTGAGCCCGGCGGCGACTTCGGCGAGGCGTGTGGGTGGGTGGACGGACAGGTCGGTGCCTTTGGGGAAGTACTGGCGGAGCAGTCCGTTGGACGCTCCTATGTTTGTCAAGCGCCGGCGAGGGTGTTCTGTAGCCGGACCGCGGACTCGATGCGTCGGTAGAGGCGGCGGGCCAGCGCACGCTTGACCGAGCGTCGGATGTCGCGGTGCGTCTTGCCCTCGGCGCTGCGTCGGAGCTCATAGGAGCGGGTCTCCGGATGACATCTCATCCGGGTGATCGCGACAGTGTGCAGTGCCCGGTTCAGTGCGCGATCACCGCCGCGATTGAGTCGGTGTCGGGAGCTTTGCCCACTACTCGTCTCCAGTGGGGCGACCCCAGCCAGTGAGGCGAACGCCGCCTCGTTCCGGACCCGTCCGTGGTGGGACCAGCTGATCAATAGTTGCGCGGCCACGACTGGGCCGACGCCGGGCTCGGTGAGCAGGGCTGGTCCTGCGGGGTGCGCTTTGATGAGGTCGAGGAGCTGGGGGTCGAGCTCGGCAAGCTGAGCGGACAGGAACCGAACCCGCGCGGCGATGGACTGCAGACTAAACACCGACAGGCGGTGCTCGACGGATGCTGCCGATTGAATCGGCAGTGCCTCGATCCGGGTCAGCTGGACGGTCAGCGAGCGGCCGCGCAACTGGGCGCGTAGCTGTTCCGGTGCGACTACGATCAGGCTCTTCAGCTCGTTGACGGCCTTGGTGCGACTGATCAGAACCCCTTCCCTGCAAGCGAAAACCATCCGCAGTGCCTCCCGCAGGCCGCCAGATCGGGGTGCGCCCTGCTCCTCGCGTGACAAGGCTTGGCGAGCCGCTCGGATCGCATCGATCCGGTCGCTCTTGGCTCCCCGGGATCGTTTGAGCGCACCGACCTCGACGACGGTTTCACCGGCCTCGGTAAGGAACACGACCAGGCCGGCGGCGAAGCTGCAGGTTCCTTCCAGCGCCCAGATCCGCCGTCCGGGAGCATGCTCACCGGCCCAGGCAAGCATCCGCCGATAGCCCGCACCGTCGGCGGTGTCGGCCAGATGAGCGTGGACCCGCCCGGAGCCGGTGTCGAGCACGGCCAAGTCGACAGTGTCGCGGTCCGGGTCACCTCCGATGACGTAGTCGTAATCCTCTGCGAGCATGACCATTGCGGTTGTCCTTCCATCCAAGGGTGAACGCGGATGGCATCGGCCTGGGTGAAGATCACTGGTCGCGGCAGCACTGTGAGGGGTCACGCCGGCAACAGCGGACAAGCTCCTAATCAAGCCAAGACAAGTGGGCCAGGTCGGTGCCGGCAACCCCAGGAACAGGTCAAACGAAAGACACGCCAACAAGGCGGTCAGTATTCTCGAGAGTCACCTCGAGCTGCCGGCACCAGCCTGGCTCAACAGCCCAACCGAGCCGTATTCAACACTCACAGTGTTCTCGTTAGTGCCTCGCTGCCAGGGACTGCGCGGGTCGGCGAAGAAGACCAACAGCCCGGTGTCGATGGCGACGTTCTTGTGGTCAGCCAGCTCCATCCCGCGGTCCCAGGTCAACGTCTTGCGTAGTTCGGCAGGAAGCCGCGGCATCACTCGCTTCAAGCCGGCGGTCACGGTGCTCATCTCTCGGTTGT
>DATAUP010000017.1:0-1686 GCA_036268195.1 Solirubrobacteraceae bacterium
TACGGCACGACGGTGCTCGATCTGCGGGCGTGGGGACCGACGGTGATCGAGGCGCCGCCGCAGTCATTGTGTGTGGTTGACGACTTCTGGTTTCGCTACGTGGCCGACATGGGGATCGCCGGCCCGGACAAGGGCCAGCGCGGCAAGTACCTCTTCCTGCCCCCGGGCTATGACGGCGAGGTTCCGGACGGCTATTTCGTCTACCGGCCGCCGACGTTCACCGACTGGGCGGTCCTGCGGGCGCTGGGCGGCGTCCCGGCGATGAAGCAGACCAAGATCTACCCGCTCAGCGAGGGCGCGAGCCCGAAGCCCAACGAGTTCATCAACGTCGCCGAGGTCGTGTTCAACACCGTGCATGCCAACGACTTCTCGTTCTATGAGGAGGTCAACGAGATCGTGCAAGAAGAGCCGGTCGAAGCGCTCGACGCCGAGCGGGCTGGCCAGCTGGCGAGCATCGGCATCGTCAATGGCCAGACGTTCGCGCCCGACGACCGAATGCGCACGATCCTGGAGCAGGCCGCGCAGATTGGTGCTGGGATGGCGCGTGTGATCGCGTATGCCCCTCGGGATCCTGAGGCGTCGCTGTATGGCTCATGGAAGAACGCGTTCGTCGGCGACAGCTACGAGTTCCTGCGTAACGGCGCGCGGTTGCTGGACGCTCGCACCCAGTTTCACTACATCGCGACTGTCATCACCCCCGCGATGGCCCATGCGCAGGTCGGCGCAGGATCGGCTTACGCGTACACCGTTCAGGACGCCAACGGCGAAGTGCTCGACGGCTCCAAGACCTACCGGCTGCACGTCGACCCCGACCCGCCGGCTAAGAACTTCTGGGCCGTCGATGTCTACGACACGCGGCTGCAAGCTGCTGCTCGACCAGTTCGCGTCAACTGAAACCGTCGGCGAGCGGCTCGCTCTGTTCAGAGCGGAGTGCGAGGCCCGCGGCCGCACCTTCGACCCTATGGATGTTGCGGTTGCGCGTAATTTCTACGTAGCCCGCGACACGGTTGACGCGCAGGCTGCGCTCGCGCGGCTCGCGCAGGCGCACGCCGGCATGGTCGCTCTATCCCAGCATCCGGACCGGCGCCATCAATCGCACATCACGGCTTATGCCGGCGCGCCTGGCGCGACTGAGGCGAGCGCGCTCTACGGTACGCCCGACCGAATCGCTACGGAACTCGAAGCCTTGCGCGCGGTCGGCGTCGGGCACGTCCTGCTTCACGCTGGAGAGTCCACCAGCCACGGCGTCCGGCGGTTCGCCACCGAGATCATGCCGGCGTTCAGTTGTGGTTGAACGTCCTTCCACGCAGTCGAGTCCTGGCCCGCGAAAAGCTCGCACCACGGTGCACCGGCGTCATACGTTACGGCGCGTTCGTCCGTCGCTTTTGTCGGGCTCGCGAGACGTGCCAGCTCGCCCGGTTCACCGCTCTCATCAGACCAGGTGCGCGGTCCACGGCGGTACGCAGCGCCCGGTCGCGCGGACGCATCGCGTCGCGAGGCCCCGGAGTGAGCGCCGCGGTCTCGGGATCGACCTCGCTCACCGGCCGAGCATCGGTGCGGCCATCTCCAATTACCCCATAGAGGCGCCACTCGCCCGGAACGCCCTTCAGGACGTGGGTCCCGCGCTCGGCGAACTCGAGGCCCGAGCCGAGCACCAGCTCACGCACCGTGCTCGATACGAGCACC
>DATAUP010000018.1:0-2336 GCA_036268195.1 Solirubrobacteraceae bacterium
TTGCCAACGTGTCGCGTACCGATTCCGGGGCCATAGATCTGATGGACCGTTCGTGATCGAGCAGCAGGTCTACTTCTGCGAGCGCGACGGCCAGATCGACTGGATGCGAATCATGTGCTCGGGATTTCGAGCGCCGTGATCGAAATCGAAGGGGCGTTGAAAACGAAGCGGTCACGATGTCGGCGTGACCGGTGTAGGCGTAAAGCGACAACCCGCGGTCCAACCGACGATCGACCGCAGGAGTCGCCGCAGGTCTCGCCGACGAGCACGTCGCCGCCGACCCCATCCACCACCGCACGGCTCGGCCCGTTCGGGGGCCTCGGGGGTGGCGGTCCGGACCTCTCGGTCATCCAACGCTCATCACACTTCGACAAGAGGTTGTCGAACCTACCGCTGCTCGATCAAGCGCAAGTTTGGTCACGCGATGGGGCGCTCGGCGTAAGGTGTTCGTGGTGTTCTTCGCGGTTCGTCTCGAGCGCGGCGGTCCGTGGGATTGGTCGCGCGATTTACGCGAACAAGACGGCTGGGATGAGCACGCGCAGTTCATGAACTCCTTAGTCGACGCAGGGTTTGTCGTCCTTGGGGGACCACTCGCTGGTGAGCGCGAGATCCTGCACGCGGTCTCTGCACCCTCCGAGCAGGCGGTTCGAAAGCGCCTTGCCGAGGACAATTGGCACCGGAACGGCATGCTCACGATCAAGTCGATCGAGCCGTGGACGATCCTGCTCGACGGCCGGCCAGCGTAGCGGCGCCCTTGGCTGGGTCCGGAGGCGTACGCAGGTAACGGGAACGGCTACCGAACACGTGTGGGCGCCAGCTCCCGGTATTCGCCCAAACCACAAGTCCGGCCAGCAGGGGAGCGCCCGCGGTCCGCTAGCTACTTGGGGAGAGTCGCTGACCTCGGCTGCCTTGTCATGGAATTGATCTGGCGCCGACCTGCGAGCCAGTGCTCGTGGCGATCTGCCGAGCGAAGGCTCCGTGCCGCTCTGCGCTGAGAAAGTGAGCTGACGCCGAGCTGAGCGCAATCCCAATCAAGGGAGCGTCAGGGTGTTTGCTGTAGTTCAATCGCCTTGTCGTTGGTCAGCGGTCGAAGGTGGGAACCTTCGGGGTGTGTTTGAGCGATTTACCGAGCGCGCCCGCCAGGTGGTCGTCCTGGCTCAGGAGGAGGCCCGGATGCTGCGCCACAACTACATCGGCACCGAGCACATCCTGCTCGGGCTGCTGCGGGAGGAGGAGGGCATGGCCGCCCGTGTTCTGGAGTCGCTTGAGATCACGATTGAGCGCGTACGCGACCACGTGGTGAGGATCGTCGGCCCTGGCGAGGAGGTCACCTCCGGCCAGATCCCATTCACACCACGCGCCAAGAAGGTGCTCGGGCATGCGCTGAGCGAATCCCTGAGCCTCGGGCACAACTACATCGGCACCGAGCACATCCTGCTCGGCCTCGTCGCCGAGAACGACGGCGTCGCCGGCCGCGTTCTGCACGACCTCGGCGCCGACGCAGAGAAGATCCGCAACGAGGTGATCCGGATGCTCTCCAGCCCGGAAGCGCGCGCCCGTGCGGCCCGCGCGGAGGTCACGTCCGTGAGCACCGCGGCGTCGTTTCATGTCAACCCGTCAGCGATCGTGCGCCGGCTGCTGATGAGCGGGGCTGCGCGAGCGCTCGACGACGGTCGCTCAGAGATCGAAGTCGCTGATCTTCTGCTCGCGCTCACCCGCGACGACGCGACCTCACGGCTGCTCGCCAGCCTGGGCATCGACGTCACGGCCGTGCGCGACACGCTTGAACGAGAGTCGCCGCCGACGGACGGCTAACCGGCCGAAGGCAGCCGTGTGACCAGGGCGCCGTCTCACACAAAATCGACGACCGCACGCTCTCGGGCCGGTCGCTGCCAAGCCTCTGTTAGCGCCCGTGCTCGGGATGAGCGCTCCGTCAGTGGCATGCTTTCGTGGTGTTTAGATGCCAGCTGTCGGCGCACGGTCGCCGAAGCGCTCCTGGGTCGGCAATGGCGGATCGCGGCGCCCGGCGGGGGCGCGATCCGCTAGCTGCGCGCCCGCACGCGAATCCGGAACAACTTGGTGACCTCGAAGGGCCGTCCGTGGGAGTCCAGCAGCCGCAGACGGATGTAGTACACGCCCGGCGCCAGAGGCCGCTTATGCACGCGTAGACGCCACACCACGCGGTGATGCCCGGGCCGCTTTCTGCCGAGGGGAACGCGCCCCACCGTGATCAGCCGGCCATGTAGGCGCCTTTGCACAAAGATGCCAACGGCTTCGGGCGCGGCTAGCGTGAAACTGATGGTGGCGGCGCGTGGGGTGCTGGTAAGGATGGGAGG
>DATAUP010000019.1:0-4724 GCA_036268195.1 Solirubrobacteraceae bacterium
GAGGCGCTCGGGGTTGCGACCTGTGGATAGACCACTTCGCCGTGGTGGAGCTGCCGAGCCAGGCCTTGGACGAGTCCGAGGCCAAGGCCCTGGGTGGCTCCGGTCACGAGTGCGATGGCGTTCATGGTGCATCCGATGGACTCGTTGTTTGAGCGATTCATTGGTTGAGCGGCTTGCCTGTCGGTGCTTGGCGTCGGGCTGCCCACAGGTATCGGGTCGCGAGCGCAAGTCCGGCCATAACCATGATGGTGAGCACCCAGAACGCGAGGCGGAAGCCGCCGGCTGCGGCGGTGTGTGCGGTGAGGCCGTTGTGGTGGAGGGTTTTGGTGCGGGCGGCGGCGATCGTGCCGAGCAGCGCGACTCCGACGGCTTGTCCGATTTGCAGTGAGACGTTGACGAGCCCGGAGGCGATCCCGGCGTCCTGGTCGGGGACGCCGGCGAGTCCGTTGTGCAGGAGTGGGATGAAGCACATGCCTCCGCCGATCCCGAGGAGCGCGAATGGGATCAGCAGCCCGGGGGCGTAGGGCGTGTTGGCGTGGAGTCCTATCGCCAGAACCAGCGGCCCGATGGCCATGAGTGCCATGCCGATGAACATCACGGCTCGCTGCCCGAGCCGTTTGACCAGGCGGTGGGTGATCAGCAGTGAGAAGATCGCGATGATCACCGTCTGGGGCAGGAAGGCCAGGCCGGTCGTGATTGGCCGCCACCCGCGCACGTTCTCGAAGTACAGAGAGCACAGGTAGAAGGTGGTGAACAGCCCGACGACCATCATCGCCCGCACCACGCAGCTGACGATCAGCGTGCGCTGGCGGATGATTCGCGGCGGCAGGATCGGGTCGGTGATCCGCCACTCCAGCGCGAAGAAAGTGATCAGGAGCGCGATCCCGATCACGAACGGGACGATCGTGCCGGCCGAGGCGATGCCTTGTACCTCGGTTCGGACGACGGCGTAGATGGCGAGCATCACGCCGACGGTGGCGAGGACCGAGCCGACAACGTCGAGATTACGGCCGAGCCCGCGCCCACTATCGCGGGGCAGCACATCCCAGCCGACGAGGAGGGCGATGATCCCGATCGGCAGGTTGATGAAGAAGATCCAGTGCCAGCTGAGTAGCTGGGTGAGCACGCCACCGAGGATCAGCCCGAGAGATCCGCCGGCGACGCTGACGAATGTGTAGACGCCCATGGTGCGGGCGCGCTCCTCGGGGTCGGGGAACTCGATCACGATCAGCGCCAGGATCGCCGGGGCGGCGAGCGCTGCGCCGAACCCTTGGACGAACCGCGCGATGTCGAGCACGGTCTCGCTGTCGGAGAGTCCGCATGCGACCGACGCGAGGGTGAAGATGCTCATCCCGGCGTAGAACATGCGTGCGCGACCGAGTAGGTCGCCGAGTCGTCCGCCGAGCAGCAGGAAGCTGCCGAAGGCGATCAGGTAGGCGTTCGGGATCCAGGTCAGCGAAGCGGCACCGATGTGGAGGTTGGCCTCGATCCGCGGCAGGGCGACGTTCACGATCGAGCCGTCGAGGATCAGCATCAGCTGGCCGAGGCACACGACCGCAAGCGCGATCCAGCGGCGCCGCTCAGAGTGGTCAGACGTTCTGGTGGGGGCGTATTGGGCAATCGTCATGCGGTCACTATGCGCCACATCACAAGCCTGGTACAGACAGGTATTTATGCTGGTATCCAGAGCACCAGGCTGTGATTACGCGCAGCAGCAAGACGCTTGATTCGTAGTACGCGTTACTAGTTAGACTGGTATCGACTGACGCAACTGTCCCCTCCAACGCAGCTGAATGAGTGATCTGATCCAACGAAAGGAGCTCGCGGCGTTCTTGCGCTCACGGCGCGAGGCGACAGATCCCGTGTCGATGGGGCTCGAACCCGGTCCACGTCGTCGCACTCCGGGCCTGCGGCGGGAGGAGCTGGCCCAGCTCTCCGGGGTCAGCGTCACGTGGTACACCTGGCTCGAGCAGGCCCGGGACATCAGCGTCAGCCGCCAGGTGATCGACAGCCTGGCCCGCACGCTTCGCATGCAGCCAGACGAACGTGCGCACCTGTTCACGCTCGCCGGCTTGGCGCTTCCCGCGGAACGGCCTGCACCGCCCCACCTCGACGACACGCTATGTCGGCTCGTGGAAGAGCTGGGCCCGAATCCGGCCTGTGTGATCAGCCTCTGGTGGGATCTGCTCGTCGTAAATGACGCATACGCCTCGATGATCGGAGACCTGAATCAGCGCCCGGAGCCGGAGCGCAACACGCTGTGGATCGCGTTCACCGATAAGCGGGCCCGCGATCTCTACCTCGACTGGGATGCCGAAACCCAACAGCTCGCCGGCCAGCTCCGCGTGCAGCTCGCGCAGCATGCCGAAGATCCTCGCGGACATGAGCTCGTCGAAGCGCTCCAAGCCGCCAGCCCCAGATTCGCCGAACTGTGGCAAGAGCAATCAATCGCGCGCTTCCACGGATCACGCAAGCGCTTCCATCACCCGACCGTCGGCGACATCACACTCGACTACGTCAAGCTCGCAGCCGCCGACGACACGAACCTGATCGCATTCCTCCCCGCCGACGCATCAAGCAGGCGCGCCCTGGCCAGTCTCCGCTGACCCCAAGCGTGCCTCAGCGGAGAGGGCTTCGAGCGACTCGGTCGGCAATCGGATGAGGCGATCACGGACTCCCAAGGGATCCTTCACGCAGCGCCAGGACGCGATGCCGCGAGGGGGATTGCCTGCAGTGACGTCACGGCGACGGCGGTCAGCTTGGCTCTGCTGACCCCGGCGTTTCCGATGACTTCCATTCCTCGCGAGACCGCCACGAAGAATTCGGCCAGGGCGGCGGCGTCGGCCTTCGAATCGATCTCTCCCGAGTCCTGGGCGTCGATGATGCAGTGACGGTAGATCTCGGTTTGTGCGTCGTGGGCGAGGGTTGTAGCTTCGGCGACCGCGGTGTCCTGACCGGCCCGCTCCAGCGTTGCTTTGGTGACCAACAAATCACCAGCGCCGCCGTCGCTGAGGGCGATCGCCAGCTTCAGCATTTGCGCGCGGATCCGCTCCAGCGGAGTCGAGTCTGGGCCGGAGAGGGCCTCGTCGACTGCGGCCAGGGCCTCGCTGGCGCGCGCGCCGAGCGTCTTTAGGAAGAGCTCGTGCTTTCCCCCGAACGTGTTGTAGAGGCTCTGTTTTCCGAGCCCGGTGGCCTTGACTAGGTCGTCGAGCGTGGTGCCGGCGTACCCGTTGGCGGCGAACACGTCGCCGGCCTGGTCGATGACGTCGCTCTCGAGGAACTTCCGGGGTCGGGGCATGGCAGCGATCATAAACGTTTTTGACCGTCTGGGCCAAAACATGTATTGTTGTCCGCATGGTCAAAAACTCTACCGACACAACACCACCAGACCTCAGCGGTCGATGCGCGGTCGTGACCGGGGGAACCCGTGGCATCGGTGCCGCCATCACTCAGCGGCTGCTCGCTGCCGGGGCATCGGTTGTCATGATCGCACGGTCACTGCCCGCCCACGCTCCCGAAGGGGCGTCATTTGTAGAGGGCGACCTGAGAACCCCAGAGGGGGTCGCCCAACTCGCGTCAAGCGCCACCGCAACCCTTGGCGGGGTCGACATCCTGGTCAACAACGCAGGGGCGGCCGTCGCCCACCCTCAAGGCATGCACACCATCTCCGACGGGGAGTGGGTGGAGTCCCTACAGGTGAACTTTCTCGCCTCGGTCAGGCTCACAGCGGCGCTGCTCGATGCGTTCCCCGATCAAGGACCAGGGGCGATTGTCAACATCTCATCGCTCAGTGCGCACACCCCGACGCCCGCGATCGCGCACTACGCAGCGGCTAAGGCGGCGCTGCGCTCCTACTCCAAGGCCGTGGCGGCTGAGCTCGCGCCGCGCGGCATTCGCGTCAACTCTGTGACGCCGGGAAGCATCGAGACCCAGGGCGGAAGCTCGGTTCGCCAATCCGTCGCCGATCACCTCGGGATAGCGGTTGACGCTATCAACCAACGCAATCCACTCGGCCGCGTCGGAACCGGCGAGGACGTCGCGGCGGTCGTCGGCTTTCTCGTCTCCGACCGTGCTCGCTGGATCACCGGAAGCGATTTCGTCGTTGACGGGGGCGAGGAGCCGCACGCATGACAACGGCTGAGGTGGTCAACGAATACCTGCGCCGCCTGGATCAGCGCGACGCCGACGGGGTCGGCGAGCTCTTCGCAGATGAGATCGATTGGTTCGTGCCGGGGCACAGCGAGCTTCCGTGGACCGGCCGGCGCTCACGGCGCGCCGAGGTTCCCGAATACCTCAACACGCTCTGGCCTCACTTCGAGCCCGGCAAGAGCACCGCAACCCTGGAGAAGGTCCTGATCGACGACGAGAACGCCGCCATCTTCCTGGTCTTCGAGCACACGGTGGCGCGCACCGGTCGATCCTTCCGGACTCCCGTCGCGATGCGCCTACAGGTCAAGGAGGGACGGATCGTGACGATGCACCTGTTCGAGGACACGGCCACGGTGAGTAACGCCTTCTTCGACTGACGGCTCGGGCGAGAACGACCGCGAACTATCCAACCCGTGAGGAGGCAGGCATGTCAGCCAAGGAGTATGAGTTCATCGTCGTGGGAGCCGGGTCGGCCGGCGCGGTGCTGGCCAGTCGCCTCAGCGAGGAGGCATCGGTCCTGCTCATCGAGGCCGGCCCGCTGGAACAGCCGCCCGCAGCGATCGATCCGGCGTTGT
>DATAUP010000020.1:0-125418 GCA_036268195.1 Solirubrobacteraceae bacterium
TGGCGTCCCACTCGAAGCGGTCCGGCGAGTAGATCGTCAGCGCGCCTTCGTACAGCGGTGACCCTGGCTTGGCGTTCTGGTAGGCGGCGAACCACTCCATCTGGTTGGTGCCGTAGTCGTCCTCCTGCTGGTAGATCCGCCAGCTGATGCCGGCCTCGGTGAGGCGCTCTGGGTACGTCTTCCAGGTGTATGGCTCACCAGTCGTCGGGCTCGGCACAACGTTGGAGATGATCGGACCGCCGCCGGTGCCGTCCGGATCGATCGTGCCGGTCATCAGGTACATGCGGTTTGGCCAAGTCGGGCCGAGAAGCGAGCAGTGGTAGCCGTCGAGCAGCGTGAACGTCTCTGCCAGCGCGAAGTGGAACGGGATGTCCTGGCGCTCGTAGTAGCTCATCGTGTAAGGCCCGTGGGCGACGCCATCGGCCGTCTGATGGGCGAGCAGCCACTCGTTGTTGAGCGCTGCCGTCGGCTGCCCGGCGGTAGCGCTGACCGTGAGGTTCAGTGCCTGGTGTTGCACAGACCACGCGTGCGAGGTCGACGGGATCGCCTGCGCGCTCGTCGTCTCGGTATCGAGGTGCCACGGCAGCAGATAGCCATCCGGGTTCCCACCCTCTGAAACGCCGGAGACAACGATCGGCGCGTCCGGCTGGTAGAAGACCGATTGGTTGTCATAGCCGGTCTTCAGCGCGTTCGGATCACCGAATCCGCGCACGCCGGCCAGCGTCCCGAAGTAGTGGTCGAACGAGCGGTTCTCCTGCATCGCGATCACGACGTGCTTGACGTCGCGCAGCGAGCCGCTGCGCTGGCCGAACGCTGCTGCTCGCGCAAGGCCGGGCGGGAGGATCGAGTTGGCGAGGGCGCCTCCGGCACCGACCGCGGCTGAGCTGAGCAGACGACGACGAGTGATCTCAGGCATAGATGAGCCTTCCTTATCCGGGAAAAGGACAACGGACGCTTTTGCGTGTCTGGATGTCGCTACAGGGGTTCCCGGGTGGCCGCGCTGGCCGAGTCTCGGACGACTGCTACGGCAACAACCGGGAGGTGTTCTCGACGTCGCCATCGTATGTCGGCCTCTGGCGCCAGGTGTTACCGAGTAGACGCGAGCTTGTTACCGAGTCGTGACAATCCCTAATCGCTGCCTAAGCGCGGTGCGTGACGGCGCCCCACTCGCGGCGCGACCGTGCCGCCTACCGGTACCAGAACGGGCCGTGGAGCTGTTCCTCGCGCTTGGCGCGGAGCGCGGCGAGGAGTATCCGCTGCTGCTCGTTGACGAGCTCCCGGACCTCGCGTGTCTGCTCCGGCGTGAGCTCGGCGAACCGCAGGCCGGTGTTGCCGCCGTTGACCCGTACCACTACGCCCTGGAGCTCCAGCTCCTGCGGCTTGCCGACGCCGTAGTTCGGGATTTCGAGGGTGAACCGGATCTTCACGCTGGGCGTGCAGGGGAGCTCGCGGTCCAGGCGCGCACCCAGCACCGAGATGTCCACCAACTCGCAGTACATCTGCATCGGCGACTCGACGTGCACCACCAAGCGCATGCCGACGCGGAAGGCGTCACGGCGCTGAACGCCGCTACGCCGCTCGGGCTCTCGTGGCACGAGATGGTTTCTTCTGTCTCCGTCGCTCACATCCATGCTCGCCGAGCCACGAAAGCTCCTCAGGATTAATCCAGAAATCCGATTTTTAGCGGTCGCTCGGCCTATCGGCAAGGGCCGCCACCGACTTGACACCTTCGGCCACTCGGCGCATTTCGTCCAGAAGGGGTAGCTTCGGCTGGGTATGACGAATTGGGGGGTACTGCTGCCAACCTTCGACCCACTGCGGCGAGGCGAACCACTCCCGATCGCCGAGGCTGCCCGCTTGGCCGAGCAGGTCGGTTACGCCTCCGTCTGGGCCGGTGACCACCTCAAGTGCCCGGCGCCGGTGCTGGACGCCCCCACCTGCCTGGCGGTCGCCGCGACGGTGACCGAGCGCGTGCAGATCGGTCTCAGCGTGATGCTGCTCGGCATGCGCCCGCTGGCATGGGCCGCCAAACAGATCGCGACGCTGCAGCAGCTCTCCGGCAACAGGCTGCGGCTCGGCGTCGGCGTCGGCGGCGAGTTCCCCCAGGAGTACGAGGCCGCCGAGGTGCCGCTAGCGCGCCGCGGGGCCCGGCTCGACCGTGCCCTGGAATTGCTGCCGCAGTTCCTCGCCGAAGGAACCGACCACTCGCTGGAGCCTGCCGTACCGGTGCCGCCGGTACTCGTGGGGGGCCGGAGTGACCGCGCGATCGAGCGGGCGGCGCGGTTCGGCGATGCGTGGCTGCCGATGTGGATCTCGCCCGAGACGCTCGCCCAGCGGGGCGAGCGGCTTGCAGAGCTGGCCCAAAAGCACCGCCGCCCCACCCCCGGCATCTCGCTGCTGGTGCTTGCTCACATCGACGAGGATCCGGTGCGCGCTCGCGGCGAAGCCGACATGCACCTGCGGGGTCAGTACGGTATGCCGCTCGACCGGGTCGAGCGCTGGACCGCGTTCGGCAGTGCCGATCAGGTCGCCGAGTTCCTCGAGCCTTACACCCAGGTCGGCGTCAGCGAGATCCTGTTGCTGCCGCTCGGCTCGCGCCCGCTCGAGCAGGTCCAGCGGCTAGCCGACGCCGCCGGCCGAATAGCATCGCTCGCCGACGCGATCTGATCGCAGAAGGAGATGGTTTGAGCAGCACCGCGCAGTACCGCTACAACCCTGAGCAGTTCAAGCAGGTCTTCGAGCAGCAGTTCGGCTACCTCGCCGGGGTGAAGCGCAACAGTCTTCGTTTTGCATCCCGCCCGGCGCTGCACGATCCCGTGAGCGGCCGCCGCTGGACCTACACCCAGCTCTGGCAGGACACCGGCCGGCTGGCCGCGGGCCTGTACGCGCAGGGCGTACAGGCCGAGGACGTGATCGTCTTCGACCTGCTGAACGGGCCTGAGTTCGCGCTCATCTGGCTCGCAGCGCAGCGGCTGGGCGCGATCGCGACGCCGATCAACTTCCGGCTCGCCTCCGGCGAGGTCGCGCACGTGCTCGACGACAGCCGGCCCAAGGTCTTCATCACCGACTCGAGCCTGAGCGCCGTCGGCGCCGACGCGCTATCGCTGGCCGCGCACGCGCCGGCACTCGTGGTCGGCGTCGATCACGAGGACTGGAGCAGGCAGGTCGGCGCCGCGGTTCCGTTCGGCGAGCTCTTCGCCGACGCCTGCACCCCACCTCCGCCGGAGCCTGAGCGCTCGATCTACGCGGAGACCACGCGGCTCTACACGTCGGGCACGACTGGGCTGCCGAAGGGCGTGTCACTGCCGGACGTCGTCGAGGTGTTCTCCGCCCACGACGTGATCATGCACTTCCCGCTCTCACCGGAGGACCGCACGCTCAACATGACGCCATGGTTTCACCGCGGAGGCCTCTACTCCGGCGGGCCGAATCCGGTTTTCTACGCCGGCGCCGAGGCGGTCCCGATGCGCGCGTTCGACGCGGCCACGGTGCTCGACTGGGTGCAGGAGCACGAGCTCACGTTCCTGGTCGGGGCGCCGACGAACCTCGCGCTGCTCAGCGCCGAGCAGCAGGCGCGCCCGCGCGACCTCTCGAGCCTGCATGGGATCGTGACAATGGGCGCACCGCTGGATCGCGACGCCTGCCTGCGCTACCAGCGGCTGCTGACGCCGCGGATCTTCAATGGCTACGGGACCACCGAGGCGTTCTGGAACACGTTCCTGCGGCCGCCCGATCTGCCCGAGCATGCCGGCTCGGCGGGACGCGCCTGCACCGACGACGACGTCGCCGTGGTCAAGGTGTTCGACGACCGCTTCGCGGCACCGGACGAGCTCGTAGCCCGTGATGGGAACGAGGTCGGTGAAGTGATCGTGCGCTCCGTCAAGTCGGGCTATGCGTACGTGAACAACAGCGAGGAGCAGGCCATGCGCTTCCGCGACGGTTGGCTCTACATCGGCGACCTCGCGACCTGGGACGCCGACGGCTATGTGACGATCGTCGGGCGCAAGGACGACATGATCATCTCCGGCGGCGAGAACGTGCACCCAACGCAGGTCGAGGCCGTCCTCAACGAGCATCCCGGCGTCGCCGACTCGGTCGTGGTCGGACTGCCTGATAAGCAGTGGGGTGAGCTTGTCGTCGCCTACGTCGTGCCGAGCGATGGCGCGCTGGGGAGCGCCGAGCTCGAGCGCTACACACGTGATCACCCGATGCTCGCCGACTACAAACGGCCACGTGCCTACCGCTTCATCGATCAGATCCCGCTGACCGCCACGGGGAAGAAGCTCCACTACAAGGTCCGCGAGCGGGCGCGCGAAGACGCCGCCGCCGGACTTCTGGAACGGCCGTGAGCGCCGCCATAGCCGCAGGGCCCGATCCGGTGATCACCGGCATCGGCGCCGTCACCCCGCTCGGCAACGATGCGCCGACGTCCTGGCGCCGCTTGGTCGCGGGCGAATCGGGTGTCGCCGCGATCACGCTGTTCGACGCATCGGGGCTGCCGACGCGGATCGCGGGCGAGGTCAGGGACTTCGACCCGGAGGCGCTGCTCGGCGTCAAGCGGGCCCGCCGCTCGGCGCGGTTCTCCCAGCTTGCGATCGTGGCCGCGCGCGAGGCCTTCGCCGACGCCGGCCTGCAGCCGGGTGCGGGTATCGAGTCGCTCGCCGATCACGAGCGCATCGGCGTGATCGTCAACACCGCGGTGACCGGAATCCCGGAGACGCAGGCCAACGTCGAGGGCCTGCTGGCCGACGGCCTACGCGGCGTCAGCCCGTACTACGTCCCGTCGATGATCCCGAACATGCCCGCCTGCGAGGTCGCGATCGACCTCCGTCTGCACGGGCCCGTGAGTGCCAGCGCGCTCGCCTGCGCGAGTGGCAACGCCGCCCTGCTGGAAGCGCGCCGGCTGATCCTCGCGGGTGAGGCTGACGTGATGATCGCCGGCGGCACCGACGCCGGGATCTCCCCCGTGATGCTCGCGGGGCTCTCGAACATGGGCGCTCTCTCGGCCAACAACGAGGATCCGCCGGGCGCGAGCCGGCCCTTCTCCGCTGACCGCGACGGCTTCGTCTACGGCGAGGGCGCGGTCCTGTTCGTCGTCGAGTCGGCCGAGCATGCCCGCGCGCGTGGAGCCCACAGCTACGGAACCATCGCCGGCGGGGCGTTGACGACCGACGCCTTCCACATCAGCCACCCTGACCCGACCGGGCGCCAGCCGCGGCGGGCGCTGCGACTCGCGCTCGAGCGGACCGGCACCGACCCGTCTGACGTCGATTACATCTGTGCCCACGGCACAGCTACGCGGATCAACGACGCCGTCGAGACCAGCGTGATCCGGGACGTGTTCGGCCCGGCTGCCGACGAGCTGCTCGTCAGCTCACCCAAGTCGATGGTCGGTCACCTCATCGGTGCGGCCGGGGCGCTGTCAGCGATGATCTCGCTGCTGGCGATGCGTGACAGCGTCGTGCCCCCGACGATCAACCTCGAGCACCCCGATCCCGCCTGTGACCTCGACTATGTGCCGCTCACCGCGCGCGAGGCACAGGTCCGCACGGCGGTCGTGAACGCGTTCGGGTTCGGGGGCCAGAACTGTGTGGTGGTGCTGACGGCACCGCAGGAGTAGCGCTGTGGTTCCGGGGGTGGCCCGCTGGCCACCCCCGGTCAAGCAGGGCGCTCAGTTATCGCCCTGGGCGAGTGCAGACACGTCGTTCCACTCCTGCCAGAGCTCGATGCGAGCTTTGTATTCGGCCTCGATCGCGGGCAGCGGCCGCGTCCCGAAGAAAACGCGCAGCGGGGGCTCCTGGGCGTCGACGACGCGCAGCACCGCCTCGGCCGATGCGAGCGGATCGCCGGGGACGTTGCCGGCACGGCGGCCTTCCTGGACCTCACGCACATGGTCGTAGGCGCCCAGCGGCTGGGAGTGGCGCGACGACGACCCCGCCCAGTCGGTGGAAAAGCCTGCCGGCTCGACGATCGTTACGTGGATGCCGAGCTCCTTCACCTCCTGTGCGAGCGACTGACTGATCGCCTCGAGCCCCCACTTCGAGGCGTGGTAGGCACCGATTCCGGGATATGCGGTGATGCCGCCGATCGAGGAGACCTGCAGGAAGTGACCCCGCCCGCGGTCGCGCAGGTAGGGCAGCGCCGCCTGAGTAACCCAGACCGCACCGAAGAGGTTCGTCTCGATCTGGTCGCGGAACTCCTGCTCGGTCAGCTCCTCGACCATGCCGAAGTGCCCGTAACCCGCGTTGTTGACGACGATGTCGAGCTCGCCGAAGTGAGCTTGCGCCCGGCCGACGACCTCAAAGTCCGCCTGTCGGTCTGTGACATCGAGCTGCAACGGCAGGAACTGGTCCCTGCCGTACTGCTGTGCGATGTCATCCATGCTGCTGGGGTCGCGCGCCGTGCCGACGACCCTGTCGCCGCGCGCCAGCGCCGCGAGCGCCCATTCGCGCCCAAATCCGCGCGAGGTACCTGTGATGAACCATGTTCTCGAAGCCATAGATTCATCGTAGGCAAACGGCTCGCGGTTCCCGGCGTCCGTAGATTGATGGGATGGCACGAGCGCGCAGATTCGTCGTCGCCGCTGACGGCGACCTGATTGTTGAGCGCGACCCCGACCGGCCCTCCGGCCGGCTGCTACGCCAGGACGACATGGACGCGTCGTACGTTGACCTCGCTGACGCGCGTCACCTCCAGTTCGACTACCTCCGCCGGACTCGCCTCGTGTTACGCGCGTTCGACGCGCTGCGGGTCGTGCACATCGGCGGCGCGGCCTGCACGCTCGCGCGTGCGCTGCTTGCGGAGGACGGCGAATCACGTCATGAGGTGGTCGAGGTCGATCAGCGCGTGTTCGACATCGCGCGTACCCATCTCGGCTTGCGCCGGCAGCCGGGATTGAGGCTCCGCGTCGGCGACGGTCGCGCCGCCGTGACCGCCCGGGACGACGACAGCGCCGACGCAATCGTGGTCGACGCGTTCGTCGGCGCCCGTGTCCCGCGCCACCTCGTCACGAGCGAGGCGCTCGCCGAGTTCGCGCGCGTCGCGCCGCTCACGGTCGTCAACGTCGTAGACACGGCCGGCTGGCCAGACGCACGGGCAATCGCCGCGGGCCTAACCGCAGCGAATGCACACGTCGCCGCGCTCTGGAGCGGCGCGCGCCGCAGCGGCAACATCGTGCTCTTCGCCTCCAACTCGACGCCGCGCTACGAGCGTCTCGAGAGCATGGCAGCAGCGGACGGCTCTCCCGCTCGGCTCCTGCACGCGTCGGACCTTGACGGTGCCAGCGCCTGGCACGATGAGCCGAGCGGCCCGCCGCAGCAGTAATCGGGGCTCGCGCTAGCTCTTGCCGAATTGGAGCGCGACCTCGATGGTCACGTCCCAATCAGCGCCCGCGAAGACGGTCATACCGTAATCACGTCTATCCACGCGGGTGGTCAGGGTGATTCCGAGCCGCTCCCCGATGCTGCCGTCAGCCAGCGTGACCTCCAACGGACCGCGGACGCTGCCGTCGGCCGTGATCGGCTTGGTGACGCCCTTGATCGTGAGCTCGCCGGTGGCGTGAACGCTGCCATCGCCATGCGCATGAAGATCGTCCGACCGGAAACTCAGCGTCGGGTGCGAGGCAGCGTCGAAGAAACCCTCGCCCAGCAGGTGCTCCTTGAAGACAGCCGGGCCAGGAACGTCGAGGTTTCCGACCGGTAGTGATCCCGACAGCACGCCGTCCTCAAGGCCTCCAGTGATGCCGTGGAAGCCGCCGCGGAAGGTCGCGACCACGTTATGAGCCAGCGTGAAGGTCGCCGTCGAATGAGTCTCGTCGATCTTCCAGCTCCCGGTGGCTGGAATCGAGGCCGGGGTCGTAGCGCTCATGAAGGTGCTCCTGAGTAGGTCGTTGAGCGTGCCGATGCCCGACACGCGTAAGTTGCGTATTCAATCATCTCGGCGAGCATCGCTCGCCTTCCGTGCTCGACGACCAGACACGGCAGACTTACCCTCGAGACTCCTCGACGAACTGACGATCATTGGAGGCATCAATGACACACCCCGACACTCAGCATCAGAAACAGTGGTGGCGCTCGCCGAAGGCGACCAGCCTGATCGCCGTCAGCCTCGGGATCGTGGCCGTTGCCGAGCGCGACATTCACAACCGACCAAGCGGCGAGATCCGAGGCAGCAAACTGCTCTGGCGCCTGGTCAGCCTCAACGCGCTCGGCGCACTCTCCTACCTGAAGTGGGGCAGGAGCACGCGTTAGATCCCGAAGCCGGGATCACCCATTCCTGGGCTCTATGCGGTTGTGCTCGCCAGGAGCTCCTGGGTCCATGGTCGAAAGCCGACTCTCTCATAGAGCTCCGCGGCCCGTGGATTGTGGGCGAGAACGCCGATCGACCAATATGAGACGCCGCGGTGGACCAGGCTGGCTCGTACGGCTTCAAGCAGTGCGGTGCCGATGCCCCGACCGCGCGCGGAATCGTGCACGACCAACGAATCAACGTCGCCCCGGACAGCGCCCAGGTCAAACGTCGCGCTGCCTGAGAGCAACCGGCAGATCGCGTAACCGAGAGATTCTGATGAGACTCGGTCCCGCGCGATCACCAGGATCGCCGCGTCGCTTGTCAGCCAGTTGAGATAGTCCTGCCGCGAATGCTCCCAGGATGGCTCAGGCATCCGGATGGGAAACTCGCTGCCGACTAGTGCGCGGTGGTGAGACAACATCTCCAGCCACAATGGCTTGAGCCCGTCGATGTCGGCGACACCGCCCACGGCCACCTCGAATTCCACGGCTTCAGCCTACGCACCACGTCGGCCGGTCTCGACGACGCGGATCATCGCGGACAGGATCCTTTCGCGTAACAGGGTCGATCACGGTGTTAGGGTCCGTGAATGGCTGAGGTCCATAGCCGCGGGACCGATCAGAGTCGACCGATCTGATGTCAGTGCCGTCGGTGGATCGCGAACCGAATCGATGGGCGGTCTTGGCGCTGCTGGGCGTCGCGCAGCTGATGGTCGTGCTGGACGCGACGATCGTGACCATCGCGATCCCTTCGGCCCAGAAGGCGCTGCATTTCTCGACTGACAGCCGGCAGTGGATCGTGACGGCGTACGCACTTGCTTTCGGCAGCCTCCTGCTGCTGGGGGGCAAGCTCGGTGATCTGTTCGGGCGCAAGTGGACCCTGGTCGGCGGCCTGGTGGGGTTCTCGGTCGCCTCGGCGATCGGTGGGCTCGCCCAGTCCTTCAGCGTGCTCGTGGCCGCCCGAACGCTCCAGGGAGCGTTCGGCGCACTACTCGCGCCGTCAGCGCTGGGGTTGCTGACAGTGACGTTCGAGGGATCTCCTGACCGGCCCACAGCCTTCGGCATCTTCGGTGCGATCGCCGGGGGCGGCGCCTCACTCGGGCTGATACTTGGCGGTGCGCTCACGCAAGGTTTGTCCTGGCGTTGGTGCCTCTACGTCAACCTCGTCATCGCTGTACCGACGACGCTCGTGGCGTTACGACTGCTGGTCAACCACGGTGCTCCGAACCGAGACCCGATCGACATACCGGGAGTTGTCACCTCAGCGCTGGGCCTGTTCGCGCTCGTCTACGGGTTCTCCAACGCCGAGACGCACTCGTGGAGCGCCACGGCGACGATCGTGGCGCTCGTCGCAAGCCCCGTGCTGCTGGCCGCTTTCGTGCTGATCGAGGGTCGAGTCGAGCACCCGTTGCTGCCCCTGCACATCATCTGGGACCGAGCCCGCGGCGGCGCGTACGCCACGATCGCGCTGGCCGGCGCGGGCGTCTTTGCGGTATTTCTGTTTCTCACCTACTTCTTGCAGCAGCAGCTCGGACTCTCACCGCTCATCACGGGGCTTGCCTTCATGCCGCTGACCGGCGTCCTGGTTATCACCTCGACTACCGTCCAGACCCGCGTCATCCAACACACCGGGGTAAAGCCGCTCGTACTCGCTGGCACGACGCTCGGAGCGGTCGCCATGTTCCTGTTCACACGCCTGACGCCCGGCTCCAGCTATGCCGCCAATGTCCTTCCAGGTCTGCTGATCCTCGGCATCGGCATGGGATGCATCTTCGCGCCCGCGTTCTCGACGGCAACTCTCGGCGTGGAGGGACGCGAGGCCGGAGTCGCCTCCGCGATGGTCAACACGTCGCAGCAGGTCGGCGGCTCGGTCGGCACCTCCCTGCTGAGCACGATCTTCGCCAGCGCCGTCTCCAGCTACACGATCACTCACCTCCACACCACCGGCCTGGCCAACGCGGCGACAGTTCACGGTGACACCACAGCGTTCTGGTGGGCGGTCGGAATCTTCGCCCTCGGCTTCGCCCTGGCGATGGTGATCCTCCCCGGTCGGGTCGAGCCACGCATCCCGACAGTTAAGGCGGCGCTTGCTCGAAACGCGATCGGCAACTGCCACCACTTCGAAGCCGCAGACAGTGCCGAGCAGGGCCTTGTCGCTACGACGGGTGCTGAGGAGCGATGAGCACCGGCCGCCTGGTGTGCGCCGCGAGTGCGTGCGAGACGCTACCGAGGAGAGCGCTGCCGATGACGCCCCGGCCCCGTTGGCCGCAGACAACCAGTCCGGCGTCAATCTCCTCGGCGACCTCATCGATGGTCTTGGCCACTGACTCGTTGGCTTGAGCGATTCGCGCAGAGGCGTTATATCCGCGCCCGCGCACGGCCGCGGCCCCCTCTTCGGCGATTTGCCGCGCAGCAGCGGCTTCCTGCTCGTCGAACTCGCCTTCGTTCGGTACGGCGACGACGAACGAACCGGATCGGGACAACTGCACCGATGCCGACATCCACACGACCAACACGACGACATCAGCAGGCGTGATCAGTTCGGCTGCTGCAGCCAGCGCCGTCGTCGAGCCATCCGATCCGTCGTAGCAGAACAAAACTGGCCTATTCACCGCTCAGCCTCCTGTCGCGACCATCACCCAATTCAGCGCCAGGCTACTTAGCGCTCGCTCGTGGTGGCTGATTCCTGGGTGCGACAGTCGGCGAGTTCGTCAGTCCTTGGAGGTCCGCATGCCACTTGCGCTCACCCGGATTTGCGTCCGAGCCAGGCCCAGGAGTCGTCGACGGGCGCATAGCCAATCTGGCGCTCGGCCTCACCGAGTTCCGCTATGCGGTACCGGTTGGCTGAGATCCCGCTCACGACAAGCAGGCCGGCATGGTCGCTCTCGACTGCCGCCCGGATGAGCCGGGTGCAGTCGCCTGGGCTAAGCCACGCCGACAGGTTGGTGGGTGTGGCCTCGTCACCATTGGGGGGGTGCTCGGAGAAGTAGCCGATGCGCAGCGCGACAACCGACGTTCGAGATGTCGCTGCGACCCAGCCGCCGAGCGCCTCCGCCCAAGCCTTCGTCGCGCCATAGAGATTCGCCGCACGAGGAGCATCATCTGCTCGCCGTTGGAGCGCCTGTGGATATCCCGAGACCGCCTGCAAACTGGAAGCGAGCACGAGCCGCCTGACGCCACACTCCCGCGCAGCTGCGGCGACGGTGTATGCCCCTTCCACATTCGGCCCCCGCAACGCATCCCAGTCGGCATCGGGGGCTGGATTGGCCGCGAGATGCACCACCGCATCCGCGCTGCGGAACGACACGACACAACTCTCGAAGTCGGTCACGTCGAGCGGTTCGACCCGAGCACCGGGCCGCAGATCCGTCGCATTGATCTGCCACTGCGACGAAAGCCCGTCGACCACCACCGCTCCGATCCGACCAGCGGCCCCGGTGACTACTACACGACGCGTGACTGAGTCGGGCATCGGCAGGTTATACCGACGAACCGATAGCTGAGCGATGTCATCGAGTGCCGAACTGTGCTTGACGTCAGCGAGTCGGCGGTGATGATGTCGTCCTCCTTGGGTTCGCACCATCATCGGACGCCAGGCTAGCTCCCGAGCCGTCGTCGAAAGCCGAGCCGCCGTCTACCACGGCGGCCCCCACCGCGACGACCGACATCGAATACTCGCATCGCCCCGCGCGAGCGCGGTTGCATCGCCCGTTCAGCGGATCGTGAACCTATGAGTGATGGGTGTCTTTTCGGTGCCGCCGCGTCCGATCGCTCTGACGTAGAAGATGTATGTGCCCTGATGCAGATTGCTGTATTTCTTGGAGTGGCCACATCGGCGGTACCGGGGCTTGGGGAGCTTTGCATGTTTTCCGGTGGGAATTCTGATCAGCGCGCACTCGTAGCTCGTTGCGTCGCCCCGAGCTTTGATCGTGAACGTCGCACTGCGGCGGTGCGAGTTGATCGTTACCTTGCTCAGTACGGCGCGGGGCGGCGTTGGACTGGTGGTCTTCGCGCCGCCGTTGCCCGTGCCAGCGCCGCTACCGCTGCTGCCGCCGGCGGGCGCCACGAGCACGGTGTAGTTGATGCTCGTGGTTGCGGTTTGCCCGTCTTCGCTGGTGGCCGTAACCGTATATGTGTGGGCCCCGGCGGTCGTGGTTTGCAGTGTGCCCGGCCCGGAGCTCCCGTTGGAGTCAATGCAAGACTTGATTCCCGGGCCGATTGCAGCATCCGCGCACGAAAAGCTCGTCGTTACGACCTGGCCGAGGTTGTAGGTCTGTCCGCCTGCTGGGGAACTGATCGACGCTGACGGGGGGCCCGGGATCTCCGGGACCTCGTCGACGACGACAGCCTGCCTGTAGCTGTTGACGTCGTTCGCAACGCCCCCGGCGACACAGGCGCCGAGCGACGGGCAGGAGATCGAGCTAATCTGCGCTAGGCCATCCGCGACTACCGGAGGCGCGACCCCTTGGCCCGAGTCCCACGTGCCACCGGTCTCGGTGTCGACAAGGCCGACGAATCCGCCAGACGGATTCGTGTACCAGCCACCGGCGCTGCAGTCGCCGGTCGCGCTGCAGGAGATCGAGGTTATTTCGGCCCAGCCACCTATGTTGAGCGTGCCCGCGACCTCCTGGGCCGATCGCCAGACGCCGTCGATCTCCTCGATGACCAGCGCCTGTGTGTCTGCGTCGCCGTCGACGTAGTAGCCGCCGGCCGAGCAGTTGCCGTCCGAAGGACAGGAGATAGCCGCGATCTGCGAGCCCGCTTTGTCCAGCGATTGGGCGATCTCGAGCACGTCTCCCCAGGTGCCACCGGATTCAGACACGACAAACGCGTGGCTCGTGCCTTGGTAAGAGCCGTAGTAGCCGCCGGCGCTGCAGTTTCCTGGCGACGAGCATGAGACCGACGTGACGGTATCGACGTCAATGCTGCCGACGCCGTTGAACGAGCCGTTGAGGTCCTGAACGGCCGTCCAGGTGCCGTTGGTCTCGGTGGCGACGAGCGCGTAGCCGGCGTCGGGTAACGGGCCTGTGGGCTGTGCGTCGTAGTAGCCGCCGGCGCTGCAGTTGCCCGCCGACGCGCAGGAGATCGATGTGAGCCCGGCGTTGGTGTTCAGTGATCCGGGCAGAATCACTGCGGCCTGCCACACCCCGCTGGATTGGGAGACGCTGACGGCCTGGGTCTGCCCGTCATACAGCGTCTCGGGAACGTCAGATCTACCCGCGGCGGTGCATCCACCATCCGAGGGGCAGGAAACGGAGGTGAGCAACGCACCGTTGGTTTCGGAGCCGACAATGTCCTGCGGCGCGCCCCATGTCCCGGCGGTCTCGTCCATCGCGAAGCCGACACCGGAGCCGACACCAAAGTCGGTCCCGACGGCCGCACAGTTCCCGGGTGAGGAACATGAGATAGCGGTGAATACGTACAGATCGTCGTCGTCGTTCGCCACTTCCTGTGCGGCACCCCAGGTACCGTCGGTCTCATCGACAACGAAGCCCTCGTGACTGGCGGTCCCGTTGCGAACGAGTGTGCCCGCGAACTGCCCGACGGCGCTGCAGTTGCCCGCCGAGGCACACGAGACCGCGGTGATGAACGCACTGTCCCCGTTCACTTCATTCTCGTTGTGAATGACAACAAGAGGCGTCTGCCATACGCCGACCGGAGATGTCGCCGCAATAGCTACACCGGAACTGGCGCCGATCGCCAACCCCGAGCATGCAGCGGCAGTCACGACCACTGCCACATACCGCCGGACCCTCACCGCTGCCCCCTGCCAACAGCAAACCCGTTGCGACCGTCGCGCCGAACCGCAAGCCCAGTCGCCTGCGATGGCTCCGCCGGACAATCTCCGTGCCTGGCCATGCGTCCCCCCCGGAATGGTTTTCGCCGCGCCGCCCGGCACGCGCATAGGCACGCTACCGAAATCTATGACTTCTGTGGTCATTTTCTATCAGGGCATTGGGAACAGCGCCGAGGGCTGGTCGGATAGGGTGTCGCCACGATGAAGGCGATCTTGTGAAGCGAACCGTTCTGATCGCGACGATAAGCGCCGGGCTGGCGCTGCCAGCCGTTGTCCAGGCTGCCGCCAGCGTGCCCCAGCCAATTTACTTCTGGAGCAGCACGGCCGACGCGGTCAGCGTGCCAAAGAGCGCGCCTCCGCAAGGGAACGCCAGGGTGATCCGGCCGCCCGACATCGGCATGTTTGCGGACGGTTCATGGGACATCGAGCGTCTCCGCTGGTCCGGCTGGGGCACACCTGTCGCTCGCGCCACCGGCATCAGCAGTGCAAGCAATGGGATCCCGAACGAGGCCGAGGGCAAGCGAATAAAGAAGCCGGCGCAAATCACGCTGTCAAACCCTTCGCGGTTCGAGGGTCACGAGGTGTACCGCTGCTTCACGCTAACGGTTGCGTCTTTCCCAGCCTCTGACGAGCAGCTATGCCTCAAAGATCAAGCCGGCTACTACTACCTCTCCTCGACGGCGCTGCACCTCGATGACTTCCTGTCGCCCGATCGCAAGGTCTGGTGCGACATCACCAGCTCACCCATCTTCTGCGCGACCGGTGGGTCACCCACGACCGCCGGCAGCAGCCCGTCCCAACGCCGCGCCACCCTCTCCAGTGCCGGCAAAGTGACCACTTGCTTCGTTGCAGCGCCCAGCGTCAGCGCGAATTGCATCCAGGACTGGGACAGCAGCGCCCCAGTCCTACGAACGGGGCAAGTGACTGAATCTGGGGGGTTCCGCTGCTCCTCTGCACCCAAACGAATCACCTGCATCGTCGTAACGGGCAAGAGCGCGAACAAGGGCTTCGTGATCAACGCCACCGGTGCGACGCGAGTCGGTCCGTGACGATATTCCTATGGCGGCAACTCGAGGCCGGTTGTCAGTGACGCTCACAGTGGACGATGCGACGGGTTGAGACGAACGCGTCTGGATCGACTGCCAGCGCAGCTACTCGGACGGCATGATCGAGTGCTGACCACACTTCGGCCAGCACTTCGGTCGTGTCGCGAGCGTTCGTCGTGACGTCGAGCGGCAGGCGAGCGGACCGCAGCGTCTGCCGGTCCCCGTCGTAGGTCGATAGACGAACGCCGCTACCTGCAGCTATCGGGCCGATAGACCACAGGCCGTGATCCGGCGCGCCGTCGGGCCGGTTGTCGCCAGCTTCGACGGCTAGGATTCCCGCCCGTCACACTGACTCGCTGTCCAGCCGAGGAGATTGCATGTCCCGCTTTGCGAAGGTCAACCTACTCGAGGTCGAGGATTCTGTCGCTGGGCGCGTGGAGGGGCTCGAGGGTCGCTTCAGCCGTAAGCACCTGGACTCCCGTGACCTCGGGGTCAGTCTCTTTCGGTACGCCCCGAACCTGCGCAGCGCGACGGCGCACAGCCACAAGGAGCAGGAGGAGGCCTACGTCGTCATCGCCGGCTCCGGCCGCATCTTGCTTGACGACGAGACCCAGGAGCTCCGGGTCTTGGACGTTATCCGCGTCGCGCCCGAAGTCGTCCGAGCATTCGAGGCCGGCCCTGACGGACTCGACATCATCGCGGTCGGTGGTCCGAAGCCCGAGGAGGGCGATGGCGTGCGCGCCACTGCAACCTGGCCCGGCACGGAATAGTCAGGCAGACTGTTCAGCCGTCGGCCTCGACAGTTCCATCAGACGGACCAGCGCTCGACGATTCCTCCGGGATCGAGCGATCGCTTTCTACTACCGGATCGGTGTGAGCCCTGCGAGTACTCCGGCGACCATCCGACCGCGCGGAGTCGGTCGTTTCGTGGCGACGCTGGGCTCTTTCCGGAGAGCAGCACATACCGTAAAGTGGAGCGAGAGGTTGGGGGCGAGTGTGCAGCTTCGTTTGAGAGCTATCGGTGGCATCGCGGCGGGTTTTTGTCCTGGCCGTTTCGGTGGTGCTGCATGCTGCCGGTTCGTGATGAGGAGATCGCCCGTCCCCACCGTGTTCGCAGCTTCCGTGGCTGCAGCCGTGTTGAGCTTTCCGTCAGCTACGCAGGCGGCCATGTCTGCCGCGGACACGGTCAGACCGGCCGCCTCGAGCCACGCATCGACGTCACCGCTCGAGGTGACGGTCGGCAGCGTTTATGCCGGCCCGCCGATCCGCGCCGGCTTCGTCGGGATCACCACCGAATACAGGGACATGTTCAAGGAGGTCGGGACCAACCCGAGCCAGCCTGACAGCCCGTTCGAACAGGTGCTGAAGAACCTGGCTCCCAACGGGGGACTTGACCTGCGGATCGGCGGTGACACCAGCGACTGGACGTGGTGGCCGGTCCCCGGGATGGCCCGTCCGCCCTGGGCACGGTGGACGCTCACGCCGACCTGGATGTCGGTTGCGCAGAAGCTCCTTGAGGACCTGCACGCGCACCTGATCATCGGGATCAATATGGAGGCTGACAACCCGGCTGTCGCCGCCACCGAGGTCGAGGCGATCAAATCAGGCATCGGTCCGTCCGTGCCCACCACCTTCGAACTCGGTAACGAGCCCGAGCTCTACCCCAAGTGGCCCTTCTACATCACCAAGAGCGGACAAACCGTGTTCGGGCGTCCTCAGAACTACTCGTTCCCACAGATAACCAATGAGTGGGACCGGCTTGCGGCGGACCTCGGCCCCATCCGGCTCGCCGGTCCCGGCTACTCGTCGTTCCGGGCGCTGCCTTACGTCCAGCAATTCCTGCATAGCAGTCCCGAGCTGTCCCTGCTCACGCTGCACACCTACGCACTCACGCCCCAGAACTGTCAGCAGGGAGGTCTACTGCAGGAAAGCTCGCTGTTTGATACCGGTTCATTGCAGAGCCTGGCAGGCGCGGTCGGCGGGTGGGCCGCGGTCGGCCGCCAGAACAACGTCGCAGTTCGTGTAGACGAGATCAATGCGGTGACCTGCGGCGGGCTCGCGAACTTCAGTGACACGATCGGTCCCAGCCTGTGGGCACTGAACATCCTGCCTCTGTACGCGCAGACGGGCGTAACCGGGGTCAACTTCGAGACCAGACCAGACACCGCCCAGAATCTGATCCAGACCACGGCCACGGCCTCCGGTTGGCAGGTGACCGTGCAACCCGAGTACTACGGCATGCTGGCCTTCGCTCAGCTCACGCCGCCCGGCTCGCGGATACTCAGCGTCTCGCCCATGCCGAGTGGTCTGCTCGCCTGGGCGGTACAGACTCCCAAGCACACCGTAAACGTCGTCGTGACCAACGTGACGAGCCGCGCTCGTCGCGTCGCCATTCAGGTTGCCGGCGCCAAGGGGCCGGCAACCTCGAGAGCTCTAGCGAGTGCCGCCAGACGTCTGGCCACCACCACCGGCGTAACGCTCGGCGGGCAGAGGATCGCGCCGCAGACGGGCCAGCTGACCGGCACGCAGGTCAGATCTCAAGTCACACCGCACAAGGAGCTCTACGACATCAGCGTCGCGCCGGCAAGCGCCACCATCTTGAGCGTCAATGGTTAGACCCCGGTGGTGTGGGCCGCGCCCGTGGCTCGTGCGTACGATCATCTGGGACCGATGTTCGTGGGCGCTGGCCCCCGCCGACAGCTGACTAAGGCGTCGATGCGCTGCCGAGCCCCAGGGCGAACACATGCACTGGGTAGACCCCAGGGAGTGTCGCCACCGTCGGCAGGGTGACGCTCGAGACCGTCTTCCCGGGCTCCAGCGGGATTGAGACGGAGAACACACGCGCTTTGTGGTTGCGCTGGCCGGTGACGCCCTGATTGCCGGACCCTGTGGAATCGTTGATGTAGGCCGCGGTCGCGACCGTCGTGTTCGATGAGCTGTCCGGATTGTTGAACCAGTCGTCGAATGTGAGTGTGTACGACTGGATGGTGCCGTCGGTGTACCCGATCGTGCCCGTTCCGGACTCGTCGTTGCCACTCGATGCGCCGAGCACTGTCAGCTGCGTGACCGCCGACGAAACGGGCATGGAAATCGTCTGCCCGTCGGCAAGCACGCTGTCGGGCGTGCCCGCCGCCACGTCGGGCCACTGCAACGTCGTGCCACCGACGGTCACGGTCGCGCCAGGGGCAAGCCCAACGGCGGTCAGCGCCTGCTCCGAGTAGCTGTTTCCGTCCCCGTCGAAGTTGGCGGCTGCGATATTGCTGTCATCGCTGATCGCGTTGTTGTCGTACGCGGCTTGCAGCGAAGCGTACGGGATGTCGACGGTCAGCCCGGTCGCGGCCAGCGGATAGCGCGCGCCGCGGTAGGTGAAGCTCGGGCCGAGCGGGACGTTGTCCGTGGCCGGCGCCTGCCCTGCAGCGACCGACACCGACACCTTGAGGCGGACCGTGTGGTTTGCAGGCACGGTCACCGCGGGCGATGCCGGTGAGATCGTCACACCGGGCGGCAGCGAGGGGGTCAGGTGTACGACCACGGCTTTGTTCATGTGGCTGGTGACCACGACCGTTGCCTGAGCTGTGCCGCCGGGGGCGACGATGACCGGCGTGCTAGCACTCACCGCGATCGGACCGCGCACCGAGATCGTGGCTGTCGCGCTGAGGTCGCCCGCGTCGTCAGCTCCTTTCGAGGAGAGCTCCGCCGTCAGGCTCTTGACCTCACCCTCGGCTGCCTCTGGGGTGGTGACGCGGAAGTACCGTGTGGCGCTGTGGCCCGGTGCCAGGGACAGGGCTCGTGTCTTTGCCAAGCGCACGACGGTCCAGCTGGATGGGAAGCCGACTCGCACGATCCCGTCCGTGATCGGCAGGTTCCCGTCATTGACGAACCTCGCCTTTGCGGTGAACGTGGCACCCGGGTTGACGATCGTGGGCGTGCTCAGCCGGACGTAGCGGTTGCCGACCGTCTTCGTGACCTTCAGCTTGCCGCGCAGCGGCAGCGAGGTGAGCGCCGAGGAGTCTCCCACGTAGAGCGAGAACTGGCCGTTGGGCAGGGTCCATCCGTTCGCCGTGGTGTTGAAGTACGAGAGTTCGTGCCCCGTGATCGTGAAGGTGACGGTCTGCGATTGATGGGGCTGCAGCGTCACACGATGGAACCCTTCCAGCTGGCGCGGTGGCTCACCGGCCGCGGTCGGGTCGCCGACGTACAGCTGCACGACATCGCTACCGCGGACGTTGCCGGTGTTCGTGATGCGCGCGGTCACGCGAGCGACCTTGGCGCCCTGGCCTTTTGAGGTATCCGGCCCCGATGCACTGTTGATCACCGATCTGGGCGTGATCTTCAGCTGACTGAAACTGAAGCTCGTGTACGACAGGCCGTAGCCGAACGGGAACAGCGGCGTGACGTTCTTGGCGTCATACCAGCGGTAGCCAACGTCCAGCCCCTCGGAATAATCGACCTTGCCGCTTACTCCCGGGAACTGAGTCGGTGATGCCGTTGGGGTCTCCGCGAGGCTGGTCGGGAAGGTTTCAGGCAGATGGCCGCTCGGATCGATGTCGCCAAAGAGCACCGATGCGATCGCGGTGCCGTCATCCTGCCCCGGGTACCACGCCTCGAGCACGCCCTTGACGCTGCTCAGCCACGGCATCACCACCGGTCCGCCGGTGTTCAGCACGACGATCGTGTTGGGGTTGGCGGCCGCAACCGCTTCGATCATCGCGTCCTGGTTGTTCGGCAGCGAGATGCTCGTCAGGTCGCTGCCCTCGCCCTCCGAGTAGCTCGCGAACACGATCGCGACCTGCGCCTGCCCGGCGGCAGCGGCGGCCTGGGTCGGATCGGTGCCTGAGTAGGACGTGACCGTCGCCCCTGATCCAGCGCGGGCCGTGATGCCGCTGAGCGGGCTGACCACCGACGAGGACGTGACGGAGGAGCTGCCGGTGCCGGCGGTTTGAGGAGTGGTGGTGCCGTCGGGGCCGATCACGGCGATCGACGTGGTGCTGGCAGTGCTCAGCGGCAGGATGCTGCCGGTGTTCTGGAGCAGCACCGTGCCACGCTCGGCGACGTTCAGAGCAAAGGCGTCATCCGTGGGGGTGGCTGCGGGACTCGACAGGTTCCCGGTCGGCGGATCGTTGAACAGGTTGAACTGGAACATCTGGGTCAGGATCCGCCGTACGGCCGCGTTGATAGTCGACGTCCTCACCTCTCCGTCGGTGACGGCTGCCGCAAGCTGGCCGTTGTCCCAGTAGAAGCTCCCACGCTCCTGATCGAGCCCGGCGTTGGCGGAATCGACGGTCGAGGCGTTGGCGGCGCTGTCAGAACGGACGAATCCGGTGAAGCCCCAGCGGGCGTCCAGGAGCCCGGTGAGCAGGCTGGTGTTCTGGCACGAATACACGCCGTTCAGCAGCGGGTACGCACACATCACCGACGCGGCGTGCCCCTGCGTGATGGCGGTGTAGAACGGCGGCAGGTAGATCTCGTGCAGCGCCCGCGTATTGACGATCGTGTCGTCGTTGGGGGTGCCGCGGTTCGTCTCCTGGTTGTAAGTGACGAAGTGCTTGGGGTCCGCCATCACCCCCTGGCTCTGAATTCCTTCGATATCGGCCGTGCCGAGCGCCGAGGTCAGCAGCGGGTCCTCGCTGAACATCTCGAAGTTGCGCCCCCAGCGCGGGTCGCGGTCGATGTTGATCCCAGGCCCGAGCACCATCGCGATCCCCTTGGCCCGGTGCTCCTGCCCGTTGACCGCGCCGTACTGATATGCGAGCGTCGGGTCCCAGGCCGATCCGAGCGAGACCTCCGATGGCAACTGAGTCGCGTCGGTCGCTCCGTAGGCCACGCCGAGCGAGCCATCCTGCTCGATGAGCGCTGGGATGCACAGCGCGGACTGGGCCGGCACGAAGCCCTCGTAGCCGGCGTATGGACCTGTCGTTGTCGGCTCGTCGATGTACATCTCGGCGATCTTGTCGGTCAGGCTCATGTGCGACAGCAGCATGTTCACCCGCTTTCCGACGGGCAGTGACTGATTCAGCCACGGGCAGTCAGACCCGGTGATTCTGCCGGCACTATTGGAGCTGCTGGTCCGAGTTCCGCGGCTCGCCGGAAGTCGGGGCCCAGTGCTCGCCGCGGCCGGGCTGCCGGTGGACACTTTCCGCGCAGCGGCGGCGCGTGCGCTCGCCGCGCTGGTCGCGAGCACCCCGGCAATCGCTAAGAGCGCGCACAGACTTGCCAGAGCCAGATGTAGGCGAGATCTCACTCGAGGACGGCTAGGAAGAACTGGTGTCGTTTGACGGTCGGGCATTTGCTCGCTCACGCCACTAAACACATCCGCATCGCATTTGGTGTGCCAACTCCTTACCTGCTCCAATCGAGCAGGGCTCCGGTACCCACCAACCAGTCATCGACCTCGGCGAGCGGCTTCGGCCGCCTGCGTCTCCCTGGCTACACGCGACGTGTATCAGCACGGCGTATAGGCATGAAGAGCACACGGCTCCGTCACTACCCAACGCTAGCGCTGCCGCTTCAGTCCCGAGCACATGATCGTGCAAGCGTGTCCGCTCCGTCGCCAACAAGGCAGGCTCAGCCGCATGCCTACCATCGAGCACATCACGATCCAGCGGATGGACCATGTGGGCATAGTCGTCGACGACCTCGCCGGTGCCGTGGCGTTCTTCGTCGATCTCGGGCTCGAGCTGCACGGAGAGGCGCCGGTGGAGGGCGACTGGGCGGATCGCATCATCGGACTCGAGGGCGTCCGGGCGCAGATCGTAATGCTGCAGACCCCGGACGGGCGCGGACGCCTCGAGCTGACGAAGTTTCAAACGCCATCGGCCGAGAGTGACTACGAGTGCGCGCCGGCGAACGCTCCGGGCATCCGCCACATCGCCTTCGCCGTCCAGGACATCGACGCCGTCCTCGCTCGCCTGCGGGCCCGCGGCGCAGAGCTCATCGGCGAGCTGGGGCGTTACAAGGACCGCTACAGACTCTGTTACGTCCGCGGCCCAGCGGGAATCATCGTCGAACTGGCGCAGCAGATCGGCTGAGGGGTCGACGCCCGCGGCGCGGGTCCTGACCGCCTGCGCCGTGTGCGGTAGCGTTCGCGTGCGGCGTCGTTGCATCGAGTTGGGCTAACGCATCTTCGGATGCGTTGCCTTTCCGGGGTTACCCCGGGGACAGCCAGTTACCTGGAGCAGTACGTCGCGGGCCCTAGGGTGCATCCTGCGGAGGCACTTCCGGGCACGCGCGACAAGAGCAGTCGGCGCGCGGCGCCGCGATCATTACGGGTATGTACGACGTCACTGAGCGCGACGCGCTCGCCAGCGAGCTGAGTGATGCCTTCCTCAAGGCCCCGTGGAGCGTCGATCTGGTCGCGGAGAGCGGCGCTGCGTGCCTGGACCGCTGGCCCAGTTGGATGACGGCTCTCGCGATGCAGGTGGTAGCGGTTCACCGAGCTCCCCCAACCGGTAGTCGCGGTGAGTTGTTTCGGCTGATCGTGACCTTCCTCGAGCAGCGCCGTGCTCCGATCGGCGAAAGCGAGCCGCCCCTGATCCTGCGGCTGTCGGCTGGCCGCGCTCCAGCCTCGCCGTACGCGCGCCCCCGGGCGCCACATGGGTGGGCCATCACTGACATCTCATCCGTGCCCGATCTGGCCGAGCGGCTCGAGTTGAGCGACGGCCAGCTCGCATGGCTTGCCGACGTGCGCAATCTCGAGCGGACGGTCGGTAGGGAGCAGCTTCGCAACTACCGCTACCGCACGCTGCCGAGACCGGACGGTCTACCCAGGGTGATCGAGGCGCCGAAGGCGCGGCTGAAGGAGATCCAGCGTTGGATTCTTCGCGAGATCCTCGATCAGGTCCTCGCGCACGAGGCCGCTCACGGCTTCACTCGTGGCCGCTCAGCCGTCACCCACGCCGCCCTGCACACCGGGCAGGGCGCTGTCCTCCGGCTTGACCTCAAGGACTTCTTTGCCTCCGTCCCGGCCGGACGCGTCTACGGCATCTGGCGAACGCTTGGCTACTCCCCGTCGGTGTCTCACGTCCTCACCGGCCTGACGACCAACACCCTCCCCCAGTCCGTCTGGGAACTCATCGCCACCGCCGCGCCACCGCACGCCATCCAGGCACGGTTCCGCATGGGTCGTCAGCTCGCAACACCGCATCTCCCACAGGGCGCGCCGACCTCTCCAGCGCTGGCCAACCTCGCAGCGTTCAGGCTCGATCGACGCCTCGCGGGACTCGCCCGCGCATCAGGGTTCCAGTACTCGCGTTACGCCGATGACCTCACGTTCTCCGGGTCCGGACGCCTGAACCGCCGCCGCAATCAATTCGAGTCGATCGTCAAGACGATCATCCGAACCGAAGGCTTCACGATCAACGGAGCCAAGTCGACCGCACAAGGCGCTGGAGGCCGCCAAACGGTCTGTGGCGTAGTCGTGAACGTCCACACCAACGTTCGCCGGACCGAGTACGACCGGCTCAAGGCGATACTCCACAACGCCGCCGTCCAGGGTCCGGCTGGCCAGAACCAGCAGGGAATCGGCGACTTCGAGGCGCATCTTCGAGGCCGGATCTCGTGGATCGAGTCGCTGAACCCCACCCGTGGGCAAAAGCTGCGAGAGTCACTCGAGAAGATCGACTGGCACTGAGGCGTCGGTGGCGCGTGCGGCTTGGCTTGCACTCGGGGCCCGCCAGGCGGATAGATACCGCAGCGGATCGCTGTCCACTTGTACGAGGCGGCCGTTATGCCTAATCACGGAGGATCTGCTCCATGACTTCTGCCCTCATCATTTCCTACGACGGCACCCCGAACGACGACGATGCCCTCGCGCTCGGAAAGCTTCTTTCACAGACCGGATCAACGGTGGCGCTGGCATACGTGCGCCACTCAAGAGAATTCGACCCACGGCGTGAGCAGGTTGCGCAGTACGACGCCGAACAGCGCCTCGACCGTGGTGCGGAGCTCATCGGGATACCGGTCACCAAGCACGTCGTCGTCGGCGCCAGCACCGGCGAGGTGCTGGGGGGCCTTGCGGAGCAGCTGGGTGCCTCGATCATCGCTTTCGGCTCTGACTACCGCACCCCGCTTGGGCGCGCGGAGCCTGGCACGTCGGCCCAACGCCTACTCGAAAATGGGACGGTCGCGATAGCAGTGGCGGCAGCAGGACTGCGCGCTAAGCCAGAGAGTTCGATCAAGTCGATCGCCGTGCCGTTCGCCGGCCCGATCAACGACGACGCACGGGCGACTGCTCAGTCGCTCGCCGTGAAGCTCGGCGGCGAGGTGGTGGGTGCCAGTGCCGACGCGATCGATCTGATCGTCGTCGGATCTCAGGAGGGCGCTCCGAAAGGTCGCGTGGTCGTAGCCGGCGAGGTCCGCAACGAGCTCAACAGCGCCCGCAGCTCCGTGCTGGTTCTACCGGCTGAGACCCGAATCGAGTTCTGAGACGGTCGCGATGAGCGTCGTGAGCATCTCGACGAGCCGATCTCGGTCCGCCGCGCGACAGAGCTCGAAGTCTGGCCCGATCGAATCCCGGGCTAAGGGCAACCGCAGACAGGCCGGTTCGATGGTCTCCGCGTGTACATATTCGAGGACTTTGCGTAGCGAATCGTGGGCGTCGGCACCGCCGGTGGGCGCGGCGGGACCAGACACGTTGATCCAAGCGACGGGTTTGCGGTAGGTGCTTCCATCGCCGACCGTCCATTCGAGCAAATTCTTTAGCGCACCCGGAAGCGCACCGGCGTATTCCGGGGTGCAGAAGAGGATCGCGTCGGCCTGAGCCACCCGCTCGCGAAGATCAGCGACGGCCGGATCCACAGGCTCGCCTTCCCGGTCAATGTCGGGGTTGAAGTGCGGCAGGGTGCCCATGCCGGTGTACAACTCCGCTTCGACACCGGGCGGCGTCAGGGCGCGAACCGTGTTGAGCGCTGTGTTGGTCGAGCCCTCGCGCAGGCTGCCGGAGATGAGGAGGAGGCGCAACCGTTCCGGTCGGGAATCGTGGTCATCACTCATCTTCGGCAAAGGTACCGGGCCGGTTTCACCAGCCTCTTACAACCGGACGCCCGCGCTGGATATCCAGCGCGGGCGCTCGTTCGGGGTATGACGGAGGACCCCGCTTCGGCTCCCGGTCCCGGACACTTTGTCCGCGCGAGAAGCCGAAGTTCGTGTCGCTACGCGACCGGCACCACCGTCTTCGGGGCGCTCGCCTCGAAGTTCTCGAAGAGACGCTCTTCAGCCGGGGTCCGGCGTGCGTGCAAGATGCCGCCGGCCACCAGCAGAGCCATCAGGAACGCACCGACGAATGAGGCGATCGCGCCCCAGATCATGACTGTGCCGATCGTTCCGAAGGCGTATGCCTCGAGCAGCATGCCGCGCAGCGTGGTGCCCTGGAAGACCGCTGTCTCAAGGGCCGCGAAGGTCGTTGCCTGCTTGCTACCGGGCTTCGCCGAGCGGACCGCGGTGCTCACCAAGCTGTACACGCCGTGCAGTGGCATCGCATAGAGGTGCTGGCCGATGAAGTCGTTCGCGTAGACCTGCGCCTCCTTGCCTGTCAGGACCTGCTGGCCGGCGTACGGCTCAATCGCGGGGACCATCAGCGCCGCGTTCGGGAACTCAGGGTCGGTGACCGCCTTCTGGCCACCTTTGTCGAACTGCGCCTTCACCGCGCTGAGCTCGCTCTGCTTCGGGAAATAGACCTGCTGCTGCGAGAGCTGGCTGTGCACGTTGCTCTGGGCGAAGCTATGCCCCCAGACCAGCAAACCGCCTGCGACCAGCAGAATTACGACGAGCCCTGCACCAACGCCGCTGGCGAGCTTGTCAAGTACCTTGCGTTGCATTCCGGGTTCCTCCTTGTAGTCGGGGTCTTGTAGCCCTCCGGTTGCACATCCCATGCTCCGCTCTGACGGCTGCTGCGGTATCCGCGCCGGACCGCGCGTCGAGGTGGCGGTGTGCGCGTCGTCAGGCGGTAGTTCGCACCCCCTGCCGGGGAGAACTACGGATACGATCTGCACGTGACCGACCGCCTGTTCTTCACCGCGGACGACACCGCTAACAGACTGCTTGCCGACGACCCCATGGCGCTGCTGATTGGCTTTGCGCTCGATCAGCAGGTGACGGTCCAGAAGGCGTTCTCGGGTCCGCTGGCGATCCGTGAGCGCGTGGGCTCACTTGACGCCGCGGCACTCGCGGATGCCGACCTCGACGCGGTGTTCCGCGAGAAGCCGGCGATTCATCGCTTTCCCGGAGCGATGGCATCGAACGTGCACGAAATCGCCGTGATCGTGCGCGACGAATACGGCGCGGACGCCAGCCGCATCTGGACCGAGGCGGCCGACGCCGATGACCTGCGCGCTCGCCTCGCGGCACTGCCCGGCTTCGGCGAGATGAAGATCAAGGCACTCGGCTCGGTGCTCGCCAAGCGCTTCGGTGTCAAGGTTGCTGAGGGCCTCGTGCCATGGCATCCGACGCTCGGTGACGTGGACTCACCCGACGCGCTCGCGGACTACCAGGCCGCGAAGAAGCTCCACAAGAAAGAGTGGAACGAGACGCCGGCCCGCCGAATCGCTGGGAATCCGGCGGCCTGATTGGCGGTCCAGCCGCAAAACTGGACTAAGGTCGCCGGCTTCAGCGAGCCCAGCGGTCGAGCACCATCAGCGTCTTCGTCCCGGTCACGCGACCGGTGCGACGCAGGCGGTTGACCACAGCTTTCAGGTGCTCGACGTCGTTGACACGGATGCGGAGCAGCGCATCCGGATCCCCTGCCATCGTGAAGACCTCGCGGATCTCCGGGATCTCCTCGACTGAGGCGAGGATCTCGTCGATGTCGGCGTCACCGGCGAAGCGAAGCTCGGTGAACGCCTCGATCGAGGGACCGATCAGTGCGTGGTCGACGGAGACCGTGTAGCCCGTGATCACACCCAACTGCTCGAGCCTGTCGATCCGGCGCTTGACGGGCGCCGGTGAGAGGTTCACGTGGACGGCGATGTCGGTGATCGTGCGGCGTGCGTCCTCACGCAGCAGGTCGATGATCTGCTGATCGAGCTCGTCGAGCTTCACGTTTCCCGGCACTGACGCTGACGATAGCCACATTTGTTGCGTGCGGCGCACGCAATCTTTCGCACGAGCGGGCGCCAGCGCACGAAACGTGCGTCCTTCGCTCAAAGACTGCGAACTAGTTGCGCGAAACCCTGCGCCGCACTTCTTTTAACGACACTGGAAGCAGCGGGAGGAGGCAGTTGGCATGGAAGAGAGCTCGTGGGACCGCTGGCACAGCGAGCAGTTAGTGCTCTGCCAGGACGACAGCGTCGGGCTGCGCGCCGTGATCGCGATCGACGACACAACACTTGGACCTGGGTTGGGCGGCGTGCGCTGCGTCGGTTACCCGAGCGATGAAGCGGCGATCATCGAGGCCCAGCGCCTGGCCGCCTCAATGACTTTGAAGAACGCCTTCGCGGGCCTCCCCTACGGCGGCGGGAAGTCAGTGATTCTCGCCCCCGCGCGTGAAGTCGACCGCCTCGCGCTGATGCGGAGCTTCGGCGAGTTCGTGATCCGCGCCGGCGGCGCCTACGTGCCCGGAGTCGACATGGGCACGACCGTGGACGATCTTCAGGCGATGGCGGACGCCGGCGCCGACGTCTCGTGCAACGACGAGGATCCGTCGCCCTGGACGGCGGTGGGCGTTGCGGCCGCGGCGCGGGCCGCCGTCGAGCACGTGGATCATCGCAAGGGCATCGAGGGCACACGCGTGCTGATCCAGGGCGCCGGCCATGTCGGCGCCGCACTCGCGCGCGACCTCGCGGCCGACGGCGCGGAGATCGTGCTCTCGGATATCGACGCCGAGCGCGCCGTGGCTGTCGCGGCCGAGATCGGCGGCAGCACCGTTCCCGCCGATGACGCGCTTGACACGCGCTGCGACCTGTTCGCACCGTGTTCGATCGCCAAGGTCGTGACGCCCGCGACGGCGCGACGGCTGGAGTGCCGGATGATCGTCGGGGCGGCCAACGACACGCTCTCCGATCCTGGCTGTGCTGAGCTCCTGGCCGCACGCGAGATCACATACGTGCCGGACTTCGTCTCCAACGCAGGCGGGGTGATCCACATTCACAGCCTGCGTGCCGGCCACACTGAGAAGCGGCTGCGCGAGGACGTGCTGCGCATCGGCGCCCGCACACGCGAGATCCTCGAGACGGCATCGAGCGCACGCGAGACGCCGTTGAAGATCGCAACCGAGCGCGTGCGCCGCATCCTGGCCGACGCGGGGGGCGCTGCAGACGGCGCGCGTAGCAGCGGCGCAGCGCGCCGTGGCAACAGCAACGATCGAGCACTCCTCCACGCATGACCACCGTCACGCCACTGCGCGAGTTCTCACTCGACGACCGCTACACCGCCGTTTCGGGGCCGATCGTGCTCGACGGCATGCAGGCGCTCGTCAGGGTGATGCTCGACCAGCGGTGGCTGGACGCGCGCCGGGGATACGACACTGGCCTGTTCGTCAGCGGCTACCCCGGGTCGCCGCTGGGCGGGCTCGACATCGAGCTCAGGCGCGCCGCACGGCATCTCGAGCCTGCGGGCATCGTCTTCCGGCCCGGACTGAACGAGGAGCTTGCGGCAACAGCGGTCGGCGGCACGCAGCTGCTCGGCGAGCTCCCGGGCGCCACCAAGCAGGGCGTGACCGGCTTTTGGTACGGGAAGTCCCCGGGACTCGACCGCGCCTCGGACGCGATTCGACACAGCAGCTTCTCGGGCACCGCCCCGCTGGGCGGTGCCGTCGCGTTGATCGGGGACGACCCGATGGCGAAGTCATCGACGCTCCCCGGCGCCTGCGAAGCGACCTGCCGCAGCCTGATGATGCCGGTGCTGGCGCCCGGGACGATCGCGGAGACGCTCAGTCTCGGGCTGCACGCAGTTGCGATCTCGCGGCACGCGGGGCTCTGGGCGGGATTGAAGATCGTGACCGAGCTGGCGGACTCGTCCGGCATAGCTGAGGCCGGTGCAGCACTCGAGGAGATCCCGATGCTGCCTCTGCGTGTCACGCACGCGCCGCCGGTGCTGCTGAGCCCATCGAACCTCGAGGCCGAGCGCGACCTGCTGACAGCGAGGCTCAATCGTGTCCGCGAATATGAGGCCGAGGCGGGGCTGAACCGGGTGTGGTTCGAGCCGCGGCGCCCACGAGTGGGAGTGTTCGCCTCCGGGATCGGCCACCAGGCGGTGCTGCGGGCGCTGTCCGACCTCGCACTCGATCGCGACGATTGGGAAGCGCTGGGCCTGCGGCTCGTGCAGATCTCGATGCCGTGGCCGCTCGACGTCCAACAGCTGCGTACGTTTACGTCCGGCCTGGACGCGGTGCTGGTCGTGGAAGACAAGCTCCCGTTTGTCGAGGCACAGCTGAAGGAGGCGCTCTACAGGGATCCGCGCGCGCCCTGGGTGCTCGGCAAGCATGATCGTGAGGGACGCGAGCTGCTGCCGCTGGGCGGCGCGGTGTCCGCCGACGACGTCGCAGCTGCACTGGCGCGGGTGTTGCCGCGCGACGGCGTGGCTGCATCGCTCGTCGACCGCTTGCGGGCGCCGGTTGAGGATCGCTCGCATCCGCTCGACCGGCTCGCACTCGAAGTCAAGCGGACCCCGTACTTCTGTTCGGGCTGTCCACACAACAGCTCGACACGCGTCGGGTCCGAGCAGCTGATCGGCGTCGGCATCGGCTGCCACACGATGGTCGCGCTCGAGCAGGACGATCGTCGCGGGCACGTGCTCGGGATGCCGCAAATGGGCGGCGAGGGCGGGCAGTGGATCGGCCTCGCGCCCTTCGCCAGTGAGCAGCACTTCACACAGAACCTGGGCGACGGGACCTTCCACCACTCGGGGTCTCTTGCGATCAGGGCAGCCATCGCTGCCGGCGTGAACATCACGTATCGCCTGCTCTACAACGATGCCGTCGCAATGACGGGCGGCCAGCAGCCTGAGGGCAGGATGACGGTGCCGGCCATAGTCGACGAGCTCGCCGCCGAGGGTGTGCGCCAGATCGTGGTCACGACGCCCGAGCCGGAGCGCTACCGGAGTGTGCGGCTCGCCGGGATCGCTTCCGTGCGCCACCGCGACGCGATCGCAGACGTGCAGACGGAGCTGGCGGCGGTGCCGGGCGTCACGGTCCTGATCCACGATGATCGCTGCGCCACGGAGAAGCGGCGGCTACGCAAGCGCGGTGAGCTCGAGACGCCGCCCGAGCGCGTCTGGATCAACGAACGCGTCTGCGAGGGCTGCGGTGACTGCGGCGAGAAGTCATCGTGCCTGTCAGTTCAGCCGGTGCAGAGCGAGTTCGGGCGTAAGACCAGGATCCACCAGAGCTCCTGCAACCTCGACATGAGCTGTATCAAGGGCGACTGTCCCTCCTTTGTCGTGATCAAGCCGGGCGCAGCGCCCGCGCGTGCCCACGTCGTCCCGCCGCCCCCCGAAGACCTGGCGGAACCGGTTCTGCGTGTCGCTGAGGACGCGCTGATCCGGATGCCGGGTGTCGGCGGGACCGGCGTGGTCACAGCAGCCGCGATCCTGGCGACGGCCGCGCACCTCCAGGGCCGCTACGTAGCTGGGCTCGACCAGACCGGCCTCGCCCAGAAGGGCGGTCCTGTCGTCTCGGACCTGCGTCTCGGTTCCACGCCGATCGAAGGTCAGATCCGAGCAAGCCGTGCCGGCGTCGACGTGCTGCTCGGCTTCGATCTGCTCGGGGCCGTGACGCCGCAGACTCTCGAGGTGCTCGACCTGGAGCGGACGGTCGCGATCTTGAATACGGATGTCACGCCGACGGCGTCGATGGTGCTCGATACGGGCGCCCTGGCACCCGACCCGGAGCGGCTTGTGACGCGCGTGCGGCGTCTCACGCGGGGCGAGGAGACGGTGGCGCTCGCGGCCGCGACGCTAGCCGAGCAACTGTTCGGCAGTCATTTACAGACCAACATGCTGCTGATCGGTGTGGCTTATCAGCACGGTTGCGTGCCGCTGCGGGCGGACGCGATCGAGCGCGCAATCGAACTCAATGGGACCGTCGTGGAGGCGAACCTCGCCGCCTTCCGCTGGGGTCGGGCGGTCGTCGCACGGCCGGACCTGCTCCCTGGGAGCGATATGGGTGCCGAGGACCTCGCAGATTCGGGTGGGCGCGAGCGCACACTCGCAGACCTGATCTCGCGGTATGAGGCGGAACTCATCGCCTACCAGGACGCGAGCTATGCGCGCAGCTACGTAGATGATGTCCAGAAGGTCGCGGCGTCGGTCCAGGAGCGCCTCGAGGGCGGCGGCGTCGAGATCGCGAAGGCTTATGCGGACGGCTTGTTCAAGCTGATGGCCTACAAGGACGAGTACGAGGTCGCTCGTCTGCACCTCGACGTGGTCGAGCGGGCGCGCATGCACGCGGAGTTCGGCGAGCGGGCGCGAGTGAAGGTGCTGTTGCACCCACCGCTGCTGCGCTCTCTCGGCGTGAAGCGCAAGTTGCGCGTCGGCCGTTCGGCGATGCCCCTGTTCAGGCTGCTGCGCACGGGGCGCCGGCTGCGCGGGACGCCGCTTGACCCGTTCGGACACACGGCGGTGCGTCGCGTCGAGCGGGCGCTGATCGACGAATACCGGCTGGTGGTGGGGAACGCGGTCGCCGGCCTGCGACCGGCGACCGCAGCCGTCGTAACGCAGATAGTGGAGCTGCCGGACATCGTGCGCGGCTACGAGCAGATCAAGCTCGCCAACGTCGAGCGCATGCGGGCACGGGCGAGTGAGCTCACCGAGCAGCTGCAGGCACCGGCACAGGCGGGTTCCGATCTCCACCTGATCCCGGCGGGCTGACACCGAACTAGCGGATGACCTCGTAGGTCAGGTGGGTCACCCCGGAGCGTCGACGATGGCTTCCCGAGCCGCGACCGCATCAAACACAGCAGCCGTCTGCGGCGAAACTCTGAACTGCGGGTAGTAAGCGCTCGGCGTATCCCCGTCGGAGTACCACTCGAACAGCCGCCCTCCCCCATCACCCAACGCATTACCGGGTCCGTCGCGGGGACCGACGATGTAGCCGTCTGCGGGAACGTCGAGGGCGGTGACGACACAGGTCATACGGTGGGCGCTTGGCGCCTAAGCGGGCGACGGGAATCGAACCCGCCCTAGAAGCTTGGAAGGCTTCTGTGCAACCACAACACTTCGCCCGCAGAGGGGTAGAGCTTAGAGTCTTAGGACGACCATGGCACGTGTCAGGCGCTTCGATGCCGTCGCACTGCACGCCGCGCTCGACGCCCGCAGGCAAGAGCTGGGGCTTAGTTGGAAGCAGCTCGCCGACGATGTTTGGGCACAGTCGGCTGAGCTGAACGCCCGTCGTCCTGGCGATCACCCGCTGGCGGTCACGACCTTCACCGGTATGGCCAAGCGTGGCGCGGTCGGCGCGCCGCACGCGCTGTTCATGTTGCGCTGGCTTGGGCAGCCGCCGGAGGCGTTCCTCGGCTACGAGGGCACGCTGCCGGCGGCGTGCGCGCTGCCTGACCCCGGTCCTGAGCGGCGCCTGCGCTGGAACCTGAAACGGCTCTACGTTGAACTCGATGAGCAGCGTCGCGCCGAGGCCATGAGTTGGGCGCAGCTGGCAAAGCTGCTGGGCTGCACACCGAACCAGCTAACGGGCATCCGCACCGCCAAGTTCGGCCTCGGCACCGATGTCGCGATGGCGATCACCCAGTGGCTGCGCAAGCCTGCGGCACACTTCATCGACGCCGCGGGCTGGTAACCCCGACGGGCACGATCAAACCCGCTCGGACGCCGGCCTCTTACAATGGGCGAACCGAAGGGGAGTAGCACAATTGGTAGTGCACCGGTCTCCAAAACCGGGGGTTGCAGGTTCGAGTCCTGTCTCCCCTGCTTCGGAAGTCCCTTATTCGCAGGGACTTCGGCCGCAAAGGCAACTATTTCAGTTGGCTTTCGGCCAGGGAGTGGCACGCGGGAGTAACAAACAGCGGTCGGAATGCTCCGTGTTGGTGTTGCCGCTCACGCCACCCCAGCCCACTGCCGGGCCTGGATCGGGCCGACGCCTCCAGCCGAACCCTGCGTCGCGGGCTGACGGCCGGAGCCGAGTCGTGGTCCTGCTTCGCCTTCAACGCGGGCATCCGTCGCCTTCAGGTGTCGCCCTATTCGCACACGCTGGATCGCGACGAACGGAGGGTGCTGGGTGCGGTGCGGCATGCGGCAGTCCGGATGGGCGGCGACACGCCGGACGAGCCGAAGGCCAACGCGGACGATCACGAGTCCGATCAGCACGGCAGCTATTCCCTGGGGTATTGAGGACCCCCTGATTTGGTTGAGTGCCAAGCCGACGAACGCCGAGACGGCCACCAAGTCCTCCTTGAATACTGCCCGCAGCGTGGGGTTGGACGTAGCCTGGTCCAGCAGATCCTGTAGTTGAAGCTCCTGCCCACCGTCCTCGGCCGAACGTCGTCGGGATCATGTATACGACCTACATTGCGTTCCGACGCCTGGATTCGGGGACGCACGAGGGTGAAATCAGAACGTCCGTGCCCTCAGAATCGTGTCGACTCGAAAATCGACGGCGTCGCGGATAGCCAGCGAGGTTCGAGTGCGGCGCACACCCGGGCAGGCTCCGAGCTGGTCAAGGACCCGTCCGAGATCTGCGGCATCGTGGGCGACGACGCGGCACCACAGGTCCCCGTCGCCTGTGATGCCGTGAGCCTCGATGACCTCCGGGATCTCCGCGAGTGCAGCCTTTGTCCTTTGGAATTCGTGCTGGGCGATATCGATCGTGACGAATGCCGTCAGAGCGAGTCCACAGGCGTCGACCTGGTCAAGCGTTGCCGCGAAACGCAGTAAACCGGCGTGCTCGAGGCGAGCCAAGCGGGCCTGCACTGTGTTGCGCGACAGACGCAGCCGGGCGGCGAGTTCAGTTGCACTGAGCCGGACGTCCGCTCCCAGCTCCAAGAGCAGACCCGCGTCGGTTGCGTCCAGCTGAATCGATTTGCTCACGTCTGGACCAATTCAGGCCATCAGGCTACGCATATCGCGCAGTGTAGTCGAGGGAGGTTGCGCATCGTGGACGATGAGCGAAGCTATCACTGCGCACAATGTCGATTAAAGGAACAGAATGGAAACGCCCGCCCCCCCTGTCTCTGTTGCCGTCTACCTGTTCGCGCGCCTGCGGCAGCTGGGCGTCGAACACGTTTTTGGAGTCCCGGGAGACTTCAACCTGCTTCTGCTTGAGGAGTTGGACGAACTGGACGCTCCCAGGTGGGTCGGTACCGCGAACGAGCTGGGTGCTTCATACGCCGCCGACGGCTATTCACGCGAGCGCGGGTTCGGCGCTCTGGTGACCACCTACGGCGTCGGTGAACTGAGCGCGATCAACGGCGTGGCAGGCAGCTTCGCCGAGCAAGTCCCGGTACTCCATATCGTCGGGGCGCCCCGGACCACCGCCACCGCGCGGGGATTGCCGCTGCACCACACCATGCTCGACGGCGATGCCGGCCACTTCCAACGCGCCGCCGCCGAGGTCACGACAGCGCAGGTCGTGCTCGGACCTGACACCGAGCCTGGGGAACTGATCGACCAGCTACTTCAGACCATTCTTGACACCAGCCTTCCGGGCTACCTGAGTATCCCTGAGGACATCGTCGGGCAGTGGATCTCCGGGGAGCGTTTAGCGACAACCCTTACTCCGACCGCGAGTTCACCGAGCGCGGTCGCCGAGTTCCGTCGCCGCGTGGCTCCGATGTTGGAACCAGCGGAGCGCGTCGTCCTGCTGGCTGGAGCTGGCGTGAATCGCGCGCGCTGTGAACGGCAACTTCGACGGCTGGCCGAGAGCGCCGCGCTGCCCGTCGCCACCCTGCTCGACGCTAAGGGTGCACTTGATGAACGGCATCCACTTTCTGTCGGCGTTTACCAGGGCGCGGTCTCTGCGGACGATGTGCGTGCCGTAGTCGAGGGTGCTGATGTGCTGGTGCGCGTCGGAGCGAGACCGTGCGACACGCTTACCGGCGGCTTCAGCCATCGACTGGATGACTCTGCGTTGATCGAGCTCGATATTGACCACGCCGCGATTGATGGGCATCCGATCCATGGAATTCGACTCGCCGACGCGCTCTCAGTGATTGAGACGGTGATCGTCGAACGACTCAGCGAACCCGTCACCGCAAACGCATATCGCCTTCTCACAGCGATCGCAGGCACCCATGCCCACGATCTCGACGAACTCGACGGTGCCGTTACGGAGCCCGACGCTCCGCTCACGCAAGCCCGCCTTTGGCAGACCGTTGCCGCGATGCTCCCGACCCACAGCACGGTCCTGGCCGATGCCGGCACTTCCTTCTACGGAATCGGGGCAGAACTGCTCCCGGATGATTCCCGATTTATTGGCCAGCCGGTTTGGAGCTCAATCGGCTACTGCCTACCAGCCGCACTCGGTGCTCAGCTCGCGCAGCCCGACCGCCGCACGGTTCTGCTGATCGGCGACGGCGCTGCGCAGATGACGATCCAGGAGCTCGGGACGATCGCTCGTGAGCACCTAAAACCGATCATCATCCTCGTTGACAACAATGGATACACGATCGAGCGCGCTATTCGAGGCACCCACTCCTCCTACAACGACATCACGCGCTGGAACTGGCCAATGCTGGCGGCTGGCCTGACCGCTGGCTCCGGACAGATCACGGTGTCCCAGGCCGCGACAAACGGCGAGCTGTTCGATGCGCTCCATGAGGCGCGGACAACACCCGACCAGCTCGTGCTCATCCAGGCTCACCTCGACCGTCTCGACGTGCCGGGAGCTCTCGGCTCCATGATCGACGCGCTGGCACAAAGTGCCCCCTGACCGGAATCAGGCGCAGCTCAGCCGAGAACTACGGTCGCCTCGATCTCCACCGAAATGCCGAACGGCAGTTCGGCCATCCCGACCGCGGAACGCGCATGGCGGTGATCTCGTTCGCCCCGAGAGTCGGGGCGAACGAGACCGCACTAGAGGCGAGACGGTCCTCGAACGACCAGATGGGATTGGCGCGTTCTTCACATAGCGGACCGTCCTGGCGATCAAGCTCGTACTCGGTGCCACAACGGATGCAGTCCAGCCCGATGGGTTAGCACGTCCTTGTCTCCTTCTTCGGCGCTCCGCCGCGTAGGTGCCCGCCGTCTCAGGCCGGACACTTTGTTGTGAACGCTGAGCGAAGGTCGCTCGGTGAGCGGGGCGCCCCCTGCCGCCGGCTGTCTCTCGACAACCCAAGCTTCAGGCACGCTAGTGACTCCCGACACATCGCCATGCCTACCGAGGTAAACGGTTCGGCGAGCATCTGTTTGGCGTTACTGTGCCTCATTTGAGGTCGAGATCCGGTCGGGGAAGTTCGGGATCACGTCGCGGGCGAACATGCGGATCTGGTCGAGCATCTCGTCAACGGTGTTACCGACGAAGATCAGGCCGCAGAGGTGGGACACTCCCAGCGCTTCGAGCTGCTCGATCTGGCGCGAGATATCGTCGGGCGTGCCGAGCAGGTTCGTCGTCACGTATTCATCGACGTTCATCCCCTTGAGCGTTGACTGCTGCAGGGAGACGAGATGGTGGTAGACCTGCGAGCGCTCGAAGATGTCGCGAGCTTCTTCCGCGCTTTCGCCTATGCAGACGATCAGTTGTAGGGCGATGACGATCTCAGACGGGTCGCGACCTGCTGCACGAGCCCAGGTTTCAAGCTTCTCCTTGCCCGCGGCGACACCTTCTGGCGACAGCGCTGCCGGCAGCCATCCCTCGCATAGTTCGGCTGCACGTTTGATGGACCCGTCCGCATTTCCGGATGAATAAATCGGGAGCGGGGTTTGGACCGGCTTCGGGTACATCTCCAAGTCGTTGAAACGGATGTGCTCGCCGTCGAACGACGCCCGCCGCTCCTCGAGCAACGAACGGAGCGCGAGGATGCCCTCGCGCGTCAGGTCGCCGCGCGGCGTGGACGCGAGGTCGGGGAACGCGTTCACGAACTCCTCCCGGTAGGCGCCGATCCCGACGCCGACGAGCAGACGGCCGTCGCTAAAGCGGTCGAGGGTCGCCAGCTGCTTAGCGAGCACGACCGGGTGCCGCATGGGCAGGACCAGGATGCCGGTCAGTAGGCGGATGACCGAGGTCTTGGCCGCGCAGTACGCATACGTGATCAGGGGGTCAAAGAAGTCCGGCGGATCGGCGAACGTCTCGCGGACGTAACGTTGTGTGGTGAAGTGGTCGTTTCCGGCGACCTCGTAGTAGCCGAGCTGCTCCGCCTCGACCGCGACGCGCACTATGTCCTGCGCACTTGCGAACGGCACCGGATACAACATCCCGGCCGTACAGGTTGGTAATGCGACACCGAACTTCATTGGGCTCTCCCTTGTTGTGACATCGACTTGGACGACCAGATCGCGGCGACTCTGTCGGCGACGTCGTCGACGTCGCAGTTCGCTGAGCCGACCGGGTGCACGACCAACTCGTCGATCAGCGGTAGGATCTCGCCGATCCGCTCGGCCACCTGGTCCTCGGTGCCGGCGATCGCGAAGTGACGGAGCATCTCTTCCGGGATGAGCCGTCCCGCTGCAGGAATGTCGCTGTACTCGCGGCGTTCGATCAGCTCCAGCAGCTCGCCCGGCAGCCGGATCCCGAGCGCCTCGACGTAGCCAAGGTTGGGGTAGCTGACCCAGACGGGCAGCGCGACCATCGTCCGGACGCGCTCCTGCGCCTCCTCGGCGCTATCGGCAATGCAGATGTCTATACGAGCGACGAGTTTCGGCCGCCGTCCGGTGGAGCTGTTCCCAGGCCTTGCAATTCCGATCGCATATTCGAGCGCGGGACGTGAGGCGAAGGGGCCGAGAATTACGCCGTCACCGACCCGTCCGGCGGTCCCGAGCATCCTTTCGCCGCGGGCCGCCACATAGATCGGAAGCGGATGCGACGCGAAGTTGAGGCCGGCGCCCCGGAAGGACACGACCTCTCCCTCGAGTTCGACGCGCTCGCCTGCGAGCAGGCCGCGAATGATCGTTACCGCCTCCTCGATCGCCTTCGTGGGACGGCGGCGAACCACTCCCATCGGTGGGAATCCGGGTCCGCCCGCTCCGAGACCGATCACGAGCGACCGCTCGGGCACGAGCTCGGCAAGCGTCGCCATCGCTGCGGCGATCAATGCTGGATGGCGAGCGTATGGCTCCGTCACTCCGGTTCCCAGGCGCACGCGGGATGTACCTCCGGCGATCGCGGTGAGGACCACCCAGGGGTCGCGGTAGAACTTCTCGTCGGCGATCCACAGCGAGTCGTAACCGGCAGCCTCGGCGCGCCGGGCGCGCTCGACCAGCTCCCCGATCGGGTCGCCGGGAAGCATCAGCAGGCCGAGGTCACGGAGCAAACTGATACTCCTCATCGAGGACGCGCATGAGGCTCTCGAGTGTCGGCTCCGCCAGTGGCAACTCGCCGTCGTCGCTCATCGACTCGGGGTCCTTCAGCCCGCTCGACGTGATCAGGGCGACGACAACGTCGTCTGGCGATAGCTCGCCAGCGGCAGCGAGCTTCTGGGCGGCCGCGAATGGCATTGCCGAGCTGAACTCGACAAGCAGGCCCTCGCGCTCGCGCAGCTCGGTCCGCGCGCGGCTGACCTCTTCATTGGAGACGGTGACCGCGGTCCCGCCGGAGCCACGGATCGAGCGCAGCGCCTGGAACGTTCCCTGCGGCGTCGCGGCCGACGATGCAAGCGACCCAGAGCCCGCAACGGCGGGCGGGATCGAGAGATTCTCGCGCAACGCCGTCGACAACGACGGGTACGCTTCCGCAGCCACCAGGCGCGGAATACGTTCGATGACTCCCGCCTGAACGAGGTCCTGGAAGCCGCGGTAGATGCCAGCGAGCGCGTCGCCGTAGGCGACGGGTATGACCACAACATCGGGTGGCGAGCCGCTGAGGTCCTCGACGATCTCGTACGCGATCGTCTTGCATCCCTCAATCGCGACTGGATGGCTGCCTATCGGAGGGTTGGACAGGTTCGACACGGGCATGAAGCCCCACTGCTCGCAAACGATGCGATTGAGCGTCCAGCGCTCAGGCGCCGACGGTGCCGCGACGACCATGGCCCCAAAACTGCGCATGAAGCGCAACATCGGCCCCGGGAAGCTGCGCGTGGTGAAGACGATGCAACGCATTCCCGCCCGAGCGGCGTACGCGGCTGCGGTGGCGCCAGCATTACCGGACGACGAAAGCGCAATGCCCGGGCGGCCGAGTGAGCGCGCCCACGAGATCGCGAGCGTTCCGAGCCGATCCTTGAACGACCACGTGGGGTTCTGAGACTCGTTCTTGGCCAGCAGGCGCGGCAGCCCGACCCGTGTGCCCAGCGTCTCGCACGCCACCAGCGGCGTCGCGCCCTCGCCCAGCGAGACGGCTGCGGACGAACCAAGCGGAAGCGCCGAGTCATAGCGCCAGAGGCCGCGCGGGCGGCGCTCCCACGCGCGCAGATCGATCGGCGGCGGTTGCCCGTAGTCAACCTCGAGGTTAACGGCGACGCCCTCAGCGTTACAGGACGGACAGCCGACGTACTCATGGTCCGCCGGGTAAGAGGCGCTGCAGCGAATGCACCGCAGCGAGATCTGGTTGCCTGGATACGGCTTTGAGTCCGGCAAAGCTAAGGTGCGATCACGTGCAGGTCCCGGCCAGGACGAATCATGAGTTTCCGGACCGTCGGACCCGGCCGGCGCCGAGCCTGCGTTCCAAGGGCTGAGCACCGAGCCGAGTGAACCTCATTTTCAGACAGACGCGGCATCACTCTTCACCGCTCGATGCCACAACGGTCGCGACGTCCCACAAGGCAGCGAGTTCGTCGACCCGGAGAACGGGCCCGTAAAACACCCTGAACGTCTTCAGCGTGGCCTCATGGTCCTCGACACTGAGAGCGCCGCACGCGTCGTCCAAGAGCGCCGTGTAGTAGCCCTTGATGAATCCATGTCGCGCGGTCGACTCGACACACACGTTGGTCGCGCAGCCCACGTATATGCAGGTCTGAATGCCAAAGGCGCGCAGTGTGACGTCGAGGTTAGTGTCCTGAAAACCGTCATACGATGGCTTGCGGACCACGGGCTCGTCCGCCTGTGGTGGCAGAAGGTCATCAGCGAACTCGGCGCCCCACGTACCCTCGCGTACGGCCACGTCCTCAAAGCTCCCGAACTGCGTCATGAAGTTGGGCAGGAGGGTGGCTTCACTGATCACCTCCTGCAAATAGATGACACGTACGCCCGCTGCACGCGCGATGCGGATCGCATCGTTGATGTGAGGCAGCGAGGCCTGCACGTGCGTCATGTCCTGAGAGATCTTTGTGGCGAGAATGCCATCGTCATGCACAAAATCGTTTTGCACGTCGACGACGATGAGCGCTGAGTGACCGGGGTCGAGAATCTCCTCTGGCCCCTGGAAGAACGGCTGATGTTGATCCGTCTGAGCCATATCGACTTACCTCTCTGTAAATGGTCGGCGAACATCTCAAGCGAGCCCCCCCGGGTTCTGCGATCTCCGGTGGGACGCCCTGCATTGCGCAAGCAGCATCGGATGCGCTGCGGCCGCGCATACTTCGTCTAATCGTCACTGAGTCCGGCCACGCGCGCTCCAATCAAACGTGGCAGCGCCACAGCAACAATCAAGGAACCGCCGTAGAAGACCTGGTCCACCCAACCTGACAAGCCGAGTAGCTCGAGTCCTGCTACGCCCGTCTGGAGAAAGTACACAGCACAGAACGTGCCGATCGCGTTGAAGCGGCCCGGCGTGATCGCTGTGCTTCCCAGGAACGCAGCGGCGAACGCTGGAAGCAGGTAGCTCGGGCCGACGGTTGGATCCGAAGCTCCCGCAGTGCCCGCCGCAAGCACTCCGGCTACGGATGCGACGAGACTGGCGAAGATGAGTGTCTGGGCCCTGATCGCGTTCACGCGAACGCCAGACAATTTGGCGACCGTACGCCCCGCACCTGCGAACAGAATGAACTGGCCGAGCGCCGTATAGCGTACGACGTACCACATGATCGCGACCAACGCGGCCGCATAGAAGACCGCGAGCTGCACGCCGAAAATCGTGTGGGTCGCGATGTTCACCAGCACTGACGACACGCCGGAAATGGGTTGCGCCGTCACGGCCAGGGCGATCCCGGCGAGAAGCGTTCCCATTCCGAGTGTCACGATCAGCGAGTCAATACCGAGCACGATGATGAGAAAGGCATTGACCAAGCCCGTCGCCAGGCCTACGCCCAGTGCCATCGCTATCGCCACCGCGAGCGGGAGGTGAAGGTTGACGTCCGCGTAGGCGGTCATGACCATGGACAGGCCGAGCACCCCGCCAATCGAGAGGTCAAGTTCGCCAGCGGACAGGGAGGGCAAAACCCCAATCGTGAGGATCACGAAGATCGCGCCGATGCTCAGGATGCTGTCGATGTTGGCCGAGGAGAAGAATGTCTGGGGGGCCGCCAGGCCGAACCCCACGATCAGGGCCGCCCATGCTGCGAGAAGGCCGAATCGCGAGGCGCCCTCACCCAGGATGTGACGGGTACTTTTGCGCTCTGGACGGTCGGGCGCTAGCACCGGTACGTCGGCACCTTGGGATTCGACGTTTTCAGTTTGCATAGCACGCCTCCCGAATTGTGTAAGAGTCAACGCCTTCACCCATCAGCTCTGTGACCGGCTCGTCTGGTCGAGCGACGAAGACGCGGTGGCAGACTCTCGCCAGGTCGTCGTATTCTGTACTCGCGATCAACACTGTCATGCCATCGGCCGCGAGCCGCTGGAGCAGGTCGAGGATGGCTTGCTTGGCACCAATGTCAACCCCCTCGGTCGGTTCGTCGAGCAGTAACACGCCCGGTTGAGTCAAAAGCCATTTCCCGATCAGGGCCTTCCGCCTATTGCCTCCGCTGAAGCGCTCGTAGGTGAGGCTCGCTTGTCTGGGCCTGACGTCCATTTGCGCCATCACCTCGTCGATGGTCGCCCGCTGCTTTGCGGGCCGCAGGAACCAGTGGTGACCCGAGTCCAAAATCATTGACGGCAGGGCCATGTTCTCCCACATGCTGACGCCTTCCGCGCCTCCCTCTTTCTCCCGGTCGGCGGGGACCAAGGCCAGCCCAAGGCTGACGGCCTTCCGCGGTGTGAGTCGCTGCAGGTCGATCTCAGCGCCCCCGCGTACCGAGATCCGGCCCTTGGCGGCGAGGGCGCCCACGAGCGCGTACGGCACCCGCTCGATGCCGAAACCTCTAAGCCCCGTAATACCCACGACTTCACCAACCTGGATTCGTAGCGACAGATCACGAACCTGGCGGACGGACAGGCCAGTGACCTCGAGGGCGACGGCGTCCTGCGGAAGCGACCGCTGGCCTACCTCGGTAAAGGTGGCGGACTCTGAGCGGTCACCCAGCATCGCCTTCACGACGTCACTACGAGTTAAAGCGACCGTCCGGTCATTGCAGACCGCAACTCCGTCGCGGAGGACGGTGATCTCGTCGCTCAGCGCAAAGACCTCATCAAGCTTGTGCGTGATCATCAGGACTCCTGCGCCCTGGTCGCGAGCTGCGGCGACGGCGTCGAGTACCCGCTGCGCGCCATCGGACGCGAGATATGCGGTCGCCTCGTCGACGACCAGCACCCCGCCCGGTTCGGCGTCGCCCTGGCGCGTGCCGTTGGCCGCGGCTGCAGCGCGAGCAATCGCAACCATCGCCCGATCTGACGCCGTCAGGTCGCTAACCGGGGTGCTGAGGGCGACGTTTGTCAATCCAAAACGATCCAACAACTGCCGGGCGCGGATTCGCTCACGGCTCCAGTTGATGTGCCAATAGTCGGTCCCGCGGTATCCGGTGATCAAGAGGTTCTCGAGCACGCTGGCTTCGGGCAGCAGTGCCAGCTCCTGATGAACGAAGTTGATCCCGGAGTCGCTCACGTTCTCAGCGCTGACCGGTAGCTCGATCGAACGTCCGCCAACCTCGAGCGTTGCGCCTGGATCTGGAGCGTAGAAGCCGGCCAAGACCTTGACCAGGGTCGACTTCCCGGACCCGTTCTCCCCGAGCAGAGCGTGGATCTCGCCACGGCGGATCTTCAAATCGACGCCCGTCAGGACCCTGACCGCACCGAACGTCTTGGACACGTTCTTAAGCGACAGCGCCAGTGGGCGCGCGCCGGAGTTGTCCCGGCCGCTACTCATCGGCGCCATCCCAATTCAAAGGAAGGGGTGGGGTGTGGTGGCCCAATGCCTGGGCCACCACACCACCCTTCAAGCAACGGCAAACTGCGGAGTACATCAGTGAGTGATTCCCCACAGCTTCTCGAACCCGCTCACGTATTTGGGCTTGCCGTACCAAGGATCCTGTGATCCAGCGACGTTGTACGGCTTCACCGACGCGTGGGTGAAGAAGCGCAGTGGCACCTGCTCGCTCGGAAGCGCCGGCTTATGCAGCAGGACGCGGTAGACGTCGTCCATGGCGGCCCAGCCCCACCACGGCAGGTCATATCCACCATCGGCAGCCCAGGCCGGCTGTGTCCCGCTCTGCATCTCCTTCATCTGCGCCTCGCTGGCGTTGAAGCTGGCGAGGTCCACCTTGCTGGTGTCATTCGCCGATTTGATCGCGGGCGTCACAAAATCTTCCATCGTGTCGAATACAGGCACGACGTAGTTAATGTCTGGATGAGCCGCGAGATTTGACGACACCGTGGACGTGATCTGCGTTGACCAGTTGGCCACTGGGATGCCCACGGTCTGCACGGTGCAACTTGGGCAGAGCATGTGCAGCTGCGAGCTGAAACCGGCCGACTCTTCATTTGAGTCCCCGATGTCAGGGCTGTTGATGAACAGCGCATGCGCGTTGCCCTTGGATGCGCTCACGATGAAGTCCGCCTCGGCACGGCCGGCACATGCGTAGCATCCAGTGATGTCCGCCTTCACACCGACTGTCTTTTCAATCGCGTTGAGAGCGCCCGGACCGTGCTCACCCATCTGAATCACGGAGATACCATGTTTGACGGCATTCTTGAGGGGCTGCTCAATAGCGGTTGTCGGAACCGACATGATCACCAGCACCTTGGCGCCCTCGGTGATGGCTGACTGAATGCCGGACTCCACGCTGGTCAGCGTGCCATCGCCGTAGTCGGCCTTGACGGTCACGCCAGCGGCCGTTCCTGCAGCCTGCATGGCCTTGCCGGCGGTCTCCGAGAACTGGTTCGCAACATCGGTGACGAGTTGAACCTTGTCACCCTTCAGGTGCTTACCAACTGCGATCGCGGGACCCGGAGCGGTCCACGTCACCGGCTTCATAATGGCCTGCGCGAGTTTTGTCGCCAGAGCAACATTCGCACCCGTGGACGCATGCGCCGTAGGTGTTGCGGCAAACGCACCAGGCGCGGCTGCCATGGAGCCAGCCATCGCCAACGCGGCTATCACCGAGAGTTTTGTACTCAGTAGTGTTCTTCGATTCAACAGTCTCATCCTTTTTTGATTCGTCTGCTGACGCAGAGGTCGATGTGTATCGAGACCCCACTCCTCGAGTGTGGTTTACGGCTCGATAGGAGCTGACCTTGCCCTTGTGTGGCAGGGTCTCGGAAGTGCCGTTATGTAACTAATCGTATGGCCGGTCCTAGGGCCAGCAATGTCCGTCTGTAGAGACGCTCGCGCCCAAAGATGCGCCACATGGCCATATCGGAACGAGGTTTTGGACGGACGGAAAAACACTCAGGATAACCGGGGGTATTGTGTAGGTATGATGTTCCTTAACATGGTTCACTGGATAGATATGGGCCCGTTTAAAACCATCTCACCAAGCGATCGGCAGTGCGGAGGACAAAGCCTGGTCAGGAGTGCGTCCACATGAGCGGCGGTGGTCGACCCCGGTTCAGCCTCGCGATGCTGCTCGATGCTCCTGCCGATGTAATCGGCGACCGTGCTCGGGCGGCGGAGATACTCGGCTTCGATCGTGTCTGGCTGCCCGACGAGCGACTCCGTCGCTCCGTGTACGTCGTGCTGACTGCGTGCGCACTGAAAACGGAGGCGCTCGGGCTCGGTGTGGGGGTGACGAACCCTTTCACCCGTCACCCTGCGGTGACTGCCGCGAGTATCGCAAGCCTTGAAGAGCTGCGGCCGAGCAATGTTGTTCTTGGAATAGGGGCAGGAGGAGAGCTGTCGCACCTCGGGCTTTCGGCAGAGCGGCCGCTTCCCGCTGTTCGTGGCGCAATTGAGACGATCCGGCGACTGACGGGAGGGTCGAGCGACGAGGACCCGCACGATGTCGCGCCGGTCGGGCACCGACTGGAGTTCGGTGAACGTCCAAGTCCGATCTACGTCGCTTCGCGCGGGCCACGGCTGCTTAAACTGGCCGGCGAACTCGCGGACGGTGTGATCGTTGGCGGGTTCGCGAACGTGGATGCCTTCCGTTTCGCGCTCCGGCAAGTGGACAGCGGGATCAGCGACGCTGGAAGGCAGCCGACCGACGTTCGCCGCGTGGCGTGGCTTTATACGAGCGTTGACCCGGTTGCTGAGCGGGCGAGAGCCGCCGTCCGGCCTATCGTGATGGCGTCCATGATGACAAGCCGACGGGTGCTCGAGGACATCGGGGTGCAGCTGCCCGAGCGCCTGCGCAAGGAGCTGGATGGCAAGGGCTGGAAGTTGTCGCATCCGGAGCTGGTGGAGGCTGCGGCCCAGTTGGATGAAGCAACGGTCACGGCCTTCTCGCTTGCGGGAGATGTGGGTGAGTGCGCGGAGCGGCTCGCGGGGCTGATGGCGGAGGGCCTCGACGAGGTCGCCTTCGTCTGCTTCCCGTCGGAGGGGACATCGGTCATGGAGCTGTCGGAGCGGATCATGGGTGAGCTCGTACCGGCTGCGCTCGCAATTGCTCAGCGGCAACAGGCCTGACCCGCCGGCTCGACGATCCGTCCCAGCCACGCGAGCATCACCAGGACTTCGGTGATCACCGGGATCGTGGGGCCGGCCTGCTGACGCCGAGTGCGGAAATGGGCGCAAGTCCTGCTGCATCGTCAGCCGACCGTGCGGAACAGGGGCGTCACCGTCTCCGCGAAGCGTCTCAGATTCGGTGCGATCCCGTCACTCGCACCGATCCAGAGCACATTGACGGAGGTCGCGCCGCGCTCGAGAGAGCTCTGAAGCCTGTCGGCGATCTCCTCCGGACCGCCGATTGCCATGAGTGCGCGGACATCGTCGTCGCTCACGGCTGCGAGTGCGCCCCGGTCGTCTCCTCGAGCCTTTGCCGCCACGACTGCGTCGTAGACACCTTCGCCCACCCCGATCAACTCAAGCGCATCGGCTGGCCCGTTCTGGATGGTTCGGACGGCCCAGGCGCGACGGCGATCTATCTCCGCCTTCGCATCATCGGTCACGACGACCACCTGCCAAGCCACGACGTCGATCTGGCCGAGGTCAGGTCCACGTTCCGCCGCTCCTGCGCGGATCTTCTCGGTCACGTAGCCGGGGCCGTCTCCGTTGAAGAGCGACTCGACAAGCACGCCGTCCGCCATGCGACCGGCCAGTGCCAGCATCTGGGGGCGACGTGCCCCGATGTAGATCGGAATGGTCCGGGGCACGTCGAAATCGAGACGCGCCCCTGCCAGGTGATCCGCGACTCCGTCGAACGAAACGGTGTCGCCGGCCCACAGTCCGCGGATGATCTGCACTGCTTCGGCCACTCGCTGCGCGGGGCGCACGTAGTCGACGCCCAGGGGACGCAGGACATGGTCGACGTTGCCAGTTCCGAGGCCCAGCCGGAACCGTCCGTCAGACACCTCGTCCAACGTAGCCGCACATCGAGCGATCTGCAGCGGCAGACGGGTGAACGGGCTCGTGACCCCAACTCCCAGTTCAATCTGCGAGGTTGCCTGTGCCGCGAGCGCAAGCGGTACGAACGGATCAGGACCGTATCCCTGATCCGCGATCCAGACGGCATCAAAACCGAGCTCTTCTCCCAGTGTGACGAGATCGACTGTCTCGCGAACTCCGGCAGGGGCTAGCGCAAATGTGATCTGCGGTTGCGCTGCTTGACGGGCGTCTACGGCCATGAAAGCTCCTTGTCTGGTGACGAGTACGCGGTCACCAGCGGTGATTGCGCAGGGCATCGGCGGGGGGCACCCACTCCAGCGTCTCAGGAGCGAAAACGGATGCAATCGTCAGCGGCTCCCGCGAAAGACCCTGTTCGAAGTGAAAGTCGAGCAGCGCTTGAATAGTGCGATCGTTGGGCGGTATGCCATACACGAACGGGTCGCCGCCGAACTGATCGACAACGTCGTCCAGGGCTGCGCCGATCCAAGGATGGACGATCGCGGTTGCGTTCAGATCTGTGAGTCGCCGGATCCCGGCCTGCTTGGCGGCGTCCAGCGCCTCGAGGAATTCGAGAGCAGCATTTGGATATCGCGAGTACGTCTCACGATTCAGCACGACGGTGTGCATTATCGGAAAGATGCCGGTGCGTTGACAGTACTGTGTCTCCACTGACCGATAATCCGGGAATAGTCGCTCGACATTGGGCGAGCGACGCTCATAGGATGGCGGCGCCTTGACGGTGAACAGCGCGTCCACTCTGCCCGATTCGAGAAGCTCGTCGAGCGGCGCCGAGGCAGCGCTGAGCTGTACATCCGATGGCAGCGGGAAATCCATCTCCCTCGCATAAGTGATCGCATCGGCCGGCGTAAGCCATTCGATCTCGGAGGGAGGCACGCCAAAGTCGTGCTCCAGGAAAGCCCGCATCCACACAGCGGCCGTCATGTGGTACTCGGGGATCGCCACCCTGCGACCACGAAGTTGCTCGGGCGTTGATATGCCGGCTCCGGTGTTGACGTAGATCTGGCTGTGTCTAAAGCTTCGCGACAGAAACACCGGGATGGCCGTGTACCGGGTGTCGCCGTTCCCACAGAGGGTCAGGTAGTTGGAGAGCGAGAGCTCCGCCACGTCGTAATCCGCGTGGCGGCAGATGGACCGGAAGAGCGCGCCGAGGTCCTCACTTATCGATACATCCACGTCGAATGAGGCCGTACCGTCTTCGCTGAGTCCGCCGAGCCGGTCGAAGTATTCGGCTCCGATGTATGTCAGGGTTTGCTTCATCGCGGTTATTCGTCAAAGCAGTTGCCGATAGGTGGGTCGCTCGGGTATCGCGGTCACGCCGCTACCTGAGTGGGGATTCCGTCGAGATAGGTGAGCACATCCTCAAGCGTCGCGACATCGGCGTATTTCGCATTTATCTCAAACAGGTTCACTGCCTGGCTGATCGGCGCCCGATCGAAGCAGCCCTCTTCCACAACAACAACCGAATAGTTGTAGGAGAACGCATCGATGACAGTCGCACGCACACACCCGGATGTCGTCCCACCGACCACCAGAACCGTGTCGACGCCGTGGAAGTTCAGATAGCTCACGAGTGGTGTCGCGAAGAATGCGCTTGCCTTGTCTTTTGCTATGACGATGTCGCCTTCAGCGGGAGCGATCTTGTCCACGATCTGAACTCCGAATGCCGCATGCGCGGCGTCATCGGCAACGCGTGAGTTCTTCTTGGCCCACCCGCCGGCGCGCTGTGCGCTGGAGTCGGGTGGTTGGGTGGTGTAGAAGGTCGGCGCTCCTGCTCGGCGCGAGCTGTCGAGCAGAGTGCTGATGGCATCTACGGCGTCCCATCCAGCCTCGCCGCAGCTGTTGCGGAATTTGCGGATCGAATCGAGAATCGGCTCACGCGTGTCGCCGACGAAGTTGTAGTTGACGTCAACGACGAGAACAACCGGACGCTTCCCCCAGGGAGACCGAGCTCCGTAGCCGGCCGCCTCGTAGATCTCCAGATCTGCCGCCGGTATGAACTGGTCCCAGCTGCGGTGCGTCATCGCGTTCCTCGCTTCGAAAGTGGTCTGACATCTGATAGCTTACCGCAGATGCAACACCCAACGGACAGCGGTCCTCAGGCGCCAATTCCGGTAGCGCGGCGCTCGTCTGGGTCCGTGTGCAGAGGCTGCGAGAGCCTTTGCGGCCGAGCCATCAGCTTGAGCCCTCGCGACCAGGCCCTCCTCTCTGCAGGTCGGTGGATCGTTGCGAGGCTGGCGACGGGGACGCTGACCGTGAGGTGGCTCGTCGAGCAATCTCTCTCACCGTCTGGCGTTGCTTAGCGGCATGACCATCACGACGCCGTTCGAGCCCATTTCCCGTGATAACACGGCCTTGGTGATCGTCGACATGCAAAAGGACTTTCTCGAGGAGGGCGGTGCCTGCTTCATCCCGGGCGGTCGCTCGGTGGTACCGGCGATCGCGTCGTGCCTGGCGTCGTTTCGGGTCGCGCGGCTACCGGTGGTGCACGCCTTCACCGTCTGGCGAAAGGATGGATCCGACATGTCGCGCTTCACAACTTCCGAGGCTCTCAGGGAACGGGGACTGCGCGTCGGTCAGCCCGGGATCGATCCTGTCCCCGAGCTCGAACCGAGGAACCCTGAATACGTGGTGCAGAAGGTTCGTTACAGCGCCTTCTACAAGACGGAGCTCGAACACCTGCTGCGATCGCTCGGCATTGTCCACGTCGTGACCGTGGGAGTGGCAACGAACTATTGCGTGCGCGCCACTGTGCATGACGCCGCGTTTCGCGATTTTTTGCCGGTTGTACTTCGTGACTGCACCACCTCGTACACCGAAGCGGAGCATTCGCAGAGTCTCAAGGACATCGAGGCCGGCTTCGGCTGGGTACGCGATAGCGACGAGCTGCTGACCGAGATCGGGATCAATACGGCCGCGGCGGCGGCGTAGGTATGGCTGGCCGTGGTGCCCCCCTACACGTGCCCAACGACAAAACGCCGCTCGATGACGACGCTGTCGCGACGGCCGGTCAACCGCAGCAGATCTTCAGGAGCATCGACAAGACGGAACGCGTGCAGTTGGTGCGCGATCAACTGGAGGAGGCAATCGCCAGTGGCGCCTTCCGGCCCGGTGCTCGGCTGCCGGCGGAGCGCGAACTGGTCGAACAATTCGGTGTCAGCAGGGTGAGCGTCCGTGAGGCGCTGCGATCGCTCGAGGCCCTTGGGCTGATCGAGATGATCCGGGGCCGCGGTAGCTTCGTCGCCGGTGACGTCGTCCAACAGCAGGAGCGGAACGTCCGCCAATGGCTGGCGGCACACCACCACGAAATTGTGGAACTCATGAAGGTACGGGGCGCGATCGAGGCGCTCGGCGCGGAAGAAGCAGCGCTTCGCCAGGACCTACCCAGGCTGAAGGCGCTCGAGGCGGCGCACGCGCGGTTCGTCGACGCTGTCGCAAGCGGAGCGGGACTTCGGGACATCGTCGAACTCGACGTGCAGTTTCACGACTCATTGGCCGCTGCGAGCGGCAGCAGTCTGACCATTGAATTGACCAGACAGCTCAATGCTCGTGTATCAGAGGCGCGTCGTCTGACGATGATGCCGACGGGCAGGCCGCGAAGCTCGGCTGCTGAACACGGGCGGATAGTGCGGGCGGTCTTGAGTGGAAATTCGTCCGCCGCCGGAGCTGCCATGCGGAAGCACGTGAACTGGGTGCAGGAGGCGTTCATCAGGTTTAGCGAAGAAGCCTTGGACCTGCCGACGCATGGGTGACGCCACGAGCGTCGCCGTGCTCGGCGCCGGAAATGGTGGCTGCGCAGCTGCGGCCGATCTCACGCTCAGAGGATTCGACGTGAGGCTCTACACGAGGTCTCAGTCCAGGATCGAGCCGATCATCGCGGCCGGTGGGCTCACGGCCACGGGTGCCGCCGGGGAGGGATTCGCCCGAATCGCCACCGTCACCGACGAGCTCCCACGGGCGGTCGTGGGAGCTGACGTCGTCCTCCTCTGTGTTCCGGCCTCAGCACTCGAGTATTTCGTGCCGGCGCTCGTGACGATGCTTCGAGCGGATCAGATGGTCGTGCTGAACCCAGGGCACCTCGGCACGCTCTATTTTCGTCATGCCGCATCGCGACACAGGGCAGATGAGCTTCTTCTCTGCGAGACGGCGACGCCTACCCACGTCGGCCGGATGCAGGCGCCGGCCTCCGTTGCCATCTCTCACGTCTCTGTCGATGTCGCGTTCGCCGCTCTTCCGGCCACGCGCACCGATGAACTGCAAGCGCGCATCAGCGGACTGTTCCCGTCAATCGTTCAGGCATCGAGCATCCTCGAGACCGGATTGCGGAACCTGAATGCAGTCGAACATCCGGCACAGGCGCTTCTGAATGCTGGCAGGCTCGAGCACACGCGCGGAGACTTCCTTGTCTACAGGGACGGGACGACGCCGTCGGTCGCACGCGTCATCGAGAAGGTCGACAGAGAGCGCATGGAACTCGCGGCCGCCCTCGGTGTGGAGATTCGCTCGTTCGTCGATTACCTCGAGTCCGACGGCCACACCAGTGCAGCAGACGCGGCGACGGGTCGCGTCTTTGAGGCCATGGGTCACAGACGGGCCAACAGCCAGATCAAGCAGCCGCCAAGCTTCGACCACCCGTACCTGCACGAGGACGTCGGGTGGGGCATCGCGCCCTGGATTCAACTCGCACGTGAGTTCGGAGTGCCGGTACCCACGATGGAGGCGCTCGCGAGAACGGCAGGAATGGTGAATGGCGTCGACTACATCAAGGATGGGCTAACGCTCGAACGCCTTGGCTTCGAGGGACTGGATCGCACGGAGATCAAACAGCTCGTCATGGGAGAGTCAGATGGATAAGGACATTGCCGCGCGCCTTGACGAGGCGATGCGGGAGTACGAGTTGGATGCGCTGATCTCCTATTCCAAGGAGAACATTGCCTATGGCCTCGGCTACACGATCCCGTCTCAGGCGCTCAACGTTCGCGACCGACAGTTCGCCCTCGCCGTCAACCAGGATGGCGAGGCTGCGCTCCTGCTGACGGCAAACGAGGTGGACGAAGCACGCTCCCGAGGAGACATCGATGATCTCCGGCCGTACGAAGAGCTGACCGACGACCCGATGCAGGTGCTCGCGGGCGCCCTCCGCGACCTCGGCGTGGAGCGACACCGGATAGGAATCGAGCTCGACGTGATCCCGGTGCAGTGGTTCGAGCGCTTGAAGCGGATGCTGCCCGACGCGACGTTTGTGGCGGGTCGTGCTGCCCTCCAGCACGCAAGACGGATCAAGACACCGTGTGAGATCGAGAAGCTTCGCAACGCGGCACGGATCGCCGACATCGCTCAAGCCGACGCCCATTCGGAGATTCGCGTCGGTATGACGGAGCGGGATGTCTACAGGCTCATCGTCGATCGGTGTCTCGGTTACGGCGCCGACGAGGTCCTTCTCGTGCAGGTCGCCGCAACTGAGCGGAGCGCCTACTCAAACCCGACACCGACCGATCGTGTCCTGCGCAGAGGCGACGTTTTGAAGATCGACGTATTCGTATCGGTCGCGGGCTACGTGTCGGATACCGGGCGCTGGATCGTCATGGGCGAGGCCAGCCCCCGCCATAGAGAGGTTTGGGCTCGGATGCAGGAGACGATGGACCGAATCCATGAAGCGATCCGCCCCGGCGTTGAGGCGGGCTCAGTGTGGACCACATTCGCCGATGAGTTCGCCCGCCATGACATGAAGCCTGCAATCAAATTTCTCGGTCACGGACTCGGTCTCGGCCTTCACGAGGATCCGTTTATCGCTGCAGACGTCACTGCACCACTGGAGCAGGGGATGGTCCTGGCGGTCGAGCCAATCTTCCGCGAGGGTGAGATCGGATATCACTTCGAGGACGACGTTCTGGTGACGTCTGACGGTATGGAGAACCTGACGGGTCGACTAGGCCGCGACATCCTGGTGTTGGGGTGAGAGGCCTACGATGAACGAGGTCGGCTAACGATGGCGGTCGTCGCAGTTCTCGGTGCCGGAAACGGAGGACAGGCATCAGCCGCCGATCTGTGGTTGCGCGGGCATGAGGTCAGGCTGTTCAGCCGCAATCCTGAGACCCTCAGGCCGGTATTGGCGGCCGGCGGCATCCAGATAGATGGAGCGCTGGGTGAAGAGTTCGCAGCCATCGACCTCGTCACCGCGGACCTTGCTGAGGCGGTGCTGGGCGCCGATGTAGTCGAGCTGGTCGTACCGACGCCGGCGATTGCGTATTACGGTGCCGCGCTCGCGTCCATTATCAAAGAGGGACAGGTCGTGTTCCTCAACCCAGGCCACACCGGAGGCGGACTGCATCTTGTCCGGGAGCTGCGGCGGGCCGGGTATCAGCGCGACATACGAACGTGCGAAGTTGCGAGCTTGACATACGCGTGTCGTCAACCAGGACCGGCCCAGGTCACCGTATTTTCTGTGGCCAGGAATCTTCCATTTGCAGCTTTTCCAGGACGCCACGCCTCGGAGCTTTTCGAGGTTGTTTCAGAGCTGTATCCGTCGATTCAAATGGCGGAATCTGTGCTGGAAACAGCGCTGCACAATCTCAATGCGGTCGAGCACCCCCCGCAAATGATTCTCAACGCCGGCTGGATCGAGAGTTCCGGCGGCGACTATTACTTTTACCGCGAAGGCACGACTCCGGCCGTGGGACGTGTGATCGACGCAGTGGATGCCGAGCGGCTCGCGCTGGCCGGGGCACTGGGTGTGAAAACGAAGAGCTTCGTCGATCTCTTTTGCGAGCTCGGCTACACCAGTCCCCAAGCTGCAGCGACGGGGAGCGCATACGCGGCGCTGCAGGAGAGCAAGCCGAATTGGTGGATCAAGGCCCCGAACTCCGTTGACCACCGATACCTCCACGAAGACGTCGGTCAGGGACTAGTCCCCTGGGCAGCCCTCGGCGACCTGCTCGGCGTCGACACGCCCACGATGGACGATCTAATAGTGCTCGGTTCCGTCGTTGGCCAGCACGACTATTCCCGTGTGGGGCTGACGCTCGAGCGGCTCGGCATCGATGGCGTTCCCGCGGAGGAATTGGACGCCTTCCTGGATACCGGAACGCGTTCGTGATGGCGCCCTGCAACCTCATACCGACTCGCAAATCTCCGTCGAAAGGCCCAAAATGAAGATTGAGCGCGTCGAGACGTTCGTCGTGTCGCTGCCCGAGCGTCGCGCACACGTCATGGCGTCGATCAAGCAGAAGCAGGGCGACTACGTGATCGTCCGGATCGAAGCTGAAGGCCTCGTCGGGTACGGAGAGGCGACCGTCCTGAAGGAATGGGGCGGCGACTTTGGCCGCTACTACGGGGAGCACCCGTCGACGACGGTCACCATCATCAACGAGCTGCTGGGTCCGGCAATAATCGGGCTGGACGCACTCAGCATCGAGACGGTGCTCGACCGGATGGATCTTGCGATACGCGGCTACCCGTATGCGAAGGCCAGCGTTGACATTGCGGTTCACGACCTCGTTGGAAAAGCCCTCGGAGTTCCCGTCTATCAACTTCTCGGGGGCGCATATCGCGAGCGGATCAGGCTTGCTCACAGTCTCGGATGGATGGATACAGCGCCGCTACTGAAGGAGGTGGAAGCGGCCGTCGGCGAGGGGGTCGGCACCATCAAGCTCAAGGTCGGTGGCGATGTCTCCAGAGACGTAGATGTGGTCAGGCAGGTTCGCAAATTGGTCGGTGAAGGCATCGACATCACGGTGGACGCGAACCAGGGCTGGCCCGACGTCCGCACCGCCGTGCGCGCGATCAAAGGCATGGAGGAGTTCGGGATTCTGTTCGCCGAGCAACCGGTCGAAGGGCTGCGTGGGATGGCCGCAGTCGCCGCTGCCGTTGACACCGAACTCATGGCCGACGAGAGTGCGTGGACATCGCAGGACATTGTCGATATCGCCCAGGCACAAGCGGCGCGGCTGATCTCCATCTACACGACCAAACCGGGAGGTCTGAGGAGGGCGACAAAGGTCGCAGCCGTCGCCGAAGCCTATGGATTTGCCTGCAACGTGAATGGCTCGGCCGAGACCGGTGTGGGCAACGCAGCGAACCTGCACCTGGCCGCGGCGATGAAGCCGATCTCACTGGCGACAGTGATCCCGGTGAGCGCACCGGCCGGGAATCTCCCGACGAGCACGGTGGGACGGTTCTACCTCGACGACATCATCACCGAGCCCTTCAAATACGAGCATGGTGAACTCCTCGTTCCAACCGCGCCAGGTCTCGGGATCGAGGTCGACGAGGACAAGGTTCGGCAGTACCGCCGGTGAGCCTGCCGGGCCACGAACTCGCGAGCACCTGCCGTCGCCAGCTGGACCATTTATCAATTTCTCGTCCGTCAATCGGTACCACGAGGTAACCCATGGCTACACGATGTGAACACAATGAGGTGCTGGGCGGAGCAGATGAAATAGTTCATCCTGACCACTCCGCTCTGGTCGTTGTGGACGTTCAGAACGACTTTGCGCACAGCGACGGAGTCCTGGCGAAGGGGCTCGGCCAAGACATGACGCACGTGCAGGCGGCTCTGCCACACATAAACGAGGCTATTCAGGCGAGCCGTGCGGCTGGAGTACCGGTGATTTACCTTCAGGAACTCATCGCCAAGTCAACGCTGCTTCCAAACTTCGTCACCCTGTTCGGCGGCATCGACACGGTCGCCGTGCGCGAAGGCACGTGGGGGGCTGAATTCGTCGACGGTTTACTTGCGCCCGAACCCGGTGAACCGGTAATCCGCAAGCCCTGCTATGACGGCTTTCAGGACTCTGCCCTGAATGTGACCCTCCGGACGCTCGGGATCCGGACATGCATCTACTGCGGCGGCGCCACCAACGTCTGCGTGGAGTCCACCGCACGTCACGGGTTCGTGAAGGGGTACTACACGGTGCTCCTCGACGACGCGTGCGGAGCTGCGAACGCCGAGGAGCACAACGCGACCCTCGATACCTTCAAGCGCTTCTACGGACCTGTGCTCACGGTGGAGGAGCTGAGCGCTCTGTGGGGAGCACGCTTACTGACGTGAGCCGCTCAGCCCGCCCCCGTTCCCGTGCGTCCACACGACGGACACGGGCGAGTCCGGTCAGGCCACCGACGGTCCGTCGCTGGAGGTGAGCGAGGTTTCGCAGCGCGGCGTCGGGCAACGCGCGGTGCAGCCGGTCACCGAGATCGACCGCCTCGCGCAGTTGCGTCTCCGAACGGGAAGGCGCATGGATGCGGCCGCTGCTGGCGGCTGGCCTGACCGCTCCTTCTGAAGAACTGTGCATACTCCAAGCCAGAAGGAGCAGGCAACTGGACGAGGCGCTGCACCGCGCGCGCACAACGCCCGACCGATTGCTGCTCCAGGCGCATCTCGACCGTCTTGATATCCCGAGCGCTTCTCAGCGCCATGGTCGGCGCTGAGGCACAGCGCATCGCATAGCGGACCTCTTGTCCCCCTCGTACGGCTGGGCCAGCTTGCCGCGCTTCGATGGGTCGATTCGTCGCGGCGCGGCGTTCCCACCATCCGCTGCTCACCCTAGGACCACCACCGCCTCGATCTCCACCGGAATGTCGTACGGCAGTTCGGCCATCCCGACCGCGGAACGCGCATGGCGGCCGGAATCTCCCCATACGTCGAGGATCAGATCAGTGAATCCGTCGATCACGGCAGGAGTACGGTTGAAGCCCGGTGCCGTGTTGACGAATCCGAGCACCTTCGCCCAACCGCGAATCCGGTCGAGTTCACCCAGTTCGTTCTGAAGGGACGCGAGTATGGACAGGCCTGTCATCCTGGCTGCGTCCCGGCCCTGCTCGAGCGTGAGGTCACGCCCGATCTTCCCCAGCACCAGCGGCCGCGATCCATCCATCGGACCATGACCGGAGACGTACGCCAGGTCGCCCACGACGTGCACGAGGTCAAACCTGACGTCGGTCCCCGCCGGCCCGGCAAACAGTTGAGGGAGCACGATCCCCATGGACTCCAGACGATCGCCGATCACGGACATTGGATCGACTTTACGGTGGCTTTCAGGGCGGTGCTTAGTCCTGTGCTGCGCAGGCTCCCGGAGCAGCCGGGAGCCTCCCAGTTCTTCCGCAGTGTTATGAGCACGACTGTCTCGGGAGCGGCTAGGCGCCTATCACCTGTAGCTCGCGGTCGATCCGTGTGAGGATCTCGACGCCGTCGTCACGGACGATCACTGTGTCCTCGATGAACGTGCCGCCGTAGCCGAGCTCGTAATAGGGTGTCTCTACCTCGAACACCATCCCGGCCTCGAGCTTGGTCTCGATTCCTGGCGATAGGACCGGCGCGTCGTAGAACTCAACGCCGATGCCGTGGCCGACATGGTGGCGCTCGTACCAGGGGATCTCTTGGCGGATGTAGTCGACAGCCGCGTGGAAGACGTCGTTCGCGGTCGCACCCGGGCGCATCGTGTCGAAGGCGCGCTCCTGGCCGCCTTTGCTTGCGGCGTAGAGCCCTTCGAGCCTTGAGTCGGGCGCATCGAAACACACGACCCTGCCGATATCGGAGCGGTAGCCGTTGTAGGTGCACCCGATGTCATAGAAGATCGTGTCACCACGCTGCAGCTTGGTGTCGCCTGGCGGTACCTGCCCGAGTGCGATGCCCTTGCCGAAACGAACTAGCGCGAACGCCGGCTTCGCGCCGGCAGCGGTGACGACCGCTTCGAATACGAGCTGAAGTTCACGCTCGGTCACGCCCTCATGAATCGACCCGATGCTCGCGGCAAACCCCGACTCGGTAATCCGGAGCGTCTGCTCGAGCCGCCTGTGCTCGGCGGGGGTCTTGACCATGCGGATGCTGCGGAACAGATCTGCCGCGGGCTTGAACGTCGTATCCGGAAGAAGCTCCTGCAACGCCGGGATCAGTGTCCGGTTCGGTCCGCGCTCGTCCACACCGATCGTGCCGCCCGTGAGACCCTTCTCCGTGAGCGCATCGACGATCGCATGCGCGCCTGACTTCGCTTGCGGCGTGTCCAGAGTGAGCTGCTTGACGAGCAACTCATCAGGCGTCAGCTCGGCGCCCTCAGGCGCCACCCGCACGAACTTGCCGTAGGTCTTCAAGCCCTTCACGGTCGGGTTGGCGCCGAGGATCAGATCTGCTTCGCCGACCGACAGCACCACGGTTCCCGCTGATGCATCCTCGGCCGGGACCACCACGTAGCTTTCGACGCCGTAGGGGAACAGCTCCTGACCGAAGTTCCAGATCCCACTGAAATAGAACCCGTTCTCCAGCGTGGAAGTGATGAGCGCGCTGACGCCGGCCTCGGACATCAGCCGCTCAGCGCGACTCTTGTTCATCAGCGGGGCCTGATCGACTGACTGCTCTGGAGTAATTGACATCGTTCTCTCCTCAGCTCACGGCATATGCCGGATCGGTGACGTCCAGGTCGTAGGTGTACTTCAGCAACTTCAGGAGCTCGTCGAACTCCGGCTCGATCAATGGAATCTCGCGCAGGTGCTGTGCCGTCATGTCGGGATCCTTGAGCCCGCTCGAGGTGAGGAACGCCACGACGGTGTCGTCCGGATCGATGGCGCCCGCCTCCATCATGCGGGGGATCGCGGCAAGGCTCAGAACGGATGAGGCCTCCGCGTAGATTCCCTCGTCGGCGGCGAGTTGCCCCTGCATCTCGATCATCTCCTCGTCGGTCGCTGTGCGAGCGGTCCCGCCGGACTCCCGCAGCACCGCCAGCGCCTGATAGGCACTGGTTTCCATGCCGACTGAGATCGCCACCGTTGGCGCACGGTAGGTCGCCTCGACGTGGTCGAGCTCCTTCTCCATCGCGTTCTGAAGGGGTCCGAACACTTCTGCTGCCAGCATCGTCGGGACGGTGTCGGTGTAGCCGAGGTCGCGATATTCCTTGAAGCCCTTCCATGCTCCGTAGAACGCGTCACCTGCGCCGACCGGCACGACGACCTTGTCCGGAACCTGGCCGAGTTGGTCCACCATCTCGTAGCCGATCGTCTTATAACCCTCGATCCCGAATGGGTTGCTGCCGACCAGCGGGTACAGGAAGACGGTGACCGGGAACCAGCCGTAATTGTCGACACCCGCCTCAACCATCTTCCAGCGGTCATGGTTGGTCGGAACCGCGACCAACTTCGTTCCGTAGACCCCCATCTGCACGCGCATCGCCATCGGGAAGCGCTGGGTCGTGAACATCACACAGGGAAGCCCGGCACGAGCCGCATATGCCGCCGTCGCGGCGCCGGCGTTACCGGATGAGGACCCGGTGATCACGCTCGCGCCGAGGGTCGGAGCGAAGGACACGGCACTGGAGGCGAGGCGGTCCTTGAACGACCATGTGGGATTCGCGCTCTCGTTCTTGACGTACAGGTCCTTGAGCCCGAGCCGCTTTGCCAGCCGAGGCACCGGCACCAGAGGCGTCATGCCCTCGCCGAGCGTCGCGGCGTCCTCGAGCGCAGCAGGCAGGAACTCCCAGTAGCGCCACATGCTGTTCGGACGATCGGCAAGCTTCTTGGGGTCGAAGCTCGCGCGGATCCGATCTCCGTCCACGGCGACCTTCAGGTTTGTCGGCAGGCCGCGTTCCATACACGCAGGACACCCCTTGTAGAGCGGCCCGAGTTCGTACTCGGTGCCACATCGGATGCACTCCAGCCCGATGGGATAGCCCATCCTTATCTCCTTCCGCGACGCCTGGCCGCTTAGCTGCCCGCCGTCTCAGGCGCCGGACACTTTGTTGTGAAAGCTCAGCGGAGGTCGCCCGCCGAAACGGGCGACCTGCTACCGATATCTGCTCCTCGACAATCCTTGCTTCAGGTCCGATGAGTCGCTGTCAACTGCGTCACTCGCCGACGGAGGGCACCACCTTCAGCAACTTGATCGTCCCGTTCGAGGCCTCCTGCAGCGCGACATTCGGATGCGCCTGATCGTGTGAGTCGAATTTGATCGTGCCCCACGCCTGCTTGAGGTTGACCTTCTTGAGCGCGTTGCGGATCGCCAGCGGATTCGACGAGCCTGCGATCTGAAGCGCGCGCTTGAGAACGAACGCGTCGTAGTAGGGGCCGACCGAATCCGGTGCCGGGGCCGTGCCGTACGCCTTCTTGTACGCGTTCGCGAACTTCTGATCCTCGGCGGCGTTCCAAAAGAACGCTCCGACCATGCCGTTTGCGAGTGACGGCGTACCCAACGCAGAGAAGAACTCATCTGACATCGCGCCGCCGCCGTCGAACAGCTTCTGTGTCATGCCCTGCGCGCGCAGCTGACGGATGATGCCGGCAGCGTCGTTGGGTTCTGACACCAACACGATGCCCTTGGCACCCGACGCTTGGACCGCGGAGAGGATCGGATCGAAGTCGCCCGAACCGGGCGTGTAGTACGAGGCGCCGGCAATCTTTGCGCCGGACTTCTTCAGCGTGGACTCATAGCCGCTCACCCCGTCACGACCGAAGGCGTCATTCTCGGCGATGAAGTAGACGCTCTTCACTTCCTTATTGACATAGCTCGCCAGCGCGTTCGCTTCCATGCTCGAGTCCAGGTTGATCCGGAACTCCCAGGGGTTGCCCCCGACGCCGGCCTCCTGCGTGATCTGCGGCGAGGAAGAGTCGTCGGTCAGCTGAACGATCTTTGCGGCCTTGACCAGGGGCATCGCCGCAAGCGTCGAGCCGCTGCAAACCGAGCCGAGGATGATCGACACGTTGTCGTCGATCAGTTTCTTGGTGGCAGTGACCGCAGTAGCCGGGTCGCACGCGTTGTCGGCGGTGACGATCTTGATCTTGCGCCCGAGGACACCGCCACTGGCGTTGATCTGGTTGATCCCGAGCTTGAGCCCATCCAACCAGTCCTTACCGGCGTACGCATTAGCGCCAGAGAGGACAGAAGAGGCACCGATCACGATCGGTGGCTTGCTCGCGGCCATGGCCACAGGCGAACTGGTTAGGCACACAGCCGCGACCGTCATGGCCGAAGCCAAGCCGCCGAGAACAGGCATGCTCGGCGACCTCTGCATCAGCGATTTGAGAGATGTCAAAGCGCCTCGCTTTCTACGAGTGTCAGGGGGTAGTTATACGGGCGGATAATTGTTGCGCCTCACGCAACGACGTTGCTTCTGAAACTACCAGCATGTTTCACAAAGCGGCCGGAATTGTCAAATGCCCTTAGTCGCGGTTGCATTCTCTTGACACTTCGGGATCGATGGGCAAGACTTGAGCGATGGGCGACACGCAAGCGCGTTGCGCTACAAGCAACTCGGGCTACGAGCGACTTCTACCGTGGGGCCGCGCCGAGGCGCTTATGCGGCGTCGCGATGTGGACGCCGTCGTGGCTTCCTCACCTGAGAACGTCACCTATGCAAGTGAGTACTGGGGGCTCAGTCACTGGGCGCGTCGTGGCACGCAGGTCTACGCGGTGGTGTGGAACGAGCCGGCACGGAGCGTCGACCTGATAGTCCCGGCCGCGTTGGCCGATCTAGTGACCGAGACGGTGTCGGCGGCAGCGCGGATCCACGTGTACGGGAACTTCGTACTCGGCTCGGCCAGCCTGCCTGACAACGATCATGAGCGCCAGCTGCTTGAGCTCGTCACTGACGCCGCCAACCCGACAAGCGGCCCCGAACTTCTGCTCAAGGTGCTACGTGCACGGCTCGGAAGCGGTCGCGTGGCGGTCGAGCACACCGGTCTGGCGGACGGCGCGCTGACAACGCTCGCGGATGGACTTGCCGAAGTCGAGCTCGTCGACGCGGGACCGCTTCTGCGCGAGTTCCGTGCGGTCAAGAGCGACCAGGAGGTAGAGCTCCTGCGCCGAGCTGCACAGATCACAGAGCAAGCAGCCGAATCAGCGCTGATTGCCGCGCATCCGGGCGCGACTGAAACTGACATCGCCCAGCGATTCATGACTGCGCTGATCGAGCAGGGCGCGTTGCCAGAGACGACGGTCATCGGCACCGGCCGACGGAGCGCCCTTCCCAACGCGCTCCCCGTCGAGCGGGAGCTGCGGAGTGGCGATGTGCTGCGATTCGACATCGGGTGTCGCTTCGGCCACTACGTGTCCGACATCGCGAGATGCGTCGCGCTCGAGCGAGTCGGCGGAAGCGAGCGCTCTCTCTACCGTGCCCTCGCCAACGGCCTCGAGGAGGCAGCTGCCTTATTGGCCCCGGGAGTTGGCACGAGCGAGGTTTACGCGGCGGCGATGGCTGCTGCTCGGCGCGACGGGATTCCTGACTACCAGCGAACCCACTGCGGCCACGGCATCGGCATCGCCAACTACGACCTGCCGAACATCACCGCGACAAGCACTGAAATGCTCGAGCCGGGGATGGTGATCTGCATCGAGACGCCCTACTACAGGCTCGGCGAGTTCGGACTGCAGGTCGAGGACACCTTCTTGATCACCGACGACGGAGCGGAGCGGTTCACGCAGGCACCGCGAGAACTCCTGATCCTCACTGATTGGTAGGAGCAAAGCATCGACTCATGACGCTGTTCACTTCGGAAATCATCAACGGCCTCGTGCTCGCCTCGTTCTTCGCGCTCGTCGCAGGCGGGCTCGCACTCATCTTCGGCGTCGTCGGCATCGTGAACTTCGCCCACGGCGACTTCGTGATGATCGGCGGTTACTTCTTCTACGACTTTTACGTCGCACTCCACATGCCTTACGCGCTCGCCATCGTCGTCACGATCGGCGCCACGGCGCTACTTGGATCGGTGATCTATTGGGTGCTCCTGCGTCACCTCATCGAGCGACCGTGGTACGCGCAACTGGTCGCGACGCTGGCGCTCTCAATCCTGTTCGAAAACATCGCGCAAGCGATCTGGTCGCCAACGCCTCGCTCGGTGCTCACACCCGCGACGCTGAACCCAGTGTTCAAGATCAGCTCTGTGAACGTGACCTTGCAGGAGATCTACATCGTCATCGGCACTGCCGTATGCCTGCTGATCCTGTGGGGTCTGGTTTCACATACCCGCTGGGGCAAGGCGATGCGAGCGCTGTCTCAGAACCGCGAGGCGTGTTTCGTGACTGGCATCAACATGAACCTGGTCGCGGTGATGGCCTTCGCGATAGGCACGGGCATGTGCGGCCTGGCGGCCTGCCTCGTGCTGCCGATGCAGGACGTCGATCCTACCGTCGGGCTGTCGTTCACCACGCAGGCCTTTGTCGTGGTGATCCTCGGCGGCATGGGCAGCGTGAAGGGTGCCACCCTCGCCGCAATCATTGTCGGACTCGTCGACGCGCTGGCGGCCGGCTATATCTCTTCCGCTTACACCGACGGGTTCGGCTACGTGGTCATGATCCTGATCCTGCTGGTCCGTCCAACCGGACTCTTCGGCGCAAGAACCCAGGGCGCCGGGGCGGTGGCGCTCTGATGGCGGAGAATGTGGAGCAGACACAGGGCGCGCTCGGCGCGCCGGTCTCCGACCGCACGAGACTCACAAGATCGGGCCGCGGCGGGCGCGTCGCGCTGCCGATCGGACTCATCGTCATTGCGATCCTCGTGCCCCTCGTGATCGGCGATGCATTCACGATCGGCATCCTCACGGACTCGCTCGTTTACGTGACACTTGCGCTCAGCTACGACCTCAGCGTCGGGCGGGTAGGGGCGCTCTCGCTGGCGCACCCGGCTTTCTTCGGTACAGGCGCCTACGCCGCCGCGATCGTGGCGCAGCGCCTGTCCCTGCCGTTGTCGCTACAGGTGCTGATCGCGATCGGCTCGGCGATCGTGCTCGCTGTCGTGATCGGAATCCCCGCGTTCAGACTCAGCCAGCTGACGTTCGGAATGGCGACCTTGGGGTTCGCGCTGATCGCCGAGCTCGTGGCGGAGAACCAGATCGGTCTCACCAACGGTCCGCTGTGCCTGTCCAACCTCAAGACCCTGCACTCCGGGATGCTGGCGTCGCTGGGGGCCACGGTCGGCGAACAGCAGTACTACATCTTTCTTCTAATCGCGGTCTGTGTAGCTGGTCTCTTCTGGTCGCTTGTGCGATCGCGCGTTGGCCGCGCTTACACGGCGGTGAGAGACGACGAGCCGATGGCGATGGCTGCGGGTCTCAACCCGACCGGCTATCGCATGTCGGCATTCGTCATCGGCGCCGGCGTAGCTGGTCTGCTCGGGGCATTTTACGCCCACTACCTGACAGTCGTGTGTCCGACCAACTTGGACATCTCCTACACCGTCAACCTACTGGTGATTCTGTTCCTGGGTGGCACCGGCGGATTCTGGGGGATCATCGCAGCGGCGTTCGTGTTTACAGCGATCCCTGAGGCCTTGCAGGTTGCTCCGAACATCCGCCTGATCGTCTACGGAGCGGCGCTGCTGGCCGGTGTCATGCTGTTCCCCGAGGGCTTCGAGGGCCTCGCTAAGGACCTACGCCGCCGGATACGCCGTCACAAGGGCGCCGACAATGCTTGAGCTCCGCGGTGTCAGCAAGACGTTCTCAGGAATCCACGCGCTTCAGGACGTGGAGGTCACGCTCCGAGAGGGCGAGTTCCTCAGCCTGATCGGGCCGAACGGTTCAGGAAAGACGACACTGTTCAACTGCATCACCGGCTTCCTCGCGCCCGACGATGGCTCGATCAAATTCGACGGCCAGAGCATCGGTGGCCGCAAGCCGTATCAGATCGCGCGGCTGGGACTCGTCAGGACATTCCAGTCGGTTCGCCTGTTCGGGTCGATGAGCGCGGTTGAGAACCTGCTCGTCGCTGTCCAGCAACACCAGAGCGACACGACCGTGGGCCGGCTGCTGCGAACGCCGACGCTCCGTCGCCACGAACACGAAGCACGAGCACGCGCTTACGAGATGCTGCAGCGGGTGCGTCTCTTCGAACACCGCGACAAGCTCGCCGGAGAGCTCTCATATGGGCAGCGCAAGCTGCTTGCGATCGCAGCCGGCCTGATGTCACGGCCAAAGCTCGTCTTGCTGGACGAGCCCACCGCAGCAGTGAACCCGACCGCGATCCTTGCGATCCGCGACCTACTGCGGGAGCTGCACTCGGAGGGTCAGACGATCCTGCTCGTGGAGCACAACATGGAGTTCGTGATGAATCTCTCCGAGCGCATCGTCGTCCTCGACGCCGGCCGTAAGATCGCCGAAGGCACACCCGCGGAGGTCCGCTCCGACGATCGCGTACTGGAGGCCTACCTTGGCGGCTGAACCGATTCTCAAGGTCGGCGATCTCCACTCGGGCTACGGCGAGATGGACATCCTCCGAGGCGTGAACCTCGATCTCAAACAGGGCGTGACCACAGTGATCGGTCCGAACGGAGCCGGCAAATCGACACTGCTGAAAACCATCTTCGGAATGGCACGAATCAGCAGCGGCACGATAGAGCTGTTCGGAGAGGACATCCGCGGGTTGTCCAACCGCAAGCTACTCGAGCTCGGCCTGGCCTTCGTTCCGCAGGGACGTTGTAACTTCCCGCGCATGACCATCCACGAAAACCTGGAGATGGGTGCGTTCACCATGCCGACCGGCAAGGCACGGTCGGCGATCGCAGCGACCTACGAGAAGTTTCCGGTTCTCCAGGATGCGCGTCGCAAGTTCGCGAGTGAACTCAGCGGCGGCCAGCAGCAGATCCTCGAGATGGCGATGGCGCTCGTCACAAGCCCGCGTCTGCTGCTGATCGACGAGCCCTCCTTGGGGCTCGCGCCGATCACGCTCGCCGGCGTCCTGGATGAGGTGCAGAGCATCAGCAAGCAGGGGGTTCCCGTTTTGATGGTCGAGCAGAATGCCCGACAGGCGCTCGAACGATCCGACTCGGGCGTCGTGCTCGACCTGGGTCGCAAGGCGCTGGAGGGCACCGGGGCAGAGATGCTGAATGACCCACGTCTCGCCGAGCTCTACCTGGGCGGTGCTGCCACCTCAAGCAGCACCGTCGCTCATGACTGACTCGCGCGTGGGGCGTGCTGCTAGCGGCACGAGCAGTACGCCGGCGCGGACTGAGCCCCCGAACAAGGCGGTCGACAGGGCGCTCGACGTTCTCGACCTGTTCGTCGATGCCCCCGGGCGGTTGGGCATCAGCGAGATCGCTCGTGAAATCGAACTCGACAAGAGCACGATCTCACGGATCGTCGCGACGCTCGTGCACCACGGGTATCTGAAGCGCTCGTCGGATCACCGCTTGTATGAGGTCGGACCTAAAGCTTGGCTGCTCGGCACGCGCTACCGGCTAGCGGTGCTATTGGGCGACACGGCACGGGTGGCAATGGCCGATGTGCTGAACCGCTTCCCCGGAACCACGGGATACGTTGGAGTCCTCTACAGGCATGACGTCTACTACGTCGATGTGATCGACGGACCAGAGGCACGGCGTGTCCACCACGAGCTCGGTGACCGTACGCCGATGCAGATGATCGCTCTCGGGCGCGCGATGCTAGCCCACCTGTCGGCTGAGGACGTGGCCGACTGGCTGGCCAGACTGACGCCGAACGACCTGCCGTACCGCTTCCCCACGCGCGGCGCCCTGCTGGACGAACTGGATCGAATCCGCCAAACCGGTTACGCGATCAACGAAGGGGACTTCGATCCAGAGATCGCGGCTGTGGCGGCCCCGGTGTTCGACGGTCGGGAGAATCTAGTCGGCGGCATCGCCTTGGACTTCACCGCCAAGGACGCCACGCCCGGGACCTACGACGAGTTCGGCCCGGCGATCGCAACAACTGCAGTCCGCATGCAGCGGATCCTGGCGTCACTGGACTGAGCTACCGCTATTCGCCTGGGTGCCGGACAGACGCGCCGCGCCGGCGGCGAGGAACTGGTCACGCCACTCGCGCGCAGGCCGTCGGCGATGTCGTTCTCACGGCAGATCTCCGCGAATGTCTTCTGCCCACGCAACGACGCGAGCACCAGCTCGGTCTTCTGCTGCGCGGTGAACTTCCGATACTGCTTTCTCGGTGTGGTCTCGCCCACGATGTCCTCCTTCGGACGGTCATCGCGCCCCATCCTGCGACGCGCCCCGGACGGATCGCCGTCCCGGTCTCGCCCTCCGGGATCGACCTCAACGTCGACCCGTCCGGCAAGCAAACCTCACAAGGAAAGTGTCGACGCACTAGCGGGGTCCAGGCCACTTCCGTCGTCGCAACTTCGCGGGCGCGGCTATGGGATTGTGTGGCCGATGCCTACCGCGCCATTACGCCTACGTCCTGCGTCTGCTCGGCCCCGGCAACGCCGTGCGGGTCCTCGGCGTTAGGGCCGCAGCGCGTCACCGCCGATCCGTTGATCGTATTTGAGCAGTGTGGCCAGAGGTGCGAGCGACCGTTTCGACCGATCTTTCTCGCGTGCCGAGTACGCTTGTCGCGCATTGATCCGCCGCGGCATCTGAGGCCAGTGGGAGTGGGCGAAGCGGGAGGGCTCTGCCTGTGCGGAGCGGCGTCTACTCGATGAGTCCGTGCCGCAGCGCCGCTGCGACGGCGGCGGCTTTGTCCGGCACGGCAAGTTTCGTGTAGCAATGGTGCAGATGCGTCTTCACTGTGGCCGGGGAGAGAACGAGTTGCTCGGCGATCTCGGTGTAGCTGCAGCCGTGTGAGGCGAGGGTCAAGATCTCCACTTCGCGCTGAGTCAGCCGCGGTGGGGCGTTCTGCGCCGCCAGCCGCTCGGCATGTCGGCGCGCCCGGTCCGCAGCCTGGCGCACCGCTTGGGCACGCTGGAAGGCCAGCGCCGCCGAACTGCGGCGCCCACTCGCCAGGAACTCCTGGGCCTGCATCTCGGCCTCCTGCGCCGCCTGCTGGAGTCGATTTGCGTTGCGGGCCGCGGCACTCACCGCGGAGGCCGCGGACCGGCCGGGCGTGGCGATGGCCATGACGAAGCGACGCCCGGAGGCGTCGCAGAGCGGGACGGCATCGACTGAGTAGCTGTGTCCGTAGCTGGTGAACGCGTAATCGGTACGGGTGCCGTGCAGCGCTTCCCGGTAGCTGTCAACGGCGAGGGCGCGAATCTTGCTCGGGATCTCTACGGCGTCTGGCAGCTGTCTCCCGACGAACATCTCCGGCTCGAACCAGGGCAGGCGGAGGATCGATTCTCCTGCGGCGGCCTGGATGACGAGGTTCTCGTCCATCAGGAACGCGGTCACGTCGTGCCGAGGGCGGCGCCGTCGGGGTGCTGTCGACCCGGCGAGGTAGCCGAGGCAGATCGCTTCGATCAGCGGCTGATCGAGCTCCGGAGTGCCGAGAATCGTCTCGAGCGGCACTCCCAGCGCGCGTAGCTGGTCGGGGTCGGGCATCAGCGATCCTGCCGCGCGCAGGGCAGCGCTCGCGCTGCCGCCTTCGCCGGCGACGCGGGCGGCAGCGGCGAGCACTGCAGCCGCTGTTTTCATGTCCAAATCCATCGCTGCTGCCTGACTGCCCCGCGATTGTAGGCACGCGATCAGGGGCGACTCACCAGCGTCATCGGATGACGTGGGTCCGCCGAAAAATCACCCATATGGTCGATCCAGCATCAGGCGGTGGTCCCGATACTGCCTGTGATGAGCGTGACCGACATCTCTCCGGCTGGCCGTGATGCAGGGCCCACGGTCGGCCTGGGCAGCTGGGAGCTTGCCGTGGACGGCGGCGTGCTCACCTACTCGAGCGGCTTCGCCGCGGCGCTGGGGCTGGGGCTGGCTGCGGATGACACTTTCACCCTCGCCGACTGGGAGGACCTCATCGTCAAGGAGGACAGGGCAGCATTCCGGGCCGCATTCGATGCGTGTCTGCGGACTGGGAGCGGCGACAGCGAGCATCGCATCGCGCGGGGCGACGGAGCGGTGCGCGTGGTGCTGGCGCGGTGCGATGCCGACGGGATCAACGCCGCCGGTGAGCGGTCCTTGCGCGGAGCGGTCGTCGACATCACCGCTCTGCGGGAGGGGGAGCGCCGGCGCCGGGCCGCGACGTCGCTTTTTGAGCAGGGCTTCGATGCCGCGCCAATAGCCATGTCGCTGTCCGATCCGCAAACGGGGCGATACCTCCGCACCAACGACGCGCTCTGCGCGATGCTCGGACGCAGCCGGGAACAGCTTGCCGAGCTGTCGGTCCACGACACGACCCATCCGGACGACCATGAGCCGACCGCTGCGGCGGTGCGGGCGCTGGTCCAGGAGGGCGCTGCCCAATACCGTATGGAGAAGCGTTACCTCCGTTCGGACGGAAGTAACGTATGGGCGGAAGTACATCTGGCGGCCGTCAAGGATGCCGAAGGTCGCATCGAGGCTCTCTATGCCCAGAAGATCGACATCACTGAGCGCAAGGAGCGCGAGGTGGCGCAGGCGGGCCTGGTGCGCGACGCCGAATGGCTCTCGCGGATCCGGGATGCGCTCGACGAGGGCCGCATGACCCTCTATTGGCAACCGATAGTCGATCTGCGCAGCGGTGAGGTCGTCCAGCGCGAACTGCTCCTGCGCATGGTGAGCACGGCCGGCGAGGTGATCTCCCCCAACGACTTCCTGCCTATCGCGGAGCGCTACGGGCTGATGCCTGAGATCGACCACTGGGTGATCCGCGAGGCGACGCGACTCGCGGCAGAGAGCGGACCGACCGAGTTCAACCTGTCGGCGGCCTCGATCGGCGACCCGACAGTGCTGGCAGAGCTGGCCAGCGCCATCGAGGCGACGGGCGTGAACCCGGCCGACTTGGTGATCGAGGTCACGGAGACCGCCGTGATGAGCCGACCTGAGGCCGGCCATCTGTTCGCCGAATGGATTCGCGACCTCGGCTGCGGGTTGGCGCTGGATGACTTCGGCACCGGATTCTCCAGCCTGAAGTACCTGAAGGAGCTGCCGGCCGGCCACCTGAAGATCGACATCGAGTTTGTGCGCGATCTCGCAGACAACGAAACGGATCAGCGGCTGGTACGGGGCATCGTGGGGCTGGCCGCGGAGTTTCACCAGACGACGACGGCTGAGGGAATCGAGGACGAGCGGACCCGGAGCAAGCTGCTGGAGTTCGGCGTCGTCCGGGGCCAGGGATATCTGTTCGGTCACCCGCGTCCGATCGAGAATTCTCCCTGTAGGTTCCGGGTCGCATCAGCCGTCGGTCATGGCTGTCCGGATCCGGTGCAGACCGTCGCCGCTGCGTTTCGGGCGTTTGAGGAACGCGACGTCGCTTCCGCCCAGGCGCTGTGTCACCCGGACTTCGTCCTGCGTCCGCTGTGCAGCCCGCGCGTCGTCGAGCCGTACCGCGGGCCGGAGGCCATCCCGCGCTACTACCGGGACGTTGAGGCCACCTGCGACGAACTCCGGCTCCACCCATCCGCCTATTGGACCTCCGAGTCCTCCGTGGTCGCCTTCGGACGAGTAATCGCCACCGCTCCCGGCCACCCCCACACGACGAACGCGATGTGGGTGTTCGGCTTCCGCGACGGACTCATCGTCAGCGTCGACGTCTTCGAGCAGCCGCGCGTCGGCGGTATCGGCCATCCCCTGAGCATCGCGCGACCAACCGAGCGGGAGACCCACTGCGTACTGGTCACCTCTTCGGGGTCCCCGGTGGCGTTCGATTCTTCGGCGTGTTCGTTGACGTTCGACTCGCACTCCACACACAGCCCACGATGAGCTGAGAGCCGGAATTGCGTTGCCTTACGACCTCTCGTGCGTATAGGCACCATGGGACGCTGATCCCACAAACTCGATTCCTGCACCCGGCCGAACTGCCCGGACTGATTGGCCCGGAGACGCATGAGCGTTGTCGCAGCAATCTCGCTCGCCTCAGCGAGACCCGCGATGCAGCTCAATCGCACAGAGCACATGATCCGCTCACCTGAGCTCACCAACGCGCGGGTGCTGGACCGGCAGCCGTCCTCAGGCGGTTCGGAGACCGCGTGAGCGCAGACTCGTCATCCGAGCGAATCTCTTCGGGGATGGATGGCCCCGCGGAGAAGTCCGTCGCGGTGGTCCCATATAGAACCTCTTCGAAGTTCGGCGGTGTGGCGGCAAAGGGGGCGGATAAGGCGGCAGTGCTTCTTGTCTCTCTGGGAATGGACCGCGCTGCACGCGTTCTCGCTCACATGAGCGACGACGAAATCGAGGCCGCTGGGTTCAGGATGGCGCAGCTCGCGCACATCGACTCGGCGACTGTTGACGCGGTGATTCACGAGTTCGTGGATAGGGTGCAGACCAGCCGCCCGCTCGCCTCTGGCGGTATGGAGTACGCCAACGAGGTTCTGACTCGCGCGCTGAGACAGGACTTGGCGGCCGCAATGATTGAGCGGGTGTCGAGCGCGTTCGAGAAACGCCCATTCGACTTCATGCGCCACACACCGGCCGCGCGAATCGCGAAGGTCCTGTTCGACGAATCGGAACAAACCAAGGCATTGGTGATCGCCAGCCTTCATGCGAGCCTCGCAGCCGACGTGCTTTCGGAATTGAGCGAACTCGACCAGGCTGACGTCGCACTGCGAGTCGCGCTCATGGACGACGTCAGTCCAGAAGTTGTGAAGATGGTCGAGGACACGATGCGGCGCAAGTTCGCGTCCGCATCGGAGCCAGACATACCCACAGTAGGAGGTGTCAAGTCATTGGCAACGATCCTGGCGCACGCGGATCACTCCACCGAACGGAAGGTGCTCGACTGTTTGACTGAGTCCAACGGCGAGTTGGCCACCGAGGTTCGGCAGCTGCTGTTCACGTTCGACGACCTGGTGAAACTCGATGATCGTGCAATTCAGCTCGTGCTGCGCGAGGTGGACCGTCAAGATCTTTCGCTGGCGCTGCGTGGAATTAGCGAGGACCTCAGGGACAGGATCCTCTTGAACATGTCCGACCGCGGAGGCCGCATGATGCTCGAGGAAATCGAATATCAGCGACCGCACCCCAAGCGATTCATCGAGCAAGCGCAGGGACGCATCGTCGCAGTCGTCCGACGTCTTGAGGACGCCGGACTCATCGTCATTCCTCGCGAAGGCGAGGACATTGTGTGACTCGGCAAGCCAATGGGCGGGATCGAGACGATCGCCTCTCCACGAGTTGAGGCCCGGCGATCGCGTTGCCCGCGTTTACGGCCGAAGGTCTGGCTGCGCCTCTCTACGAATGCCCGGACGAACTTCGGCTACGCAGAGAGTGGCCACGGTGGCGTGTTCTTGAAGAACGCGTTCTGCGCTTCGGACAGGTCCAGGAAATAGCGAAGGCCGAGTACCGTTCGTTGCTGCCGAGATAGCCGGCCGATCGCCGCGATCAGGGTCGACCGCTCGGCAACCGCATCGAGCGAGGACTGGGCTCGTGTGTCCGCGAGGCCAGAACCCAGAGGCTCGCCCTCAAGCCGGGAACTCGAACTGCTCGCGAGCTCGCCCCGTCGACGCGTGCGCCGAACCCGACCATCAAGCGCGAGATTCACAAGCACTCAACGCGCATATCCGACGGCATCTCCATGTGCCGCACGCGGGGCCAACGATTCGCGATCCGAATGAGGCATTCCTGAACGAGATCCTCTGCTTCGGCCTCGTCCCACGTGATGAAGTAAGCGACGCGCAGAAGTTCATCGGTGCTCTCGTCAACGAAATCCTCAAAAGACCCCACGGCTTTGCTCAGCTTGACGCGGAAGGTACGGCCAACGTGGGCGGCTGCAGCTTCTACCTGCCGCGCCGACCACTGAAGGACCTACTGGCCTTCTACAAGCGCCTTGAAGTTATTGAGAGCCCCTTCGAGGCTCTTGCCGTTCATGCGCTTGGCGATGAGCGCATCAGCGACCTTGCCTAACACGCCACCCGGCAGGACGTAGTCGAACGTTGTGGTGAGGCGCGTGCCGTCGCCATCAGGGGTGAGCTCCCAGCGTGCGCGCCCCGACAGCATGCCCTCCATTTGGAGGACCTGCAGCTTGTCCGGCTGGTAGTCGAGGACGGTCTCGGTGATCGGCATGGACAGGCCGGCCGACTTCACCTTGAAAGTGACCTTGCCCCCTTCCTGTGGGAATGGAGCGGCGATGTCAATCTCCGTCATTCCGGGATACCAGTCGGGCCAGCGGCTGGCATCGCTCAAGAGCGCCATGGTCTCCCGGGGCGAGGCCTTGATCTGGACATTGCGTTGCACGATTGCCATCGTGGGATCTCCTCGTTCTCCTGTATTTGTCCCGGCTCGGGACGCCCAGCCGGGTCAGTCGGGTGCCGCCAGACCAGACAGGACCATAAACGACTACGGGCTCTGGACAAATCGCAGTCTCTCGGAGAGGAGCCAGCGGGTTGGGTTCTCGGACGGCGGCGGGCTGACTCACTTTGCCACCGTCGACCCGTGGGGGTCTGACGGCTGTCGCTGTGCCGCCGTCGCCGACCGAGGACCGCCGGCGTGACTTGGGAGCCTGCCAGAGCCCGACTGAGTGGTGTCCACCAGCTGTCCGCTTCGTCGACAGAGGATCGAAGGGATGGCGTAATGCTCGTGATCGGGGTGGACGCGCAAGCGCTCGCAGACTCTTGTTGCCTTGGACGCCGTGACCGTGTAATTGCCCTGGGAAACTCCAGCGAGTACTGACCGGTGCTTGACGTGGTCGCTGTCTGAGAGCTGTCACCGGTGACCGCCACGGTCACGCCTCCGATCCCGTGGCCGGAGCGGTCCTCCACGGTGCCCGAGAGAACGGGCTGGTCGCTGATCTCGACCGTCGCCTCGCCGATGTTGATCCTCGCGCCTGAGGGATCGGACAGCTGTACGCCGAAGCCGGCGTCACTGGTCAGGCCGGTGGCGTTGACGGGGATTGAGATCGGCGCCGACGTCTGGTCGGCAGCAAAGGTCAAGGTGCCGCGCTCAGACGTGTAATCGCCGTGGGCGACCGTAGCCGTCCCGTCCGCGGTTGTGTAGTCGACCGTCACCGGAGTGGTCCGAGCTGGGGTCAGGGTGACCGTCACTGCCGCGGTGACCGAGCCGCTGGCAGGCTCCGCGCATGCCCGGGACGCAGATGATTCGATCATGCAGGCACGAGCGATGCTGCTGGCCCGCTCCGGCGATCCGTTGGGGTTCGTCATCCATCCGGTCGCGCGTGGCGGACCAAGTGTGTCTTGCGGTTCCGGGGGCTCAATCAAGCCGGCGGGCGTCGTCAGTGGCCCGCACCAAGGCCCAACACCGGTCGGAGCGCGAACCGTGGTGGCGGTGGCAGCCACAGGCGACTGCCCCGCCCACCGTTCAACGGCGGCGGCGCTCGACGCGACGCCCGGTGCTGGGTGGACCGACATGTAGACGGGTTTATGACGGCCAACCGACCGAACCGTCCCGGACGGCTCCGAGCATAATCGAACCAATGACCGCATCGGAGACGAACCCGACCGGCGGGTTGCCGCAGCCACACACCGTCGAGCTCGGTCTTCTTGTCACCCCGGCGCTCGATGACGACGTCGTGCGGAGCCTCGCTGAAGAGGTGGGGGAGGAGCTGGCGAGGCGCTATCCAGGAGTGGAGTGGCAGATCACGGCCGAACGTGATCTCCTCGTGTCCCCGCCGGCGCGGCTGGCCGACGTCTTCGATACGGCGCGGACGCGGATGCTGGACCGGAACTGGGACCTCGCCGTCCACGTCACCGAGCTTCCGCTGCGGATCTCACGTCGTCCCTTGGTGACACACACGAGCCGGACGCACGGGGTAGCGATCGTCTCGCTGCCAGCGCTCGGCCTCAAGCAGAGCAGCCGTCATCTGGTCCGAACGATCGCCGACGCGGTAGGGATCTTCGTCGGTGATGACACCAACTCGGGCGGACGGGTCCGAGGTAGCGACCCGGACCGGATCCAGCGCCGCTGGGTAGAACTGACCAGCGATGTCGACGCCGCAGACGCGCTGGCCGACGCGGCCCTCCTGCACCGCGTCGTGGCGGGCAACGTCCGGCTGCTCATCGGGATGGTGCGCGCAAACCACCCGTGGCGGCTGGCGACCAGCCTGTCTCGGACACTCGTCGGCGCGGTAGGCGTGGGCGCCTTCGCGATCGTCACCTCCGACATCTGGCGGATCGCCGCGCAGATCAGCGCCGTGAAGCTCGCCTTCGCATGCCTGGCGACGGTGTCGGTGAGCGTCGGAACCCTGATCGCCGTGCATGGCCTGTGGGAGCGAGCGCTGGACCGGACCTTGCGCGAGCAGGCCATAATGTTCAACCTCGTCACGCTGATTACCGTGGGGTTCGGCATCGCTGTGCTGTACGTCACTCTCTGTGTGGTCGAACTGGCGGGTGCCTGGCTTCTCATCAATCCCTCCCTGCTCTCGGAGCAGATCGGTCATGCCTCCGGGCTCGGCGACTACCTGCGACTCGCACTGCTGGCCGGGGCGCTCGCGACTATCGGAGGAGCCCTCGGAGCAGCGCTGGAGAGCGGCGAGACCGTGCGCGAGGCCGCCTACGGTTACCGGCCCCAGAACAGCAGATAGCGGGAGATCATGGGGCGCCACACGGGGCCGCGCGGCGCGGCCCTCGCCCACCGGCGCTTTGCGGCTGCACCTCAGTCACCGACGGTCCCGTCCCGGTCGATGTGCAACGGGCTGAAATTAATCAGCCGATGGAGACGGTCGTCTGCCGGCAAGGTCGCCACGAACCTCTCGATCCCGTCCTCGATGTCGTTTGGTGGTAGACCGGTGGACGGTCCCAGAGCGACGCCGATGACCTGGAGGTAGTGCCACTCGTCGGGGTCACCGACGATGCAGTCCCAGCTGCGATGTCCCGCCTCGTACTTGGCGGTGACGACGGCTGCGCCGATCCCTGTGGCGCTGCGGCGGGCGCGAAACGCCAGATGGTCGAGGTGCTCCTCGGCCGGCCCGGCCAGAGTCACCGACACTGTGGGACGGGCGCGCAGCACCGTCTAATTCCGTCCGGGACACACGCCCGCGGCGATCAACAACAGGCTGGGGCCGATCGTCATGAGAGCTCCCATAGGTTCCGTGCGGCGGAGTTCAAGGTTGCACCGACACGCCGACCGCGGCCGACGAGACATATTCCTGAGCGAGGCGCACCGACTCGAGCCGGCCGTCGAGGAACTGGTGCGCTTGACGAATCGCGATGGCACCGTCGCCCACCGCTGCGGACACCCTCGGCGTCGAGCCGCTGCGCACGTCGCCGGCGGCGAACACCCCCGGCACGCTCGTCTCCAGCATCTGCGGCACATGGTGCCTCCGGCCGTTGCCGCCAGCCGGCGTGGCGTGCGCCGCCGCATCCTGGCCGGTGAGGACGTAGCCGCCGTCGTCGAGCGCGACGACGCCGCGGAGCCACTCCGTGTGCGGCTGAGCGCCGATGAACACGAACATCGCCCGAGCGTCCAGCCGGTGGCGCTGGCCAGTGAGGTTGTCCTCGACCACGACGGCCTCCAGGGCGTCGTGGCCGATCATCTCGCGGACCTCACAGTGCGTGAGGACGGCGATGGACGGCGTCGCCTCGATTCGCTCGGCGAGATACCGCGACATGTTCTCGTCCAGGCTCCGCTCGCGAACGACGAGGGTCACGCGCGGCACGTACCGGGCGAGCAGCAGCACTCCCTGTCCAGCGGAGTTGCCGCCGCCCACGGCCACCACCGGCTCTCCACGACAGTTCTGCGCCTCGATCTCAGTCGCCTCGTAGTGGACGCAAATGCCCTCGAGCCGGTCGACATTGGCCAGCGGGAGGCGGCGGTAGCGCACGCCGCCGGCGATCACGACCGCCCGGCCGGTCGCATCTCTGCCGTCGCGCAGCGGGATCCTGAACCCGCCGTCGAGCAACTTCAAGCCGGCGGCCTCACCGGGGATGGTGATGCGCGCGCCGAACTTCCGCGCCTGGATCGTCGCGCGCTCGGCGAGCTCTCCACCGGAGACGCCTGCGGGGAAGCCGAGGTAGTTCTCGATCCGCGGCGACATGCCGGCCTGCCCCCCGGTGGCCACCGACTCGAGCACGACCGTCCTGAGCCCCTCGGAAGCGCCGTACAGCGCAGCCGCCAATCCGGCCGGCCCGGCGCCGACGACAACGAGATCGGCTGTCATCTCCGACCGGTCCGGCGTACTCATTCCCAGCGCGCGCGCCAGCTCGGCATTGCTCGGGTTGCGCAGTACTCGATCGGAACCTACGAGCACGACCGGGCACTCCAAAGGCGGCACGCCGAGGCGCTGCAGGATCTCCTCCGCTCCTGAATCCGACTCGAGGTCGACCCAGTGGTGCGGCAGCCGGTTACGGATCGCGAACTCCCGCAGGCGCCGGGTATCCGGCGAATAGCGAGAACCGACGATCCGGAACCCGACCCCAAGCCCAATCATGACCGCGCGCCGCATGATCAGGGCTCGCAGGATCAGATCACCCAACACGAGGTCCTGCGTAACGATCTCGCGCAGACACCCCTGGCTGACGGCGAGCACCTCCCCCGGCTCGCGCACGATCGCCGTCACTAACACAGCCTGACATGTGATGAGCCCGAGCTCGCCGAGGAAGCGACGCGGGCCATGGACGCCGATCACCCGCTCTCCCTCTTCGGATTCCTCCACCACGGCGACCTTCCCCGCCAGGATCACGGAGAAGTCGCGGTTGCCGTCACCTTCGCGGTACAAGACATCGCCCTGATTCACCCGTCGGCGCTCGCCAACGCTCGACAGGGCGGCAATCTGCTCATCGCTGAGGCGGGGGAATGCCCCGTAGGGGTCAGGGGTCTCGGTCGACGCCCGGGCTGGCGTGGCGCTCATCTCAGGGGGCCTCTCGACCGATCGTTAGGCCGCCAGCGGGCGGGGTCAATGCCCCGTCGGTCGAGCTTGACCGGAGCACGGGGCGTCCTAAGGACAGCGATGACACGTGAGCCCCCCACCCATCGGGGTGAAGCCAGAGGAGTGTGACGCCGTGCCGGACTCCATCATCGCCTGTTCCAACTGCGGCACACAGAACCGCGTCCGCCCGTCGCCGACCGGCGTTCCGCGCTGCAGCGTCTGCCACACCCTGCTGCCGTGGATCGTCGACGCCTCGCCCCCGGGGTTCGATGACGAGATCACCGCCTCGGTGCCCGTCCTAGTCGATTTCTGGGCACCCTGGTGCGGGCCGTGCCGCATGGTCTCTCCGGCCGTCGAGAGCGTCGGCCGCGAGCACACCGGGCGCCTGAAGATCGTCAAGCTCAATGTCGACGCGGCGCCCCAAATCTCCGAGCGATTCGAGATCCGCGGCATCCCGCTCCTCGTGCTGTTCCGCGACGCCGCCGAGGTCGACCGCCTGGCGGGCGCGGTACCGCCGGAGGCGCTGCGCCGGTGGCTGGAACCACATCTCGCCCCGGCAGCCGAGCACGCGTGAGGCATCCGCCATGACCAGCTTGCTCGTGGAGCACTTCGATACTGCCGGAGGCGCGCGCGTGACCCGCGCCCTGGGGATCGCGGGAGACCGGGTCGCTGACGTCCTGGCCGGCCGCACCGTCTGGTGCGCCGCCACCGAAGTGGCCGGCCGCCCCGAGGCGGCGCAGCTGCGGGTTCGTGTCGCCGGCGCTGGTCCGGATGTATCCGCCGCGACGCTGCCCCCCGCGGTCGAGGCCGATGACGTGGCGGCCGACTGGGTGAGGCCGGACGACGTCCTCATCGCCCATGACGCGCCCACGCTGCGCTTCTCTGAGGCGGTTCGCGAGCGCGGGGGCCACGCCGCCTTCCGGTTCCGCGCCAGCCTTGTCAGCACCGTGTCGGCCCACGCCGCCCTCGAGCTAATGGCGGAGATGCCGGCGTGCATCGACGCCTATCTCCTCGACTGGCGAGAGTGCCGCGGGCACGGCGAGGTGGTGGAGCGCGTGGTGGCAGTGATGCCGGCGGCCGGGATCGTCGCCGCCAAGGAGTTTTCGCTCGGCGTCCCCGGCCAGGACCCGCGCCCGCTCGCCTGGCGCATGGCGGTGGCGGAGGTCGTTCGTACCGGCCGCGAGGAGGCGGTGGGCGGCAGGCTGCACGCCAAGCCGGCAGTTGCGGCCCGTTGAGGTCGTCACGGCTGCTGCGGGCGCGTGTGTCCGATCGTGCGCTCGGAGTCATCCGATCGGTGCTCGTCCCTGGCACGGTCCCGTAGTCGCTCGACGAGGACGTCCGGACTCGCGTCGGCAGGCCAATCCGCGCGCCAGAGTTGAACGCTTGGCGCCGGTAGCCGGGCCGACCTGGCTGCGCATGAATCGAGTCGCCGAGTCGGTTTGCCGATGAGAGCGCCTACCGCGGCTCCCCCACGAGGCCACGCGGCGCGCGAGGAGGTGCGCGCCAGCGAGGCGAAGACGAGTGGTGAATGCGAGCGCGAGTGTGTGACGGGTGACACGCTCGGCCGGCAACTGCCAAGCTCGACTGGCACCACCGGCAGCCCATGCCGCTGGCTTGATGGACGCGACCCCAGGCCTATCGCACGGCATGACGGCGCCGACACTGCCCGCCCCTTCTGTGTGTGGTCGGGCGGCGACGCGCCGGTAAGCCAACGTAAGGAGGGTGACGTGGCAGACCTGATTGCCATCGGTTACGACGACGAGGAGACGGTCGAGCAGGCCGCCGAGGAGGTCTATCGCCTCGCTCGCGATCTGGTGATCGAGCCGGAAGCCGTCGCGGTGATCACGCGCGACAAGAACGGCAAGTACAAAGTGGTCACCAATCACCACCCGGTCGCCGAGGGCGTGACTTGGGGCATGTTCTGGGGCATCCTGTTCGGACTGCTCTTCTTCATTCCGGTCTTCGGACTCGCGGTAGGCGGCGTACTCGGAGCGCTGTTCGGGACGATCGACAAGATCGGGATCGACAACACCTTTCAGCAGCAGGTCCGGGAGATGCTCCAGCCCGGCACATCCGCGCTGTTTCTCGTCGTTAACAAGGTGACGCCGGACAAGGCCATCGAGGCTCTGAGCAAGTACGGCGGCCGCGTCCTGAAGACCTCACTCTCCGCGGATGCCGAGCAGAAGCTCCAGGAGGCGCTGGCCGGCGCCGGTACCCCGGCCGGGGCCGGCGCCTGACCGTATCCACGCTCAACGAGACCGAGCGCAAGTCTCCACCGAGACAGACGTCACACGTACGAAGTCCTGTCGCTCCCCTTGCGTCCCGCGTCCTGCCGTCCGCGTCCCCAGGACGCGGACGGCCATTTCGGATCACGAGGTCGCGACCTGCTGGGGCTCCGCGTGCTGCGCGCCGTCCGCCCCTGCGTGAATCTCGATGCGCCGCGGGCGCTGTGCCTCCGGCTTCGGGATCCGGAGGGTGAGAACGCCGTCGGCCAATGAGGCCTGAACGCTGGCGGGGTCAAGCCCCGGTGGCACCCGCAGCGTCCGCTCAAAACGGCCAAAGCCGCGCTCGATCCGGCGGACCGGTCCTTTCCCGTCCTCGCGCGCGTACGGGAACGGACGCTCGCCGCGGATGGTGAGCACGTCGTTCTCCAGTTCGATGTCGAGGTTCTCCTCCGCGCGGAGCCCCGGCACGTCCATATACACGGTCACCCCATCGTCGTCGACCAGCAGATCGGCGGGGGGTATGAACGCCGAGGCTCCCGCCGCCTGGTTGTGCAGGATCTGGTTGAAATCGCGCAGCCATGGCGCGAACGGCTCGACCATCGTCGTTGCCATCGCATCCTCCATCGATTGCTGTGGTGAGACCTCTCAGCCGAAAGGCCTCATATGGTCAATAGGTAAAACTAGGTCAGACGATGCGGCAGTCAAATGTATGTCTCGTCGTAGTAGCACCACCGCCAGTCCTCACCGGGCTCAAACGACCGGTCGATTGGATGTCCGATCCCGTGGGCGTGCCGTTGGGCGTGCTTGCCCGGTGACGAATCGCAGCAGCCGACGTGGCCGCAGGTCAGGCACAGCCGGAGATGAAGCCAGGGAGAGCTTGTGCGCAGGCACTCCTCGAGCCCTCACGGGTCCGCGGGATGACGGGACGGATCATCGAGCCACCTCGTATGAGCCGAGCGCACCGCTCCCGGTTGGGTTGACACGTCTAATCCGCCTTGACCTCGATGCGCCGCGACCGAGCCTGCTCGGTCTTGGGGACTCGCACGGTGAGGATGCCGTCATGCAGGTTGGCGTCGATCTTGTCATCGTCCGTTGCCCCAGGCAGGGTGACGTGGTACTCGAAGTGCCCGGTCCGCCGCGTTCGGCGCCGAAGATGCCCCCGCCGCTCCCGTTCTCTGACGTCGCCGGAGATGACCAACTCGTCATCGCGCCGCTCGACGTTGACCTCGTTGCGGTTGACACCGGGCACCTCGGCCTCGATAACCCAGGCGTCGTCGGATTCCTCGATGTCGGCAAAGGGGGTCCACGCGCCGCCGTCACCATTGGCCGGGGACCACACGCTCTGCATCAGGCGTCCCATCTCCTCCTGAAGCTGCTCGAACTCCCCGAACGGATCCCATCGCTGCATCGGCCGGGGCGAGGTTTCGGTGCGTCTTGCGGGCACAGCCATCAGCTGCTCCTCTCGATGGTGGGTTCCAGCTGCCTTACTGCTAGGCCGCTCCGGTGGCCTGACAAGCCTCGTGACGGCAGTCCCGCGCATAAGCCTTGAAGCTGGTGGCCGCCGCCCTAGGACACCGACTGAACAGCATTGGCGAAGCCGAAAGGAGCTGGCGGAATGGCAAAGGCGGTTGGCATCGATCTGGGAACCACGAACTCGGTGGTCGCCGCAACGATGGAGGGCGGCCACGCCGAGGTCATCCCCAACGCCGAGGGCGGAAGGGTCACCCCCTCTGTCGTCGCCTTCACCGAGGACGGCCAGCGCCTGGTAGGCCAGGTGGCTCGGCGCCAGGCGATCCTCAACCCGGAGGCGACGATTTATTCGGCCAAGCGATTCATCGGGCGCCGCTTCGACGAGGTGCGAGAGGAGACCAAGATCGTCTCCTACAAGGTCGCGTCCGGGCCGGACGGGGCGGTGCGGTTCGACATCCGCGGCAAGCTCTACGCGCCGGAGGAGATCTCGGCACTCGTCCTGCGCAAGCTTGCCGAGGATGCCGCCAAATACCTCGGCGAGCGTGTCACCGAGGCCGTGATCACGGTGCCCGCCTACTTCAACGACGCCCAGCGCCAGGCAACACGGGACGCCGGCCAGATCGCCGGGTTGGAGGTGCTGCGGATCATCAACGAGCCGACGGCTGCCGCGCTCGCCTACGGGATGGACAAGAAGGGGCAGGAGACGATCCTGGTGTTCGACCTCGGGGGCGGCACGTTTGACGTCTCGGTGCTGGAGGTCGGAGACGGCGTCGTGGAGGTCCGCGCCACCAGCGGCGACGGCCACCTCGGCGGAGATGACTTCGACAAGTGCATCGTCGACTGGCTGGCCGACGAGTTCAAGCGTGATCAGGGCATTGACCTGCGCAGCGATCCCCAGGCGCTGCAACGCCTCTATGAAGCGGCCGAGCGGGCCAAGGTGGAACTCTCGTCGCAGACGCAGACGCAGATCAACCTGCCGTTCATCACCGCCGACGCTTCCGGGCCCAAGCACCTGAACGTGACGCTGACGCGTTCGAGGTTCGATCAGCTGACCGCAGACCTGGTCGAGAGGACGCGGGGCCCGGTGGAGCAGGCCCTGTCGGACGCCACGATGACCTCCGACGACATCGACGAAGTGATCCTCGTCGGCGGGTCGACGAGGATCCCGGCTGTCCAGGAGCTCGTGCGCCGGATGACCGGCGGCAAGGACCCGAATATGACGGTCAATCCCGACGAGGTCGTCGCCCTCGGCGCCGCGCTGCAGGCCGGTGTACTCAAGGGCGAGATCGAGGACGTCGTGCTCCTCGACGTCCTGCCGCTGTCGCTCGGACTGGAGACGCTGGGCGGCGTGATGACGAAGGTGATCGAGCGCAACACCACGATCCCGGCCCGCCGGACGGAGACGTTCTCGACCGCCGAAGACAACCAGACGGCGGTCGACATCGTCGTCCTCCAGGGCGAGCGCGAGCTGGCTGCCGACAACCGCCAGCTGGCCCGCTTCCGGCTAGAGGGCATTTCCGCGGCGCCCCGCGGGCTCCCGCAGATCGAGGTCACGTTCGACGTCGACGCCAACGGCATCCTCAATGTCTCGGCGCGCGACAAGGCAACCGGTAAGGAGCAGCGGGTGACGATCTCCGAGAGCTCGAACCTGGACAAGGGCGAGGTGGAGGAGATGATCCGGCTGGCCGAGGCCCACGCGGACGAGGATCGCCGACGTCGGGAGCAGGTCGATGCCCGCAACGAGCTCGACTCACTCGCCTATCGGGTCGAGCAGCTCGTGACCGAGCTGCAGGAGCGGCTGCCGGTCAACGAGAAGGCGCGCGCCGAGCAAGGCGTAGCCGATGCGCGTCAGGCGATCACCGACGAGGTGCCGATTGACCGCCTCCGCCAGCTCATATCCGACCTCCAGCAGCTGGTCGCGGCGCTGCCGTCGGCCGCCGCGGCAGCTGCACAGGCGTCGGCGACGAGCGGCAACGGCGCGGCGAACGGCGCCGCTGCGCCGAGCGAGGACGAGGAGGTGGTGGATGCCGAGTTCACCCGAGAGTGACACGCAGGCCACCCCCGCCCCCGACCAGACCCCGCCCGACGACAGGGATCTCGCCGCCGAGCTGGAGCAGATAGAGGACCGCTACAAGCGGGCCCTCGCCGACCTGGACAACTACCGCAAGCGAGCTGCGCGGGAGATGGAGATGAGGGTGGCGGCGGCCCAGGACGCGATCATCGGAGACTGGCTGGACGTCGCCGACAGCATGGAGCGCGCCGTGCACATGGAGGTGAACGAGCCGTGCCGCGAGGGGCTTGGCGCGGTCCTCGAGCAGATGAACAGCGTGCTCGCACGGGAAGGCGTCCACCGGATCGGAGCGCCCGGCGAGCGCTTTGACCCAGAGCGCCACGAGGCAATCGCTGTGCAGGATTCGGCCGAGGCGCCTGAACACGCCATCCTGGCCGTGCAGCGCTCCGGCTTTGTGCTCGGGGACCGGGTGATCCGGCCGGCCCAGGTGGTGGTAGCCCGTCGGCCTCAGAGCACCGGCTTATGTCGGTCGCCTCCGAGGACTACTACGAGGCGCTCGGCGTCCCCCGGGACGCCAGCGCCGAGGACATCCGCCGGGCCCACCGAGCCCTCGCGCGGCGATACCACCCGGACATCAACAAGGCGCCGGGCGCCGAGGATCGCTTCAAGGAAATTTCGGAGGCGTACGAGGTGCTGCGCGATCCGGAGAAGCGGGCGCGTTACGACCGCTTCGGTGCAGGGGGCAGGCCCGGCCCGGCCGGTGCCGGCGACGGCGGGTTTGGCGGCTTCGGCGGCGGCGAAGACTTTGGGGGCGTCAGCTTCGATGTCGGCGGCGGCAACTTCAGCGACCTGTTCGACCAGATGTTCAGTCGGCGAGGAGCCCAGCGTGGCAGTCCGTTCGAAAGCTTCTCGATGCGCGGAAGCGACCTGGAGGTGGTCCTCGAGCTCGGGCTGACCGAGGCCGCCACCGGAGGTAAGCGCTGGCTATCAATCGACCGGCGCTCGGTCGAGGTCGATATACCGCGCGGGGTTCGGGACGGGCAGCTCATTCGGATTTCCGGCCAGGGGGCACCGGGCACCGGCGGTGGGCCTCCCGGCGACCTCATCCTCCGGATCCGCATCCGGCCCCATCCGAACTTCCGCGTCGTGGGCGACGACCTGTACACCGATCTACCCGTCGCTCCCTGGGAGGCGGCGCTCGGCGGCGAGGTCCCCGTACCGACGCTCGACGGCACCGCGCGGGTCAAGGTCCCGGCCGGCTCCTCCTGCGGTCGGCGGCTGCGGCTCCGCGGTCAGGGGCTGCCCGGCAACGCCCAGGCGCCGCCCGGCGACCTGTACGCGGTGGTGACGATCCAGGTCCCCAAGCGGCTGACCAAGCGTCAGCGCGAGCTGTTCCAGCAGCTCGCGAATGACTCCAAGTTCGATCCGAGGAAGAGGCGCTGATGATCACCACCGCACGCCCCATCGCCTCCCCGGGCGCGCGGCTAATCGCGCGCGGAGAGGGCCGAATCAGCCTTAACGTCCTGGCCACACAGGCGGACCTTACCCCGGACCTGGTCCGCCGGCTCGTCGGACTCGGGCTGGTTGAGCCCTCCGGCGGCACGAGAGCCGCCCCTCTGTTCCGCCGCCAGGATGCCGCCCTGCTCAACCGGGCGCTTCGGCTTCGGCGTGACCTCGGGCTCAACTATGCAGGCGCCATCCTGGCGTGCGAGCTGCTCGCCAGGATCGACGAGCTCGAGGCGCGGCTGCGGGCCGCCGCGCCGCCACAACGCCAGCGATAGGGGATGAGATGGACTCGAACCGCCTGACCGTTAAGACCCAGGAGGCGCTGCACGACGCGCAGACGACTGCGCTGCGCCTCGGCCACAGCGAGCTTGACACCGCGCACCTGCTGCTTGCGCTGCTGGACCAACGGGATGGTCTGATCCCTCGCCTGCTGGCGGCCGCGGATGTCGACACCAGTGCGCTGCGCGCCGCGCTCCAACGGGCGCTCGAGCACAGCCCGCGGGTCAGCGGCCCGGGCAGCAGCTCGCAGATCGGCGTCACCCGGGCCCTCGCCGACGTCCTCGACGCCGCCGAGCACGAGGCCCAGCGCCTCAAGGACGAGTACGTGTCGGTCGAGCACTTGCTGCTCGCGATGTTGAGCACTGACACCGCCGCAGGCCGGCTGCTGCGCGAGCACGGGGCTGACGCAGACCGCGTCATGGAGATCCTCAGCCAGGTCCGGGGTGCCCAGCGCGTCACCAGCGCCACCCCGGAGACCGTGTACGAGGCACTGGAGAAGTACGGCCGTGACCTGGTCGCCGAGGCCCGCGACGGAAAGCTTGATCCGGTCATCGGGCGCGACGCCGAGATTCGCCGCGTCATCCAGATACTGTCGCGTAAGACGAAGAACAACCCAGTGCTAGTAGGCGACCCCGGCGTGGGAAAGACGGCGCTCGTGGAGGGGCTCGCCCAGCGGATCGTGCGCGGCGACGTCCCGGAGGGGCTCAAGGACAAGACTGTCTTCGCGCTCGACATAGGATCGCTGGTGGCGGGGGCGAAATACCGAGGCGAATTCGAGGAGCGCCTGCAGGCGGTGCTCACCGAGGTCAAGGCCGGCGAGGGCCGAGTTCTGCTGTTCATCGACGAGCTGCACAACGTGGTGGGGGCGGGCGCCGCCGAGGGAGCGATGGACGCCGGCAACATGCTCAAGCCGATGCTGGCCCGAGGCGAGCTGCACTGCCTGGGGGCGACGACCGTCGCCGAGTACCGCCGGTACATCGAGAAGGACGCGGCGCTGGAGCGCCGATTCCAGCCGGTCACCGTCGACGAGCCCTCCGTGGAGGACACGATCTCGATCTTGCGCGGGCTGCGGGAGCGCTTCGAAGTCCACCACGGCGTCCGGATCCAGGACGCCGCGCTCGTGGCCGCCGCGACCCTCGCGCAGCGGTACATCACCGACCGCTTCCTGCCGGATAAGGCGATCGACCTCGTCGACGAGGCCTGCGCCGTGATTCGCACCGAGATCGACTCGATGCCGCAGGAACTCGATGCGATCACGCGCCGCGTCATGCGGCTCGAGATCGAAGAGGCCGCGCTCACCAAGGAGACCGACGAGGCGAGCCACGAGCGATTGGAGGCGCTCCGTCACGAGCTCGCCGATTTGCGGGCCCAAGCGGACGCCATGACGGCGCAGTGGGAGGCCGAGCGCCAGGCGATCCACAAGCTGCAGTCCCTGCGGGAGGAGTTCGAGCAGGTCCGCCGGGAGATCGATCGCGCGGAGCGCAATTACGACCTCAACCGCGCCGCCGAGCTGCGCCACGGCCGCCTGCCGGAGCTGGAGCGGCGGCTGCGCGGCGAGGAGGAACGCCTCGAGAGCAAGCAGGCTGGCACGCGCCTGCTGCGCGAGGAGGTCACCGAGGACGAGATCGCGGCGATTGTCGCGCGCTGGACTGGCATCCCAGTCGCCCGGCTGATGGAAGGCGAGCGCGAGAAGCTCCTTCGGCTCGACGAGGTGCTCCACGAGCGCGTCGTCGGCCAGGACGAGGCCGTGCGGCTCGTCGCCGATGCCGTTCTCCGCGCGCGCGGCGGCGTCCAGGATCCGCGGCGCCCGATCGGCTCGTTCATCTTCCTCGGCCCCACCGGTGTGGGCAAGACCGAGCTGTCGCGGGCGCTGGCGCAGGCGCTGTTCGACTCCGAGGAGAACATGGTCCGCCTGGACATGTCCGAGTATCAGGAGCGCCACACCGTCAGCCGGCTGCTCGGCGCGCCCCCCGGATATGTCGGTTACGAGGAGGGCGGCCAGCTGACCGAGGCCGTGCGCGGCAAGCCGTACTCGGTCGTTCTGTTCGACGAGATCGAAAAGGCTCACCCGGACGTGTTCAACACGCTCCTGCAGATCCTCGACGACGGCCGCCTGACCGACGCCCAGGGCCGGACCGTCAACTTCCGCAACACCGTGATCATCATGACCTCCAACATCGGCTCGCTGTACCTGCTCGACGGCGTGACCGACGACGGGCAGATCCGCGAGGAGGCCCGCGATCGGGTGATGGACGAGCTGCGCGGCCACTTCCGGCCGGAGTTTCTCAACCGCGTAGACGACATCGTCCTGTTCAAGCCGCTGACGCTGGATGAGATCGAGCGAATAGTCGTGCTGCAGATCGCCGACGTCCACCGCCGCCTAGCCGACCGACGCGTCGGGCTCGAGCTGCGGCCGGAGGCCTGCTCGCTGATCGCGCGGCAAGGCTATGACCCCGTCTACGGGGCCCGCCCCCTGCGGCGGTTCATCCAGCGGGAGGTGGAGACGGGCATCGCACGCGCGTTGATCGCCGGTGAGATCCGCGAGGGAGCGACGATCACGATCGAGGCTCATGATGACGAGCTTGCCGTGAGCTGGCGCGGCGGCGAGGAGGGCATCCCGGCCGAGCCGGAGGCCGTCACTGCGTGAGAACCTTGCTAGGAGGCGCGGACCTGGTCGCCGACCGGTCGGCGCGGAGGTATCGGAGCACGGCGAGGACACGCCGATGCTCCTGGGCGTCGCGCGGCAGCTCCATCCGGCCGAAGATGCTGGTGACGTGACGCTCGACGGCTGAGACGGTGACCACCAGCTCATCGGCGATGCCCTGATTGGACTTGCCCTGGGCCATCAGATAGAGGACGTCCCGCTCGCGACTGGTCAGCGATCCGAGCTGACTGTGTCCGGGGAGCTGGCCGACGAGCCGGCCGACCACCTCCGCGTCGATAACCGAGCCGCCGCGCGCCACCCTCCGTACGGCGTCGACGAAACTGTCCGAGTCGGCGATCCGATCCTTGAGGAGGTAGCCCCTCCCCTCCGGGTGATCGTCGAGCAGATCGATGACGTAGCGGTCCTCCAGGAACTGCGACAGGACGAGGACCGCCGTCGCTGGTCGCGCTGCAAGGATCTCCTGGGCGGCCTGGAGGCCGTCGTCCTGGAAATCCGGAGGCATATGGATGTCGACAACCACCACATCGGGATGATGGGCCAGCGCCTTGCGCACGAGATCCCGCGCGTCGCCCGCGGCAGCGAGGACGTCGAAACCCGCGGTGGAGAGGACGTGAACGACGCCGTCACGGAACAGCGGCTGGTCCTCGCCGATGACAACGCGTATGGGAGCACGTTCACGCACCCTGGCTTAAGCGTACACGCCTCACGCCGTGACGAAGCACCGGGATGGGCGGCTACTTCCCACCCTCGCGGGACGGTCCGTGCGTCAGGAGGCTGCGGCACGGTCGAGTGACAGAACGATGGAGACGAGTGTTCCCCCACCCTTCCGGCCGGTGATGCGCAGCGTCCCGCCCAGTCGCTCGGCGCGGTCGAACATGCCTGCGATGCCAGTGCTACGCCGGCCGCGGACGACCTGCTGCCGGCCTGGCCAGCGACCGTCGTCAGCGATGTCGATTCTGACGGCGTCCCGGTTCGACCGGCCGGTGTCGACAGCGATGATCGTCGCCCCGGAATGGCACCGGGCGTTGGTGATCGCCTCGCGCACGATGCGCAGCAGCTCGGAGCCCGTGTAGCCGAGCGAACCGTGTGGGAGTGACGTGGCTCCGTCCAGCCGGATCACCAGTTCACTCGCCATGTCGGACTGACTGGAGACGACGTCCGCGAGCAGATCGGCGAGAGCACGCGCGTCGTCGGTGGGGGGCCTAAGGTCGTAGATCGCGCCGCGCAGCCGCTCTCCAACCCGGCGGAGCGCCTCCGTCACGGCCGTCCAGCGTTCCTGGTCATCTTCGTTGCCAACCACCGGACGGGACAGGGCGCCCAACGCGAACGCATCGTTGAGCTCGCGCAGCGTCTCGTCGTGGAGATCCCGGGCGATCCGCGCGCGCTCGGCCTCGCGGGCCTCCTCGAGCCGCCGCTCGACATCGGCGCGGTCGATGGCGGTAACCAGGACGTTGGCGAGCGATTGCATAAAGCTGGCGTCCTCGTTGCTGAAGGATTGCCACTGCTTCGAGAGCGCCACCAGTGTGCCGAACGGCCTGCGCAGCGGGTCGATGACGACCGCGATCGCACTCAGGACCTTGTGCTCGGTCAGATGGTCCGGGATGTCGAAGCGGGTCTCGGCGGGCAGATCGTCGACGATGACCGGGCCCCCGGTGAGCAGCGCGAACCCCGTCAACGAACGGCGACCGGCGGGCAGGATGAGGCCGCCGACGATGCCCGGGCGCCAGCCGGCGCCGGCGATGGCACGCACTTGCTGCCCGTCCGGCAGCAACTCATCGACCTGGGAGTACTCGGCTCCAAGCCCCCGTCGGACCTCACTCGCCGCCCCCTCGAGCAGCGCCGACACGCTCTCACCCTGAAGCGCCCTCAGCCCCAGCGCCGCGACCGCCGCCTGCTGGGCGATCCCGCGCTCCAGCTTCCGCCGCGCTCCCCACCGCTCGGTGACGTCGCGCGCGATGCCGAGGTAGCCGGTCAGCCGATCGTGATCGTCGCGCAGCGCAACCGTCAGCGAATCCGTTACGACCGCGCTGCCGTCGCGGCGGTAACGCGTCTCCTCGCTCTTTCGGCGGCCGGTCTCGGCCAGCTCGCGGAAGGCTCGGGCCAGTTCGTCGTCCCTGCCCGTAGGCACGATCTCGCTGATGGCGCGCCCGATGGCCTCGGTGTCGGAGCAGCCGAACATCCCCTCGGCGGCGTGATTCCATGCGGTGATCACGCCCTCTTCGTTGGTGGCGATGATCGCGTCGTCGAGATTGGCGAGCAGGCTCGCGTGGTAGGCGAGCTGGTCCGCCGCGCGCCTACGCTCGGTGACGTCGTACAGGTAGATCGACAATCCCGTGTCCGATGGATACAGCCGCACGTCGAACCATCTGTGTGCGCGCGGCACGTATTCCTCGATCTGGGCCGGGCGCTGCCATCGCAGCGCATTCTGGAACGTCTCGTAGAACCGGCTCCGGGTCCAGTCTGGAAACACCTCCCAGCAGTTTTGCCCGAGCAGGTCCTCCGCAGTCACGTCGCGCCCAAGCGCCTCGCTCGCGTGCGCCGCCGCCTGGCGGTTGAGGAACGTGTAACGCCAGTGGCGATCGACCGCGAACACGATGTCGCTGATCCGGTCCAGGATCTCGTCGGCGTGAGCGCGCGCGGCCCTCAGCTCCTGCGCCGCGCGCTTCTCATCTCGGAGGTCGCGGTGGGTGATGACGTAACCGGTGATCTCACCACTCGGTCCGCGGGTGGAGAACCCTGTGGCGTCGACGACCAGGAGCGCACCGTCGCGGCGCCGGACGGAGATCTCTCCTCGCCACCGGCCTTGCGTGCGGAGGACAGCGCCGATGGCGGCGCGCTGCTCGTCGTTGAGGGCCGGTTTGAGCAGGCTTCGGATAGGCCGATCCAGCGCGGCTGGCGCACTCCACCCGTACAGGCGCGCCGCGCCCTGGTTCCACGCCGTGATCCGCCCCTCCGAGTCCAGGGCGATGACGGCGAGACCGGCGTTCTCCACCACGGATGTCAAATTCGCCAGTTGCCGCTGGCCGCGCAGCTCGCGCGTGACATCGCGCTCGATGAGGACCGCGGCGACGATCGCGCCGGCATCGTCGTGGATCGGCGCCGAGCGGCAGCTGAGGCTGTGGCGAGCTCCGCCGGCCGTCAGCCGGAAGCACTCCTCGTCACGGACGACCTCGCCGCTCCGGACCGAGCGCATCACCGGCAGCTCCTGCCTCCCGTACCGCTGCCCGTCTGGGCGAAACCGCACGGCCGCCGCGCCGAGATCCATCCCGCTCCGGCTCTCCGGCAGGCCGTCCGCGACAGCCCTGTTCGTCAGCAGAACCCGGCCGGATGGATCGACAAACACCACCGCCTCGCGAACCGCGCCGAGTAGGACCCCGAGCCCCATCCCGCCGAAATTGTCGCGCCTCAGGGACGGCATGGTTCCCGCCGATCTGGCTGCTGAACAAAGGACCATCCTCCATCGCGGCGGCGTTGTCAAATGGCCCGACGCCGCCGGTGTCCGTTCCTCGCTTGGATCCGATTCGCACCAGGACTGCTCGGCAGTCACTGGTCACGCGCAGCCACTTTTCCCGTCGCTGATCGGGCTCGTTCCTCCATCATGACCCGACCACGTCATTACTCCACTCAACCTTCGATCTCAGTCAACCTTCGATCTCAGAATCCGGCCTGTGACGACCTAAGAAGGGGTTATCCCCACCGGCCGCTGCCCGGCTGCCGGCACGCGTCCCCCGCCCCTCACCCACGACGTGGCCCCCACCCACGACCTGGGGATTTCCACACGGCCGGAGTCGGGGATGCTCAATGGAGACGCGGCAACCAGCGGGCAAGAATCGTCCGATGACACGCTTGGAGTCGACACGCGTCCCCTCCCAGTGGTCGCCGAGCGGGTGGCGTCGGGGGGCAGCAAGCAGCACCGACGATCATTTCAGCCGCGACGACGCCTCCGAGCGAGCGCTGATCCTCCGCGCCAAGGCGGGCGGCCCGCGGGATCGTGAGGAACTTGTGAAGTGGTTTGCGCCGAGGATCGCCAGCGTCGCCCGCGTTTACCGCTGGTCCACGGCGGTCGACCGCGAGGAACTGACGCAGGAGGGCGTCGTCGGTCTCCTCCGCGCGCTGGAGCGCTACGAGCCGGAGCGCTGTATGGCGTTCTGGGCGTACGCGGTGTGGTGGGTGCGTCAGGCGATGCAGCAGGTCGTCAGTGAGCTGTCGCGCCCGATGGTCCTCTCGGACCGAGCCCTGCGTCAACTCGCCCGCATCAAGGACACCCAGCGCTGGTTCGAGCAGGCGTATCGCCACGAGCCAAGCCCGTCGGAGCTGGCCGCGCTGGTCGGACTGCCCCGCTGGCAGATCGAGAGTCTGACCCGCGCTGACCGCAACGCTCGCGGGCTCGACGAGCCCGTAGGTGGGGAGCGGAGCGAAGGCACCAGCCTGGCGGAGCTGCTCGCCGACCCTCCCGCACAGGACGCGTATGAGCGGGTCGACCAGCGCGAGCTGGCCAGAACGGTTCCCAATCTGCTCGCGTACCTGAACGAGCGGGAGAGGACGGTAATCCGCTCGCGCTACGGGCTCGACCGCCCCGTGCAGACGCTCGGCGAGGTAGCGCCGAAGCTCGGCGTCAGTGCCGAGCGTGTCCGCCAGATCGAGCACGACGCGCTCGAGAAGCTGCACACGATCGCCGCCGCCTAGTGGTCACTCGGCGCGCCGATGCTCTCACCCGTGTCGGGGGAGGACGCGCTGAACTCCTCCTCCCCATCGACGGCACAAGATACGAGGTGCTCGAGCTGAGCCAGTTGGACCTGCTCAAGCTCGACAACGCATTCCCGCCCGCCGCTGGAGCCTCAGCCACGAGAGGTGCTGTAGCCGATCCCCTGCTGGGCGCCGGCCTACCGGTCCACCCGCCAACCGGTGAGCCAGTCCCACGTCCGCCGCAACCGCGCCTCAAGCGGGCTCTTCCGCGGCCGACCCCGCCGCGACTCCTGCTGCGGGGTGTGCAACTCCCGCTCCGTGACTGAGAGGACGACTCCGCGCTCGTGGATCTCGGCAATCTGATCCGCGTCCGCATAAAGATGTCGCCCGGGAAGCGGATACGTGTGGACGAGTACCCCCTCGAATATGCCTCCTACGTCCATCACGTATTCGACGGCGCCGATCCGCCTCCCCCGATTGTCGTACACCGGCGTTCCGTCGGCGATGGCGGTATAGGCGACCAGGTTGCCTAGATCCTGACCATGCATCGTCCCTGTCAATAGGTCGGGGAGACGCAGCCACCAGCCGCGTCCGCCGTCCGTGTGGTGGGACTCGTCGCCGCTGACCGTTGCCGCGCCCCGACGCCGGCCTAGTCCAAGGACTCAAGCGACGATTTGCAGAGGGTTCGAGATGCCGAGGACGGTCGAAGCGGACTCCGCGAGCACAGACGGTCGCCGCGCCGCCGCGGAGCCGCGGTCGCGACGGCGCTTGGCCGGGCTCCTGACCCAGCCGCGATATCGCAACGCGGTTGTCGTCATGGCGATCGCAGTGACGATGGTGTCGATGTTCGCCGTTTCCTACACCCTGGCGCTAGGCCGTCCGACGCCGCACGACATCCCGGCCGCCGTCGTCGGGCACCCGGCGGGCCGGCCCGGCGTGATCCACGCGCTGGAGGCCGCCACCGGCAACGGTCTGCGCCTCACCCCGGACGAGTCGTTGGCTCGCGCCAAGGCCGAGATCGACGAGCAACGGATCTACGCCGCCCTGGTGCTTACTGGCAGCCAGCCGCAGCTGTTCGTCGTCAGCGCAGCCGGCACCTCGGTCGCTCGCGTGCTGGAGCAGGCCGCCGAGGCGGTGCCGGCGCGGGCTGGCGGACCGCTGAGGATCGTCGACCTGCACCCGCTGCCGCCGACTGACCCGCAGGGGCTCGCCTCCTTCTACGCGACCCTGGCCGCCACGATTCTCGGATTCGTGACGATGTTCCAGCTGCGAGCCAACGCCGAGGGCCTGTCGCTGCGCGCCTGGCTCGTCTGCATCGTCCTCCTGGCTCTGGTTGGCGGGCTGGTCCTAGCGCTGATCACCGATCCGGTGCTGAAGGCGCTGCGGGGGCCGTTCCCGGAGCTGTGGGCGGTACTCGCCGCCGAGGTAGCCGCTGCGGCACTGTTCAGCTCGGCGATGCTCACGCTCGTTGGGCGGTGGGCGATCATCCCCACCTGGGGTCTGTTCGTCGCCGTCGGCAACGCCGCCTCCGGAGGCGCCGTCGCGCCGCCGCTCCTCCCGCCGTTCTATCGCTTCGTCGGCCGGTTCCTCCCCAACGGAGCGACCGTGGAGACACTCCGCAACGCGGTCTACTTCACCGATCACCAGCATCTGGAGCCATTTCTCGTCGAGGCGGCGTGGATCGCAGGCGCTCTCGTCTTGCTCCTGATCGCCGCCGGGCGCCGTCGCCGGACACCCGGCACGGGCTGAGCATGCCCGACCGCAGCCCACGGTTGTCCCGGCTCGACAGCGTTCTATCACCGCAGGTAGCGCTTGCCTCCGGCCAGCGGCGACCTGCCAGCGTACTAGAGGTAACCTCGGCTCGAGTTCGGCCATCTGTCACCTCCACTGTTGGGGCTCAGGCCAGCTTACGGGCGGGACGCGATGATCGGGGATTCCATCCCGTTCCGCGGCGCAGCTACAGGCCCCCACGTGTGATCCGACGGACCCGCACTCATTGATCGGATCGGCTCACACGCAGACTCGCGTCCTACTGCGCGTCGTCGTGACCTCTCTCGGAACGACATCCCAGTCGCGACAGGGCCGGCGACAGGGCCGGCGGCTGGTCCGCGGTTCGCACCCCACGCCGGTTCAGGCATCTCGGTCAGCCGCCGCCCGCATCGCGTCGTCGCCAGCTTGGTTGCTTGAAGTCAGTGGGCATCAGACGACCGTCGCCGACCTCGTTGACGCTTTAGAGGGATCGCAATGCTTGCCTGGCGTTGCACTCGTAGCGCCCTGCTCTGCCGGTGTGAGCGCTTTCCGTCGAGGCGCTCGCCGGAGAGAACCTAAGGAATCTTCATCTGTTCGCTCTTGGGTCCACCGACAGGCCAGGGGGTGTGGCACCGATGTAGAGCGTCGTGTCGTGGCGAGGGAGCCAAATGTCGCGCGCTACCACGTCGTTCGTGAAGTCGCCCAGAAGCGGAGGCCGATCTCCTGTCCAAATTCGTTCGGAAGGTGCTTTCTTCGTGAATACGGACTCGTCATCTACGTAGGCCCGCAGAAACACTGGTGCGGCGAGCACCCCTGAACTGATCAAGCGATACGCGCGGTGATAGCCGTCGCGCAGAATGAGACGGCCGCGGTACTGGGCGACAGATAAGAACGAGGTCAGAACCTCAACAATGAACCCGAACGTAAAGAAGCCTTCCCGGAACTCGCTGCCGTACTTATTGGTGATGCGGACATTCGGGCTCCTGGATGTGATCTTCCAGACCTGGAGTGCAGGATCGAATTCGGCTGGGAGCTCAGCAGGAGGCCGCTGCGTAGGTAACGTCACGTGTGCAATCGAGCGGAGATCACTCTCAGCACCGCCGTCGTCCCCTGCGTCGCCGACTCGCACCGACGGCTGAGCTGAAACCAGACGGCGCAGGTCAGTCACCAGGGCCACCGTCCATTTGTCGTCAAACATACGGCGAGCGTCAGGAAACTGCTGTAGCTGCTTTACGTGATCGTGGAGATCCTCCGGCAGTAGCTGGATGACACCTTCTTGATCCGGGTTCACCGGACGCTTAGCGATTTCAGCGGCCGCGCGTCTCGCCCACTCCCGCGACCCTGGGCCTTGAACGGGCCGCTTGCCCCCTTCGTCCGGAAACCAGGCCGCAAGCGATCGGCACTTGGATCCTGCCGGTCGTTTGTCTGAGTTCGGAGCGTCGTTCACAGCGGCCGGAAGGACGGATGCAGCTTGAGTGTAGGCTCAAGACTCCAGCGGAGGTGCACGCCCACGGTTTCTCGGGCCTGTGATTCACGTGAGGCAGCCTGGGCCGTTGAAGGACCACGACAGCTCCCTGGCGAGCTAGGTGATCTGGGGGCCAGCATCGACTAGCGCTGGGGTCCGCCGGCGAATGCCCCTGACGTCTGATCGCTCGTCGAACCGATCAAGCGACGCGACGACCGCCGCATCAGCAGGCTGGGTGTGCGATCGGTCTCGCGGTCGCGGCCGTACAGGCGCGGAACGCGGCGAGGACCGAATCGGTCCGTGAGCGGCGCACGGTCAGTACGTTCTCGCCCGTTGCGTCGACAGACAGTGTCATCTTGCCGGGGACGGAGGGGATCCCGGTGAGCGCAAATGCGTACACCCTACCGGCTGTCATCCGCGGGATATCGATGCAGTAGCGCCCGTGGTAGCGGAACGTGCCGGGGGCCTTGATCGTGCTCAGCGCGTGAGGGGGTGTTGCACAGACGCGGACGTGCGTACCGGTGCCGGTGGCTTTGATGGTGTAGGCGGTTGGCTGGCCTACGTGAGGCGGGCCGGTGAGTTGCGGTGGACCCGTGATTCCGATCTTGACGATCGGCCTGGGCTGCGTCTTGGTCTTAGCTTGCGTCGTCGTGACCGCGGCGATCGCCGTGTTGTTGGCTGTGTTGGTCTCTGCCGTGTCGGATGAGACCACGACGACGCTGTCCAGCGAGGCGAGCACGAGGATCGTGGTGCTGGTGCGGATCGTGTCCTGCTCTCCGGGTTTGAGCGTGCCGAGCTGGCAAATGACTGGGCGCTTGGAGGTGCATATCCCTTTGGTGGTCGAGATCGCGAGGACGCGGGCGACGCTGTTCGGGTTCGATGGTTTGTACTGGGGGAGTTCGCGCACGAGCACTGCGTTCGCGGGTTTGTCGCCGTCGTTGCGGATCACGGTGGTCGTCTTGATCGTTCCGCCGACCGGCAGCCGCCTGGGCGTGATCCGGTGAGCGATCGAGAGATCGGTGCCGGAGACGCCCTCGGCGAGCTCGGGACCTTCTGCGGGCTGGGGTGCGCCCGGCGGCAGTGTCGGTTCGTCTTCGGAGACGGATGGCGGCGTATCTGGGCCGGTTGATTCCGGAGGCGGCGGGATCTCCGGCGTGGGCGGCGGCGTCTCGCCGGGAGGCGTTGTCTCACCTGGCGGTTGTTCTGTATAGGTGACCGTGATCACGACGATCTCGTCCTGGCCGTCGAGGATCTCGATTGGGTTGATGTTGGTGGTGACGACGCCACCATGGGTGTCGGGCACGTCAACGATGTAGGCCGCCCCACCGATTACCTCGTCGATCCCGGTCTGCCCGTCGAGATAGGCGCCAGCGACGGTGAACGTTCGCTGGTCGCCGTCGCCCAGCGCGAACGTCCGCGAAAAGTCGTAACCGCTCTCGAGCTTCGCCTCCCAGGTCTGCCCGGTCGGCGCTGGCCCGACCGTCACGAGCTCGACTGTTATCCGGCCCTCGCAACGTTGGTTGGTGCCGTCAGCTCGCACGGTGGTATTGCCGGAAGTTGCCTCGATCACAGTGCTGTCCGCCGGGTCCGTGACGTCGAAAAACGCATCGCTGTGCGCGGATACGTGCAAGGCCCCGGAGTCGGTACCGTTGAGGTCCTGCCAGCTGATCGACCGGTCTGCGTCACCGGTGTTACGCAGCCGCATCGTCAGAGCACCTGACGCGTTGCGACAGAGCGCGGTGAGCGTCAGCGTCGTATCCGGCGTGGGTTTCGGCAGACAGACCGACGGGGCCACGTGCCTGATCACCCAGTCACCACCCTCCACAGAGCGGGCGATCATCGTGCCATCGAGCTGCGGTTGCTGGTAGCCGTAGATCGTCGCGTTGGGCGCCAGGATCGTTCCCTGCCAGTCGATGCCGCGGTTGACGCTGTAGGTGAAGGATGTCGCGAGCGGGAAATTCCAGACAATCCCTGAGGGAGCAGCGCTGCCTTGAAGGTTCATGTATTGCGGCGCGGTCGCGAGATCGGTGTCCGTGGTGACGTTGATCAGCGCCGTCGCATCCGCCTGGGTCAGGTTGATCACGATCCCGGATGCCTGAGTCAGTTGCGCGGCGCTGACCGTGAAGACGTTGAGCCCGTCATCAATGCCGGTGAGCGTTAGCGCGTTTGAGTACCGGTTGAGGTCGACCGTCGCGCCGGTGCTCTGGTCCAGTGAATCGAGCGAGGAGCTGAGGTCGCGCAGGTCGGCGAACGCGTCAGTGAACGAGAACGGTGGCGGCGCGTGCGAGACGGTGCCGTTGATCGTGAAGTTCGAGGCGCGGGTCAGCGTGCCCGCGTAGCTGAGACCGCCGTTGAGAGTGCCTCCGGATCCAGTCGTCACGCCGGCGTACACGTCGCCGCCGGCAACGACCTCCGGAGTCGCGTCACCCGTGCGTGGGCTGATTGAAACACCGTCGACAGTGACATCGCGGCCGGCCGCGATCCGCCCCGTGATGCTCGTTCCCGCCGTGTTCGACGCGTTGAAGTCGAGGCTCGAGAACACCGCGAAGTTCGCCGCTTGGCCGATCGAAGCGCAATCAGTGGCCTGTCGGACAGCGCCGGCGCGAGCTTCCGATGAGCGATCGAGCCCGAGTAACGCCACGCTGACCGCCAAGCAGGTCATCAGCGTGATCGCCACTAGAAATCGGAGCGAGAACCTCGCCACCATCGCACCAGAAGCGTACCCGCGCGGCCCTCCCACGACCAGGGGGATCACGCCCGGCAAACGGCGTCATTTTCCGCCGCAGCCCACCGTTTCGGGTTGCCTCGAACGCCCCTAACTCTCACCGCTCTCGCGGATGGAGCTGGTCTGTAGTGAATCGTCTTCGATTCGATGCTCGCGAGCAGGGTCGAGATGGTCCGCTGCGATGCAGCGCCAGCAGGGATCGGTCACGACCACGGGTGCGTCGGTAGATGCCGGTGACGCCGACATCGGCAGCGACGTCGCCGCGCGTGGATCGAGGGACCTCAACATTGCGATACGCCACCATCGACCGGAAGAATCGCTCCGGTGACGTAGGCGCCGGCCCGTGAGGAGAGGAAGAGAACGGCGCCAGCGATATCTGAGGCGCCGCCGAGGCGGCCGAGCGGTACGGCGCCGATAACGACGTCCCGCTCGCGCTCCAGGACCGGTGCGAGCTTGCGCGTTGCAAACGGACCTGGGGCGATCGCGTTGACCGTGATCTGCTCGCTGGCCAGCGTGCGCGCGAGGTGCCGCGTGAGCATGTGCAGGCCCGCCTTCGACGCCGTATACGCGTAGGTCTCCCATGCGGGAGGGCGAATCCCGTCCGCTGAGCCAATATTGATCACCCGCGCCGGCGATCTGGTCCCTGCTGCGTTGCGCAGTCGGCCGTGCAGTAGGCCAGTCAGGTCGAGCACCGCAGCGACGTTGAGTTCAAGGACACGGCTCGTGCGCTCGGGCGGCCACGCATCGAGCGGGGCGGAAAAGATCGTCGCCGCGTTGTTGACGAGGATGTGCAGCCGCCGCTCGCGAGCGCAAAACGCTCTGGCCAGGGCCGAGCGACCCTCGGCGTCACCGAGGTCTGCGACCAGCGACGAACAACTCCCAAAGCGCGACAGGCGCCGCGCGGTGCGTGAAGCGCGGCGCTCGTCACGCCCGTTCACGTAGGTTCGCGCCCCCGCCCGGACAAGCGCCTCGGCGATCATTGCGCCGATCCCATCGGTGCCGCCCGTGACCAGCGCAACCCTGCCCTCCACATCGAACAGGTCCTGAGCGGCCATGCGCGAAATTTATTCGACATCGATATCATAATCAATAGATGGCGGCAGCCGTAACCCGGGATCGGCGTAGCACGTTGGCGGACGCGGCAGGACTCGTAGCGGACGGCGCGACGATCGGCTTCGGGGGAGGTCTCGGACTCCAGCGCCGCCCGGTCTCCTTCGCGCGGGAGTTGATCCGCCAGGGACGGCGTGGACTCCGGGTGTTCGGTGTGATCAACGGGGTCGAGACCGATCTCCTTATCGGTGCGGGAGCGGTCACCTCCACTGACACCTCGTACGTCGGGCTCGATGAAGTCGGTCAGGGGCCCAACTTCCAGGCTGCCGCCGGGGACGGCCGGATAGAGGTTCACGAGTATTCCGAATGGGTGATCACCGCTCGCTTCCGCGCCGCCAACATGGGACTCCCGTACATGCCGTGGCCGTCCGGACGGTTCACCGATGCGACTCGTGCCCTCGGCTACAAGAACGTGCGGTGCCCATACACAGGCGTGGAGCTACTCGCAGTGCCCGCGGTTCAGCTAGACGTCGCTGTGATCCAGGCGGTGCGATGCGACTCAGCGGGCAACGCAGAGCTTGCCGTCCCCCTTGACCACATGTATGACGTGGACGCGCTCGTCGCTCGATCCGCGAAGACGGTGATCGTATGCGCCGAAGAGATCGGCGAGGTTGACCCGACACGGGTGCAGCTTCTCGGTCGTGAGGTTGATGCCGTCGTCGAGGCACCCACAGGCTCATGGCCTGCCGCTATGACGCCGTTATATAGCGCCGATCGCCGCCACCTGATCGAGGAATACGTTCCGGCCGCGCGTAACGGGGAGTTCTCCGCCTATCTCGACCGCTTCGTCCACGGGGAAGCCCGCTGATGGCGCCGTACCCAGTCGACGTGATGATGACCGTTGCGATGGCCCGCGAAGTGCGTCCGGGTGACTGGGTGTCTCACGGTGCCGCGGTGCCGCTCGCCGGCGCGGCGTTGTACCTGGCCATCGAGACTCACGCTCCCGACGTCGAGTTCTGGATCCAGGGCTGCGTTAGTCCCACCAATCGAAATCTGGCGGACGCTCTGATCGAACCCGAACGGATCCTACCGACGGCGCCGGCCCACATGTCGCAGACTGAGATCATCAACTTTGAGCTGCGGGGCAATGGACTTTTCCAGTTCCTGCGGCCACTGCAGATCGATCCCTACGGCAATATCAATGCCAGCCTTGTCGAGCGCCCAGACGGGACGCAGCTTCGGTTTCACGGCGTTGCCGTCGGAGACGCGCTCAACATCGTCCGCCGAGTCTGCCTGTACGTGACCGAGCATTCGCCCAGAGTGTTCACAGAGCAGCTCCGGTACCGAACTGCCACTGGACACCACGTCGGCAGCGACTGGCGTCCCGCCCACGGGATCAAGCCATCGGGTCCCGAATCGGTCGTAACGCCGATGGCGGTCCTGGATTTCGACTCCTCCCGTCGCCTGCAGATCCGGTCCGTGCATCCAGGGTTCACTGTCGACGAAGTGCAGGATGCAACCGGATTCGACCTGGGGGTCCCTGCGCACGTCGACCACACCCCCGAGCCGACCGCTACCGAGCTCGCTGCTCTCGAGCGAGTAGATCCTGATCAGATCCGGCTTCTGGAGTTCCGCGAAACACGCTCTGCCGTCCTGCAGCGTCTCGCAGCGCGGCAGCCGGCGTAGCGCTGCGGGCGCGACCGTCTTTGCGGCCTGAAGCCAACCGCCCAAGCACTGAACCGCTTCGCGGCTCGGTCTAGCCTCCGGCGTGGTTTGCGGCGATCGCACGCGTGAGTTCGGCGAGCAGCTCGCACGCGTCACCGACAAGACTGAAGTCCGCCCGCGCCGGAAGCTGTGCGTCGGGATCCCGGTTGATGGTGAGTACATAGTCGGACGCACGAGTGTTCGATTCGTGGAAGAACGAGCCGCTGATCCCCGCCGCGATGTAGACGTGTGGAGCGATCCGAGCGCCCGTTTTGCCAACAAGCATCGATTTCGGGGCCCATCCATCAGTTACAAGCGGTGCGGTCACCCCCACCGAAGCGCCTGGGATCAGGGCCGCCAGCTCGTCAAGCAGCCTCAGGTTGTCCGCCTTCAGCAGCCCGCGACCGCCGGCGACGACAGCGGCGGACCGGTCGAGCGGCAGCAACTCGCAATCCCGGACCTCGTCCGCGGGAACGCGAGACGAGGGGTATCGGTCCGCTGGCGCACTTTCACGCTCGGTGGTCTGGCATTCACGTCCGGACGGCATCGGCTCGACGCTCCAGGGCACGACCAGCACGGCCGCCGGCCCAAGGCCCTCCAGCGCCAAGCCGACGTCCCCCGACGGCGTTTCGAACCGGAGCCAGCCGGCACCCCCGCCGACGCACGCCGACAACAGCCGCAGCCCGGCGCTCGCGGAGACCAGCGCCGCGACGTCGCGCTCAAACCTGCGCGCGGCGCAGACAAGCAAAAGGGCGCCGACATCGCGGAAGGCGGCACTGACCGCGTCTGCTGCGAGATCGCTCTGCCAGCGTTCAATCTCGCTGCGCACAATCGTGACAGATGCCGCTCCGTGTGAGGCGGCGATCTCTGCGACCTGCGCCGCGGCCGCACCAGAGGCAAGCACCGTCGCCGTCCCGTCGAGCGCGGCGGCGAGCGTGACGAGCTCCTCGGTGACCTGGGCCTCGGCCGATTGACTGGCGTGGACGTAGACGAGCGTGCTCACCGGAGCGCTCCAATCACCTGTAGGAAGTGGACAGCGGCATCGACCCCGTCGGCGTCCTCTGTGATCTCTCGACGACGCGGCGCATCCTCAAGCCGGGAGAAGACGAGCCGCTGGGCCCTGTTGCCCGGCGGCGCGATTCCAACGTCTGATGGATCAAGCGTTGCGACCGGGCGGCCGGCGCTCCTAACGACGTCCCCGTAGCCGAAGCACGGGGCCGACGCGAGCAGTGTCCTTGCGACCGTGCTGACCAGAGGCCTGGAGTGCGCGAGGCGGACGCGTTCGTGCTCCAACTCGTGCTCCGCGATCAGCTCTTCGCCGTTGACGAGCGTCAGCATGGAGGTGCACACCGCCATCTCTGCCTGCCCGGCTACAAGCCCGGCAAGGCGGTCCCAGCCCCCGACTCCCTCTGCACCGATCAGTGCCAGATCGCAGCCGACATGGCGGATCAGGCTGGCGATCAGCGCCGCCGCATCCGCATCCGGCCACGCGCCCAAGTCATCGACCGGCACGCGGATGACCTCAGTCACCCCAGCAGTAAGAGCGTGACGTGCAACGCTCCGTGCGCGCCTGCCTCCCACCGCCAGCGCCACGACGGTCGCGCCGAGCGCTCGGGCCGCGTCGCGACCAAGGCCGAGCAGGGCGTCCTCGACTCGCATCTGTTCGTTGATGTCGAGCTGCGAAGGGCGACGCGGGCGCTCATTCAGAGCCAGACGCGGGTCGGCGAGGACGATGCACAGCCTCATGGCTTGTTCTCCTGTTCCGGCATTGCCTTACACGCGACCACGAGGAAGCACTAGAAGGAGCGCTCCAGGCCCAGCTCCTCAGCGATGTAGTTGCGCGCCATCTCATTGGCAATCGGTGCGACCGTGAAGATGTGGGAGTCACGGAAGTAGCGCTGCATCGGCAGGTTCTGCGTGAATCCCGCACCTCCGAGCATCTTCATCCCGAGGGTCGTCACGCGGAATCCCGAGTCTGCGGCGTACATCTTTGCCATCGTTGCCTCGACCCCGCACGGCTCACCGGCATCCTGGAGCGCGGCGGCCCTGTAGACCATCAGGTGCGAAGCCTCGATCAGCGTGAACATCTCCGCGAGGTAATGCTGCATCGCCTGCACCGACGCCAGCGGCTTGCCAAATACGTGGCGGTCCTGGGAGTAATCGAGCGCATACTCGAACGCGGCGCGCGCGTTGCCGAGTGCGAGCGCCGCCGTGATGATCCGCTCGTTGTTGAGCGACGCCAGCAGTCCGTACCAGCCACGGTCGACCTCGCCAATCACACTCGACGCCGGGACCCGCACATCCTTATAGAAGGTGAGGTTGGTCGGGGTCGTCTTCAGCCCAATCGTGGGTAGTCGTTGGACCTGAACCCCCTGGGCGTCGCGCGGAACGAGAAATACGGTGATCCCGGCTGCCTTGCGTTCCGGGTTCTGGTTCGTTCGGGCGACGACGACTATGTAGTCGGCAATGTTCGCGATCGTCGTGTAGACCTTGGCGCCGTTGATGATCCAATCGCTGCCGTCGCGGTGCGCGTTGGTCTTCATCGCTCCGAGCACATCGGTGCCTCCGTCGGGCTCCGTGATCCCGAACGCAAACTTGATTTCCCCGGCGACGAACCGCGGCAGAAACTCGTGTTTCTGCTCCTCGGTCCCGAGCCACTCGAGCGTCTTAGCGCCCGCATAGGTGGAGGCCACGTAGGACTCGGCAAGCGTCATCCACGTACTTGCGAGCTCGTCGACGACAACCGTCTGGTCAACGACGCTGCCGCTGGTTCCGCCGTATTCCCGGGAGACGCAGACGCCGGGAAGTCCCAGCTCGGCGATCATCTGCCAGAAGTGCTCTGGGAACTCAGCCACCTCGTCCCAGTGCTTCTGTGTGGCCAGGTCGGCGTTGCGCGTTACGAATGAGCGGATCGAGCGCCGCAGCTCGTCCTGTTCGGGCGTGAACTGAAACGACAGCACCTTGCCTATCCCCCTCGCACTCCGTCACGGACGTCAATGACGCTGCCGTCGACATCCCGACTCAATTCGTGCTTCTTGACGCGCTCGGTCGGTGTCCGCGGCATGTCGTTGACGAACTCCCAGTAGCGCGGCTGCTTGAACTTCGCAAGACGATCCGCGGCGTACGCGACGATCTCGTCGAGCGACGCCGCGTCTGGTTCGGTGAGCTGAACAAAGGCCTTGACCTCGTCGCCGACAACTGGATCCGACACGGCCACGACCGCGGCTTCCTGGATGGCCGGATGGGAGCGCAGGACATTTTCGATCTCCACCGCGGAGATGTTCTCCCCGGATCGACGAAGGCGGTCGCGCTCGCGCGCCTCGAAAAAAAGGAATCCGTCCTCGTCGAGGATCCCGAAGTCGCTCGTCTTGAACCAGCCCGCGCCGCGGATCTGCTCCGCAATCCCGCCGTTGTCGAGATCCCAATAACCGACAGCGAGTCCGCCCGCGAGATCCCGCATCTCGATCCTTCCGGCCACTCCAGGGGGACAAACGCTGCCGTCCTCGGCAGTTACACGTAACTCAGTGCCAGAGGTGGCAACCCCGGACGAGCCCAGGCGCCGCCGATCCGGCCGTTCCGTGCAGCCACCACCCTCGGTCATTCCGTAGCACGAGAGCAGGACTGAGCCGAACCGTCGCTCGAACTCGTGCAGCTTCTCAGCGACGAGCGCCGAGGTGGAGATTAAGCGGAGCTGGTGAGCGCGATCCTGCGGCGTCGGCCGCCTGCTCACCAGCATGTTCGCCATCGAGCCGATGATGAAGGTCCCGTTCGCGTCGATCTCGCGCGCCCAGTCCCAAAAGCGACTGGCGCTGAAGCGCTCGTGTTGCACCAACAGCCCGCCGCGGAATAGGACTGACCAGCCGAACCCGAGGCCATTCACATGGAACAGCGGCATCACGCTCAGGTACCGCGTGTCTGACCCGTACGCGAACGGTTCCGCGTACCCGACGTCCGCGTACGAGTTCCAGAAGAACTGATCGTGGACAACGCCCTTGGGCCGCCCCGTCGAGCCTGAGGTGAACAGCATCGTCACAAGCGTGTCGGCAGCTGCCTTTGTCTCGAGTGCTGGCCCATCTAGACCCTCCAGCCATCCATCGCCGCCCGCACTGTCCCCTACGAGCACGACTTTGACTCCCGCATCACCGAACACCTGCCGCGCGTCCGTGCGCGCGGGTGTCGTGATCAGCACACCGGGACGTGAGCATTCACAGATCACCTGCATCTCAGCCGCCCTGAAGCCCGTATTGATCGGGACCATCACGTAGCTGCCCTTGGCACAGGCAAGCCAGGCGACCATCAGCGTCCAGTCATTCGGCAGGAGCACCGCGAGACGGTCACCCACCTGCAGACCGAGCGCGCGCAGCCCCCGCGCCAGCCTCTCTGAGCACTGGTCCAACTCGGTGTAGGTGAGACTCACGTCACCGGTGAGCAGCGCGATCCTGTCGGGGTGCTCCTGCGCTCGCAGGCGCAGGACCTCACCCATGGCCATGTCGCGCGAGACGGCAGGCGACTCAGTCGGCACCGGTACCTCCCCGCAACAGCCCCTCCCGGTCGATTCGCTCGCGCAACAGCCCGATCTGCTCGGCGGTGGGGACGGCCGTCATCGGCACGTCCTGCGGCAGGACGAGATCGAAGCCGGTCGCCTCAACAACCTCCTCTACGGTCACACCGGGGTGGACGCTCTGAAGCCGCATCCGGTGATCAGGCGTCTCGAAATCGAGGATCGCGAGTGGTGTTATCACTGACGTCGGTCCTGTATTGAACCGGTCGAGCCCGAGCCGGTGGCGGTGGTCGCCGCCCTCGCCGTGACCAAAGACCGAAACAAAATCACAGCGCTCGACGAACACCCGCGGCGTGTGGGAGGGCGAGTAGATGTAGTAGCGCTTCGCGTAATAGGCCATCGTCGTTGTCCCAAGGCTGCCGGGTCCACGGAGCCGGAGCCGTACGTAGTCGTCGCCTAGGCCGATCAGATTCGTGTTGCCATACCTGTCGATCTGGAGTCCGCCTACGAAAAACAGATCCGAGACCTTCCGCGGCGCGTCAAAGATGTCGCTGTGGATCACGTGCGACTCCGCCCATCGCGCCATCCGGTGATCCGTGGAAAACTTGAACGGTTCGAGTACCGGCACGTCGAGCAGGTTTGTGGTCACAAGTCCGATCGACACCTTCACGTCCGGCCCGTGAGTCAGGTGTGCGAGTAGGTTCCCGGCCCTCGGCACGGGCAGGTTAGCGCCGACGAACACACGGTCGCCGTTCTCGATCTGCGATGCGAAGTAACACGCCAGCAGCTCGTCGCGGGTGTAGCTCGTGGGTTGTGACGTCACAGCTCGTCCAGCGTCAGCAGGCGGCGCAGGCCGACCGCCTCGAGGTAGCCAGCGTGTGATTGCGGCCCGTGAACGTAGCGTCCGAGGTAATCGTCGAACGCGGTCCGATCACCTTTGCGGGCTGATGCGGCAGCATCGAGGTACTCGTGCAGGTGCTCCTCGTCGACGAGGTAGTGTCCGGGACTCGAGAACGGGTGGGCGCCCCACGGCGCGCGCACCACGCCATCCGCGTAGGCGATTGAGGTTCGGTATGGGTCTGAGCGGATCGTCTCGTTGGAGACGATCCGCTCAGTTGTGAGGATCGTCTTGTCCGCGGCACGATGAATCATCCGGTCGCCGAATCCGGAGCCGATGTGCTGGCCGAGGCCATATACGTCAGCGCGCCCAACGTGGATGAACGCAACGTCCGGACGTAGAGCGGGTACCGCCAGCAACTCTTCCCCGCAGATCGGATCGACGAAGCGCTTTAGATCGGGGTTGACCTCCGGGAGCGAGGTGCCAACGCCCGCTTTCCAAGGTAAGAACGGTAAGCCCTGTCCTGCAGCTCGCAAGCCGGCGTAGAGGATCCCCTCGTCGCTTTCCCACACGCGTACGGCACCGCTTTCCGCAGCTTCGCGGAAGAACGGTCCAATCGAGGCAAGCGCCTCACCCGTCACCGACGAGGTGATGACCTCCTCGACGACGCCCGCGCCAATCAACAGGTCGAGCTCCAGGCCGGCGATCGTTCCGCCGATCACCCGAAGCCGGCGAACCCCACGCCGGATCAGGCCGCGCACGATGACCATCGGATGAGCCGCTGTATTGAAGCCGCCGATCGCGATGGTCATCCCGTCGCGCACCTGATCGAGCGCCTGATCCTCCTCGATCAACACGGCGGTGCGGGTGCTCATACCGCCTCGCGCCCCTGGATCAGACGCTGGCGCACTGAATCTCGCAGCTCCTTGAACTCGAGCTTGCGGGTCTCGCCGGGATCCACAACCTCGCGCAGCACACGGAGCTCCTCGTCGGTCGGCGGCATTGAGTCCGTGATCCTGCCGTCAACCACGAGCTCAAAGCCGGTCCGCGCACGAAGCTCCTCGAGGCTCACCCCGGGATGGATTGACCGGACGCGGGCGCGGCGGTCTGGCGTGTCGAAGTCGAGCACGCACAGCGGGGTGATGACTGACGCAGGGCCGCCACCTGAGGCACCCAGCCGCTGGCGCCAGCGATCGCCGTCGATGTGTCCGGCGCCAGTGCGGAACGGCAACTCCTTCACGAACACGTGCCGGTCGTGCTCGGTGACGTAGATGCAGGGACGCCCGACCAGCACCATCGCATCCGCGACGGCGATCCCATGAAACCGATACCGCGGGTGGCTACGCGATCCGACGATGCTCACGTTGACACTGCCATGAGCGTCGACCTGAACTGGCCGCAGGAACTGAAGGTCGCACTTGCCTCGTAGGGTCCAACTGACGATGTCGTAATGGGACATCAACGCGCGCGAGGAGTGGTAGGCGCTCGTCGGAGAGGCGATCAGCTGCGCGAGATCGTTCTCGGCGGGGGTTACCGCCTGGAACACGGTGCCCAGGTAGAAGAAGTCAACGTTCGGTGCGTGAAGTGCCTTTGCGAGCATCAGCGCGGCGCCGGCCAGCGGGACCATTGCGCCGTGGTTCACCCAGTCGCCGTCCTGCACCTCGCGCGCCATCAGCGCGCACATCAACTCATCAAGCGTGTAATCGCTCACGAGTCGACACCTTCCAGGACGTGCGCGCGAAGGTAGTCGTCGAACGCGCTCCCTCCGGCCTGGGCGGCCGGCACGTAGACGTCATATACATGCTCAACGTCCGGCGCGTAGCGCGGGTGCATTCCGGCCGGCCAACTCCCCCGTGGGGCCTCGACGACGATATCCACCTCGCGCCCGATCACGGCGACCCGGTCCGGATGGCGCGGTGGGGCGATCTCCTCGGCGGTGACGATCGTCGTGCGTGCAACGCGCGCGATCGTGTAGTCGTAGTCCCAGATCAGATCAGGCTCGTCGGGTCGCTCGACGTAGCCGTCCTCGTCGACTCGCTCCACATGGATCACGGCGATGTCGAGCTCCATCGCTGGGATCGCGACGAACTCGACTCCCGTGTAAGGGTCTGTGACGGTCTTCAGCAGCAGTTGCTCGATGATCTCCGAGCCCCACGGTGCTCGCGACGGGACGAACGGGAGCCCGAGCTCTGCCGCCCGCAACCCCAGCGAGAACATGAATTCGCTGTACTCGTTGACGTCGAGCGCCTGCTCGCGGACGAGCCGCTGGAAATTCGGCGCCTGTCCGTATTCGAGCAACCCGATGTAGGCACAATTGGTCGATGCCACAGCACCGGCACCCACAAGCATGTCGATCTCGATACCGCCGAGGAAGTTAAAGACGTGGAGGTCTGTAGCGCCACGCCTAATCAGCGCGCGTGCGAAGTCGAGCGGACGCCGCATCAGTCCCCCACCACCACCGAAGGCGATCCGGGATCCATCGGGCACGGTTGCGGCCGCATCCTCGATTGAGAGCACCTTGGTCACGCGGAGGCGCTCACGTTGGCACCTGCGTCGCGGAGGACGAGCTCGGCGATCGTTGTCATCGCCTGCTCATCGGCGGTGTCACAGATGATCGTCGTTACAGGGCTTCGCTCCCAGTCGTGCAGCAGTTCCGCGATCCGCTCACGCGGGCCACACAGCGCGACTTCGTCGATCAGCTCGTCCGGAATGGCGGCGACGGCGCGCTCGATCTCGCCAGCCAAGAAGCGCGCCTGGACCTCATCGGCAACCTCCGCATAGCCGAATCGCCGGATCAGATTATTGGAGAAGTTCCGGCCTCCCGCGGCGCCCATTCCCCCGATGTAGAGCGCGATCCGCCGCTTGACCGGAGCGCGACACTCGTCGACATCGTCGCCCACCACAACCGAGACGATCGGCGCGAGATCGAACCCCAAGCCGACCCGCTTGCCGCCCCCGGCAGCGGCAAATCCGCGCTCGAGATTCTCCGCGAAGACATCCTCGTAGCGACTGGGGGCAAAGAAGATCGGCAGCCATCCGTCGGCTATCTCAGCTGTGAGTTCGACGTTGCGTGGGCCCAGCGCACCTACGTAGATCGGAATTCGGTCGCGCAGCGGGTGGAGTATCAGCTTGAGCGGCTTCCCCAGCCCCGTACCACCCTCGTAGGGCAGCCGATAGTGCTCACCGCTGAACGCGACTGGCTCGCGTCGCGCGAGTATCCGCCGAACCACCTCTACGTATTCACGCGTGCGCGCGAGCGGATGGCCGTACTCCTGCCCGTGCCAGCCCTCGACCACCTGGGGTCCGGAGACGCCGAGCCCGAGCCGGAAGCGTCCTCCGGAGAGCTTGTCGAGGGTCGCGGCCGTCATGGCCGCCATTGCGGGGGTCCGTGCTGGGATCTGCCAAACGGCCGAGCCAATGCCGATGCGCTCGGTGCGCGCGCCTACCCACGCGAGTGGCGAGACCGCGTCCGAGCCGTACGCCTCTTCGGTCCAGACACTGTTGAATCCGAGCTTCTCCGCAAGACGAGCAAGCGACAGATTCGGCTCCGCGCCCGTGTCCCAGTTCGTCATTGCGAGGTTAAGACCCAGCTCCATACAGTTCATCTCACAGGCTGACTACCTACCGCCCGGTAGGGTACAATATCTCATAACGCGCGCAGACGAGCAACCAACGAAAGAAAAGTCCGCAGATGCCCTCCGACGACACCTCCCAAGCCGACGGCGCGCAACCAGCCCCGTCCGCCAAAGTCCGTTACCCGATCCTCGAGCCGATCGGCGAACGCACCGTGTCGCTTACGGTGAATGAGCGGTTCGGGATCCTCCACAACATCTTCAAGCACCAATATTTCGCCACTTACAAGGCGATCGCAGATCGGTACGGGTGGGATGTCGCGAACGAGATCGCTGGAGGCATCACGACCGAGGCGACGCCGATGCTCGCGGATGCGTACCGCCGCAAGTTCAATCTCACCGGCGCCGGAGCAGCGCTCGTCTCGCAGGTGGTTCAGACGGAATTTCAGGGAGAAGGATCCGATGTCGCCGTCCTGCACGAGGACGAGGAGAGTGCCGAGCTCGAGATCCTTTGTGGCTTTGGCAGCGCCCTGCAGGGCGAGAAGTACCGTGGGACGCCGATCACCGATGGCCTGTGCGGCGCGGGTTGCCGTGTATGGATGCAGGACATCGCCCAGAGCATCTCTCCCGACATGACCGCCGAACGTGAGCAGTGGATGGTGGACGGCGCTCCTCGCTGCCGCTACCGGATCTGGCACAACGGTTCAGGCGGCTGAGCGTCCGAGCAGTTGCCCGACCAATAATTCGGTCGCACGTCGCGCCGTCTCCGCACAGGCCGTGGTCCCAATCCATCCGTATGGCTTGACCCCGTCGCCAACCTCGATGACGTTGTCGAGCGGAGTCCGCTGATCGGGGTCATAGCCCGGTTGGCACTGCTGCGCGGGGGCAAGCTCTCCGCGCATCACTTTGAAATGGACGGTTTCCGCGTGCTCGTAGCCCGGGATCTGCCGCTCCAAGTCGCGCTCAAGCATCAGCCGCTCCGCGTCTGCATCGAACACACCACCTACCGAGGGCCGCGGGCAGGAGTACGCCTCGTACAAATGACGTCCCGGCGGGGCCAGTTCCGGACAGGTCGCCGTGAGGTTCGCGAGGTTGCACAGTCTTTCCGTGTCTGTGAACGTCCAGATCCCGGGGTGCTCAATCAGCTCCTCGCTCGATGAGAACGCCAGCGCGAGCATTGAGCTCGGTCGGATCGGTTCAGCGCGCTGCGCGAACCGGGCGGAGGCCTCGCCGCTCTTCACCATGGCGGCGGTTCCCCGCGGCCCGACATTGGAAACGACAGCCCCAGCACCAATTGTCTGCGAGGAACCTCCGGGATCGTACGCACGAACCCCGACCGCTCGATCACCCTCCACGATGATCTCCTCCACCGTCCAGCCGCGTCTTACCTGACCTCCGCGACCGACGATCGCCTCGCCGATCGCGTCGGCAATCACGACATTCCCATGCGGCGCGAACCCGAACGACTTGTAACCGCCCGTCTCCTTGAGCAGGCGGAAGAAGGCTCCAGCCGGCAACTCGTCCGCATTGACCGTGAAGATGGAGGCCGCGAGGCTCTGGAACAGACTCAGCAGGGTCTTGCTGCGCGTGTACCGCCGGACCCACTGGTCGAGCGTGATGTCGTCCTGTACAGCATCGCTGCGGGCGGTGGTGAGACTCTCGGCAACTGTTCCGGCGGCCTTTGTAACCCGCTTGATCATGTGCTGCCAAACGGCGGCCCCGGGCCGCAGGTCGCGGCCGCGTACATGGATCATGACCGGTGGGTCTGGGGTACGTAGGCCCGCATCGATCCCGAGCAGGCCAAAAGTGTCCCAGAAAGGCCCGGCAGTTTCGATGGCGACAGCACCGGTCGGCACCTTGTAACCATCGACCTCGATGGTTGAGAATCGGCCGCCGAGTCGCTGGCTGCCCTCGAGGAGGAGCACAGGAACGCCCTCGAGCGTCAGTCGCGCGGCGGCGACCAGGCCGCCCGTCCCAGCCCCGATGACTACAACGGGTTGGTCGAGCTCCGACGTGGCGGTCACGCCGGCTTACCGGTCAGCTCAGCGGCCCAGTCGGGGGTAGGCTCAAGTGGAGTCATATCACTCACGCTCGTCTTCGCCCACGCCGCGTCGACCTCGAACAGCACACGGTAGTTGGGCTTCGGGTGTAGGAACCAGTAGCTGACGTTGTACTGATCCACTCGGGGTCGGTCCCCGATAACACCGACAGACTCACGCTCACCGTCGTGACGGGCCCACTCCTTGCGCAGATCATTGGAGGTGACGCCCAGATGGTGTATGCCGCCCCCGGTTCGTTCCAGGAAGCGCTTCATAGGTCCTTCGCTCACGGGCTCGATCAGCTCGAAGTACACCTCACCGACGGGGAACAGGGCGAAGTGCATGACGTCGACGTCACCAGTGTCAGAGTCGACGTCCTTGTAATCGCGTTCGTAGACAAGGTCCTCGTCACGGAAGTCGAACAGCTTGCGGAAGTGCTTAAGGGCCGCGTCCAGGTCGTCAACGACGACACCAATGTGGTCGAACTTGACAATGGTCACTCGTGCTCACTCCTCCGTAGCTACCGATCGCCCGGTAGGTTATCAGGCCCAGGCGTCCGTGTGCCTCCGAGCTTCGTGCGCTGAGCGTGGACGCGATCAGCGAGCTCGGTGCCGGACATACCCCCAAGGAGCTCTCGCATCACGTCCGGGATCTCCTTCACGGAGATCCCGGGTGACAGTTCCCGCCGGATCGCACGGAGGACCGCTGTACTGGCGCCTGCCGCGGAGAGCTCGGCCGCGAGTTCGAGCGCCCGCGACCGCACCTGCTCTGCCGGCAGAACCTCGTCCACCAGTCCACATTCGAGCGCGCGCTCGGAGCTCATGAGCTCGCCACCGAGCAGCATCCGCAGCGCACGCGAGCGGCCAACCGCAGCCACCAGCGACGGCACACTGCCGCCGGCCGGATACACGCCCATCCGGATCTCCGGGAATCCGAGTGCGACCCCCTCCGCGACAATCCGGTGGTCGCACATCAGTAGAAGCTCCAAGCCGCCGCCGACGGCGGCACCTGTCGCGACCGCGACCTTCACCGCTTGGATGCCCCGAAGCGTCTGCAGCGCGGCGCCGGCACGCCCGGCAAGGGCGGCCCATTCCTCGACGAGCTCTCCGTCGTCCACCCACCTCGTGAACACGTCGAGATCGCCGCCCACCATGAAAGCGCGTGGATTCGCGCTCTCTACGAGCACCACGAGGTCGTCCCCCTGCGCGAGCTCGTCGACAGCGCTGGCAAATGCGCTGACCAGCTCGGGCGAGAGCGCGTTTCCGTGCGGCGCGTCGAGCACAAGCGACGGCGGCCCGGCTGCGGGACGATCAACGCGCACCAGCGGCTGCTGTTCGCTCTGCATCCTCAACGATTAGATCGTAATGTTGACTCCGATGTCAAGGTCAGCTCTCGGAACGTGCGTCAGGGGCCGTGTCGGCAAGAGGCGATGCGGACGCGCAGACACGATTCGACGCGAGAGTCAAACTTGACATCGGCTTCAGTATTTTGATCTAATCGGCGCAATGAGCAGCCTGTCCTCGAGCCGAGCCGCCACGCACCTATCTGCACCCCAGGGCCGGAAAGCGCCCGATGGGTGAGCGGCCCGTAGCCTTCATCACCGCTGGCACGCGCGGCATTGGCCTCGCAACAGCAAAGGAACTTGCGGCAAACGGCTCACGCGTCGCAGTCACCTACCGCAAGGATCCCGAGAGCGCGGAGGCGGCGCGTGAGGCGCTCGAGCAGCTTGCTCCGAACGACGTGTTGGTACTGCAGGCTGACGCGCGCTCCTGGGATCAGGCCGAGGCGGCAATCGATCGCGTCGAGGGCGAACTCGGGCCAATCACCACGCTCGTCAATACGGCCGGCTGGGGCATGTTCAAGACGATCGAGGAGACCGACGCCAGTTTCTGGCAATACATGTGGTCGATCAATCTCGATACAGCCGTGATCCATAGCACCCTCGTGGGCACTCGAATGCTCGAGCGGGGGTCCGGCACGATCGTCAACATGAGCGCTGTGAGCGGCTTCCGCGCGGTCGAGCGGCGGGCAGCGCACTGCGTCGCCAAGGCCGGCATCAACATGCTGACCCAGTGCCTGGCACTCGAGTGGGGGGCCCGTGGGATCCGCACCAATGCGGTCGCCCCAGGGGTCGTCGCGACCGAGTACGTCCGCGGAATGATCGAAGCAGGCCTCATCAGTGAGGAAGTCGCGGTCGAGAGCACGCCCCTCCGCCGACTCGCAAGCGTGGAGGAGATTGCGTCAGTGATCCGGTTCCTGTCGAGCGATGCCGCTAGCTACATCAACGGACAGACGATCCTGGTTGATGGCGGCTGGCTTGTTCACGCCGGCCGCTTTTGATCCGCCGACGGGGTGTCAGGAGCCCCGGCGCTTCGCCGCAGGTGCGGCGTTGATGCCCCGATTCAGCAGATCAGCGAAGGACGTCGCCACCTCGTCCGCAGCGAATCCGCGGTGCGGCGTGAACCAACGGAACATCCAGTTGAGCATCCCGAGCATCGCATACACGACGAGCCGTGGATCAAGCTCGGCACGCAGCTCACCGGATTTGATTCCCGCCTCCACCGCCTCGATGAACAGCGCGGTGTACTCCTCGCGCATGGCATCGAACTCGCGGCGCCGTTTGGGTGAAAGCGCCTTTCCGTGCTCCTGCGTGATTACGAACATGTCGGGGTAGTACGCCTCGAAGCTGCGCGCATGAGCGGCCATCGCGTCGGCGAGCTTCTGCATCGTCGGCGCCGGGTTGTCCGGAGACAGGATCTCCGCCGCCGTGTCGACCAGTTCCCTAAGCGGCGACTCTACGACCATCCAGAGGAGGTCCTCCTTGCTGCGCACGTAGTGGTAGAGCGTGGCCTTGCGGATGTTCATCTCTGACGCGATCTCCTGAGTGGAGGTCGCCTCGTATCCCCGCTCGCGGAACAGCCTCGCAGCGACGGCGACGAGTTCCGGACGCCGGTCCCCATCAGATGCACGCTCGCCGCCCGTTGCACGTTGACTCCGGCGCTTTACGGTCTCAGGCATCGGCCTGCTTTCGCGAGTGGGGGGCATTTATTTGCGGCCGGCAGGAGTTGAGAATGGTGAACAGGTCATTGGCACAGCGAGTTGTGACCTTAGCGCTGCCCCTCCTTCAACGTCGCTACGGACGAGCCGGTGGGGGAATCGATTTGCAGCACCCTTGCCCAAATTCTGTTGAGCGTCGTCACAGCGACATCACGGTCGAACGGCTCGTTGAGGATGAACCACGCGTATGCGAAATTCTCAGCCATGCCCGCCAAGGCGTGAGCTAAAACGTGCGCGTCGAGCCCGTCGACATGAGCTTCCCCTGATTCGCACATCCCCTCGATTGCCCTGTTCACACGGCGAGCGTGTCGGCGCCGGAGATCTAGCCGTGCCTGTCGGAAGTGGTCGTCGAACGTTGCCACCTGCTCAATCAGCGCCAGCATCGGGGCATGCGTCTCATACAGGTCGATAAAGGCCGCGTTAGCGGAGTCGATGAGGTCCACCGCCCCATGGCCCTCAACCGCCTGATCGAGAGCCCAGTACATCTCATCGACAACAGCGGTGGCCACCTCGCGGAAGATTTCCTCTTTGGAATCAAAGTAGGTGTAGAACGTCCCGTGCGAGACACGCGCGGCTTTTGCGATATCCGCGATCCTGGCGTCGAGGTAACCGTCCCGCTGGAATACCTTCTCAGCGGCGACCAAGAGCTTCTGTCGCGTCCGCCGCCCCTTCTCGAACGCTGGGTCCTTCGTGCGCGCCGGAGCCGCGCTCGGATTGCGAAGCTTCGCAGACCTGTTCATCTCGCAGACAAGCGTATCGCCGTTACTGGCGGCACCGACTCGAGCCGGCGCCGATACGTGCCTCGCCGTAAGCGAACCGGTCGCTGCGGCGCAGACTCGTCGGAGCCGGCGTTTGATCCCAGAAGGGGCGTGTCAGGACGACGCGCTAGAAGTGGCCGAAGTGGTGGACGTACCTACCGGGTGGTCGGTAGTATTCTGACCGGGACACGCACACCGAAGAGGAGATGACTGCGATGGGCGAGATCACAATGGCCGAGGATCGGGTCCACTATCCGTGGCCCGGGACGAACTGGATCGAGAGTTACTGGTTCGGATTCGTTGATCCTGAGCAGCGCATTGGTCTCGTCTCTCTAATCGGCTTCAATCCGGGCCAGAGCCGCTCGCGGCTGTGGGTGCACATCTTCGAGGGCGACCGATGCACAGTCACCGAAACGCAGCTTGACCTTCCGCTGGCTGTGCCGGACGGCGCCGTGGTACAGGTCGGCGCCTACAGGCTGGAGTTCGTAGAGGACCTTCAAGAGTTCGCGATCTCTTACAACGATGCAGATGCAGCCCTCGATCTACGGTGGACTGGTAGCTCCGAGGTGAAGGGCACGACCGGCGGACGACCGTTCCCAGGCCAGATCGAGGCCGATCCGCATGGGCATTCGGAACAGGCCGGCACCGTATCCGGGTCGCTTCGAGTCGGCGAACGCTCGTACACGGTCAACGACGCCTACGGTTGGCGCGACCATCTCTGGGGTCATGCGATCACGGACGGCTGGAGCGAGATGGGATGGTGGGCATGGCTGGTCGGATCGACCGAGGATCGCCGCCTGTCCTTCAACGTCACGTCACACCGGTTCCTCGACGGGCGGACTGGCAACTATGGCTTCATGTTCGTGGATGGGAAAGTCAACCGGATATGGGTCGATGACTGCACCATGAAGACCGATGAGAGCGGGAAACACCCCACCGCGTGCGACATCCGCTTCACCAACCGCGACACTGGCATCGGCTATCTGGTGCACGGTGAGACACTGGGTCCCCTTTTCATGCAGGAGCCGGTTCCCGCCGGCGGCGTATGCGTCATCAATGACGCGCCCTCACGGTTCATGGTCAACGACCAAGTCGCCTATGGGACGATCGAGATGGGGAACGTCTGGGAGAGTTGACCCCCGGTGCTCTACCGGCGGGTTGGCGACTCCGGGCTGATCGTCTCCGAACTCGCGCTTGGTACCTGGCGCACGTACAACTCACGAATCTCGGACGCCGAGGTACGGGCCGCGATCGTGTACGCGCATCATCGCGGTGTGACCCTCTTCGACACGGCCAACGTCTATCAACACGGAGCAGTCGAGCAACTACTCGGATCGGCGCTGCGAGCTAGTCCGCGTGATAGCTACGTGCTTTGCACGAAGGTCGGATACCCGATGTCCGGAGATCCGGACAACTCCGGGCTCTCACGCAAGCACATCGTCGAGCAATGCAACGCGTCGCTGCGGCGGCTGGGAGTAGATCACATCGATCTGTACGTCTGCCATCGGCCCGATCCGTTGACTTCGCTCGAAGAGACCTTAGGCGTGCTCGACGACCTTGTGGCGGCGGGCAAGATCCTCCACGCAGGCCTGAGCAGCTATCCCGCCGCACAGTTGAGCGCGGCCGATGAGCTCACCCATCGCCTCGGCCTAAACCGTATTGTTTGCCACCAGCCCCAGTATTCGCTTCTGGTACGCGAGGCCGAAGCCGGGGTGCTCGAGTTAGCACGCCGGCTGGGCATGGGTACCATCGCCTGGGCTCCGCTCGCGCAGGGCGTACTCACCGGTAAGTACCAGGCCGGGCAACTCCCGCCGAGTGAGACCCGCGGGGCGAACCGGGGGTATGAGCGGTTCATGCGAGGGCTGTTGACGGATGACGCGGTCCGGCGTGTGCAACGGCTGGCCCCGATCGCAACCGAACTGGGGGTGACGCTAGCCCAGCTCGCACTCGCTTGGGTCCTACGCCGAGAGGAGATCTCCAGTGCGATCGTCGGCGTCTCCCGAGCCGGCCAACTCGACGAGCTCCTCACTGCGACCCGGGTCCGAATCAGTCCGGACGCATTGGACGCGATTGACGCCGCAATGGCTGAGCCGGGGACGGCACAAGCGACGCCTCGCCGCTCGCGGTGAGTTGCCCGTCGCATTCCTGCCACATCAGGACACGCTGGGTTCCGTCCTCCTGCGCAGTCGGCTTCGACACGAACGTTCGGAGCACGCTGCCGCAAGTCGCGAAGCCGGTCATCCGGAACGGGCCAAGGCGCACAATCGACAGCTGCGGCCCAAACGCCTCCGTCAGCGTCCGTTCGTAGAGCGCGTGCAGGAGCTGCGTGTTGGCGAAAGCGTCTCGTGCCCCGGCGCCCCGAGCGAAGTGTCTGTCGAAGTGCAACGGAGCGAAGTCGCGAATCACCCCAGCCCACATGACGAGCCGCTGAAGGTCGAGGCCGATCTCCGTGAAATGCACCGGATCTGCCCCATCGTCCACAGCGCTGACGCGCCGGCCGCTTCCGGCGTGGTCGGCGGGCGTGTAGCGAAAGATTGTCCAGTTGCTGCGCACCAGATCGTCACCCGTAGCGTCGCGGTAGCTAGCGCGGATGTCGATGAACGCCCCGGAGCCGACTCGAGTATCGGATCGGCGGTACCCCATGACCGTGTAAAGGCAGGTAACCGGTACACCTACGCGAAGCCCGCATATGTGGTCCTGAGCGAAGGAGACGCCGATCGCTCGGCTTCCTGGAGCGGGAACCTCAAGAAACGGCACCGGTGCGTGCATCGACTCCCCCAGGGGGCGCGGAGCCATTCCGGGATGCCAGTATCGACGCACGCCGCAGACGAAGCTGAGTGCGCCTGGGGCGTCCTCGCCAAAGCTGGAGACGTCCCACTCGAGCACCTCGCCCAACCGAGCGACGAGCTCCGGCAGGAGCGTGACCCAGCCCGCACCTGACGGCACCTCCTGCCCGACCCTGGCGTCGAGGTCCTCCCAGCTGCCAAGCGGAAGCGTCAGCGGGCCTCCGTGAAGAGCCGCTTCGCGAGCTCCGGCTTTGAGATCTTGCCCAGGGAGGTCCGCGGGAAGCCGTCGACGAAGAAAATCCGCCGCGGCCGCTTGAAGCGGGACACGCGCTCCGCCACATACTCGATCAGCTCTTCCGCGCTCACGCTCTGATCCGCCGTGAGCTCCACCGCCGCAACAACCATCTCCTCGAACTCGGGATCCGGCATCCCCAGCACGGCGCAGTCGTGAACCGCTGGATGCTCGCCCAGGATCGCTTCGATTTCAGCCGGGGCAATGTTCTCGCCCTTGGAGATGATGAGCTCCTTGCTACGACCGACGATATACAGGTGGCCGGTGTCGTCGGCGCGACCGAGATCACCCGTCCTCAACCACGGGCCGCGGAATGCCGCGGCGGTCGTGTCCGGGTCGTTCCAATAACCCGACATCACGGCTGGCGGATCCCGGATGACGATCTCACCGACGGTGCCAACGGGAACCTCGACACCATGCATATCGTGAATTTCCACGATGAGGCCCGGCAGCGGACGCCCGATCGACCCGCAAAATTCCGTTGACTCCTCAGGGCGTAGCGCCGTCACGAATCCACACTCGGTGAGCCCGTAAGCGTGTACCACTCCGGCGCGCGGGAACAACCCGTGGAGCTGCTTGATCAGCGGAATCGTAGCCATGCTGCCGGCGACGTAGGCGATCCTCAACGAATCGAATTGCTGCTCGGATCTGTTTCTGATGAATTCAGTCCAGACGGCCGGGACCCCCATGACTACGGTGACCCCGCCACGTAACGAGCGCTCGAGGTCCGCTGGATCGAACCCGCGGCGCACCGAGACGGTACCGCCGACGAGCAGTGCCAGTTGCGCGGAGTGATAGCCACCCGAGTGGAACAGTGGCAGGAACAGGTAGAGGTCGTCCGCAGGCGTCATGCCGATCTGCAGACCCATGACCAGCCCGTCCATGATCGCGTTGTTCTGGCTTTGGAAGACGCCCTTGGGGCGACCGGTCGTACCAGAGGTGAAGTACACAGTGAACGGCTCCTCGCCGGTCACGCTCTCGTCGCGGAGCGGCGCCAGTGCGGCGATGTCTGAGGCCACCCGTTCGATGGAATGGAGGCGCGGTGAGATCTCGAGCGAGTCGAGTCCCGCCTCAACCTCCCCCATCCGTTCTTCCTCGGCGAGCACCAGCTGCGGCCTGGCGACCTCGAGCAACTGCGCCATTTCCGGCCCACGCAGCGCGGGGTTCACCGGCGCGACGGCGATCCCCACCCCGGCGGCGCCACCGAACAACGCCAGAAACTCCGCACTGTTCCCCGCCACCGTTGCAACCACATCGCCGTAGGCGAGTCCAAGCCCTCGCAGCGCCGCTCCCCACTGCCCGGTTCGGTCGTAGAGCTCACTCCAGGTGAATGATCGATCTGGCCCGACGACCGCGCGCCGGTCAGGCGTGTAGCGAGCGTACTGCTCGTAGGCGTCTTGAATTCTCATGGAGAGCGACCGGCGCATTTCCCTACGGTCCTGAGAGACCAGTGTCGTTCCGCGCGCCGGGGCGCGCGGAACGACGTCGGGCCCTTGCTGGCGTTACTTCTTCTTTCCCCAGATCGTCGCGAGCTTCCCGTACAGGTTCGGAACCGCTGGCGCAAATCCAGCCGTCCCGGCGCGCCCGCGGATGTTCTGCTTGTTCACGATCCAGAACGGCAACTGCAACTGCTCGTCAGGCTTGATGGATTCGCCCAGAATCGATCGCACGGCCCCGTCCACGAGCACAGACATGATCTCGTAGCCCGGGAACGCGACCGTTCCGATCTCCTGGCCCTGCCGGATGTAGCCGAGATTCTGGACGGTCGGATTCTGACCGCCGAACGGAATCTTCAGGCCAGCAGCCTTGAGCGCTGCGGGTAGTCCGATGGCCGCCGCATCGAGATCGAATGCGACGAAGTTGATGCTCGGATGCGATCTCAGGTATGCGACAACCAGGTTCGTTCCCGCTGACGTGCCAACGTCCGTCACTGGCAGCGGGAGGGTCGAGAGTCCGCACCCGGTGCACCATTTCTTGTAGTTGTTGACGAACCCCTTGTTGTTGTCGGCAAGGATGGAATAGGCAGGCACCGTGACGAAGAGAGTGTTTGCCTTCCCTTTCATATAACTGACGACCATCGCTGCCTCGGCCTTGCCCTGCGGCGCCTGCTGAGCAGGCCCGCCAAGCCGCAGAGTGACGTTGCCAGTCGGCCCGGAGTCGGTGGTGGCGTAGTTGAACACCGGGATTTTCATCTGCTTCAACTGCTTGAGCGAGGCGGCGTACAACGACGACGGATAGCTCGTTGCGACAACGGCGGCGGGGTGCATCTGGACAGCCGATGCCCATGCCGATTGGACGCTGCTGGGTGTGCCGTTGGTGGGGATGACGCTGACTGACCAACCCAGGACGGCCGCGGCCTTCTTGGTCGCGTCCTCGAGCGGCTGGCACTCGCTCACTCCGCAGTAGATGAACGCTATGCGCTTACCGGTTGGAACCGACTTCTTGACCGGCGGCAGCGCCAGTGTCGTTGGCGGCTGAACGTCCTGCTTGTAGGCGGCTTGGGCTCCGGCCAATCCGGTGGCTGCTGCCGCTGTACCTCGGGTTGCGGCCGCGACGGTTGCGGCGCCACCGACGGAAACGGCCATCGCAATAGCTCCAGCGAGCATGCACTTGCGAAGCCGGTGGCGCCCCCCATGGTGGCGTCGGATCAGGCTGGTCATTCTGGCTGCTCCTCTCCTCGTGTGTACTGCATGGTGAAGTTCAGACCCTCAGCCGCTGTTGTGCGACTACGGTGTTTGTTGGTCGACAGCCACGGCCTCGGCCGGTTCTTCGCTTCGACCTGTTGTTTTCGTCCGCATCCGTGGTCGCCAGCGCCACCCGGTTGTCAACCGGCGTCTCTGCTGTCCTGTGATCGCGAGCGCCGCGATGAGAGCCACGCCCTGGAACATGTTGGGAGTCCACTGCGGCGCCGCTGCGAGTGCCAGACCAGTGCTGCCGGTCCCGAGCATCAGCACGGCAATCAGGGTTCCCCATGCGTTGAACCGACCGTTATGTAGCTGAGTCGCTCCAACGAAGGCCGCCGCGAACGCCGGCAGAAGGTAGGAGGTCCCGGCATTGGGATCACCCGACCCGATGCTCGAGACGAGGACAACGCCGGCGCCGCCTGCGATCAGCCCCGAGACAATCAGCGAGCTGAACCGGAGAAGTCTCGTCTGCACTCCTGCCAGTCGGGCGCTGTCGCTGTTGAATCCCGTGGCGTAGAGGCGTCGCCCGGTGGCTGTGTGCTCGAGGACGTACCAGATCGCGATGGCAACGACGATGGCGTAGATGACCGGCAGCGTGACACCAGCAACTGTGGTCTGAGCGATGTCTGCGAAGCCGCCGCTGAGCAGCCGGGAACTTGTTATTGCGATGTTCTGCGTGATCATCGTGACAAACGCCAGGAGCAGCGATCCCGTTGCGAGCGTCGCGATGAACGAGTCGACGCCGAGGACGACGACCACCACTGCGTTGACCACCCCTGCCAGGAACGAAACGCCGAGAGCGATCGCCACCGCACCCACGATGGCCATGCCGTGCGCCACGAAGTAGGCGCACGTCACGCCACTGAGCGTCGCGATGTATGCGACCGATAGGTCAAAGGTCCTGGTGCTCAGTGGGATCACCAAGCTCAGCGCTAGAAGCGCGACGACGGCGTTTCCGTCGAGCACCTCGCGGACCGTCGCGAGCGTGGGGAACGTCGACGGCACCCAGATCGAGAACAGGATGATCAGGGCGATCCAGACGTACACGACACCCACGTTTCTGTAGGAGAGCTTTTGCAGCAGTCGCGACTGCCACAGCGGTCTCTCGTGCCCGCTGGCCTCTTGGCCCTGTGCAGTCGGATCAGCCGTGTGAATCATTCCGAACCCTCCATGGCGTGCAGAAGTGACGAGCGATGTATCTCGTCGTGCGCCAGCTCTCGGACGATCACGCCGTCCCGCAACACAAGGATTCGCCCACACATCGCGAGTAGATCCCCGAGGTCTGATGAGGACACAACCACGGCGAGTCCTTCCTCTGCCTGCCGCGCCAGGAGCTCGTAGATTGCGACACGTGTAGATACATCAACCCCAGCGGTCGGCTCGCAGAGCAGCAACACGCGAGGCTGATCTGCGAGGCACCGCGCGATGATCACCTTCTGCTGGTTGCCCCCACTCAGCGTGGTGATAGGTGCGTCGATGCTTCGCGCCTTCACGTCCAGCTGGGTCATCCAGTCGTTGACGGCCGCTCGTTCGTGACGTTTGTTGAGTGAAAGCCGCCCGCCGAAGCGGTTCAAACTACTGATCGAGAGGTTCTCGCGAACTGTGAACTCGGCGACGATCGCCTCACCAGCCCGGTCGGCTGGTACCAGCGGCAGCCTCAGCGCACGCGCGCTCGCCGCGTCCCGCCAGTCTTCACCGTCAGACATCCGGATCTGGCCGCCGGCCGCCTTACCCAGCGTGCCGGCCAGTAGGTACGGCAGCTCTTCCCGCCCTGAACCGAGGAGGCCCGCGACACCGAGGATCTCCCCACGTTTCAGCGCGAAGCTCGCGTCGCGTAGATAGTGGCCCTTGAGGCTGCGCGCCTCGAGGGCAAGCGTGCCGCTCCTCTCACGACCGCGCTCAACGCGATAGTCGGAGTCGACCTCTTTACCAGCCATCAGGCTCGCGAGGGAACGGACGGTCATCGCCGAGACCTGATCGGTTGCGACGACCATTCCCCCCCGCAGCACGGTCACCCGATCGGCGATGCGGAAGATCTCATCGAGCCGATGCGACACATACAGAACGCTGGCGCCGGTACGCCTAACCTCACTGATAATCGCGAAGAGCTGCTGCACCTCGTGCGGCGGGAGGACCGCTGTCGGCTCGTCGAGTACGAGCACGCCGTGGTCTCCGTCCCATTGCTGGAGGGCGGCGACAATCGCCACGATCACTCGCTGTACCGGGGTAGCCTCAGAGAGCGGCGCGCGCAGATCGAGGCTCACATCGAATCGCCGAAGCAGCGCCTCGGCAGCCTTGGCCTGCCTAGGCCAGTCAATGCGCCCGAACCGCCCGCGGATGAAGTTGTGACGCAGCGCGAGGTTGTCCATCACCCCAAGCTCGAGGACAAGGCCCAGGTCCTGGTGGACGAACCGAAGCCGGTCGTGCCTGGAAGCCGTGGACGCGGAGGGGTCAATCAGCTCTCCGTTGATCCAGATTCGGCCACCTGGATCTGGCTGGTGGTATCCGGCGAGGACCTTGATCAGCGTGGACTTCCCGGACCCGTTCTGCCCGACCAGAGCGTGCACCTCGTTGGATCGGATATCGAAGTTGACGTCAGAGAGCGCCTTTGTTCCCACGAACGTCTTCGACAGGTTCTCGACCTTCAGTACAGCCGCCGTGTCGGTTGTCACCGCAACCCCGCTCTACTGGTCACTTCACGTACCTGCGCTCGACCTCCGGCGCCCATCTGGTCCGCTGTGCCCGCGGGAGTGGCACCCGACATTGGGCCCGTATATCGGCCAAGTCGAGTTGTCATCTTCTGTCAGCACGACGCGACCTGAGCCGCCGTATTCCTGGTGATCGCCGAACCTGACGTCCAGCCGCTCCTCCGCTCCATTGCGTTCCGAACCCTACCGGGCGGTCGGGCGGTATGTCAAGGCGTTACGCCACACCCCGCGTGAACGTCCGCTACGGCGAGCCAGGGCATGGCTGTACGCCCGGTTGGGCGCAGGTCACAGCGATCTCGCAAAGGCCGCCGGGCGCGCGCAGAGGCGCTCGGTCAGCTTCGCGTCAGCAGTTCGACGAGCTCGGCACGGACGGCACTCCACTGCTCGTCCACCGTGACAGACGGGTGCCCAAGCAGCTTGAGCAGCGCTACGCCCCGGATCGCACTGAGCGCGGTGGCCCACTGGGCCCGATGATCCGTGGAGGCAGCAAATTCACCGCCAAAGATCGTCGTGCCCGCCTCAGATATTCGGGCGGACACATTGCGCTCCTCAAGTGCCACGACGTCTCGTAGCTCGGGCTCGCTGCGCGCCGCAAGAGACAGCTCAAGCACGGCCGCAAAGAGCCGGCCACTGTACTGGCGATAGAGAACGTCGAGACCGACCTCGATGCGTGCTTGACCGACTGGTGCGCCCTCCAGCTGCTCCTGGAGCTCTTCCGTGTGGCGGGTCGCCAGGTGGCGAACGGCGGCGGATAGCAGCGTCGCCTTATGCGGAAAGTAGTTTTGCTGGGCGCCTCGCGACACGCCGGCACGCCGGGCCACCGCGGCCGTGGTGAGTCGGGCGTACCCGCTCTCCGTCAGCTCGTGGACCGCCGCGTCCAGCAGGCGCTGCCGCGTGGCCCTGGCTCTCGCCTGCTTCGGCTCTGTTGATTCCACGTGATCTCGTTTTCCGTTTTGAATTAATCATCTCGGCTGCTTATAGTGCCGCGCCACCAGCGCCGCCAGAAAGGGATGGATCATGCCAGCCATTGAAGCCTTCGTGTTTGATGCGATCCGCACGCCGCGTGGTCGCGGTAAGTCGTCCGGGTCGCTGTATGCGACTAAGCCGGTCGACCTCGTCGTCGGCCTGATCCACGCGATGCTGAGCCGTAATCCGGACCTCGACCCCAACCGCGTCGAGGACCTCGTG
>DATAUP010000021.1:0-31493 GCA_036268195.1 Solirubrobacteraceae bacterium
GTGCGGAAGATCGCGCCGGTCGGGCAGACATCGAGGCAAGCCGCGTGCGTGCAGTGCTTGCAGACGTCGGAGGACATCAGCCAGCGGAAGCCATCGGATTCGCGCTGGAAGTTCGGCTCATGGCCGCTCAGCGGCTCGCGCTGCTCGATGAAGGCGACATGGCGCCACGTGTCGGCACTGAGCCCCTCGGTGTTGTCATGAGAGAAGCCGGTCCAGTTGAGCCCGTCCTCCGGGATCTCGTTCCACTCCTTGCACGCGACCTCACACGCCTTGCAACCGATGCACACCGAGGTGTCGGTGAAGAAGCCCATCCGGGGCGGGTGCTCCTCCCAACCGGAGTCGGCCGCTGGGTCGTCGCCGCCGACCAAGATCACGTCGAGTGGCGAGCTCACGGCGCCATCCCCGTGCTGGCGGTGATGCCGGCCCGCTCCCGGTACTCGCGTACCAGCCGCGTGCGGCCCGGGCCGCGCGGGCGGCGGCCCGGCTGGATGTCGACCGTCAGCGCCTTTACCTCCTGGATGTGCGAGCTCGGATCGAGCGACATCGAGGAGAGCTCGTTCATCGAGTCGCCGGCGGCGTAGCCGTTGGGACCCCAGTGATAGGGCATCCCGATCGTGTGGATCACACGATCGTCGGAGCGCAGCGGCGTCATCCGGTCGGTCACCATCACGCGCGCCTCGACGGCGCCGCGTGCGCTGATCAGCGTCGCCCAGTCGCCGTGCGTGAGGCCGCGCTCAGCAGCGAGCTCCGGGGAGACCTCGCAGAAGAACTCGGGCTGTAGCTCCGCCAGGTATGGGGTCCAACGCGACATGCCACCGGCGGTGAAGTGCTCCGTCAGCCGGTAGGTGGTGACCGCGTACGGGTAGACGTCGTCGCCGGGCTCGCCCGGGTCGGGGTGGTAGCGGTTGTTCTCGTGGACGTAGACCTGGCGCGCCGGGTTGCGCTGGCGCTGCGCGTAAAGCAGGTTCTTGACGGGCGAGTCCTGCGGCTCGTAGTGGGTCGGCAGCGGCCCGTCGGCCACACCCGCCGGCGCGAACAGCCAGCCACGACCGTCGGCCTGCATGATGAACGGGTCGTCACCGGCGATCGCGTCCGGTCCGAGCGCTCCCGGCTCCGGCCGGTAGTCGGGCGGCTTGGTCACCTCAAAGTCGGGCGTGTCGTAGCCGGTCCAGCGACCCTGTCCAGCGTCCCACCAGACGAGCTTCTTACGCTCCGACCACGGCTTGCCGTCGGGGTCGGCGGAGGCGCGGTTGTAGAGGATCCGCCGGTTCGCGGGCCAGGCCCAGGCCCAGTCGGGAGAGGTCCAGTTCTGTTCGCGCGCCGGGCGCCTGCGCGCGGTCCGGTTGAGGCCGCCCGCAAAGCAGCCGCAGTAGATCCAGCAGCCACAGGCCGTCGAGCCGTCGGACGCCAGCTCGGTGTAGCCCGACACCAACCTGCCGTTCTTGTCGTAGCCGCTGATCTCCGCCAGCACCGCCTCGGCCGATGGCTCGGCGTACGGACCCTCGGTCAGGTAGCTCCAGGTCAGGTCGAGGACGGGCCGGTCACGTTCGTCCTCGGAGCCGGCGAGCCGCTCGCGGAGACGGCGACCGAGGTGGTACATGAACCACAGGTCGCTGCGCTGGTCGTCGCGTGGCTCGACCGCCTTGTGGTGCCACTGCACCATCCGCTGGGTGTTGGTGAACGTGCCGTCCTTCTCGGTGTGGGCGGCCGCGGGGAAGAAGAACACCTCCGTACCGATGTCCTCGGTGCGCATCTCCCCGGTGTCGATCTCCGGCCCGTCCTTCCACCATGTCGCCGATTCGATCAGCGAGAAGTCGCGCACCACCAGCCAGTCGAGCTTCGACATGCCGAGCCGCTGCATCCGGCTGTTGGCCGAGCCGACCGCGGGGTTCTGGCCGAATAGGAAGTAGCCCTTGACGGTGCCGGCGATCTGCTCCATCACCGTGTCATACGTCGAGTGACTGCCGGTCAGCCGGGGGATGTAATCGAAGCAATAATCGTTGTCGGCGGTGGCTGACTGGCCCCACCATGCCTTCAGGAGACTGACGGTGTAGTCGCGCATGTTGGCCCAGAACCCTCGCCGCGCCGCGTCACCCTCGATAAACGCATCGAGGCCCTCCTGCTGCTGGGCGTGAGGCATCGGGATGTATCCCGGCAGCGTGTCGAACAGGGTTGGGATGTCACTTGAGCCCTGGATCGACGCATGGCCTCGCATCGCCATGACGCCGCCGCCCGGGCGCCCCATGTTGCCCAGCAGCAGCTGCAGTATCGATGCGCAGCGGATGTATTGGGACCCAATTGTGTGCTGTGTCCAGCCGACGCCATGGACAAATGCTGTTGTGCGCTCGCGATTTGAGTTTTCGATGAAAAGGCGACAGACCCGGAGGAACAGGTCTTGCGGTATACCGCAGACTCTCTCCACCATCTCAGGCGTGTACTTGGCGTAGTGCCGCTTCAGTATCTGATAGACGCAGCGTGGATGGCTAAGCGTCAGATCCAGCGTCGGCTGGCCGCGCGCCTCTGCGCCCGCTTGGCCCTCGCCGCCGGAACCCAGACGCCGAAGGCTACCTTCCTGATCCCGTTGCCCCGCGGCTGCGGCGACGAAAGCGCCTTCGTACTGCCAACTGGTCGGGTCGTACTCGCGCTTCTCGGAGTCATAACCAGAGAAGAGACCGTCGGCGTTTGCGTCCTCGAAATCCTCACCGATGATCGTCGGTGCGTTCGTGTAGGCGAGCACGTACTCCCGGAAGTCCGACTCTGTCTGCAGAACGTGGCTGATCACACCGCCCAGAAACGCAATGTCAGTGCCTGGTCGGATCGGCACGAACATGTCCGCGAGCACGCTCGTGCGGCTGTAATGCGGATCGACGTGGATGACTGTCGCGCCTCGGTTCTTAGCCTCGACCACCCACTGATAGGCGACCGGGTGCGCCTCGGCCATGTTCGAACCCTCGAGGACGATCAGGTCGGAGTTCTGGAGATCGCCCGGCAAAGTGCTAGATGCGCCGCGACCGAACGAGGTTCCCAGACCCACCACGGTTGAGCTGTGGCAGACGCGCGCCTGATTCTCGATCTGGATCACCCCAAGCGCCGTGAGCAACTTCTTGATCAGGTAGTTCTCCTCGTTATCAAGCGTCGCCCCACCGAGCCCGGCGATGCTCATACAGCGGCGAGTCCGCTTGCCGTCACGCTCCCATTCCCAACCCTCCTCGCGCGTGCGAATCACGCGTTCGGTAACCATCTCCATAGCGGTCTCGAGATCCAGTCGCTGCCAATCAGCGGCGTACGGCGGCCGATACAGAACGAAATGCTCGCGCGACGCTCCGGTGGTCAGCTGCAGGGTTGCCGACCCCTTCGGGCACAAGCGCCCACGCGAATGCGGAGCATCCGGGTCACCTTCGATCTGGACGACCTGATTGTCCTTCACATAAACGTTCTGCGCACAACCGACCGCGCAGTAAGGACAGACGGACTTCACGACTCGGTCGGCGGTCGCGGTTCGCGCCTCAAGATGCTTTGACCCCATCGATTTAGCAGCTGGGCCGCGCGCAAGTGGGTCCTCCCCCGCCAACTGTCTAAGCACCGGCCACATTTCAGGACTCAAGGTCCCGGGAGGCCCGGCCCACCACCCAGGCATCGACAAGCTCGCTGCGCAGAGGATTGTGCCCATGCGAGTTGACAAGCTCCTGCGGACTTGTCAGCGCGGGTGCGCCTGCAACTCCCTCACTCAGTTCCGGCGCGCCGCTACCGTCCGCCGGCACCCCGGTGCCCACAAGAAATGCGAGCCCTGCCGCGATGCCAAGTTCATGCCCTGCTTCCGTCCAGCTTTGCAGACGCTCTGCGCACGCAATCGCGCGATCTCGTGTGACGGGGCGTCCATGCGCTGAAGGCATCTTGCCGTTGTTACCCGCTTCCGCTAGAGCCCAAAACGAGCGGGCGGGCAAGCATCATTGTGTGTCGGCGTCGAGATCCACGATCATCGCGCCAAGCTGGATCTCGAGGCGCTGTGGGCATGTCCGGTGTTCGCTGTCGCGCACCACCAAACCGCCAGCGGCTGAAATCTGCGCTTCGGTGCGGGTCTCCCGGTTAGGAAGTTTCGAGCTATCGATCGCGTAAGGCCATTCGGTCCTGGCGTGGTACAAGCTGCGGGGGCGGGACGCGGGTGGAACGGTTCGCTGAGCGCCGCGATTCTCCGCCAGTCCCGGGTCGGCAATGACCGCTTCCACCAGCACGAGGACGCCGGCCGATGAGACTGACCGAGAAGTACCGTCGGGACGCCGAGCAAAAGCGCCGGGGCCCGTCGCACCATCCGGGCTGAGGTGACGTGCAATTCGCCGGTCGAAGCCGGCAGCCATCGTAGTCGCTTCCCCACGGCCGATACTCGCTGGATCGGCTATCGCAGCGCCAGTAAGCAGACGGCGCCGAATGCGGCGGCGCCGGTGGTCCACCAGGCGATGTAGTCGCCGATGTGGCCGGAGTGCAGATGCCGGACGCGTTTGACGAGTGCGCGCGACGGATCTCTGACGACCGCGGGCAGTGCTTCGCGCAGCGGTCTGCCGAAGAGACCGATGAACGCCAACAGCAGGGCCAGCGCGACGCTGCCGAACGAACTCAAGATCTCAAGCAGCGAGGCAGACGAGAGTGCGGCGTGCGGGAATTGCACTGTAGCTCCATGCAGTACCCAGGCGGCGTAGGAGCGGTGGTCGACAAACTGAGCGGAGGCACGTTCGAGCCACGGCACGGCGCCGGGGATGAAGCCGACAGTGAGTGCGAGTGTCAGCAGCACGGCCGGGACGATGATCATGAGCGGTGGGGTGTGGTCGCGTGGTTCGCGGGTTTCGTCGAGTCGTTCCTCGGCGGCACGCGCTTGGCTCGGGTCAGGTCCCTCGTCGGGCCCCCAGCCCAGGAACACGCGGCCAGCGATTCGCAACACCGCGCCGCCGGTGGCAGCGCCAACGATTACAAAGAGGGCGGTGAGCCAGCCGTATCCGGTGGCTGAGGCGGCCGCTTCGATCTCCGCCTTTCCGCGGAATAGTGCGAATGGTGGCAGCCCGGCGAGCAGCAGTGCGCCAAGCGCGAACAATCCACCGACGACGGGCATCGGCCGGCCTTGGCCATGAAGGTCAAATTCGTCGACGGTGGCGAATCTGTGTAGCAGTGTGCCGGTCAGCATGAAGAGTGCCGCCTTCGTCAGCCCATGCGCGACGACGTACAGTGCGACACCTGCAAGCGCGTGGGCATTGAGCAGGCCGATACCGCACAAACCGAGCCCGACGTGGCTGATCGTCGAGAACGCCAGCAATCTTTTGATGTGACGTTGTAGAAGGCACAGCCAGCAGCCGAGTAGTGCTGTGGTCGCTCCGGCTGCGATGAGGATTGCCCGAAGCGCGTCGGCGTGTGGGCCGAGGACGCCGGCGAAGATCTCCCAGTAGAGCCGCGCGACCGCGTATAGGCCGAGTTCGACCATGATGCCGCTGAAGAGCACGCATACGGGGACAGGTGCGACAGCGTGGGCGTCTGCGAGCCAGAAATGCAGCGGCACAATCGCCGCTTTGGTCAAGAACCCCAGGAACAGCAGCACCATCGCGACGATCACCAGCGCATCGGGGTGGCGCCCGTCGAGCGCGGCGCCGATTTGCGCCATGTTCAGGGCGCCGGTGCGCGCGTAAAGCAAGGCGGCAGCGATGAACATGCAGTAGCCACCGACGCTGTTCGTGATCGCAAAGTTGATCGCGCCCTGGATCGGGGCGCGTTCCTCAATCCGGTATGCGGTCAGGCCGTAGGCGACGACGCTCATCAACTCGAAGAACACGATCAGGTCGAACAGGTCCCCGGTCAGGCTGAAGCCGACCATCGCTGCCATGAACAGCAGCATCAGCGCGTGGAACAGCCCTGCGACCGCATCGAAGTAGCGGATCGAGTACGCGAACGCGGCGACGACCATCAGGGCTGCGAAGGTCGCGAGTGCAGCGCCGAACGGATCAATCGAGAGTGAAATGCCGATGGCGATGCCGTTGTGCGGTCGCCAGCCCCCGAGCCAGTAGGCGATCGGGGTGCGCACCGCGGCGCGCGTGAGCAGCGCGCACATCGCCGCGACGGCGACGGCGCTGCCACCGGCGATACCGTCGTTGAGCCAGCGCGGCGTGAAGGTGCCGGTGGCGACGAGCAGCGATGCTGCGAGGAACGGCACCGCCACGGGCAGCGCAGCGAGGTGGGACACGGTCAGTCCCTCAGTCGTGCAGGGTGCGCAGGCGAGCCGGATCGACGCTTCCAAAGCGCCGGTGGGCTTGGACGACCAGCGCGAGCAGCAACGCGGTGACCGTCGCTTCGATCACGATGTCGGTCAGCACCAGGACCTGCACGACGGGGTCGACGAGCACCGATCGGGGCGAGATATCAGCGACGATCGGGGCCTTGCCGCCAACGCGGTAGCCGACGCCGAGCAGCACCAGATAAGTGGAGGACTGCACGACTGACAGGCTGAGCACCGTACGGACCAGATGTGTGCTCGACACCACGCCCCACAGGCCGACGACGAACAGCCATGCCGCGACCGCGAACGGCAGGAAGCTCATCGCGAACCTCCGGGCGCAGAGGGACGATCCGAAACCAGCGATTGATCGAGGAACTCGGTAAAGACCAGCAGCAGCCCGCCTGTGACCTCCAGTCCGACGGCGATGCTCGACAGCGGCATCGTTCCGGCCGACAGCAGATGATCCGCCGTGCCGTACGGCAGGAAGTTCTCAAAGAAAACGCTGCCGAAGATCAGACCCCCAACGCCGATCAGCGTGTAGGCCGCCGCACCTAGAGACTCCAGCACCTCGACCCCCCGGTCAGGTGTGATCCGTTTCATCGTCAGGTAACGACCCCCGAGCGCAATCGTGATCGGGCCGGCGGCGAGCGCAACGCCGGCCTGAAAGCCGCCACCGGGAGTAAGCGCGCCGTGCAGTGCGAGGTAGATACCGAGCGACGTGATGATCGTCACCAGCACTAGTGACAGCACCCGTAGCGAGTCGCTGGCACCGCGGAACCGATGCTCGGCGAGATCGCGTCTGCGATCGCGCCGTTCCTCGTGACGGGCGTGCCGGAACAGAAGCGCAACCGCAGTGACTGACGCGAACAGGATGAACTCCTCGCCGAGGGTGTCGAACGCGCGCAGATCGAAGTTGAGCGCCGTCACGTAATCGGTGGCATGGCGGGCTGGCAGCTCGACGCGTGCGATCACGCGCTCGTAGACGCCGTGGTAATCGCCGAACGGGGGCAGCGCGTGCAGCCCGATCAGAAGCACCGCAAGAAACCCCGCACCGGACACGGCGAAGAGTGACAGCCGACCGCGGCGACTCACTCATCCTCCTGGTGTGATTCCGGGTCCGGCTTTTCGTCGGCCAGCCTGCGCAGAGCCGCGAGGATGATCACCGGGAGGCCGACACCGCTGACGACGATCTCAGACAGCGCCACGTCCGGTGCCTGGAAGCTGAAGAACAGGATCGTCAGCGCGAAGCCGTAGAGGGCGAGCGTCAGCGCTTGCCGCAGCGGTACAGGCACCAACACGACCGCTGTCCCAACGATCGCAACCAGCGCGAGGGCCGTCACCTGCAGCACGGTCATTTCGTCCTCTCGATCGCGATGTCGTCCTGGTCGCCGCGCCGCCAGTCCCCGTAGAGACGGATCCGCAGGCTCCGCATCGTTGTGTGCAGCATCACCGGGCTGAGCAGCACGACCAGCGCCCCTGTTAGGAGCGCCTTGTCCCCGATCAACGAGAAGGACTCGCGCACCAGGATCGAGACTGCGATCACAAGTGCCCCGTATCCCGCCAGCGAGACGCAGTGCAGGCGGTCAAAGGCATCCCGCATCACGCACACACCAAGCACCGCGAGAAGCTCCAGTCCAACGCCAACCCAGAGCAGTCCCACCGCGACTGCGAATCTCATATGTCCGCCTCCATCATCCGGGCGAAGGCCAACGAACCAACGGTCGAGACGATCGCGAACGTGACCGCGAGGTCGATAAACGGCTGCCGATGAAAGCCCTCGGACAACAGCATCAGCGCCGTGGTCACAATCACCGACGCGGCCTCGACAGCCGCCAACGCGTCCGCCTCACCGGCGAACAGACACACACCAACGCATGGAAGCAGCGCCGCGAGAAGCACGATCGACGCGAGGATCCAAACGTTCATTGCCGGAACCGGTGCACGAGCAGCTCGTCACGATCCGGGTCGACTCCGATGACGAACGAGTCCGGCGCTAGCGAGCCTAGCGCCTCAGCCATAGCTCGCCTCCCCAGGTCGTAGCCGTCCTCGTTGCCCGTCTCAAACGGTCGTGAACTGATGCGGCCGCGAGTGGAGCGCGGCCGCACCGTTTGCCGAACGATCTCGAGCGAGACGACCGCGATCCCCCGCGGCACCTGGGCGAACGCCCGTCCCACCTTCATGAGATCGCGGACTCTGAAAGCTGCGTCCGCGAATCCCTGCGAATACGACACTTCGTAGACGGCGGCCGCGAGCAGCGTCGCCACCCCACCTGCGATGAGCTCCGGTGTGTCGACCGTGTCGATCAGTACCAGATAGAGCGGGCCACCGAGCAGCGCGCCCACGGCCAAGCTGCGCAAGCGACTCATCTGCTGCTCGCATGCGCGAGCTGCTCGCCGCTCTGGGAGCTCGGCAGCACATGCTCCCGGTAAGCCGCAAAGAAGTCATCCTGGTTGGGACCGACCTGCTGGACATAGACCTCGCCCACCCCCGCGTCCTCGTAATCACGCAGCGCGGAGATATGGCGGTCGATGCCAGGCCCGCATGGAATCTGCTCGGTGATCATGTCTTCGGTCACAAGTTCCAACGTCCGAAACCGGGATCTTGCGCCTTGACCGCGTGACCGGCCAGCTCGTCCGGTCCCCACTCCTCACACGACAAGAGGTAACCAACCTTCATGGGCCCTCTTTCCTGGCTGCGGTTCGTCACTGAGCCCTGCGAAGAGCGTCGACGTAGTCCTCTGGGGTTGCCGGTACTTCGCCGGGTGCATTCGGGGCCGGCTTCTCTTCACCGGTTGGCTGCTTGGTCGGATTGGGGGTACGGGCTGCCTCGAGACCGGCGGCGCGAGCCATGAGCAGGTACGCCACAGCCGAGACGACGGCGATGGCTGCGACCGGCACGAGGATGATCGTGAAGATTCCACCGGAAAAGATGCCGGCGAACACACAAAACACCGCGATAAGGACCAACATCAGTGTTAGGTACATGGGATTCTCTCTACCCCGGCGGGGCGCGCTCAACGCGCAGATCTGGCCTTCGGCTCGGAAGTAGACGTCTCGTGGGCTAGCTCGAGATCGTCCCGACCATCGTCAATGACCCCGGTGCCAACGGCGGCGGTCCGGTCACGGCGTTGTACGAAACCTCGGAGAGGCCGCCCGGCTTGCGCGCGACACCGCGACCGTGGGTGCGTCGGTCGGAATTGCATATGCGGCGACTGTGATCGAGGTGATGGGTTGAAGCGGGGAGCTCACCGGCCGGGCAGGAACTCCACAAGCTTCTGCTTGAAGGACTGCCTGATCACCTCACCCGCTCCTGGGTCACCCTTTCGCAACGCCGCCATCAGGGATCGGGCCTGTTCGACAGTGATGTGTGGCGGGAGTGGCGGCACCTCAGGATCCGTGATCGCCTCTAAAACGACTGGGCGATCGCTGACGAGGGCGTCATCCCACGCGGAGCCGATACGCGCCGGGTCGTCGACGCGTATCCCACGCAACCCGATCATCTCCGCATAGCTCGCATACGGGAAATCGGGCAGAGACTGCGTCCCGCCGAACTTGGGGTCACCCGACATCGCTCGCTGCTCCCAGGTCACCTGGTTGAGGTCGCGATTGTTCAGAACCAGCACGATCAAGCGAGGGTCATGCCAACGCTCCCAGTACTTCGCGATCGTGACCAACTCGGCATTGCCATTCATCTGCATCGCGCCATCGCCGACCAGTGCGATCACGGGCCGGTGCGGATGAGCGAACTTCGCAGCGATCGCGTAGGGGACTCCAGGCCCCATCGAAGCGAGGGTCCCAGAAAGCGACGCCATCATGCCCTCTCGGAGCTGCAGGTCGCGCGCGAACCAGTTCGCCGACGAGCCTGAATCAGCCGATAGGATCGCGCCATCCGGGAGCCGCTTCGACAGCTCCCAGAACACCAGCTGAGGATTGATGGGATCGGCCGTCTCATGCGCACGCTCCTCCGTTAGCCGCCACCACGCTGTGACGTTCGCCTCGATCTGCTCGCGCCAGCCACGATCCTGCTTTCTTTCCAGCCGGGGGATAAGCGCGCGTAGGGTTTCGGCCGCGTCACCGACGAGATTGGCCTCCATCGGATAGCGAATCCCGAGCATGCGCCCATCGATGTCGATCTGAACGCCCCGTGCCTGCCCCTCGGCCGGCAAGAACTCCGAATAGGGGAAGCTCGACCCGACCATCAACAGCGTGTCGCAGTCCTGCATCAGATCCCAGCTCGGTTTCGTGCCGAGAAGTCCGATCGAGCCGGTCACCCACGGCAGGTCATCGCGTAATGCCGCCTTGCCGAGCAGCGCCTTCGCGGCCCCTGCCCCGAGCAGATCCGCGACCGCGATCACCTCGGCCTCTGCATTCAGCGCTCCCGCTCCAACCAGCATCGCCACACGCTCACCGGCGTTGAGGATCTCCGCCGCGCGCGCAAGATCATCATCGTGCGGAACGACTCGCGGCACCATGAAGCCAGTCCCAGAGTGGACGGTGCCATGAACCGCCGGCGGCGCCTCCACGGCCTCCTCCAACTGAAGGTCGTTGGGGATGATCAAGCACGTGACCGTCCGTTCGGTACGAGCGGTGCGCACCGCCCGATCGATCAGATGGCGAATCTGAGCGGCGGTGCTGGCGGTCTGAACGTACTCGCCGGCCACGTCCTTGAACAGCGTCTGGAGGTCAACCTCCTGCTGATAATTGCCGCCGACGGCAGTGCGCGCCTGCTGTCCTACGATCGCAACGACAGGCTGGTGGTCGAGCTTGGCGTCGTACAGGCCGTTGAGGAGATGGATTGCGCCTGGCCCCGACGTTGCCAGGCAGACTCCCACCTCCCCGGTGAACTTCGCGTGCCCACAAGCCATAAAGGCCGCCATCTCCTCATGCCGAACCTGTACGAACTCCAACGAATCCTGCGCACGATCCAGCGCACCCACGATCCCGTTGATCCCATCACCCGGGTAACCGTAGATCCGGGTCACCCCCCAGGCACCGAGCCGCTCGAGAATATGGTCAGAGACAAGCTTTTTCATACGTCCTCCCCCGCGGCCGCGTAGGCCATCGTGGATCTGATAGCGGGCACGTTCTGAAGCGGGCACGTAACGGCGGCCGGCACCCAAGTGTCGATCCCCTCGAAGCGGCCGTTACCAGTCCCGAGCACGTCTTGGCACTACCCGCCGCCCCATACCGGTACACGGACAGGCAGCATTCGCCCACCCACAGCGACCGACGGGAGTCCTCGGGTCGGCGCTATCCGCAGGGCGACTGAAGCCTGGCTCCGATCACTGCCCCGCCGCACGCCCGGTTCGCCGGGGCGAAACTGGACCGGATAGACGCGTTGGCCTCCCGGGACGTTCGCGTCGCGGCTGTATTCGCCAAGCGGCAACCCGGTCCGGCCCAAGCGCTAGCCAGCAGCATCGCGCTGCCGGTGTAGAAGGCGGTAACCGCGGCGCCGATCGTCACGTACCCGGCGACGCCCCAGATCCCGTGAATCGCAGTAGCGAGCAACATCACGCGTGCGTGGTCACGCCATTCGCCTACCTCCGTGAGGTACTCGTCGCTTTATCCAACGTGGCCATTCCCATCCCGGGATCCAGTCGTCGTGCTCATAGCCAACCGCCTTCCGTACGTGATCCGGATACGTCTATCTGCCAGGCTCGCTTTTCCCTCGGGAGCATGGATAAACGAGCCTCGCCCGGGTAGGACCCAGACCATGGCCACTCAAAAGCAGCGCGAAGCCGCCAAGCGCAACGTCAAGAAGGCACAGAGCGCGGCACGCACGGGGCGGACCATCTCCCACCTGTCTTCCGAGACACGCTCCGCGCTCGGGCGCGAAGGCGCGAAGGCAGCGGCCCGCAAGCGCGGCGCGAAGGCTGGAACTGGTTCCGGCGCCGGCGCGATGACCGTGACCGAGCTACGCCGCGAGGCGGCTCGGCTGGGGATCGATGGTCGCTCGAAGATGGGCAAGGCCCAACTGATCCGGGCGGTCGGGCAGAAACGCCGGACCGCCAGCAAGTAGCCGGTAGCCGCGGCCCGCTGGCCGCGGCTACTGGACGGAGCCCGCCCGGCGCCGGCCCACACACAGCCGAAAAGCGCCGAGGATCAGGCTACGAAGCCAGTCCTCTAGCCATAGCTGAGAACAGTGCTCGCATAAGTTCTGGTCGTCTGCTTTGGCGCCACTGTTCACTGACGCTGTGGGGTCCGAGTGGCTCGAGCACATTGCCGGGGCCGCTTTCAGCGGTTTGCGAGCTGTAATTACCGGCCGCGAATGCCGCCGGGGCAACTCGCTGATAAAAGCGTGGCAGGACCGAGTGCATAAGCTCTACCGCCCGCCCGAGGTAGCGGTAGGTCACCTCGTGTTCGGGACGCTGCGGTCGACGGCCTGTGGCAGGATCGTGGCGACGCCGATTCCGGAAACTCACCGAGTTCTTGGCGTAGGCATTCGCTTGAACGCGCGGACCGCGAATTTACTTGTTACGTAGGCGCTGACGTCTGGTGTGGAGACTCTCGCCCGAACTGAGGCGAGGTTGATCAGCACGCCCTCGCGACGGTGGTGGAGGTGCGGAAGCAAGGCCCGCGACTGACAGCAGTGTGATCACTGAGTGGCGATTAGCGTGCCGGCCACCGACCGATCACTCTGAGTGATGCCGTGTTGCAAGAGGTCACCCGAGTGCCACGAGCAGGATCACGTCGAACGGTTGCAGGCTATACGCCGCGGGGCGGCGGCAGTGCTTACCGTCGGATGCTGTCCCAAGACATTCAGCAAGGTCAGCACTGGCGCGCTGCGATCAGGCAGAGGAGGAGTCGTCGGTACCAGATATGTGTCCGGCGGCCGCGCAGGCCCCGGTTGCGCTGCGACGCGGCTCCGTGCGCCAGGCAACCAGGGGCCGTGTTCGTCTCTCGCTTGCTGGCGTGGGATGCCAGAGGGAGCGGGGGTCGGACGGCTCGGAATTGCCGACACGCCAGCCGCCGCGGACGCGAAGGGTCCGAAGCAACCCTCCGATAGCCGCGGCGGCGCGCACGTTCTTCCGCCTAAGAGCGGGCTGCCTCTGCGTTTAGACCGCTCCGTAGAAGTCCGCCAGTAGCGATCTTGGTGAGGAGTTCGTCTGCTGCGCTCTCTTCGCTTAGAGTCTCGTTGAGCAAACTCTTGGCGTCGTTGTATCCGAGCTCGCCGGCGAGTGTCCGAGCCGTCCCGTAAGCGGCGATCTCGTAGTGCTCGACGCGCTGAGCGGCGGCGATGATCGCGGCATCCTTCGATGCCCCGCCGCCGGGCTCGCCGAGGATCTCCTCGCCTTCCTCAAGCAGACCGACCATACCCTTGCACTCCTGAGAACCGTTGATGCCGAGGTCGTTCTTGATCTGCTGTAGACGCTGAACATGCCCGCGCGTCTGGTTCAGATGCGCCTTGAATGCTTCCTGCAGCTTTTCATCGCTTGCGGCGCTCGCGATCTTCGGCAACGCCTCAACCAGTTGTGTCTCCGCGCTATAGAGATCTTCGATCTGGTCGGCAAATACGTCATTCAGTGTTCCGAGTGACATGAGACTCCTCTTCTGTAGAAACGATCTCGAACTAATACGGACGCGTCCTGCTTGCCGCCCTCTCGCCTTGCGAACGTGTCTTCCGTTGCACTCCTAACCGCTGGGACTGCTCGAGCAACGACTTGTCGCCACGGCTCGGTGCGCTTCCGGTAAGCCAGATCCTCTGCGGAAGAACGCTGAGTTGTCTCGCTTGACGGGCTCGACGGGTCTTCTCGCGCTTCGCGATCCGCATCATGAGCTTCACCTTGACGTCTGCTTCGCCCACGCTTGGTCACTACCCGCGTCCGGCCCAGGTCTACCCCCCAGCGCTCACCTACGCAGCAGTGCGCGCTCGAGGGTTTCATGTCGAATGCCGTCCGCAAGCGGAGGAGAATTCCAGGCTGGTTCCTTACCTTCCTGCCACTTCTCGATGTCCGGCCGCTCCAGCCGTGCTCGCCCGAGCACGAACACGTAGAGCGACAGCAGTAGTCCCGTCGCGGCGATGGCAAAGCAGATCCAAAGGCCAGTGGTGATTCCGGCACGCGTCGGGCCGCCGTCGGTGGTCAACGCCAGGTGCAGCAGGATTGGCGCGGTGAGGAATGCCGCGACCGCGCGCAGCAGCTCGACGAGGGCAAGCACGCGTTGGATGTACATCGCTCTGACCGAGTAGCCGGCGACGAACAGTGCCGGAGCGACCGCTGCCCCAACGCCGATACCGATCATGCCCGATCCTGTAGCGACCAGCGAATGCGGCCCATGCGCGACGCCCGTGGTCACCGCGATCCCTCCAGCCAGGATCGCTAGGCCGATGAACACCATCGCCGCGAGCATCCGCGTCCGTAGCGCTAGCCCGAAGATGACCGCCGTGAGCAGCGCCCCGCCGAAGAACGGCCAGAACAGCGACCCGAGATGAGCAGGCGATCCGGTGCCGGTGATCGCCTGCTCGACGAGTTCGATCGCCGGGACCGACGCGGCGCCGGCCGCCATCGCCGCGATAACGCCGACCACCGGTTTGGTGGAGATCAGTTCTCGGACGGGCACGAGCGGATTCCGGGCCACTGCTTGATGAACCACCAGGATCGCGACGGCCGCCGCGCCGGCAAGCAGCGGCAGGAACACAATCACGCTGAGCATGCGATGTGTGGTCAGCTCGGAGGCGCCGAAGAATGCGGCGGCACAGCCGCCACCAGCCAGGATCAACGACACAGGGTCCCAGTTTCCGCGAGGCTCGGGCGCCGGATCATCCTCCCAGGTGAGCAGCACCAATAGCAGCGCAACGGTTGACGCGCCGGTCGCTAGCCAGAAAAGTGGCCGCCACGCGTCAGCCGCTGCCTGGATTTGCCCAATCACCGGTCCGAGTGCCACTGCGCCAAAGATGCAGAGGTTCATGATGGCCGCCGTCACCGGCATGCGGTTGGCCGGCCAACGGGTAACGAGCGGTGGCACTGCGCCGATCAGCATCAGGCTGGTGCAGAGGCCCTGGACCACGTGCCCGGCGACGAACATGCCCGGGGTGATCGCCAAGGCGGTCATGACCGAGCCGACCACGAGCAACGCTGCATACGAGAGGAGCAGGCGTCGCGGTCGCATCCGTACCGCCAACTGCACCGCCAGGAGAGTGCCGAAGGCGTAGCCGGCATTTGCCATCCCGGTCGCGTTCTGCAAAGCCTGCGCGGACAGACCGACCTGCCCGGAGATCACGTGCTGAAGCGGCATTATCGCCGAGGTCAGCGCCAGATACGGGATCAACGCGAATGCGACCAGCAGCGCAGCCGCGCCGTAACTGTCAGCCAGCGGACCGCGAAATCGCATCTGCGTACTCCTGTTCGGTAATCATCGATGCATGCGCGCCGTCGCCCGATCCGGACCGGCTGGCACGCGCCTGATTTCGCATCGCCCGCACGGCCCAGGACTCGTCCGCCACGCGCTCAAGGTCGCGCTCAAGCTCGAACTCATGCAGCAACAGGCCGACTATGCCTGCGCCACATAACACAGCGCCTGCGGCAAGGTTGAACCACTTGACGGCATGACCGGAGCCGCCGGCGCCGGCGCTCTCGATCGCCCGCGAGCAGACGACCAGCCATGCGCCCGTCAGCACCGTCGGAAGATCAAGCAACCGCTGAACAGCTCCCCTCCGTGGCGCAAGGAACGCCAAGCCCACCGCCGTCAGTACCGCGCATCCGACGCCGAAAGCGAGCCAGCGCTCCGTACCCGGTCCCAGGGTGAATGCACCGACCCCGAGCACGGCGCCGGATGTGATCGTCAACAGCACCGACGCGAAGCGGGCGCTCGCGTTACTCATGCCGTTTCAGCGAGTTCTGCCGCGGCGCTGCGGTCGACTCAGCCCAAGGCATCTGTTCTTCCTTTCGTCGTCGTCTCGTCGTCTCGTCGTCTTGCCCTTGGGACCGCGTTACCCAGGCGGCGAGGAGCAAAACCGGCGCAGCCCGATGTAGTGGCTTGTGCCGCGTGTACCGCCAGGTTGGATGCGGGTAGGAGAAGCGGCAGGCCTTATTCAATCGCGGGAGACACGCAGTTGCGGGCGTTCTCGATAATCGACACCCGACATGTGTATGGACGGGTGTTCAGCATCTATGTCCCGATCGGCATAGGGGTGTTCGCGCTCTTTACGATGACGATCATCGGCGCGACGCTGATCTATCGCGGCCGTCCAACAGCGGCCCGGTGGCATGAGGCTAACTCACTGGAGATCGGCTACGCGGTCGTGTTGACGTGTGTGGCGGCGTTCCTGCTCTATGTCACCTTCGGCGCCGAGCATCAGGTCGACGTCGCTTCGGCCCGCGAGCACCCGGCGATCACGATCGATGTCACCGGCGCCCGCTGGGAGTGGATCTTTCGCTATCCGGGCCACAGCATCACGCACGAGAGCGGCGCCGTCGGCCAGCAGCCGCTGGTCGTGCCGACCAACGAGTCGGTCCGCTTTCGACTCAGGTCGGTCGATGTGATCCACTCGTTCTGGATCCCACAGCTGCGGTTCAAGCGTGATGCGATGCCGGGAACGGTCGAGTCGGTCACGCTCGACTTCGACCGGGCAGGCAAGTTCTCCGGCTCCTGTGCCGAGTTCTGTGGGCTGCTGCACGCAGAGATGCTGTTCACGGTCGACGCCGTGACGCCATCACGGTTCCGTGCTTGGCTGGCGAGTGGCGGCAAGACGCGGCCATGATCGCGATCAGCACTGATCACAAGCGCATCGGCCTGAACCTGGGCGCCCTCTCACTCTTCTTCTTCCTTCTTGGTGGGGTGTTCGCGCTGCTGATGCGCGCGCAGTTGGCCGAGCCCAACGGTCAGCTGCTGTCCAACAGCCGCTACGACGAGCTGTTCACGATGCACGGCTCGACGATGATCTTCCTGTTCGTCACGCCGATGGCATTGGCGATGGCGATGTACCTCGTGCCGTTGCAGATCGGAGCGCGCACGATCAGCGGGCCGCGGGCGGCGCTGGCGGGCTTCTGGCTGTGGTTCTCAGGTGGGCTGGTGATGCAGTCGGGTTGGTTCACCGACTCCGGTCCGGGCCAGGACGGCTGGACCTCTTACACACCGCTGTCGAACGGCACCTACACACCTGGCGTCGGCCAGGATCTGTGGGTACTTGGCGTGCTGCTGGCGACGCTCGGAATGTTGGTTATGGCTTGTTGCATCGCGATGACGATCGCGCGCCGCCGGGCGCCGGGAATGACGGTGCTGCGGATGCCGGTCTTCACCTGGACGGCGCTGGTGACGGTGCTGATGGTGATCGGCGCCTTTCCTGTCCTCGTGATCGCGCTGGCGCTGCTGTACATCGACCGCCATGGCGGCCAGATCTTCACCGGGTTCGCGGGCGCGATCGACTACGAGGACCTGTTCTGGTTCTTCGGCCATCCGGTCGTCTACGTGATGTTCTTCCCCTACCTGGGCGCAGCTGCCGAGGCGGTGGCGGTCGGTGCGCACAAGCGCTGGTTCGGTTACACGGCCTTTGTGGTGTCGATGATGGCCTTCTCGGTGCTGTCGATGAGCGTGTGGGCGCACCACATGTTCGTCACCGGCGGGGTCACCAACGAGTACTTCGCGTTCACCTCGACGCTGCTGCTGGTCCCGGCCGGGATCGAGTACTTCGACCTGATCGGCACGCTCGTCGGAGGCGCAATCGTGCTGCGCTGCTCGATGCTCTTCGCGCTGACGTTCTTCATCCAGTTCCTGATCGGCGGCCTGACCGGGATCTTCGTCGCCTCACCGGTGCTCGACTACAACGCCTACGGCAGCTACTTCGTCGTCGCGCACTTCCATTACACGCTGTTCGCCGGCAGCGTGTTCGGCTTCTTCGCCGGCGTCTACCACTGGTTCCCGAAGATCACCGGCGTTCGCCTGCGTGAGGGTCTCGGGCGCGTGCACCTGGTGCTGCTGACGATCGGCACCAACATGACCTTCCTGCCGATGTTCTTTCTCGGCGAGGACGGGATGCCGCGCCGCGTCGCCCGCTACGCCACGCATCCGGGCTGGGCGACACTCAACCGCATCGAGACGGCCGGTTCCGGTGTGATCGCGATCGCGGTCCTGGTGTTCCTCGTCAACGTCGCCGTATCTCTGCGCTACCGCGTCGTCGCCGGCGATGATCCGTGGCTCGGTCATACGCTCGAATGGGCGACAAGCTCACCCCCGCCGCCGCTCAACTTCGATCGCCCGCTGCCCCCGATCCGCTCCTATGCACCGCTGCTCGACCTACGCGAACAGACCGAGGACGACGCCAGAAAAGCCAACCCCGACCCCGCCCCGGCAGGTGCCAACGCATGAGGAGCGGAGCACTGCCACTGCTGTGCTGGGCGCTGTTGCTGGCGCTTGCAGGCACGCTCAACGCGATCTGGGCCGGGATCTCGATCCAAACGGCGACCTTCGGAGCGGCGGTGATCGCGATCCTCGTGACCGCCAGCGCCATCCTGGCTCGCCCGCCCCACCGCGGCGTCGAGGCGATCCCGCGTGCGAGCTTCGCGGCGGCATTCACCGCCATCGGCCTGGCAGTGCTGCTGTTCGGCCTGACGTTCGGCCACTTCCTCATCTACTTCGGCGCCGGCATGATCGCCGTCGGGCTGGGCGGGCTCGCGCGCGAACTACAGGCCCAGCGGCGAGCCGGAGGAATCCGGTGAAACCTCGCACGCTCGCGTTCGTGGCAGGCCTGCTCGCGATCCTCGCTGCCCTCGAGGTCGACGACCAGCGCCTCTCCGGGCACATGATCCAGCACCTGTTGCTGATCGAGGTGGCACCGGCGCTGCTGCTCAGCGGCCGCGCCGTCCACCACCTCCTGCGCGCTTTGCCGCCCCGGCCTCGCCGCAGCTTCGGCCGCGGGCTGGTTGCGGTCGGGCGCCGTGCCCACCCCGCTTTGTGCCTGACGCTGTTCGCGGTGATAGTGCTCGGCACCCATGTGCCCGTCGTCTTCGACGCGTGCGCGCGCCACGACGGACTGCACATCGCGCAGCACGGCGCCTACTTGTTCGCGGGCTTCGTGATGTGGTGGCCGCTGCTCGGCGAGCCCATTCCCCGTCGCCGCCTCGGGACGATCGGTCAGCTCAGCTATATCACGGTCGCAATGCTGCCGATGACGCTGCTCGGCGCCTACCTGAACCGCGATCAGACGCTCTTCTATCCCGCATATGCCGGGCCGGGAGCCCTGCTCGACCAGCAGCGCGCCGGGGCAATCATGTGGGTCGGCGGTACGACGCTGATGGCCGCCGTCGGGCTGGTGGCCGTGCTGAGATCGATGCTCGCCGCCGAGCGGCGCCAGCGCGCCCGGGAGCTGCACGAGGTGGCGCGGTGAAGCGACGGCTGCAGATGCTGGTCGCGGTGTTGTCGGCCGCCGGCGCGCTGATGCTGTGGGCGCAGGGCCCGGCGCAGGGTTACGCGAGCAGGGCGGCGGCAACGCATGCCGCCGCCACGAAGCTGCCAGACGCGCCAGGTGCCGGTGCGGACACCGTCGCAACATCCACTTCGCCCGCGCTTATCGATCAAGGGCGCGAGCTGTATGACCAGAGCTGCGCGTCCTGTCACGGGCTCGATCTACAGGGACGTCGCGCGACGGCACCCGCGCTGATCGGTGTCGGCGCGGGCCCGGTCGACTTCTACCTCTCGACCGGGCGCATGCCGCTGGCCAACAATCGCGCCGAGCCGACGCGCGCAACGCCCGTGTTCGACCCGCGGCAGATCGACGCGCTGATCGCTTACATCCGGCACCGTGGCGGCGGCCCGCCGGCGCCGAGCGCCAACCCTGCGGCCGGCAACATCGCACTCGGCTTCAAGTTGTTCGACGAGAACTGCGCCGGCTGTCACTCGATCGTCGCGCGCGGCGGGATCACGGTCGGCGCCCAGGTTCCGGATTTGCAGCAGGCGACGGCACGACAGGTCGCCGAGGCGGTGCGTATGGGTCCGTACTTGATGCCGCGCTTCGACAACGCGCAGCTCAACCAGCGCGACCTTAACGCGCTCGCGCGCTACGTGACCTGGACACGCCAGCCGTACAACCCGGGCGGCTGGGGTATCGACAACATCGGGCCGATCCCGGAGGGGATCGTCGCATGGTTTCTGGGCCTGCTGGCGCTCGTGATCGTTGCCCGACTGATCGGGGAAAGGATGTGATGAATGGCTGAGTTCCTTGGACGCCTGCTTGCATCCGTGGCTGCTTGGCGCATGTTCCGCATGAGGCATAAGCACGAGCTGGAGCCGAAGCAGGTAGAGGCGGTGCGTGAGCAGCTCGACGATGTGTCTGAGCGGACAGTGCCAGCGAGCAGGCGCGCTGAGTTGCTGGTCGCGACGCTGCTGGCACTGGCGGCCCTGTTCGGTTTTGGTTTCACCGCGGTCTACGCACTCGACGGCGGCAACAACCAGCTGCTCGGCCTCGCGATCGGCGGGATGTTCGCCCTGCTGGCGGCGGGCGCGATCATCGCCGGCAAGTTCGTCGTGCCCCAGGAGACGAGCGTCGAGGACCGCGGCGAGTTGCTCGCGGAGGACTCCCCAGAAGAGATCCTCGAAATCGTTCAGGCCGGCGGCGAGGGGATCTCCCGACGGCTGTTGCTGATCGGCGCCGGCGGCGCAGCCGGCGTCGCGGTGACGACCGCCGTGGTGACGACGCTGGCATCGCTGGGCCCCCGCCTGACCCGGATCCATGACACACCGTGGCATCACGGAGTGCGGTTCGTGGACACGGACGGCCGGCCGTATCACGCCGATGAGATCCAGATCGGAAGCTTCTACACGGCGCTGCCCGAGGACGCCTACTGGGAGCAGCTTGGTGCGCCGCTACTGGTGGTGCGGCTGCCGGGGCACTACATCCACCTGCCCGCGTCACGCGCGGGCTGGGCGCCGCGCGGGATCCTGGCGTTCTCGAAGATCTGTCCGCACGCCGCCTGTGCGATCTCGCTCTACCGCTACCCCACGTTCGCGCCGACGAGCGACGCGCAGCCGGCATTTACGTGCCCTTGCCACTACTCGACCTTCCTGCCGGGCGAGGGCGGCAAACTGCTGTTTGGGCCGGCGGGTCGCCCGCTGCCGCAGCTGCCCGTGATGGTCGACACGAGCGGCCACCTGCGCGCAGCCGGCGGCTTCGATGAGGATGTCGGCCCAGCCTGGTTCGACGTCCACACCCCGCAGTCCACATGAGCCTGCTTGGTCGAATGGTCCGGCGGCGGGCGGAGCGCTTTGTCCGCTGGAATGAGGAGCGGATCGGCGCCGCCAGCGGGATCAAATGGGCGATGCGTTACGTGTTCCCTGACCACTGGTCGTTCCTGCTCGGAGAGGTCGCGCTCTACGCCTTCATCGTGCTCGTTATCACGGGCATCTTCCTGACGCTGTTCTATGTCCCCAGCGATCACCAGGTCACGTACGTCGGTAACTACGCGCCGCTGTATGGCGAGCACATGTCAGAGGCGTATCGCTCGGTGCTCAACCTCAGCCTCGACGTGCCCGTCGGACTGCTGATGCGCCAGACCCACCACTGGGCCGCGGACGTCTTCATCGCGGCGATCGTGCTGCATCTGATGCGTGTGTTCTTCACCGGCGCGTACCGCAAGCCACGCGACCTCAACTGGACGATCGGACTGACGATGCTGACGCTGGCGATCCTCGAAGGCTTCGCCGGCTACTCGCTCGTTGACGACCTCCTGTCCGGAATGGGCCTCGCGATCGCATATTCGGTCGCGATGTCGCTGCCGGTGGTCGGCGGGCAGCTCTCGGCGTTGCTTTGGGACGGGCGCTTCCCCGGTTCGGGGCGGTTCCTACCGCGGCTCGAGGTCCTGCACGTTTTCCTGATCCCGGCGGCGCTGACCGTGCTGATCTCACTGCACCTGGCGATGATCATGCGCCAGCACCACTCGCAGTTCCCCGGGCGCGGCCGGCGCGAGCGCAACGTCGTCGGCACGCCGATGTGGCCCGCCTACGCTTTGCGCTCGATCGGACTGATGCTGGCGGTTGTGTCGGTCCTGTTCCTGCTCGGCGGATTTATCCAGATCAATCCGATCTGGCAGTGGGGGCCCTACCACGTCTACCTGTCTGAGAACGGTGCTCAGCCGGACTGGTACATCGGCTGGCTGATCGGCGCACTGCGGCTGATGCCGAACCTAGAGCCGCGAATCGCTGGGCGCACGATCATCCCCAACCCGTTCTGGGGCGGAGTCGCGTTTCCAGGGTTCGTATTCGTCGTCCTGTACGTCTGGCCCTGGCTAGAGCGACGGATCACCCGCGATCACCAGCTCCACCACCTGCTCGAGCGGCCGCGCGACCGACCGCTACGCACGGCAGTCGGAGCCGGCTTTCTGAGCTGGGTCGTGATCATCTTCATGATCGGCTCGACCGACAGACTGTTCTTCCGGCTCGACATCTCCTACACGGCGCAGATCCACTTCTGGCGCGCCGGGGTCTGGGCCGTCCCAATCATCGTCTTCTTCTTCACGCTGTGCACGTGCCGCTGGCTGCAACGCAGTGGTGCGCATCCACTGCGCTCCTGGGACGGCGAACTCGTTCCGCCGCTCAGTGACGATTCAGTGGAGAAGGTCGAGCACCACTAGCTCGCCAGCAGCGACGTCGGCTGCTAGACGTGCACCTGAGATGCCATCACGTGTGGTCGCCCCGATAAGAACCGGCCCATGACCACCCAGAAGCAGCGATGGCACGACTGGATTGCAGTTAGTTGCGTCGCTGCGGCGGCAGACGTTCCGACGAGGAGTGCTGGTCCGTGTCCCCCAGCGGCGTTTTGTCCTCTTTCGCCGGCGCCCCCGGAGGCCGATCGGCCGCCGGGCTCTCGTCACCTCCATCGGCACCGCCAGGAAGCTCGTTTATCTCCTTTGCCGCCCGTAGCTCTCGCTCGGTCTCAGCCTTGGAGCGGCGCTTTATCGTGCGTTTCCGCTGGTCTTTCTTGGCGCTGTTCTGACTGTCCCTATGCATCGAGATTCACATTCCCCTAGTCCCAAGCGCGCAAACTCGTCATCGCGGTCTGGTAGGCGCTGGTCAGCTGCGAGGTGGTCTCGGCGTCCTCTCCTCGCGGCGAAGACATGTATCGCGTACCGTCTGGATGCGCGAGTTCTTCGTCGGACGACCTGCTCGGACCTCTGGGAGACGCGGACAGAAGAAGACGCAACCGTCTCGGTACTTCTTTCGGTCCATCCCGGTGAGACGAGAACTGAGTTATGCATGTCCGAATCCAACTTTGAGCGGATTGAAGGCGCATCCGTCGCAGCCCGCATCTCCAATCACGTCGTTCAGATGATGAGCGCCTACACAGGCCGTGGGCCCACAAAGGCGTGGACGTCCATCGATGCCGACCTGATCACCGTTGTGCTTCGAGAGACCCTCACCAAGGGAGAGCGCAGCCTCCTTGCGGACGGTCGCGAGAAACTCGTACTCGAGACACGACAGGCATATCAGTACACGATGCGCAACGATCTCGTCGAAGGCGTTGAACAGCTTTCGGGCCGAAAAGTGATCGCGTTCCTCAGCGCCAACCACATCGAGCCGGACATCGCGATCGAGAGTTTTGTTCTCGAGCCTCAGGAAGCTACGGTTACCGGCGCCCGAAGCGCGTAACCGGGGAGAGGCACGGTTGTTCTCGGCTGGGCCAGGCCCCGGACGGGGCACCCCTCTCGAGCATGCTACGAGTCCTCGAACGTGAGTTCTTCGTTGAGGCCTGTCAGCTCAAGTAGTCGTCGGACTTGTCCGTGCCCTGGGCGCAGTACGAGACGGTGCCCGCTGAGTTGAGCCTGCTGGTGTTGGCGGATGATCACGCCGAGTCCCGCACTGTCCATAAACTCGATATGGGTGAGATCCAAGAGGGTTCGCGTGGACGGTGCGCGAAGAATCGATTCAAGGTAGAGATCTAGTTCGGGTGCTGTCTGGAGATCCAACTCGCCTGACAGGGTCAGGCGAGTTCCGTGGTCGTCGATGACCGATCCGATCATGAGGCGCTGGATCCCGTCGGTAGCCACGCGAGCGCCACCGGTCGCGGCCCTCGTGGTCCCCGGATCGAGACGATGCTGTCGCATCTAGCGGATCGCGTTCTTCTCGAAATGCCGCGATAAACCGGCACTTATGGGGCGCGGAAACGCGCTCCCCGGGCCTCTCAAACGTCGCACGTACACCCTCCAACATCTCGGGATCTGGGCTGCGATGGCCACTGCAACCAGCGCTCAAAACCGAGCTGCTGCCGCTCCACCGATATGCGCACTCGCCTGAGCCCGGATTGTGCTTAGACGCATCTTAACGGTACCACGATCCAGACGACGAACGGGTTCAACGCCGACACGCGAGCTTCCTCTGGACCGGCAAGAGTCGCACGTAGCAACGATGAGGATCCTGCAACCGCCGAGACCCTCCTGCCGCGGTCAGCGGTTGGAGATCCAGGCGCCTAATCGCCCGTAGCCACCGGTCAGAGACCCCCATCAGGCGGAGCAGACCGCGCTAGAGTGCGGAGACGCGGGTTTCTCGTCGACGATGCGGGGTTTCTCGACCGTTGAGACACGCGATCGAAAGAAGGCTGCTTGACGTCTCGCCCCTCCTTCGGTCCATCTCTAGAGACGAGAACCGAGCCAGAAATGCCCGAGACCAGTCTCGATTGCCACGAAGACGCGCCCGCTGCTGCGCGCATCTCGAACCGCGTTGTTCAGATCATGCGGTCCTACACTGGCCGCGGCCCTACGAAAGCATGGACCTCGATCGACAACGATCTCATCAGCGTCGTGTTGCACGACACCCTGACCAAGGGCGAGAGGAGCCTGGTCGCCGACGAGCGCGCCGAACTCGTGCTCGACATGCGTAAGGCCTACCAACACACCATGCGTCACGAGCTGATCGATGGCGTCGAACAGATCAGCGGACGAAAGGTAATCGCGTTTCTCAGCGAGAACCACATCGATCCGGACATCGCAATCGAGAGCTTTGTTCTTCAACCACACGCAGCTGCCTGAAGGCGCAGCCTGATTGGCTGCCGGCTCGGGTCGCGGCTCGCTGGGCCGATAGCTCGCGTGCGTTGACCGCAGCGCGACCGGCAACGTTTGGGATCGTCGGCCTGGTGGTAGCAGGCTAATGCGCTCGGAGCTGCATTGCGGGTCCCGGGAGCATCGAAAGTTGGATCGGCGGCGCCTGGACGAATGGGATCAGCCGCAGTGCCATCGATTTCTGCCGATCCTGCAGGAGATGCGATGTCTTACGCAAAATGCCCGCGATGCAGACTGACAATCAATCTGCGAGCAGCGTTCCTGGAACCAGAGCACTGTCCCCGCTGCGTCGCACGCAACCGTGTCGCGGTGCCCATGCAGATTTCAGAAAGCCAGGTATCGTCACCGGCAGCCGCCGCCTCGCCTGTTGACATAGGCATGGACGCAGCCGCATGACTGCTACACGTCCCCCAAGACCGGACCCACGGCAGCGAACAAGCCTGGTCGCCAGCGGAGAAGTCGCGGAACGGTGCGGCGCGACGAAGTGAGCTCCGCGGATGAGGGCCCTCTTGTGCGGCCTGAAGATCCGGCAATCGCCGTACGAGAGACTGGGACCACGTTCACGGTCGTTGCTCTGGGGGAATGGGATCTGGCGCGGCGGGAGGCGGTGCAGGATGCCACGCGGGCAGTATTGGAGCGCCGTCCTGAATGCGTCGTCCTCGACCTCAGCCAATTGAGTCTTGTCGACACAAGTGGTATTCGCAGTGTGCTTGAGCTCAGAGACCGCTGCCGACAGGACAACATTCATTTCGTCATCATTCCTGGCCGCCGATCGGTCCAGCGGCTGTTTGACATTCGTGGCCTGACCGACTCTCTGCCTTTCGTTGGCAGCGACCGGTGAAGAACCCAGACGCCGCCAGAGCGCTCAGCACGATGTCGGTTGCCAAGCTCAGCGCCAACGCGTTGTCTGGGCACGAGAGATGAGACGTAGACGATTAGACGGTCGCTGGGTGCAGTGTTCGTGGCTCTCTGCGGCGGGATGCTCATCACCGGACCGACCCTTACCAATGCCCTCCCACTGGACTGACCGTCGTGCCCCTGCTTGCGGGCGATCTCGCTGTTACACCTGGGACGCAAACGCGAGCCCCCATCAGCCACGGATATGAATACCCGAGCCCGACGTGCCGGCCGCTAACCCAGCGCCTGGTTCAGTCCCCGGACCGATTCGTACACATCGACCGCGCCAGCGTCCCTCAATTCCTGCTCAGAGAATCCGCCTGTCATCACCGCAATGGTCTCAACGCCGGCTTGCCCGGCAGACCGGGCGTCCCACGGCGAGTCCCCCACCATCGTCGCCTCATCGGCGCGGGCGCCTGCGCGTGCCAGCGCTGACTTCACGAGATCAGGGGCGGGCTTAGTGGACTCGACGTCCCCGGCGCTCGTCCAACCGTCAGCAATTGCGCGCGCGTCCAACAGGTCTATGTAGTACTCGATCTCTTCCGGCTTGGCCGAGCTGGCAAGAATAAACTTATATCCGTTGTCATGGAGCTGGTGCAGTAGCTCCCGCGCGCCATCGAAGGCCTCGACCTCGCCCATCATCGCCGCGTAATGGTGAGTCTCGCTCTTTCGAATCTGCTCACCGATGCGGGCTTCCACGCCTTCGTCGGTGAGGTCTGCGACGAGCTGGTCCCCACCCATCCCGATGTGGCGGTGGATGCGCCAGATCGGAAGCACGAGCTCGTTGTCACGGAACGCCCGGTACCACGCGAGCGCGTGCTGGTAGTTGGTGTCGACCAAGGTCCCGTCGACATCGAGAATGACGACCCTGTTCATAGTTTGCGCAATGCGGGCAGCAGCTCCCGCTGTGCCCACTCGATGAAACCGGTCTGTTGATGGCCGCCGATCTGCACCAGCGCTACCTGATCAAAGCCGGCGTCCAAGTACGGCGTGATCTTGCTCACATGCTCGTCAATATCCGGGCCGCAAGCGAGCAACTCCGCCACCTGGTCTTCAGTAACGAAATGGGTGGCGCTTTCGAACGAGTCAGGATTTGGAAGATCGGCGTTGACCTTCCAGCCAAGGCCGAACCAGCGGAACTGTTCATGTGCCCGTTTGATCGCGGCTCCGCGGTCAGAGTCGTAGGCGATGGCGACTTGACCAACGCGAGGCTTTCCGGCGCCGCCCGCTTGGTCGAACATTTCGCCAAGCTTCGGCTCGGGTTCGACCGCGATCATCATGTCCGCCTTCTCTCCGGCGAGTCGACATGACTCGGCTCCTGAGACCGCGATTCCGACCGGTACAGGCTCGTCCGGTACGTCCCAGAGCTTGGCCGACTCCACCTGAAAATACTGACCGCGATAGCTGGTCCGGACCTTGCTGTTCAGGAGCGTTGAGATGATGTCGGTTGCCTCAGAGAGCATCTCGTGGCGTGACCCAACACTCGGCCAACCTTTGCCGACGACATGTTCGTTGAGGCTCTCGCCGGCACCCAAGCCAAGGCGGAACCGCCCCTGCGAGAGGATTTGTGTGGTCGCGGCCTTTTGTGCGACCACAGCTGGGTGGTAGCGGATACTCGGGCATGTTACGTAGGTCATCAGCCCGATTCGCTCGGTGGCCTGCGCGGCCGCACCGAGCACCGACCACGCGTACGGCGCGTGGCCTTGGGATTCCAGCCACGGCTGGTAATGGTCGGAGATCACCGAGAAGTCAAAGCCCGCCTGCTCGGCGGCGACCAGGTCAGTGACGAGTTCTCGCGGTCCTGACTGTTCGCACATCATCGTGTAGCCAAATTCCGTGATGGTCTCGTTCTTCCCGCTGCATGCGCTCTTCAAGCCCACGCGCGAAACCGAGCGACGAGCCCGCCACAACGCCGACGGGCAACTGGGAGACGCGCCCGGCCGCGCGCTTACCGGGCAAAGGACGGAGTCCCGGGATCAACGGATGGGAACCAGACGCCCTCGTGCTCGCGGCGCCGGTGCGCGGCAACCTGACGCCTGATCGGCCCTCCGCACAGCGACGGTATCCAGGCCGGACCGCGCGGAAACGATCATGGCCTGGTCGTCCTCGCCTTCTCGCACGAGCATGTGCACCTTTGGTGTTGACATCCTCGGACTGGCTGAAGAAGGCGTCCCGGGGTCGGTTGACCGTTCCGAGTTCAAGGTCTGGCTGGTCGGGCATATTGATCGCCTTGGGCGTCGCGACACAACGTCCGTGACACGAGATCCGGGCCGGGGCTGGCTTGGGCATTTGGTTCCTAGCTGGACTTCTTGCCCCCCTTGCGGCCAGCCGCCGCCTTCTGGGCGCGGTTCCTCCGCTGCCGCTTCCACTGCTTTTCTTGCTCTGGCTGCTTCCACCACTTGAGGAGTTCTTGCCGCCCTTCTCGGACGCGCCCTGAGTGTTGGCGATCGCCGCCGCCCGGGACTCACTCATCCCCTTCTTCCGCAGCCACGATTGCCACTAACGAATTCTCGAGCTCACGCGAGGGGTCGGTGGTTCGAAACCACCCGTGCCCATCGTGTGAACCCCAGCGTCACCGAGGGTTCGTCTTCGTAGGCCCAGCGCCCGACGGTGACGCTGGAACTGGGCTACCAGGGCTCGCCCGGGTAACGGCTACGACGCGATTGAGGGCGAGGCGACGTCTTCGAGCACTGCGGTGAGGCGTTCGGCGATGGCGCCCCAGGTGTAGTGCTCGCAGATGATCTCGCGCGCCGCGCGGCCGCGACGCCCTCGCTCGGCGTGATTGTCGATCGCTTCGGCTAGCGCGCTTGCTAGCGCGTCCACGTCGTCGTCGGCGGTGAGCCATCCGGTCGTCCCGTTGGTGATGATCGACACGGGGCCGGGCGAGCGTGTTGCGACAGCTGGGCGTTCGCAGGCCATGCCTTCGACGAGCACGAGCCCGAACTGCTCGCGTGCGGAGGTGAGCGCGACGACGTCGGCTGCGCACAGCATCTCGGGCAGTCGTGTGTGGTCGTGCCAGCCGGCTAGGAAGACCCCGTGGGCGTCGGTCCGTGCGATCGTCTCAACCGGATGCTCGCCTTCCCACTCGCCCGGGTACCCGCCGATGAGGACGAGGCCGGCCGGCGTTGACGTCCGCTCGTTCGCCGCCGCGAACGCCTCGATCAGCAGCGGTAGACGCTTGACGGCGGTGAATCGCCCGACGTAGGTGACGACTGTACCGTCGACGAGCGGCCCGAGGTCGTCGTCCTGATAGGTGACGCTGCCCGCCTCCCCTCCGGGGCGCCAGCCGCGCGGGCGCTCGACGAGCACCTCTCTCCACATCGCGCGGCGGTTGACTGGCCGCGGCCGGAACACGTTGGTGTCAACACCGCTTGGCAACGGGACGATTCGCTCATGGTCGAGTTCGAGCAGATCCCGCGCTCGGGCGATTGCCCCCTCGGCGACGACGATCAGCGCGCACTCCTGCGCCCAGCGGCGGAGCCGCTGCGCCCACGCCGCGGCATGCGGCCAGCACGTCACGCCGGACTCGATCGCCTCGAGCATCAACAGCTCCGTGCCGTGCAGCTGGCCTACTACCGGGACGCCTGGGGCCACCCGAGCCGCCGCCTCGTTGAGCGGCGTCAGATGGTGGAGGTGCAGGACATCCGCGTCGGCGGCCCCAGCCGCCGCAAGCTCACGCGACCATGCCGCCACCTGGCGCTCATACGCCTCATCGTCGAGTGCGGCAAACACCCGGTCGATGGCGCCGGGGCGATCCTCGAACGAAGGATGTATCGGCGCGGAGCCTTGCGGCCCGCAATAGCCAAGGGGATCGCCGGATGCAATCGCCGGACCGAAGTCGACGGCACGGAGGTCCCCGTCGCCGTAGAAGCCCCGGGCGTCGCCATGGCCATCGAGGTCGCCTCGCGATCCGGCGATAAGCGTCACTTCGCAGCCCTTGGCGCGAAGCCCGTCGGCCAGCGCGCGTGCTACATGCGCCGACCCGCCACGGGGAGAGAAGAGAATTGCGGAGACGACATGTAACGGCAAGAGTGACGACGATTATGTCCGCAACGCCTGCTCTCGTGCATTCGGGGCCGCGCTAAGCGCGCGGGTCGAACACGATCGCGGTAACGATCGCCCGCCCCTCGAGCAAGTCAATCCCGCCCGCCTCACGCGGGCGGTTGCGCAAACGCCCAGCGTGCACGAGCGACGCTGACCCGCCACCGTCGAGGTTGATCGCCTCCTCAGCGCCGAGCGCGACGAGTGCCTCCGCGAGCTCGCCGAGCGTCATCCCGGCATCACCGTCGGTGCGCCCGTCACAGGCCACGGAGAGCAGCCGACCCCCCGTGCTGGCGAGGGCAGCACGCGGGAAGCGACCGTCGGTGATATCGGAGTCGAACTGCCGGGCCCCGATCGAGAAGCCCTCAAGGTCAGCCCCGTCGGCGACGGCGCTCCGGCCATCTGCGACGAGCAGCGGCCCCGCCTGCAAGAGGCCCCCGGCCGGCGCGCGCGGAAGCGCGTCACGACGGTCCATGCGGACCGCGTGACCGTCGACATGCACGCAAGCACGCACAGCACCCCACGGCGCATCGAACGGCGTCGACGGCTCCCGCCGGCCGTCGATCCACACCTCGCCGAGCGGCTCGCTGAGCGCACGGACGAAAAACCCGCCGACGACCGCGTCCCTGACGCCGCACTCGTGGCACCAGCGAACGAGCGGCATTGCCCGCTCCAGGACGACGACCCGCGGCGTAATGGCGGCAAGATCGTAAGAGACGACGTGGAGCGTTGTCCGCAGCCCCCCGCGAAGCTGAATCACGTGGCGCTCGTAGCGCGAGCGGCGTCGACGCGGCCACGTCACCGGGGCGACGAGCCCTGCCCGCGACAGCACAGACACAGCCTGCCGCTGCGAGCGCGCGGACCGCGCCGTCAAGCGAGCCACCGCCAGGAGACCCGGCGCCCCGAGTCAGGCACGAAGTTACGGACGAGACGAAACAAGGACCCGAACACGATCCCACGCACCGCGGCGAACCATGTGACAAACCTGGGAACACCTATCAACGGCGAGAGGTCGGTGGTTCGAGACCACCCGCCCAGAAGCGTCGTGAAACGGCCCTAGACTCTGTAACCATGGACGCGGCAACAGCCGATTTCGGTGCGCGGTTTACAAGACCGCAGGTGCTCGACGGTCTCCTGATCGCCTGGGTGCAGGATCCCGACGGCCACCCGATCCAACTGCTGCAGAGGCTCACCGGCCGGTAACGCGCAGGTCCATACGGGGGAGCTCCGTAACAGGGCTCTCGGGGAGTGTGCTGACGTAGCTTCAACGGGTCAGCACGGTGCGCGACTCCGAGGAGCGGGGTGGGGGGGGGGGGGGGGGAG
>DATAUP010000022.1:0-4599 GCA_036268195.1 Solirubrobacteraceae bacterium
TTGCGCTGCAGGCCCAGGATCGCTGCGGGCTTGCCGACGTTGTTGGAACGGCCTACCAGCACCAGATCGACGCCGTCATACGCGGTGGCGGGATCGCGTCCCTGCTCGGCGGTGTAGCGGTCGAGCATGTGAAAGGCCGACGCCGGCGTTGACGGGACAAAGCGCGGCGTACCGAGCGATAGCAGGCCGGCGTTGACCGGATTGAGCGCTTCGACGTCCTTCAGGGGCGGCAGCGCGGCGAATATCCGCGACTCGGGCAGATGCGCCGGCAGTGGCCGGAGGACGAGGATCCCGGTGATCTGCGGGTCGGCGTCGAGTTCGGCAATCTTGCCGATCACCTGCCCAAGCGCCGCGTCGGCGGGCATGTTCGCCATGTGGGAGACCATCCCCTCCTCGCGCGCATGGCGATCGATGCGCCGCTGATAAACGCCCGCGGCGAGATCGTCGCCGACGAGGATCGTCGCGATGCCGGCCGTGGTCGGCAGTCTCTGCAGCTCGGCTCGCAGGGTTTCCGCGAGCTCGCTGGCGTATGCCCCACCGTCGATCAGCACCGGCGGATGTTCGCATCAGACAGAGATACGTGCCGGGCTGAACCGGTCGCGTTGCCCCAGAAGGGCGTCATCGAGGATGGTTTTGACGGCTTTGGCGACCGCCGTGGCCGCATGCGCAGCGCTGCTCAGGACAGGAGCGCCGAAACGACTTCCTTCTGTCTACTTGCCCCGGATAAACGGCATGAACTGAAACGGCCGCGCCAGGGTGGTGCGGCCGAGTCAGGCTCATGATGGTTGTCTGTGGAGGCGGACTTCTCGGAGTGTTTCAGTGGGTTCGGATGGCGAGCGTGTCGAGGTCGTAGGCGAGGATTGCCGATCCGGTCCAGGTTCTCATCCCGTCATCGCTCTTGAGTCGCGATCGTCGCAGCCCGTAGCGGCGTTTGAGCTGACCGATGCGGCCCTCGATCCCGGTGCGGTAGCGCGCGCGGCGTTTGCGGGTGCGTCTGGAGCCGGGTTCGTGACGCCCGGCGATCTGGATCTGCTCGTCGCGCAGGTCGGGGAACGCCTGTGCGGTGGGGCCGGGCATGAACCCGCCATCGAGGACGATCTCGCGCGGTCGGATCCCGACCTGGGCGAGCTCGTGCGCTGTCTGGGTGAGCAGGCCCCCAACGGCTAGAAGGCCGAGCAGGTCCGCGACGCGCTGACCGAGAAGATCCAGACGATCCCCGACATCATCCGGGCGTCACTGACCTGGGACCACGGCCCGGAGATGCGCGACTGAAAAGAAGTGAGTGTCGCCGCCGATATCGACATCTATTTCTGTGACCCGCACGCACCCTGGCAGCGCGGCACCAGTGAGAACACCAACGGACTGCTGCGCCAGTACTTCCCCAAGGGCACCGACCTCTCCGTCCACAGCCGGCCACGAGACGATTTTCGCGCGCGAGAACAAGCCTCGAGCATGGATGCGAGATCAGCGCTTCGATTCCGCGCGCGTGATCCTTGTCTGTGCTCGGCACCCGGCGCCGCGTGCGATGTGCGCAGGCCGAGCCGGACGCTCGGCATCTCATCCGCGCGCGACGACGCCATCTGACGACCTGCCCCCGCTCCTTCGATGCTGGGCGCTGTCCGCAACGTCCGTTATTCGATCCCGTTCTGCGACGAGACCCGCCTTCCCCGAAACGGGGCATGCTTCGATGTCGCTGACCTGGAACCAAGGAGCCCCGTGGCCTGCGACTGCAGATTCGCCGGACCACTGCGTCGGACGATCGCTCATAGGCCAAGCTTTGTGGGTCTCGACTGCCGGGTGTACCACGTGAGCACAGCGCGTCTCCAGGGACTCGATGCCGGAGCGTGGCGACCCACGGGCAAGGAGACCTTGACTGCGCCCCTCCGGGAGAACTAGTGTTGCGCTCGAGGGCAATCACGATCGAGTCGCTCCGAGAGCGTAACCAGGGCATCGCCTTCCCGGCGTTGTCTAGCGTTCGCCGTACCCACGAGGCGACTCCGCGGAGGAGAACAATGAGAGGACTGGTCGCATCGCGTGCCACATCCGCTGTGGCAGTGGGCTTGCTCGTGCTGGCGATCGCGGGCGGCGGTTACGCCATCGCCAGCGACGGAGGCACCATTCAGGCCTGCGCGCACAAGCGTACGCACGTGCTCTACACCGGCAAGTGCAAGAAGGGCGACAAGAAGCTGAGCTGGAGCCAGGTCGGTCCGCGCGGCGCCGCAGGACAGTCAGGAGCCACCGGCGCGATGGGTCCGCGTGGCGTCACCGGAGCGATCGGCGCACCCGGCGCGACAGGAGGGGCCGGGGCTGTGGGCCCTATCGGCCCGAGCGAGGCGTTTAACGCGACCGCGGCCTCCGGTCCTGCCGACATCGGGCTTACGCCCACATTCACGACGGTGCTCTCGTTTACGCTCCCACCCGGGAGCTATGTCCTGAACTCCGAGGTTGTGGCGGCGAACCAGTCCACGACGACCGACGCGGACGTGCGCTGCACATTGTTCTCACAAACAGACCCGCAGATGACCGCCACCACTGTCGTCCACGTGCCCGCGGGAAGCTCTGCGGCGATTCCGCTCCAGGGCGTGCAGGACATCGCCGGCTCGAGCTCGTTCCAGTCCCTTCAATGCCGCAAGAGCGTCAACGTCACGATCAACATCGGCGAGGACCCGGAGTTCACGGCGATCATGGTGGGCACCATCGCGTCGCCGTAGGCAACACATCCACGCGCCGCGGCAAGCGAGCCACAGTCGCGCTGGCTCGCTTCCGCCGCCGCGTCTTGGGTCGAGGTCGCAACGGTGTACGCCAATCTCGCCGGCTTGCCGCGGATCCTTGAGCACGCCGGGCCCGCTTCGGATTCAGGGACCTACAGCTTGCAGCGATCCATATCGAACACGCACTAGGCGATGCGCCGGCTAGGCGGCGAGCGGCTGGAAGCCGAACTGATTCATGCCGGCTTCGCGACGTTTGTCGCCTTTGCCGTGGCGCACCAGGCGCACGCGCTGGCCTATGAGCGCGCCAGCCGCCCCAAGCCAGCCAAGCTGCAAGTCGCCGAGCGACTCGGGGGCAACCGCGCCCTTCTCGGCCGCCGAGCCCCTTTGAACGCCGCGTGACGGCCACGCATTTGTGCGCGGCTCGTCTGGACCTCAGCTGCCCTTGCCTCGGAAAGGCCTAGACGGTTGCACTGCTTGAGCATCCTGTCGCACGTGACAAGCGCGGATCCGAGCCCGGGAAGGCGTCGCTGAGAAAGGACCGCTGCTCGAGGAGCCGGAGCCGGCGGGAGCCGGCCGATGCGTTCGATAGCCGCTGGGCAATGAGACGGGCCTTGAGCGGAGCCCGACGGGCCAAGCGGTCGTCGAGAACGTTCGGTGATCGATGCGCATCTGCGACGGCTCGTACAGCTGACGCTCGCCATTCGCGCCGAGCGATCGTCTGAACCGACGCGGGCCGACGAGTGCCTTCGTGGCGAAGCGCAAGCCGGCAGCGAGCCTCTCAGGCGAGCACAGCGATCGTCAGCTGGCGATCGCTGCTAGCAGCCGGGCGGCCTGCAGCTACCGCTTCGACTGGTGCGGGTTCCGCGGGCATCGCAGACGTTCGAGATGCCCGCGCGGCCGTGAATGCAGGAGTGTCGCGAACCGACGATCAGGCCGCTCTTGCTCCTTTGGCTTTCTCGTCGGGCGCAGCGCCATGTCGGCGCTATCCGAGTCGTGTCGAGACATCAGCGACGCCGGCCCGACGACGAGTCCGCCGCAGACCAGCATCGCGAGCCCGAAGCCACCCGCGGCTCCGATCCCGGCGTCACCCAGTTGAACCCGTCGCCGGTCGAGGTAGACACGACCACCGGCATCCCTGGCAGACCTGACGTACGCGAGGGTGGTGTGCAGGATTGTCGAGGCGGCGGCCGGCGTGAGCGCGGCGAGCGACAGGCCGGCGGCGAGGCCGGCCTTGATCGCACAGTCGATGCGTCTCACGGGGCAGCTTCAGGCGCCTGGCAGGTGTCCGACGTTCGGCACCTGACCGAGAGATGGATGTGGCGATCGATCGGGCGCTTAGCCGGCGATCGCCGCCCGCTGTGACCTGTCCTCGCGCGAGCGGCGGCGAACGGTCACGGCCGCGCCGACTCCGATCAGCACGAGCGCGGCGGCGCTTGAGGCGATTGCGATATAGCCCCATGCGATGCCGGTGCCGCCGGTCGCGAGATTGGCCGTTGGAGAGGCGCTCGAGTTGAGAACGAGCGAGCCGTTGGAGTTGAAGTCGAAGGTCCTGGCCGAGGCCGGGCCGGCGGCCGTGGCTAGTGCGAGCGCCACCGCCACGACCGCGACGATCCGGCGGAAGAGGATGGTGCGAGTCATGGAGAGGCCTCCTGTTGGGTGGATCGCCCGGTGCGATCCGGTCGGCAGGGAGCGTTCCGCGGCGATGTGACGTGCTCGTGACATTCGCCTAACAGGTCTTGTCACATCCGGTTGCGTGACGGCCTGAGCGCGCGGATAATCGCCTGCCATGGGGGACGAACCCCGGGGGTTGCTGCAGTTCCGGATGCTCGGTCCGCTAGAGGCGTGGCGCGGCGCGATGCCGCTGCGGCTCGGGGGGGAGCGCCAGCGG
>DATAUP010000023.1:0-1622 GCA_036268195.1 Solirubrobacteraceae bacterium
AACGCGGAAAGCCCACCCGTAGGTGGACTCTCGGCCATCAGAAGATCAGGCGGCTTACGCGGAAAGGGGACGTTCAGATGAAGGTCTCGCCCTCTGGTTGCCATCGCTATCTGACCCTGTCAGCGTAGCGCACCCGCCTCCGAGCATCGCCGCTGTCGCAACACCCGACGTGGCCGCGTCAACGCTACCGCACCAGCTGCCCCCCGGGCCAGCCATCGTCCCCGAGGTCCTGGACCGAACCGCAGCTCAGACGCCGTTTGAACCCGATGAGCACTCATGAACCACGACGGTCGGCTCGTCGGCGCTCTGGCCCAAGGGAACGAGGTGATACTGCACCACGCACCCGAGACTCCCGGCTGCTGCAGTTCCTCGGGGGCGAGATCTCGCCCGAGATGGCGAGCCACCTGCCTGACCTGTGGCGCAAGGACATCGGCCACTGCTCCGACACGATCCGCGGCAGCGATCCTCCCCCGACCGTGCTGGAAGCGCGAGCGCACGAGAGTGGCGCAGGGTTCGTTCCGGCACTCGACGCGATCGCACCACACCACCGCAGCTGAGCAGCCGGCTGGCACGACGAGCGCTCTGACCGGCTTGTCGCCAAGTTCGCGGATGGCGTTGACGCCTATTCGGTAGGGCGACAGAATTGGCGCGTGGGGATCCACTCTCAGACCGATCTCTTCTGCGACATCGCCCGGTTGACAGTCTCGATAGATCGCGCGGCGGCGGCGACTGAGAGAGCGCTGACCGAGCGTCTGCCTGTGTCTGGAGACGGCGATCCACGCTCGCCGTTGGTGGAACGCAAAGAGCTGTGCCGGCAGCTTGCGGCTCTACGCGATCGCGTGGCTCGGGCGCAGTGTGGGAGCGAAGAGCCGCGGGCGCTGCGTGCGGAGCTCGCGACACTGGTGTTCTTTGCCGAGACCCTTCAGGCTGATGCGGACACCTGGCGCGGAGCGCTCAAGCAGAGGATCAGAGAGCTCGAGCGACAGAGAGCCGCCGAACGCCAAGAGCGGGAGAGATTGGCCGCCCAGCGCGCACAGCTTGTGCGACACCGAGACGCCCTCGAGTTCACAATCGGCCAAACGGCGGCAGCGATGGCACGGCAGAATGGGGGCGAGTGCCGCCGCACGGTGCCCGTCTTTACCCTCGGCGAAGGTCTCACTGTCTGTTCAGTGTCCGTGTCCTGGTCGCGGCGAGGGTTTCGCTTTGCGAAGCGCTGGCTCGTGACGCTCAACGGCTCTCGTGACGAAGTACTGGTCAGACGCGAGTAGGTCGACCTCCGGCCGACTTTGTTCATGGCGCTTGAGTTAGCGGTCCGGCGACCAGCAGGTTGGCCCAGCCGCTCGTCGCTGGCGCTGCGGCGTGGGTGCCGTTGTAGACGACGGTGGCCCGCCACCGTCCCTCGTGGGGTGGCGTGAACGGCAGGACCGCCACCCCGTCTACGGCCTCTGTGTGGTAGTAGCCTCGAAACTGCCAGCGGTCGACCGGGTCGAAGTACTCAAGCTCGAATGAGACGGGGCCGTCGACCGCGGGGAGACGACCGCGGTGACGCGGGTCGACGCGCCTGGGCTGATCTGCTTGTAGCCCGAGCCGTCGAACGAGATCCGGACGTGGGTGATCGTGCG
>DATAUP010000024.1:0-72815 GCA_036268195.1 Solirubrobacteraceae bacterium
GCCGGGCGGTGGCGGGCGATCTCGCCCGCCAGCGCCCAGGCATGATCAGCTTTCAGTCCTCGGCCGGGTCGGCGGCGTCTTGCGGCTCGTGTGCATCGCCGCTGTCGGCGTCCTCAGCAGAGCCACCCTCGGCGCCGACGCCAACAGGTGTCGGCTTGGGCGCCGGCTCGATCACTGAGAGCCTGACCTCGGAGACGTCGTCGCCGTCACCGTTCTTCGTGTCGTCGCGCTCGACCAGGACGGTCGAACCCTCGGGCACCTGCGAACGCAGGACGAAGTCGGCGAGCGGGTCCTCGATGTAGCGCTGGATCGCGCGACGCAGCGGACGGGCGCCCATGGCGGGATCCCAGCCCTTTTCGACGAGCAGGTCCTTCGCATCCTCGGATAGCTCCAGCTGCAGCTCGCGCTCCGCCATCGACTCGCGGATCCGCCGCAGCAGCAGGTCGACGATCTCCTTGATCTCGTCCTTCGCCAGCTTGTGGAAGACGATGACGTCGTCGATTCGGTTGATGAACTCGGGCCGGAAGACACGCTTCAGCTCGCCCATGATCCGGCTCTTCATCTCGTCGTAGCTGACGCCGGTTTCGTCCTCGATCGTCGAGAACCCGATCTGGAAGTTCTTCGCGATCTCCGCCGCGCCGATGTTCGAGGTCATGATCACGATCGTGTGACGGAAGTCGACCGTACGGCCCTGAGCGTCGGTCAGACGCCCGTCCTCGAGGATCTGCAACAGGATGTTGAAGACGTCGGGATGGGCCTTCTCGATCTCATCGAGCAGCAGCACGCTGTACGGCTTGCGGCGCACCGCCTCGGTCAGCTGACCGCCCTCGTCGTATCCGATGTAGCCAGGAGGCGAGCCGACGAGACGGCTGACCGCGTGCTTCTCCATGTACTCGGACATGTCGATGCGGATCATCGTGTCCTCGTCGCCGAACAGGAACTCGGCGAGCGTCCGTGCGAGCTCGGTCTTGCCGACACCGCTCGGGCCCAGGAAGATGAACGAGCCGGTTGGCCGCTTCGGATCCTTGAGGCCCGCCCGCGAGCGACGAATCGCCTTGGAGATGACCTCGACCGCCGCGTGCTGGCCGATTACGCGCTTGTGGAGCTCCTCCTCCATCCGCATCAGCTTGGCGGTCTCGGCCTCGGTCAGCTTGAAGACGGGGATGCCGGTCCACATCGAGACGATGTCGGCGATCTCCTCCTCACCGATCGACGGACGCTCCGTCGCCTCGCCGGCCTCCCACTGCTCGGCCAGTTCGCGCTTCTTCTGCGTCAGACGGCGCTCCTGGTCGCGCAGGTTCGCGGCCTTCTCGAACTCTTGCGCCTCGATCGCGGCCTCCTTCGCCCGGCGCGTCTCTTCGATCTCGTCCTCGAGCTCACGGTAGACGGGCGGTGAGGTCATCGACTTGATGCGCATCCGCGACGCGGCCTCATCGATCAGGTCGATCGCCTTGTCCGGCAGGAAGCGGTCGGAGATGTAGCGATCAGCGAGGTCGGCAGCCGCAACGAGCGCCTCATCGGTGATGTTCACCTTGTGGTGCTGCTCGTAACGGTCGCGCAGGCCCTTGAGGATCTGGACGGTCTCATCCTTCGACGGCTGGTCGACGACGATCTTCTGGAAGCGGCGCTCGAGCGCGGAGTCGCGCTCCAGGTACTTGCGGAACTCCTCGAGCGTGGTCGCACCGATCGTCTGCAGCTCGCCGCGGGCAAGCGCCGGCTTCAAGATCGAGGCGGCGTCGATCGCGCCCTCGGCCGCGCCGGCACCCACGAGGTTGTGGAGCTCGTCGATGAACAGGATGATGTCGCCGCGCTGCGTGATCTCCTTCATCACCTTCTTGAGGCGCTCCTCGAACTCACCGCGGTACTTGGAGCCGGCCACAAGGGCGGCCAGATCCAACGTGTAGATCTGCTTGCCCTTCAGCAGCTCAGGCACGTCGGCGTTGGTGATGCGCTGGGCCAGGCCCTCGACGACGGCCGTCTTGCCGACGCCTGGCTCACCGACCAGCACGGGGTTGTTCTTGGTGCGGCGGCTGAGGATCTGCATGATCCGCTCAATCTCGGTCTCACGACCGACGACCGGATCCAGCTTGCCGTCAGCGGCCAGCTTCGTCAGGTTGCGCCCGAACTGGTCGAGCAGCTTCGAAGACTTCTTGCCCTCACTCGCAGCGCTGCCTGCGCCTGCGGCGGCGCCACCACCGGAGCCGCTACGCTGGCGGCCACCGGGGCCGGACAGCATGCGGATGACCTCGTTGCGAATCTTCTCCGAGTCGGCATCGAAGTCGAGCAGGATGCGGGCCGCGACGCCCTCGTTCTCGCGCACGAGGCCGAGCAGGATGTGCTCGGTGCCGATGTAGTTGTGGCCAAGGCTCAGAGCCTCGCGCAGCGCGAGCTCCAGCACCTTCTTGGCGCGCGGTGTGAACGGGATCTGCCCGGACGTGACCTCCTCACCGGACCCCACGATGCGGACAACCTGCGCGCGGACGCGCTCGACCGTAATCTCCAGCGACTCGAGTACCCGTGCGGCGAGGCCTTCCTCTTCACGGAGTAGGCCAAGCAGGATGTGCTCGGTTCCGATGTAGTTGTGTTTGAGCGTCCGTGCCTCTTCCTGTGCAAGGACGACCACCTGGCGGGCGCGTTCTGTAAATCGCTCGAACATTTCAAGTCTTTCCGTCGCGGGACAAAGGCGGGTCGGTCGATTCGTTGTCCTGGACTATCGGCTGACTACTCATAGTAGTAATCGGCCGCGGGGCCGAAACCCGGCACCTGTCCCGCTGTCTTTGCGCGAAATGTGGTCGAGCTGAAGCCATGAGGCAGTCTAACATCCGCCTTCCAACCGCCCTTGTTGTTCCGGCGTGTTCGTACTGTTTTCTCAGCTAGTTGCGCTGAGTTTGGGCGAGATGGCGGGCGCGATGGCGGCGGTCCGCTGACCGCCTCGTACCCTGCTCGGGCGCAGCGCGACAGCAAAGCAGGTGCCCGTGACGATCCACGCGACTGCGGCCTGCCAACTCACGACCGTCGCGGACGGCGGACAGACCCACATTGCGATCGGGGCAGCCCAAATGGCCCGGAAACGCGGCCGGGTGAGCGCGAGCGGCACCAGGAGCAGTACGAAGTAGTGACTCCAGACGAGCGGCGAGGCGACCAGCATCAGCGCCACGGCGAGAACCATCGCGTCGCGCTCCCTGCGTTTGACGTAGCCGGCGTAGACCAGCGCGAGACCAACCGCAGCCGAAACAAGTATGAGCAGCGCCTCGCCGACGCCGCGACCAAAGCCTAGGTAATGGGCGACCGCGAGCATGCTGTAGCCGCCGCGCCAGAGCGCGTCGGTGACTTCGCCGGAAAGCCTGAGATACGTGTGGACCTCGTTGAAGCCGACGATCCACCAGGCGAGCAGGTTCAGCGCGATCGCCCAGACGACCGTCCAGATCGTGGCTCTGATGCGCCGCGTGGCAAGCAACCACAGTCCGAGAGGCCACACGAACGGCTTCAGGCTCACGGCGGCGGCGGTCACGAGGCCGGCGACGTAGGGTCGGTCGCGGTAGCGCCAGACGAGAGCGACCAGGAACGTCAGCGGGACTGAGACGTTGCCGATCTGCCAACCCACGGTCACGGGCAGCCAGATCAGCGTGACCCCGTAAACCCGCCAGTCTCGGACTCCGGCGGTCCACAACGTCCCAGGGATGAGCAGGAGGCAGAGAGCTCTGTAGACCTCATCGCTCTGGGAGTGACCGAGGAGCGCAAACGGGACCAGCACGACCGCCGAAAAGGCGGGGTATACAAATGCGGTCCCTCCAGCAATATCCGCGGCAGGCATCCCGTACGGATTGCCGCCGTGCAGCAGCCGGCTCGCGGCGGGGTAGTACGCCCAGTGGAAGTCATAGGCGACCGTTCTGTTCACCGTGAGGACGATGAACATCACGGCAACAACGACGACGGGTACGACGCCCAACAGCAGGTGCTGAGCGGCATTCGCGAACCCCGCGCTACGGTCTGAGGCGTGCGCACGGCGCCCCGGGCCGAGCGCCGTCGAACTCATCCGGGCCCCACGTCGAATTCCGGGCGCACCGACGGCGTCGGACGCAGAGCCAGCCACAAACAGACGACCGCTACCGCCCAGGCGAGCGCCGCCTGCCAGCCCGCCACCCCGATGGACGCCGGGCATGCCCACATCAACAGCGGTGCCGCCCAGATCGGGCTCAGGCGCGGACGACCGAGCGCCAGGGGCACCAGGAGTAGCGCGAAGTAGTGGCTCCACACCAGCGGCGACGCGACCAGCATCAGAGCGACCGCCAGCGTGAGCGCCTGGCATTCGCTGCCGCGCCAACCGCTGCGGAGCACGGTCGACGCCACTGCCACAGACGCGATGACGAGGAGGAACTCTCCGACGCCGCGGTCGAAGCCCAGGTGGTGCGCGACCGCGAGCATGCTGTAGCCGCCGCGCCAGAGCGCATCGGTGACCTGACCCGAGAGCCGCATGTAGACGCTGATCTCGTTGAAGCCAACGACGCCCCAGGCGACAAGATTCAGGATCAGCCCCGAGGTGATCGCCCAAACTGCCGCGCGCCAACGCCGCGTGGCCAGCAGCCAGAGCGCGAGCGGCCACACGAAGGGCTTCAAGCTGATCGCCGCAGCCGTCAGCAGGCCGGCAACGACTGGACGGTCCCGGTAGCGCCAGGAGAGGGCCACCAGGAGAGTCAAAGGGAGCGTCAGATTGGCGGTCTGCCAACCGCTGTAGACCGGCAACCACATCAGCGTGATTCCGTACAGACGCCAATCCCGGATCTGCAGCGCGCGCAGCGTTCCAAGCGCGCAGGCAACACAGACGAGCATGTACGCGATCTCGCCGACGCCACGGCCCATAAGCGCAAACGGGACGAATGCGAGCGCCGAAAGGTCGGGGTAGACGAACGCCGTGCCGGCCTGAATTTCGGCACGGGTCACGGCATAGGGATTGCCGCCGTGCAGCAGCCGATCTGCGGCCGGGTAGTAGGCGGAATGGAAGTCGATCGCGACTGCATGGATCTTGAACTGAAAGGCGAGCAGTAAGAGCGACCCGACGATGGGACCCACGCCCAGCAGCACTCGCTCGGCCGCCATCCCGAGGTCGGCACGCCTACCGTGGGTCCGTGTAATCGCGATCGCGGTCATGTCCGCCAGCGCCGCCCTACGCGCTCGCGCCTGTGCCTGCGCTGACCGGGTGCGTAGCGATGATCATCTTTGCGTTCCGTGTGACCACGCGAACCCCAGGACGTCTGAGCAGCTTGTGGACGACTGACTTGTTCCCCGGATATAGAACCCAGATTCCATATGGCTGCAGCAGAGCCTTCGGACCGTCGCGTGGGCCTGCTGCCGGGTCGGCGATCGCGTTAAGCTGCGAGGGCGTCAGCAGCTCAAGGCTCGTGTCATACGCGAGGCGACCTGAGAACGTGTTTGGGTCCTCCCAAATCAGCCAGTCCGCATAGCGGACGTCGGCGTAGATCTTGACCCTTGGCTTCGCGGCCACCAGGGCCCTCAGAGTCGGGATTGCCTTTACCGGATACGTACTTGTGAACCAGGCGTCGGGTCGACCGAGGACGACCACCGAGCCGAGCACCGCGATCGCGGCCAGAGCGACCGCGAAGACGAGGTTGATCCGAGCACGACGCAGCGGCGCCGGCCCGCCGCCCTTCATCTGCGAGAGCGCGGCGGGCAACAGCACCACGAGCGCGAGTCCGAACCAGGTGATGTTGCGTACCGCCGTGATCGCGCCGACCGCGAGTGCAACCAGGACCAGCACATCGAACAACGGCGTAGTCCTGGCACCGCGGGAGCGGGCGCTCAGGATTGCGCGCACGATGGTGTAGAGCGTCGCGGCCATGACCACCAGCAGCGGTACAGCCAGGATCGGCACCGAGCTCACAGGCTTCCACTCGCTGACGAGTCGTCCGAACTGAGAGTTCATCAGCGTGACGCCGTAGTAGTGGATGATCGAGGTTCCGTATGGCGTTGCCAGGAGCGTGAGCGGCGAGGCCAGCACGAAGGTCCAGGCGCGTATGTCCTTGAACCCGCTCGCGCCGTGTTCGCGAACATCGTTAATCAGCAACGTCAGGCCATACAGACACGCCAGTCCGACACCCATCGTCACCGAGCCGTGGACGTTCGCCCACAGCAGCAGCGCCGGGAAGACCCAGTAGACCCGTCGGCGCCGTACGGGGCTTCGCGTCTCCGCTGCGAGCAACCACAGAGTTGCGACGAACAGCGGATAGGCGAGGCCCTGCGTTCGGATCGAGACCGCCGTCACCAAGTAGAAGAAGGCGCCAGGAACCAATGCAGTAAGTACATGCAGGTCCTCACCGCCGAGTGCGCGTGCGGCCCCCACACCGGTCGCGAACGCGGCGCCTGTGATGAGTACATACACGACGGTCAGCATCTGCATGCCGCCGAGCCGCTCGAGCTCGTACATCAGCAGTTGCGCAAGCCACTGCTGATCGACCCAGCGCACGCCGTAGGCCATGTGAGTGAAGTAATCCCGATGTGGGATGCCGTGCGCCGCGATCTCACGGCCGGCGTTGAGCGCCAACCAGCCGTCCTGGCTGAAGTGATTGGGAATCCCGAGAAGGCTCAGGACGATCACAACACTCACTGCAACGATGAACAAGGCTCGTGCCTCGACCCAGACGCCAAGTGCGGCCCGACACCCAGAGGCTCGCGCGGCGCGCGGGCGGGTCATCACCTGAGACTCGGACATGCCCACGGCGTGCGGGTCCGAGGAGACGTCAGTCACCATGGACATCGTTTCGTCACTCCTGGCGGAACAACTTGCAGTTTTGCTTGCAGGACCCGGACATCCGTCCAGTTTCGTTCACGCCCGTAATCAGGAGTCCATTCCCCGCCAAGGGTCATTTTTACCTGTTTTACAGGCCTTTCGTGAGGCTGCGCCGTACAGCCGTCCAGGTTTTGGTCTTGCACCCCTCAAGCCCGAGACGATTTGCACCGATGAGTTGCCCACGATGCGCTAAAGCAGCGTCGGGCAGTGACACCAGCAAGCTTCCGAAGCTGACATCGAGATGTCGGTGGAAGAACGAACTTACCTAGGCCGAACTCATGGGGGGAGGTGACAACCACATGCTGAAGCTCTTCATCAACATGAAGCTCGCCATTGCTCGTCTCATTGAAGAGGACGAGGGCCAGGGCCTTACTGAGTACGCCCTGATTCTCGCACTCATCGCGATCGTTGCGATCGCTGCTCTGACGCTGCTCGGCGGCAAGGTGACCGACGCATTGTCGACGGTCGGTAACAGCCTTAACGCCTGAGTTCAGACTCAGACTCACAAACGTGTGACTCGTGACTTGAGGGTCGGTTCCGAAAGGGCCGACCCTTCACGCGTTTAAGCACTTAGGGGGCGTGTGAGGATGATCGGCGCAGCCGGAGTGCCCCGAACATCCCGCGCCATCGGCGCTGGAGCTGAGGGCGCTCCGCAAGCGAGCGGAATGGATGCCTTCACCACAGACGCTCAGAGCCTCGTTCAAGGCGAAGCGAGCGAGCTGGGCAGCACCGGACCGAGCGAGGCTGCGCGGGATCGGCCGGTACCCTCATCTCGCTAGGACGCAGCGGGCGAGGTCGGGGCGCCGAGTCGAATCTGCGAAAACGCGGCCACGTGCCGGTCCGCCAACGCCAGGGGCCGGCCGCACCGGCCGCACCGGCCGCACCGGCGGCACCGGCCGCACCGGCCGCAGAGTCAGGCTCTCAGAAGGCCTTGAGGTTGTGGACCATGCTGATCACAGCCGGCGTCATCAGGATGATGAACATCGCCGGAAAGATCAGGAAGACCAGCGGGAACAGCATGAGCACCGGCGTCTTCTGAGCGCGCTCCTCAGCCTGTGAGCGGCGCCGGTTGCGCATCTCGTGCGCAAGGTTCCGCATGATCTGGCCAGTGGAGATGCCCATCTTCTCTCCCTGCGCCATCGCCCGCACGAACGCCTTCATCGCCGGCGTATCGGCGCGCTCTGCGAGGTGCGCCAGGGCCTCGTCGATTCCCAACCCCATGGTCTGCTCCTGCAGGGTTAGGCGCAGCTCGTCACTGAGCGGCGGCGCGAACTGCTCGGCCGCGAGGCGCATCGCAGCTGGGAAGGAGAGCCCTGCCTCGATCATCACGCAGAGCAGGTCGATCAGGTCGGGCAGGCTCCGGTCGAGCGTGTCGATGCGCATGCGCGCCTTGCGCTGCACGTAGGTCAGCGGCAGCACCCAACCGGCGAACAGGCCCAGCGCGATCATCGCTACGTCCAGTACGCTGTGGAGGCCGGTGAGCAGGAACACGATCACCGGCAGGCCGATCGTCGTGAGCACGCGATAGCCGAGCACCGTTCGCGGGGACACGGTGTACAAACCCGCCGACATCAGCTGTTCGCGGATCGCCTCCTCGCCCACGGCTGTGAAGCGGCCGGAGAGGAGGCCGCCCAGCCAGGTTGCGACCTTCGACACGAGCCCCTGGCGTGGCTCGTTGTCCAGGTAGACACTTACGTCGGTGGCTCCAGGGCCGTTGCCCGCCCGGATCCCGTAATCAATCGCGGCGTGTACGCGCTGGACGGTGGCGCGCCCTCGCGCCCGCGAGGCGGTCGTGGCCGCGATCAGCGCGACTCCAGCACAGATCGCTCCGAAGAACAGATAGAGGTAGGTCATAGTCAGATCTTGATGTCGATGATCTTCCGCATCACAAGCGCTCCTGTCACGACCAGGCCGACACCGACGCCGAGCCCGATGAGTCCGACGGTCGTGTGAAACAGCGGGTGCACGTAGGTCGGATTCAGCAACGAGATCAGCATCAGCAGCCCGACGGGCAGCAGCGACAGGACGCCGCCGGACAGGCGCCCCTGGGCGGTGAGGCCGCGAACCATGCGGCGGATCTCGATGCGCTCGCGCACCGTCTCAGACACGAGGTCGACAACCTCAGCGGTGTTACCACCGGTATCCCGTTGCAGCGACGCGACGATCGCGACGTGCTGGAAGTCCTCGCTCTTCATGCGCTCGGTCACATGACCGAGCGCGTCAACAAGCGGGACACCGAGCTCCTCGTCCATGACCGCGCGTCGCAGCTCGCGTCGAGACGGCTCGGGAGCATCCTCGATGACCGCCTTCAACGCTCCTACGAACGTCTGACCGGCTCGCATCGCCGAGGCGATCACCTGCAGATTGTCAGGGAGCTGCTCAGAGAACAGGCGGCGCTGGCGGTCGGCCAGTGCGCGGATGGCGAAGTTCGCGACGAACGGTACGGAAACGGCGAGCACGGCCGCTATCGGGCTGTGCGTGCTGGTGGCGAGCAGCCAGCCGACGAGCACGGTGATCAGCAGCGTCAGGACCATCAGCTGCTCCGGACCGAATTTGAGGTCGGCGACCTCCATCTCGATGCGAAGCCTCGTAATGAACGGTGAACGGACGATCGTGCGCGTTTGCTTGTCACCGAGCGCGCGTTCGATAAGGGAGAGTCCGGCTTCGGAGTCATTGGCGTCCAGCGTCACGTAGTCGCTGACGCGGTCCGCAACGGTGACATTGCGCGTGAGCAGCATGAGCACGGCGAAGCCGATCAGTAACGCTGCGGCCACGCTGATGACAATCGCGAAAACAGATGCGCCGGGACTCATCGGCCGAACCGCCTGTCGACGCGAGCTGGCCGTGTTCCAAATCCGGTGGCCGCCGGCCGCTCTGCGGGGGCGCCATTCGCCGCGGCTCGCTCGGATCCGAAGCTGTGCTGGTCCATGTAGGAGGGCAACCGGACCGCGTTGCGCTCGTACTTCCCGCACGTCGGGCGCAAACCTGTGTAGGCGAGGTGGCCCACTGTCTCCGGGCTGTCCTTCTCGATGCGGTATTCGAAGATGTCCTGGAGGGTGACCGTGTCACCCTCCATCCGCTGGACCTCGGTGATGCTCGTGATCTTGCGGCTACCGTCGCTGAATCGCTCGATCTGAACGAGCAGGTCGAGCGCGCGTGATAGCTGCTGCCGGACCGCTCGCATGGGGAAGTCGATTCCTGCCATCAGCACCATGCTCTCGATGCGAGCGATCGCGTCCCGTGGCGAGTTCGCGTGGCAGGTACTGAGCGAGCCGTCGTGGCCGGTGTTCATCGCCTGCAGCATGTCCATCGCCTCAGAGCCGCGGACCTCACCGACGATGATCCGGTCCGGACGCATGCGCAGCGCGTTGCGGACCAGGTCGCGAATTGGGATCTCACCCTGACCCTCGACGTTCTTGGGTCGCGCCTCTAGCCGCAGTACATGTGCCTGGTTGAGCCGCAGCTCAGCGGCGTCCTCGATTGTCACGATCCGCTGGTCCGACGGGATCGCCGACGACATCGCGTTGAGCAGCGTCGTCTTGCCGGAGCCGGTTCCCCCGGAGATGAGGATGTTCAGCTCGGCCCGGATAGCGGCCTCCAGGAACTCCTTGGACTGCGACGTGAGCGAGTTGATCCCGACGAGGTCGTTGAGGTCCCAGCGTCGCTTTGAGAACTTCCTGATCGTGAGTAGCGGGCCGGTGAGCGAGAGCGGTGGCAGGACCGCGTTGACGCGGCTGCCGTCCGGCAGACGTGCGTCGACCATCGGTGAGGCTTCGTCGACGCGGCGCCCGACCTGTGCCACGATCTTGTTGATGATCCGGCGTAGGTGGTGTTCGTCCGTGAAGCGCACACCGGTCTTCTCGATCAATCCACCACGCTCGATCCACACGTCGGCGGGACCGTTGACCATCACCTCGGTGACCGTGTCGTCCTGAAGCAGCGGTTCGATCGGCCCGTGGCCGAGCGTGTCGTTGGCGATCTCCTGAGTCAGGCGTTCCCGGTCGGCGGTCGCGAGCCCCCGCTCCTGCCCGAGCCGGTTGCGCACATCGGCGAGCACCACCTCGCGTAGCGCGCCCTGCGACAGTGCTTCGTTGTAAAGCCGGGGTCCCAGATCGGAGATTACGGCCAGGTGAATGCGGTCCTTCAGTTCGACGAACGAATCTGTCTGGGCCGGCTCTTGCGGTCTAGCGGGCTGGTTCCCGGCCAACCGCTCGCGCAGTTCCATGATCGCTCCTAGATCTCGCCGACGAGCTCAGGCGCTCCGGCAACCGGCTTGCGCCTGAGCCTGCGCCGGAAGCCGAGCTTGTCCCTACCGGCGGCCGGTGCCTCGGCGGACGACTCAGTGAAGACGTCCGCGAGCGAATCAAGCGCCCTGGCCGCCTCGGAGCGGCTCCCGGACAGCACGACCGGCACGCCGTCATTGATCGAGATCGGAATCTCACGGTCGCTGGGGACGAACACGTCGGGTCGGCGCCCGAGGATCGACACCGCGTCGCTGTCTGAGATACCAACGTTGCTGCCGGCGCGATTCAGCACCACGCGCGCCCGATCGGCCGGATGTCCCATCAACTCGAGCGTCTCGAGCCCGAGCCTCGTGTTCTTGAGCGAGAGAGCGTCGAACATCGCGACCATGCAGATCCAGCTTGCAACGTCCACAGTCGCGATCACCTCGGAGGTGAAAGCCGGGGGCGTGTCGACCACGACGAAGTCGTACTCCTCGCGTAGAAGCGAATAGATGGTGGCAATCATCTGAGCCGTAACCGACACTGCCTGATCCGGACGAGCCGGCGCCGCCAGCACGCGCAGCCCACTCGAGTGGCGCAGCATGAAGTCGTCGAGCTTGTCTGAGTCGAGACCGCCGCCCGAGACGGCAAGGTCGAACAGGGTGGTCTCCGGCGTGAGCCCGAGCGCGAGGGCGACATCGCCGAACTGCAGGTCCAGATCGACAAGCGCTGTGCGCCGACCGCGTTTGGCCAGCGCGGTACCGAGGTTCGTGGCGGCAACGGTCTTGCCGACCCCGCCCTTGGAGCCGAGCACGGCGATCAATGTGCCGGCGTCGGGTGCACGGTCTCCGGCGCTGCGGTTGCGGGTCACAGCCTTACGGATCGTGAATTCCACGTCGCGCTGGATCTGCTCTGGAATATAGGGGCCCGGATTGAGCACCAGAAAGTCATCTGCGCCGGCCGCGAACGCGTCCTGCACGAATTCATGGTCGGTGCCGTGGGAGAGCACGATCGCGGGCTTGGAGCTCCGCGCCGTATGCCAGAGACGAATCAAATCGAGCGCCTCGAGCGACCCCTCGCGGCAAGCGACGATGAGCAGGTCGACGTCCATGCGCAGAATTGCGTCGGCGTTCAGTTCCAGCGTGCCGAAGACCTCGCCCAGCTCGATGGCGGAATCCGCCGGGATGTGCTCGCTGATCTGACGGATGGTGGCCGTCTCGTCGTGGGCGACCACTGCTGTGATTCGCCGAGCCATCAGGGCTTCACCACCAGACCGGCCTTGACCGAATCGGCGCCTCCGACGGTAGGACGCATCGTCAGCCAGAGCTGGATTCCGGCACCAACGTCGGCAGCGAGCATCAATGATTGCTTGTCTGTCAGCTCCAATACGACGTTGCCGCTTTGGTCGCCGAGCACGGTGATCTTCTGGAAGAGCATTTCACTCGCCTGTCCCTTCTGGCCCATGACGTCGACCGTGTCGCCCTTTTGCAGATAGGTAGTCAGCCCGTGCCAGCTGTCGAGCTGTACCGCGATGGCGCGGTAGTCGCCGGTGAGGTAGGAGCCGATGGTGACGTTGCCTCGTGTGAAGTCGCCCGCCGTCACTTGCTGGCCGGCGGCGATCGGCGCGGCCGAGACCTCACCGACGATCTGCGATGGGTCAGTGATCGCACCAGCGATCGCCTGCGTAGTCGCAACCTGGGTCGACTTCAGCAGTGCCTCGGAGGCGACCGCTGACGCCGGCGTCCCGGCCGGGACGTACTGCTTGGCGACGAACACCGTCATCTCGGTCGGCGCAGCGACCGTGTTGGTGGTGGTCTTGTTGTAGTGCGAGACGAACAGATAGATCAGGACGCCGGCAAGTACGGCCGACGCTGCCGCGATCGCGATCGCGTTCTTGCGGCTCCCGAGTCCCTGGTTCGGACGTCGCGATCCCAGCCTTCCGAAATGTCCACTGGCTTCCATTACAAGCACTCCATTCCCGGTTCTTGGGGTGCCTATCGGCTGATGTGGCGATCAACTTGATGCCCGGTACGCACGTTTCATTTGCGCGTCTACGCGCTCGTGCAGGTCGTGGTTCCCGTGAAGAACGGGATCGTGGACCCGCTCGTGGCGGGGCCCTGTTCCAAACGCATCGTCGCGCTTGCGCCGATCGTCGAGCTCAGGCCCGCCACCTTGCTGGTCACCAGCTTGAGCCAGCTGAAATTGGACTGCACCTCGACCTCGATCGGATCGCCGGTCGTGTAGGTGCTGGTCGGCGTGGTGCCGGAGGTGTCGGCTACACAGATCGAGGTAGGCGCTGGCGCGCCGGTGGCGGCAGCCTCACAAGTGACCCACGCGCTCAGCGTCGTCTCTGCCGTCCCGTTGCACGGCTCGCTGGCTGAGGTCCCGATCACCGATGCGACGCGGACCGCGAGGTTCGCCACGTTGGTGTCGGAGTTCTGCGCATTCAGCGCCAAGCCGAAGTCGATGATCCCGAACAGGAACAGCAGCACGATCGGAATCACGAACGCCAACTCCACGAGCGCTTGGCCGTCCTCACTGCGGAGTCGCCTGATCCGATTACGGGCCACGTCTCCGGATCGGCAAATTCCGGGGCTTTTCGCCGCAAGGTGGCGCGCGCTTAGATCAAACGTCCACCGATGCCCGGCAGGTCCGCCCGACGTTAGTCACGCATCGCGGGGAACAGCACGACCTCGCGAATTGTCGTCTGTCCCGTGAGGATCATCGCCATGCGGTCAATCCCGAAGCCCAGGCCCCCGGTGGGGGGCATGCCGTACTCGAGTGCCTCGATGTAGTTCTCGTCGTAGGGCTGGGCCTCCTCGTCGCCACTGGCGGCGAGCGCGCGCTGGTCCTCGAAGCGTGCCCGCTGGTCGTCGGGGTCGTTGAGCTCGGAGAACGCATTGGCAACCTCCATGCCGTTGATGAACGCTTCGAAGCGCTCCACCAGCCCGTCCTCGCTGCGGTGGCGCTTGGCGAGGGGCGAGATCTCGACCGGATAATCGAACAGGAAGGTCGGCTCGATCAGCGTCGGCTCGACGTGCTTGGAAACGAGCTCGTCTACGAGCTGCGGCCAAGTGTCGGTCTCCGGCACCGGCAGCCCCTTGGCCGCCATCGCCGCCGCCAGCGAGTCGCGATCACGATGGGCACCAATATCGATCCCAGTCCGGGCCTCGATAGAGCCGGTCAGCGTTTCGCGGTGCCACGGCTGCTCGAAGTCGATCGGGCCCGCATAGCCGATCTCCCCGACCACGAACCTCGTCAGGTCCTCGAAGCGCGCGGCGGTGTCCATGTAGTCGGCGTACGCCTCGTACCACTCGATCATCGTGAACTCGGGGTTGTGCTTGGGCGACAGGCCCTCGTTGCGGAAGTTCTTGCCGATCTCATAGACGCGCTCGAGCCCGCCGACGATCAGGCGCTTGAGGTACAGCTCGCTGGCAATCCGCAGATACAGCTCGCGGTCGAGCGCGTTGTGGTGGGTCGTGAATGGCCTTGCCGCAGCGCCGCCATACAGCGGCTGAAGGATCGGCGTCTCGACCTCGATGAAGTCCTCGCCGTCCAGGTAACGCCGCACCGCCGAGATCATCCGCGCACGCGTGACGAAGACGGCGCGCGTCTCCTCATTGGACATCAGGTCGGCCTCACGGTGCCGGAACCGAGTCTCGACGTCGGTGAGCCCATGGTGCTTGTCGGGCGGCGGCCGCAGCGACTTGGCCAGCAGCTCGAAGCCCGTGACCCGCAGCGACAGCTCGCCGCGGCGCGAGTTGAACGCGGCCCCGTCGACTCCGATCAGATCGCCGAGGTCGAGGTCGAGCAGCAGCTGCATCCGCTCGGGCCCGAGCTCGTCGACACGGGCCTGGAGCTGGATCCGTCCCGAGCGGTCGACGAGGTCGAGGAACGCCATCTTTCCCTGACCACGACGCGCTGCAAGGCGCCCTGCGACACGGTGCGTCACCGACGTCTCTTCGCCGGCCTCCAGCCCCGCGTGCGCCGCGCGCACAGAAGCGATCGGCTCAACTCCCGAGAAGCCGTACGGGAACGGCTCGACGCCGGAAGCACGCAGCGTCGCCAGCTTCTGGCGGCGCGCTGCAAACACGTCCAGCTGTTCCTCGGCTGAGATCTGCTCGTCGGCTGAGACCGGTTCGTCGCCTGTATCGCTCACGGGACTAAAGCCCCTGCGCTGCTAGGCGACTTCGATCTTGGAGATCTTGAGCTGACGTTCGCCCTTGGGAGTGGCGAACGTCACGGTGTCGCCCTTCTTGCGGCCGATCAGGGCCTTGCCGACGGGCGACTCGTTGGACAGTTTCAAATCGGCTGGCTTGGCCTCCGCCGAGCCGACGATCGTGTACTTGTGCTTGCCGCCTTCACCGTCGACGACATGCACAACCGTGCCGACGCGGACGATGTCATTGTCGAGCTCGGTCGAGTCGATCACGGTCGCGGAGCGCAGCTTGTCTTCGAGCGTCGCGATCCGCGCCTCGAGCATCGCCTGCTCATTCTTGGCGTCGTCGTATTCGGCGTTCTCGGAGATGTCGCCGAACTCACGCGCCTCCTTGATCCGCGCGGCGACCTCACGCCGGCGCACGGTCGACATGTGCTCGAGCTCGGCCTTGAGGCTGGTGAGTCCTTCGGGGGTGAGGATGACGTCCTTGGGCATGTGCTGAAAATTCGTAGATAGGACAGAAAAACCCCGCGAGTGCGGGGGAAGTTCACGAAGACTGCTGCGTGGGCGGACGAGTATAGAGATCCGCTGGACGGTTCCCCGGGGGACCGAGTTTCGGACCCCGGTGGATGGGGGCTCTAGAGGGTGACCGCAGCGCGCAGGCAATCGCTGGGAGCAGCTTGTTCAAAGAACTCGCGCGCATGCTCGATGCTCTCAGCTTGCTGAAGTTTCGCCTGCAATGCGGCCTGCTCGGCACGTGTGCCTCCCAGCCGCTCTATGTACCACGGGTAGAACTTGCGCAGGTAGCGATTCGCGCGCTCCGATCCCATGTGCTCGACAGCGCAGTCGAGCACCCAGTTCAGCTCGGTGATGATCTCCTCGTGCGTCGGCTCCCCAGCGCCGCCGCTGACAAGCTGCTCGAACAGCCAGGGATTTCCTAGCGAGCCCCGCGCAAGCAGGATCGCCTCCGCGCCGGTGTGCTCAAATGCCTCGCGCGCGAGCTCGGCCGAGCGTAGCCCGCCGGAGATCAGCACCGGCACCGGCAGCTCTCGTACGAGCTCGGCGGCCAGGTCGTAATCCGGCCTGCCTGCGTGGCGCTGTGAAGCGTGCCGGGGATGTATGCACAACCCCGCGACTCCGCCGCGCTCGGCGAGGGCGCGCGCCAAGGCGATGCCCTTGCCGTCGCCGGGCCGCAGCCCGGTGCGCAGCTTCACGGTGATCGGCAGCCCGCTGCCCTTGGCGGCAGCAAGCGCGACCGCCACGGCGCGATCAGGATCGTCGAGCAGCGCAGCGCCCGCCCCGGTCTTGCAGACCTTCGGTACCGGGCAACCCATGTTGATGTCGATCAGGTCCGCCCCCGCAGCAGCCACGCGCTCTGCTGCCGATGCCATCACGTCGGGATCGGCGCCGAACAGCTGGACCGATACCGGGTGCTCGTCCGGGTGAATACGCAGCAGCTCAGTGCAGGTGCGCTCGTTGCCGTAATGGACGGCGTGACTGGAGACCATCTCCGAGACAGCAAGGCCGGCCCCATAGCGTTTGGCCTGCAGACGCACGAACCAATTGCCGATCCCGGCGAGCGGCGCCAGCACGACCCGGTTCGGGATCATGATCCCGCCCAACAGCCACGGCTCGGTCAGCGACCGTGGGCATCCTGTGTGACTCGTGCTCATCGCGTTCATGGTACGAATCTGGGTTATGGACCTCCAGACGCTGGTCACGCCCTGGCTCCAGGTGATCCGCGATCAGGTCCCGGGACTCGAGCTGTTCGATGCGCACACCCACGTCGGACAGAATGATCCCGACGGAATGCACCAAACGCCCGCGGAGCTCGTGCAGGTGCTGCTTTCCGCAAGCGCACGCGGCTGCTTCGTGTTCCCCATGCACGAGCCGGATGGCTACCCGCCCGCCAACAACTTCGTGATCGAGGCGTCGACTGACGCCAACGGCCTGTTCGTGCCGTTCTGCCGAGTGAAGCCGGGTGAGGGCGCGCTCGGCGAGGCCGAGCGCGCCCTCACCCGAGGCGCCAAGGGCATCAAGCTGCACCCCCGCGCCGAGCAGTTCACCCTGGATCACCCAGACGTGCCCAAGCTGTTCGCGCTCGCGAGCGAGCGCCGGCTCCCGATCCTGATCCACGCCGGTCGTGGGATCCCCGCGCTGGGCGAGCACGTGATCGAGTACGCGCGCGAGTTCCCGGACGCGCGGGTGATCCTCGCCCACGCCGGCGTCACCGACCTTGCCTGGATCTGGCGCGCGGTCGTCGACCTTCCGAACGTCCTGTTTGACACCGCCTGGTGGATCCCCGCCGATCTCAAGGCGCTGTTCGCCCTGGTCCCGCCGGCACAGGTCGTGTTCGCCTCAGACGCACCGTACGGCCACACGCTGGTGTCAGCCGCGTTGCAGCTGCGGTTGGCGCTCCAGGTTGGGCTCTCAGCCGACCAGGTCGCGGTGATCGCCTCGGGCCAGTCGCTGAGGCTGGCCGCCGGCGAACCGCTGGCCGTCGCCGGGCCGGCCGTCGGCGAGCGCGAGTGCGCGAGCCACCTGCTTCTCGACCGCGTCGCCCATCTCCTGGAGATCGCGACGATGCTCGAGTTCCGGTTGGGCGACGGCAGCGAAGTGCTGGCGTTGGCGCAGCTGGCCTGCAACGTCCCGGATGAGATCGACGACGCGCCAGTATTCGCCGCGATCAGAGGACTGCTCAATGCCTATGAGATCGCCCACGCCGCCGACCCCGAGGATCGCTCGACACGCGCCGTACTGATCCTCGCAACAGCTGTGGCGATGACCCCCGATGTCCCGGTGCCGGCTGGCAGCGGCCTCCTACGTGACGACGTTCCGCTCCCAGATCAGGCGTAGGCCCGTCAGCGTCAGGAACTCGTCGATCTCGTCGATCGTCTCCTTGATGAACGGGTACATCACGGTCGAGAAGCCGCCGGTGGCGATCACGCGCGTGTCTTCGCCGAGCTCCGCGCGCAGGCGCCGTACGATCCCCTCCACCTGACCGGCAAAGCCGAACGCGATGCCGCTACGGATCGCCTCCACGGTGGAGCGCCCGATCACCGCCCGCGGCTCGGTCAACTCGACCCTCGGAAGCTTCGCCGCGCGCTCGGACAGCGCGTCGAGCGAGATCTCGATGCCCGGGGTGATGATCCCGCCGAGGTACTCGCCGTCAGCGGACACGACGTCATACGTGATCGCGGTGCCGAAGTCGACGACGACGCATGTCGATCCCGTGCGGGCATAGGCCGCGACCGAGTTCACCAGCCGGTCGGCCCCGACCTCGTGCGGATTCTCGATCCGGATCGGCATCCCAGTCTTGAGCGACGGTCCGACGATCATCGTCTCGTGCGCCAGATATCGCCGCGCCATCACCGCCCACTGCTCAGCGAGCTGCGGCACCGTCGACGAGACGATCGAACTGCTGATGTCGGCGAACGTCAGCCCGCGCAGCGCCAGCAGATTCGAGAGGATCGCACCAACCTCGTCGGCGGTCGACTCACGCACGGTCGCGAAGCGCCATTGCTCGGCCACCACCTCGCCACCTGCGTCGAACACGCCGAAGTGGGTCTGGGTATTGCCGACGTCGACGACCAGCAGCTTGCCGTCAGAGTTGCCCTCAGCCATCGGCGCTGGACTATATGGACAGCGGCGGTCCTGCGAGGCGCACGTCCTGACCGCCTCCCAGCGCGACGAGCGCGTCCGCAAGCCGCTCACCGCCCGGCAGCCGGAGCTCAGGATCGAGCTCGAGCAGCGGCACGAGCACGAAGCGGCGGCTCGTGACCTGCTCGTGCGGCAGCTGGAGCCGCTCTGATTCGTAGCGCAGGTCGCCCAGCAAGAGCACGTCGACGTCGATCACGCGCGGGCCGTGGCGCGGGCCGCCGGCGACCCGCCCGACCTCACGCTCGACCTCCTTGCATGCGGTGAGCAGCTCTGCAGGCTCGTGCTCGGTCTCGATCTCGACGCAGGCGTTGAGAAACTCCGGCTGGTCGAGAATCAGCCCGACCGGCTCGGTGTCGTAGGTCGACGACGAGCGCCCGACCGTGACGCCATGGCGCGACAGCGTCTCTACGGCGGCCTGCAGATGGGCGCGACGATCGCCGATGTTGGAGCCAAGCCCCAGGAACCCCCGGCGGCTCACGCCTCGCGCCAGACCTCGACCGATACCTCGCCGACGTTTAGCGCGATCGGCGGCTCAGGCTTGGCTGCCTTGACCCAGATCGCGTGCACCTCGTAGCGCTCGATCAGCCGGTCGGCGACAGCGGCACAGAAGCGCTCGAGCGTGCGGTACTCGCGCTGCTGGGAGACAAGGTAGACGAGCTCGCAGACCTGGCCGTAGTCGACGGTGTCCTCGATCCGATCTGTGACGGTCGCGTCGCACTCACCGACATCGAGCCGCAGGTCGACGATCAGGCGCTGGCCGACCTTACGCTCGGCCTCCGTGACGCCCATGTGCGTGTACAGCGAGAGGCCGCTGATCTCGATCGTGACTTCGGGTTCGGTGTGACCCTCCTCCTCGTCATCCTCGTCCTCGTCATCCTCGTCCGCGTCGACCTCGTCGGCGTCGAACTCCTCGTCTTCGTCCGCGGACTCGTCCGGCTCTTCCGGATCGAACTGCTCGGGCTCCTCGGCGTCCATGGCGGCAGCGACTCTACCCTGAGAGCGTCGCCGCCGTCACGGTCAGCGCGTCATAGACCGGCGCGACATCGTGGACCCGGAAGATACGTGCGCCCCGCTCGTAGGCGAGGACGTTTGTCGCAAGCGTGCCGGGGATGCGCTGGTCGACATCGCGGCCGGTGAGCTCGCCGATGAACGACTTGCGGCTGGTCCCGATCAGTACCGGCCGGCCAAGCTCCACCAGTTCCGGCAGACGGCGCAGCAACTCGAGATTGTGGGCGACCGTCTTGCCGAAGCCGATCCCCGGGTCGAGGATGATCTTCTCCTCCCCGACGCCGTGAGCGACCGCGAACTCCATGCGCTCCTCGAGGAAGCGCTTGACCTCGGCGACGACGTCCTCGTACTGGGGGTTCTGCTGCATCGTGCGCGGTGTCCCGACCATGTGCATCAGGCACAGCTCAGCGCCGGCCGCAGCCGTGAGCTCGGCCATCTCGGGGGCTGCCTGGAGCGCCGTCACGTCATTGACGAGCGTCGCTCCAGCCGCGAGCGCGCGCTTGGTCACCTCGGCCTTCGAGGTGTCGACAGAGATCTGGGCGGTGACGCCGCCCGCGACCAGCGCCTCGATCACCGGCACGACCCGACGCGATTCCTCGTCAGCCTCAACCGGATCGGCACCCGGACGCGTCGACTCACCGCCGACGTCGAGAATCGCGGCGCCCTCCGCCTGCAGCGCGAGGGCGTGCTCGACGGCGGTCGCGGGATCGAAGTAGAGGCCGGCATCGCTGAAGGAGTCGGGGGTCACATTGACGATCCCCATCAGCGCGAAGTCGTGGCTCTGCCGGCTGAGGTTGGGATCGCTGCTCATGCTGTCTCAGGCACGGTACATGGCGACCTTCGGCAAGTTCGTCGTGTGAGCGGCTCGATCGAGCCGGCCGACCCCCACCGTGAACCAGCTGTCAGCCGGCACGATTCCAGCTATAAGGCACGGTGATGACCGACGACCAGACCCCCCTTCCTCAACTCATGATGAGAATGAGAATCATTCTCATTCGTATTCGGACGACGGGTTCCGCCTCGGCGGCACGGCCAAGCCTCACGGCACGGCCAAGCCTCACGGCACGGCCAAGCTTGACGCCGCGGCCGACTCCGATGACACGACCGACTTCGGCGGCGCGGGTCATCTGACCCGCCGGCGGCTCCTCGCAGGCGCCGGCGCCAGCGATGAAACCGGGCCTTGAGCTCTGCAAGAAGGCGGCCTTGAAGCCACCGGCGGGCACGCCGGGGCTGGCGAGCGTATTCGGCGACTACTCCTCGCCCGGCCAGTGGCCGGTGCGACGGAAGTAGTCCCGCGCCTGCTCCTCCTTGGCGCGATCACCGACGTCGTCGGCGTTCAGGCGCAGCATCCAGTTGAGCAGCGCGACCATCATCGCGATGATGATGAAGCCGACACCGACAGCCGACAAAAGCGAGTCGCGGTTGGCAAAAACCGAGGTGTAGTGGCCGTGGCCCATGATGATCAGGATCACGCCGACGACCGTGATCAGCACCGGTAGACCGACGCGGACCGCCAGCAGTAGGACGCGTGAGGGCTCCGAGCGTTGAGCGGGGGCGCTAGCCATTACGACTACGTTACCCGCCCCGTATACATAGCTCGTTCATGGTCTCGCCGAGACTCAAGCGTTATGCCGCGACGCTTGCTCTGCTCGCGGCCGGCCTGGCTTCTGTCACGGTCGCCGCCAGGTCGCGACGCTGCTCGCCGCCGAACGGGCGGGTGATCTTGCCGCAACTGCTTCCAACAGGACCTCAAGCGCCAGTTCGAGGCGGTGCAGACGCGTCTGATCGGCGAAGCGCTGGTCGAGTACATCTCACCGATCGACGGCGGCTAGTTCTTCGCCCTCCCAGGCCTACGCGACCCCACCGACTGGCCGCGGCCGCCCGCGGATGGAGGCGTAAGCCTTACTCAGCGGTGCCGCCGGCCAATCCAGGCCGCGGGAACAGCTTCGGTGTATCGCCGGCACGCTCAGGCGTGGCGGGCGGCAGCGGCAGCTGCGGGGGCGGAGGCGCTTCGGATCCGAACACGTCCTCTTCGCTGCTGCCGTCCAGCAGGGCCATAAACTGATCGGCCTCAATCGTCTCGCGCTTGAGCAGGATCTCGGAGATGCGGTTGAGCGACTCGCGGTGCTGGCCGAGTATCTCGCGCGCCTGTGTGTGAGCGGACTCGACGATGCGGCGGATCTCGAGGTCGATCTCGCGGGCGATCTCATCCGAGTAGTCGGGCTCGGCGCTGAACTCGCGGCCGAGGAACGGCTGCCCGTGATCGTGGCCGAAGACGCGTGGACCGAGCTTCTCGGACATACCGAAGCGCATCACCATCTGCTTGGCGGTGGCGGTGACCTTTTCGAGGTCGTTGGAGGCGCCGGTCGTGATCTCGCTGAACACGAGCTCCTCTGCGGCGCGGCCGCCGAGTGTCATCGCCATCGTGTCGAGCAACTCCGCGCGCGTGGTCAGGAACTTGTCCTCACCCGGCAGCGAGATCGTGTAACCCAACGCCTGACCGCGGGAGATCACGGAGATCTTGTGGATCGGGTCGCTGTGGGGAAGGTAGTGCCCGACGATCGCGTGCCCCATCTCGTGGTACGCCGTGATCCGCCGCTCCTTCTCGCCCATCACGCGGGTCTTCTTCTCCGGGCCTGCGATCACGCGCATGATGCCCTCTTCGAGCTCGAGCTGCGTGATCTCACGCTTACCGCTACGCGCGGCCAGCAGCGCGGCCTCGTTGACCAGGTTCGACAGATCCGCGCCGGTGAAGCCCGGGGTCTGTCCGGCGAGCGCGTCGATATCGATCTCACGCGCCAGCGGCTTCCCGCGCGTGTGGACCTCGAGGATCTTCTTGCGGCCGATGCGGTCGGGCCGGTCGACGACGATCTGACGGTCGAAGCGGCCGGGGCGCAGCAACGCCGGGTCAAGGATGTCCGGACGGTTGGTGGCGGCGATGAGGATGATGTTGTCCTTCATCTCGAAGCCGTCCATCTCGACGAGCAGCTGATTCAGCGTCTGCTCCCGCTCGTCGTGACCGCCGCCCAAGCCGGCGCCACGGTGGCGGCCGACGGCGTCGATCTCGTCCATGAAGATGATGCAGGGCGAATTCTGCTTGGCCTGCTCGAAAAGGTCGCGGACCCGCGATGCGCCGACGCCGACGAACATCTCGACGAAATCGGAGCCGGAGATCGAGAAGAACGGAACACCCGCCTCGCCAGCGACTGCGCGGGCGAGCAGCGTCTTGCCGGTGCCGGGCGGCCCGTAAAGCAGCACACCCTTCGGGATCCGGGCACCGAGCGCCTGGAACTTCTTGGGGTTCTCGAGGAACTCCTTGATCTCGTGCAGCTCCTCGACCGCCTCGTCGACGCCGGCGACGTCACGGAAGGTGATCTTGGGCGAGTCGACCGACATTCGCTTGGCGCGCGACTTGCCGAACGACATCACCTTGGAGCCGCCGCCCTGGACCTGGTTCATCAGGAACAGCCAGAACCCGATGAAGATCACGAAGGGCAGCAGATAGGTGAGCAGCGAGAGCCAGCCGTTGCTCGACGTGTCGTCGACGTTCAGAGCATCTCCACCCGAGTACTTATTGACGTCGTTGACGATCGTCGAGACGTAATTGTTTGGGTAGCCCGTCGAGTACTTGACGCCGTTATTCAGTATGACGGACATGCTGTCGTCCTTCTGATCGAGCGTGACGCTCTTGACGTCGCCGGCCCGGATCGACTGCACTGTCTGTCCGAATGTGAAGCTCTCCGACTTGCTCGTAGTCCCTACGAGCTTCGACGCGAAGAAGGCGAGCACCACCACGATGAGGATGGGAAACGCAGCGCTCTTGAAGAAACGGCTCATGATTTGGGTCTTCGCTCCTGGCCGCCAACAGAGGGGCTCATGCGGCCCCTAGACGGGGAAAGGCCAAGCGTAGCACCCATAAAGCTGCGCTCATCGAGGTGCAACCGCGCCTCCAGTTGCCGGTTCCACCGCGGCGCCGCGGGATCGAAATTCCACGCGGGCGCTACTCGTTGAGGACGGCGACGAATGGCAGCGCGCGATAGCGCTCGGCGTGATCGAGCCCGTAGCCCACCACGAACTTGTCCGGGATCTTGAAGCCGACGTAGCGCGGCTCGAGATCGACCTTGCGGCTCGACGGCTTGAGCAGCAGCGCGCAGACCTCGAGCGACGCCGGGTTGCGGCCGGCGAGGTTACGCAGCAGGTACTGAAGCGTGAGTCCCGAGTCGACGATGTCCTCAACGATCAGGACGTGACGCCCCTCAATCGCGGCATCGAGGTCCTTGAGGATGCGGACCACGCCGGAGGACTTGGTTGACGACCCGTAGGAGGCGACGGCCATGAAGTCCACCTCGCACTGGACGTCGAGCGCGCGCATGAAGTCGGCCAGGAAGAAGATCGCGCCCTTGAGCACGCCGATCAGCAGCAGGTCTCGGCCTGCATAGTCCTTTGAGACCTCGGTGGCGAGCTCGTGGACACGGCGCGACAGCGCGTCCGCCTCCACGATCACCTCACCTAGGCTTGAGTCGTCCGTCACCGATTTCCAGTCTATGGATGTGAGCGCCCGGGCGTCTGCGAGAACCCGAGAATGCCGTTGACGACCGTCACGCGGACACCCCCGGGGAGATCCAGATGCGTCGTGCCGGTGTCGCGCAGTGCCAGGACGTCGGGCAAGCGCCGGGCGGTGCCGGGTGTCGGCCGGCCCTCGACCTGATCGGCAAGCCGCTGCACGATCAGACGCGCAAGCGCAGCCGGCAGCTCGCGCAGCCGCCGCAGTTCGATCTGGGCGCCGCCGCCGAGTTCGGCGTCGACCAGCTCATCGAGCACGTCCGCCTCGTCCCGCAGCGCCGCCGCCAACGCCAGCACGTTCTGCTCGGCAGCGGGATGGATCTCGCGCAGCGCCGGCACCAACCGGTGCCTGACGCGGCTGCGCGCGTAGAGGTCGCTCTCATTTGACTCGTCGTCGCGCCACGCGAGCCCCCGCTCGAAGCAGTAGGCGCCGGTCTGCTCCCGCGTGAAGGCGAGCAGCGGGCGCACCAGCGCGCCTTCACGCGGGCGCATGCCGAGCAGCGCCCGCCGGCTTGGCGATGAGGCCAGCCGGTAGAGGATCGTCTCGACCTGATCGGTGGCCGTGTGGCCCGCCGCCATGTCTGCCGCGCGCCCGCGCGCAAGCGCGTCGGCGGCGGCGTAGCGAAGGTCGCGCGCCCACGCTTGAACGTTCCCGACGGGGGGCGTGCCTGGCTCGACGACCTCCAAATCGACGCCGAGCGCCTGACAGAGCGAGCGGCAGTGCAGCTCGTCCTCGCCGGCGCTGTCGCGCAGCCCGTAGTTGACGTGCAGGGCGCTCACGGCGGTCTTGCCGGCGACCGCGACCGCCACGTCGAGCAGGCAGGTCGAATCGCGGCCGCCCGAGAGCATCGCCACCACCGGTCGTCCCTGCGCAAGCAGCCCCTCGGCGCCGACCCGGGCGATGATGTCCTCGACGACGCTCACGCTCGTGGTCCCGCGACGAGCGCTCGGAACATCTCGGTCGACTCGCTGAACCCCCGCAGACGCACCGGCGCGAGCGGCTCGAAGCGCAGCTGCGAGTCGGACGCCTCGACGACCGGCCGTGTCACCAGCACGTCACCCTCCCCCGACTGCGCCTGCACCCGCGCTGCGAGGTTCACCTCGCGGCCGAAGTAGTCGCCGTCCCGGTAGCGCGCGTAGCCGTAGTGGACGGCGGCGCGCGGGCGCGGATGCTCGGGCATCAGCTCGCCGAGCCGCAGCGCCCAGGCGGTCAGCGCCACCGGGTCGGGCCCGACGACCATCACCTCGTCGCCGATCGTCTTGATCACGCGCGCGCCGTCGGGCAGCGTGGCGGTCACGTTGCCGAGGAAGCGCTCGACCACATCGAGCGCGTGCAGGTCGCCTTCCCGCTCGGTCAGCTGCGTGTAGCCGGCGAGGTCGGCGAAGGCGATCGCGACCCGCATGCGTCCAATCTCCTCGTGCTCGGCCGCTAGCTCCGTCTCCATGTGCCCGACGACGTCCTGGTCGATGTAGTGCATGAGCATGCGGTGGTGGAGCTGGTCGAGCAGCGGCGGAGCCAACGGCAGCAGCCCCTCGGCCACGTTCAGCATCGCCCGCGCCATCTCGTCGGCCGAGCCGCCCGCGCGCATCAGCGGCTCGTGCAGGTACAGATGGACGAGCCGCACCTCGGCGTCAGCGATGCTGCTTATCGCCTGTAGGTAGACGCGCGCGATCTGCATCATCGCCTCACGCGGGAGCCCTGCCTTGATCGCGGCGCCAACGTAGTTCAGAACCTGGAACGCGACCTCGTCGAGCGGCTGCTCGGAGCCGATCCCGAGCATCATCGCGACGCGGTCCACCGTCTCCGCGTCCAGCCCTGTCAGGTACACCGCCTCGGCCCGCGTGTATGTCTCACCGTTGGAGCCGAACAGCTCGACTATCCGTCCGAAGGCGAGCCTGCCCTCGTCGGTCGCACGCTTGATGTGCGCGAGTGTGTAGCCACGTTCACGCAGGCGCGCCACCAGCCGCGCCTTACCGACGGCGGCGGGCGTCCAGGCACCGTCGTACTCCGGTACCACACCCTCCCGGACCCATCGCCGCAGTGTGCCCCCGGAGACACCGACGGCCGCGGCCGCTTCGCTGATCGTCATCCCAGGCGCGGAGTCTATGTATTCAAGGCTCTAACCTCGCCCGCCCGTGCCCTACCGCGACCTCGTCCACATCCATCAGACGGCCGAGCTGGCCGAGCGCGTGCTGCTGCCGGGCGATCCGGGACGAGCGCTGCGCTTGGCTCAGGAGCTGCTCGAGGCACCGAAGATGCTGAATCACAACCGCGGACTCTGGGGATACACGGGCACGGCCGCCGACGGTCGGCCGCTCAGCATCCAGAGCACCGGGATGGGCGGATCGAGTGCCGCGATCGTCGCCTCCGAGCTGATCGAGCTCGGCGCACGGCGACTGCTGCGAATCGGCACGTGTGGGGGCATCGACCCCGGGCTCGAGCTCGGTCAGCTGCTGGTCGTGGGCGAGGCGATCGCGGACGACGGCACCAGCCAGGCGCTGGGCGGTTATGACCCGCTCGCACGAGTGGGGGCGCCCGGGGTGCTGACCGAAGCGCTGATCGATTCCGACCCACCCGGCGATCTGCGGATCGCCGTCGTCGTATCCACAGATCTCTTCTACGACGCGGACGAGCGCATCGCGAGCTGGGTGGCCGCCGGCGCGCACGCCGTCGACATGGAGGCCGCGACGATCTTCACGCTGGCCGCGAAACGCGGCGTCGAGGCAGGCTGCGTGCTGCTGGTGTCGAACATCCTGGGCGAGTCGCGTTACATCGAAGCGGACTCGCTGCACGCCGCCGAGTTGCGGCTCGGCAAGCTCGCGATCGCAGCGCTCACCTAGAAGCGCTGAGCTTCTTTTCGAGGCGCGCGAGCGTCTTCTCGATCGCGGCGAGGCGCTTCTCGATCACCGCCGTCTCGCTCGAGCTGTCAAGCCGCTCGGAAATCCGATCGAGCCCGTCCTCGAGCCCCTCGATCCGCTGCGACACCGCGCGCAGCCGGCGCGTCAACCGCTCGAGGTCCGAGGCCGAGGGCAGGTTCAGCGCGCTCATCGTGAGCTCCTGTGCACGACTCGCGCGCTCACGCGCGTCGAAGGCCGCAGTCAGCGTGCCGCTCACAAGCGGGTTCTTCAGCAAATCCTGGGCGAGCTTGCCGATCGCCTCCTCACCCTGCTTCGTCAGGTTTTCGCGAATCCCATTGCCGTCGCTGCCCATGAAGCGATCGTATCGCTGCGAGACTCCCGCCCTTGCCATTGTTCGCCTTCAGCCAGATCGAGGTGCCCTGGGTGCTCGGGCCGCCGGACGGTCGCTACCTTGTTCGCGCCGACGGCGCCCACCCGCAAGCGCCGCCGACGCACGTGCTGCTGTTCGCGACCCTGGGCGCGCCGACGAGGCATCGCCTGAGCCGTCGTCGCCGGCCGGCACCCCCACAGCCGGATCCGACCCCGGTCACGACCGGGCGCGCAACCGTGATCTCGGCGGACGCCCCGTTCCCGGACGCGGTGGCGGCCGCCCGCTGGCTGGCCGCCTCCGGCGAGGACGTGCTCGCTGCACATCTGCGCGTGCTCGATCGCACGCTGCATGCGTTCCGGGTTGTGACTGTCGATCCCTACGTCGAGCCGCTCGGGCGGGAGCGGCTGCTGGTCGCACGGATCGGCTACGGCGCGGGCGAGGAGGTCGCGCACGGCCGCTGGACCGAGGCACGGGAGCTGCTGCCACCGGCCGCGCCGCGCCGGCGCAGCCGCATCATCGAGCCGCAGGCGCGCCTTGCCGGAGTGCTCGGCGGCCATGTGCCGCTGCTCGTCTGTGAGGAGCTCACGCTGCGCGTGCGCCGCGAGCTCGACGCCGGCCGCGATCGCGCCGCCGCGCTGCAGCTACGGATCGCATTCGACGTCGCGCTGACCGAACTCTCGGCATATGGAGTGCTCAGTAACCGTCTCGCGCAGCTCACCGAACAGAGCGCGGCGGTCAGCGCGGCAGCCGACGCGGCGCTGAGCCGGGGGCTGACGCCGGCCGAGCTCGAGTCGGTCGGCTTCACCCTGGGACGGCTCGAGGCGGCTCTGCGCACCCGCGCCGCCTCAGAGCGGTAGGCCGACCCCCTCGCGCGCCAGCGAATCGTTGATGGCGGGCATCGGGCTGCGCTTACGGTGGGCCAAATGCACCTCCAGGGGTGCTTTTGGCTCACGGCTTGCCGCTGTTGTTCTGCGGGCCCACTCCAGAGGTTGTTCACAGACGGAGCCATAGGCCCTTGACAAGCGATAGGTAACGATATATCTTTGACCTATCTCGATAGATAGGAGAAGTAAATGAGACACGAGAGATTCTTTGAACACAGAGATTTCGGACCCGGGCCGCGCGCACGCTGGGGCGGAGGCGGTCCCGGTTTCGGGGGCGGTCCCGGCTTCGGACCCGGTCCGATGGGCCACAGGGGCCCGCGCGGGGGTCGGCGGCGCCGCGGCGACGTCCGCCTCGCGCTGCTGATGCTGCTCTCGCTGGAGAGCCCGCTCAACGGCTACCAGCTGATGCAGGGGCTCGAGGAGCGCAGCGACGGTCGCTGGCGGCCAAGCCCAGGCTCGGTCTACCCGGCACTGAGCCAGCTCGAGGACGAGGGCCTGATCCGCGGCGTTGAGGCCGAGGGCGATGGCCGGGCGTTCGAGTTGACCGACAAGGGCCGTGAGCAGATCGCCGAGCGTGGCGAGCAGAAGGCGCCCTGGGAGTCCCAGGACGAAAACGACGATGTGATCGTCGGTATGTGGCGCGCGTTCGCGGCCACAGCTCGCGCGGCCAAGCAGATCAGCGCCGACGGCAACGCCGAGCAGATCGAGGAGGCAGTGAAGATCCTCGAGGATGCTCGCCGCAAGCTCTATCGCCTGCTCGCAGGTGAGGAGTGATCCGTAAGCTCCGGAACATGCCAGACGCGAACGGACCCGCGATCAGTGTCAGCGAGCTGAGAAAGCAGTTTGGCGACTTCGAGGCTGTCAAGGGTGTCAGCTTCGAAGTCGGCGCTGCCGAGGTGTTCGGCTTCCTCGGCCCCAACGGGGCCGGGAAGAGCACCACGATCAACATGCTCTGCACGCTGATCAAACCAACCGGCGGCGAGGCCCGTGTTGCCGGGCACGACGTAGTCAAGGAGCGCGACGACGTGCGCCGCAACATCGGCCTGGTCTTCCAGGACCCGACGCTCGACGGTTACCTGACCGCGGCCCAGAACCTGGAGCTCCACGCGGAGCTCTACGGCGTGCCGCGGGAGCTGGTGAGACCGCGCATGGAGCAGGTGCTGAAGATGGTCGGGCTGTGGGACCGCAAGGACGGCACGGTGTCGATGTTCTCGGGCGGCATGCGGCGCCGGCTGGAGATCGCTCGCGGGCTGATGCACTCGCCGCGAGTGCTGTTCCTCGACGAGCCCACGATCGGCCTCGATCCGCAGACCAGGCGTTCGATCTGGAATTACATCCGCGAGTTGCAGGAGCGTGAGGAGATCACGATCTTCATGACCACGCACTACATGGACGAGGCCGAGTGGTGCGATCGGATCGCGATCATGGACAAGGGCGAGATCGTCGCGCTCGACCCGCCGGAGACACTGAAGGCCCGGATCGGCACCGACCGCGTCACGATCCAGACCGACGACAACGACGCAACGATCGCCGCTCTGCGCGATCACTTCGAGATCGAAGGCGTGATCTCCGAGGGGGCCGTCAGCTTCGGCGTGCCCGGAGGCGAGCAGTTCGTGCCGCGCCTGTTCTCCGAGCTCGGGCTGCCGATCCGCGGCGTCAGCGTGTCGCGGCCGACGCTCGACGACGTCTTCATGTCGTTCACGGGCTCGACGATCCGCGACGCCGAGGAGGACCCGTCGAAGATGCGCAACCGCGTAATGATGCAGATGATGGGAGGCCGCCGATGACCGCTGTCGCAGAGCCGGTCGAACCGATCGAGGTAGTCCGCGTCCACGTCCCCAAGCGCACCTTCCGCTCGGAGCTGCGCGCGATCAAGATCGTCTGGCGCCGCGAGCTGATTCGCTTCGTCAACGACCGCATGCGGATCGCCACCTCGCTGGTGCAGCCGTTCCTGTTCCTGTTCGTGCTCGGCGGCGGCCTGCAGCAACTCGCCAGCGCCGGCACGCACGGCGTCGACCTGAAGACGTTCATCTACCCGGGCATCCTCTGCATGACAGTGATGTTCACGGCGATGTTCTCGGCAGCCTCGATCGTCTGGGACCGGGAGTTCGGGTTCCTGCGCGAGATGATGGTCGCGCCGGTGCGCCGCAGCTCGATCGTGATCGGCAAGTGCCTCGGCGGCGCGACCGTCGCAGCCTTCCAGGGCGTGATCGTGCTCGCGATCGCGGGCCTCGTCCACGTGCCTTACGACTTCGGGCTGATCCTTGGCGTACTCGGGCTGCAACTGCTGCTCGCGTTCACGATCACCGCCTTCGGCCTGGCGGTCGCGATGCGCATCAAGCAGATGCAGTCGTTCATGGGCGTTATGCAGATGATCGTGATGCCCATGTACTTCATCTCAGGCGCGCTGTTCCCGGCCGCCGGATTGCCGTTGTGGCTGACGATCCTCAATCGCATCGATCCGCTCGCATACGCGGTCGACCCGATGCGCCGGCTGGTCTTCAGCAAGCTGAACATCTCGGCGGCGGCACGCCACGCGCTCGACCCCGGCATCGCCTGGTGGGGCTGGCGGGTGCCGGCGCTGCTCGAGGCCGCCGTCGTACTCGTACTCGGGTTGCTGCTGCTCTCGATAGCGATCTGGGAGTTCTCGGCCTCCGAATAGTGGCAGTCCTTTGAACTGAGGGCCCGCTGGCCCCCAGTTCACAGCTCTTTCACGAGTCGCCCGCTGAGATGGGGAAATACTCGCTCAAGGATGGGTTCTGAAGCGATTCTCATACTCGTGGTGGTCGTGGCGGTCTGCTTCGACTTCACCAACGGATTTCACGACACCGCCAACGCCGTCGCCACCTCGATCGCGACGGGCGCACTCAAGCCGCGTGTCGCGGTGGCCATGTCCGCGGTGCTCAACTTCGTGGGCGCCTTGATCTCGATCAAGGTCGCGGCCACGATCGCCAAGGGAATCATCAACCCCAACATCATCGCCGGCAACAACGGGCTCGAGATCGTGCTCGCGGCGCTGTTGGGAGCGATCATGTGGAATCTGATCACCTGGTATCTGACGATTCCATCAAGCTCGAGTCACGCTCTGATCGGTGGCGTCGTCGGCGCCACGATCGCGGCTGCCGGCACCAGGGCGGTCAGCTTTCACGAGCTGGTGCAGACCGTGATCGCGCCCGGGGTTTTGTCGCCGATCATCTGCTGCCTGGTGGCGATAGTGGGCACGTTCGGTGCTTACAAGCTGCTGCAGCGCCTGGGCGCGGACGAGGCAAAGCGCGGCTATCGCGTTGGACAGATCGGCTCCGCGGCTCTCGTTTCGCTCGCCCATGGAACGAACGACGCCCAGAAGACGATGGGCGTAATCACACTGGCGTTGATCGCCCATGGCAACATCAGCGCGAACCACTTCTACGTGCCGATCTGGGTGAAGATCATCTGTGCGCTGGCGATCGCATCGGGAACGATGATCGGCGGTTGGCGGATCATCAACACGATGGGCAACCGCATCACCGAGATCGAATCGCCGCAGGGATTCGCGGCGGAGGCAGCCAGTGCGGCGGTGATCCTCTCGTCCTCGTATTACGGCTATCCCCTCTCGACCACGCAGGTCGTCTCCGGCGGCGTGTTGGGGGCGGGCCTCGGTAAGAAGCTCGCGAGCGTGCACTGGGGCGTGGCCGGACAAATGGCAACGGCTTGGATCTTCACGATTCCAGCGGCGGGCGCGATTGGTGCGCTCGTATGGGAGATCTCGAACGTGTTCGGCTCGCACGCGAACCTCGGCAGCTACGTGATCGCCGCGTTGACCGCGATCGCCGCCGCAATCGTGTTCTGGCAGGCACAGCATTACCGTCACGTGGGCCCACACGACCTGGACCGCACCGGGGGGCCGGCGGCTCCGGGACCCCCGATGCAGCCGGTCGCGGCGAGCGGGAGCTGACGCGATGCTTGCCTTTGGCTCAGACCTGATCAACGGCGCGGCGGTGTGGAAGATCATCCTTGCGTCTCTGGTCGGAGGCGCGGGCGTCGCGATCGCGTTCGGTGTGCTGCTACTGGGTCTGTCCCGCGCGCGCAGCTCGCAGGCCGGCCAGCGTACCCTCGGCTACGGCGTGGCCGCGATTTCTGCGGCTTTCTGCATCGCCGCCGTCGTCTTCGGCCTGATTGCGACGATCGACAAGCCGGCCTCCACGCCCTCACCGCCGAGCAAGAGCGCGGCGATCCCGACGCAGCGCCCGACAGTCTGATTTCCCGCGTATCCTGCTGAGCATGGGCTATGTCCCAGACCGGCTCGTGCTCGAGCGCTACGCACGGCTCCTGATCGAGTTCGGGCTGGGCGGCGGCACCGGAATCAAGCCCGGCGACGTCGTCCGCGTCAACGGCACCGACGCCTGCAGGCCCTTGTACGTCGAGGCCCGCAAGGCGGTATGGCGCGCCGGTGGTCACGTGATCGACGGGTACATGCCCGCCGAGGATGAGGCTGGCGACGTGCGACGGGCGTTCTACGAGCTCGCCAGCGACGAGCAACTCGACTTCCTGCCTGAGACCTATGCACGCGCGATGATCGACCAGATCGACCACGACCTGGTCCTGTACGGACCCTCCAACCCGCGCTCGCTGGACGGCATCGATCCCGCCAAGCAGATGCGCCACCAACAATCGCGCCGCCCGGTCTTCGACTGGGAGCGCGCGAAGGAGAACCGAGGCGAGTTCAGCTGGACGGTGGCCTCATACGGGACGCCCGGCGTGGCGGCCGAGGCCGGGCTTTCGATCGAGGAGTACTGGCAGCAGATCATCAAGGCCTGCTTCCTGGACCTGGACGATCCGGTCTCGCGCTGGCGCGAGGTTCGGGACGCGGTCGGCAGATACCGCGACCGGTTGAACGCCCTGCCGATCGAGCGCCTGCACGTCTTGGGCGCCGATGCCGACCTCTGGGTCACGCTCGGCGAGCGGCGCCGCTGGCAGGACGGAGTCGGTGGCAACATCCCCAGCTTCGAGGTGTACACATCGCCCGACTGGCGAGGCACAGAGGGCTGGATTCGCTTCAGCGAGCCGCTGTACGCTTTCGGCTCCCTGATCAGGGGTGTCGAGCTCGAGTTCCAGGGTGGTCGCGTGGCGCGGGCGATTGCCGCCGAGAACGAACCACTGCTGCACGAGATGATCTCGACCGAGAACGCTGACCGCGTCGGCGAGTTCTCACTGACAGACGCCAGCCTGTCACCTATCGACCGGTTCATGGCCGACACGCTGTTCGACGAGAACATGGGCGGACCGTTCGGCAACACACACCTCGCGCTGGGCGACGCCTACCACGACACCTACAACGGCGACCCGGCTGCGCTCAGCGACGAGGAATGGGAACAGCTCGGTTTCAACCACTCCGCGATCCACACCGACATCGTCTCCACGACCGACCGCACGGTCACAGCCGTGCTGCGCGAGGGCTCCGAGCGGGTTATCTACGCCGACGGACGCTTCCGGCTCGACGACGTCGAGCCTTAGGGCGTACGCGCCTAATCGTGATCGGCCCCGAGCCGAGCCCGCCGCTAGGCTCGGCTGCATGAGTTACGAACCAAGCCAGGAGATCGTCGAGCGCTACGCGCGCTTGCTGGTCGACTTCGCGCTCGGCGACGGCGCGGGGATCAAACCAGGCGACACCGTGCGCGTCGTCGGCGCCGAGGAGACGAAGCCGTTGTTCGCGGAGGTGTGCAAGGCGGTCTGGCGCTCGGGCGGCAACGTGCTGCAGGATCTGCAGCCGACTCAGGACGAGCGCTTCAACCTCGAGCGCAGCTTCTACGAACTCGCCGGCGACGCTCAGCTCGACTACTTCGCTGCCAAGTACCGACGCGGGCAGATCGACGAGATCGACCACATGATCTACATCGACGGCACCGATGACCCACAGGCGATGAAGGACGTCGACCCACAGAAGATGATGCGCCACCAGGCCGCGTTCATGCCGCTGATCGCCTGGCAGCAGGAGAAAGAGGCAGCTGGCCTCCTGCATTGGACGATCGGCCTGTGGGGCACGGCGGGGATGGCGGCCGAGGCCGGGCTCACCGTGGAGCAGTACTGGGAACAGATCATCGAGGCCTGCTTCCTCGACGACCCAGATCCGATCGCCCGCTGGCGGGAGACGATCGACGCGATCCACGGTTACCGCGACTGGCTGAACTCATTGCCGATCGAGCGCCTCCACGTCGAGGCGGAGGAGGTCGACCTGTGGTTGACGCTCGGCGAGCGCCGTAAGTGGGTCGGCGGCAGTGGCCGCAACATCCCGAGCTTCGAGATCTTCACGAGCCCGGATTGGCGCGGGACGAACGGGCACATCAAGTTCAACGAGCCGCTCTACAGCCATGGATCGATCATCCGGGGCGTGCGGCTCGAGTTTCGGGACGGGCTGGTGGTCTGCGCCACCGCCGACGAGAATCAGGAGTTGATCGAACAGATCGTCGGCGCCCCCGGGGGAAACCGGCTCGGCGAGTTCTCAATGACCGACGCGAGGCTCTCGCGAGTCGATCGCTTCATGGCCAACACGCTCTATGACGAGAACGTGGGCGGGACGTTCGGCAACACGCACCTGGCGGTCGGCATGTCAATCGCCGACACGCTCGACGGTGACGCCACCGCGGTGACCGACGAGGAGTGGGAGCATCTCGGCTACAACCTCCAGGCGGCGGTCCACAACGACATCGTCTCGACCACCGACCGGACTGTCACGGCCGTGATGCGCGACGGTTCGGAGCGCGTGATTTACGCCAGCGGCCAGTTCCAGACAGACCCGGGCGGCGTATAACCGCAGCGAGACTTTGTCATCGGGGGATTCCCGGTAGCGCGCTACCGCTTCACCCCCTGCGTCCTCGTCTCGCTCGGTTCTACGTCACCCGGGCGTCAGGGCTCTACTACTGGCGGGGAAGCAGCGTCTCGCGGGCGATCACTAGGCGCTGGATCTGTGCGGTGCCCTCGTAGAGCTGCAGGATCTTGGCGTCGCGCATCAGCTTCTCGATCTTGTACTCCTTGATGAAGCCGTAGCCGCCGAAGACCTGGACGGCATCGGTCGCCACCTCCATCGCCGAGTCCGCCGCGAAGCGCTTGGCGTGTGAGGACTCCAGCGTGTTGCGCTTGCCCTGGTCGAGCAGCGTAGCGGCGTTGTAGGTCGCCAGGCGGCTCAGATGGACCTTCGTGGCCATATCGGCGAGGAGGAATTGGATCGCCTGGTGCATCGCGATCGGAACGCCGAACTGGACGCGCTCCTTCGAGTAGTCCATCGCCATCTCCCAGGCGGCGCGCTGCACCCCGGTCGCCATCGCGGCAACGCCAGGGCGGGTGCGGTCGAGCGTCATCATCGAGAGCTTGAAGCCCTTGTTCTCTTCGCCGACCAGATGGCTAAGCGGGACCTCGACGTCCGGGAACGTGATCGTCGCGGTGTTAGAGGCGCGCTGACCCATCTTGTCCTCGTGCTTGTCGACGATGACGCCGGCGTCACGCGGGACGATGAAGCAGGAGATGCCGCGGTGCCCGGCCTCCTTGTCGGTCTTGGCGAAGACCGTGTACCAGTTGGCGTACTCGCCGTTGGTGATGAAGCACTTCGAGCCGTTGATGACCCACTTGTCGCCCTTCTTGGTGGCGGTGGTCTTCATCCCGGACACGTCGGAGCCGGCGTCCGGCTCGGTCAAGCAGAAGGAGGCGAGCAGCGGCGCCTCTGAGAGGCGGCCGAGGTACTCCTTTTTCAGCTCCTCGGAGGCGCCGAGCGAGACCGGCGCAGTGGCGAGGCCGTTGCACGACAGGGTTGTCCCGATGCCCGAGCAGCCCCAGGCGATCTCCTCCTCGATGATGCAGCCGTCGAGGTAGCTGAGGCCGGGACCACCGTACGCCTCGGGTAGGTGGCCGTTCATCAGCCCGAGCTCCCAGGCCTTCTCGATGATCTCCTGTGGCCAGGTGGCGTCGCGGTCGTAGTCCCAGGCGACGGGACGCATCTCCTTCTCCGCGAAGTCATGAGCCATCTCGCGCATCGCGAGCTGTTCGTCGGTGAGCGTGAAATCGATCACGGTGCGTGTTCTCCTTGAAAGTCAGCCCCGTGGAACATGCGCACCTCCGGACTGGATGGCGGCCCGCCCGGCCGGGGTCAAACCGGGCGATTGACTAGTCAGTCAATACCCGGATGAGGGTATCGCAACCGGTGCCGATCACCGCCGGCTGCCAGACTCACCAGCTCTTTTTGTTGCCGCCTCCGGAAATGGGTAGGCTGCGGGCATGGCCGACTCACAACGCCTCGAGCTGGACGACATCGTCAACCGGCCGGGGACCTACTTCAATCCGCAGACGGAAGTTCTGATGGTCGTGGACGACTCGCCGGAGCTGGACGGCGAGATCTTCAACATGGAGGAATTCGAGGGCGCGGACTGGGTCCGCATCTCGGACGAGGTACCCGTCGACGAGGATCGTCGCGACGAGCTGATCCAGCGTTTCCAGATCCACTACCACGCAGGCGAGGTGTCGGAGGAGGGTCCCGACGACACCGACGATGAGCTGGAAGCGGACGACCAGGAGGTCGGTCGCGAATAGCTTGGTGGCTGCCGGCTGGCGCGTATCGTGCGCGCATGCGCCGGCAGCGACCGCTTAGCAACCGCGACTTCCTGCTGCTCTGGAGCGGGGAGGCGCTTTCCGAGGTCGGATCGCAGACCTCGACCGTCGCCTATCCGCTGCTGGTGCTGGCGCTGACCGGCTCGCCGGTGAAAGCCGGTGTGGTCGGGCTGGCGAAGTGGCTTCCCCTCGCGATCTTCTCGCTGCCGGCCGGGGTGCTTGCCGACCGCTTCGATCGCAAGCGCCTGATGATCGGCTGCGATGTGATCCGGATGATGGGAGCGGCCAGCATCGTGGTGGCGCTGGTGCTCGGCCATCCGGCCTACGCACAAGTGGTCGGCGTCGCATTCCTCGACGGTGGCCTCTTCATCACGTCCTACATCTGCGAGCGCGGCGCGCTGCGGCACGTCGTCCCGCCGGAGCAGTTGCAGGATGCGGTGGCCACTAACGAGGCGCGCTCGTTCGCCGCCGGGATCGTCGGCCCCTCGCTCGGCGGCCTGCTGTTCTCGGTCACACGGGCGCTGCCGTTCGCCGCCGATACGGTGTCGTTCCTGTGTTCGACGGCCGCGATCGCAGGTACCAGGTCACGCTTCCAGACGGCGGCGGAGGCGCAGGCGCGCCCGTGGCGGCAAATGCGTGCCGAGGTCGCCGAGGGCTTTACGTGGTTGCGTGGACAGCCGTTCTATCGCACGACGGCGCTGCTGTTCGCCGCCGGCAATCCGATCTTCACCGGCCTCTACCTGCTCGCGATCCTGCTTGCACGGCACCACCATGCCTCGACGGCGATGATCGGCGTGATGCTCACGATCATCGGTGTCTGCGGGCTGCTCGGAGCCGTCATCGCAGGGCCGCTCCGGCGGCGCGCAGGCGCCCGCGGACTGATCGTCGGTGAGCCCTGGCTCGCGCTCGGCGTCGTGCTGCTCATGCTGATAGCTCACAACCCGCTGCTGATCGGCGTGCTCGTTGGGGCGACGGAGTTCGTCACACCCGCGACCAACGCCGTCGTCGCCGGCTCGCGCATCGCCGCGGCACCCGACCACCTGCAGGGTCGCGTCCAGGCGGTGGCGACGACCATGTCGATGTCGCTGGCATGGCTTGGGCCCCTGTCAGTCGGCTATCTGTTCGAGCACGGCGGTCCCGCGACTACGATCCTGGCCGTGGCTGTCTGGACGCTCGGGCTCGCGCTCTGCGCGACCGCCGCACCGTCGATCAGGCATCCACCGACGCTGGTGCAGAAGCGGGCCGGCTCGTAGGAGTCTGCGACCCGGCGGACGGGCCCGCCGCGGACGGGGCTTCCGCGGGCCGGCTCGTCGTGACTACCGCCCGGCGACGGGGCCGCCGGGTCAGCCGCCGCCGAGCAGCGAGGAGCACTTCTGCATCTTCTTGACGTCACCCTTGGCGGCGGTGATGCAGTTCGTGTACTTCTTGTCGCCGCTCGTGACGGTGCTCGGGCCGGACTGAATCGTGCCGGTGGTGGTGCCGCCGGTCAGCGAGCCGGACACGAGACCGCTCTCGATCTCCTGAAGGAGAGTGTCGACCTTCGACTGGAAAACGCTGTACGGCTTGACGGAGGTCGGGGCCGTGATCGTCTGCGGCTGGTTGAGGTCGCTGTACTCGAAGCCGAGCGTGACGGCTGCCGACGTCATACCACCGAGCAGCGTGTGGATCTGTCCGGTTACAGGGATCGTCGCGCTGACCGTCAGCTTGCGGACGATCTTGTCGCTCTTGCCCGTCCAGACGTCGAAGCTGGGCGATCCGAGCGCCGTCGCGATCCGCTTCTGCGTGGCGGCCGAGAGGCTCTGCGGCAGCGCGCTCGCGCCGCTGACTCCGAGCGAGCCGGCTTTCCCGAGCAGCTTGCTGATGTCGTGAAGCATCGCGCTGGTGTCGACCTTTGCGCTGACCTCGGTGGTCGCTGCGCCGTTGACCGTGGAGCTGCCGACGATCTGCGGATTGGACAGCCAGTCCAGAGGATGGATCCCGAGCTTTGCGAACGCACCCGAGCCTGAGCCCGAAGCCGAGGCGCCACCGGAGTTGGCAAGCGAGCCGAAGCCGGACTCGAGGCTCTTGAAGCTGGAGGCCGGCATCACGTAGCTCTGACCGGAGACGGCGATGTAGCCCTTGCCGCCGGCGGAGATCACCTGCAGCGAACCGTGCTGGCCCTGGGCCGAAACATCGATCGTGAAGTCTGACTCCGGCAGCTTGCCGGCGGTGCTCGTGAACGGCCCGCTGAACGAGAGCTCGAGCGGCTGCGTGATCGTTGAGGAGCCGGCCGGGACGACCTTGACATCGAGCGTGATCACGCCGCTGTTGATCGTGTGGTGACCGTCGAAGGTCCGGACCAGGAGCTGGCGGGCGGAGCTCGACCCGCTTGCCGTAGGTGGATCGGGCTTTGAGCCGCCACCGCAACCTGCGACGAGCCCAGCGGTTACAAGGGCAACGGCGGTTATGAGTCCTTTACGCAAGACAGCTACCTCGGGTACGGCGACGCACGAAAGCGTGCATGAAACTCGCGGCCCGAACATATCATCGCGACTGATGAGCAGACGCTTGCCGCTGATGCTGGCGGCGTGCGTCCTAGCCGTCCTGGGGCTGTCCGCCGGCTCAGCGCCGGCGGCCATGGTGACCGTATTCGGCCACAACGGACGCACGCACGTAGTCAACAACCCGTACCTCACGGGATCAGCCGCGAACCCGGCGCTGCCGGCAGCGCCGGTCAGCGGCGCGATCCTGGCGCCGCCCGCGAGCCCGCTGGCGATAACGCCTGAGGCGCGCGCTCCGCTAGCCCGCGTCGCTCGGGTCGGCCGCCCAGCGCTCACGAGCAAGAAGAAGCCGAAGCCGGTCACGTTCCCGCAGGCCCTCCTGAACCTGCGCAACAAGGGGACGCTCGACGCCGCCGACTACCAGAGTGACGTCAAGGCCTGGAACCAGGCGACCTCCGAGCAGACGCACATCGCCAAGTGGCGCGCGACCCCGCTCAAGGACGTGACCGCGACCTTCAACGAGATGGCGGCCGACAAGCAGGTGACGGTTCCGCGCCTGCCGGTGCTGATGCTGACGCTCGAGAACAACACGAAGTACTGGAAGACGGGAACGGCATTGGATAACGGCGCGTCCGTCCAGTTTCAGGGATCGGAGCTCGTCTGGCAGTACTACGCGGGGTCGGGCATCCAGCTCCAGATACTGCACACGTTCGGCGAGGGCGACGGCTACTACGAGGCCGGCCCCGCCGACTACACGAAGCTGACGACGCTGATGAGCGAGATGGTGCCGCTGGCGGTCAAGCGCGGCGGCGGCCTCGCCTGGGAGTACTACTTCAACTGGGAGGGTGGCAAGCCACCATGGGTCAGCGCGATGGCCCAGGGCACCGCGCTCGAAGCGCTCACCGATACGTATCTGGCGACGGGCAACCACCAGTACCTGACGGACGCGCACGACGCGCTGCCGCTACTGGAGACGGCACCGCCCACCGGCACCGCCCTGAAGACGACTCTCGGCACCCGCTACCTGCAGTACTCGTTCACGCCCAAGACGGACATCATCAACGCCTTCCTCGAGACGCTGATCGGCCTCTACGACTACTCGCAGGCTTCGCTCGACCCGACCGCGACCGCGCTCTACAACGCCGGCAACGTCCAGGCGCAGTCGGAGCTGAAGTCGTTCATCGTCGGCGGCTGGTCGCTCTACCAGCCCGGTGAGGCCGATTCGCTCAGCTACCACACGCTCGTGACCGGCTTCCTGAAGCTGCTCTGCCAGAAGACGCAGATCTCGGTCTACTGCACGACGTATCAGCAGTTCGAGGCCGACCTGCTGACGAAGCCGCAGCTGACGGTGCTGACGACGAGCGCAACCGCCTCGAAGAAGTTCAACCTGAAGTTCAAGACCTCCAAGTACGCGACCGTCGGCATCACACTGAGCCAGGGCACCAAGAACTACGTCTACACGAAGAAAAGCTTCTTCGCCGGCAACAGCTCGTTCCCGGTCCCCAAGCTGAAAGCCGGGACGTACGGCTTGACGATGTCGGTCACCGACCCGGTCGGCCACTACGCGAAGCTGACGACCGACCTGCGGGTCTGCAAGGGGACCTGCCCGCCGCAGCCCTACGCGATCCGGCCGACGACCGGCACGGTGCAAACGGTCACTGTCCCGATTCCGAAGCCGACGAAGACCACAACCACGACCACGACCACGACCACTCCGACGACCACAACCGGGACGACAACGACACCGTCCACGACGACTGGGACGACGACGACTGGCGGCGCTGGCATTTAGTCGTAGCCTTGGCGCCTTGACGCCGCGCACGATCCTCTACACAGGCAAGGGCGGGGTCGGCAAGACATCGGTCGCCGCCGCGACGGCCGTGCGCTGCGCCGCCAGCGGGCGGCGCACCCTGATCCTCTCCACCGATCCGGCTCACAGCCTCGCGGACTCGCTGCAGACCGAACTCGGCGCCGAGCCCAGGGAGGTCAGCCCGAATCTCGCCGCAGCCGAGATCGACGCGCAGCACGAGCTCAGCCGTCACTGGGCGGGCGTGCAGGAGTGGTTCGGCAGCCTGCTGATGCAGCGCGGGCTGGACCGGATCTCTGCGGAGGAGCTGACCGTTCCACCCGGGATGGATGAGCTGTTCTCGCTGCTGCGGCTCAAGGAGTTCCATGCCGCCGGCGAGTGGGACGTGATCATCGTCGACTGCGCGCCGACGGGCGAGACGTTGCGGCTGCTGTCGTTTCCGGACGCCGCACGCTGGTGGCTCGAGAAGGTCGTCCCGCTGGAGCGGGCGATCATGGCCGCGGCGGCGCCGCTTGCACGCACGGTGCTCGACATCCCGCTGCCGACCAGCGCGGTCTTCGACGACGTGCAGCGCCTGTCGGCCAACCTGATCGCGATGGACCGGATCCTGCGTGATACGGAGCACAGCACTATCCGGCTCGTGATGGCGCCCGACCGGATGGTGATCGGCGAGGCGATGCGGACCTTCACCTACCTGAACCTGTACGGGTACCTGACCGATGCGGTGGTCGTGAACAAGGTCTTTCCCGCGGACGTGGGCGCCTACTTCAGTGGCTGGCGCGAGCATCAGCAGGAGCAACTCGAGCTGGTGCGCTCGGGGTTCGAGCCGGTCCCGGTGCTGGAGGCGCCGTACTTCGAGCAGGAGGTGATCGGCCCCGAGATGCTGGCGAAGCTGGGCGAGACGCTGTTCGGTGCTGATGTCGGCTCCCACCCGGCGACCACCGACCAGCCCAGCACCGAGACCGACCCGGCCGCGATCCTGCACGACACCATCACCCAGTCGATCGAGAGCGACGCGGACAGCGCGACGCTGCGGCTGGCGATCCCGTTCACGAAGAAACAGGACATCGGGCTCAAGCAGGTCGGGCTCGAGCTCGTCGTGACCGCCGGCGGACGGCGCCGCACGATCATGCTGCCGCCGACGCTGGCGGCGTATAAACCGGTGTCCGCGACCTATGTAGACGGAACCCTGGAGGTGGCTTTCAGCCGTGGCGACTGATCAGGACGGCACCGTGCCGCCGCGCGGCTGGGAGATTCCGCGTGGCTCCGAGTCCGAGCAGACCGACAGCGATTCGTTGACGCAGCTCGTCGAGCAGCTGCTGGCGCTCGTGCCCGACGAGCTGCGGGTACGGGTGACCGAGGCGCTGCGGCAGCTACTGGAGGCGCTGCGGGCGCTGATCGACTGGTGCGTGGCCCGGCTCGAGCACGGAGCGGGCGGCGGCGAGGTCGAAGTGCGCGACATCCCGATCCTGTAGCGCTGCGACCGCGGCGCCGGCGCGATGGACGTTATGTGCAGGATTCCGCACAGAACGTCCATCGCTTCGATTGATCACGCGTCGATCGCCGGCTGCAGCACCTCTTCGGCGCCCTGACGAAAGCTCGATGGCGTCAGAACGCCTGGATCTCACCGGCCGCGACGAAGTACAGGCTGACGGCGGCGATCACGGCGATCCCGCACAGGATCAGCGGGCGGGACCTCGACATATGCCCGTAAACGCCGATCAGGAAGCCGGCGATCAGGAGCGGGCCGAGCAGGCCGAGGTGCGCGCTGGCGGCCGCGAGTGGCAGTCTCAAGCGTTTCCCTCCCTATATTTGCCGCATGGCCACGAACCCCACCTCGGTGCAGGATGTCGCAAACGGCCTGCGCGCCGTCGGCTACCTGCCAGGTGAGTCGACCGCGCTCGTGTCGTTCCTGGCGACACAGCTCGGCAAACCGGTGCTCGTGGAGGGCCCAGCCGGCGTCGGCAAGACGGAGCTGGCCAAGGCGCTGTCCAAGTACCTGGGCCGTGAGCTCGTGCGCCTGCAGTGCTACGAGGGCCTCGACGAGGCCAAGGCGCTGTACGAGTGGAACTACCGCAAGCAGCTGCTGCGGATCCAGACCGAGGCCGGGGACACCGGTTGGGACAAGGTGCAGGACGACATCTTCGGTGAGGACTTCCTCCTCGCGCGGCCGCTGATGACGGCGATCGCCTCGCCTGAGCCGGTGGTGCTGCTGATCGACGAGATCGACAAGACCGACCAGGAGTTTGAGGCGATGCTGCTCGAGCTGCTGTCGGACTTCCAGATCACGATCCCCGAGCTCGGGCGAGTCGAGGCGAAGACCCACCCGGTGGTGCTGCTGACCTCCAACAACAGCCGCGAGCTGACCGAGGCCCTGAAGCGCCGCTGCCTTTACCTGTGGCTCGACTATCCCGACCTCGAGCACGAGCTCGAGATCGTGCGGATGCACTCCCCCGACCTGTCCGCAACGGTTGCTCGCAAGCTCGTCGAGGTCATCCACATGGTGCGCGAGCTCGACCTGAAGAAGCCGCCCAGCATCGCGGAGTCGATCGACTGGGCGCGGGCGCTGCTGCTGCTGGGCGCGACCGACATCGACCAGGCAACCTTCCGCCAGACGATGAGCGTGATCGTCAAGCACCGGACAGACCTCGACACGGTCGCCGAGCGGGTTGGCGTCAAGCTCGAGCCCGCCCAGGCCGCCTAGGGCCGGCCCGTGTCCGGCGAGCAGGTCGACTTCGACGGGCAGATCGTCGCCTTCGCCGAGGACCTTCGCTCCGAGGGCGTGGCGGTCGGGACCTCGGAGATCCTCGACGCATTCAAGGCGCTGGAGATCGTGGCCTGGAGCTCGCCGGCCGAGTTCCGCGACACGCTCGCGACGACGATCGCCAAATCACCCGAGGACCGGCGTCTGTTCGACCTCGTGTTCGAGCGCTTCTTCTTCCGCGCGGCTGAGCTGCAGGCGGTCAGGCTCGACGTCTCCGAGCCGCAGACGCGGGTGGGCGGCGACGAGGTCGACCTCGACGAGCTGCGGCGCCAGATCGCACAGGCGCTCGAGGAGGGCTCGGAGTCGGATCTGCGAGACCTCGCGCGGCTGGCGATCGCCGCCTTCGGCAAGGGCCAGGGTTCGGGCGTGCTGGGCGTCGACGTGCAGCGCATCCGCCGCTCGCTGGGGCTGCGAACCGAGCCGCAGCCCGAGCTCCCCCCCGATGACCCCCGCCACGACGGGATCTCGCGCGATCAGCTGCGGCGCTTCGAGCAGGCACTGCGGCGCGAGCTCGAGCGTGGCCAGATCGAGCGCAACCAGGCGTTGCCGCCGAAGCGGCCGCTGACCGACCTCGACCGCTCGCTGCCGGGCGGCCCGGTGCAGGACCTTGCTGCCGTCCACAAAGTTGTCGCGCAACTGCGCCGGCGGCTGGCCTCGCAGGGCCACGAGCTGCGCGGTAGCAACCGCCATGCGCACGTGGATGTCCGCGCGACGATGCGGGCGTCATTGCAGACGGGCGGCGTACCCGTGCAGCTCAAATACCGCCCGCGCCGGCCCCGGCGGCCCGAGCTGTTCGTGCTGTGCGACATCTCGACCTCGGTCACCAGCGCCAGCACGTTCTTCCTGAGCGTGCTGCACGCGCTGCACGACGCCTTCCGCAAGCAACGCTCGTTCGTGTTCATCGAGCGCATCTCGGAGGTCACCGAGGTCTTCCAGCGCGAGCGCGATTTCCGCGCCGCGGCTGCCGCGATCGCACGTGACGCAGGCGTCGCCGACATCTCCGGCTACACGGATTACGGGCGCGTGTGGAGCGAGTTCCTAGCCGAGATCGAGGACGAGCTGCACCCGCGCGCGACCGTGATCGTGCTCGGTGACGCCCGCACCAACGGACGCCCCCCACGCGAGGATCTGTTCGCCGCGATCACCGCCAAGGCGGGGCGCACGTTCTGGCTGAACCCCGAGCCGAAGCTGTACTGGAACTACGGGGACAGCGTGATCTCGGTCTACGAGCAGTACTGCCAGGCGTTCGAGTGCTGGCGCACCGACCAGCTAGAGGACTTCGTCAAGGCGCTCACGAGGCCCACCGTCAGTTGATCGAGATCGAAGGCGTTGCGCGCACGTTCGCGGGGCGTCGCGGTGGCGAGCCGGTCGAGGCGCTGCGCGACCTGTCGCTGAGCGTCGCAGCAGGCGAGACAGTCGCGGTCGTGGGCACGAGCGGCTGTGGCAAGACGACGTTGCTCGAGTTGATCTGCGAGCTGCAGCGGCCGAACGCGGGCGTGGTACGCAGCGAACCGGCGGCCCTGATGCCGCAGCGGGACCTGCTGCTCCCGTGGCTCTCGGCGATCGACAACGCAGCGCTGGCACTGCGTGTACGCGGGGTCGCGCGCCAGCGGGCGCGCGACCAGGTGCATCCATGGTTCGAGCGATTCGGCTTGGATGGGTTCGAGCAGGCGCGCCCGTACGAGCTCTCAGGCGGCATGCGGCAGCGGGTCGCGTTCCTGCGGACGCTGCTTGCGGGCAAGCCCGTGCTGGCGCTGGACGAGCCGTTCGCGGCGCTCGACGCGATCACGCGCGCGGAGATGCAGAGCTGGCTCGCACGGCTACTGGACAGCGAGCCGCGGACAGTGGTGCTCGTGACCCATGACGTCGAGGAGGCGGTGCTGCTCGGCGACCGGGTCGTGGTGCTGTCGCCACGGCCAGGGCGAGTCGTGGCGGACCTGAGGGTCGAGCCGCGACGCCCGCGTGCACGGACCGACGCCGCCGTCGTCGAGCTGCGAGCGGCCGCAATCGCGGCGTTGGGAGTGGGTGCGTGAGGGACCTGGCACGTCGTGCCGGCTGGCTGCTCCCGGTGCTCGCCATAGTCCTGCTGCTCGCGATCTGGCAGGCGTACGTCGACGTCAGCGGCGTCAGCAGATTCGTGCTGCCGTCACCGCATGAGGTCTTGAGGGCCCTCGTCGACGATCGCGGCACGCTCTGGCACAACCTCAAACCGACCGCCGCCGAGATCCTCTGCGGAATCTCGCTGGCGACGCTCATCGGGGTGCTCAGTGCGGTGGTTCTGCACTTCTCAGACCTGGCGCGGCGGGCGCTGTACCCCCCGCTGGTCGCCTCGCAAGCAGTCCCGATCGTGATTCTCGCGCCGCTGCTTGTTGTGTGGCTCGGCTTCGGGCTGCTACCTAAGCTGATCGTGATTGCGCTCGTCTGCTTCTTCCCCATCGTCGTGACCACGCTCAGCGGGCTGCAGACGGTCGACCCCGACCTGATCAAGCTGCTGCGCACATTTGATTCCAGTCGCAAGCAGACTTTCTGGCGGGTAGAGCTGCCGAGCGCGCTGCCGGGCCTGTTCGCGGGCGCCAAGCTCGCCGCCGTCTTCTCGGTGATCGGCGCTGTTTTCGCCGAACAGGCGGGTTCGACCTCGGGACTTGGGTTACTGCTGAACGTGACAATTAGCAACCTTGAGACAGCCGAGGCGTTTGCCACCGTGTTGGTTCTCGCAGCTTTCGCCATCCTTCTGTTTGCGCTGCTGACTCTGGCCGAGCGGCGAGCGCTGCCCTGGATCCACCGACAGAGAGAGACACAGCCCCGATGAGACTTCGTCACCGAGCTTCCCGTACGCGCACCGCGGCCGTGGCCGCCGTGCTTTCGGGCGTGGCGCTGGCCGGCTGTGGCGAGGTCGCGAACACGATCGTCCCGCAGGCCGGAACCGCCAATCAGGTCACGATCGCGCTCGCCGGCCCGCCGGACGCCTTCTACGCGGGGATCTACGAAGCCCAGGCCCGCGGCTATTTCGCGCAGACTGACATCAACGTCCACATACTGGTGCCGACCGCGGGCCAGGACGCGGTGTCGATGGTCCACGGCGGCCAGGCACTGGTCGGCGTCGCGTCCGAGCCGAGTGTGCTCCTGCACCGCAACACCGACGAACCGGTGGTCGGTGTCGCGGCGCTCGTGCACGGCCCCCTTTCGTCGATCACGATCGCCGTGCCCAAGCCGGGCCCGTCGGGCGGCAACGCGGTCACGACGTCGACCACGACGACCGGCACTAAGACAGCCACCGCGAGCACAACGCCGGTCACGACCACGAGCACCACCCCGGCCACGACCACCACGACACCGACGACGACCACCGTCTCGGAGCCGGATTCGGCACTGTGGCCGGCCGCGCTCCAGCAGCTGCTGAGCCAGCCCGGCGCCCCGACCTACGACGGCCTCGTGCTAGTCGTCCGCAAGGGCTCGATCGTCGACCACGCAGGGCTGGTGCGCCGCTTCGTGCAGGCGGTGGGCCGCGGCTACCGCGCTGCCAAGGCGGACCCGCAGCGGGCGATCAACGACCTCGTCGCCGCGGTGCCCTCGCTCGACTCCTCCAAGGCGCTGCAGCTCAACACACTCGACGCCGCCATGCCCTACATCTTCCCCGCGGGGCTCAAGATCTGGGGCTGGCAGCGGGAGGCCGAGTGGAACACGTTCGGCACGTGGATGATCACCAACCACCTGCTGACCAATCCGAACGCCATCACCGACGCGTCGACCAACGAGTTGCTGCAGGCTCAAGGCGTCTGAGCGCGCACCCGGCGTTCAGCCGGACAAGGCCACTACGTCGACCGCGACCTCCAGCCGTTCCGTGCGCCCCGGCGTGTAGATCACACCGTTCATCGGCGGCACGTCGCCGTAGTCACGGCCGATTGCGGTGGTGATGTAGCGGTCGCCGACGAACTGGTCGTTCGTCGGGTCGACGTCGACCCAGCCGGCCTCGGGCACGAATACCGACAACCAGGCGTGGGAGCCGTCGGCGCCGGTCAGCTTCGCCCGGCCTGGGGGCGGATCGGTTTCGAGGTAGCCGCTCACGTACCGGGCCGGCAGGCCGAGTGAGCGCAGGCAGGCGATGCCGACGTGGGCGAAGTCCTGGCAGACACCGCGACGGTTGGCGAACGCCTCCGCCAGCGGCGTGGTGACCGAGGTCGAGCCTGGGCGGTACTCGAAGTCGGCGTGGATCTGGGAGCAGAGCGCAGCGACCGCCTCGAACACGCCGGCGCCGGGAGTTAACGCCGCCGCCGCGTAATCGCGGTACGCGCCGGCGGACGCAGCGCGCGGCGAATCGAGCACGTACTGGACGACCTCCTGCGGGATCCCCTCCGCGCCCGCGGCGACCGTATCCCGGGCCTGCTCCCATGAGTGCTGCCCGAACAGCGACAGCTCGGCCGCCCGCTCCTGCACCTCGACGACGCTGCTCACCGTCACGCTCAGCCGCTGGTGCGGCTCGTGCAGCGCGAAGTACGCAACCCGGTTTCCGAAGAAGTCGACGCGCTCCCGCAGCAGCTCGGGCTCCGGGGCAATGCTGACGCCGGCGCTGCGGCAGCGCTGCACGGGCAGCTCGCGCGGCAGCATGTGCAGCTGGCCGTAACTGGAGCTGACCGGCTGCTCGTAGGCGTACTCGGTGCGGTGCGTGACCCGGTAGACGGTCGCCATTCAACGACCCCTGACGATCGACGGCTCGGTGCCCGCCGGACCTACCAGCGAGAAGGTCGGCGCGGTGTGGACGAAGTGCCCGGCGTCGACCGCCGCCCCTGCCGCCAGCAGGCGCTCAACCAACTCCTCGAGCAGCGCACTCAGCGCCGGGCGGCTGCCGTCGGGCTGCTCGCGTGCGAGCTCGGCCGGATCCGCGAGCCGCAGCATCGTGGCCGCCTCGAGCGCCAGGCGCTGCTCGGGCCGCAAGCGCGTGCGGCTGCCGAGTGGCAGCGCCTCGAGGTCTTCGATCAGACGCTCGAGCTGATAGACGAGCGAACGCGGATTGCCGCGGTCCAGCAGCAGCAACTCGAGCAGCGTCTCGAGCTGGGCATGCGAGCGGTAGCGGAAGCGGTAGGTGATGATGCTCTCGGCAGCAGCAAGGACGGACTCGAGCAAGATGGAGTCGGTCGCGGTGCCACGCGCCGCCCCGACGGTCGCCTGCAGCATTGAAAGCAGCTGGATGCTGCGCTCGAGCCGCCGGCCAGCATCCATGAACCGCCAGCCAAGGTCGCGGACCATGCTCTCGACACCCAGCCCGCCCAGCGCCAGCAGGCTCTGAATCACCTGCTGGAGCGCCGCCTGGTTGTAGCCCTGCGGATCGCCGAGCGGCACCTTCAGGTCGTCGAGGACCCGCTCCAGCGGCCCGATCACCAGCCAGGTGTCGCGACTGAGTTGGTCCCGCACGGCGTAGGCGTTGTCGAGCAGCGCCCGTACCGGCTGCGCGAGCGTCTCGTCGGCGCCCGCCATCCAGTCGAGCGCGCCGGCCAGAGCCTCCAGCGCGGCGTCGCCGGCGGGATTGGTGGCGCCACCGAGCTCGTTGCTACGGTCGATCACCGTCCGCAGCAGCCGTGTGACCGCCTCGGCGCGCTCGGCGTAGCGGCCCAGCCACCAGAGGTTCTCAGCTGCGCGCGACGGGATCGAGGCCATCGGATCGATGCCCTCGATAGCCGGCCCGGACCGCAGCCAGAAGGCGCTCAGCGTCTCCGGTTCGGACGCGAGCACCCACGTGTCCTTGGCGATCGCGCCAGCTTGGCCCGACATCTGGCGCGCCTCCGCGCTCGCCTGTACACGCGTGAGCCCGCCCGGCATCACCACGAACGACTCACCACGGGCGACCGCGAACGCACGCAGCACGCTGCTGCGTGACTCGAGGCCGTTCGCCGTCAGCACCGTCTCGGGAGCGAGCGCCAGCCGCGCCTGCGCGACCCAGCCGTGCGGCTGCTGTTGGATCATGGCCCGCAGGCGCTCGCGCTCGAGCTGCGAGAGCTCCCAGCCGAGCAGCGTCGACGGGCCGGGGCCATGATTCACAGGACGCAGCACCAGCTCGTCGAGGTGCGCGAGCACGTAGCGCAGCGACGCCTGGTCACCGCACCACCGCGTCTCGATCACCGGCAGCCGCGGCTCGTGGCCGAGCAGGTACTCGCCGAGCTTCGGCAGAAACGCCATCAGCGCCGGATTCTCGAGCACGCCCGAGCCGAGCGTGTTGACGATCGCGACCGATCCGGCACGCGCCATCTCGAGCAGCCCCGGAACTCCAAGTTGCGAGTCTGCCCGCAGCTCGAGCGGGTCCGAGTACAGCTCATCGACGCGGCGCAGGATCACGTCTACCGGCTCGAACTGGCCGACCGAGCGCATCCATACGCGATCACCGCGAACCGTCAGGTCGGAGCCCTGCACCAGTGGATAGCCGAGCGTGCTGGCGAGCGTTGCATGCTCGAACGCGGTCTCGTTCAGCGGCCCGGGCGTCAACACGACGATCCGCGGGTCCTCCGCCGCCGGCGGTGCGACCTCCTGCAGCGCCGTGCGCAGCGAGCGGAAGAATGGCGCCAGCCGGTGCACCTGCGCGTCGCGGTAGAGGCTGGGCAGCACACGCGAGATCACGGTGCGGTTCTCGAGCGCATAGCCGGCGCCGGAGGGGGCCTGGCTGCGGTCGGCGAGTGCGAACACATTGCCGCGATCGTCGCGCCCCAGATCGACCGCATACAGGAACAGCTGCTGGCTGCCCGGGATGCGGATCTGGTCCGCTGCGCGCAGGAACCCGGCGTGGCCGTAGACGAGTTCCGGCGGCAGCAGCCGCCGGCGCAGCAGCTCGCGCGGGCCGTAGATGTCCTCGAGGATCAGGCTGAGCAGCTCCGCGTGCTCGATCACGCCACCCTCGATCGCTTGCCACTCCTGGCTCGAGAGCACCGCCGGCAGCGGATCCAGGCGCCAGGTCCGGCCTGGCATTGGCGACTCGCTGTACGCGTTGTAAACGACGCCGTCCTGGTTGAGCAGGCGGGCGGCCTCCGCCTGCCGCCGATAGAGCTCGTCGAGGCCGATCTCGCCAAAGGCGGCTGCGAGCTGCTCCTTCACGCGCCGATCATCGCATTCGTAGTTCCTAGCCCGGTGGGTGGGTGCGACCGGGGCGGTAGAGGATCGAGCGAGGCAAGGACACAGTGGTGAAGCGGTAGCGGCGCTACCGCGAATCCCCGAGGACGCCGCATCGCGAAGATCATATGTCGCATCCGGGCGTGCACACCTACTGGGATAGGGGCGAGGTGAGTCCTCCTGAGCGAAGGGCATAGTTGGCGGCCAGTCCCTGCCAGCGGCCGAAACGGGCGAAGAAGTGGCGCACCTGCTGCTCGCTCGCACGTGCCCATGGGTCGCCGCCCGACAGCAGGCGACCGACGAGCTTGGTCAGGCCGAGGTCGCCGGCCGGGATCTGGTCGAGTCGCCCCTGGCCGCCCAAGGCGAGAATCTCAACCGTCCAGCTGCCGATCCCGTGGATCGTGCGCAGCCGCCGCCAGCCCGCCTCCTGGACCACGGGGTCGGGGCTGTCCAGATCTACGCGACCGAGGGCGACCTCGCGCGCGGCGCGAACCAGCGCCACAGCGCGGCCGCCGGAGAGGTCGAAGGACTCGAGACGGGCGGGTGCGACGCCGGCAAAGACGGCAGCGCTCGGGGAGTTACGCAAGCCACTGCCCGCGTCGCGGCGCCCGAGCGCCGCGACCATCCGCCGCTGGATGGCGGCCGCGCGCTCGTACTCGATCAGCTGCTCGGTGACCGCCCAGGCGAGCGCCTCGAACGGATCTGGGCGGCCGGCCGGACGCACCGCCGGATCCATCCGAACGGCGGCGCCGATCAGCGGGTCGTGGCGAAACTCGTCGTGGAACACGCGCAGATCGAGGTCGACGCCGAGTGCGCGGCGCATGCGCGCGATCGCCTGTTCGGCCAGCCAGCGCTCCGCCGCCTGGGCCCCGATCAGAACGTTGCCGGAGCTGAGCTGTGCCACGCGCACGTGGATCGGCTCCTCGCCTCCCCCCAGCTCCCAGTTTCCCCCCTCGTCGCGCGCGTGGAGCAGCCGGTGCAGAACCCCTCGCCGCACTGGGCTCAACCCGTCCATCCCGCTGCGACGCGTGAGGCGGAACGGCCACGGCGGCCGCACCTCGACGCGGACCTCCGTGCTCAATCTAGGTATGGCCGCAGCGGTCGAACGTGGACGATGTAGGCGTGCACGCGACCGCTGCCTGGCAGCGGCTCACGGCTCCGCGCGGCCTCCCGCTCCAGTCGCGACCGACCGTAATGCCGCAGCAGCGCCAGCGTCGCGGCGCCGGCGAGGAAGCCGGTCGCGGCAGCGACCGCTGCCTGCACAGCCGGCGGCGAAGCCCAGAGAGGCAGGCGCTCACCAGCGCCCGGCTCGACCGGCGCCTGGCGGTGCTCGACGATCTCACCGTCGATCACCTCGATCTCGTAGAGCTCCTCGTCGGACTCGCGGGTCTGCGTCTCGTTCGCCTGCACAGCCTGATGTTGACAGCGCGCCCGGCGCTGTCAACCTGAGGCATCCTCAGCCGACGATGCCTTACGATGCGGCTCCAGGACGATGACCGCAATCGACGTTTTCGCCAAGGCTCGCGAGTTCGAGCGGATCGAGCAACTCCGGGCAGCCCGTGAGATCGACGCAGTCCCCTACTTCCATGTGCTGGAGGGCCCGACCCTGCCGGCGGTCGAGATGGAGGGCAAGCGCCGGATCATGCTGGGCTCCAACAACTACCTGGGGCTCACGGGTGACGACCGCGTCAAGCAGGGCGCCCGCGACGCGCTCGAGCGCTACGGCACCGGCCTCACCGGCTCGCGCTTCCTCAACGGCACGATCGACCTGCACATCGAGCTCGAGCGCGAGCTCGCCGACTGGTTCGGCACCGACGACGCGCTCGTGTTCACCACGGGCCACCAGGCCAACCTCGGCGCCCTGGGCACGATCCTCGGCCCGGGCGACACCGTTATCGCCGACTCCGGCGACCACGCCTCGATCCTCGACGGCTGCCTGCTGTCGCAGGCGAAGATGCGCGCCTTCCGCCACAACCGCCTCGACCTGCTCGAGAAGCGCCTGGTCGCAGCGCAGGAGGACGGCGGCGGCGTCCTTGTGGTGGTCGATGGCGTCTACTCGATGGAGGGCGACGTCGCGCCGCTGCCCGAGATCGTGAAGCTGACCAAGCAGTACGGCGCACGGCTGATGGTCGACGAGGCGCATGCATTCGGCGTGCTCGGCGCGCGCGGCGCCGGCACCTGCGAGCTGTTCGGCGTCGAGGACGACGTCGACCTGCGGATGGCGACCTTCTCGAAGTCGCTGGCGTCGTGCGGCGGCGTGATCGCCGGCTCGTCCGAGGTCATCGAGTTCCTGCGGATCGCGGCCCGTCCCTTCATCTTCACGGCCTCCGGTGTCCCGGCAGCGGTCGGGGCGACGCTCGCCGCCGTCAGGGTCTGCCGCTCGGACGAGGGCAAGCAGCTGTTCGCGAAGGTGCTCGAGAACGCTGCCTACCTGCGCAGCGGCCTGGCTGAGCTCGGCTTCAGGGTGCTGCCCCCGGCACACATGGCCGACGGCACCGAGATCGTTACGCCAGTCGTGCCGGTCGTCGTCGGCGACGACTGGAAGGCCGTGTTCCTCTGGAAGGCCCTCTACGAGGGTGGCGTGTTCGTGAATGTCGCGATCCACCCGGCAGTCCCGCCGGCCGGGGCGCTGCTGCGCACGAGCGTGATGGCGACTCACGACACGGCCGTGCTCGACGAAGCGCTCGCGATCTTCAAGCAGGCCAAGGACGCCTTCGAGGCCGAGCACGGCCCGCTGCCGTCCGGGGACTGACCTTCCTCCTACGACCCTCTCGCCGGTGCTTCGAGGGTCGCGCCACAGCGCTTTCTCGACCATCTGCCCGGTCAGCTCGAAGCCCCGACCTCCAACACTTGTCCAAGCCTCGAGAATCTCAACTGACTTAGTGAACATTTGGTTTCGACCGTGATCACAGAAAAAACACGCTCTAAGCACACGGTTCAGAACTTGTGACCTTGCTGTTACGTACCCGGCCGCGATAGCGTGGCGTTCGGGTTCGAGGAGGTAACAGGCAGCGACTGTCGCGCGCTTCAGAAGCGACTGGGGTCGGGGCCGATGCGCCGAAAAGCGCTGCCTGCCCACTCGCCAAATTTCAGTTCTAGAAACACCCGCTCGGGCGGCGGATGGTCTGCGCCCCCCGAACGGCCCCAGTCAACGTACCCGCCAGGTCCGGCGGCCCACCATTAGATGGAGAGGACGGTCGATGACGGAAACCCCACAGACGCCGGCAGAGCCGCAGCGGCTTCGGGCCCTGGAACACGCCAACGCAGTTCGTCTGGCTCGCGCAGAGCTCAAGCGCCGCATCGCCGACGGTGAGATCTCCGCAGCGGAGGTGATCCTCGGCTGTCCTGATGCCGTTCGCAAATGGACGGTGGGGGAATTGCTCATGTCCCAGCGCCGTTGGGGCAGCACGCGTTGTCGGAAATTTCTCGAGCGCAATGGCGTCAGCGAGATCAAACCGATCGGCGCGCTGACCGAACGTCAGCGCCGCCTGCTTGCCCAGCAGCTGAGTGGCTGCGCGGCGACAGAAGCCGAGCACACCGGAGAACGCGAGCTCGCCTGGGTCTGAGCCGGGAGGGACAGGCTGGGCGCGGGCCCCGAGTCCCGCGCCCAGATGTCAGAGCTCGAGCATCTCGAATTCGCGGATTCAGAGCTCGAGCAGGAGCCGCTCGAGCATCGGCAGCCATGAACCTGCCGGGCTCAGAGATTCATCCCGAGCGGCACCGGGCTCGCTCCGGCGAACAGCAGGAACCAGGTGCTGAACACGACGATCGCAACCCCTGCGGTTGCGATCAGGACCGACTCGAGCACGCGGTAGCCGGGGTCGTCCTGACCGCGCGCAAGCGCCATCGCGCGGTACACCTCGCTGAGCTTGCTGAGTAGACCGGCCAGCAGCCAGATCGTGGCGAGCACGCCGACCGCCATGACCAGCAGGGCGAGGCTGAGCGAGTCGGTGCTGCCCTGCACCTGTGAACCGACCCAGAGCCACAACAGCGGTGTCCCGAGCCACAGCACGAGGCTGCCGACGAACATGATCGTCAGTGCCAGCAGCGCACCCGCGCCGATGCGGAGCAACTCCCTCATCAGCCATCAGATAGCAGGACGCGGCGCAAGGCGCCAGTGAGCGCCGGCGCGTGCTCCCAGCGCTCGCCGATCAGCAGCCGCTGCACGACGCCGCCGCGTCCGGCGACCTCGATCAGCGGACAGACCGCCACGTCGTAGAGCTGGGCGACAGCAGCGGTGCTGTCGTAGGCGATCGGAATTCTCCACTGATGCGAGCGCACCAGCGCCAGCGTTCCGTGTTGGCTGCCGCCGGCAGCGACGGCGGCGAACTCGACCCCCGGAAACTGCTTGGCAACCTGCTGCAGCACGCTGACGGCCCTGATGCATGGCGACGCGTCAAGGGCGAAGAACTCGAGCACGATCGGCTCGCGGCCGCACACATTGAGACCGCGCCGCGCCGGTCGGGCGGGGTCGCAGCGCGGAGCGACGTTCGCCGGCGCGTTGAGGTCGCTCGTCGCGAGCGGTGCGACGAAGTGGCGCAGCGTCTGGCCCTTGCTCACGCCCGGGTGGTTATGCCCGCCGCCGTGGACGTACAGATACACGGAGAACGCAACGATCAACACCAATCCGATCCCTCCGACGATCCACTGGTACCGGCGCGTGTCGATCACGACGTGGCCCTCAGATCGACGAGGCTGAGGGTCGCCGGCAAGACCAGCATCACACCGACGAGCGAGGCGGAAAGGTCGACCAGCGTGAGCACGCCGAAGTCACGCAGCATCGTGATGTCCGAGACCATGAGCACGCCGAAGCCGGCGATCGCCGTCACAGCCGAGGTGAGCACGGCGACGCCGGTCGTGCGGTAGGCATCGTCGATCGCCTGCGGCAGCGACATCCCCGCACCACGCTGCCGGCAGACGCGCTCTGACAGCAGGACGCTGAACTCGGTCGTGATCGCGATCACCAGCGTGCCCAGCGTCGCGGACATCGGGTTCAACGGGATCCGCAGCGCGTACACAAGCAGCGCCGACCAGCCTGTCGCGAGCACGATCGGGACCAGCGGGACGAGCACGCGGCGCGGCCGCCGCAGCGCGGCCAGCAGCGCCAGCCCGACCAGCACGAGGCTGAGGGCGAGCATCAGCAGCCGGTCCGGCACGGACGACAGGGATCCGTCCGCGTCCGCGGCCAGCACCGGCAGCCCCGCAAGCTGGGCCTGCACGCCGCGGGGCGGATTGAGCGCAGCGCGCATGCTCTCGATCACCTGGCGCTGGCGGGAGAGCGGCATCAGGCGGATCCCGAACGCCAGGATCGCATGGTGATCATCAGCGGTCAGCACCGCGCGCTGGAAGTAAGCAGGTACGGCGCTGAGCGATCCACCGGCCGTCTGCAGCAGACTCGGCAGCGACAGCGCCGGGCAAAGCGTCGCCCGCGCACAGTCGTTCGAGCCCGAAGGTCCGAAGCGCGCGCTCATACGCCGCTCGTAGGAACGCATCCAGTTGACCGCAGCGCCGGCGGTTACATCGCCGGCGCTGACCACCACGTCGACCTCGCCCGAGACGCCGGTGACGCGCTCGAGCGTGTCGAGGTTGCGGAGCGCCGGCATCCCGGATGGCACTAGCTTGGTGATGTCGGACTGCACAGCCGTGTGGGCGTCGAGGACCCAGCCGCAGGCAGCAAGCACGAAGGCGACCGCGAGCACGCGGCGCGGGTGACGGATCAACGAGGGGAGCACGCCGCGCAGGATCTCCCCGGCGCCATAGACGGACGCCAGCAAGGCGTGAGGGAGCCGTGGAGCGGGAAGCCGCCCGCCGGGACCGTCCGGCACGCACAGAGCGCTCACCGCCAACGCGACCGCAACGCCGACCACCAGCAAGACGCCGAAGCCGCGCACCATCGGCACCGGCGAGATCAGCAGCGCCAGGAATCCGGCGACAGTCGCGAGCGCGGCCACGCCGATCGCGCCACGCGGCGTGCCTGAGCGGAACTGAACGCCGTAGTCGACCCCGAGGCCGAGCAGCACAGGGAACACCGCCACCTCGGCAACCGTCAGCCTGCCCCCGACCACCGCGGTCAATCCGAACGCGATTGCGACGGCGGCGAGCGCAACCGCCAGTGGCAGCAACCGCCGCCTACGCCTGAATACGGCCAGCAGCACCAGCGCCATCACCGCTACGGCGACGGCCAGCAGGATCCCGAGCTGACCGCCGATCTCGCCCGCCAGGTCAGCGAGCAGCACCGGCTCGCCGGCGACCGTGTAGCTGACCCCTCTCATCCGGAAGGTGGGCATCGAGACAGCCGAGCGGATCCAGCCGATCGCCTGCTGCTGCTGGCTATCGCTGAGGCCTGCGCGCAACCTGACCTGGATCACGGCGGCGTCGCTCGCCGGGAACAGGTACGAGAAGCGTGCGACCGGCGTGGTCGCACCGGTCGCCGCGCCGAAAACGATCTGGCGCAGGAAGGTCGGGTCGCTGATCGATGGAACGCCCGCCAGGACGCTGGCGGCCGTGCTGTCACCGACGGCCGCGAGTTGGCGCTCGAGCGCCAGCTGGCCCGCCGCCTGCACGGCGGCCTTGGTCGCGGTGGCATCGAGCCGCTGCTGTTGAGCAAGCTTCTGCGCAGCCTGCTCGGCCGCCCGCACCGTGCTCGCGGCCTGCGTGGTCAGCGACCCGATCTCTGTATTGACAGCCGCAACCGCGCGGTTCAGGAACGTGGCCGGGCCGTAGACGACCTTGGCCGCGCGCAGCTGCATCAACTTCCCGCACGGACTCGACCGGCCGCCGTACGGCTTTGCCTTTGCCGCGCTCACCGGCACGTAGGCCGCGAGCTGCGTGTCGAGCCGAACCTGCTGGCCACCCAGGCAGGCCTCGAGCCGGCTCAGTGTCGTCAGCGGCCCCTGCTGGATCAGCGTCGTCAGCGGCGCGCGTACCAGCACGACGATCGGATCGGTACCGAACTCGCGGTAACTCGCCCGCGTGGCCGCGTAGTCAGGTGACGACGACGACACGAACGTGTCGATCGCCGTCGAGGGCGTGAGCGTCAGCGCGATCCCAGCACCGGCGAGCGCCAGCGCGGCGACGACCGCGACCCGGATGCGGATCCCCGCGAATCTGCGAAGGCGGTCCAGAGGTGGCTCTCGATGGATTAACGGGTCGTCAGGCAAGGACGCAGGAGGCGACGGCGTGGCCAGCCACGCCGAGTCCCCCGAGGACACAGCATGACGGCCGGCTAATCCATCGAGAGAGGGCCTTGCGACTCACCGGCGAGGAACTGGCGGATGAATGGGTTGTCCGAGTTGAGCATGTCCTCCGCCGGGCCGGCCTCGACGATCCGCCCGCGCCAGAGCACGTTGATGTAATCGGCGACGCGACGCGCACTCATGATGTCGTGGGTGACCACCGCGAACGTCGGCAGATAGGCCTTGCCTTCCGCCTTGGCCTCCTCGACCATGTCGCGGTGGATCTCGAGGATGAGCTCGCCGAGCAGCGCGGTGCGCACGGGATCAAGTCCTGAGTCAGGCTCGTCGAAGAGGACGATGTCAGGGCCGAGCACAAGCGCGCGCGCGAAGCCGGCCCGCTTGCGCATCCCGCCTGAGAGCTCATTCGGGAAGCGCTCGCGAGCGTTGCCGAGGCCGACCTCGTGCAGGCGGCGCATGACGATCTCCTCGATCTCCTGCTCGCTCTTCTCGGTGTGCTGGCGCAGCGGGAAGGCGACGTTGTCGTAGAGGTTCATCGAGCTGAACAGGGCCCCGTCCTGGAACAGCAGCCCGAACTTCTTGCGCATCTCGAAGAGCTGGTCGTCGGGCATGTCGGGAACCGACTGACCGTGAACGAGCACGTCGCCGGAATCGGGATAGAGCAGACCAACCATGTGCTTGATGCAAACCGACTTGCCCGTGCCCGAGGGGCCGAGGATCATCGAGACCATGCCCTCCGGCAGGCCCATGGTCAGACCCCGCAGGATCTGGTTGGGCCCGAACGACTTGTACGTGTCCTTGAACTCGATGACGTCGCGGCGACCCGACGGGTAGACCTTGTAGCTGTGGTACTTGTAGTAGTCCTCCGGGACGCCAGGCGGCGGCGCCGGACGTTGCGGATCATCGATCGCGGACATACGTCTCCCTACCCACCTATCGGAGCGCGTGGATTGGCACCCCAGAAGAGTTGCGTGCCGAGCATGCTGATCAGGTGAACACCCACGAGGTTGAAGACCATCGACTTCGCCGTGGCTGTACCTACACCGACTGGCCCACCACTGGCGTTATAACCGTAGTAGCAGCCCACGAGAATGATCAGAACCGCCATCGCCATCGCCTTGATCAGGCTGAAGAGCACGTCCGGCGGGTTCTGGAACTGCCAGAAGATCAGGAAGTACCCGCCGGAGGACACGTCGCCAATCTGCTGCACCACGGCTAAGTAGCTCGCGAAGAACCCGGCGCCGATCGAGCACAGATACACGAACGGCAACACCAACATCATGCCGACGAACCTGGTCGCGCAGAGGAAGGTGACGCCGCTGATGCCCATCACCTCGAGCGCGTCGATCTCGTCAGAGATCCGCATCGAGCCGATCTCGGCGACTATCCCGGTGCCGACCTTGGCGGCCATCATGTAGCCGAAGCAGAGCGGCACGAGCTCGCGCAGGTCGCACCAGGCCGCGAACACGCCCGCATACTCAGGCGTGCCGACGCTGCGATCGAAGTAGGCGCCCTCGATCCCGCACTGGAGGCCGATGATGAAGACGAGGCCCCAGATGACGAGCGTCGAGGAGACGATCAGGATTCCCGCCTGACGCAGAACCTCGCCGAAGTAGTTGAAGACGCGCAGGTTGACGACGTTGCCGATGACGCGCGCGCCAAACTTGACGATGTCCCCGAAGGACTCGAGCCATCCGCGCGGGACTTCGATCAGGTCATCCATGTCACTTCACGATCGTGGTCAGCTGCGGATGCGTCGCCAGTAGCACCTGGGTGAACACGTAGTTGAAGGCGAAGATCGCGAGGAAGGCGATCACGACCGCCTGGTTGACCGCCCGGCCGACCCCCTCGGCGCCGCCTGAAGCGGTCATCCCCTTGTAACAGCAGACGACGGCGATGATCGCCCCGAACAGCGTCGTCTTCACTACCGAACCCCAGAGGTCGGTGGTCGACGCGTTGTTGAAGAAGGTTGCGAAGAACGGGCCGAGTGGCTCGTGGTTGACGAGCGTCGCGAGCATGCCCCCGAAGACGCCGAACAACAGCGCATAGATGTCGAAGAGGCCCGTGACCAGCATCAGGGCCAGGAAGCGCGGGACCACCAGGTTCTTGATCGGGTCGACGCCCAGGACCTCGAGCGCGTCGAGCTCCTCGCGGATGCGACGGGCGCCAAGATCGGCGGTGATCGCGGTGCCGGCCACGCCGGCCAGCACGATCGCGTCGACAAACGGCGCGAACTCGCGGATCGAGGCGAGCACGAAGAAGCCGCCAAGCCGGTCGAGCGCACCGAACAGCACCAGGAAGTTGGCCGCCTGCAGGCCCGGCGCCTCGTAGCCGAAGGCGATCGTCGAGATCAGCAGCGGCAGCCAGCAGAGCCGGAGCGCGAACATGAACTGCGAGACGAACTCCGACCCGTACGGGTACGGCGGCTTGACCGCCGAGACGATCGTGCGCCCGGTCAGGATGACCATTTCGCCCGCCTCCTCCAACACCCCGCGGGTCGGGACGAACGCACGATCTACAGATGTTCTGATCACACTCTCTGTGCTCCTAGTCCGGCGGTCCGAGCGCGCAGCCCGTCCCACCAGTGGGCAAGGGTACGCGACGGTCTGGCGGAGAGCTCCCCGCGGACTACATACGGATACCCCGCCTCAGTCCTGGGTATGCTCGAATTCGTGGTCCATCGCGGGGATACGGTCGCACCGACACGGTGAGTGAACGCAGGCTCCTGACGGTCGCCGCGCTTGCGGTCGCGTGGCTCGTGTCGGCCTGTGGCGGCACCGAGCAGAACGCCGGTGAGCCGCATGCGCGCTTCCCGGTATCGGTCGCGACCTCGTTCCCGACCGGTCAGCGGTTAGCCCAGCAGAGCAGCTTCACCGTGCGCGTCAGGAACACCGGCCACACAACGATCCCGAACGTCGCCGTCACTGTGACGAACCCGAAGTACGGCAGCGCCGCGCAGGCGTTCGGCACGCTGATCGCGGCCAACGGGCCGGGCCAACCAATCCTCGCGAGCCGGTCGCGGCCGGTCTGGATCGTCAATCAAGCGCCTGGGCCATGCGACTACAGCTGCCGCAATCGGGGGCCTGGCGCGGCAGCCACGGCCTACTCGAACACGTGGGCATTGGGACGGCTCAAGCCCGGGCAAACGGCCATTTTCCAGTGGAAGCTCACGGCCGTGCAGGCGGGCGCGTACACCGTCGAGTACCAGGTGGCCGCCGGCCTCAACGGCTACGCCAAGGCCGTGCTTTCCGGAGGAAGCCCGGCACGCGGCCGTTACAAGGTCACGATCTCGCCGACGCCGCCACAGACCACAGTGGCCGCCGACGGGCGGGTCGCGCAGCAGAGCTGAGCGCGCTCGCTCCGGCCGGCCGGTGGTTCGCTGGCCACCGGCTCGCACACAGTGGCCGGCGGGCCACTGTGTGCGGCGACGACAAGCCCTTTTTGGACATTTGGATAGTGACCTACGCTGGTAGGTCTTATAGCTTGGCTGTGCCGCGCTCCCATGCGGCTGCTAGCCCACGCGCGCCTCCGCCGCCGAGGCGCGGACAGGAAGGAACAATCCAAAGCATGTCCCGGATCCGTCAGCAGAACGTATTCGCGGCCCAGTGGACCCCGGACGGGGCGTCCCTGGGCGCGCCCGACCTCACGGTCGCCGACAACCAGATCTTCGGGGAGAACGTGTTCAGCCCCGCGATCCAGCGGCAGCGTCTCCCCAAGGACGTCTACAAGCAGCTCTCGCGGACTCTCGCCAAGGGTGAGGCGCTCGACACCTCCCTCGCCGACGCGGTCGCGCTGGCGATGAAGGAGTGGGCGCTCGAGAAGGGTGCGACGCACTACGCCCACATGTTCCAACCGCTCACCGGCCTCACCGCCGAGAAGCACGACAGCTTCTACGCGCCGACCGGCGAGGGCACCGCGCTCGCCTCGTTCTCGGGCAAGGAGCTGATCCAGGCCGAGCCGGACGCATCCTCGTTCCCGACCGGCGGTATCCGCGCCACCTTCGAGGCGCGCGGCTACACCGCCTGGGACCCGACCAGCCCCGCGTTCATCCTCGAGAACCCGAACGGCGCGCTGCTCTGCATTCCGACGGCGTTCGTCTCCTGGACCGGCGAGGCGCTCGACAACAAGATCCCCCTGCTGCGCTCGATGGATGCGCTCTCCAAGTCGGCCGCGCACGCGCTGAAGCTGTTCGGCAAGGACGTCAACCGCGTGTTCACGACGGTCGGCCCCGAGCAGGAGTATTTCCTGATCGACGAGCAGTACTACTTCGAGCGCCCCGACCTACTCATCACCGGCCGCACGCTGTTCGGCGCCAAGCCGCCGAAGGGCCACGAGCTCGACGACCACTACTTCGGCTCGATCCCAGAGCGGGTGCTCGCCTACATGCTCGAATGCGAGCAGGAGCTTGCGAAGCTCGGGATCCCGATCAAGACCCGTCACAACGAGGTGGCGCCGGCCCAATACGAGGTCGCGCCGATCTTCGAGAACTCCAACGTCGGCTCTGACCACCAGCAGCTGACGATGCAGATCCTGCAGAACGTGGCCCGCCGCTATGGACTGACCGCGCTGCTGCACGAAAAGCCGTTCGCGGGCGTAAACGGCTCGGGCAAGCACAACAACTGGTCGATGGGCACCGACGACGGCGAGAACCTACTCGATCCGGGCGACACCCCGCACGAGAACCTGCAGTTCCTGTTCTTCTGCGCGGCCGTCATCCAGGCTGTCAACAAGCACCAGGGTCTGTTGCGCGCCTCGATCGCGTCGCCGGGACAGGACCACCGGCTCGGCGCCAACGAGGCACCGCCGGCGATCATCTCGATCTTCCTCGGCAGCGAACTCCAAAATCTGTTCGAGGCGATCGAGGGGGGAACCGCCGGGGAGTCGACGCCGGAGTCGTTCCTGGGCCTCGGGACCCCGGTGCTGCCGCCATTGCCGATGCACGGCGGCGACCGCAACCGCACCAGCCCGTTCGCCTTCACCGGCAACAAGTTCGAGTTTCGCGCGCTCGGCTCGAGCATGTCGCTGGGCCTGCCGAACACGGTGCTGAACACGATCGCGGCCGAGGCGATGGACTCCCTCGCCGAGGATCTCGAGAACGAGCTCAAGGCGGGTAAGTCGCTCGAGGACGCCCTGCGGCCGATCATCCAGAAGAGCTACGCCGAGAACAAACAGATCGTGTTCGGCGGCGATGGCTACTCGGAGGAGTGGCACCAGGAGGCCGAGCGTCGCGGGCTGCTCAACCTGCGGGCGACGCCTGATGCGCTCCCGTACCTGATCAGCGACGAGACGGTCACCGCGTTCTCCAACTACGGAGTACTGAGTGAGCGCGAGCTGCACGCCCGCTATGAGGTCTTCCTCGAGCAGTACGTGACCAAGCTCAACATCGAGTCGGAGACCGCGGCCTCGATCGCGCGTACCCTCCTGCTGCCGGCATCGATCCGTTACAAAGCGGAGCTGCTCGCGGCGGAGGAGCCCGAGCTGGCCAATGACGTCGGCGAGCTGGTCTCCGCGTTCGTCGAGGCGCTCAAAGCGCTGGAGGACGTGAACCTCAAGGACAACCAGCCTGAGGACGACGGCATCCTCAACCACGCCAAGTACATGCACGACACCGTGCTACCGGCGATGGGTGCGGTCCGCGAGGTCGCGGACACGCTCGAGAAGGTGGTCGCCGATGATCTGTGGCCGCTGCCGAAGTACAGCGAGATCCTTTTCATCAAGTAGCTCAGCAGTCACTTTCAGCTCGAACGGCCCGGGGCGCGCTTGCGCCCCGGACCGTCGCCTTTAAGGCTGAGAGCGAGGGGTTTGCAGGGTCTCTGGCGAAGACCGGCTAGACATGATCGTGTCGTCACGCTCCGATGCCGCAACTCGGTGTTCCCGACCGGGTTTCGGGAGACTGTGAGGCAAGTGCTGCGCACGCTGCTCGCGAGGCTGAAGTTGACGAAGGTCGCAGGGGAGGCCCCGATGCTCGTCGGTGCGGTCGTGCTCGCGGCCGCGTTCGGCCCTGCAGCCGCGATCGCGCTGGCGGATGGGGGCAGCGGCGGGTTGTCGGGCTTGACCCCGGCAGCGACGTCCCCCGCGCTCACGACGACCACGCCGTGCAGCGGCTCGATCAAAACCACCGCGACGACGACCGGGCCAACTGCGACCACCACCGTGGCGACCACGACAACGGTCGGCGGCTACAGCGACGACGTAGAGACCATCACGATGCCGGCCGCAACGATCGACTATTTCACGCTGGGTTTCGAGGGCTCGACGACGTCTGACATCGACCCCACTGCCGGGCCCGACGCCGTCGAGGCGGCGCTGATCGCAGCGGTCCCGCCGCTCCAAGGCAACGTGACCGTTACGGGCACGGGCACCCCCGGCCAGAGCTACACGGTCACGTTCGACGGAGCGTTGGCGGGGCAGACCCAGCCGGCGTTCACTGCGCTCGGCTATTCCAGCGGGAACTCGACCGCCGTGGACGACCCGACTGTAGATAACACCGCGCCGGTCTCGGAGACGCAGACGGTCCCGACGACCACCACCGAGACCATTCCCGGCACGACCACGGTCAAGGTCACGCCCGCGTGCCCGCCTGCGCCGGCTCCCAGCACGATCCCGGTGCCCAAGGGAAATCCCTTCAACGGGCGAGCGATGTGGATTTGGGAGCTGCCGAGCAGCAACGGCGGCAACGTCGCCTCGATCGTCGCCCAGGCAAAGAAGTACGGGATCAAGGCGGTCTACATCAAGAGCAGCGACGGCACGGGCTCCTGGTCGCAGTTCTCGAAGTCGCTGGTGACGGAGCTGCACGAAGCCGGGCTGAACGTCTGCGCCTGGCAGTACGTGTACGGCGCGCATCCGGTGACCGAGGCGAACCTGGGCGCTAAGGCCGTGAAGGACGGCGCCAACTGCCTGATCATCGACGCCGAGTCCGAGTATCAGGGCAGATACCCAGCCGCGCAGACGTACATCACCCAGCTACGCAAGCTGATCGGCAAGAACTTCCCGGTCGGGCTCGCCGGCTTCCCGTACGTCGATTACCACCTCAGCTTCCCCTACTCCGTGTTCCTCGGACCCAACGGTGCTCAATACAACCTGCCGCAGATGTACTGGGCCGACATCGGCACAACCGTGTCGAACGTGTTTGCGGTGACCTACGAGTACAACGAGATCTACCGGCGGCCGATCTTTCCGCTGGGCCAGCTGTGGGGCAAGCTGTCGGCCTCCTCGATCGAGCAGTTCAACATGCTGGCCAACGAATACGGTGCGACTGGAGTCAGCTGGTGGGACTGGCAGTCAGCCTCTGCTGCCTATTTCAACGACATGACCAAGACCTCCCCGCTCTTGGTCAGCTTCGTGGCAAAGACGCCCGCCAGCGTCTTCCGCGGCAACAAGGGCGACCTTGTGATCTGGGCACAGGAACACCTCTACAGCGCCGGCCAGAAGGTCGCTGTCGACGGTCAATTCGGGCCCCAGACGCAGAAGGCCGTCAAGGCGTTTCAGGCAAAGCACGGTCTCTCGCCCACCGGCGTGGTCACCGGCGCGACCTGGGACGCACTCGACCGCTATACGCCGGTGTCGGTCAAGTGGACCCGGGCGAAGGGAGTCACGAAGGCGACCATCGCCCGCAAGGGCAAGCTGGCTGGGCACGGCGCCGCGGAGGCGTTGGTCGAGCCGATGCCCTCATGGATGCATCAGGTCAAGTCACGCGACGAGCTTCACGGCGAGCCCGGGGCCGGCAAGCCGCGCAAGGCGAGGTTCTGATTCCTGAAGGCGGGCTCGGCGGTGAGCTCGCGCCCGAACCAGTAGGGCGCAACGAAGGCCTCGGCGCCCCAGGGGTCGTCGAACTCGACCTCGGCGATCATCAGCCCCGCGAGCGCGCCCTCATAGACGTCGAACTCGATCAGGTGACCATCGTCGGTGCGCAGCGCGTGACGCACCTTCTCCACACGAACGCCCTCGGTCGCCGGCCACAACGCCTCGAACTGGGCGACGCTCAACTCGATCTCGCGTTCACTACGCACCATGCCGCTGCCTGACTTCACCGTGAGCATGCAGCGCTCGCCGCGCCGGCGCACGCGCGTCTCAGCACCGTCGGCGCCGATCGTCAGATAGCCCTGATCGATGCGCTCAGCCGGCGCCGCTAGCGCCTCCGGGGGGGCATCCTGCACCAACCACCTGCGCTCCACCTCAACACCGGACAAGGTCAGGATCCTGACAGGACGCTTCCGTCGTCGATCCGCAGGCCCTCCGGCGAGGCGTTGATCTCGACGTCGCCGCGCACGATCACGCCGGCGCCGAAGCTGACGTCGCCATTGACGACCAGCCGCTCGGCCCCGCGCAGTGAGGGCGGGCCGTCCGCCATCCGCGCGTCGAAGTCGTCGATCATCGCGAAGTACTCCTTGTCCAGCGCCACCAACGGCAGGTGGCCGTCGGCGGTGGCGGGTTCGACACGGAACTCGTCCCCGAGCCGGTACGCGTCAGAGCGCAGGACCAGCAGATCATCGGTGGTCTTGACCGGCACGAAGCGCGTGCGCGGCACCTGCAGCAGCTGCGCGCCGGGGAAGCTGCCGATCGCCGCGCCCATCGCACTCTCGAGCTGCAGCACCGGCGGCGAGTTCGGGTCGCGCGGGTCCACGGTCTTGCGGTTGACGATCACGGGCAGCTCGAGGCCGCCATCATCGACGAAGCGGGCCTCCAACGCGGCCATGTCGATCCACAGGGAGTTCGTGTTGTAGTAGCGCCAACGCTTGTAGTCGCGGAACGACTCCTCGTCCTCGGGCGGAGTCTGCGCCGTCTCGCGCAGGATCAGGCGGCCATCGCTGAGACGGCGCGCGATGTGACCGCCCTTGCGATCCGCGGCCGTGCCGAGGACGACCTCCATCAGGAATGGGATCTGCTCGCGGACCACGTGTCCGGCGATGCGTGGATCGACAACGGCGCCGAGGTTGTCCGAGTTGGAGATCATCAAGTAGCGGAAGCCCTGGTCCCGCAGCGCCTCGAGCGTCCCCGAGCCGACCAGGGCCGCATACACGTCACCGTGCCCGGGTGGACACCATTCGAGTTGCGGTGCTGCCGGCCAGCGGGCCGGCAGCATGGTCTCAGCATCGAGCTTCGGCACCATGCTCTGCAGGAAATCCTCGGGCAGCTCCGGGAGCCTGAGCTCGGGATACCTGGCCAGCGAGGTGAGCGAGGGCTCGCGCGTGGCCTCGCTGTTCATCAGGATCAGCGGCAGGCGCACGCCGTAACGGCGGCGCAGAGCGAGCGTCTGGCCGACGATGATCTGCAGGAAGCTACGGCCGTCGCGGGCCTCGAGCAGGGACTTCGGCTCCCGCAGCCCCATCGACGTGGCAAGGCCGCCGTTGAGCTTGACCACCGCGAGGCGCTCGAGCACTGACGCCGGGTCCACCTGGGCCAGCTGCTCGAGCTCCGGCACGTCCGGGACCGGCTCGAGCTCTGAGCTCGGGATCAGCGTCTGGGCCCCGCTGCGAACGCGCTCGATCGCCGATGTGAATTGGCGGATCGCGGCCTCGCTCTGGCCGTTCTCGCGCATCTTCTTGGCGGCTGCGTCGGCTGGCTCATCGGCCATCCGCAAGCCCCCTTTCGAGCTCGTCGAGCCAGGTCGTGGCATTGCCGTCACTGGGCGCACGCCAGTCGCCGCGCGGCGAAAGCGAGCCTCCGGAGCCGACCTTCGGCGCGTTCGGGCTGGCCGAGCGCTTGAACTGGCTGGTCTGGAAGAACCGGTGCAGGAATACGCGCAACCAGCGCTCGATCTGCTCGAGGCTGTACTCGTTGCGCCGCTCCGGCGGGATCAGGTCCGGCCAGGCGCCGTGCTCGCGGTCACCCCAGGCCTGGTGGGCGAGCCAGGCCACTTTGCTCGGCCGGTTGCCGAACCGCAGCACGTGGTAGAGGAAGAAGTCCTGTAGCTCGTAGGGGCCGACGGTGTGCTCGCTGTTCTGGTGGGGGGCGTTCGCGCCGGCGTCGCCGACGGGCGGAATCAGCTCGGGGGAGATCTCCGTCTCGACGACCGCCGTCAGGATGCGGCCGGCGTCGGCGCCGAACTGGTCGGTGTCGACGATCCAGCGCAGCAGGAACTGGATCAATGTCTTGGGCACAGATGCATTCACGTTGTAGTGGGACATCTGGTCCCCTACCCCGTATGTGCTCCAGCCGAGCGCAAGCTCGCTCAGATCCCCCGTTCCCAGCACGAGCGCGTTGTGGTAATTCGCAAGACGGAACAGGTGCGACGTGCGCTCGCCCGCCTGGACGTTCTCGTACGTGATGTCGTAGACAGGCTCGCCTGACGCGGCCGGGTGGCCGAGCGATTCGAGCATCTTCTGCGCCGCCGGACGGATGTCGAGCTCGTTGGCGCTGACTCCGAGTGCGCGCATCAACTCGCGGGCGCTCTGCAGGGTCAGCTCGCTGGTGCCGAAGCCGGGCATCGTGTAGGCGAGAACGTTGGTGCGCGGCAGTTTCAGGCGGTCGAACGCGCGGGCCGCGACGATCAGCGCGTGTGTCGAGTCGAGGCCGCCGGAGACGCCGATCACGATCTTCTCGATGCCGGTTGCCTCGAGCCGCGTCTGCAGACCCGCGACCTGGATCTCGTAGACCTCCTCGCAACGCTCATTGCGGGAGCGCGGGTCGATCGGCACGTAGGGGAAGCGCTCGATCTCGCGCTTGAGCCGTGTCGGCTTGTGCGGAGGCTTGAGCGCGAACTCGATCCTGCGCATCTGCCTGAGGCGCTCGCGGTGATCGTGGATCGAATCCCCCCAGGAACTTGTCTCGGTGCGGTCGGCCTTGAGGCGGTCGAGGTCGATGTCGGCGGTGATCAGTTGATCGTCGAGGGCGTAGCGCTCGGCCTCGGCGAGGCACTCACCGTTCTCGTAGATCATGGCCTGGCCGTCCCAGGCGAGGTCCGTGGTCGATTCGCCGCGACCGGCGGCGGTGTAGAGGTATGCGCTCAGGGTGCGCGCCGAGTGTCCGCCGCAGAGGACGTGGCGATATTCCGCCTTGCCGACGGTGATGTTGCTGGCGGAGAGGTTCGCGAGGATCGTCGCCCCAGCCAGCGCGCCGTAGGTACTCGGCGGGATCGGCGCCCAGACGTCCTCGCAGATCTCGACGTGGACCGTCAGGTCCGGGACGTCGATCGCGCTGAACAGCAGGTCGTTGCCGAACGGGACCGTGGCGCCGTTGATCTCTATGTGCGGGTCGAGCAGGTCGCGAGCTGCCCGGAACTGGCGCTTCTCGTAGAACTCGCGGTACTCCGGCAGGTAGGTCTTCGGGACTGCGCCGAGGATCCTGCCCCTTTGGAGAATGACCGCTGCATTGAACAGACCCTGCTCGGCACGTAGCGGGGCACCGACCACCATGACCGGCGTGATCTGCTCGGTGGCTTCGCGGACCTCCTCGATCGCGGCGAGCGTCGCCTCGAGCAGCGCGTCCTGACGAAAGAGGTCATCGCTGCTGTAGGCGGAGAGACCGAGCTCAGGAAACACGATCAGCGCTGCGTCCTGCTCGTGCGCTTGGCGTGCGAGCGCGATGCTGCGCTCCGCGTTGAAGGCTGGGTCCCCGATCCGCACACGCGGTACCGCAGCCGCGATACGCGCGTAGCCGTGGCGGTAGAGCGAGTTGAAAGGCAGGCCCCGGATCTCCTTCTCTGAAGGCATATTCGGGAGTATTACGTCCGCGGTCCCGTCCGGGTGGGCGGGTGCGACCAGCCGGCGGAGGGGGAATTGGGACCCGGACCCGGGTGTCGCAGGGCCTTCCGGCCGCGGCCGGCTGCGTAGTTACCCGCAACGGCACGGCCAGTTCACCACGTCAACCGTCGCCTAACACACATTGCGGCCCCTGGTGAGGCCGCTGTAAGTTGGAACGTAATGGCTGAACCGATCAGGATCGTGATTGCCGACGACCACGCGATCGTCCGCCGAGGGCTGCGCCAGTTGCTCGAAGGCGAGGATGGCTTCGACGTCGTGGCGGAGGCTGAGGACGTGGAAACGGCGCGCCGGGTCATGCGCGGCCACAGCCCGGACGTGCTGGTGCTCGACCTGAACATGCCGGGCGAGCCGAGCATCGAGGCGATCCCGAAGCTGCGTCGGGAGTTCCCGAACACGGAGATCGTCGTGCTGACGATGCAGAACGAACCGGCCTACGCTCGCTCGGCACTGGGGGCGGGCGTACTCGGCTATGTGTTGAAGGAGTCGGCGGACGCTGAGCTGGTCGAGGCGATCCGGGCGGCGTTCGCCGGTGAGCGCTACCTGAACCCGCGCCTCGGCGCCAAGGTCGCGTCCGAGCCGCCACCAGGGCCGCCGGACGGGCTGTCCGACCGCGAGCTCGAGATCCTGCGGCTGATCGCGCTGGGATACACCAACTCCCAGGTCGCGGACGAGCTCTACCTCTCGGTGCGCACGGTCGAAACACACCGCGCCCATATCCAGCAGAAGCTGGGGCTGAGCGATCGCGCTGAGCTCGTGCGATACGCGCTGGACCGTAAGCTGGTGAGTTAGGTCTAATTAAGCTGTTTGGCGGCTCGTCGGCTGTGGGTCGTCGGGCTGCGGGTAGTCGGGCGGCGGCAGCCGGACTGTGGCAGCCCGGACGTGGCAGCCGGGACTGTGGGAAGCCGGACCTCCTGCCCGGCCGCCCGTCGAGACCGGTGCAAGCGAAACCTAGCTAGGAGAAACCGTGATTCTGATTGCGTATGACGGCTCGGACGATTCCAAGGCAGCGATCGAGCAGGCGAGCAAGCTATTCCCCGGTGAGTCCGTGACCGTGCTGACGGTCTGGCAGCGGTTTGTCGACACGATGGCGCGCGTCGGTGGCAGCATGGGCGTGATCGTCGATTACGAGGAGATCGACAATGACGCCGAGGCCGGAGCCGGCCAGAGGGCCGAAGCGGGCGCAAAGATCGCCAACGATGCCGGCCTACAGGCGACCGGCAGGTCAGCGGTCGTCGACCTGTCGGTTGCCGACACGATCCTGACCGAGGCGGCGGCGGTCGACGCAAGCGTCGTTGTCTGCGGCAGCCGCGGCTACACCGGCGTCAAGTCGCTGATGCTCGGCAGCGTCTCCCACCACATCCTCCAGCACGCCGATGTGCCCGTGATGGTGGTCCCGTCGCCGGCCGTGGCGCAGGCACGGGCGGAGCATCACAAGAGCCTTCGGTAGCTCTGCGCTTCGGGGCGGGGGCTTTGTACCGGGATTGGCACGGTTCCGGCACACAGTTGGCACAGAGTGGTGTTGTCGGCTGATCGTTCCGTTGGAACGATCAGCCGGTGGCTTTGGACGGTGAGGTCTCGGAGGAGCGGAGGGTGCTGGCAGCGGCGGAGCTGCGGCCTGGCCAGACCGCCCGGTCCAGGCGGGACGAGGGAAGCGTTTCTGGTGCTGGGGACCGGAAACGCTTCCCTCGCGTGGAACGGGATCGGCGGATGACTAGGGCGTTGCGGCAGAACAGCGGGCTGATCACGCTCAGGCAGCTGGAGCGGCTCGGATTCAGCTATGACGAAGTACGCGGACTGGTCGGACACGGCGATCTGCGCGCGATGCACCGGGGCGTCTACGCGGATGGGCGCGCGCCACTTAGCGACCAGGCGCATCTCAACGCTGCGTTGCTGGCATTCGGCGGACACGCGTGGCTTTCTGGGTGGGCGGCCGCGATGGCCTGGGGGCTTGTGCCGGTCAGTCTCCCGCGGCTCGAGGTAAGCGTGGTCGGCAAAGCGACGCCCAGGCGGCGCGCAGGCCTGCGTGTTCGAAGCGTCCGGACCCTGCCACACCCCTCAGAGATCAGGATCGTGCGCGGCTTGCGTGTCAGCTCGATCCCGCGGCTGCTGATCGAGACGGCAGCCGGCGGCGGCACTCGGGAGGAGCTCGACCAGTTGATTGAGGCGGCGGTCCGCCGCAACCGGCTTGATGTCCCTGACCTCGCCGCGACGCTGGCACGCCATCACGGCCGTCGCGGCGCCGGGCGGGTGAACGCGACCGTCAGCGCCTACCTCCCACGCAGCGACCGCAAGTCAGGCCTTGAGCGCTCCTTCGATCGCTGGCTGACCAAGCACCCGGAGATCCCCGAGCCGCAACGCAACGTCAAGCTCGGTCCCTGGGAGCTCGACTGCTACTGGCCCGAGCACCAACTCGCGCTCGAGCTGGACGGTCGCCCGTACCACACCGTCATCAACGACATCGAACGTGACCGCCGCAAGGACACCTGGCTCCAAGCCCACAACATCCGCATCCTGCGCGTAACCGACACACGCTGGAAACACGACCGCCCAGGCGTCCACCACGACCTCAGCACCATGCTCGCACTCGCCAGCGAGCGCGGCCAGCCTCAGGCCGCGCGAACGGAGGCTCGAGAGGCGCGAGACGATGCTGCTCAGGCCGCGGCCTGAACCGC
>DATAUP010000025.1:0-2484 GCA_036268195.1 Solirubrobacteraceae bacterium
GCCCGAGCACCTCCTTTCTGCGGGGCGGCTCCGCCTCGAGCACTCCAACGCCTCGCTCGAGGAGCTCGGCGCGCTCGCCGAGCCTCCGCTGACCAAGGATGCGATAGCCGGGCGGATCCGCCGGCTACTCGCGATGGCCGACGTCCGCGCCGACGAGCTGGGAATCCCCAACACCGAGGCCTCGTTGACGCCCGAGATGCTGGCCGACGTTCAGTAGGGTCGCTCCGTGAAATGCCCAGGCTGCGGCGGACAGCGCTTCACCGACTACCAGCCGTTGTGGGATGAACTGGCCTCTGCTTGGGAGCTCAGTTGCGACCAAGCGATGGTGCTCGGGAGACGCGAGGGCATGACCTGCAAACGGTGTCGGCTGTCGGTGCGTGGGATGGCGCTCGCCAACGGCGTGATGCGCTCGACAGGCAGGTCCCGGCGCTTCTGGCAGTGGGTGCTCACTCATCCCCACCGCTCGATACTGGAGGTCAACACCGCGGCCGCGCTCCATCGCTATTTGGGCCTGATGCCCCGACAGCGCCTCGTCACCTACCCCGAGGTCGATCTCCAAGACCTCCCATTTGCCGACTCGTCATGGGACTTTGTCATCCATTCCGACACTCTCGAGCACGTCGCCGATCCGGTGCAAGCACTTCGCGAATGCCGACGCGTGATTCGGCGTGGTGGCGCGCTGATCTACACGATCCCAATCGTGCCGGGCCGCGCCACCCGTCGCTGCGGACTGGATCGGCCGAGCTATCACGGCGTGCCGGGCGTCGTTGAGCACCTCGTGGTGACTGAGTACGGCGATGACTACTGGCGCGAGCCGATTGAGGCGGGTTTCGAGCGGGTCGAGATGATTCGCTTCGACGTGACGGAAGCGATCGTCTGCCGCTGAGTCGCGATGTATGTCGCCGGCGCACCATAATTGAGGCCTGGTGGGTCGTCCGCGGGGTGACCGCCGGGCGGATCCGCCGGCTACTGGCTATGGCCGGCGTCCGCGCCGACGAGCTGGGAATCCCCAACACCGAGGCCTCGTTGACGCCCGAGATGCTGGCGGATGCGCCCTAGCGCGTCGGTTTTCCGGAACACCAGGAACAGAATCCCAAGCCCCCAGGCCAGGCGCGCTACCCCCATGAGCGCACCAGGCGTGTGAAGCCACGGGAGGCCGAACTCGACGGCAGCCGTCACAGCCGTGGCAAGTGGGAATCGCCGAGACGGAACGTTCGCGGCGTCGTACACGTATGCAAATAGCAGTGGTCCGAGGCCGTAGTAGCTGAACGTGTATGGGTCGGTAACCACTCGCACGGCAAGCGCGGCGAGCGGAACGCGCACCCAGTCGCGCTCGCGCCCCACGGCGCAGCCCGCGGCAATGCCGAGCACGAACTGTGCGGGGCGCAGCCAGCCGTGGATCTGGCCGTGAGCGCCAAGCAGGTAAACGACAGATCCGCTTGACGGGAACACCGGGAACTGGCCGAGAGCCGCGATGGTGTTCGGCGCAGCGACGATGAACGGCAGCCACCAGATCGCGGCTGCCGCGATGTAGACAAGGAGCGCCTTTGAGATCTCGGTTCGCCGCAGCGCAATGAGAAGTGCGACGAAGATGACCGCCCAAGGCTTCGCTGCAGCCGCCGTGCCGAGCAGTCCGGCGACGGCCCACCACGGCTGGTCGGCTTCGATCAGGAGCGCGGCAAGCGCGACAAGAGTCAGCGCAAGAGCGTCGTCAAGGTGCATCCACTCGGCGCTTTGGTACGACCAGATGGCGATCGTCAGGACGCCCGCGCCTAGCAGCCGGACATTCCAGCCGGTCCGCCCGCCGGTTCGCTTCGCGTAGCGACGGCTTGCGTGTCCGGCGGACAGCAGCGACACCACCCCGAGCGCAGCGATGATCCCGGTAAAGAGCTCCTCGATCGTGCGCGTCGCAAGTGACTCCGCCGCCGCGACCAAGAGCAGTGCCGGTGGCCCGATCTGGAGTTCCGGGTTGTTGGCATACAGGTGCAAGGAGCTGGCTCTGTAGAGCGATTGGCCGTGGTAGCGAACGAGGCTCCGGGCTCCAGACTCGAAGAACCCCCAGTCTCCGTGCAGCAGAAGCGGTGAGGTCCGGTATCCCAACCAGGCAAACCACCCGCTGACCAGCACGACCGTGACCAACCACGTCACCCGTGTCCGCGTCACAAGCGATAGTTCGACCGTGGTCTCGAGGTGCTTGAGGTCGACATCGACGACCGGCGACGTGCCAGACTCGACCTCGCCACTCAGTGGGCTGAATCGCTTGCTGTCGGTGTCCGTTTAAGCCCATCGGAGATTAGGCCGATGGAGTGGTGAGGCCGTCTAGGGCGGTCCCTGAGATGAGGTGTGTTGCGATGTCCGACCTGTCCAGCCGCTCACAGCAGCTCGACCGCGTGATCGCTGATCTGCTGGCGCAGGCGCCGGAGGTGGAGGCCGCGGCGGTTGTGTCGTTCGACGGCTTGCCCATGGCCAGCGCGCTGCCGGCTG
>DATAUP010000026.1:0-259148 GCA_036268195.1 Solirubrobacteraceae bacterium
GCGGCCAACCCGGATCCGGCGGCGCAATCGAAATCGACGGAACACCAGTCAACGTCCGCCGCGCACACCGCCTGCACCCAAACCAAACAGTCCGCGTCGCAATCCCAGGCGGCGGCGGATTCGGCACCCCCCAATGAAGGACTCACCGACGAACACTGTCAACGAGCGCGAACCGCTGCTCTCCGTACGCGGGCTGAGCGTTGAGTTCCGCGGGCCGCGTGGAACGGTGCATGCCGTCGATGGCGTCGATTACGAGCTGTACCCCGGCGAGGTGCTCGGGATCGTCGGCGAGTCTGGCTCTGGCAAAAGCGTAAGCACGCAGGCGATGCTCGGCCTGGTTCCAAAGCCCCCTGGATGCATCGTCACGGGAAGCGCCGAATTCAAGGGACGCGACCTACTGCGGCTGCGCGAGAAGGAGATGCGTCGCGTACGCGGCAGCGAGATCGCGATGGTGTTCCAGGACCCGATGACCTCGCTCAATCCCGTGATGCGAGTCGGCGCGCAGCTCGGCGAGGCGATCACCACTCACCACCGCAACCTCTCCAAGGCTGACGTGCGAGAGCGTGTGATCGAGCTCATGCAGCTCGTCGGCATTCCAAATCCCCAGGAGCGGTATCACCAATTTCCGCACGAGTTCTCAGGCGGCATGCGCCAGCGCGTGATGATCGCGATGGCCATGGCCAACAAGCCGTCTCTGCTGATCGCAGACGAGCCGACCACAGCGCTGGACGTCACGATCCAGGCCCAGGTGCTGGAGGTGCTCAAACGGGCCCAGGCCGAGAGCGGAGCGGCGACGATCATGATCACGCACGACCTGGGATTGATCGCAGAGCTCGCCGACCGTGTGCTTGTGATGTACGCGGGCAGGATCGTCGAGGACACCGACGTCTACACCCTGTTCAGCGCACCCCGTCACCCGTACACGCTGGGACTAATGCAAAGCCGGCCTCGCCTCACCGACATCGATGCGCCGCTGCATCCGATCCCAGGGCAGCCGCCGAGCCTCATCAACAGGCCTGAGGGCTGCGCTTTCGCCCCCCGGTGCTCGCTGGCGCAGGGTCGAGAGCGCTGCGACTCTGAGGTACCTGCGCTGAGAGCGCTCGATGGCACAGCTCATCGCGCGGCCTGCCACTTCTCCGAGGAGCTCGCCTCCCTCGAAAGACGCGAGGCGATGGGATGACGGCGTCAACGGCAACGGGTCAGAGCGATCAGCAAGCGATGCTCCGCATCGAGGGGCTCACGAAGCACTTCCCTGTAAAGCGCGGTGTGCGCCAGAAGGCGACAGGAGCGGTTCGTGCCGTCGATGGAATCGACCTGACCGTTCGTGCCGGCGAGACGCTGGGCCTCGTCGGCGAATCCGGCTGCGGCAAGACAACGCTTTCGCGTCTGATCATCAAGCTCGTCGAGCCGAATGCGGGGCGGATCGTGTTCGACGGCGAGGACATCACGAGTTACTCGCGTCGGCAGATGACCACAGTGCGCGAGCGCCTGCAGATCGTGTTTCAGGATCCGTACGCGTCGCTCAATCCGCAAATGACTGTTCGTCAGATCGTGAGCGAGCCACTGCGGATCCATGGTCGTTACGACCGCCGCACGGCGCGCAACCAGGTCGATGAGCTGCTGAGCACCGTCGGACTCAGCGAGGAGCAGGCGAGCCGCTTGCCGCACGAGTTCTCCGGCGGACAGAGGCAGCGGATCGGGATCGCGCGTGCACTGGTTCTGCAGCCCAGGCTGATCGTGCTGGACGAGCCGGTATCGGCGCTCGACGTCTCCGTTCAGGCGCAGGTGGTCAACCTGCTCGAGAACCTGCAAGCGGAGTTTGGGCTGACATACATCTTCGTGGCGCATGACCTTTCGATCGTGCGCCACGTGTCGAACCGGGTCGCGGTCATGTACCTAGGCAAGATCGTGGAGATTGGCGACAAGGCGGCGATCTACGAGAGTCCCGCCCACCCCTACACACAGGCGCTGCTGTCGGCTGTTCCCATCGACGACCCGACGCAGCGGAACCAGCGCGAGCGGATCGTCCTCAAGGGCGACGTTCCCAGCCCGCTCAATCCGCCAAGCGGCTGCCGCTTTCGCACCCGCTGCTGGAAAGCTCAGGACATCTGCGCCGCGGAAGAGCCGGCACTGATCGATCGTGGCGACGATCATGCGAGCGCGTGCCACTTCGCCGACGTTGATACCGCCGCGAACAGCGTCAGAACAGTCTGAGACTCCGACCTGTGACTACACCTATCGCACTCGTGGAGCAGCTCACGGCGAGAGTCGACGCTGTGATGGCTGATTGCCTTACGGCGCTCTCCGATTTGATCTCGGTGCCGTCCGTCAGCCTGCCGGGGTTCGATCAGTCGCACGTGGAAGCCTCGGCGCGGTTGACGGCCTCGCTCTTCGCAGATTCCGGCGCACCCGACGTGCGGATCCTCGAGACGGTCACCGGGCATCCGGCTGTCTGCGCACGCTGGCCGGCACCAGCGGGCAGCCCGACCGTCCTGCTCTATGCGCATCACGACGTTCAGCCGGCGTCCGATGAGGACGGATGGACCTCTCCTCCCTTCCGTGCCGCTCCGCGCGACGGCCGCATCTTCGGACGCGGTGCCGCGGACAACAAGGCCGGAATAGCCGTCCATCTCGCGGCCCTGAAAGCGCTGGGGCCGGTTCCACCCGTGGGCGTGACGGTGCTCGTGGAGGGCGAGGAGGAGATCGGGTCGCCTGGTCTGCCCGCCCTCCTCGACGAGCATGCCGAGCTGGTCGCGGCCGATGCCGTGCTGATCGCGGACGCGGCATCGCTGCGAGTCGGGCAGCCGGCCTTGACGATCTCCCTCCGCGGTCTGATCGATGCGGTCATCGAGCTGCGAACACTGTCCGGACCGCTACACAGCGGTGTCTTCGGCGGCGTCGTGCCGGATGCGCTGAGCACGATGACGAGGCTTCTGGCGAGCCTCCTCTACGACGACGGGACGGTGGCGATCAAGGGCCTAGAACCGCAGTCGGCTGACGGATTGGCGCTGGAAGGCGGCGAGCTGACCCGCAACGCCAAGCCCGTGCCCGGTGTCAAACGGCCGAGCGACGCCGAAACAGCGCTGCGCGCCTGGGCGCGCCCGGCGCTCTCGGTCCTCGGCCTCGATGCACCGCCCGCCGCCAGCGCCGGCAACCAGCTCGTGCCGAGCGCTCGCGCGAAGCTCAGTCTACGGATACCGCCTGGCATCACGCCTGAACTCGCGCGAGAGAGGCTGCAGACGCACCTGGCGTCGCATACGCCATGGGGTGCCGAACTCACCATTGAGCCGGGCCAGTCAGTCGCGCCGTTTCGAGTCGACGCCGATAACGAGGTTTTTCGGCTCGCGGAAAGTTGCTTCGCGACCTCCTGGGGCATCGACCCGATCCGAATCGGCAACGGAGGCTCGATTCCGGCGGCGGCAGCGCTGGCATCACGACTGGTGGATGCGCCCGTGATCCTGTTCGGGGCGGCGGACCGGACCTCGCGTACGCACGGCGTCGACGAGAGCGTCGAGATCGACGAGATTCGCAGATGCGCGCTCGCCGAGGCCCTGCTCCTCGCGCAACTGGCGGACGCCACGCGTGGTGGTGAGCCTAATGTCGCTCCCACTGGTGTCGGGGCGCTCAATCACAAATCTGAAAGGGACAGGGGAGATGACTGACTCCACCCAGACTGCAGCGGCCGTGGACCTCATCCAGCATTGGATCGACGGCGAGCCGTATGCCAGCCAAAGCGGGACGGTCGGTCCTGTGTTCAACCCGGCCACCGGCCAGAAGACGGCAGACGTGGGGCTCGCGACCACAGACGACGTTGATCGAGCCGTCCAGGCCGCCAAGCAGGCCTTTCCTGCATGGCGCGCGCGTTCACTGGCACGTCGAGCCGAGATCTTCTTCCGGATTCGCGAGCTTCTTCACGAGCGTCGAGAGGAGCTCGCGCGGATCGTGGTCGCGGAACACGGCAAGGTCTTCGAGGACGCACTCGGGGAGGTCACGCGAGGCCTCGAGGTCGTCGAGTTCTGCTGTGGTCTGCCGGCCCTTCTGAAGGGCGAGTTCTCAGAACAGGCGTCGACCGGCGTCGACGTTTTCTCGATCCGTCAGCCGCTCGGAGTCACGGCTGGGATCACGCCCTTCAACTTCCCCGTAATGGTTCCGATGTGGATGTGGGCGCCGGCGATCGCGTGCGGGAACACGTTCGTGCTCAAACCCTCCGAGAAGGACCCGTCGGCATCGATCTGGACAGCGGAGCTGCTGAAGGAAGCGGGCCTCCCCGACGGCGTCTTCAATGTCGTGATGGGCGACAGGATTGCGGTTGACGCAGTCCTCGAGCACCCGGACATCGCCGCGGTCTCCTTCGTTGGTTCGACCCCGGTCGCGAGGCACGTCTATGAGACCGCCACTGCGAACGGGAAGCGCTGTCAGGCTCTCGGCGGAGCCAAGAACCACATGATCGTGATGCCGGATGCGGATCTCGGGATGGCGGCCGACGCCGCGGTTTCGGCCGGTTATGGCTCCGCCGGCGAGCGTTGCATGGCAATCTCCGTCGTCGTTGCCGTCGGCGATGTGGCTGATCCTCTCGTGGAGGCGATCAAGGAGCGCATCCCCAAGGTGAAGGTGGGTGACGGCATGGATCCGGCGTCAGAGATGGGGCCATTGGTGACCGGCGAACATCGCGATCGCGTCGCCTCCTACGTCGAGAATGCAGCCGCAGAGGGGGGCATCGTGGTCGTCGACGGCCGCGACGACGCTCCCGCTGATGGCTTCTTCCTCAACCCCTCGCTGCTCGACGGCGTCAGGCCCGGCATGCGCGCCTACGATGATGAGATCTTCGGGCCGGTGCTCGGAATCACCCGAGTTGCCAGTTATGACGAGGCGATACGACTCGTCAATGACAACCCCTACGGCAACGGCACGGCGATCTTCACTCGGGATGGCGGCGTCGCCCGCCGCTTCCACTTCGAGGTCGAGGCAGGGATGGTTGGCATCAACGTCCCGATTCCGGTTCCCGTCGCCTACTACTCGTTCGGCGGATGGAAGGCCTCGCTGTTCGGTGACCAGCACATCTACGGCCCCGACGGAATCAACTTCTACACCCGCGGCAAGGTCGTGACATCACGCTGGCCCGATCCGTCGACCTCGAAGGTGGACCTCGGATTCCCGCAGACCCGGTGAGCAAAGTGTCATGGCGCCTTATTCACTGTCGCGCGCGACGTGAGTGAGGGTTCGAAATACGGCCAGTAACCGTCCATCTGCCTTTGATGATCTACGGGTAGACCGCCTCGTCTACCCGTAGTACGTGGGTGGTACGGTGAATGGTCACTCCCGGCGACCGTGGCTCTCGCGGGTCATCGCCGGCAAGGTCCGCCCCAGCAGCTGAGAGTAGGTACACCATGTCCGAGGACTACACTCCGCAGACCGACAATCGGCGTCAGGTGTTCGACGTCTTCGCTGAGATCACCACGCTCCCCTCTGACAGCGAGTCGATGCTCGCCGACGAGTACTTCAGCGACTTTCCCAGCGCCAGCAGCCGGATCTTCCGGATCTACAGAACGCTGCCGCTGCACTACCACGAGCACTGCAGCGAACACCTTTACGTGGTCTCCGGCGAGGGCATTTTCCACCTTGCCGGTGAGGAGAGCCGCGCCGTGCCGGGTACGTTCCTGCGGTTCGCGCAGCGGCAGATCCACGGCTTTCCCCGGATCGACCTGCACCCGTTCGTGGTGCTCGCGATCGACGTGCCCCGCCGCCGCCCCGACGACATCGTGTTCGTCAACCCCGAGGACGGCGACGCAGCAACCTTCATGGCGCGCAACGATTGATCCGCTGCAGCGGTAGCGACCTGTCCCGGCTCAAAAAGCGGACCCGCCGATGACCGGAGAGGCCGGCTGGATCAAGAGCGAGCGCCACCACTGTGAGATCCGCGCTCAGTGCCGCAGCGTGGCGCGAACCCGCCGGATTTAGCCAGCGGTCGCCGCAGTCGCGGTGTCCTCCAGCGGGAAGCTGACGCCCGTGAGTTGCTCGGAGACGTCCCACAGCCGCCGGGCGACGTCGGTGTCCTGGGCGGCCTTGGAGCGCTTGACCAGCTTGGGCGCCCCGCGCTGTTCCATGAACCCGCCCGGACCGGCAAAGCTGTCGCCGGGGATATCGGCGAAGCCGGCGTAGAGCGTCGGCAGCGCGCCGCCGTTCTCATCCTGGGCGATCACCCGATTGCCGACGGCCATTATTGTCTCGGCCAGCCGGTTGCCGCTTCCGGTCTGCAGGTTGGTGGCCGCGTAGCCGGGGTGGGCGGCGTTGGCGAGCACCGGCGAGCCGACCGCACGCAAGCGCCGCTGCAGCTCGGAGGTGAACAGCAGATTGGCCAGCTTGGACTGGCCGTAGGCACGCGATGCCTTGTAGGACTTGCGCTCCCACTGCAGGTCGGCGAAGTCGATGGTGCCGAACCGGTGGCCGGTCGATGACACGGTGACCACGCGGCCGGTGATCCGGGGCAGCAGCAGGTTGGTGAGCGCGAAGTGGCCGAGGTGGTTGGTTCCAAACTGGGTCTCGAAGCCGTCGATCGTCTTGCCCGCGGGCGGAATCATGACGCCCGCGTTGTTGATGAGCACGTCGATCGGTCCGTCCCAGCCGGCGGCGAACGCCCGCACCGAGCTCAGGTTGGCGAGGTCCAGCTCCCGGACCTCGCTGGAGCCACCCAACTGGGCGGCGACCTCACGCCCCTTGGCGAGGTTGCGTACTGCAAGCACCACATGGGCGCCCCTGGCGATCAAGGCCCGGGCGGTGCCCCGGCCGATGCCGCTGTTGGCGCCGGTGATGATCACCGTCCGACCGGTCTGGTCGGGAAGCTCGGAGATGTCGCGATAAGTAGTCATAGACAACAATGTAGTCGCCAGCAACAATGCTGTCAACGCCTACTTCTGCGCTAGGGTTCCGGCGATGACAGCCCGCCCCTACCACCACGGAAATCTCCGTGAGGCGCTGCTGGCCCAGGCCGAACAGACGATCCGCCAGCGGGGGGTCGCCGCGCTCTCGCTGCGGGAGCTCGCAAGGGACGCGGGCGTATCCCATGGGGCGCCCAGGCGGCACTTCCCTGATCGCCAAGCTCTGCTCGACGCGCTGGCGCTGGTCGGCTTTCAGCGTCTGGGCAGCGAGCTGCGGGCGGCCGTCGAGCAGGCTCCGCCGGACTTCCCGGCCCAGCTGCGCGCCGCAGCGCGTGCCTACATCGGGTTCGCCACCCAGGACGCGGAGCTACTGGAGCTGATGTTTGCCGGCAAGCACGGCGAGCACGCCGCGGCGCTGGAACAGGCGGCCGACGACGCGTTCGCGGTGATGCTCGAGCTGATCCTCCGCGGCCAGGCCGATGGGGTCCTCCCCCCCGGCGACCCCGAGCGTGTCGGCCTCGTGCACCTGGCTTCGATCCAGGGGATCGCGTCTCTGCTCAACGGCGGGATGGTTCGCCCCGAGCAGGTCGAATGGCTCGTCGACGGCGCCGTCGGTCAGTTCCTGGCCGCTGCCACCGCCTGACCGTCTCATTGGGTCGAGATCAGAGCCACCTGAATGCGATTCCGATCCCGCTGCAAGCCAAAGACCACGTGACCTGAGAGGGTCGCGCCGCCTGACACGGTCAGTGCGTACTGGGCCTGAGCCCGTCCAGCCCAACCCGAGGTCACGGTCAAATGGCTCAGCACGTACCTGGCTGGGACGGGCTTGGTTGTGAACTGAGCCTCGTATTCCTCGAGGACAGCCGTGTGGCCATGCTGGGTGCTCGAGGGATCCACGCGGGACACGTCCGACGCGAGCAGCCGAGCAAGTGAGTGCAGATCACGTTTGCTGTAGTCGGTGGCGAATTGATGTACGGCCTTGGTGATATCGGCGGTCGTGAGCGGTCCGGTGCCCTTTGAAGCCCTGTCGGTGCTGAGCTCGATGACTCCGACCGCAAGGGCCGCCGCCACAAGCGCGGCCGCCAGCGCGGCGCCGAGGACATAAGGGCGTTTTCGCCGAGAACGCGAATCATGTCCAAGGTCGACCCGTGGCGGTGCCACCTCGGTGGGAAGCGGCATCACCGCTGTCTTGAACAGTTTCGTGTCCGCGTCGTCCCTAACCACCGTCGCCGCGGCCGGCTCGGCCACCCGCGCCGACCCGCGACCGGACGGGCTCGCCGACACAGGCAGCGGGGCGAGGCTCGGACCCAGATCAGTCCCCAACGAGCGACGACCGAAGCGCCAAGGTCTGTCACGGTGCCCCAGCGCCGCCGCCAGCGCTGCCGCGCCCAGCTGACCGGCGCTGGCGTATCGATCCCTCGGCCGTTTCGCTAACGCACGGCGAATCACCTCGTCGAACTGCTTCGGCACACCAGGCACATGGGCGATGCTTGGCGGCTCCTCATGGAGTTGGGCCGTGATCGTCGCCGCTGTCGTGCCCCGGTGGAGGGGAGGCGAGCCGACGAGGCACGAGTAGAGCAGACAGCCGAGCGAGTAGACGTCGCTGCGCGGTCCGACTGTCTCACCGCGCAACTGCTCGGGCGACATGTAGTCGAACGTTCCGACCCACTTGCCGGCATCGGTGGAGCTTGTCCGCTCATCCACAAGTCGGGTGATCCCGAAGTCCGTCAGATACGCGTGATTGCCACTGAGGAGAACATTGGAGGGCTTGATGTCGCGGTGTACCAGGCCCTGCTGATGTGCGGCATCGAGCGCACGCGCGACCTGATCCGTGATCCGGGCGCCCTGCTGCGCCGGGAGCCGACCTGCAGAGCGCAGCAGAGCTTGCAGATCGGTGCCATCGACGTAGCGCATCACCAGGTAGAGGTGACCGTCCTCCTCTCCTGCCGCATAGACCGGGATCACGTTCGGATGGTCGATCGAAGCCATCAACCGGGCCTCGCGCTCGAAACGACGATGCGCGTCCGCATCGCCGGCCTGTTCGTCGTTGATCAGCTTGATCGCCACCGGGCGATCAAGCGAAAGCTCGCGCGCCCGGTAGACCACGCCCATACCGCCGCGACCACGGATCGTCTCGATGCGGCATCCGGCAAACTCGCTGCCTGGCGTCAGGTCAGACACGATGACATTCTGCCCGGCTCACGCCGCTACCGTGAGCGTGGTGCGGGCTCGGGTCCTACTTGTACGCACCGTGATCGCGGGCGTAGTCGCTGTGTTCTTGTCCGCATGCGGTGGCACTGCCCATCCCGCGGCCGCGCCCGTGAAGCTGAGGCTCGGCACGCCAACCGACGGTACTCGAACCGAAGCGAGCACCGAGAGGGTCTCCGGTGTTGTTTCGCCGCGAACCGCCCGCGTGCTCATTGTCGGAGAGGCCGTCAAACCTGACACGCGCGGCGATTTTTCAACGACGATCGCGCTCGCGCCGGGGACGAATCTGATCGACGTGATTGCCAGCGCGCCTCACGCACGCCCAGCGATGACCACCCTCCGCGTGGTCAGATACGTGCTGGTGACCGTCCCGACCGTCACCGGCGAGACGCCAACCGCCGCCGCCGCAGCGATCCGTAGTGCGGGACTGAAGCTGCAGCTGCACGAGGACAAAAACCCGTTCTCATTCCTGCTCCCGTTCCCCAAACACGTGTGCAGTCAGTCGCCGAGCGGCGGGGACCGCGTCGCCCCAAACAGCACCGTGACGCTCGGGGTCGGCAAGGTCTGTAGCTAGCGCAGACACGTGGGAGCCGGCGGTTCCGCTGGAGGATCTGGCTCGTGCCGCGGGCGCGCCGGTACGGTTCCCTTGTGACTGATGAGAGCAACAGGCGGCGCTCACTTGACGGCTTGGTCAGCGAGGCTGCAGACCAGATCACCCGCCTCGATGCTCCGGAGGCCTTCTCCGCATCCAAGGCCGGCGGGGTCATCATCGACGTTCGCTCGCAGGACGCGCGCGAACTCCACGGCGTCATCCCAGGCAGCCTGCACATCCCGCGAACGGTGCTCGAGTGGCGCGTTGCGCTGGATAGCCAGTGGCGCAACCCTCATATCGGCGGCCTCGACCAGCAGCTCATCCTCATTTGTGACCACGGCTGCTCGTCCGTTCTCGCCGCCAGCAACCTGGTCCAGCTCGGCTTCTACCGAGCGGGTGACGTGATCGGCGGGTTCGAAGCATGGAAGAGTGCCGGTCTTCCGGTCGCGCGTCCTCAGGATCGACCTTCCGCGCACGGCGCCCTGCCAGGCGCAGGACCACCTGAGTAAATCGCCCAGGAACGGTTGAAACGCGGCCGTCTCGGCGATAATCATGTCTGAGATGGCTCGCCCCAAGGCTTTCCAAAAGCTGCGAGACCTTCCCGGCGTCGGCCGCGCCGCCGATTGGGGTATGGGTCCGCGCGCGGTGTCGCGTCACACGCGCGAGGCAGGCGCGCGCATCGCCGGACTGAAGGTGACCGAATCTGTCTGCCCGTACTGCGCGGTTGGCTGCTCGCAGGTCGTCTACACGCGCGGTGGCGAACTGGTCGACATCGAAGGCAACCCACGATCGCCGGTCAACCAGGGCACCCTCTGCCCAAAGGGCTCGGCCTCGCGGCAGCTCGTACAGCAGCCGGGCCGGCTGACTAGGGTCCGCTACCGCCGACCGGGCGGCACCGACTGGGAGGACCTCGACCTCGAAACGGCGATGGACATGATCGCCGAGCGCGTGATCTCCGCTCGCGAGGACGGGTGGCAGACCGAGGACGAGCACGGCAAGCGGGTCGACCGCACGCTCGGCTTCGCACACCTCGGCGGCGCGACGCTGGATAACGAGGAGAACTACCTCATCCGCAAATCCTTCACCGCGATGGGCGCGGTACAGATCGAGAACCAGGCCCGTATATGACACTCCAGCACGGTCCCCGGTCTGGGGACCTCGTTCGGGCGCGGAGGCGCCACCGGTTTCCAGCAGGACCTGCAGAACGCGGACTGCATCCTCATCCAGGGCTCGAATCTGGCTGAGGCGCACCCGGTCGGCTTCCGCTGGGCCATGCGCGCGCGTGAGCGCGGCGCGAAGATCATCCACGTCGACCCGCGCTTCGGCCGGACCAGTGCATCAGCCGACCTCCACGTCCCCATCCGGTCAGGGACCGACATCGCCTTCCTGGGCGGGATCATCCGCCACGTGCTGGAGACGGAGTCCTACTTCAAGGACTACGTCCTGCATTACACGAACGCATCGACGATCATCAGCGAGGAGTTCGCCGACACCGAGGACCTCGGTGGCGTCTTTTCCGGCTTCGATCCTGAAACCGGCACCTACGACCGCTCCAGCTGGATGTACGAGGGCGGCGAGGTCGCGTCGGCCGCCGGCACGCGCGAGCACGCCACCCAGGCATTCAGCGAGAACACCGGTGTCGGGTTGCTTGAAGGCCCGATCAAGCGCGACGAGACGCTGCAGCACGAACGCTGTGTCTTCCAATTGCTGCGCAAGCACTACGCGCGCTACACGCCGGAAATTGTGGCGCAGATCTGCGGGATCCCCGAGGCGCAGTTCCACGAGGTGGCCCAGACGCTGATCGAGAACTCCGGGCGCGAGCGCACCACCGCGCTGTGCTACGCCGTCGGCTGGACGCAGCAGTCACTCGGCGTGCAGATCATCCGGGTCGGCGCGATCCTGCAACTGCTGCTCGGCAACATCGGCCGACCGGGTGGCGGGATCATGGCGATGCGCGGGCACGCGACGATTCAGGGCTCGAGCGACATCCCGACGCTCTACGACCTCCTCCCCGGCTATCTGCCGATGCCGCGTGCTCGTGAAGAGCAGCTCACGCTCGAGGATTACGTAAACTCGGGCACCGCGGATAAGGGCTGGTGGTCGAACTTCGACAAATACGCCGTCTCGATGCTGAAGGCATGGTTCGGCGACGCAGCCACCGAGGACAACGGTTACGGCTTCACTCACCTGCCGAAGATCACCGGCAACCACGCGCACTTCCCGACGATGATGCGCGCCGTTGACGGCGGCCTCGACGGCCTGTTCGTGATGGGCCAGAACCCCGCGATCGGCTCGCAGAACGGTGGGCTCATGCGGCGCGGGCTGCGCAACATGAAGTGGCTGGTCATCCGCGACCTGAACCAGATCGAGACCTCGACGTTCTGGCGCGACGCGCCCGAGATCCAGTCGGGCGAGGTTCGCACCGAGGACATCCAGACCGAGGTCTTCCTCATGCCCGCTGCGACGCACGTCGAGAAAGCCGGGTCGTTCACCCAGACCCAGCGGATGGTGCAGTGGCGCGACAAGGCCCTCGACCCACCCGGCGACGCGCGCAGCGAGCTGTGGTTCATGCACCATCTGACCAAGCGCGTCAAGGCGCATTACGCCGGCTCGGAGAACCCCGAGGACTGGCCGATCGTCAACCTCAAGTGGGACTACTCAGAACACGCGGAGGGCTCCGTCCCCGACGAGCCGTCAGCCGAGGACGTCCTGCTCGAGATCAACGGCTACGACGTCGCCACCGGCAAGCCTGTTCCTGGCTTCGCGCAGCTGGCCAACGACGGCAGCACGGCCTGTGGTTGCTGGATCTACAGCGGCGTCTACGCCGATGGGGTCAACCAGGCTCGACGGCGCGACGCCGGCGACATCGAGGCCGAGGGCGGCTGGGTCTCACCCGAGTGGGGCTGGGCGTGGCCGGCAAACCGCCGCATCCTCTACAACCGCGCGTCGGCCGACCCTGCGGGTCGGCCGTGGAGCGAACGCAAGAAGTACGTCTGGTGGGATGAGGAGCAGGGCAAGTGGACGGGCTACGACGTCCCCGACTTCCCGGTCGACAAGCGCCCGGACTACCGGGCGCCCGATGATGCGCACGGCATGGACGCGATCTCGGGCGACGAGCCGTTCATGATGATGGGAGACGGTCGCGCCTGGCTCTACACGCCGTCGGGCCTGCTCGATGGCCCGCTGCCAACGCACTACGAGCCGGTGGAGTCACCCGTGCCCAACCTGCTGTATCCGGCGCTGAGCTCCAATCCGGTTGCGATCGCGTGGGATCGGCCCGATAATCCCATCAACATCAGCCAGGATCCGCGCTGGCCGGTAGTGATGACGACGTTCCGCCTGACCGAGCACCACACGGTCGGCGGCATGAGCCGGACGCTGCCGTGGCTGAATGAACTCCAACCCGAGATGTTCGTCGAGCTCGACCCAATCCTCGCCGCCGACCGTGGGATCAAGGACGGCGGTTGGCTGATCGTCGAGACGGCGCGCGGCGTGATCGAGGCGCGCGCCAGGGTCACTGAGCGCATGCGGCCGCTGCGCATCGCCGGCCGCGTCATCCACCAAATCGCCGTGCCGTGGCACTGGGGCTACTCCGGGTTGAACGTGGGTGACAGCATCAATGACCTGTTGCACCTATCCGGCGACCCGAACACGACGATCGAGACGACCAAGTCGCTGACCTGCAACGTGCACGCCGGCCGTCGGCCTTCGCCGGCGACGTCGAGCGTCACCAACGCCCCGCACGGCCACATCGACGTGGACCGTGAGCACCCAGCTGAGCAGCCAAAGCTGCGTGCAACGCACACACCGTGATCGACGTCATCCCCCACCCTGCGCCTAGCGAGATCTCGATTCAACGCGAGGGCGCCCGGCGCATGGGGTTCTTCACCGACACCACTGTGTGCATCGGGTGCAAGGCATGCGAGGTCGCCTGTAAGCAATGGAACGACCTGCCATCTGACGGCGGCACGTTCCGGCGCGGCGGCTCCTACGACAACACCGTGTCATTGGGCGCGACGACCTGGCGCCATGTCCGATTCGTCGAGTTGCTCGAGCCATCGCCGGTCGCCCGCGAGGAGGCCGAGCGCGCGCTCGCGCTCGGAGCCGGCGGGCAGCTGCCGAACATTCCCGCCTCGGCGCTGGCTGATGCCGGCGGCGGCGTGACCGAGGAGGAGTTGCCCGATCTCGTCGCGATGGCACAGCCGGACGGCCCAGTGGACATTGCGGCGGCGGTCGCCGACATGGATCGCTGGGTCTTCATGTCGGATGTCTGCAAGCACTGCACCAATGCAGGCTGCATGGACGCGTGCCCGACAGGAGCGCTGATCCGCACCGAGTTCGAAACCGTGGTCCTGCAGCCAGACGTCTGCAACGGCTGCGGCTACTGCATACCGTCATGCCCGTTCGGCGTCGTCGCCCGCTCACCCGATGACGGTCGCGCAGCCAAATGCACGCTCTGCTACGACCGCCTCGAGGACGGACTTGAACCGGCCTGCGCAAAGGCGTGCCCGACCGACTCGATTCAGTTCGGCCCCTACGACGAGCTGGTCGATGTCGCGCAGCGCCGCGTGGTCACGCTGCAGGATCGAGGCCTCAGCGGTGCCTACCTCTACGGCGCTGGCGACGCACCGGGAGCGCAGCTCGCCGGCGGTCTCGGGGCGTTCTTCCTGCTGGCCGAGCCGCCGGAGCGCTACGGCCTGCCAGCCGAGGCGGATTCGCCGATCCAGGAGAATGTGGTGCCCGCGACGATCGCTGCGGTGAGCGCCGGACTCATTGCCGCGGCATGCGTTGCCGCGGCTTTCCGAACACGCCGACGCTCGTTCGAAGGCCTCGGTGGACTCACCATCCTCGCCGTCGGTGCGGGGACGCTCGAGCTCGGACGCGAACTCTTCGACCGGGCGAGCCGTCGACGGCGGGCACGATGAGCGAGAAGCCGAAGACGCACGTGGGTTCCGAGCGCGACATCCGCGCGGCCGTCGGCAAGGCCGGCGGTCCCGCCTCATGGAAGCGCGCCGTGTCAGGCGCCGCGGTCGGACTGCACCAGCGTGACTGGCAGGACGCCAAGTGGTCATCGATCTTCAGGCGCGACACGCACTACGCTTCCGCGGAACCGGCCGATCCGGAGCGGGTCCAGGAGGCCAACCTGCGCGGCCGGCGCGGAGAGCCACCAAAGATCATCCAGGGACCGATGATGCAGGGACCGGTGTGGACCAAGGAGATCCCGATCTACTTCTGGTTCGGAGGCATGGCGTCCGGAGCGGCGTTCGTTGGTCTCGCCTGCGATCTGGCGGGCGACGAGCGCTCAGCGCGAGTGGCACGCAAGGTGGCGCTCGCCGCGCTGCTCCCCTCGCCGCCCCTACTGATTCTTGACCTCGGCCGGCCCGAGCGCTTCTACAACATGCTGCGCGTCTTCAAGCCGCGGTCGCCGATGTCGATGGGCTCGTGGTGCCTGTCGCTCTTCGGCGGTCTGGCCAGCGGAGCAGTGTTCGCCGACCTGCTCGGCCGGCGCAAGACGGCGCGAAGTCTGGGCGCGGCGAACGCTGTCGTGGCGGGATACCTCGGTTCTTACACCGGCGTGCTGCTCGCCTCCACCGCTGTGCCGGTCTGGGCACGCAGCCGCCTGTTCCTGGGCCCGATCTTCATCTCAACCGCCACCCTCACCGGAGCGTCCGCAACCCGTTTGGTCCTTTCCGCAACGGGTCTCGACGCCGAGCATCCGACAGGGCGCGCGCTTGGACGCGTCGAGAGCGGAGCGATGGCTGCCGAGCTTCTCCTCTCCGAGTTCAACCGCCATCGCCTGGGCTCGCTCGCGTCAGTGCTGGAGGATGGTGCCGGCGCGGAATGGTTCAAACGTGCGGGATGGCTGGCGCGGGCGGGGCTGGCGACGCGGCTGCTCCGCGGGCGAGTTCCCGGGAGCGAACACGTGGCGAGCGCCTCCTTTATGGGAGCCGCGCTCTGTTACCGGTTCGCTTGGGTCCGATCCGGGAGAACCTCCGCTGAGGACGACGAGGCCGTCGCTCTGATGGCCCGGCAGCGCGTCACGCCGCGCTGATCGCTGCGTTGATCGCGGCAGCAGCCTGATCCAGCTCCTCGTCACCCTGCAGCGTGCGCGGATCGACGACTACACGGCCGTCAGCGATCCGAGCGATCAGCGGCGGGTCGTGCGCACGCAGGCGGGCAGCGAGGGCGTCCGCGCCATCCGCGCCGGCTTCAATTGCGACAGCCGGCCCGCGCAGTTCGAGCAGCGGCAACGCGCCGCCGCCGGCGCGGGCAACGGCCTCGGTGACCTCGCCACCGGTAGCGTCGGCCAGCCGGCGGGCTCGGCGCAGCAGCGCCCGTGCGTCGGCGGTGAGCATCGCCAGCACCGGGATCTCGCGGACGGCGCGCGCCGGGTCCCGATAGAGCGCAAGCGTTGCGGCGAGCGCCGCAAGCGGCAGTCGACCCACGCGCAGCGCCCGCGCCAGCGGATGGCGCCGGCAGGCGGCGATCGCCTCTTTGCTGCCAACGAGAATTCCAGCCTGCGGGCCGCCGAGCAGCTTGTCACCGCTGAAGCACACCAGCGCGGCGCCGGCTGAGATCGATGCTCGCACCGGTGGCTCGTCGGCCAGCAGCGCATCGAGGCCGGCGAGCATTACCCCGGAACCGAGGTCGTCGATCGTCGGGACACCGAGTTGACACAGCATCTCGATTCCAACCTCCTCGACGAAGCCGACCGTCCGGAAGTTCGACTGGTGGACGCGCAGGATCACCTCGGCGCCATCGTCCAGCGCCGCGCGGTAGTCGTCGATCCGCGTGCGGTTTGTGGTTCCCACCTCGACGAGGCGCGCACCCGCCTGCGCGACGACGTCGGGCACACGGAATCCGCCGCCGATCTCCACCAGCTGGCCGCGCGAGACGACGATTGCCCGCCCTGGGCCAGCGAGTGCGGCTGCTGCCAGCAGCGTCGCGGCCGCACAGTTGTTGACGACGAGCGCGTCCTCGGCGCGCGTGAGTTCGCGCAGGAGCGCAGCAACGCTCGCGTCGCGCGCACCGCGCCCGCCGGTCGTCAGGTCGAACTCGAGATCCACGTACCCCCGCGCGGCGGCGTCGACCGCAGCGACAGCCGCCTCCGGCAACGGGGCGCGACCCAAGTTGGTGTGGATGATGATCCCAGTGCCGTTGAGAACGCGACGCGGACCTGCATGTAGGTGCAGGAGAGCGCGCGCGACGAGGTCCACGTCGCCGGCGTCGACGCCGGCGAGCAACTCATCTCGTCGAGTGTCGAGCGCAGCGCGTGCGGCGGCGGTGGCGTCGGCGAGTTCGATCTCGCCGTTCCGTTCGCTCTCGATCAGCTGCGCGGCGAGCCGGTCCACCGCCGGCAGGGCTCGCAGACGTTCCCCGATGGACGGGTCGATCATGGTGCGGACCCTGCCGCGGCACGGTCACGCAGAACGCGCCGATCATCCGCCTGCCGACGCGTGATGCGCTGCGCGTCCAGGTACTCGAGGAACGCCTGGGCCGACTTGCGACCGCTACCCAGCGCATCGCGGGCCTCGGCCAGCGACACCGAGCCAGTCGCCTCGATCAAGCCGATGATCTTGCTCTGGGTATCAGCGACGAGGTCGGCGTGCGTGTAGAGCTGGCCGCTGATCCGCACGGCACGGCCTTCGGCTCGCAGCGCCGCCAGGGCGCGGGCGTTCTCCGAATCGAGCGACACCGCATTGAAGAGGGCGAGCCCGGCCTCTCGCAAATCGGCCTCAACCCGGAGGATGGTGTCGCGATCGGGCGCTGCCTGGGCGATCGTCGCGACGCGAGACGGCGGTACTTCTTCCGGCTCGGGCTCCGGTAGCCCCTGCGCGCGCGCCCGCAGCCGCGCCATCACGTCAGGCCGCCGCCCGTGCCGTCGCGCAGCAGCGTCAAGGACAGTCCCTCCACCCAACGTGTCGGCTGGCGACAGGCGGCGCACCACAACGCGATCGCCATCGGCGGCGAGCAGCGCCCGCTCGAGCCGCAGCTGCCACAAGCCGTCCCCGAGGTCAGAGAGACGCCCGGGCACGTCGCGCGTGCCGTGATGGACCTGAACGCGCTCGCCGTGGCGCGCGCCATCGGCGAGTGCCAGGGTGCAATCGAGGATGGTGGTCTCGGCCACGCGCCCGGCGACGGCCAGGACATCACCACGCGCCACGTCCCGCTTGCGGGCGCCCGCAAGGTTGACCGCAACGCGCTGGCCGGCGCGTGCCTCGGACCGCGGCTCGTCGTGGACTTGCAGGCCGCGCACCCGCACTGCCCGCCGGCCCGGCAACAGCGTCAGGGTGTCAGCCACATGCAGCGTCCCCGACCAGAGCGTTCCGGTGACGACGGTGCCGATCCCGGCCACTGTGAATGAGCGGTCTATATGCAGCAGCGGCCCGTCAGCGAGGTCGGCCCGAGTCGGCACTTCGGCTGCCACGCGCTCCAGCGCCGCGGCCACCTCGGCGACGCCCGCGCCCGTGACCGCCGAGCATGCGACGACCGCACCCGCGTCCGGCAACAACGCTCGTGCCTCGCGCTCGGCATGCCCGGGGTCGGCCAGGTCGGCCTTCGTGATCGCCACGACCCCGGCGGTCACCTCGAGGGCACGCAAGACGGCGGCGTGCTCGACGGTTTGAGGCATGACGCCGTCATCGGCCGCGACGACCATGAGGTACAGGTCGATCCCTGACGCGCCCGCGACCATCGTCCGGACGAAGCGCTCGTGCCCAGGGACGTCGACGAGCGACAGCCGGCGCCCAGACGGCAGCGTCAGTGGCGCGTAACCAAGCGCGATCGAGATCCCGCGCTCGCGCTCCTCCGGCAGCCGGTCCGTGTCGACGCCGGTGAGAGCGCGAACCAGCGCCGTCTTGCCGTGGTCGATGTGGCCGGCGGTGCCGAGTGTGAGCGGGCCAGGCGCGGTCATGGTACGGAGCGGCGAAGGAGTCGAACCTTCCCGGCGCGGTCGAGGCGCCGCCAACGGCTTTGAAGGCCGTTCGGGGCACCGGCCCCGGGCCGCTCCATGACGGTCATCCTGCTCACCGCACGCGGATCGTGCCAGGTTCCCCTGCGACGAGGCGGCCGACGACTGTGCCGCCTGGGATCGCGTGCGCGTTCACGGCCGGGACGGCGGCCAGCAGGCCACCGGAGGTCGTGGCATCGATGATCAGACGCGCGCGCCACGGTGAAACGTCGGGATCGATTGTCGCGAATGTCTGCGCCCACTCGGCGTTGCGTTTGCTGCCGCCTGAGAGCGCGCCCCCATCACGCAGAAGCGCCTCGACACCGTCGATCGCCGGCACCGCCGCGGCGTCGAGCTCGGCGGCCAGCCCGCTCTCGCGCGCAACGTTGTGCAGGTGGCCGAGCAGGCCAAAGCCGGTGACGTCGGTCATCGCGTGGACGCCCGCGTCCAGCGCTGCCTGTGACGCCGTGGCGTTGAGCCCGACCATCACGGAGACCGCAGCGGCGACGAGGTCCGGGCCGGCTGTCCCGCGCTTGGCGGCGGTGACGATCGCACCGACGCCAAGCGGCTTGGTGAGAACGAGCACGTCGCCTGCGACGCCGCCGGCGTTGGTGACGATCCGGCGCGGGTCGACCGTGCCGGTTACGGCCATGCCGTACTTGGGCTCGTCATCCTTGATCGAGTGGCCGCCGACAACCGATGCGCCGGCCTCGGTCACGACGTCGAGCCCGCCGCGCAGGATCGCGGCGAGCACGTCGCCGCCGAGCTGCTCGAGCGGGAACGCAACCACGTTCATCGCGGTGATCGGCCGGCCGCCCATCGCGTACACGTCGGACAGCGCGTTCGCCGCAGCGATGCGCCCGAAGTCATATGGATCGTCGACCAGCGGCGTGAAGAAGTCGATCGTCTGCACCAGCGCCAGCTCCTCGCTGAGCGCGAACACCGCCGCGTCATCTCCTGTCGGGGCGCCCACGAGCACCCGCGGATCCGTGGCGGCGGGCAGGTCCATCACGATCGGCAGGAGGTCCGAGGCGGCCAGTTTGCAGCCGCAGCCAGCGCCGCTGGACAGCGAGGTGAGTGCCACGTGGTCGCTGAGCGGGGACATCCACCTCCTGAGGCTACCCCCTGCCGTCTGCGAAGCTCTCGCCCAATGAACAGCCAAACAATTGATGTCACAACGCGGGACGGCGTCGCTGACAGCTACCTAACCCGGCCCGACAACGCCCCCCATCCCGGCGTCTTGTTGATGATCGACGCGATTGGCCTGCGTCCGCAGATCCACGAGATGGCCGACCGGATCGCCGGCCAGGGCTATGTCGTCCTTGCCCCGAACCTCTTCTACCGTGCCGGACGAGCCCCGCTCTGGGAGACGCCGAACCTAGCCAACGCCGAGGAGCGCAACCGGTTCATGCAGACCCTCGGGCCAATCGTCAGCGCCCTGACGCCGGAGGCGATGACATCCGACGGCGGCTCCTACCTGGACCAGCTCGCCGAGGTATCTGCCGGTCCGGTCGGGATCACCGGCTACTGCATGGGAGGTCGCCAGGGCTGGCAGATCGCGGCGTCCCACTCCGATCGCGTCGCGGCTCTCGGCGGGTTCCACACCGGCCAGATGGTCACCGACGCCGATGACAGCCCCCATCTCCGGGCGCCCGAAGTGAAGGCGACGGTCTACTGGGGCCACGCTGACAACGATCACAGCATGAGTCCCGAGCAGATCGCCGCGCTCAACAAAGCAATGGACGACGCGCGGGTGCCGTACACGACAGAGGTCTACACCGGCGCCGTGCACGGATACACGATGGCCGACCAAGGCGCCTACAACGAGGCCGCCGCAGAGCGCCACTTCGAAGCGCTGTTCGCCCTGCTGGGGCGCACGCTTCAGTCCTGACTGAACGGGCTCGTCGGGCGCCCTGCTCCAGTCTGCGTGCTGACTGGGTCCGCCAAACGGAGCGTTGGCCCCGAAGCCCACGCAGACGAGCAGCACGCCCGGAAGCACGAAGTCGACGTAATGGGCACTGCCCGTGCGGATCGCACCGCCGAACTGGGGGCGATGGCCAACACCCCGCTCAGCGGCCCCGAGAAGCTATCGACGCTGGTGCTGGTCAGCGGCTTCGTGCGTAACGCTGCCACGCTCAGCGCAGACGTCGCCGCGGCTCACCAAGCTGGCGGCCCGTCGCCAACCTACGGGGCGATTCTGTCGCAGCTCATCGACCCGGAGCACTACCCCGCCATCCACCGAGCGATCGCCGCAGGAACGCTCGACGACGATGATGGGGCGGATTTTGACGCCGACTTCGACTACGGGCTCGAGCGCATCCTCGACGGCGTCGACGCACTCATCCGCCGCAAGCGCCGCCACCGCTCATAGATCCCGGCTCAGTGCGCTGCTTCCTGCGCACGTCTCGGCAGTTTCCAGCCGGGACGGACGAAGTGGCAGGTGTAGCCGTTCGGGTAGCGCTCGAGGTAGTCCTGATGCTCAGGCTCCGCCTCCCAGAACGGTCCAGCAGGCACGACTTCGGTGACGACCTTGCCCGGCCACAGGCCGGAGGCGTCGACGTCGGCGATCGTTTCCTCCGCGACCCGGCGCTGCTCATCATCTGTGTGGAAGATCGCCGAGCGATAGCTCGCCCCAAGGTCGTTGCCCTGGCGGTTCATCGTCGTCGGGTCATGAATCTGGAAGAAAAACTCCAACAGATCCCGATAAGAGATGCGCTCGGGGTCAAACAGGATCTCGATCGCCTCCGCATGTGAGCCGTGATTGCGGTAGGTCGCGTTCGGCGTCTCCCCGCCCGTGTACCCGACGCGCGTCGCCTCCACGCCATCGAGCTTGCGGATCAGGTCCTGGACACCCCAGAAGCACCCTCCCGCGAGAATCGCCTTCTCGGTTGCAGCCATCTCCGTGGTCCTCCTAGTCGTGAATCGCTCCGCCTATAGCGTAGGCCCATCGCAAGGCATCGGAACAGCGGCGGCCTCACCAGCTGTTGTTTTCCACCCACGTCCACAAGCGTGCCTAACAGTCCGGCCGCGCCGAACGCAGAGCCGGCCGTCGAGCGCAGCTCAGGCGGGCGGCGGCTGATCGCCGGCATCGAGCTCATCGCCGCCGAGCAGATCGGTCGGAGCGAGGATGAATACCTCGCACATCATGTCCGGTTCCTGCTGGTTGCCGCTCATGAAGCCGATCACGCGCCGGCCGGTCGCCTGTGCAATCACGGACTCGAACCGCTCACGCATCAGCTCCTGGAACTCGAGGCGCTGCTGGATCACGACTCCGCCGCGGCCTCCCTCGAGCAACGTCTGCTCGACCCGCGAAAAGCCGCCGCGCAACACGCAGACGACCAGGTCGTCCTCGTAGTAGGACTTCGCACGCGTTGGCCCGCGACCATAGAACTCCTTCAAGAGCGCAACCATCCCGTCGGAGATCGCGGTGAGCACGTCACCGTGAGCGCGGGCCGGGCTCCTGGGCTCCGACGGGGTCATGGCTGAGCTGACTTTGATCGCGGCTCGGAGATCTACTGATCGTAACCAAGCCGCCGGTACACTTGCGCTAGACTGCCGCTCGGGTTCGCCCTTCGCCTTGCGCGCGCATCCCGATCCGGAGGACGAGAGGGAAGGCCGCCATGACCGCCTCGAACGAACCGCTTAGCGGCGATCTACTGCTGGATGCGGTGTCAAGCGCGATGGTGGCGCTGCATCAGCGATACCACCACCGCGTGCCTGTGACCGCCAAGACGCTGTTGCTCAGCGACGAGCTGCTGGTTTGCGTGCTTGGGGGGATCTACACCGAGGTCGAGAAGACGATGATCGAACTTCAGCGCACCACGATCGTCCAAGAGACTCGTAGTGCTTTCCAGACCGCGATGCAGGCCAAGTTCATAGCCGCCGTCGAATCGCTGTCAGGCCGGAACGTGGTCGCATTCATCTCGAATCAACACGTCGGTCCTGACATGGAGGTCGAGGTATTCATGCTCCAGCCGCGCGACCGGGAGGCCGAGGTCTAGCGACCTCGCAGCCTGGCCCGATCGCGCGACTCCCGCCCCCATCCGGCTACCTAAGCTCCTGGGATCTGACCACTGCTCACCAGCTGGGTAGCCGCCGGCCGCGGCTGCTGGCTTGCGTTATCTCGCGCCTGGGCGAAGGTCACCATGCATCCGCGGTCCTCGTCGTACAACTTCAGCCTGACGGCGCGCAGGCCGTCCAGCAGCGAAAGGGTCGGCACGTTGTGGAACATTGCGTTATCGTCGTGCGCGCGTTGCAGGTTGTAGTTAGGGATGCGTGCGTACAGGTGGTGGACGTGATGCAGACCGATGTTGCCCGAGAAGAACTGGAGCGCCTTCGGAAGCTTCAGATACGAGCTCCCGTGCAGCGCGGCGTCGACGTAGCTCCAGCCCTCGCTGCCCGACCAGTACACGTCCTCGAACTGATGCTGGACATAGAACAGCCAGATGCCAGTCGCGCCGCCCAGCATCGCAATCGGTCCTTGCACCAGCAGGTAGTCGCGCCAGCCGACGAGCAGGCAGAGGCCGGCGATCAACGCCGCGAGCGCCAGGTTGGTCGCGTGCACGCCGCGCTTGATCCGGGGGCGCGCGGTACGGGGGACAACCCGGGGCTGGACGACGAGGGCCACGATCGGTCCCACCCCGAACATCACAAGGGGATGACGGAACAGCTTGTATAGGAGTTGCCCTCGGCGAGAGCGGCCGTGGTACTCGGCGACCGTGATCGTCATTACGTCCCCAACTCCACGTCGATCGAGATCGCCGGCCGTGGCGTGATGCACGGCGTGGCTATGCCGCCAGCACCCGAAGGTCTGGAACACGAGCAGCCCAACTGCTGTGCCGAGCCATGCGTTGGCTCGTTTAGATGGCAGGAAAGAGCCGTGGGCGCAGTCGTGGAAAACGATGTAGGTGCGAATGAGGAAACCCGCCGTGGGAATCGCGAGCAGCAGCGTCAACGGATACGAGCGGTTCACCTCCAGGTACATCAGCACTGATAGCGCCGCGTACGGGAGCACCGACGTCAAAACGTCGATCGCGCTGCGTTTCCGATTCGGGCGCGCGTAGGGCGCCAGCACATCGCGCCAAGATGTGGGCTCGGGGGCCGACTTCACCTGCGTCTCGGGCGTCTCACCAAAATCGAGGGCAGCCGGAGCTGCAACTGAACCTGCGTCTAGCCGGGTCATTCTGACCTCCGGGTCTCTCGTGCAAACAACGAAACCGCGGAAGTCAGATCGGAATGCTGGCCCACGAGAAGACCGACCTAGCGACAATGCCCTCCACCAACGAGGCTAGCGTGAACCAAGATGCCTCGCAAGCGCGCGCGCAGCCCCGCCACGCTGCCCACGACCGATCGTGATCGTCAGGTTGCCACGGGCGCGGACTTTTCGAACGTGAGCCGGTAGTGATCGAGCAGTTCGCGCTCGAAACAGACCATGTTGGCGCTGACGCCGGAGGTGAACGCGAGCCTGAAGTCGGTGCTCGTCAGCCAGCGCGGCACCAGCGCGAGCTTGAGCAGCGTCTTTCTCGAACTGCCAGCGCCAATGCGCGCGTTCCACTGGCGGATCGTCTCGATGTAATCGAGACGACCATTGAGCGCTGACACGAGATGGAAGTGCGGCTCGGCGCAGCTGACGATCTGCTCGGACCCCAGCGGGAGCCACGAGCCCGGAAATTGACGACCCAGGAGAGCGAGGTACCACTCGTCGGTGTCCTTCTCCGGCACAGATCGGAGCATCTCCTCAATGTTCAGCCGCTCTGGCGGAACCATGTTGCGACCAAAGACCATCGTTTGGAGATAGAAGCGCCCACCGACCGGCAGCAGGCTCGCGACCCGGTCGAACAGGCGCCGGTAGATGTCCTCCTGCCGGCCAGCCGTGTAGTCGTCGGGAGAGCAGAAGTGCTCGAAGGCGCCGAGGCTCGCCACTGCGTCGAACGCACCAAACTGCTCACGGTCGATTTCACGCGCATCCAATAGATGCACGTCGAGGCCGTGGCGGCGGCAAGCAGCCAACTGCCCGGACGACAGAGTCACGCCAACCCCCACACCGCCACGCTGACGGACATAGTTGAGCAGCGGACCCCAGCCGCAACCAAGATCCAGCACGCGGCGGTCAATGTCGATACCGATTTGCTCGGCCACGTAATCGTGCTTGCGGCGTTGGGCTTGCTCGAGCGACAACGAGAAGTCACCGTCGTACTTGGCATTGCTGAAGTCGGCCAGCTCTCCGAGGCTGAGCCGGATGATCCGGTCCGTAAAGGAGTACGTGAAGTCGATGTCGCCCTGGTCAGCCAGACTTGTAGTGTGACGTCTTCCACGCCCAGGCGACAGCGCCCCCTGAAGCGGCGGACCGTTCAGCAGCGGAGGAGCGGCTCAGACGGAGACGGCGACGGCGACGACCACGCGATCACGGCCCGCGCGCTTTGCGCCCAGCAGCGCACTGTCGGCGCGCTGTACGAGACCGTCGAAGCTATCGAGCGACTCCTCGGCGGTCGCGACCCCGGCAGAGACCGTAAGGTCGGCCCGCGGGCCGAGTCTGGCGTCACGTACCGCCTCGTTGATCCGCTCGGCCAGGTGGCGCGCCTCTGAAGCGTCGGTACGGGGGAGCAGGACGGTGAACTCCTCACCGCCGGTGCGGCAGACGAGATCGCCGGCGCGCGTGTGGGTGCGGAGGACCTCGGCGAAGCAACGGAGCGCCTCGTCGCCCGCGACGTGGCCAAAGGCGTCGTTGATCGACTTGAACGCGTCGATGTCGAAGTACGCGATCGAGGTAGGTTGGTTGTGACGGCGCCCGTCGTCCAGGACAGTCCGCAGCACGGCCTCGCAGTGACGACGGTTGTACAGGCCCGTGAGCTCGTCGGTAAGAGCCTGGGTGCGCAGCTGCTCGCGCTGAGACGAGTTCGCGTAGGCGATCGCCGCCAGCGACGCGAAGCGCTCAATGAGCATCCTCTCAGCGGGAGTGAACAGCACGTCTTCGGCGAATTCCAGGTCCGAGGCCTCGCGCCATACGTTCAGCGTCCCCTGTACGCGATCGCCGACGCGCAGCGGGGCTACGAGGATCGACTCAACCTCGTTCGCCGGCGTGCCCGGCATCACGTGGCCGCGTACCGCGTCATCCGGGCCGCGGTAGACGAGCTGGCCCGAGAGGACGGCCGCACCGGTGGCCGACTCGTCAAGCGGGGGGCGGGAGTTCAGCGTCTGCTCGAGGTAGCTGCCGGTCGCGAGCAGCGGGATGCAGATGCGCTCCGTCCAGGAAACCTCGTAGACCACGAGGCTCGTGTATGGAACGATCGCCGCAAGCGCATCGGCCATCGCCTGCAGCGTCGCCTCGAGCGACTGCGCGGCGAGAATGCCGGCGGTGGCATCGATGATCGCCTCAAGGCCGGCCACGACGAGGTGATCGCCGCCGGCGACGCTAGCTGGATGCGACACGGTGTTGTTGTGAGGGAAGAGCATCTGATCGCTTGCAAATCTGCATCGGACGCGCAGCGCCGATGCTTGAGTCCCGCTTGAGTCCGTCCGCGCCGTTCAACCGGCCGCCACTCTGGCCGGCACGACCGGTCGCCCCATCGGACGCTTGATTCGACGGCGCACAAGCCAGACGTTGACCGGATAGGTGGTGAGCAGGCCAAGCGACATGCCGATTTGCATCATCAGCCAGTAGGCGGGGTGGGCAGGCGAGAGATGCGGGTCTGGGAAGAGAACGAAGAACACCAGGGCCATCCAGCCGAACAGACCGATTTCGAAGGCGATCAGCGAGAGCGTGTCGGCGCGGATCGCGCGCCGCAGAGCCTGACGGCGAGTGAGGTTGCTCATCGGCTTGATCGCGAGGTACTGAAACACGACGCCAAACAGGTAGGCGAGCGCGAAGTCCAACATGTATGCAGGCCAAAGGGCCGCGCCGGCGATCGTCAGCCCGCATGCGAACGTGACCCATTCACCGATGATGTCGCCGAGCGTGCAGCCGGCGCCGCAATGGCTCGACGAGACCGCAATGCCCTGCCATTCGGGAACCGCTTCCTCGCCGGCGATGTCTACATCGGGACTCGGCCGTGGTCGGCCGAGGCGCCTGTAGGCGAACCAGCCCGCCGGTCCGAGGTAGAGCGCCGTGATGGGCCAGACGGCCTCCATCACTCGCATCGGCTGTCGCATCCCACGACCGTAGACGTCGTGCACGATCACACCCGCGGACGCGAAACCCGCAGCGAGCGCTAAGCACGCGAGGACCGTCAACCACGTTGGCACCATTGCTCGATCTCCTTCGGGATCTAAGGTGACGCCAAGATCGCATACCCGCATGGGCGAATGAGAGTTCTCATTTCTCCTGAAAGCAGGAAAAAGTGAGATGATCGCGAGCCCCGTGGCGACCGAACCTGACGAGCCTGAAGCCGAGCGAGCCGAAACACCCGTCGCATCGAGGCCTCGCTTCGTGCGATGGACCTACGGCTGGGTCACGGTGGTCGTGGTGGTCGGCGTCCTCGTCACGGCGGGCCTGGCGCTCATCTCGGCCGAGCTCGCCTCATCAAACGAGCAGCACCTGCTCGACCTGAGGAGCAAGGAGGTGGCTTCGGCGCTGACCTCCGCCCTTCCTGATACCCAGACGCCGCTCGGCGCCACCGTCGCGCTTGCGGACATCGACGGCGCCAACGCGTCCAAGTTCGATCGGTTCGTGGCGCCATATGTCGGGACGGGCCGGCAGTTCGTGTCGATCTCGGTGTGGCGGATCGGGCATTTGAACGAAGGGCCCGTCGATACCGTCGGCGTCGCGCCGGAGCTGCCTACGGCGCGTGGCGGCGCGACGGCGGTCCTGAGAGCAGCGGCAGCACGGCCGGGCTTGACGGTGCGCGGATTGCTGCACGCATCCCAGCCACGGCTTAGCTATGCGTACGCCGGCTCACGTTCGGGGCAGTTCATCGTCGAAGCGGAGCAGGCGCTGCCCGCCAGCCGATACACCCAATTGCCGGCGAACTCGGCGTACTCGAACCTGAACGTGGCGGTCTACATCGCCAAGCGGCCGACAGCGTCGCGGCTGCTGCTCAGCACCGTCAAGCAGCTGCCACTGCCCGGCCAGCGCTCAACAGCCGTTGTGCCCTTCGGGAGTGAGACGCTCGCCGTCGTCATCAGTGCCCGGGAGCCGCTAGGTGGAACGCTACCGGAGCGAATGCCCTGGGTGATCGCGATCGTCGGGGTGTTGCTGACCATCGGAGCGGGCGTCCTCACGTTCCGGCTGATCATCGGCGGCCGGCGGGCTCAGGCGCTGGCCAGGGAGAACCGCCGCCTCTACGGGGAGCAGCGCGGGATCGCGCAGAGTCTCCAGCACGCTCTCCTACCGGAAGAGCTTCCGAAGGTCGACGGTGTCCGTTTATCCGCGCTATACGCCGCAGGCGTGCCGGGCATCGACATCGGCGGGGACTGGTATGACCTGATCCGGCTCGACACCGACAGGCTGCTGCTGGTCGTCGGTGACGTCTCAGGACGGGGGATCCGCGCCGCTACCGCGATGGCGTCTCTGCGCTTTGCGATTCAGTACGCAGCCCAGAGCGACCCGCCCGAGGTGTTCCTGCCGAAGCTGTCCGGCGTGCGGTCGCTACACGAGAGCGGACAGCTCGCAACGGTGTTGTGTGTGGTCATCGACGTGAACGCTCGACGGGTGAGCGTGACCAGCGCCGGCCACCTGCCGCCGCTGATGGTCCATGACGGCCACGGTGAGTTTTTGCTACCCGAAGTTGGTCTGCCGGTCGGCGTTGACACCGCCGCCACGTATAACCCAAGTACCTTCACCGTTCCAGAGGGCGCGACTCTGCTTGGATTCACAGATGGGCTCGTAGAGCGGCATGATGAGAACCTCGACGACGGCCTCGACCGGTTATCCCGGGAAGCGGCTGGGGCGAAGGGAGAACTTGACGAGGTGATGGCTCAGATCTTGGACCGGGTCAGAGGACCCGAGTCGGTTGATGACACGGCGATGGCAGGGATCCAATGGGTGAATCAGACGCGATAGGGCCTCGCCTGAACCACACGGTCATCGCTCCGGGTGACGGCAGTGTCGTGATCGTCCTCGACGGCGAACTTGACATCGCGACCGCCGATGAGCTGAGTGCCGCCGTGGCGGATGCGGTCTCCTCGGTCGGTACCCGCCTGGTTGTAGACGCCGAGCGCCTCAGGTTCGCCGACAGCACGGCAATAGCGCTGTGGGTGGATTGGAGCCGGCAGGTGCCCAAGGTTGAGATCCGCAATCCGCGGCCGATAGTCCGACGCGTGATCGAGAGCATGGGTCTCACCAAGATCCTGAACCCGTCATGACCGGCGCTCGCAAGTTCCCGAACGACGCCGCTGCGGCCAGAGCGGCTCGGCAGTTCGCCCTGGAGAACCTGCCGGGTTACTCGTCCGAGCTGCTCGACGTCGTCGAGCTCCTCGTGTCCGAGCTTGCGACCAACTCCGTTCGTCATACCGAGAGTGACTTTGAGGTCAGGGTCACCGGCGATCCACGCCGGATCCGGATCTCGGTCACCGACCGCGGGTCTGGCTGGCCGATGGTGCAGAGGCCCGACCCAGCCGCCCTCTCCGGTCGCGGTCTCGCACTTGTCGAGACGCTCTCCAGCTCCTGGGGCATCAGTCAGAGCCGATCCGCGGCGGGCGGCAAGACGGTCTGGCTCGTGCTCGACGTCGCCGATCACCAGTTCCGGCACACATCGACCGCGCATGCCGGTGGCTCTGCCTCGAGGACTCCGTCAGCGAGGACCCCGCGGACGGTGAAACGGACCGCCGCCGGACGAGGCCCGCGCTGGATCATCGCTGCGAGCGGTCCCCGGCGGGGGCTCATGGAGTTCATCTCCGACCGCAGCCGAGATCGAGCAGGTGTGCGTTCGCGGCGTGTACCGGATGTCGCCGAACGTCGGCCGTCGGCAGGATCGTCTCCCAGTCGGCGCTGGCGCCCAGCACGAGCGTCCCGCTGAGCCCGGGTCCGGTGAAGGTTCCACCGGTCAGCGGCGCGATGCGGCGCTGCCCCTGTGCGACCGCCCCGAGCGCGAGGGGCTCGCCGAGGCGGGCCTCGAGTGCTGAGCTCGTAACCGACGTACGACTAGTCCTCAGACCGCCACTGCCTGTAGATGTCCGAGAACTCCCGCTGCATGTCTGGGGTCAGGTCGTCGGGCACAAGCCGGCCGGTCAGCCTCAACGTCTCGCGCATCTGCTGGAGATAGGCCGTGCAGTGCGGACAGCCGGCGAGGTGATGCTCGAAGCGGCGACGGTCCCGGCGCGAGAGCGCGCCCTCGAGGTAGTCGGTCACGAGCTCGACGACGAGCTGGCACGGGATCTCGGCTGGACGCAGGATGCTCATGCGCTCGCCCCTTCGATCGTGTCCTCCAGAGCCTGCCGCAGATGGCTGCGGCCGCGGTGCAGCAGCACGCGCTCATTGCCTGCGGTCAGGTCGAGCACATCACAGACCTCGTCGCTGCGCAGACCGTCGACGTCGCGGAGCATGACGACCGCGCGCTGACGTTCCGGCATCTCAGCCAGAGCGGCGAGGATCTCATCGCGCAGGGCGGCCGCGCCGATCCGCTCCTCGACCGCTTCGGTCCACTGTTCAGGCGGCGAGCTCCACGCGCCCGAGCTGTCGAAGCGCGAGGCATCGACCGCCGCAACGAACCCCTCAGAGCCGGAGGCGGCGACGGTCCGCGCCTCGCGCGATCCCGTGCTGCGCGCGCGGTTGACGAGGATCGCTAGCAGCCAGGTCCGCAGCGACGAGCGCCCCTCGAACCGGTCGATCCCGCGCAACACGCCGACCCAGGTCTCCTGGACGACCTCCTCGGCGACCGCGTGGCTGTGAACGAATGTTCTGGCGAGGCGCAGCATCGAATCGTGATGACGGCTGACGAGAGTGACGAACGCGTCCTCGTCGCCGTCGCGTAGGCGTGTGAGCAGGAACAGGTCCTCGTCGGCCGGCTGAGAACGGCCTCGGATCCAGCGGATGCGGCGGGGAGAGATGGACATGGCCTGGGCACGGCGGAGGCGCGGTACCGGGCCGACCCGCGCGCGCCTCCGCAGTATCCCGTTGCCTTACGACGTCGCGATCCCCTGTCCTGCGACGGCGTTCGGGACCGTCACGCTGCCGACCTCGTTCAGCGTCCCGGCAGAGCCGACACGGAACTCGTCGACGACGCCGTTGCCACCGGTCTGGACGTACAGGTAGCGGCCGTCAGGCGAGGTCGCCGCATCGACCGTGCCCGGGTCGGTCGCCGTCGTTGCGGTGAGCACGAGGTCGCCGAACGGCGAGTCGAGCACCGAGCTCTCGGTCGCGCTGCCAGCGTTGCCCGCGAACAGCACGGGGCCGTCGGCGACCAGCCAGCAGGTCGCGGCGCCGCCAGTCGCAACCGAGTGGAGCGGCTGCAGCGTCCCGTTGCCGTGTAGCGCGAAGCTGGCGACGGCGTTGGGCCCGGCCTCGCCGACGTCGACCTGGTTTGCCCCCTCGAACGCGACCGAGAACGGCACATCGCCGGGCTCACTGTTGACGACAGGGGTCGCCGACGGCAGGCCGAACGCGTTCACCGCGAATACGTCGATGTCGTTCTCATTGTTCTTCGTCGTGACGATCAGGTCGCGGCCGCCCGGGGTGAACGCGATGTCGCCCGGCGTGCTCGTGAACTGCGGAGTCTCGTTCGGGTCGAGGCCGAGTGGACGCGAGGAGCCCGGGATCGGCGCAAGGAAGCCGCCGGTCAGGCGATAGCCCTGGACCGTGCCGCCAGCCGTCGCGTTCAGCACGTAGACGAGGTCACCGTGAACGGTGACGCTGACCGGGAAGCTACCGCCCGAGCCCACTACCTGACGCAGGTGCAGGCGGTCTCCGTTCACGCCGAACACGGAGACGGTGTTGCTGCCGGCGTTGACGGCGAACAGTTCGCCCGCGTCGGCGTCGTAGACAAGCGCGTTCTGCGATGCGAGGTGGTCCACCTGCGAACCCTGCAGCACACCGCCGTTGCCGCCTGTCGGGTAGGTGCCGGTCGCTGAGAGCGTGCCGTCGTGGCTGCGGTCGTAGACGACGATCGCGTTCCCTGCAGTGTTGTCCGTCTGGACGAAGACCGCGCCGGCTGGGCCACGGTAGTCATGGCCATGGAATAGCGGCCGAGCGGCGGCCGAGCCGGCCGCCAGTGTGAGAGATGCCGCGGCCGTGGCTGCCGCGGCGGCACTGAACATTCGAGGAGTGAGCATTCGCCCTCCAGGTGGTTTGGGTTCCACCCTGTGGTCCGGCCAGCAGGCGATCCGTTACAGACGGATCGAATAGTCGCTACCGCGGTGGGAACTCCGCCGCCATCGCGACCAGCCGCTCCCGAACGATGTCCGGCCGCTCGTCGGCGATGAAATGACCGCAGTCGGCGACCAGCTCGAGCGTGTAATCGTTCGCGCGTGTGTTGCGGGCCGAGGCAAGTGAGCAGTGGATCGCGCGGTCGTCGACACCGAAGAGGGCGCGCGTGGGTACCGATGACCGACGCGTCTCTGGCCGACGTGCAGCGGCCGGGAGCTCCTCGAGCCAGAAGGTGCGGTAGGTGTCCTGGCCGGCCCGGGCGCAGACGGGGTCGCGGAAGCGGTCGCTGAACCAGTGGACGTCCTCACGCGAGACGCGTGAACGATCGATCAGGCTCCCGCGGATCGCCCGGTAGGGGAACTCTGTGTCCTGCTGAAGCCATACACCGAAGGCCGCGATCGCGGGCTGGTAGAGCAGGAAGCGCCAGAGGTGCGGAGCCATCGTCCTAGCCGTCTGCCACGGGTGGACGATGTTCAGGGCCAGGTAGGCACTGAAGCGCTCCGGCTCCCGCAGCGCCAGCAGGTGCCCAACGACGCCGCCCCAATCGTGGCCGACCAGCAGCGTCCGCTCCACTCCCATCTGATCGATCAGCGCCAGCACGTCCGAGGCAACCTGCTCCTTCTGCCAGCGGTGCGGCGGCGGCCCTGACCATCCGTACCCGGGCAGGTCGGGGGCGATGATCCTCAAGCCCTCAGGCGGGTCGGCGAGCAGGTCGCGCCACTCGTAGTGGTGTTGGGGCCAGCCGTGCAGCGCCAGCACCGGCAGCCCATCGGCCGGACCGGCCTCGGTGACATGGAAGTCGACGCCGCGCGCTCCGACCCGCGACCTGCTGACGCCTGCGATAGGGGGCGGGTCCAGCGGGACCTGTGGCTGACGGCGGCGGATCATCGCGATGCTGTGTCGTCGGTCGCTCGCGTACATACGTACGCGTCGCTCCCTGCATCCTTGCCTCGCTTGATCCGGCGCCCGCCAGCCACGGCGGTCTCATCTGCCACGCCAGTGCACCACCTCGAGCGCGACCGCGACCGCGAGGCTGTTCTCCTCGAGCGAGCGGGGCAGCAGATCCTCGGCGCGGCTCAGACGCGCCAGCACGGTGTTGCGATGGCTGAACAGGACCTCGGCGGTGCGGGTCGCATTCGATCGGACTCGCAGGTAGGTCCGCATCGTCTCGCGGAGGGACGGATTCGCGGACTCTAACTCGCCAAGCGTGCGCGAGACGAATTCCGCTGCGCGCGACTCGTCGGCGGTCACCAGCGCCACGATCTCAACAGCGTCATAGCTGGCGACGCGTACGTCGGAGGCGACGCGGACCATCAAGCGCTGGGTCGCCGTCGCGGCGAGGTGACTGGCGCGGAAACCGTCGATCCCCGTCGCGGTCGGGCCGATCGCGACCCGGACGCCGGGCAGGTCGGCGATCAGGCGCTCGAGCCGGCTTACGTCCGGGCCGCTCGAGCCGGGCACCCATACCCACAGCGTGGCCGCGCTGGCCACCACCGTGAACGGGCACCGGGCGCCGCTCGCTTCGGCGAGCGCCTCGGCGGCGCGGTCGAGCGGGCTGGGATCGGATGCTGTCTGGTCGCTCCAGACAATCGCCGCCGTGTGGTGCTGCTCGAGCTCGTAGCCGAGCATCGTCGCCGCGCGCTCGCGCGGGAGGGGTGCGCCGCCGATGATCAGCGAGACGGTCTCGAACCGGACGGCATGAGTGCTGCGCTTGAGCTCGTCGCGCTCGCACTGCATCTGCTCGGAGATGATCGAGAGCGTCTTGTCGACGAAGCTGAAGATCTGCGCCGCCGTCTGGTCGAGCAGCTCAGCGAGCTCCTGCGGGTCGTCCGTGAGCGTGAACGCGATGCCCATCCAGCGCCGCCAGACGACGTTCTGCCCGAGCCGGAACGCCTCGAGCGTCGTGTCGTCGAGTCCGCGTCGTACGAGGTCGCGTGCGACCGCAAGCATCTCGGGCCCGACGCTGGGCACCACCTCCGAGCCGGGATCGTGGGCGTTGGCCTGCGCCCACTGGGCCAGGAAGCCCCGATTCGTGCGCCGGATCGCGGCCGCGAGCCCGGGATCGTCGGCGATGTTGTGGGCGATCGCGGCCAGTGTCACCTCGTCGAGCTCCGCGATCACCTCCTCCGGCAGCGCGAGCACGATCCCCGCTCCCTGGCGGATCAGCTCGGCCACCCGCGGCGAGACCGCGCGCTGCGCAACGCGCGCTTCCATGCCCTGATCCTACCGGCACCGCACTGTGCGATATGCACAATATTCGCCTTCATCTTGGTGCGAAGCACCGTTGGACTCCGGTCATACCGTCGCGATCATGAGAGCCGTGACCGACACCCGGATCCGCACGGGCCAAGGTGACCGCGGCGAGTTGGTCGAGCGACGCCGCTCGCTGGGGGACGTCACCATCGAGCGGGCCAACACCGGCGAGACCGTTCTGCTCAGTTGCAACTGGCTGTTCGACGGCACCGGTTACTACCACTACGACGCCGGCTACACACCCGAGCTACCGGGCATCGAGTGTTTCGAAGGCCAGGTCGTGCATCCGCAGCATTGGCCCGAGCAGCTCGACTACACCGGCAAGCGCGTGGTCGTGGTCGGCAGCGGCGCGACGGCCGTGACACTGATCCCGGCGATGGCGGATCGCACCGCGCACATCACGATGCTGCAGCGTTCGCCGAGCTACATCGTCTCGCTGCCCTCCAAGGACGCGATCGCGAGAGACGCTCGTGTTCAAGGGGATCATGCTCAGCGGTGTGCCGAACCTCGCGTTCCTGATCGGCCACACGAACGCCTCCTGGACGCTCAAGGTTGGGCTCGTCTGCGAGCACTTCATGCGGCTGCTCTCGCACATGCACGCAGCCGGCTACGACAAGCTGGTCCCGACGCCGGACGCCGAGGCCCTCAGCAGCACCGGCCCGCTGCGCGACGGCCCGGTCGTGGATCCCGCCCTCGAGTTCTCGCGCCGCCGCTCGGGAACGAATCCAGATTCTGCACGCCTCCACAAGGAGCAACCGCGCCATGAATTCGAAGAGACAGTCAAAACGTGAGCTTCTGACCCGGCTCCCCCCTGGCCCCCGCAGCCCGGCGTTCGTCCAACTGATCGGCACCTGGGCGCGTCCGGGGACATCGATGGTCTGGCTGATGCGCAGGTTCGGTCGCACCGTCACGGTCAACATCCCGTTTCAGCCGCCGTTCGTGATGATCTCCGACCCCGCCGCGGTCAAGGAGATCTTCCAGCTGGCGGCCGATGTCGCCCACCCCGGCCAGGGCGCACGCGTGCTCGAGCCGCTGCTCGGCCGCTACTCGCTGATCCTGCTCGACGAGGGCCCACACCTCGAGCACCGGCGTCTGCTGCTCCCCGCTTTCCACGGCGACCGCATGAAGCTGCTGATCGGCCTGATGCGCGACCTGACTGACGCCGAGCTCGACACCTGGCCGACCGGCACCCCTGTGGCCCTCCATGATCACCTGCAGGCACTCACGCTCGAGGTGATCTTGCGCGCCGTCTTCGGCCTCGAGGAGGGCCAGCGGCTGAACGAGCTGCGAGACACCATGAGGGGGATCCTCGCGCTCGCCGACCGCCCAGTCTCGATCGTGCTGCCGATCGCCGATCGCTACCTCTCCTGGATGCCGACGATGCGGCAGTTCCGCAGGCTGCGAGCCGCAGCGCGGCGCCTGATCTTCGACGAGATCCACGACCGCCGCGCGGCGATCGCGAATGGCAGCGCCGAGCCTGAGGCCCACGACGTGCTGGCGATGATGCTCGCCGCGACCCATGAGGACGGCTCGCCGATGAGCGATCAGGAGATCCACGACGAGCTGATGACGGCGCTGGTGGCCGGCCATGAGACGACCGCCTCGCAGCTGGCCTGGACGTTCATGCATCTCGCCCGCGACCCGGGCGCCCAGACCCGGCTCGCGGCAGAGATCGACGCCGGCGAGGGCGACGCGTATCTCACCGCCACGATCAACGAGAGCCTGCGCCTGCGCCCGGTCCTGCCGCAGGTCGAGCCCCGCGTACTGAGGAAGCCGGCGACTGTCGGCGGCTTCGACTACCCCGCCGGTGTCGCCCTGATCGCGGCACCGTACATGCTCCACCACGACCCCGAGATCTATCCGGAGCCGTTCGCGTTCAAGCCCGAGCGCTTCCTCGACAACAGCCCCGGCACCTATACCTGGATCCCGTTCGGTGGTGGCCGCCGCCGCTGCCTCGGTGCCGCCTTCGCCTCCCAGGAGATGAAGATCGTGATCGCCGAGGTGCTGCGGCGCTTCACGCTCGAGTCCGGCGTGCCCCGCTGGGAACGCACAGCGCGCCGCAGCATCACGGTCAGCCCGAAGGACGGTGCCACGGTGATCCTGCGTGACCGCCACGTCGGTCGGGTGGACAGGATCAAATCCACCGACCCGCAGCAGGTGCCGGTACAAGCCGCCGTGTAGCGGCTCGTCCGGTGCAGGCTGCCGTGTAGCGGCTCGTCCGGTCCAAGCCGCCGGGTAGCGGCCCGCGCCAGCCGGGCGGTCAGCCCTTGAGCCGGCGCCCGGACCGGAACAGCGCAAGTGACCAGGCCGTCAGCGCGCCGGCGATCCCCCAGAGCACGGCCAGCGCGATCCAGGGCGCAACATCGCCGGACCCGAGGAAGCCGATTCGCAGTCCCTGGACCACGTAAAACATCGGGTTGCACTCGGTGACGATCCGCCAGCCGTGGGCGAGCGTGGATGTGGCATAGAAGGTGCCACCAAGGAAGGTGATCGGCTGAACAATCAGGTTCGAGGCGAGCGCCATGTGATCCATCGTGCGCATATAGATGCCGGCGATCACACCGAACTGAGCGGCGATGATCAGCGACGCCGCGAGCGCCACGACCAGAACGCCGGGATCGTGGACCGACGACCCGGTCGCCGGTATCGCGACGGCCGCCACGCCTACGGCCGTCAGCAGACCGCGGGACACGCCGGCAATCACGACGGCAGCGTTGATCTCCCACCAGCGAAGCGGACTGGCAAGGACGTCGTTGATGTACCGATCGCGTCGTGCCTCGAACAGCGAGGTCGAACCGTTGAAGTAACACGAGGTCAGGACCGCCTGTCCGATCAGGCCGGGCATGATGAAGCGGTTGTACGGGATGCCGCCCGCCGCGGTGATGCGATGGTCTAGCGCCAGCCCAAAGACGAGCAGCAGCAGGAGCGAGCTGCCGATCGGTCCGAGCAGCGAGTAGTGCCAGATTCTGAGGTAGCGGACGATCTCGCGCTCGAGCAGCCAGCTGAACGGCGAGCGGGTCGGCCTGAAGCCCCGCGCTGGGAGCGCGACTGGCTCGGCGACCTTCACGCAAGCTCCCCGATCGCGGGGGACGCGGCAGAGGCCGCCATCGCCAGCGCGTAGACGCCGGCGATGTCGTCGGCGCCGTATCCGGCGCGAAGCCGCGCGGCACTGTCGTGGGCGATGATGCGGCCGCTACGGATCAGTGCGATCTCGTCGCAGAGCTCCTCCGCCTCCTCGAGGTAGTGGGTCGTGAGCAAGACCGTCGTGCCGTCGGTGTGCAGCTGCCTGATGTACTCCCAGAGCTCCGCGCGCAGCTCGACATCGACACCGGCCGTCGGCTCATCGAGGATGAGCAAGCCTGGGCGATGCATCAGCGCCCGGGCGAACAGCACGCGGCGGCGCATGCCACCGGAGAGTTCGGTCGCGCGGCTGCGGGCCTTGTCGCTGAGGCCGAAGACATCCATGAGCTCGTGAGCGCGCAGTTTCGCCTCGCGCCGCCCCATGCCGTGGTAGCCGGCGTGGTACACGAGCATTTCGGTGATGGTCAGGAAGCGGTCGAGGTTGACATCCTGCTCGCAGAGCCCCACCAGCCGCCGAGCCTCCCGCGTCCCATGGTCGTATCCGAAGACGCGGACCTCGCCGCCGGTCGGGATCACGAGGTTGCAGACCGAGCCGATCAGCGTCGTCTTGCCGGCGCCGTTCGGGCCGAGCAGACCGAAGAAGCTGCCGGCCGGAATCTCGAGGTCGAGGCTGTGCAGAGCGGTGAACCCGCCATCGTAAGTCTTGGTCAGGCCCGTGACCGAGAGCGCCGGTGGCGCCGACCGGTCAGAGCTGGACATGTGTGGGCGGACTCCCATCAGTTCTCCACTTATTGGATCAAATTAGTCCGCTTGGCGAGCCGTTAGCCGACGCCGTGACGGTCGTCCCCAGAGGATAGGGGCCGCTCAGCGAGGCCTCGGGCCTCGTCGGAATCTTCGCCCCAAGGCAGGATCGCGTAGCCGATGACACGTTTTCGCTATCGAAAACCGGGTGACGCCCGATAAAGAGTTCAGAACCTCGCACCATTGGCGACGCTCAGGCGTTAACTCGTAAGACCCTTTTGAATTCCGCCTGTATCCGCCTCTATCGTCCGAGCAGCTATCAGCGATGCCCTACGCCCCTTCCCGATTGAAGCGACGCGCAGTCACGATGACCGCAAGCGCCGCACTGACTCTGATCGGCTGCGGTGCGGCCGCCTTGGTGTTTTCGGGCAGCGCGGCTGCGTCCACACACGGCACTAGGCAGATCGCTTCCACTCCAGTCAACCCGGCGACGATCTCAACTGACCTGAAGCAGCAGACCGGCTACTCGGCATCGCAGTTGACGACCAAAACCGCCTGCGGCGCCCCGAAGCCTGGGACGATGAGCTGCTTAGCGCGGGTGCTCGCGATCAAGAGCACCGGCAAGAGCGCCTCGCTCCTGCATGCGCCGCACGCGACTCCGATGCATGTCACGCAGGCCACGCGCAAGGGCACGCTCGAACCGGCCCTGACGAGCGCCGCGCTGGGCACGTCGGCGCCTACCGCCGGTACCTCCGCGCTCCTGCAATGGGCATACGACACGACCTGGCTGTCCGCGCAGAACCCGATCAATGACACGATCGCGATCATCGACGCGTACGACGATCCGAACGCTCTCTCGGACATGGCGACGTTCCGAACGTGGAATGGCCTGCCCGGGTGCGCCGTAACCACTTGCTTCAACCAGTACAACCAGAACGGTCAGAAGATCGATCCGTCGGGCTCTGGTACCGCACCGAACACAGATCCGGCCGGTGGGTGGGAGGTCGAGGAGTCGCTCGACCTCGACGCCGTCTCGTCGCTGTGCCCGTACTGCAAGATCGACCTGATCGAGGCGCGAAACCCGACTACCCCCAATCTCGAGGCCGCGGTGTCCACCGCACACAATCTCAACGCGAATCAGATCTCGATGAGCTTCGGGGGTCCGTACTCCCCGGATTATGTGTCGCAGAGTGGGTGGGTCTTTTCGGGCGTGGCATCACTGGCAGCCGCCGGCGATGATGGGTTCCAAACGTCGGGCGACGTTCAATATCCGGCGGCGTACCCGGGCGTCACGGCAGTTGGTGGCACCACGCTCGACCCGGACCCGAGCGCGCCGCGCGGGTTCGATGAATCCGCTTGGTCGACCACGGAGTCGGGCTGCGATGCGAGTCAGCCCATACCGACCTACCAAAACGGTGTAACGACTAATTGCAATGGCCGCGCCTACAACGACATTTCCGCCGACGCCGATCCAAATACCGGGCTCGACGTGTTCGACACGATCGGTGGCCCCGAGGGCTGCTCCGGCTGGTGTCCGGTCGGAGGCACAAGTCTTGCGACACCGCTCGCGGCTGCATTGGAGGCCGTCACCGGAGTCAGCGGGACCAGCTCGCCTTCCTGGACCTACAGCGATGCATCTCTGCTCAATGACATTGTCGCCAGCTCGGACGGATCCTGCCCGGACGCCTTCTTGCTCTGCAACGCCGCAATCGGCTGGGACGGACCGACCGGCAACGGCTCTATCAACGGCGACGTGGTCGTCGGCGGGCCGGGTGTCGGCGGCAGCGACGCCACCGGCGTCAACGCATACGATGTGACCCTCTCAGGCGGGGTCTATCCAAACGGCGCCGCCACGAGCTACTACTGGCAGTACTGGGTGAACGGCTCCAGTCCGGCAGCGGGCACGCAGACGTCCACGCCGCCCGGGACCGGCATCGTCAGTGGACAGACGTTGCAGGCCGTCTCGACCACGCTCTGTAACCAGCTGCAACCTGACACCACCTACGACTACAGCCTTGTCGCCACGAGCGGCACTAGCAGCGAGGATGGCTACGACGGCTCCTTCACCACCGCCCCGACCGAGTCGACACCAACCACCTCGACCAACCCGTCGATTGTTGGCACGGCATATCCAGGGCAGACGCTCACCGGAGAGCCTGGCACCTGGAACGACCAGAGCTGCAACTCCACACAGACCTACCAATGGCAGGAGTCGGACAGTCCGTCGGGGCCCTGGACGACCGTTTCGACCTCTCCCACATACGCGCTCACTTCCGCCGACCTCGGCAAGTACCTGGTTTTCACCAGCAGCGAGACCGACACGACGGCTAACCCGCCGCTAACCGGGACGGCGACGTCGCAGGTCGTCGGCCCCGTGGAGGCGCCCGCGACCAACACGGCTCCGACGCCGCCGACCACTGTGACCACGACCACTCCGACCGCCGTAACGCTGATACCCGCCACGATGCTGAAGCAGCCGACCTTCCAAGCACGGACAACTGAAGGCAGCACGATCGCGGTTAATCCCGGCGTATACGCCTATGCCACCTCGACGATCGTCCAGTACTACCGCTGTGCCCGCGGCTGCACGCTGCTGAGCACGCACGATGCCTGGACGTACAAGCTGCGGTCAGCCGACAGGGGCAGATACATCAAGGTCGTGATCACAGCGTACGGCGCCAGCGGCACGACTCCGATCGTCACGACCCGCTGGATCGGCCCGATCACCGCCCCCACCGCCGGCACGATCACGATCAGCGGGACGGCCCGGATCGCATCCGCAGCAGCTGTGAAGGGCAGTAAGCACGCGAGGCTCGCGAGCGTCCTGGTCGTCAAGCGCACCAGCAAGGCGCTGACGCTTGGCGTGACTCGCGCCGGCAAGACTGCGATGACGACCTGGGCCTACGTGCTCAAGAACGGTGCGGTCGTCCACTGCACCGTTTCCCACTCGCTCAAGCACTCAGTCAAGCTGAGCGTGCCGGTGAGCAAGGGCGAGAGCGTCAAGCTCGTCGCCGTGCGCGCCTGATCACGTGCGGCGGCTAGTTCTTACTCATCTGGATCAGCTTGCCGAACAGCAACGCCATCCGGTGATAGCTCACCGGGAAGAGGCGCACGATCACATCGATTATGCGCGCGTCTTTGCCCACGAGCACACGGGCCTTGCCGGCCTCGACGCCGTCGATGATGATGTTCGCCGCCTTTGCCGGGTCCATCGTCAGCAGCTTCTCCGTGTAGACCCGCGCACGTTTCCGCTCGGCGTCGGTGATATCGATCCCGAACTCGGCGGCGCGTTCAACTGAGTTCGTCGCGATCGACGTCTTGACACCGCCGGGGTGAACGACAGTCACCTTGACCGGGCGCTTGTCACGCAGCATCTCGATCCGCAGCGTCTCCGTGAAGCCGCGCACCGCGAACTTGGTGGTGCAGTAGGCGCTCAGCTCATCCTGTGCGAAGTAGCCGTTGAGGCTCGAGATGTTGGTCACCTGGCCGTCGCCGGATGCGATCAGATGCGGAAGGAACGCCTTGGTGCCGTGGATCACGCCCCAGAGGTTCACGCCGATGACCTTGTCGTAGACGATCCAGTCGGCATCGAGGATCGTCCTGCCCGAGGCGATGCCGGCGTTGTTGTAAATCTGATTGATGACGCCGAAGTACTCGGCCACAGTACCCGCGTAGTTGATGAACGCCTCGCGGTCTGCGACATCGAGGTGCTGCTGGTGGACCGCGGTGTTCGGCACCTCGGCCTCGATCAGCCGCACCGTCTCGACCAGGCCGGCATCGTCGACGTCTGAGACAGCCAGTCTCGCCCCGCGCCGGGCGAGCTCGAGCGCGAGCGCACGGCCGATTCCAGATGCGGCCCCGGTGACGACCGCGACCTTGCCCGTCACCGCACTCACGCCGCAGCGCCCGCCGCTTCCGGCTCGGTCTCGCTCTCACGCGCCTTCAGGAAATGCAGGTTGCGGTCCTCGAGCGGCCCGTCCTCCAGCACCTTGACGTCGGTCGCGACGCTCATCGCGAGCTCCCACGGCGAGTGCATCCCCTGACGCGGCAGCTCGTCGAGCGAGCGCTGCACGTAGCCGGCCGCAAAGTCCAGCAGCGGCCGCGTCTCCATGTGCGGGTAGGGCAACTCGACCACACAGGTGTCGGCGCCCAGCTTGTCCATGTGCTCGAGCAGGCGGCAGAAATGCCGGCAGACGAGTCCCACCTTCAGCGTCCAGGATGCGTTCGTGTAGCCGATCAGAAAGGCGAGGTTCGGGACGCCATCGAGCATCATGCCGCGGAACGCGATCTTCTTGGAGATATCGACGCGCTCCCCGTCGATGTACATCTCGATCCCGCCGAACGCCTGCAGCCGCAGGCCCGTCGCGGTGACGATGATGTCCGCAACGAGCTCGCGTCCAGACTCCAGCCGGATCCCGTTCGGGGTGAACGTCTCGATCTGGTCGGTCACGATCGACGCCTTGCCCTCGCGGATCGACCGGAACAGGTCGCCGTCGGGCACGAAGCAGAGCCGCTGGTCCCACGGGTCGTAGCGCGGGTTGAAGTGCACATCGACCGGATACCCGGCTGGCAGCTGTTTGATCGTCAGCCAGCGGATCAGCTTCCGCGCCTGCTTCGGACAGCGCTGACAGAACCGGTACATCCCGGTTTGGATGGCGATGTTCTTGCGCCTAGTCCATGCGTAGCCACGCTTTGGCCCAAGCCACCTCATCAGCATGTTCGCGATCGCGTCCTTCGACGGCAGCGACAGGATGTATGACGGCGAGCGCTGCAGCATCGCCACGTGCTCGGCGCTCTTCGCGAGCGCCGGGATCAGCGTCACCGCGGTAGCGCCGCTACCGACCACGACGATGCGCTTGCCCGAATGATCCATGTTCTGCGGCCACTGCTGCGGGTGCACGATCCGCCCCAGGTAGTTCTGGATTCCCGGCAGGTCCGGCAGATAGCCGCCGTCATAGCGGTAGTAGCCCGTGCCGGCGAACACCCAGTTGGCGGTCATCTGTGTCCGCATGCCTGTGTCGGTCCGCTGGATCTCGGCAAGCCAGCGTGCCTCAGCCGACGACCATGACAACGAGACCACGCGCTGGTCGGTGCGAATCCGCTGGTCGATCCCGTGCTCGCGCGCCGCCTCACGGATGTAGTCGAGAATCTCGGCGCCGCTCGCGATCGCGTACTCGCTCTCCCAGGGCTTGAAGTCGAGGCAGAACGTGTGCAGATCGGAGTCCGAGCGGATCCCCGGGAACTTGAACAGATCCCAGGTGCCGCCGACGCCGCTGCGCGCCTCGAGGATCGCGTAGCTGCGCTGCGGATTCTGCTGCTGTAGGTAGTAGGCGCAACCGATGCCCGAGAAGCCGGCACCGATGATCAATACGTCGACGTGGTCGACGCCCTCCGCCGTGGTCGCTCCCATACGCAAGTTCTAGCGCCTTAGGATTACCCGCGGCAATGTCCGAGGCTCCTGAATCCGTACTTGTGCTTGGTGCGACCGGGACTCAGGGTGGTGCCGTTGCCCGCGGCTTGCTGGCCGCGGGCTACCAGGTCCGAGCGTTGGTCCGCGACTCCTCATCGAGCCGCGCGCAGGCGCTCGCCGACGAGGGCGCGGCGCTCGTGCACGGCGACCTGCTCGATGTCGCCTCGCTGACGCCGGCGTTCGCCGCGGTGGACGCGGTCTACGCCGTCACGACTCCGTTCGAGAACGGGCCCGTCGAGGAGGAACGACAGGGCGAGGCGATCATCGCCGCCGCCGAGGCGGTCGGCCTCACTTGGCTCCTGCTTGCCTCGGTGGCCTCAGCCAACAAGGTTGACACGGTCCCGCACTTCGCGAGCAAGTGGCGGATCGAACAGCAGCTGGCTGCCGGCCCGGTGCCGTGGACGGTGATCGCGCCCGGCTACTTCTACGAGAACGTGCTCGGCTCGCTGCCGTCGATCACTGGTGGCCTGCTGCCGATGGCGATCCCGCCCGACAAGCCGCTCGCGCAGGTGGCGCTTGCCAACCTGGGTGAACTCGTGGCGACCGTGCTCACGCAACGGGACGAACACCTCGGACTGCGCGTCGAGGTCGCCGGCGATGACCCCACGCCACTTCAGATGGCGGCGGCCCTCGGCGCGGAATACGAGCATGTGCCGATCGCGGCGATCAGGGACCCAGACATGCACGCGATGTACGAGTTCCTGTCCGAGCACGGGTATTCGGTCGACCCGCGGGGGCTTCGCGCCCGCTATCCGGAGGTCAACTGGGTCCGCTACGCGGAGTGGGCTGCGGCGCTCACGCCCTGACGCCTGCTAGCCGATCGGCGGCCTCCGCGATCACCGAGGGCCGCTTGCAGAATGCGAAGCGCACGAGCGTTTCGCCCGCGACCTTGTCGTCGTAGAAGACGCTCGTCGGGATCGCGACGACACCGCAGCGCTCCGGCAGTTCTGCGCAGAACGCGACCGCCTCGACGCCGACGTCGGCGTTGATGAAGTAGGTGCCCGCAGGCGTGAGCGGCTCCCAGCCCGCGGCGGTGATCGCCGCAGCGAGTGTGTCGCGGTTGGCGCGCAGCTCGTCGCGTAGCGCCTGCAGATGCACGGGCGGCAGCCTCAGCGCCGCGGCGGCGGCATGCTGCAGGGGCGTCCCCCCGGCGAACGTGAGGAATTGCTTGACGGTGCGCGCCGAGCGCACGAGCGCGGCGGGCCCGGAACACCAGCCGATCTTCCAGCCGGTGAAGCTGAACGACTTGCCGACGCTCGAAATCGTCAGCGTGCGCTCGGCCATGCCAGGCAGCGTGGCGATGGGAAGGTGCTCCCCGTCATAGACCAGGTGCTCGTAGACCTCGTCGCTGACGCAGACGAGGTCGTGCTCAATACAGGCGTCGGCGACGGCCTGCAGCTCCTCGCGGTTGAGCACGCGACCAGTCGGGTTGTGTGGTGTGTTGAGCAGCAGCACCCGCGCCCGTTCGCCTGCAGCCGCTGCTGCCGCGCGGAGAGCCTCGGGGTCGAGCGCGAAATCCGGCGGGCGCAGCGTCACCGGACGCCGACGCGCACCGGCGAAGGTGATGCAGGCGCCGTAGGAGTCGTAGTAGGGCTCGAGCACGATCACCTCATCCCCCGGGTTGCACAACCCGAGCAGCGCGGAGGCGATCGCCTCGGTCGCGCCGAACGTGATCAGCACTTCCTCGGGCTCGAGCCCATAACGCTCGCGCTGGTGGGCGAACACCGCCTCGCGCAGCGCCGGCACGCCCGGCAGTGGCGCGTACTGGTTGGCGCCGCTGCGCAGTGCTGCGACCGCCGCCTCCACAACCTCGGCGGGACCGTCGGTGTCGGGGAAGCCCTGGCCGAGATTGATCGCCCCCGTGCTCTCAGCGAGCGCCGTCATCTCGGTGAAGATCGTCGTTCCGAGGCCGTCAAGCCGCACAGCGTTGTCTTGCATCCGCCAATCCTTCCACGGCCGAAGGCTCTACGCGCAGCTCGCCGCGGCGTAGTTAGTCCGGAGCGCCGTCCTTGCACTCTTCGCAGGTGCCGCGCAGCGTCACCTCGTGGCCCTTGGTCTCGAAGCCGAGGCGGTCACTGAGCTCGTGAATCGCAACCTCGAGCCGGTCGTCATCGAACGGGATCAGGAGGCCACAAGTGTCGCAGATCAGGTGATGGTGGTGATGGTCGTCCCCGTCGTGGTCGTGCGCACGCTCGTAGCGAGCCACTCCGTCACCCGCATCGAGCCGCACAAGCAGGTCCAGGTCGGTCAACGCCTCTAGTGCGCGGTAGATGCTGGCGCGGCCGACAGGCCGCCGGTGTTCAAGCTTCTCCTCGACCTCGGGAATGCTGAGGGCACACTCCTGCCCGGCGAACAGCTTGATCAGCGCTTCGCGGGCGGCGCCGCGCTTGTGCCCTGCGCGACGCAGAAGCGAGCGCGCCCGGCGCGCCCAGGCCGCCGACTCTGTACTCAGCGCCCAATCGAGCATCACGTCGTCGGGGTTGGCCCGCGGCTGCGAGCGATCGCGCCGCTTCACCCGTGCAGTGCGGACTCGCTCTGCGTCCGCCAGATCCGCACGCGCCCGCGCGATCCACGCCCGCTGGGCGTTCGCCATCGCACTGTGATCGCTTTCGTCGATCAGTTTCTCGAAAGCTTCCAATCCGTCACTCGGCTCCATACCCAGTAAGCATACCCCTCTCAAAACCAAAATGAGAATGAGAATCAGAATCATTCTCATATAGTTTTTCCAATGCACCCCCGACTCACGCTCGCTAGAAACCGCCACCGGCTGGCCGGAAACCGCGGCCGGCTAATTGGAGCCCTCCTTGCCGCCGGCGCCGTCGCCGGCTGCGGCTCCGCTTCTGCCGCCCCGTCCGCCAGCAGCACCAGCAGCACCAGCAGCGCTGCCGGCGGTCGGATCGTCGCCGTCGGCGCCGAGAACGAGTACGCAAACGTGATCTCGCAGATCGGTGGCAAGTACGTGTCCGCGTCGGCCATCATGAGCAACCCCAACACCGATCCGCACACCTTCGAAGCGAGCCCGAGCGTCGCCAAGGTCGTCAGCGTCGCCAAGCTCGTCGTCCAGAACGGCGTCGGCTACGACACGTTCATGAACAAGATCGAGTCCGCATCGTCGAACCCGTCGCGCAAGGTCATCGACGTTCAGACACTGCTCGGGCTGCCCGAGAGCACGCGCAACCCGCACCTCTGGTACGACCCGACGACGATGCCGAAGGTCGCTGCTGCGCTGGTCAAGGACCTCTCGGCCCTCGCACCCTCGCACGCCTCGTACTTCGCGGCGAACGCCAAGCACTTCGACGCGTCACTGCAACCGTGGCTGAACGCGATCGCCGCGTTCAAGGGTCAGCATCCCGGCACCCCTGTCGCCACCACCGAGCCGGTCGGCGACTACATGCTCGTGGCGGCCGGAACGAACAACCTGACTCCATGGAACCTGCAGGCCGACATCATGAACGGCGTCGACCCGGCGCCCCAGGACATCAGCCTGCAGGACAACCTCTTCAAGGACCACAAGGTCAAGGTGTTCCTCTACAACCAACAGGTCACCGACACGCTCACGCAATCCTTCCTCGCGGAGGCGGCCAAGTACCACGTCCCAGTCGTTGGGGTCTACGAGACGATGCCCACTGGTTACAGCTACCAGTCGTGGATGCTCGCCGAAGTCGACGCGCTGAACCGAGCAGTGACCACCGGCCGGTCGACCACGAAGCTGTAATGGCCACGCTCGAAGTCTCAGATGTCACGGTCGAGCTCGGCGGACGCACGATCCTCGACGACGTCAGCTTCACGCTGGAGCAAGGCCAGCTGACCGGTCTGATCGGCTCAAACGGCGCCGGTAAGACGACGCTGCTGCGTCTGATCCTCGGCCTGCTGACGCCCACGCGGGGGAGCGTGACCGTACCTACCAGCGGCGGACGGCGCAGTATCGGCTACGTCCCGCAGAAGTTCCTGCTCGACCCCGATATGCCGTTGCGTGGGCGCGACCTGGTCGCGCTCGGGATCGACGGCCACCGCCTTGGGCTGCCGCGACCGTCGCGCGCCCGCCGTGAGCTCGTGCAGGAGATGCTCGCGGCAGTCGACGCCGAGGCCTTCGCCGACGCGCGTGTCGGGCAACTGTCGGGCGGTGAGCAGCAACGCATCCTGATCGCGCACGCGCTGATCAGCCATCCTCGGCTGCTGCTGCTCGATGAGCCGCTGGCCAACCTCGATCTGCGCAGCGCCCGCGAGGTCGTCAGCCTGCTCGCGCGGATCTCACGCGAGCAGGGGATCTCGGTTCTGATCTCCGCGCACGAGATGAACGCGCTCCTGCCGGTCATGGATCGCGTCGTCTACCTCGCGGATGGGCGTGCGGCGTCCGGAACGGCCGACGAGGTCGTGCGCTCCGAGGTCCTGAGTCGTCTGTACGGACATCGGGTCGAGGTGCTGCGAGTGCATGGGCGCGTGATCGTCGTCGCCGGTGACAGCGACGACGCCGAGCCGTCGCACCCGCACCACCACGAGCTCGAGGTCTTCTGAGGTTCGATGCAGGGGGTCCTGCACGCGATCGTCGAGCCGGGTTTCTTCTCGAGCCCGCAGGTTCAGCTGGCCGCTGCGCTCGGCGGCGTGGTCGCGGTCGTCGCGGCCGGAATCGGTGTCTTCACCGTGATCCGCGGACAGTCGTTCGCCGGCGAGGCGCTTGGTGACATCGGTGCCGCCGGCGGATCCAGTGCCTACTTGGTCAACATCGCGCCACTCTGGGGCTTTGTCGCGATCTCAGTGGCGGCATCAGCCGTGATGGAGCTGATCGGCATTCAGCGTGTGCGCGGGCGCGACCTCGCGACCGGAATCGTGCTGGGCTTCGGCTTCGGATTGGCGGCGCTGTTCCTCTACCTCGGCACCAACTACGAGAGCACCACCGGCGCAACGATCACGATTCTGTTCGGCTCGATCTTCGCGATCTCATCCTCGATCCTGCCGCTGGTGGTCGGGCTCGGCGCGATCACGGTCGCAATCGTGGTCGCGCTCTACCGACCGCTGCTGCTGGTCAGCGTGAGCCCCGAACTGGCGGCCGCGCGCGGTATCCCCGTGCGGCTGGTCGGCGCCGCCTACCTGTTCGCGATGTCGATCGCGGTTGCGCTCTCGGCGGTTACGATCGGCGCGATCCTCTCAACCGCGGTGCTTGTTGGACCGGCGGCTGCCGCGCTCCGCCTGACCAGCCGCCCGCACCGCGCGATTCTCACGGCGGCCGCACTCGGCCTCGGCTGTACGTGGCTCGGCCTTGTGCTCAGCTGGGACAGCTTCTATTGGCCTCCGGTCCAGCACGGCTGGCCCGTCAGCTTCTTCGTCGTGACGTTGGTGCTGGTGGCCTATCTGGTGTCGGGTCCACTCGCCCGACGCCGCCGGACACACGCGTAGCCATGTTCAGCGGCTTCATGATGCACGCCTGGATCGTCGCCACGCTGGTCGCGATCGTCGGTGGCGCTGTCGGCTTCTTCATCGTCATGCGCGGCTCGGCGTTCGTGGCCCACGCGATCCCCAACGGCTCGTTCGCCGGTGCCGCGGGCGCCAGCTTGGTGGGCGTCTCGACACTGCTCGGCCTCGGGGTCTTCTCGCTCGGTGGCGCAATCGGCATCGGCCTGCTGAGCAGGCGCGGTCGCCACGATGTGGCAACCGCGCTGGCGCTCGTATTCATGCTCGGGCTGGGCGCGCTCTTCCTCAGCTTCAGTGTCGAATACGCGCCGGCCGTCTACTCGCTGCTGTTCGGCGAGGTGCTAGGCATCAGCGACAACGAGATCTGGCCGACGGTCGCGCTCACGGCCGTCTGCCTGATCGTGCTGGCCGTGCTCTGGCGGCCGCTGCTGCTGGCCTCTGTGCTCCCAGACGGTGCCCAGGCGCTCGATCCGTTCAAGCTCGAGATCGCCTTCCTGGTACTTGTCGCGCTGGCCACGACAGTGACCGTGCCGGTTGTCGGCACGGCATTGATCTTCAGCCTGATGATCGGTCCACCTGCGGCCGCCCGCGCGTTCACGGCGCGCCCGGGTGTCGCTCTGACGCTCGCGGTGGCGATCGCGGTCGGCACCGTCTGGGCGGCGATCGCGCTCTCCTACAACACCAACTGGCCGGTCGGCTTCTTCGTCGGCGCCTTCAGCGCGAGCGCCTACGCGGTCGGCCGGATCTGGGCGTTCGCAGCCAGATCGCGGTGGCGCGGTCAGATCGCCGTGGCAAGCAGATAGATGTTGAGGCCCGTGATCACGACGGTCACTGCGAACAGGGCCGCGGTCACGACACGCGCGTTGACGTACTCACCCATGATCTTGCGCTGACTCGTGAACAGGAGCAGCGGCACGAGCGCGAATGGGATCCCGAACGAGAGCGCGATCTGCGACAGGACCAGCGCGTGCGTCGTGTTGGTCGTGACCGCCAGGACGATCAGCGACGGCACCATCGTGATCAGGCGCCGCAGGATCAGCGGGATCTTCCAGTTCATGAAGCCGCTCATCACGACCTGACCGGAGTAGGTGCCGACGCTCGAGGCGGAGATGCCGGAAGCGATCAGCGCACCCCCGAAGGCCAACGCCGCGCCCCCGCCGATGTCAGTTGCCAAGCGCGAGTGCACGAAGCTGAGCGTGACGTTGCCGCTGAATCCGATACCGGCGAACAGCGCGGCCGCCACGCAGAGCATCGCGACGTTGACTACGCCGGCCAGCCCCAGCCCGAGCAGGCAGTCGAGCTTGTTGTAGGCAAGCAGCTTGCGGACACCGCGAGCGTTGGAGCGGAAGCGATCCTTCTGTAGCGCAGAGTGCAGGTAGATCACATGTGGCATCACGGTCGCACCGATGATCCCGACGGCGAGGCTGACCACATCGCCGTGACCGAGCCGCGGCACGACGCCGTTCGCGATGCCCGAATAGGACTGGTGGCCGACGGCGAAGAAGTCGACGATGAAACCGAGCGCGACCAGCATCAACAGCGCGAAGATCGCGAGCTCGAACGGGCGGTAGCCCCAGTGCTCGAGCGCCAGCACCGCAAACGCCACCACGGCGGTCACGAGTCCGGCCAGGAACAGCGGGATTCCGAACACCAGGTGCAGGCCGACGGCCGCGCCGGTGAACTCCGCCAGGTCCGTCGCCATCGCGATCGCCTCCGCCTCCAGCCACAGCACCACGTTCGCGCGTCGCGGGAACACCTCCCGGCACAGCTCCGGCAGGCTCTTGCGCGTCACGAGGCCCAGCTTGGCGGTCTGGTACTGGATCAGCATCGCCATCAGACTCGCCATCACCACGACCCACACGAGCAGGTAGCCATGCTCGGCGCCGGCCTGGAAGTTGGTCGCGAAGTTCCCGGGATCCACGTACGCGACGGCGGCCACGAAAGCGGGGCCGGAGAGCGTGATTGCCGCCCGCAGCCGGCCGCGCGCGAGGATCGGCTCGAGCGCGCGAGGAGCGCCGCGCCCAGCGGGACGCGGCGACCCGTGGGGAACAGGGGCGGCGGGATGGGCTGGCGGTAGAGCGACCTCGGCTGACTCTGACAAACCCATGTTCGTTTCAGCGTACCAATAAAAGTTGACAGCATCAAAAGTTTGTCTACGGCAGCGTCGTCAGTTAAGCTTGATTGGGTGCAAGCGACGATGAACCCACCTGTCTCGGCGCCCGTCGAGGACTACGTCAAGGCGATCTATTCGCTGACGCTGCAGCCTGAGCAGACCGCCTCCACCAGCCAGATCGCCGACAGGCTCGGCATCACGGCGGGCTCCGTCTCGACGATGGTCAAGCGTATGGGCGTGTCAGGCTTGGTCGAGCACGTGCCCTACCGGGGCGTGCGTCTGACGCCGACCGGGCGCCAGCTGGCGCTGGCGGTGATCCGCCGCCACCGGTTGCTCGAGCTGTTCCTGTCGACCAGCCTCGACATTCCCTGGGAGGACGTACACCGCTTCGCCGACGCGCTGGAGCACGCCGCCTCCGACGAGCTGATCGAACTGATCGCCGCCAAGCTGGGTGATCCCGTTGCCGATCCGCATGGGGATCCGATCCCGAACCGGTTGCTCGAGGTGGACGACAGCACGCAGCCATCGATCGCCGATCTCCACCCGGGTGAACGCGCACGCATCGTCCGCGTCTCAGATGCCGAGCCGGAGATGCTGCGCTACCTGACCCAACAGTGCATCGGGATTGGCGACGAGGTCGAACTCGTCGCGCGCCAGCCGTTCGATGGTCCCTGTGACGTCCGTCTGCGCGAGCAGACCCGCAGCCTCGGACTCAAGTTGGCTCAGGCGATTCACGTACAGAGGCTCTGAGCTCCTGCGCAACCTGATCCGGGTGCTTGATCACGAACAGGTGAGTCTCGTCGGGCGCCTGGACGCGCAGCCGCCGCCGCAGCCCGCCGTTTTGCCGAGAAGCCCTTGAGAGCACCGGATCGATCGTGTCCACCGCGATCAGTTGCTCATGCGGGATCCTGGTGGAGACGATGTCCCGCCGCCGGTTCAGACGGTTGGGCATGAACAGCAGTGCGTCCGAGGTCAGATAGAGCATCCCGGGCACAGTCTGCCTCTCGAGCGAGCGGGCCGCCGGTCTGCGCCAGACGACCTCCTCGCCGTTATGCAGAGTCGGCTCGAGGTTGATCAGACCCATTTGCGGCCTCCCATCCGTGCCGCAGCAACACCAGCAGCTGCTCGGGGGGCTGCGCCCCGGAAGCGCCAAACGCGCGGTCGACGACGAACATCGGCACGCCACTGATCCCGAACCGGTGCGCGGTCGCCTCGTCTTGACGAACCTCGTCGGCGAACTCGTCGCCCGCCAGCATCGTTCGCACCTCGTCGGCGTCGAGCCCGAGCTCGACAGCCAGTTCAACGAGCGTGTCGTGATCTGAGATCAGCTTGCCATCGGTGAACCGCGCGCGGAACAGCCGCTCCTCCATCTCGTTCTGGAGCCCGTGGCGAGCGGCGAGGTGGATCAGCCGGTGCCCGTCGAAGCTCGATCCGATGCGGGCGTGCTCGAGGTCGTACTCGAGCCCCTCGCCGGCGGCGATGTCGGTGACGTTCTGCTCCATTTCGTGGGCGCGCTCGACTGAGACGCCGTACTTCTCGGCGATCCTCGCGGCGCCGTTACCCGGGCTCTCGACTGGGGCCTCCGGATCGAGCTCGAAGCTGCGCCAGGTGACGTTGATCTGGTCGGCATGCGCAAACTGCGACAGCGCCGACTCGAGCCGGCGCTTGCCGATGTAGCACCAGGGGCAGTTGATATCAGACCAGATCTCGACGTCCATCAGCCACCCGAGATTATGCTCCGTTCATGGCGAACCCCATCTACATAGCACACGCGACCGTCACCGGCGGCCGCTCCCAAGGGCACGGAAAGACCAGTGACGGAAAGCTGGAGGTGCAGCTGCGGCTGCCGAAGGAGATGGACCCGAACAGTGACGCGGCCGGCACCAACCCGGAGCAGCTGTTCGCAGTCGGCTACGCGGCGTGCTTCGAGGGTGCGCTCGGTGTCGTCGGCCGGCGTGAGCACGAGGAGGTCGGCGACGTCTCGATCGACTCGAGCGTGAGCCTCATTCCCGTCGAGGGCGGGGGCTTCCAGCTCGGCGTCGCGCTCGCGGTGACGCTGCCGCAGATCTCCGACCCTGAGAAGGCGAAGTCGCTCGTCGCGGCGGCGCACCAGGTATGTCCCTACTCGAACGCCACCCGCGGCAACATCGAGGTCAATCTGACGGCGAACGGCCAGCCAGTCTAAGAGTCTCCACGAGATCGTCGAACGGCGCGGGGCGACCGTAAAGGTAGCCCTGCGCCATATCGGCGCCGAAGTCCTTGACGAGATCGCCGACCTTCGCGGTCTCGACCCCCTCGACGATCGTACGGAGACCGAGCTTGGCGCCCATCTGGAGCACGCCCGCAAGCGTCGTCGCGCCCGCTTCGGGCGTCCGTGAGGCGGGGCCAATGCGCTCGAATCCGGGGAGTTCGCCCGTGACCGCAAGCACCATCGTGCGGTCGATCTTGACGACCGTCACCGGCAGCATGCGCAGCCGCGCGACCGACGAGTAGGCGGAGCCGAAGTCATCCATCGCCAGCGTCACGCCGGCGTCGGCCAGCTCGATCAGCGCCAAACCGGCAGAGGTGTCACCGACGGCCGCCGTCTCCGTCAGCTCGACGGTCAGGTCGCTCGGCTGGATGCCCGCGACGTCGATCGCCTGCAGCACGACGCGCACGAACCCGTGCCAGCTGGCGATCCGGGCCGAGACGTTCACGTGCACCGGGAGTACGTGTCCCAGGTCCTGCAGCCTGCGGGACGCCTCGCACACCCTGCGGATCATGTGCACGTCCAGGTCGATGATCAGCGAGCTCTCCTCGGCAGCCGGCACGAACCGTGCCGGCGGCAGCAGCTCGCCAGTGTCGGTCTCCCAGCGCACGAGCGCCTCGGCGGCGCAGATCCGGCCACTGCTCAGGTCGACGATCGGCTGGAAGTGCGGCTTGACCGCATCGCGCTCGATCGCGCGGCGCAAGCGGTGGTCGACGGACATCTCCCGCAGCGCGTCGGCTGCACCGGCCCGGTAGCGCCGCAGCTCGCCGCGCCCCGCGGCCTTGGCGGCGGCCACTGCCGCGTGCGCTGCGCGATGCAGTTCCTCCGGGTCGCGGCCGTCCTGAGGGCCGATCGCGTATCCCACGGAGGCCCGCAACTCGAGCCGCCGGCCGGCCACCTCGAACGGCGCCAGGAGCGCCTGCGAGATGCTCCCGGCAAGAGCGTTGACGGTAGCTTCGGCAGACTCGATCGGAAGCCCCGCCAGCATCACCAGGAACTCGTCCGCACCACTGTGCAGGAGCAGGTCCCCCGCGGGCACGCGCTGCCGCAGCCGGTTCGCCACCTGGGCGAGCACGATGTCCCCGCCTGCATGGCCGACGGTGTCGTTGATGCCGCGGAAGCGATCGAGGTCGAGATCGAGCAGCGCGACCACATCACCGTCGCGCTCGGCCCGTGCCAGAGCCAGCGCCAGATGCTCCGGCAGCACCTGGCGCGACGGTAGGCCGGTCAGGAAGTTGCGCCGGATCAGCAGCGCGGCGTGAGCATCGGTCTCGATCCCATCGACCTGTTCGGCACCGAACCGGCTGAGGTCAAGGATCGTGCCGTGCGTGCAGATCGGTGCGCCGCGTCCGTCGCGCACAATCGTGTTGCGTTCCCACACCCAGCGTGCCTCGTCATCCGGTCCGACGATCCGGTATTCGAGGTTCAACTGCTCCGCGCTGTCGAACAGCTGCTGTTCGGCGTCGCGCACGCGCCCTACGTCGTCGGGATGGATGCACTCGTACCACAGCTCCGAGTCCCTGAGGAACTCCGCCGCCGCGTGCCCCGTCCATTGCTCGACCACGTCGGAGATGTAACGCAGCGTGCCGACGCGATCGAACTCGGCCACGTAGACCAGCGGCAGCGTGCCCTCGAGCGCGTCCCAGCGCGAATCTCCGGGCGCCCCAGCCGCGCGGGGCATACCTCCGGCCTCCATGGGCGCATGATGGCTCTATGCAGCGGCTATGACAAGCGGACTCGGCGGATGGTCAGCGTCCACCGGCCTGCTGGGATGAAGGCCTTCAGGCCGTCATCCCAGCAGGGGCCGAGGCAAGCGCACCCTCGATCGCCTCCACCAGCGCTCGGGCGGAGCTCGCGGTCAGCTCAACCGCGACGCGTGCGGACGGTCCGCGCGTTGGGTCGGTGAAATCGATGTTGAGCGTGTGATCGGCCATCGCATGCACCGGGTGGTCGAAGTAGACGGTGCCGTGGCTGACGTGGAACCACTTGCTTTCAGGGCCCTTGGCGCTGCCGTCGAGGTCGGTGTTGAGGGTTGCGTAAGTGCACATGTTCAGGACCCCAGGTAGGTGTTGAAGAAGGCCTCGATCCGCTCCCAGCCGTCGTTGGCCGCGGCAACACGGTAAGCGGGCCGGTCGACTGAGAAGAATGCATGCCCGGCGTCGTCATAGCGGTGGAACTCGTAGGGCTTGCCGTCCGCCTTGAGGATTTCCTCGAGCTCGTTGACGTGTTCGGGCGACGGGTACTGATCGTCGTTGCCGAACAGCCCGAGCAGCGGTGCCCGCAGGTTCGGCAGCTGGTCGACGAGGTTCGTGACCTTCAGCGGGAAGCCCTCGGGCGGTGTACCGGTGACGAAGGCGCCGTAACAATCGACCGCCGCATCGACATCAACGTTGCAGGCGGCGAGCACGGTTTGACGCCCGCCGGAGCAGTACCCGATCACGCCGACCTTACCGTTAGAGGTCGGAAGCGCCCGTAGATAATCCGCTGCACCGCCAACGTCGCCGATCAGCCGCTCATCGGGAACGCCGCCTTCGGCGCGTGCCTTCGCGGCCGCATCGTCCGGGGACACACCGGGGCCGCCCTCGCGCCAATAGAGGTTGGGCATGATCGCGTCGTAGCCGAGCTCGGCGAACCGGCGCACGATCTCCTTCGTCGCCCGGTCGTAGCCGGGCAGGTGGTGGATCACGACGACACCGCCGCGATCGTGCTCGCCGGCCGGGCTCGCCAGGTACGCCTCGATCTCGTCGCCGTTATGGCCGTTGATCTTGATGGTTTCCGCGCATAGTGAATCGCTCATGCGCGGATTGTTTCACCGTACCCTGGCTGAAGCGCCGTATCTGCGTGCAGCTCGTCTTCCCAGCCCTGGACGCGCCGCCAGCGCGTCAAGCAAAGGCTGAGTCCAGATGTGCTGGTGCGGATCAACCAACATAATCGTCAATTCTACACAAGATTGATGCAGTTTATCCAGATGGCCAATCGTGCGACGTCTCGATAGCCTGGGAACAGGAGCACCAACGGCTCCTTCAACGCACCAGAAGCGAGGTTTCTTGATGGCAAACAGCGACTCCGTCGCGACCGCGGCGGGTCACCGAACCGTCCCGCCGTTCCGCGCCGATCACGTCGGCAGCCTGCTGCGCCCACCGGCGCTCACTCAGGCCCGCGCCGACTTCAAGGCGGGAAGGATCGACGCGGACGCGCTGCGCGCTGTCGAGGATGCAGCGATCCTCGAGGCGATCGAGCTGCAGCGCGCGGTCGGTCTGCAGTCCGTGACCGACGGCGAGCTGCGCCGTACTTCCTGGCACATGGACTTCATCTACCAGCTCGACGGCATCACCCAGGTCCAGGGCGAGTCACTGCACGTGCAGTTCAAGAACGAGCACGGCACCTACGACTACGCGCCGCCGGCGATGCGCGTCTCTGGCAAGGTCGGCCTGCCCGAAACGATCTTCGCCGATGCTTTCACGTTCGTGCGCGACCATGCCCATCCGGGGCAGACGCCGAAGCTGACGATCCCGTCGCCGAGCATGGTCCACTACCGCGGCGGTAACGCTGCGATCGACCGTGACGCTTACCCCGACCTCGACGTCTTCTGGGATGACCTCGCGGCCGCCTACGCCAAGGAGCTCCAGGGCGTCCACGACCTCGGCTGCCGTTACCTGCAGCTGGACGACACGAGCCTCGCCTACGTCAACGATCCGGCCCAGCGCGAGCACATCGAGGCGATCGGCGGAGATCCCGAGCACCTGCACGAGCAGTACATCCAGATCATCAACCGCTCGCTCGCCAACAAGCCCGACGACCTGGTCGTCACGACGCACCTGTGCCGGGGCAACAACCAGTCGATGTGGGCGGCCGCGGGCGGCTACGACTTCGTCGCCGAGGCGCTGTTCGGCGACCTCAACGTCGACGGCTACTTCCTCGAGTTCGACGATGAGCGCTCCGGCACGTTCGAGCCGCTGCGCTTCGTGCCCAAGGGCAAGCAGGTGATCCTCGGCATCGTCACCACCAAGCACGCGGAGCTCGAAGACAAGGATCTGCTCAAGCGCCGTATCGACGGGGCAGCCAAGTACGTCGACATCGACCAGCTCGGGATCTCCGGCCAGTGTGGCTTCTCCTCAACCGAGGAGGGCAACGATCTCACGATCGACCAGGAGAAGGCCAAGCTCGAGCTGATCGTCGAAGTCGCCGACGAGGTCTGGGGATAGCAGCGCTCTAGCGCCTAGCGCCGCACGAACACGAGGTTGATGGCGAGCGCGAGCGTGCCGCACGTAACCATCACGATCCCCATCGGCAACAGGTCGTGGGCGCCGCCGACGCCCACGAGCGGGGCGATCAAGGCGCCGATCCCGAACTGGCCGAGCCCGATCAGCCCTGCGGCACTACCGAGCGCGTTCGGCTGGCTGCCCATCGCCGCGGCCATGCCGTTTGGCAGCACCAGACCCTGCGAGCAGACGAGGAAGAACAGCGAGCCGATCAGGAACCAGACGTCGGCATGGGTGATGCACACGATCAGCGTCGCGACCGCGCCGACCGCCGTCAGCACCAGGCCCTGGCGAAATAGCGGTAGAGGCCCCACCCGTCCAACCAGGTGGCGCGAGGCCTGTGAGGCCAACAGAAGCCCGATCGAGTTCGCGGCGAAGACGGCACTGAAAGCCTGCGCCGAGATCCCATAAACGTTCTCGAGCGCGTAGGAGCCGCCGGCGATGTAGGCGAACATCGCCCCGAAGCCGATCGCGAAGGAGGCCGCGAATGGCGCGTAGCTGCGGTCCTTCAACAGTCGCCTGAACACCCTGAGCGTCTCACGCAGGCCGCCCGTATGGCGACTCTCGACGGCGAGCGTCTCCGGCACCCTCATCATCGCCAAGACCACAAGCAGCGCGCCGATCACCGCGAGCACCAAGAAGATCCCGCGCCACGAGCTCAGTGCCAGCACCTGACCGCCGATCAGCGGCGCGAAGATCGGCGCCACGCCGCTGATGATCACGAGCATTGCGAACATGCGCGCCGCCGTCGTCCCGTCGTAGAGGTCTCGTACAACCGCCCGTGCGACCACGATGCCGGTACCGCCGGCGAGCCCCTGCAGCAAGCGCACGATGATCAACACCCAGACCGACGGCGAGATCGCACACAGCAGCGAGGTGACGCTGAAGCCGACCAGCCCCGTGAGCAGCGCCAAGCGTCTACCGCGCGCATCGCTGACTGGCCCCGCCAGCAGCTGTCCCAGCGCGATCCCCAGCACCGACGCGGTGAGCGTCAGCTGCGCGGCCGGCGCGCTCGCATGCAGCGAGCGCGTGAGTGAGGGCAGCCCGGGTAGGTACATGTCCGTCGAGAGCGGCCCGAACATCGAGAGCGCGCCGAGCGTCCAGATCAGATCGCGCGGCACCGTCAGCTTGGTTGTTGTCGCTTCACCCAACGGCGAAAGAGCATATGTGGGCGACGATGTGATCGAATGCGCGGGATGAGCGAAGCCTTGGAGAGCGTGGTGCCGACGACGACCGCAACTGTGCGCGACGCGACGTTCGAGGTCATGCGCCGCCTCGGCATGACCCGCATCTTCGGCAACCCAGGTTCGACCGAGGTCCCGTTCCTGACGGATCTGCCAGACGACATAGAGTTCGTCATGGGTCTGCACGAGGGCGCCGTTGTCGGCATGGCGACCGGCTACGCGCTCGCGACGGGCAAGCCGCAGTTCGTGAACCTCCACACCGCGCCTGGGCTCGGCCACGCGGTCAACGCGACCGCCAACGCCCGCGACGTTCATGCTCCGCTTGTGATCGTCGTCGGTCAACAGGACCGCAGGCAGCTGCACCTCTCGCCGTTCCTGTCGGGGCGCGCACTCGAGAAGCTCGCTGGCGAGTACCCGGTCTGGACGAACTTCCCGACGCGCGCCCAGGACGTGCCGGGCGCAATCGCACGCGCCTTCCACGAGGCGTGCTCTGCCAGCGGCCCGGCGCTGGTGGTCGTGCCGATGGGGGACTGGCAGGAGCCGCCTGGACCGATCCCGGCCGGTGCGCCCGCGACCCTGATTGAACCGGCGGGCGTACAACCCGAGCAGCTCCACCCGCTGGTCGCGCTGCTCGCTCAAGCGGAATCACCAGTCATCGTGACCGGCGCCGGCACCGACACGCCCGCAGGCTTTGCCGCGACCGTCGCGCTGGCCGAGCGGCTGTTCTGCCCGGTGTGGCACGAGCCTTTCAGCGCGCGTGCCGGCTTCCCCGAGGACCATCCGCTGTTCGCCGGGCACCTCGACTGGCACCGGCGGCTCATGCGCGAAACGCTCGCACCCCACGACGTCGTGCTCGTGCTCGGCACCAAGGCCTTCCAGCTCTACATTCTCGACGAGGAGCAGCCGCCGGTCACCGAGGGTACGCGCGTCGCGGTGGTCACCGCCGACGCGAACGAGGCACTGCAGAGCGCGTGTGAGCTCGCGGTCGTCGCCCCGGTGGCGGCGGTCTGCGATTTGCTGGCGCGGCTCGTTCCGGACCGCCCGGGCGGCGACGCCGACTCGTTTCGGCGCCCGGGCCCACCGGAGCCACCGGAGCTGGGCGAGCCCCTGCAATCGGCACACGTGTTGGCGATCCTTGCCGAGGAGCTACCGCCAGACGCGGTCCTGGTCGAGGAGTCCCCCACCTGCCGCCCGGAGATTCTCGAGCGGATCCCGACACGGGCGCCGCTTGGGTTCCTGTCGAACGGCAACGGCAGCCTTGGGATCGGCTTCGCCACGGCGATCGGCCTGCGTATGGCGCTACCCGATCGCCCCGTCGTCGCCATTGTCGGCGACGGCTCGGCACTGTTCGGGATCCAGGCGCTGTGGAGCGCCGCCCACTACAGCGCCGGCGTGCTGATGATCGTCATGGCCAACGGCGCCTATGGCGTGATGGACGCCCAGGCGCGTGCCCGCGGCGGCGAGCCCGCCTGGCCGCAGTTTCCCGAGTTGGACGTCGCTGCGATCGCCCGCGGAATGGGCTGCCCGGCGATACGCATCGAGACGTTCGGCGAACTCCAGGAAACGCTCCCCGATGCTCTCTACGGCCTGCGCAACGCGACCGAGCCGCTGCTGCTCGAAGTGGTCGTCACGCCCTAGCAATCTGGAGCTCCGGAGGCGGCCTTCCAAAAGGCGTTTTTGCGCTATAACGGCAGCGATATAGCGCAAAACGGCGTTTCAGGAAGCGCGGATCGCGCTGCTTCACGTTTGTGCAGGGCACGGCGCGAACTGCGGAAGCTTGATGCGCGCCGCGACTTCGACGAATCGCACACGGACGGGCATTCCGATGCTGACGTCCTCCGGGGCAACATCGAGGATGTCCGCGACCATGCGCGGCCCCTCTTCGAGCTCGACCAGGGCGGCGATGTACGGGATACGGTCGGCGAAGTCCGGATGCGCTGCCTGGTGAACGATCGTGTAGCTGAAGACCTTGCCGCGGCCACTGGCCGGTTGCCAGCTCCATCCGGTCGAGCCGCAGGCGGGGCACACCGGCAGCGGCGGGTGGAACACGTGACCGCAACCGTCGCAGCGCTGGATCAGCAGCTCGCCGCGGCTGGCACCTTCCCAATAAGGGGCTCCGAGCGGGGAGGAGTCGGGTACTAGCGCCACCGCTAGCTCACCGCCCGAAGACCACAGCGTGGCCGGTGATCGTCGCGTAGAGGCTGTGCTTGACGTCCTTGACCTGGTTGTAGGCGCTGCCGCGCAGCTGCCGCACCGCCTCGAGGATCCCGGTCATGCCGTGGATGTAGCCCTCCGACAGGTGGCCTCCGTGGGTGTTGACAGGCAGTGGCGAGTCCAGGCCGATGCCGTGCTCGGCCAGGTACGGCGCGGCCTTCCAGCGCTCGGCGAAGCCGTACAGCTCGAGTGTGCGCAATGTGAAGAAGTTGGAGGCGTCATAGAAAGCCGCGACCGAGATGTCGCCCGGCCCGACACCGGCGGTCCGGTAGAGGCGTTCGATCGCCGCCGGATGCGCGATCCGCATGTATTCCTGGGCGTACAGCTGGCCCATCGGCTCGCCGTAGGGCGTCAGGCTCTGGGTGGCAGCGAGCACGTAGGCCGGCTGCCCGCCGAGCGTCCGCGCCCGCTCGGCGCTGACGAGAACGACGGCGCAGGCGCCGTCGTTCTCGAGGCACATGTCGAACAGCCGCAATGGCCACGAGATCATGCGCGCGTTGTCGTAGTCCTCGCGCGTCATCGGTCGCTGCCCCATGATCGCGTGCGGGTTGCTGTGCGAGTAGGCGCGCTGCGTGATCGAGATCGTCCCAAGCGCCTCGGAGAACTGCTCGAAGGTGAGACCTGCCTCGTGCATGTAGCGGGTGGCCCAGAGCGCGAAGATCTGCGCCGGCGCGATCACGCCGTAGGGCCACACATAGGCGCGGTTGTCCTGGTCGCTGATCAGCGTGTTGCCGGCCTCATCGGTGGTGCTGCCGCCGCCGAACGCGCGGCCGTAGCGGACGCCGCCGCTCTGCTTGATCGAGCGGTAGACGACGACCACGTTCGCTTGACCGGAGAGAATCGCCGCGGCCCCGTGCACGATCGAGGCCGCCGAGGCTTCGCCGCCCATCGGCAGATCGCAGAGGTAGCGGACCTCGTCGAGCCCGAGCGCGGCGGTCATCATCGGTTGCGTGACCGTCTCGAACGGCGAGATGTAGCGGATCAGCCCATCGACCTCTGACCGGTCGATCCCGGCGTCCTCCAGCGCTGCGTTCACCGCCGCAATCGCCAGGTCCCAGGGCTCACCCTCTGCCGCCTTGCTGAGGCCAGCCTGGCCGATCCCAACGATCGCTGTCTGGCGCCTCACGGGTAGAGGATGCTCACGGTCCGCAGCTCGCAGTAATGGTCGAGGCCGGGCAGGCCGTTCTCGCGACCGACACCGCTGTGCTTGACGCCGCCGAACGGCAGGTCCGCACCCGGAACCGCGTGACGGTTGATCCAAGTCGAGCCGGCGTCGAGCCGGCGTGCGACCTGCTTGGCGCGCTCGACGTCGTTTGACCACACCGAGGCGCCGAGGCCAAAATCCGTGTCGTTGGCCTGGCTGATCGCCTCGTCGACGTCGTCGTAAGGGATCACGGGCAGCACCGGGCCGAACTGCTCCTCGTCGACCACCCGCACGCCCGCGCCGACGCCCGTGAGGATCGTGGGGCTGTAGAACCAGCCGTCGCGATCGAGCGGCTTGCCGCCCGCGCGCACCTCGGCGCCGGCGGCGACGGCGTCGTCGACCAGCTCCTTGACGCGGTTGAGCTGCTGCTCGGTCGTCAGCGGTCCCATCGTGACACCCTCCTCGTAGGGCCCTCCGACGCGCTCTGACTCCGCCAGCTCGGCCAGCGCCTGAACCGTTTCCTCGAACTTCTCGCGCGGGACGTAGAGCCGCTTGATCGCGGCGCAGATCTGACCGGTCCACATGAACGCGTGGCCGTACAGGCGCGGCGCGATCTGCTTGAGGTCGACGTCGTCCAGCACGATCGCGGCGTCGTTGCCGCCAAGCTCGAGCGCGACCCGCTTCAGGTCCTTGGCGGCGCTCTCCATGATCGCCATGCCGGCGCCGATGCTGCCGGTGAAGGAGATCATCCGCGTGGCCTTATGGCTGACCATCGTCTTGCCGACATCGTCGCCGCCGGCGACGATGTTGACCACGCCCGCGGGCACGATGTCCTTCCAGATCCGCGCCACCACCAGTGCTGACAGTGGCGTGAACGGTGAGGGCTTGACCACGATCGTGTTGCCGGGCAGCAGCGCCGGCCCGACCTTGTGCGCCAGCAGCACGATCGGCGAGTTCCACGGCACGATCGCCGCGACCACACCGACCGGCATGCGCTCGAGCGTGACGCGCTCGGTCTCGTCGTCACGTACGACGTCAACCGGAATCTCGAACTCAGCCCAGTAGCGCAGACCGATCAGGGCTCCCTGCAGCTCGAGCGACGACTGCGAGATGTGCTTGCCGGACTCGGCCGAGATCACCGTGGCGACCTGGTCGGCCTCGCGCTCGAGCGCGTCCGCCATCTCGCGCAGCACGGCGCGGCGCTCCTCGATAGGCCGCTCAGTCCAGCCGGGCTGGGCGGCCGCCGCAGCCTTCAGGGCCGCGCCCACGAGCTCAATCGTCGCCTCGGGGCACTGGGCGAGTTCGCGGCCGGTCGAGGGGTCGTCGACGGAAAACGTCTGGCCGTCGCGGAAGATCCGGCCATCGACGAGATGGCCGACACCCTCGACGATTGCCGCTACGTCCAGAGCGGGAACGCTTGCGGTCGTCATAGTCCTGCACTCACCTCCGTGCGGCCGTTTGCGCCACGGGCGGAGGCGAGCCGCTCCGCCATGCGCTCGGCCATCATGATCACCGTCAGGTGGATGTTCGCGCGCGTGATCTCAGGCATCGAGGACGCGTCGATCACGCGCAGGCCGTCGACGCCGAGGACGCGACAGTCCGTATCGAGCACGGTCAGCTCACCGTCGGGCTGGCCGACGGGCGTCGCGCAGCAGATGTGCATGACGTCGCCGATGTTCTGCCGCAGGTAATCGGCATCGCGCGGGACGACCTGGGCCGGCCCGGCCAGGATCTCGTCGAACGCCCTGTCGGCGAGCAGCTCGTCAACGTGGTCGAGCCCGAGCTGGATGCGGCGGAGGTCACGCTCGTCGTCGAGCAGCGCCAGATCGATGTCGGGCGCGACCGTGGGATCGGTCGAGGTGATCTTCAGCGTGCCGCGGGAGAAGCAGCGGTGCAGCTGCACGGCGATGCCGCCGTTGGGGTCATCGAACCAGTAATTGTGGTTCGACGCCAGCAGGATCATGTCGTTGGTCTCACCATCCTCGTGACCGGAGGTGAACTGCAGGACGACGTTGGTCGGGCGGTCGCCGTTGCTGATCTTCGCCGCGTCGACGACAGGCAGGTTGACGAAGATGACCGCGTGGTCCTGGATGCCCTTGCCCACGGGCAGGTCCTCGACAACTCCGATCCCGAGCGGCTCGAGCACATCGCTGGGACCGACACCGGAGCGCATCAGCACGGCGGGGCTGTGCACGGAGCCACCGGACAGCAACACCTCCCCGCCAGGCGCGACGTGGAGCTCCTCGCCGCCCACGGTGCGCACACCGCTCGCCGTGCCGGACCTGATCAGCACTCGGTCGACCTCGGTGAAGCCGCGGATCTCGAGGTTCTCGCGGTCACGCACGGGCTCGATGTAGCCGTGGTTGGTGGAGATGCGCAGGCCGTCGGCATCGATGTTCATCGCGTATTGAGCGGCACCGATCGGCGAGGGTGAGTTGTGGTCGGGGTTCCAGGCGTGGCCGCGGGCCAGCGCCGCGTCGCGCAGCGCACGATCGACCCCACCCCAGCCTGACTCCGGCTCGCGGAAGACCGGAATCGGGCCGCTATCGCCGTGGTAGTACTCGGAGCCGAAGTCGAGATCGTGCTCGAGCCTGTTGAAGGCAGCGAGGTTGTCGTCGTAACCCCAGCCCTCGGCGCCCAGCTCGACCCAGCGGTCGTAGTCCTGGCGGTCGCCGCGGATCGCGACGATGCCGTTCACGACGGAACTGCCGCCGAGCCCGCGCCCGCGCTGGTAGAGCAGGTTCTCACGGTGGCGGTTGCGCCGGGCCTTGACGTTCTCCCAGTAGAAATCCGGGTTGTTGAGGCCGTGATTCTTGCCGAGCGTGCGGCTCTTGAAGTCCGGCGGCGTGTCCGCGCTGCGAATGTCCTGGCCGGCCTCGAGCAGGAGGACGCGGACCCCCGGGTCCTCGGTGAGTCGCGCGGCGAGTACGCATCCGGCCGAGCCGGCGCCGACGATTATGTAGTCGTAGTCGCTCAATTCTCTCTCCCGTGTGACCCTAGGACTTGGCTTGTGCGACGCCGGCCGCTTCAGCGATCTCCTCGGCGCTCATCCCGAGGAGATCGCCGAGGATCGAGTCGTTGTCAGCCCCGGGCTGCGACGGCGGCTTGACGATCACGTCGGTGCCGGACAGTTTCGCGGGCCAGGACGGCGCGTAGATCGGTCCGAGCTCCGGGTGCACGATCTCCTGGAAGATTCCGCGGTCGCGCATCTCCTGGTCCTCGTAGACCTCCTTGACACCGCGCACGGCCGCGCACGGCACCCCGGCGGGGCCGAGCAGTCGCATCACCTCGAGCTTGTGGCGCGTGCTGCACCACACGGTCAGGATCTGGTCGAGCTCCTCGTGGTGCTGGCCGCGCTCCTCAGGCGTCTGCAGACGCGGATCGTCGGCGAGGTCGAGGCGGTCGATCCCCTTGAGCAGGTCCGTCCACTGGCCATTGGTGCCGGCATAGATGTAGACGTAATCATCGGGACCGAACGGCGGCGTCGGGTACGTGTCACCGGGCGCGACGCGGCGCACAAATGGGACTGCGTTGCCGGAGCGCGGGGTGGTCACGCCGCGCTCGATCGGCCAGGCGTAGTGCAGGCGGTTGAAGGTCGCAATGTGGTCGCTCATCGCCAGCTCGATGCGCTGGCCCAAGCCCGTGTGCTCGCGCTGGTAGAGCGCCGCGAGCAACGTGATCGCCATGATCATGCCGGTGCCGCTGTCAGCCAGGTCGGGTCCGGGCTGCAGCGGCCGGCCATCGACCTCGCCAGTGATGCTGAAGGCGCCGCCCATTGCCTGCGCGATCGGGTCATAACAGGTGTAGGAGGCGAACTCCGAGTCGGCCGCGAAGCCGCGCAGCTGGGCGTAGATCAGGCGCTCGTTGCGAGCCGAGACAACGTCATAGCCAAGTCCGAGGCGCTCGATCACACCAGGCCGAAAGTTCTCGACGAAGATGTCGCACTGCTCCGCGAGGTTCAGCACCGCCTCGACGCCCTTCTCCGACTTGAGGTCCACCGAGACCGACCGCTTCGAGACGTTGACGAGGAAGAACGGGAACCGCTGCGACTCGTCGCTGCCGGGCCGCTCTACCTTGATCACCTCGGCGCCGAGCATCGCCAGCGCCATCGTCGACGACGGACCCGCGACCTGATGCGTCAGGTCGAGGACGCGCACGCCCTCGAGCGCCTTGCGAGCCCCATGCATTTCGCTGCTGCTCATGTCACTACCTCTCTAAGAGCTTCGTCGCGCCCAGGTGTCAGCGCCAACCGCGGCGATGATCAGACTGCCCTGGAAGGCGGCCTGCCAGTTCGGATCGACCGACAAGAGGTCGAAGCCGTTGGCGATCAGGGCGAGAATCAGGACGCCGACGACCGTCCGCCAGACCGCCCCCTCGCCACCCATGATCGAGGTCCCACCGATCACCACGCCGGCGACCGCAGTGACGGCCAGCGAGAAACCGCCGGCACTCGCGACACCCGCGTTAGTCTGCGACGCGATCATCACGCCGCCGAGCGCCGCCCCGAGGCCAGAGATCCCGTAACAGATCAACCGCACCCAGGAGACGCGTACGCCCGACAGACGCGTGGCTTCCTCACTACCGCCCAGGGCGTAGATATAGCGGCCGAGCACCGTGCGCTGCAGGACGAATCCGCACAGCAGCGTGAAGACGATCCAGATGACGGTCTCGATCCGCAGGCCGAAGATCGTGTTGGTGCCGATCACGCCGAACGTGGTGTTCGAAACGAGGATCGGCGCGCCGCCATGGATCACGGCCGCGACCCCTCCGACGATGATCGAGGTTGCCAGCGTCGTCACGAACGGGTTGATGCGCCCGATCGTCACGATCAGACCGTTCATGACGCCCAGACCGAATCCGGTCAGAACACCGACGATCAGTGCCGGGATCGGACCGAGCGGCGAGACCAGCAATGCGGCCACGACGCCGCCCATCGCGTACGACGCGCCGATCGAAAGGTCGAATCCGCCGCTGATGAAGCAGAGCGTCGTCCCCACGGCGACGCAGCCGATCGGAGCGTTCTCCTGGAGGATGTTCAGGAGGTTGTGTCCCGTGAAGAAGGCGCTCGACGCGACTGAGAGAACGACGAACAGGAGCAGCAGGATCAGGACGATCCCGTAATCCCGAGCCAGGGACGGCCGGATCCGTGCGAGGTCCTTCAGCCTTCCGGACGAGGTGGGCTTCGAGTCGGGCGCCGAAACCGGCTCCGGCGTCGCGGGGCCGGTGTCAGCTGTCGGTGTGATCTGTGTCATACGTTGATTTCCCTCTGTGCCTCTCCTGGCGTTGCGCCGGCCGCGAGCACGGCCGCCAGCACGTTTTTCTCGTTGACGTCGTCACCCTCGAACTCGGCCACGACCCTGCCCTGGCGCATCGCGATGACGCGGTCGGCCAGTCCGATTACCTCCTCGAGCTCCGAGGAGATCACGATCACCGCCGTGCCCTGGTCGGCGGCCTTGTGAAGAAGGTCGTAGATCGCTCGCTTGGCGCCGACGTCCACTCCGCGCGTGGGCTCGTCCGTGATCAGGATCTTCGGCTGCCGGAACAGCCACTTCGCGAACAACACCTTCTGCTGATTTCCCCCGGAAAGCTGCCCGACCTGTACCTGGGGGCCTGCTCCACGCACATCCACGCGCTCGATCGCCTCATTCGCCTCACGACGCTCCTTCGAGCGCGAGATCACGCCGAAACGGCTGATGTCCCACAGGTGCGGCAGCGTGACGTTCTCGATGATCGGTCGGCGCAGGATCAGGCCCTGATCCTTGCGCGACTCGGGGACGAGGCTCACGCCCTGCGCCATTCCCTCCTGGGGGCTGCGCCGAGCCACGAGCTTGCCTTCGATCTCGACCTCGCCCGCGCCGCGGTCAGCGCCGAAGATCATGCGCGCCACCTCGGTGCGACCGCTGCCGACAAGACCGGCGATGCCGAGTATCTCGCCGCGGTGGACCTCAAACGAGACATCTTCGACGAACGGTGCGCGGCTCAGCGACGTGAAGCGTCCGACGACCGGCGCATCTGCCGGGCGCGAGCGCTTGGGCGGGAAGGCCACGTCGGCATCCCGACCGAGCATCGCGTTCACCAACGTATGCTCGGTGTGCTCGCTGGCCGGCTTGGTGGAGACGACCTGGCCGTCGCGCATCACCGTGATCACGTCTGTGAGCGCCAGGATCTCCTTGAGGAAATGCGACACGTAGACGATCGTGATCCCGCGTGCCCGCAGCCCGCGAATCACTTCGAAGAGCTTCTGCGCCTGGTCACGTGAGAGCGCAGCGGTCGGCTCATCCATGATGATCAGGCGGACATCACGCGCGAGCCCGCGCATGATCTCGACCATCTGTTGCTCGGCGACGCGGAGCGCTTTGACCGGCGTGTCGCCGTCGATGTCGAAACCGGTGTCCCTGCGCAGCGCCTCGTAGCGGGCGCGGGAGGCGGGACGGTCGATCATGAGCCCACCCGGGCGGCGCGACTCGATGCCCAGGAACACGTTCTGGGCGACCGTCAGGTGTGGTGAGAGCATCAACTCCTGCGCGACGATCGCCACGCCGTGCTGCTGGGCCTCGCGCACCGAGCGCATCGACACGAGCTCGCCGTCGATCAGGATCTCTCCCGAGTCCGGGCGATACACGCCCGAAAGCATCTTTCCGAGCGTCGACTTGCCGGCGCCATTCTCACCGACGAGCGCGTGGATCGTGCCCGCCCGGATCGCCACGTTGACATCGTTCAGCGCGTGGACGCCGCCGAAACGCTTGTTCAGCCCCCGCGCTTCGAGAAGCGCGGGGGCCGAACCGTCATGACTGGTGTGTTCAGTCATACGCGTACTGATGGTGTGTCTTTGCGACCCCGGCGTTAGCCGGCCGCGCTCCACTGAGGCTTGAACGACTTCCACGCGGATGCGTTCGCCTTGGTGAAGAGCATCGGGATGCCGGCAGCCTGGATCGAGTCGACCCCGACGTTCCGGTACTTCTTGTTGGCCAGCGCCTTCACCAGAATGTTCATCGAATTCTGAGTGTCAGATTTGGGCAGGCCGTTGCCAGTCACGATCGCGACGATGTCGGGCTTACCCGTCTTCAGCGCCTGCAACTCCTGCGCGACGGCACCGTCGGCGACGATCCGCAGCTTCGCCGGCAGCTCGGCCTTGCTCGCGCCGAGGTAGATCTGCGGCCCGGCGCCCGTCACGAGGACGTTGATGTCCGGATGCGCCGTAAGCAGGCTCTGCGTCTCGGTCGTAGCCGAGGAGATCACGTAGTTGGTCGGAGCGGACTGGTAGATCTTCGCGCCGATCGACGCCGCGGCCCGCTGGACCCCGGCAAACATCTTCTCCTCACCCGGGAAGCCGACGAGGCCGACGATCCAGCCGATGTTGCAGGGGTGCAGCCCCTTGCAGGCCAGCTTGGTCGCCGGGCCGAAGCCCTGACTGGCGACCTCGCAGGTCGGGGTCACAACCGCACCAGCCATGCCCTTGACCTGCGGCTTGTCCGTGCAGAGGTTCGGCCCGAGTGCGATCGAGTCACCGACGACCGGCTTGCCCGTCGCGACCAGCTGCTTGATAGCCGGAACGTCCTCGGTGGCGTTCTGCGGCACGATCACGTAGCCGTCGTATTGGTTGGCTGACGCCGCGTCCTCGATCGCATTGACCTCCTCCTGCGGGTTGCCCGCGGTGACGCCGTCCTCCTTGATCTTGAGGCCGTCCTTCGCCGCGAGCTGCTTGGCGGTATTCCACGCCTGGAGGACGTATGAGTTAGTCGGGTTGACCCCGATGAACAGAACCGTCTTGCCCTTAACCGATGCGGCCGCAGCCGAACCGGTATTGCGGGTGTTCGCGGAGCCGCTTGCAACGGCGCCGATCAGAACCGCAAGACAAGCGATTGCGCCCAGCGCAACAAACCGGACCTTCCTTATAGCCATAGAGCCTCTCCTCTTTGTTCCGTCACTGATGCCAGACCAGACGCACGCGGTGACGCATCCGAACCGGCTGGTTGTCCCTCACAACTCGCGGTGAAAGTAGCAAACACTTGATCAAAAGTCTAACTAAGTTGTGGAGCAAGGCAGTAAGGCCTCTAAATACTTCTGGGAGGCCGGCAGGCGTCCGCAGGAGGCCGCAGTATTGTGCGATTCCGAACTAGAAGGGATGCTCAACCGGTGAAGACAGACTGAGACAGCAGTGAGTCCGAACGAACACGTAGACGCCACCAGCTTCGACGAGCTCGCCTGCGAGGTTGTATCGCAGCTGCCCGACTATTCCGATGTCGAAGCGATGCTGGTCTCATTCAGCCTGATCCGTGCCGCCAACCGTATTCAGCAGGATCTGGAGACGAGCGTCCACCGCCCTGCCGGGCTCACCTGGGCCGCGTTCCGCGTGCTGTTCTCGGTGGCCGCCGTAGGCCCGACGACGCCCGCCCATCTCGCCCACCTCTCGAGCGTCTCGGCCGCCAGCATCTCGAGCGTGCTGAACACGCTGCAACGCAACAAGCTCGTGACGCGGGAGCCTTCGCCCGAAGATGGTCGCTCGGTAGTCGTGAACCTGACTTCTGCGGGGCGCGAGGCCGTCAACGAACTGCTCGTGCGCAACAACGCGCGCGAGGTCGCCTGGGTCGAGGTCCTCACCGCAGCCGAGCGGCGCACGCTCACGCGGTTGCTTCACAAGCTGCTGATCCATCACCCGCCTCCACCAGCTGATCCCGGAGAGCGGATCATCGACGGTCCTCGGCGCGAGCGCGCGAACTCGCACGGGTCTGATTAGCGCCCCGTCGTGGCGGGCTAGCGGCGGTCGATCACGCGCACGGCCTTGCCCTCGCTGCGGGGCAGTGAGCCGGGCTCTTGCACGGTGACGTTGATGCGCATGCCCATGTGCTCGCGCAGCAGGCGCTCGAGGTGCAGGGTCAGCACGGCACGATCGCCGTCGCCGGCGATCTCAACCTCGAGCGTCAGCTCATCCAGCGCGGCCGGGCGCTCGACGATCAGTCTGTAAACGGGGGCGACGCCCTCGACGCCGAGCAGCAGATGCTCGACCGTCGATGGAAACACGTTGATCCCGCGCACGGTGATCATGTCGTCGCGGCGCCCAGCGATGTCGACCAGGCGCGCCGTCGTGCGGCCGCACGAACAGGGTTCCAGCGTGACCCGGCCGAGATCCCCGGTGCGGTAGCGGATCAGCGGCAGCGCCTCCTTGGTGAGCGTCGTGAACACGAGCTCACCCGCCTCGCCCGGCGCGAGTACGCGGCCGCTGTCCGGCTCGACGACCTCGACCATGTAGTGATCCTCCTGCACGTGCAGACCGTCGCGCTCGTGGATGCACTCGCAGGCGACACCGGGGCCGCACATCTCCGACAGCCCATAGTTCGTGATCGAGGTGAGGCCGAGCTCGCGCTCGATCTCGTCGCGCATGCGCCGCGTCGCGTGCTCGCCGCCGAACAGCCCCAGCTTCAGGTTCAGCGTGGCTGGGTCGACCCCTGACTCGCGCATGGCCGCCGCGATCGCCAGCGCGTATGACGGCGTAGAAACAAGGACGTCGGCGCCGAGGTCGACGATCAGCGTGATCTGACGGGCGGTGAACCCCGCCCCGACCGGGACGACTGCCGCGCCCAGCCGCTCGGCGCCCTGATGGAATCCGAAGCCCCCTGTGAACAGGCCGTAGCCGTTGGCGTTGTGGACCAGCATGCCCGGCCGCACACCGGCCATCGTCATGCAGCGGGCCATCAGTTCGGTCCAGTTCTCGAGGTCGTTGCGCGTGTAGCCGACGATCGTCGCCTTGCCGTGCGTGCCACTCGAGGCGTGCACACGCACGAGCTCGGCGCGCGGAACCGCGAGCAGCCCGAACGGATAATGGTCGCGCAGATCCTGCTTGACCGTGAACGGCACGCGGTCGATATCGCTCAGGCGTCCGATATCGGCCGCGTCCGCGATGCCGGCCACGCGCAGCTTCGCCGCGCCGGCCGGCTGATCGGCGAGGACCCGCGCGACCGTCTCGCGCAGGCGTCGGAGCTGCAGCGCGCGCAACTCCTCGCGGTCCAGGGTCTCGTGGCGATCCCGGATCGAGGGGAACTCAGAGAGCGCGGTTGGCGGCATCCCAGTTGACCTCGAGGTTTCGCACCAGCGCCGGGCTCAAATGGCAGAGCGCCTGCTCGCGGGCGTACTCAGCCATGTACTGACGGAAGAGATCGAGCGGCTCCTGACCGGCGCGGATCACACGACGGTTCGCGACGCCGTTCAGAAGTCCGGAGCTGCCGAGCGCCTCGATGCGAGCGTCGAGCGCAGCCTCGACCTGATCCGGCTCAACCGTCTCATCGCAAATTAGCTCGGCATCAGGATCACCGACCGTCCACTCGCGGCCTGAGAGGATCGCCTGTCGAGCGGCGCGATCGCCCACGAACCGGGGCAGGCGCAGGTTGGAGGCACCCGGGATGATGCCCTCCCTGCGTGCGGGCAGCATCAATCGCGCACCGCGCGTCCCGATCACGTGATCCATCGTGTGGAGAAGCTGACAGGCGCCACCGATCGCGAAGCGCTCGACGACGGCGATCCAGAGCTTCTCATGCTCACCGAGCGGACCGTTGGTGCCGCGGTAGAGCTTGTTCACGTAGCCAAGGTCGCGCTCTACGTAGAAGAGGTAGTCGATCAGGCCGTGGTAGAGGTGGGTCAGGTTGATGCCCGAGCCGAACACGCGCTCGCCGCGGTAGCGCTCGTGCTCGACGGCGCCCCCTCGGAACACGCCGACGTCGACCTCCGGATCGAGGTTGACCAGGTCGATCGCCGCCTCCGTGAACTCGAGCGTCGTCCGGTCCTCCGCGTTCAGGTGGCGCGGGTTTGAGAGCTCGACGATCGCGGCCCGTCCGCGGCGGGTGATCTGCACGGGGCCGAAGTCGATCGAGCCGGCGTCCCGGTACTGCTCGAGACTGTCGAGCGCCAGCCTGGTGGGCTCGAGCATCGCGCCGAGCAGGTGCAGCCCGATCTCCGGGTCTGACAGCCACTTGGAGATCAGCATCCCCTGGCTCAGCTCGATGCCGGTCTTGGACGGCAGCGGCAGCGCGGCCTCGAGCTCCATCTCGGCGCGCGTGGGTACCAGCCCGGGGACCCGATGGGCCGCGAGGTAGAGCAGCTCGTCAAGCCGGACCGAACGCGTGCCGCCCTCGGTCAGCTCGTCGTAGAGCCCCTCCGCCGTGAGACCGGCGGCAGCAAGCGTCTCCTGCAGCCCCAACTGTGCCAACGCCATCGCGGCGACAGTCTAAGCTCGCGCGGTGCCTAAGACGAACGATGACGATCGCAAGCCGCCCCCGCCGGAGGTTTGGGAGCAGGCCCCGACGCTGGTGCCGGTTGCTTCCGGCGCCGAACCGGAGCAGATCAGCGATGGCGGCGGCCCGCCGTTTCCACCCGACAAGCCGTTCCAGCCGTTCGAGCCGCTGGATCCTGGCGTTCCGGCCGTGGCGGCACTGCTCGTCCAGATCGATCGCGGCCGCCGGCTGGCTCAACCTGACCGGCCCTTCCGGCCGAGGCGCAAGCCAGCGCCGATGGACACGTCAGAGAAGCTCGAGGGCTGGCGCGAGCTCGTCCGCACCGATGACGAGGTGCTGTTCGGGCGTGGGCGTCCGCCGCACCTGCTCACGGTCACTGTCCGGCGTGGGCGCCGCGACCGCTGGTCGCCGGCGGGCGTCTCCAATTCGCGGCCGTTGCGCGCCAGCCGCAACGGGATCCGCGCCTCGTCGTGGCGGCTCGATCCGACGGTCACGCCGTCCCCGGATCACACAGAGCTTCGGATTCTCATTACCGAGCAGACGATGGCCAGCGGCGCGCTCGCCGCCGACCGCCTGCTCGCGCCAGAGCTTCATCTCGGCACCGACCGCGTCGTCCTGCGCGTCTACGTGCGACCACTGGAGGGCTATGTCGGGCGCAGCGCGGCGCATGAGACGCCGGTGATCGTGCAGCTCGCGGAGCCGCTCGGTGAGCGGCGAGTCGTCGACGGGGCGCTGTACGAGCCACCACTCGCCTGAGCGGTTCGGTCAGCTGCTGGTCAGCGGACCAGCAGCTGAATGCGAACGGAAGACCTTGGCGTCAGACCAGCGCCAGCAGGCCCAGGCGGTCAGGGCCGAAACCAGGAACACGGAGGGCCAGGCGCCGATCACGAGCCCGAGGAGGTGGGAGAGCACGAAGGCTGTGAGGCCGACGATCGTGAGCCTGACGGCGGTCGACGTGCCGTCGCGTTTGATCCAGAAATAGATGCAAGTGAGGCCGAAGGCCGCCATCACGAGGCCGCCGAGCGGGCGCGAACCGGTCCCCACCGCAGTGCCGAAGCCGGCGATCAGGCCAGTCGCCGCGAGCAGTGATGTTGGAACGCGCTCGGTCACTTCGGGTCAGGCGGCGTTGCGGCGGTCGCGCCAGGCGATCATCTCGCGCAGCTCACCGAGATCGTAGCCCGAACCACTGCCACCAACCCCGACAGTGAGCTCACTGACGCCGGCATCGGCCAGCTCGTCGGCGATCCCTTCGATGTTCTCGAGCGAGCCGATGACGTGCTCGATAGTGCTGGGGTCGCGGCCCACATTGGCGCAGTGCTCGGCCAGGATCTCCGCCTTGTGGCGGTAGGTGTCGACGTCAGCGAACACGTGCCACATGTCGGCGTGCTCGGCGACGATCCGCAGCGTGACCTTCTCCCCACCCCCGCCGATCAGGATCGGCATCGGGCCGATCGGTGACGGGTTCAGCTTCTTCAGGCGCTCCTGCATCAGCGGCAGGTCGCGGCGCAGCGCGCGCAGGCGGTCCGGGGCCGTACCGAACTCGTAGCCGTACTCGTCGTAGTCGCGCTCGAACCAACCGGCGCCGATCCCGAAGATCACACGGCCGCCTGAGACGTGGTCGATCGTGCGGTGCACGTCAGCGAGCAACTGCGGGTTGCGGTACGAGTTGCAGAAGACGAGCGCACCGATCCTGGCCCGCTCGGTGCTGGCGGCGAGTGCGGTCAGCGTCGAGACGCCCTCGAAGTGCTCGCCGTCAGGCTCGCCGTAGAGCGGGTAGAAGTGGTCCCAGGTGTAGATCGTGTCGACGCCGAGCTCCTCGGCCTCGCGCCACGCACGCTGCATGGCGGCGAAGTCGGACTGCTGGGGTTGGACCTGTACTCCGACGCGAATCGGCACCTTTTGAACCTCCGGAGCGGTGGAAGAGAGAGTGCCGATCAGCCTACGGCAGTCGCTTCGCGGGCACGCAGGTCGAAGTAGAGGAGGTTCGTCACCAGCGTGCCGAACGAGTGCACGAGGATCGCCAACACGATGCCGATGATCGCGACCCCCAGGTGCTTGCCGGGTCCGGTCACGTCGGCTGGGATCTCGTTGAGGATGCCGACGATGAACACCAGCCCGAGGATCCGCCAGTAATTGCGGCGCGCGAGCTGGGCGCTGCGGCGCAGCGCACCCGGCCAGTCGGTGCGCTCCACCGCGGCTGCCTGCGCGACCACGGCCCAGCGCAGCGCCAGGAGCACGCCGGGAATGACAAAGCAGAGGACGCCGATCGCAATGCCGATCCCCGCGATGATCTCTGCGGCGGCAACGACCGGCAGCACGGCCAGGCCGCGGCGGATGACGTCGGTGATCTGCGGGCGCCGGCCCTCCCCAAGGTCGAGGACCACCTGTACCTGGACCGCGGCGATGCAGGGATCGATCAGCGCCAGCTCGACCAGCACCAGCAACAGTTCCGTGCCGACCGGCAGGCCGCCCTTACCGTGCTCAAGCAGCACGACAACGACCTCGTACGGCACGACGACGATTGCGGCGAGGGACAGGAACAGCAACGGCAGCCGCAGATAAAGACGCAGCCCCGTGCCCAGGATCTGCCCGATCGTTCGCGGACCGCTGAGGTCTAGGTCTGTGGTCGGGTCGCCAATCACTGTGGTACGGGCGCAGTGTGGCAGGACCTGCCGATCCTCCGAGGCCGGTGGCAGTCCTGCATCAAGACCGCCGCGCTGGGGACCCCTCGGGTACAGTTATTCCCCCCGCCCTCTTAGCTCAGCTGGTAGAGCACTTCCATGGTAAGGAAGGGGTCGACGGTTCGAGTCCGTCAGAGGGCTTCGCGACTGGTCAAATTCCCAGCAGATCTGGACGCGGCGGTAGCGCCCGCAGGGTCTCCAGCTCGAAGCGCAGTTGGCGCACCAGGGATGCTCGGGAGTGATCTGCTCGAGCATCTCCAGGTTCTGGGCGGCCTCTGCCGCCACGGTCGGCGAGGCTAGCGGACCGCCCCGCCGGGGTAGTGGCCAAATGATGAACAGACGCCAATCGACGCGCTGCTGTGACTGAGCACTCTCACGACGGGCAAGAGCAGCGGGTGGAGTCCTCAGCGGAGCGACTCGACCGCAACACGATCGAGCTGCTCAATGAGCTGCGCGTGGCCGGAACAGGCATTCAAGTGATGTTCGCGTTCCTGCTGATCGTTCCGTTCAACAACGGGTGGCGCCACGTCGACAGCTTCGAGCGCACGGTCTACTTCGTGACGCTGCTAATTGTCGCGGCAGCCGCGTTCCTAATTTTGGCGCCGCCGGTTCAGCACCGGATCCTCTTCCGTCGAGGCGAGAAGGGCTTCCTCATACGAGTCGGAAACGACCTCGCGCTTGCCGGGATGCTGATGCTTGCACTCGGGTTCATCGGGATCCTTGTCCTGCTGTCTGACGTCGTTGTCGGCGGGGCGGCCCCGTTGATCGTCGGCGCCCTAGCCGCAGTATTCGTCGGTGGACTGTGGTTTGCGTGGCCCATAGGCCGCCGTGATGAGGAATGACGGCTATCCCGGGTGCAGTTGTACGACGCCACGTCGCGAGCGTAGTCCGTAAGCGCCGCGAGGAGAAGGCGCCCGCTCGCGACCACGGCAAGGACTCACGAGGCCCAGGCGGCCGCCGATCCCCTGGATCACTAGCCCATCAGCTCTACAGGCTGCATGACGCCGAATATGGCGATGGGTGGAGGCACCACAGCGCGGCCGATCGCAACTGAAGCTCAGTCGCAGGGTGGTGGTCTGGCACCGATGATCCTCAGACTTCTTGTGTAGCTGCGATCTAAGGCGCAAGCTATCGGTATGAACAAGACATCCTTCATGGGCGACAAGCCCGTCAACCGCATCGGCTTCGGCGCGATGCAACTTGCTGGTCCCGGCGTGTTCGGCCCGCCACGGGATCCTGATGCGTCCCGCGCGGTGCTGCGGCGCGCGATCGAACTGGGCGTCGATCACATCGACACTGCTCAGTACTACGGGCCGGACGTCGTCAACGACCTGATCCGTGAAACCCTGCACCCGTATCCGGAGAACCTCAAGCTCGTCACCAAGGTCGGCGGCCGCCGCGACGACCGTGGCGGCTGGCTGCCCGCCCAGAGCCCCGCCGAGCTCCGTGCGGGCGTCGAGGACAACCTGCGCTCGCTAAAGGTGGAGCGGATGGACCTGGTCAACCTCCGTCTGATGGGTCACGATCCTTCCGGGGATCTACTGGCCGAGCAGCTCGGGACACTCGAAGATCTGTGTGGAGAGGGCAAGCTCGACCTGATCGGCATCAGCGAGGCCGGCATCGGCGCCGTCGGCCGCGCGCTCGAACTGGTCGACATCGCCGAGGTCCAGAACTCCTACAGCGTCGTCAACCGCTCCGGCGAAGAAGTGCTCGACCTGTGCATGGAGCGCGAGGTCGCGTTCGTGCCGTACTTCCCGCTGGGCTCGGCGTTCACCGGTGGCCCCAAGCAGTTGGCGGAGGATCCCGTCATTGCGGCGGTCGCAGGGCGGCACGAAATCACGGTTACGCAGGTCGCGCTCGCCTGGTTGCTGTCCCGCTACGAGCGGATGCTGCTGATCCCAGGCACCAGCTCCGTGGCCCATCTCGAGGAGAACATGGCCGCGGCAGATGTGGAACTGGACGAGCAGGACCTCGCCGAGCTCGAGAACGCCACGCAGCTGGGCGATCCGCTGGCCGCCGCCCACGAGTGACCGAGCCTCCGGCTCAACAGGTCGTCGTTACCCGTCGAGCGGCGTGGCACTCCAGTGCCGCGCCGCTCAGAGGGTCGCGAGCACCGCGCGGGTGAGGTCATCCGCCGGTGCGTAGACAGCCAACCGGAACTCAGGCTGACCGGTCGGCACCATCTTGCACCCCGCTAGCCGCCTTTGGGCGGCAGCGCCAATGCCCAGCGTGACGACCTAAGGCATTAGATTTCGGTCATGTCTCTGTTCGACTCAACATTCCGGACGACGTTGCGTGTCCATCAGTTCCTCTACGAACGAACAGACGGGCGGATCGGCCACCGTCTGCTCGGGGTCTCGACGCTATTGCTGCGCACCACGGGCCGGCGCAGCGCGCAACTGCGGACCAACGCCCTGAATTACGTTGAGGACAGTGGCCGTTACATCGTCGTCGCCTCCCGCGGCGGTGCTCCCAACCCGCCAGCCTGGCTGTTGAACCTGCAGGCGAACCCACACGCGGAAGTGCAAATCGCACGGCGGCGGATTGCATGTACGGCGAGCGTGATCAACCACAACGACCCTGAGTTCGCTCGGCTATGGGAACTGGTCAACGAACGCAACGCAGGGCGCTACGACGCCTATCAGAAAAAGACTGAACGCCAGATCCCGCTGGTTGCGCTCACGCCGGACCGGTAAGCCCGATCCTCTCGATCGGTTCGGTCGGCTCGATCCTGTCGATCGGCTCGATCGCGTCATTCGGGTCAATCCTGTCGATCGGCTCCTGCGCGTCGCTCGGATCGGTCATGTCGTTCAGGGCTCGCTGGCGCGTGATGAGATCTGGCGCGAGCTGACGCTCCTCAGGGTGCGTAACGCCGATGCAGCATCAGCGAGTTGCCCTCGCTGTCGCGAAAGAACGCCATGTTGCAGACGCCGCTGTCGTGCTCGCCAACGAATTGGACGCCGCGTTCCTCCAGCTCACGCCGTGCAGCGGCGACATCCGGCACTCGCAGCGCGATGTAAGCGGTGTGCGGAGCGAATTCCATTCCCATCGCCGTCGGATCAGTGAGATACAGCGACACGTTGCCTGTCTCGATCTCGGGGAAGCCGGCCTCCCAGTCGGGACTGTGCATGCCAAGTGTGTCGCGATAAAAGGCCTTGGCCCGCGCCATGTCCTGAACGGGAACAGATACGAAGTCAGTGCGCTCTACGAGGTTCTCCATGGGCAGGAGTATGAGGGCTGCTGGCATCGAGTGCTCAGCAACTAAGCGCCCGATCAGGTCCGGCGCACCTTCCGCAGAAGCCACAGCGGCAGCAGGCTCAGCGTGGGGCGCGTGCCGATGGAGGCCCGGTCCTCGCGATCGAATGCCAGCGCATAGCGAAGCGCCTCTTCGGAGGTGCCGTACTGCTTACTGCCACCGGCACCGCAGCCTCGCTCGCAGGACCAATGCATCAGGCGTCCGTCACTTGTGAACCGGTACCGGTGGCCTAGCAGCCGGCATGAGATCCCGCCAGCGCTCATTGCTGTGCTGTCTCGCCAGTTGGAGGTTCGCCATCGGGTCGCTGGTCGTGACCACCCGCCGGCGGCCCATACATCCGGCCCGAGATGCGCTGCGCGCGCCCCTCGGCGACCGCCTCGCGTAGCGCCGCCCCGAACCGGCCGGGGCCCCAGTAGCGGGCGCCCACCAAGCGCGCTAGGTCGGCGCGCTCGGTGGCGCCGTGCTCGTCGAGCGCGCGGCCGATGACATCAATCTCGCGATCGAGGTCCTCTTCAGCGACATAGCCGCGGGAGGCGGTCGCGGTGCCCAGCATCCCCGGCGAGTACATGCTGCTGCCCGGCCCGGGACGGAGCCTGCGCAGCCCCGCCCGCTCCCGACGCTGGCGCTCGGCCAGGCGCCTGCGGATGCGCTCATCCCGTTCATGCCGCTCGCGCTCACGCCGGTCCGCCAGCTGTTTGGCCTCAGCGGTCGTCTCGGCCTGCTGCTTCAGGCCGCCGAGCTCCTCGGCATCGACGCGGTGCTGGGCTGCTGACACCCGCTCTTCGGCGCCCAGCGCCACCTCGCGCAACTCGCCCGCCTCGCGATCGGCCGAATCCGCTCGTTCGAGTGAGCCTTCGCCACGGAGCTGAAGCGCGAGCGCGAGTCTGTCGTGCGTGGCGGCCCACGCCTCATGCCGCTCGGCTTCCGCGCGGCGCAGAGCGGCGACAGCGCCATCATCGTCATCAGGCGCTTCAGCGCGGGCGGCTGCCGCGAGGCTGCGCTGCTCGCGCGCCCTCGCTCGCTCCATCGCCGCCTTGGACAGCGCCCGGTGGAGCTCGGCGTCCGCCTCGTGCTCCGCACTCAGGGCCTCCGCCTCCTGGTCGTGTGCCTCGGCGCGGAGCTCCGCGGCCTTGGCCCGTTCGAGGGCTGCATCACGCTCGCCGTCCTCCTTTGCCGCGTCGGCCTCCGCACGCTCGTCGGACGCGATCGCCCGTTGGTCCAACGCGGCCGCGTGCAGCTCGGTGATCTCAGCCAGCACTGCCTCGATCCCCGATCGCCCATCACCCCCGCCGCCGTCTGTTGCACCAGCACCGGACGACGCCGCGGGGCCCGCACGCAGCTCATGTTCCCGCGCGCGGTGCTCGGCCGCCCAGGCGCGTGTCTCTTCGGCGCGCCGCCGGTATTCGAGCGCCTGGCGACGGTGAGGGTCGATCAGGTCCGAGGCCTGCTCCGCGTCTCCGGAGCCGGCGGTTGCTGCACCCGACTCCTCGGCATCCTCGACCGTGATCGGCTTCGCGATGTCCTCGAGCGCCATCCCCTCAGCTTTGACGCCGAAGAACAGTTCGGTGACGCCGCCCAACGCCATCACGCCGGCTCCGATCCAGAAGGCGATAGCGACCTCGCTGCGTTGACCCGAATCGATCAGATGACCGAACAGCAGCGGCCCGACGATGCCGCCGAGGCCGGTGCCGATCGCGTAGAAGAACGCGATCGCAAGCGCTCGCGTCTCCATCGGGAAGATCTCGCTGGCAGTCAGATACGCGGCGCTCGCCCCAGCCGAAGCGAGGAAGAACGCAGCGACGATCACGCCCTCCAGTCCCCAGCGGCCGAGCGTTCCGTCGCTGAACAGGATCGCCAGAACGCCGGTGACCACAGCCGAGCCTATGTAGGTTCCCGCGATCATCGGCTTGCGGCCGACTGTGTCGAACAGCCTGCCGAGGATCAGCGGCCCTGCGAAGTTGCCAGCGGCGAACACCATCAGGAATATCGGCACGGTGCTCGAAGAGACCTTTTCGAACGTCGTGAACAGCGTCCCGAGGTCAAAGGTCACGCCGTTGTAGATGAACGCCTGACCGACGAACAGCGCCAGAGCCAGGAACGAGCGCTTCGGGTACTTCTTGAACGCGACCCGCGCGATCTCGCGGAAGGAGATCGACTCCCGTTGACGCACGGTCATGACGCCGTCAACCTCGGGCAGCTGCTGGCCGGTCTCCTTTTCGATGGCCTGTTCGATGCCGGAGACGATCGCCTCCGCCTCCTCATCGCGACCGTGGATGAACAGCCAGCGCGGGCTCTCGGGCACGTTCCTGCGGACGAGCAGCACGGTCAGGCCGATCACGGCGCCGACGCCGAAGGACAGCCTCCAGCCGAAATTTGTGGCGAAGATAGACTCGTCGAGGAAGAACAGCGCAGCTGCCGACCCGGCGAGCGAGCCGAGCCAGTAGGAGCCGTTGATCGTCAGATCGACCCGACCGCGCGCCCGAGCTGGGATCAGCTCGTCGATCGCAGAGTTGATCGAGGCGTACTCACCGCCGATGCCGGCGCCCGTCACGAACCGGCACAGGAAGAAGAACCACGGAGCGAATGAGAAGGCCGTCGCCGTGGTCGCCACGATGTAGACCCCCAGGGTGATCATGAAGAGCCGCTTACGGCCGAAGCGATCGGTCAGCTGGCCGAAGAACAGGGCGCCGAGGCACGCGCCGATCACGTAGATCGCAGCCGCAGTGCCGATGTCGCCCGCGTTCATCGCGATGCCGCTGCCCTTCTCGGTCATCCGCGAGGCGACCGAGCCGACGTTCGTGACCTCGAGGCCGTCGAGGATCCAGACAGTCCCGAGTCCGGCGACGATCATCCAGTGGAATCGCGCCCACGGCAGGCGATCGAGTCGCGCGGGAATCTTGGTCTTGATCGTGCCTGTCACCGAGCCCTGGGCAGCTTCTGCATGGACGCTCATAGCAATGCCTGTACCCATTTGTTCAGGCTTCACCACCACTTCCTCAGTTGCAGCAAGCCGGCGGGGCGGCTCGCTGTCCAGCCCCTCCTAGCCCAGGCCCAGCCGATCGCACACGACAGGTGCTCCGGGTGCGACCTCGGGCGACAGCCGGGGCAGCAGCTCGGCCCAGCCCGGGTGGAGCGCGATCGCTTCACGGACGAGCGCGACGCCTCGATCGACGTCGCCCGAAAGGACTGAGCCGAGACCGGACCAGAAGAGCAACTCATGGTTTCCGGGCGCGAGCTCCGAGGCCAGGCGGTAGAGCTCGGCTGCCTCGTCGTGACGGCCCTCGTTGGCGTGCTCGTCACCACGACTGGCGAGCTCGTAGGCATCGTGCTGGTGCAGGAGTCTGCGCAGCTCCGTCAGCGGCTCCGGGTGATCCTCGACGCGCAGCGAGACGACGGTGTCCCACTGCGCGCCGGCGGCAGGGACGACCAGGATCGCCGCGGATTGGCGGCCGCGCAGGTCGCCACCGGCTGCCTCGGCGGCGTCAAGCGCTGCGAGTAGGCGGCCGGCCAGCGGGCCGTCCGCCGCACTGAAGGCCCAGAGCATCTGGGGCCAGACGCTCGTGTTGGCCATGATGTTGGCCTGGCAGGAGACCTGCTCGCCGGTCACGTGCCCAGCAAAGGGGATGCAGGCGGCGCCGGTGTAGGCGGCCGTCTCGCCGTTGGCATCGACGATGGCGACCTGGCGCCCGGCCACGCCCGCGTCGGCGGCCGTGAGCTGCGCGAGTGCCTCGCTCGCGCTCGCACCAGCCGCCATCAAGTCGAGTGCCCGCGGGCCGTAGTCCACCAGCGCATTTGCCTGAGTCGCGACCGCACCGACGCCGGGACGCGCCCACGGCACCAGCGGCCCGACGGAGAACCAATGCGACTGGACGGCGACCCCCAGCTCGCCGCTCTGTTGGTCGCGCGCGACGATCGAATAGGTCACCGGGCAATCCTACGACGCGCGCCCCCGTCGTGCTCAGAAGTGCTCACTACTCCGGGATGCGGAGCGTTAGTCGATGAACCCGCCCGACTGGTGGCTCCAAAGCTTCGCGTAGGTGCCACCGTGGGCGAGCAGCTCGGCGTGCGTGCCGGAGTCCGTGATCGCCCCGTCCTCGACCACGATGATCCGATCGAGGCGCGCGATCGTCGACAGCCGATGCGCGACGACCAGCGAGGTGCAGTGCTCCATCAGCGACCAGAGTGCAGACTGGACGAGCTGCTCTGAGTTCGAATCGAGCGCGCTGGTCGCCTCGTCGAGGATCAGGATCGGAGCACGCTTTAGCATCGCCTGCGCGATCGCGACGCGCTGGCGCTGTCCGCCGGAGAGCTTCAGTCCTCGTTCACCGACGATCGTGTCGTAGCCGTCGGGCAGCTCGGAGACGAACTCGTGGACGTGCGCCGCCCTGCTGACCGCGACGATCCGGTCGACATCTGGCGGGCCGTCGATGCCGAGCCAGATGTTCTCCGCGACCGAGCGGTGGAGCATCTGCGGGTCCTGCGGCACATAGGAGATGTTTCGCCGCAGCGAGTCCTGTGTGACCGCACGCAGCGACTGGCCGTCGATCAGGATGTCCCCCGCGGTGACGTCGACAAACCTCAGCAGCAGGCGCGTCAGGGTCGACTTGCCGCCGCCCGATGGTCCCACCACCCCGACCCGCTCTCCAGGCGCGACCGTCAGATCGAGACCTTCGATCAGGGGCTGTTCCGGTATGTAGGAGAACGACGCCGAGCGGAACTCGACCTTGCCGCGACTGACGGCCAAGGTGCGCGCGTCGGGAGCGTCGGTCACCTCGGGTTCGGAGTTGATCAGACCCACGAACTTAGTGCCCCGCCCGAGCGCCCGCGACAGCGACCGCACGGTCTGAAAGCTCTGAATCACCTGGTCAGCAATCTGCGAGGCGTAGAACAGGATCAGGTAGACGATGCCGGCGGAGACGTCGTGATGCAGTGCCAGCACGACGCCGATGAACAGCGCCCCCCAGCTCATCGTGTTGATGATCACTGACATCCAGGTACGTGTGACCGTGAACGCTCTGCGCGCGCCGAGATCGGCGGCGACCGAGTAATCCAACCTCATGCTCAGGCGCACGCGTTCCAGCGCCTCGTCACTCTGCGCCTTGACCGTCGCGATGTTTCGGATCACGTCGAAGGCGACGCCCTCAGCCTGGGTGTGCGCCGCCGAGAAGCGGGCAGAAGCTTCAGTCACGGGCTTGGAGCGGATCACGATCAGCCAAACGAATATGGCCGTGAAGACCCCGATCGTCAGCCCCACGGGCCATGCGACCACCAACAGCACGACGATGCCGGCAAACACCCCTGTGACGATTCGCAACATGCCCCAGGTCAGCTCGTCGATCGATTGCATCAGCGCCCAGGAGAAGGTGGACAGCGTCGAGGAGACCTCGCCTGACGGGTGATCCACGTGCCAGCGGTAGCTGAGCTCGAGCAGCCGATCGAACGCGACCGAGATCGAGTTGGCGAAAGCCTTGGTGCAGCCCTCCCACTCGAGCCAACCGGCGAGTCGCCAGCAGATCGTCCCGACCACCAGCAGTGCGGCGTAGAGGATCACCAGTGTTCCGAACGTGTGCCAGAGGCTTGCCCCCACACGTAGGCGCGTGATCCGCTCGAGCGCCTCCGCGAAAACGAGCGGTGTGGCGACGCCATCGATCAGAGCGCCGAGAATCACGGCGACCCAACCACCGATCAGGTAGCGCTTGTACGGACGGGAGACCTCCACGCAAAAGCGCAGGGTCTCCTTGGTGCTTGCCTTCGCCTCCATGATCTGAACCCGCGGTTAGCCGTGTCGAATGAGCTAAAAGGCCGTGGGGAGAAGCGGCTAGTTGCCTGAGGCCAGCGCGTCGGTGATCGTGTTGATCCCCGAGAAGCGGCCCGACAGCTCGTCCGGCAGCCCGTAGCGGCGAGCGAGCTCGTCGGGCGACGTGTAACACACCTTGGTTTCACCGCCGTCGTCATACACCAGAACCTTGAGCGGAAGATCGAGCGCGACGAGTGGAACCGCGTCCATGACGGGCGTGCCGCCGACCGGGCTCCCGAAGATCAGGACCTTCGTGTCTCGCAATGCGAGCCCGTTGTTGCGCGCCTGGGCGCTGTGGTCGATCAGCGCGAACTGCTTCATACCCTTCTTGGCGACCAGCGCCGAGAGGCGGGAGATGGTGTCGTCGACGGACGTAGGGCTTGCCTTGATGATGATGCCGCTGGCATCTGCTGGTTGGTCTGCCACGAGGTCCTCCCTCGGTCGGTCTGGGGCCGCTCGATGCTAGTCGGGCCTCACAGGCGGTGCCGGACCAGCGTTAATTAAGCCGGTGAGCGCGACAGTCGAAGCGAATCTGAGCACCCGTGAGGGCGAGCGCACCCGCATCATCGCCGCGCTCGCGGCCACGCTGCTGATGTGGGCCTCGGCCTTCGTCGTGATCCGCTCAACCGGCCGCCACCTTTCCCCGGGACCGCTCGCGCTGACCCGCATCGCCGTGGGCAGCGCCGCACTGGGCTTGGCGATGATCGCCCGCAGGCAGCCGATACCGCGGCGCGGCGCGTTCGGGCGTGCCGTGCTTGCCGGCGTGCTGTGGTTCGGCGCCTACATGCTCGCCCTCAACTCCGCGGAGCGCTGGGTCGACGCCGGCACATCGTCCCTGCTGGTCAACACCGGGCCGCTGTTCATCGCCGTGCTGGCCGGCTGGCTGCTGCACGAGGGCTTCCCGCGGGCACTCGTCGGCGGATGCCTCGTAGCGTTGGCGGGGGCTGGGCTGATCGCCGTGAGCGTCTCAGGGCACGGGTCGCGCGAGCTGCTCGGCGCCGGACTCTGCATAGTTGCCGCGCTCGCCTACGCGCTGGCGATGGTCGTACAGAAGCCGGCGATGCGATTCGCCGGAGCGCTGCCGGTCACCTGGCTCGCCTCCACCGCGGGCGTCTTCGTGCTGCTCGAGTTCGCGCCGCAGACCGTGCATGAGCTTGGCCACGCTTCCGCCGCAACCCTCGCCGGCGTCCTCTATCTCGGCATCGGCCCAACGGCTATCGCCTTCTTGCTCTGGGCCCACGTGCTCGCTCGCATGGACGCCGGCCGCCTCGGCGCGACCACCTACATGGTGCCGCCGCTGGTCGTGCTGATCAGCTGGATCGCGCTCGGCCAGGTGCCGCCGCTACTCGCGGTTCCCGGGGGCCTTTTGTGCCTAGCCGGCGTCGCGATCGCGCGTCGGCGCTGACCTGGGTCAGCCACGCTTGACGACGTTGCGATGCTGAGGGTATGAGCGCCCAAGCATGCACACACCTCGACTCGGTGCTGGTGACCGAGCTACCGGAATCCGTCGACGGCTGCGAAGAGTGCCTGGCCCAGGGCGGAGTCTGGCTACACCTGCGCATCTGCCTGCAGTGCGGGCACGTGGGCTGCTGCGATGACTCGCCCTCCCGCCACGCGACCGCCCACAACGCCAGCACCGGCCATCCGATCATCCGTTCACTCGAGCCGGGCGAGAACTGGAGCTGGTGCTACATCGACGAAATTGCGATGGTGCTCCCGCAGGTCATCGGATCGACGAAGATCCCACCGTCGCCGATGCTCTACCGCTGACCGCCCGCCGATGACCGTCACGTCTGAAGCCCCCACCCCTCAGGAACAGCGCGCTCACCGGCCGGCGATCCTCGCGGTCGACGACGAGCCGACGGTGCTCGCGGCCGTCTCGCGCGATCTCCGGCGCCAGTTCGGCGAGGGATACCGGATCGTCCGCGCCGGATCTGGGGGCGAGGCACTCGAGCTCCTCTCCGAGATGCGCCGGCGCGGAGACGCCGTGGCGCTGATGATCGCCGACCAGCGCATGCCCGGGATGGAGGGCACCGCCTTCCTCGCGAAGGCGCGGGAGGTCTATCCGGATGCGAAGCGGACGCTGCTGACTGCCTACGCAGACACTCAGGCGGCGATCACGGCGATCAACGAGGTCGGCCTCGACTACTACCTGCTGAAGCCGTGGGATCCGCCGGAAGAGGCGCTCTACCCCGTAGTCGACGATCTGCTCAAGACCTGGGAGGGCAGTGTGGCGCTGCTGAACAGCGGCGTCCGGGTCGTCGGGCACCGCTTCTCAAAGGACACACACGACCTGCGCGACTTCCTCGCACGCAACCGCATTCCCGGCCGCTGGCTCGACGTCGAGCGTGACCCCGAGGCGCACGAGCTCCTGGCCGCAGCGGATGTCACCGCTGACGGCCTGCCGGTGGCGATCCTCGAGGACGGCAGCGTGCTCGAGCGCCCAACCGTGCTCGAGCTGGCCGAGAGGCTAGGCGTGACCGCGGCTCCGACGGCCGACCATTACGACCTCGTGATCGTCGGCGGCGGCCCCGCTGGGCTCGCCGCCGCGGTCTACGGTGCCTCGGAGGGCCTACGCACAATCATGGTCGAGGCCGAGGCCCCCGGCGGCCAGGCCGGGCAGAGCAGCAGGATCGAGAACTATCTGGGCTTCCCCAGCGGGCTGTCCGGCGCTGATCTCGCGCGCCGGGCCACTACGCAGGCGCGTCGCCTCGGGGCCGAGCTGCACTCGGTCTCCGACGCCGTCAAGCTGCGTGTCGAAGGCGCCGGCCGGATCGTCGAGCTGACCGGGGGCACGCAGCTGAGCGCCAACAGCGTCCTGGTCGCGAGCGGGATCTCCTACCGCAAGCTGATGGCACCTGGCTTTGCCGACTTCACCGGCGCCGGTGTCTACTACGGCGCCGCCCTCACCGAGGCGCGCTCGTGTCGGGACCAGCACGTCGTCGTGATCGGCGGCGCCAACTCCGCCGGACAGGCCGCCGTCTACTTCTCGGAGTTTGCGTCGCGCGTGACGATTCTCGTGCGGGGAGACTCGCTCGTGAAGTCAATGTCGTACTACCTGATCGAGCGGATCGCGGCCCTGTCCAACGTCGAGGTCCTGACCAATACGGAGGCGATCGCGGCCGCGGGAAGCGGCGTCCGGCTGAAGCAGCTGCGGCTGCGCGACCCGCAGGGCGAGCGCGACCTCGACGTCGACGCCTGCTTCGTCTTCATCGGGGCGCTGCCGCGGACCGAATGGCTCGACGGCGTCATCGCGCGTGACGATCACGGTTTCATCCTCGCCGGACCGGATGTGCGCGAGCACGGCTGGCCGCTCGAGCGCGAGCCGCTCGCGCTCGAGACGAGCGTCCCCGGGGTGTTCGTCGCCGGAGACGTCCGTTCCCGCTCGATCAAACGCGTCGCTTCGGCTGTCGGCGAGGGGTCGATGGCGGTGTCACTGATTCACCAGTACCTGGCCGAGGGATGAGAGAGATGAGCACCACGATCAACCCCACCGTCGAGGAACTGCGCACGATCGACCTCTTCAACGAGCTCGACGACGACGCCGTCGCCGAGTGGGCCGCGCGCGCTGAGATCCACGAGGTGGGTGCGGGCGAGCTCGTCTCCACCGAGGGTGAGGCCTCGCGTGGCGTGATCCTGCTGCTGAGCGGGACGCTTCGGGGCACGATCAACGCTGGCGCGATCGACGAGCCGATCGCCGACCAGGTCGCCCCGACCTGGATCGGCGCGACAGCCGTCCTCACGCAGGGCGAGAGCATGCTGACACTGACAGCCCTGACCTCCAGCCGTTTTGCGCTCATCGCCCCTGAGGGCTTCATCGACCTCATTGTCGGCCACCGCTCGGTGTTCCTGCGCGTGATGGCGCAAATTCGGCCGGTAATCGGACGCATCGCCGCGCAGGCGCAAAACCGGGAGCGGCTCGAGGCGCTCGGCACGATGGCCGCCGGCCTGGCGCATGAGCTGAACAACCCGGCCGCCGCAGCGCGACGGACCGCCGCCGAGCTCGCCGACGCACTCGAGGTGCTATCGGGGGCCTTCGGCGTGTTCGTCGAGTCGGGCCTCGACCTCGAACACAAGCAGCGTCTCCTCGACCTGCAGACACGCGCGACAAAGAGCTGTGCGACGCAGACGGCGCTCTCGGCGCTCGATGCCGCGGACGCCGAGGATGCGCTCACAGACGCGCTCTCGGACGCAGGCGTCGAGGAGCCCTGGCGGCTCGCCGAGGCCTTCAGCTCGGCCGGACTCGATGTCGGGTTCGTGGAGGAGGTCGCCGACGCCGCCGGTAACGTCGCGCCCGCGGCGTTGCGCTGGATCTGGGCCTCGCTGTCGGCGCGCCAGCTCGCCGCCGAGCTCGCCGACTCGACCGACCAGATGGGGCGGCTCGTCAAGGCGATCAAGTCCTATGCCTACATGGACCGGGGCGAGGTCGTCGAGATCGATCTGCACGAGGGGCTGGAGACGACGCTCACGATCATGCAGCACAAGCTCAAGAAGACCGAGATCAAGGTCGAGCGCCACTACGACCGCTCGCTGCCGAAGGTCATGGTTCGTGGCGCCGAGCTCAACCAGGTATGGACAAACCTGCTGGCCAACGCGATCGAGGCGCTCGGCCAGACCGGTACGATCATGATCAGCACGCGGGCGGACGGGAACTGCGCAGAGGTCCACATCGCCGATGACGGCCCCGGGATCCCAGAGGAGATCCAGGGCCACATCTTCGATCCGTTCTACACCACGAAGGACGTCGGCCAGGGCACCGGGCTTGGGCTCGACACGGCCCGCCGCATCGTCATCGATCGCCACCACGGCAGCCTCACGTTCGATTCGCGGCCGGGGCACACGGTGTTCCGCGTGCGGATCCCGATCAAGACCACCCAAGCCGCAGCTTGAACCGGAACCGGGGCGTCGCCGCTGCTCAGCGGCCGGCGAAATTGCCGTCGAGCTCGCGTAGGTAGCCGACCAGGCGGCCACGGTCGCGTGGCGCGAGCGGCGCCAGCAGCTCATCCTGCACCTGAGCTGAGATCTCGAGCACCTGCTCCCAGACGCGCTCACCGGCGGGTGTCAGACGCATGGCCCACGCGCGCCGGTCACCGGGGCGGCGCTCACGCACGACGTAACCGCTCTGCTCGAGGTAGTCGACGAGTTCGACGACCATGCTCGGCGTCACACGCAATGCTTCGACCACGTCGCGCTGAGAGGCGCCCGCGTGCTCGTATACGTAGGTGATGACCTGAGCGTGGTTGCTGCGCAAGCCGGTCGGCTCGAGCAGCACCTGGAAGCGGCGCTTGGCACGGTGGCCGAGCTTGCTGATGAGGACGGCGGCGTCTTCGATCACTGACAGTGCAGTCTAGGGCCGTTACCAGATGATACTGTTCGGTTCCCGAATTGTTTGAATCCGAACTACTTGACAAACCAACTCTCGAGGGAGGTCAGATGGCCACGCTCAGCTCACCCAGCGCGCCGGATCTGCAGTCCGAGCGCGACCTGCCACGGATCACCGGCGTCGAGCTGTATCCGATGTCCTCGCCACTGAAGCTGACGATTCATATGCGTGAGGAGACGCTGACCTCGATCGACAGCGTCCTGATCAAGCTGCACACCGACATGGGGATCACCGGCATCGCCGATATCGGCAACGTCTCACCGTCCTATCACGGCGAGACCCAGGAATCGATCATGGCGATGATCAGCCAGACGTTCTTCCCCTACATCCTCAAGGGCGAGTCTGCGACCAACATCGAGAAGATCGTCGCGAAGATGGATTTCATGTGCCGCGACAACTTCCAGGCCAAGACCCTGGTCGATTGCGCACTGCACGACATCAAGGGCAAGCTCTACGGCGTACCGGTCTATGAGATCCTCGGCGGTAAGTCGGCCGACAGAATCCAGCTCGGTTGGGTCATGTCGGCGGAACCGCCGGAGCCGTCGGTCCGACAAGCACAGAGAGCACTCGACGAGGGCTTTACCGCGCTGAAGCTGAAGATGGGTCAGGGCTCGCTGAAGACCGACCTTGCGACGATCAAGGCCGTCCGCGAGCACGTTGGCCCCGACATCAAGCTCTGGGTCGACGTCAACGGCGCCTGGAACTACCAGGAGGCGCTCGACTCGATCCGTGCGGTCGACAAGTACGACCTCTGGTTCATCGAGCAACCGCTGCCGTACTGGGACATCGACGGTCACGCGCGCCTGCGCGGGAAGGTCGGGACGCCGATCTATGCGGACGAATCGGCTCGCGACCTCGCCGACATTCAGGAGATCATCCGCAAGGACGCCGCTGACGGCCTGATGATCAAGGTCCCGAAGGCCGGCGGCCTGCTGAAGTCACAACAGTGGATCTCGGTTGCACAGTCGGCCGGACTCAGCGTGATGTGCGGTTGCATGGCCGGCTGCGGCTTTGAGGCCGCCGCCTACGCGCACCTGCTGTGCTCGAACGAGTGGGCCTCGCGCTTCATCCACGAGAACCTCGGGCCACTGCACATCCACGACGTATTCAACACCGTCAAGAACGAGATCACCGACGACATTGCCGTACAGGTCCCGCGCTACGAGGGCGGCTACCTCTACCCGACAGAGGGGCCCGGGATCGGCATGGAGCTCAACCCCAACGCGATCCCGGGCATGGTGACCACTGGCAAGCTCAGCGTTTCCGCGGGCGAGATCAGCGGCCAAGACTCCGCCTGAAGGCGCCAATCGTGGCTTGCGAGCCCTCGGCCAGGACTGCTGTCGCCTAAGCGCGACGACGAAAAGACGCTCAGGGGGCTACAGCGTGGGGGCGGTCCAGCGGAGACCGCCCCCACGGCGCTGCGGAATCGTGAGCGCTACGCCGTCGTAAGCGTTGTACCGGCCGGGACCGGCAGCTTGAACAGCTTCAGCGCGTTGCCGCCGAGGATCGCTCGCTTCTCGTCCTCGGTGAACTGCGGCACGTCCCAGATGGACGCGGGCGTATCGAAGTCCTGATGCGGATAGTCCGAGGCGTACAGGTAGGTCGTGGCGCCGTCCATCATGTCGAACATCGCGCGGGTGTCCCTGCCGCGCTCGTGCGCCTCGAACGGCTGCGTGGTGAAGTGGAACTCGCGGATGTACTCGCTGGGCAGCCGCTTGAGCAGCGGTGCCTCGGAAGAGCGCTGCTTGTACTCGTTGTCGAGCCGGGCGATCGTGAACGGGACCCAGGCCTGGCCGGCCTCCATGAACATCCACTGAATGTTCGGGAAGCGCTCGGGCATGCCCGTCAGCACGACGTTGGTGAGCTGGACCATCGCGTAGAACGGGAAGCCCAGGGCGTGCACGCCGAGGAAGCTGTCGAGCACGGTGAAGGCCTGCTCGCGCCAGTTCGGGGCTGAATGGAACGCCACCGGGAGGCCGCGCTCATTGATCTCAGCAAACACCTTCATGTAGTTGTTGCGGTGGATCGGCTCGTAGTTGAGGCAGACGATCATGAAGCCGACCACGCCGGGCTTGTCGCCGAACGCGCGGATCGTCCGCAGGCACTGTTCGGGGTCGTGAATCGGCAGCACCGGCATCGTCAGCAGCCGCGGGTCGCTGCTGATCACGTCATCGACCAGCCAGCGGTTGAACGCCCAGGTCAGCTCGTCGCGGACGTTGAGGTCCGGGTTGAGGCCGAGATTGAGCATTGGCGTCGGGAACATGATCGTGTAATCGATCCCCATCGCATCCATCGAGCGCAGCGTCGTCGCCGCGACCGGGTGCAGGTTGCCCGAGTTCTGCTCGATCGGGTAGACGTCGCGCTCGCCGGCCTTGGCGCCACCGTGGTGCAGACGACCGGCGACGGTGCGGTCACCGAGGCTGCCGGAGATCATCGCGCCCTCGACCAGTTGCAGCGAGTTGAACATGAAGGACCGCTTGATGTTCGGGTTCTCCATGTAGGCGACGATCTCGGGCAGCGACGAGGTCTCGTAGCAGTGGCTGTCGCAGTCGACGACCGGGATCTCGAAGATGCCGCGTTTGCGCGCTTCCCGCTCGGCATTGATCAGGTGGTAGGACTGCTGGCGTTCGGGCAGCAGCTCTGCGTCGCGGATCGTGTCTGTGCTCATTCTGTGGGTTCCTAGACGTTGAAGAGGGCGGCGATTTCGAACGAGTAGACCTCGGCGGCTTTCAGCATCGCCGCCGCGGTGAAGGCAACGTCGGTGGCCGCGACCTCGGTCTCGCTCGGGAACGCGGGGAGCTCGCCGTGCTGGCGCGCGCGCTGGCCGAAGGCCGAGACGGCCTCGGCGAGGGCGCGCTGCAGAGCGGCGTCGCCCTCAGGCGTGGGCGCGTCGCCCGGAGCGGTGGTGTCGGTGAGGTCAGGCATCGACGTAGACAATTCCATCCTCCACGATCACCTCGAAGCGGCGCAAACGGATACCGCGGTTGTGCGCGGCCTCTCCGGTCGCGAGGTCGTACTCCCAGCCGTGCCAGGGACAGACGATCCGCATCTCGTCCTCGTCGAGCGCGACATCCACGACCTCCTGGCCGTCGTTGAGCCGGACCTTCGTCGCACCCAGGATCTCACCGGTGCAGATCGGGCCGCCCTGGTGGATACAGCGGTTGTCGTACGCGAGCAGCTTGCCCCTGTACTTGAAGACGCCGACCTCGCGGTCGCCGACATCGGCGAGCACGCCGCCGTTATCAGGGATGTCTGCGACCGCGCAGACGCGGTAGCGCTGGACCGTCCGGCCCCCAGTGGCAATTGAGCTTTCCATCGCTCCCCTCTCCTCGCTTTGAATCCGGGGCCTGTCTCCAGACCAACGCGGCGCGGGTGAGCGCAGCAGCGGCCTCGAGGCAAACTCCGGGGCGACGATACCACAGATTGTTAGAACTCAAAGCATCTGCGGCCGCGCGTAGGCGGCGAGAGCTCACTCAGTCAGCGGATCGCAGCGCACGGCGAGCAGGGCCACGTCATCCTCGAGTGGTCCGTCGTTCAGCGCCTCGACCTGGTCGAGGATGCGGTTCGGCACCGAATCCCAGACCGCTTCCGGGGAGTCGGCGGCCAGCAATTCGAGCAGGCCCTCGATCCCGAGGCGCGTGCCGCGGGATACGACCTTGCCCTCGTAGATCCCGTCCGAGTAGAGCAGCAGTGTCCAGCGCTCTCCCAGTTCCACCTCGTGCAGCTCCCAGCGCGGTGGCAGCCCAATGCCGAGCGGCGGGCCGCCGACGTGCTCGGTCAGCAACTGCACGGTGCCGCCCTTCGAGACGAGCGGCGGCGGGTGACCGGCAAGGCCGACCCACGCCCTGCCGGTATTGAGATCGATCTCGATGCTGGCCACAGTCGCGTACACGTGGTCCGCATGACGCTCTTGGTTGGTCAGGCGATCGAGCGTCTCCAATAGCTGCAACTGCTGGACGCCGGCGAGGATCAGTGTGCGCCAGGCGATGCGGATCTGTACGCCCAGCGCCGCCTCGTCCGGGCCGTGCCCGCAGACATCGCCGAGCACGAGCTTGAGGCGCGACGGCGAGCTCTGGACCACGTCGAAGAAGTCGCCGCCGAGCACCTGGCGCCGATCGCCAGGCCGGTAGCCGGACCGCACCCAGACGCGCGGGTCCTCGATCAGCATCCGTGGCATCAGGCCACGCTGGACGCGGGCGCTTTCCGCGCTCTGGAACCGCAGCAACGCCAGCTCGCGGGCGTAGCGCTCAGCACGGTTGCGCTGGACCGAATGGCGGATCGCACGGGCCATCGCAGAGCCGTCTGTGCCGCTCTTGGAGAGGTAGTCCTGGGCGCCGGCTGTGAGTGCCTCACCGCTGCTGTCCTCATCGCCTTCGGCGGTCAGCACCACGATCGGCAGGTCCGGATACAGGCTCCGGATCCGGTGTACCGCGTCGATCCCGAGGGCGCCAGGCAGGTCGATATCGAGCAGCACGCAGTCGACGTCGGGACCAAGGCCGGCTTCCGCCTGCAGCAGACCAGCGACGCACGAGATCTGCAGTCGCGGCCAGGCCTCCGTCAGCGTGCGGACCAGATGTTCCGCCGCCTGAGCGTCATGCTCGATCAGCAGCAGCTGGTTTGGATCTCCCGCCAGCTGTCGCGTCGTGGTAACGGCGCTTCGCATGCTCAGGGCCTCCTGCGGTAGGGGGTGAGGCTCTTGCATCAGGATAACCGTGGGGAGCGTCCCCGACCGGGGACCTTGGCGCTGCGCGCGCCGGGCCTCGTGGCCCGGCGCGCATTAGGCTGGCGGAACTCGTGCCTGTCTTTCCCCGCCGCCGCTGCCAGACGCGCTCGCTTGAGCGCACGGCGTGCACGTTCGATCTGGCGGTCACGTGCATCCCCACACAGGGACCCACGGAGCGTGCCCATGATCGCCCGGTGGGGATCGGTTTCGCTCGAGTCTCGACGGTGCGCCATCAGCCGCCTAGATTCCCCAGCTCCGGACCGCCGAAACCCAGAGGGGAAGTGGTTGCTGCCTCTTACGGCGTCATCCATGGGTCGACCCTCATCGCGTGTCGGTCAGCCGGGTTGTAGGCTGGCGCCATGATGCCAGGCTTGAGCCTCGAATCCACGGAGGAGGGCGAGACGCATGTTCTCGCCCTCAGAGGCGAGCTCTCGCTCGCTGAAGCCCCTCGGCTGGAACAGCGGCTCGAGGAGGTGATGGACGCGAACCCTGCGACGATCGTCGTCGACTTGGCCGGTGTCGAGTTCATCGACTCGACCGGATTGAGCGTACTGGTGCGCGCGCAGCAGCAGGCGGGCGAGCGACAGATCACGCTCGGAGTCGTGAATACGCCCCCGCAGGCGGCACGGCTGCTCAGCCTAACCGGACTTGCTGAACGACTGACGCTTCCAGATCCGACAGCCAAACACCCAGGTCCAACTGGTCCAGAACCGTCGGGGCCGGAGTCGGCCGCCTGAACTTCATCCGCACCTCGGTGCCGATGCCGTCGTCGGTCTTGAATTCAGTGTGGTCGGCGAGCGCACTGATCACGACCACACCCATTCCCAGGCCGCGGTTGCGAATCGAGACGCGCCGCATCCCACAGCCGCGGTCCCTGACAATGGCCTCGACCTGATCGCCGCGGACCACCATCGAGAACGTCAACGGACCGCTGCTTCCGAGCGGGTAGGCGTGCAGCACTACGTTGTTGCAGGCCTCGCTCACCGCCGTGTTGAGGTCGTCGAGCAGTGAACGTTCGAGCTCCGCGGTGGTTGCGAGCGTGCGGATCACCGACCGGACCAGCTGCACCGACTCGGGCACGCTCTCGAGTTCGAGTCTGACTCTCAGATCCACGTGGCGCTGGTCCGATCCCTGATTCAGTCCGTCACGGTTGCAACGCGAACACCGCGTCCAGCGTCTCGCACGCCGACATCACGTGGACATGCGCGATGTGCATGTCCTCGAGCAGCCCCGTGATCGTCAGCGCGCGTTCAACCGAGCGGGTTGCGGCCGCGGTTACATCGGCCAGTTGCCGTATGGAAGCTTCGGACGCTTCCCCAGTTCGCTCGCAACGCGCGTGCGCGTGTACCAGCAGCTGCCGCCGGCGGCCCGGTTCGAGCCTGGCGCTGGCGTGATACCCGGCGACCCCGAGGTCGCTGTACAGATCGCTGAGGGTCCCGAGATCGTCAGGCGCTTGACGCTCCTCGTCGAGCAGCGACTTGCAGCGCAGTCGTGCTTCCTCGAGCAGCATGTAGGCGAGCTCCTCCGAACTCGTGCTTGCGTCAGTGGACGTCTGGATCTCAGTCATAGGCCTAATTCGGTGGGTCGGTGGTGCATTGAATATTTCCCCGGCTCCGGAGCGGCCAAACACGTGGCTGCCCGCGCGCTGAGCGCACCGGGCAGCCATTTCGTGACGAGCTCAGGCGCGAGGCTGCCGATAGCCGCCAGACCCTGGGCCGGGCGCACCGTCCGGATATGTCGGCGGCCGCGTGGTGCGGTCGGCGATGAACGCCATCCAGAAGAGCGACACGATCAGCCCGATGCCGCCGATGATCAGCAGAATCAGACCAACCGTTTGAAGGTTCACACCGCTAGTGGTCGCGCTGACCGCCCACCGGAGGATCGCGCCAATGGCGATCATGATTAGTGAGCCACCGAGTCCCATTCTTTCTCCGTTCGTCGCTGGTATCGAGCGATATGGCACCGATTGGCCACACCGCTTCTCGCACGTCAGTGCTGCCCGACGGCCGCCGATTTGAACCTCGCTTGATCTCGCCTGCGAGCGGGTATCTCGAAGAAACCGGCCCTGGACAGGGCGGGGGAAAAGGAGGCGTGAGAATGGTTGCTCTATTGGTACTGCTGTTGATCCTCGCGGTATTCGGCGGGATCGGTTTTGCTGCTCACATCCTGTGGTTTGTGCTCATCGCTGCGCTGGTCCTGTGGGCCGTGGGCTTCCTCGTCGGCGGAGCCTCGACGGGTGCCGGACGACGCCGCTGGTACGGGCGCTGATGGGCCGCTAACGGTCTGTGTCGGGCCGTTGCTGAGGCCTAGTCGTGGTGCCGCAGTAGGCGCGGAAGTCTCGCTCGAACTGCGGCCACCAGCCTCCCGGTAGCGGACCCAAACGCCAGCGCCAGCGCAACCAGCGGCGGTGCAGCGGCTTCGGGATCGCAAGCCGGAATATCCGCCCCAGCACACGGCTGCCGACCGGTTGCTGTTTATCGTTCGGCATAGCTCGGAGATACCCGGCGGGCGCGTTTCCGACGCGCCCGCCAAGCAATGCTGCTGGCACTTCGTACCTAACCCGCACACAGCACGCAGATGAGCAGATAACGGTAAGCTCCAGACCGTTGCAGGAAGACTTCAAACTAGTTGTGAAGGCTGAAGCTCGGGGGACCGTGATCACGGTTTCAGGAGAGCTGGACGTTGCCTCGAGCCACGAACTCGAACGTGAGCTCGCACGCCTCAGCGCCGAGCAAGTGGTCGTGGTCGAGCTCGGCCAGCTCACTTTCATCGACTCGACGGGGCTCGGTGTTCTCGTCAGGGCGCACCAGCGCGCGCTGGAAGCCGGACACCGCCTCGCGCTCGTGCGCGGCAGCGGCCAGGTGAACCGGCTGATCAGCCTGACGGGGCTTGATGATCAGCTGCTCGTCGGCGACTCCGCCGAAGAGCTTCTCGCCGGCTGACGCTGTCCACAGGCGCAAGTTCGCGCTGTGGCTGAAGGCACACCCGCGCAGAGCGGGTTAGTTGACGGGCTCGCGGCCGTGATCCAGCAACAGCAGGTGCAGCAGCCCGTCCCTCTCATACGCGTCGAAGCTGAGCTCGTCGACGAGCTGCGCGATCGCAGCCTTGTGGGCCTCGATCTCCTGCTCATTGACACCATGCTCGCCGATCCGGGAGGAAACGTCGCCCTCGTTCAGCGCGACGAATGGCCCGCCATCGACGATGAGGCGGTGCGAGGCGCCTGAGATCGCCATCACCACATGACCGTCAGCTGCGGCCTCGGCATACTCGGCGACCGCGTCATTGATCGCGTAAAGATCGGCGGCGCCGGTGATCGTGAAATGCGACGACGCCGCGACCGCGCGAGCGACCCGCCCGAGCACGTGCCGCAACAACGTCACCGGCTCACACCACAGCACCACGTCACCGCTCAGCGCTGGCGGCCGATCCCGCCACCCTTCCTCTGGAGGAATTCCGGCTTCCGATGCGTCTGCGGAGCGGCGAAAACGCATCCGCACCTCGGTGCCACCCTCGTTTGGGCTCCTGAACTCCGCCTGATCGGCCAGTGCGCTGATCAGCGCCAGCCCCAGGCCCATGTGATCCACGCCGCTCGACAGCCGCTTGATCCCGGTGCCGTGATCTGTCACGACGACGTCGATCCGCTCCGGGCCAGTGTGCGCCGTCACGTACATCGGGCCTGATCCGCCCTCGTATGCGTGCAGCACGACGTTGTTGCAGGCCTCGCTGACCGCGGTCTTCAGATCCGTTGCAAGTTCCTCGTCGAACTCGGCGGCCTCGGCGAGACCTGTCAGCGCCGCTCGGACGATGGCCACATTCTCGGGCCGATTCTCGAGTTCAAGCCGAACGCTCGCAAGTTCCTGGATCACGCCTGTCCCCAAGTTACCGCACCGGGTTTTGTGATACCCGCCCTCATCGCAGCAGCCGTCGCTGCCAGAGAGCGTGCTTCTGTTAGACAAGCTTCCTCGTCCCCGGCACTTCTAACCCCGTTACGAGGACCATGCATGGCCGACGCTTGACGCCCGCAGCGCCGATTCAGCCGCGGGCGTCGTTCCGCCGGATCTCAGATGGACCGGCGGCCTACGCGCGGCGGACGTTCTCCGTCGACCGCGACCGCCAGCTGCCCAAGCGCCTTGCTCAGGATCCGCGAGATCTGCATCTGGGAAACGCCAACCTCGTCAGCGATCTCGCTCTGCGTCTTGTCCTCCACGAACCGCAACGCGAGCACGCGTCGGTCCCGCTCGGAGAGGCGCTTGGCCGCGGGCGCAATCGACGCCGTCAGCGCTACCAGATCAAAACGCTCGTCGAGCTGACCGATCGAGTCGCCAAGCGTCCCTGCCTCGCCGTCACCGTCGTCATGCGGTGTGTCAAACGAGACAGCGTGGTGGGCAGCCGAAGCCTCAGCGGCCTCGAGCACGTCTTGGACGCTGATCTCGAGATACTCGGCCACCTCGTTATAGGTGGGCTCGCGGCCGCTCTTGGCGGCGAGCTGCCGCTCAGCCTGACCCACCTGGAGTGCGAGCTCCTGGATGCCGCGCGGCATGTGCACGGCCCAGCCCGAGTCGCGGAAGTACCGCTTCAGCTCGCCGAGGATCGTCGGCACGGCGAAGTGCTGGAAACCGATGCCACGAGTGGAGTCGTAACGATCGATCGCCTTGACAAGCCCGAGGCTGGCGACCTGCTCGAGGTCGTCCAACGGTTCACGGGCGCCACGGTAACGGCGCGCGAGCTTGCGCGCCAGCGGCAGGTACTGCTTGACCAGCGCCTCGCGGGCCTGCTCGTCACGATGCTCCTGCCAGCGACGAAACAGCTGTTGCACCGGAACATCGTGGTGCTCGAGGGCGCGTCGCTCTGTTGGTGCGGTTGGGCTCAGTTCCATACGCCTTGGCATACCCAGAACACTACTCGCGCTAAACGGTGCAGTCGACAATTGTGTCCACCTAGGTTGACGCACCCGCCAGGTCCAGAACCCGTCGGGCTGTCTCCACATGCAGGTTCTCGATCATCCGTCCATCGAGCGTCACCACTCCCGTCCCGTCACGCACCGCCGCGTCGAACGCCTCGATCACGCGCCTGGCCTGCGCGACCTCGTCTGCAGACGGCGAGAAGACGCGGTTGCAGATCTCGATCTGACCCGGATGGATCAGCGTCTTGCCGTCGAATCCGAGCCGCCGGCCCTCGATGCATTCAGCCTCGAAGCCATCCGCGTCGCGCACGTCGTTGTAGACGCCGTCGAGAATCGCCCTGCCCGCCGCGCGGGCGGCCAGCAGACACAGTGCGAGGCTGACTCGCAGCGGCTCGCGCCCCGGCACCGCCTCGGCATAGAGCTCCTTGAGCAGGTCGTTGGTGCCCATCACCAGCACGCTCAGGCGGTCACTCGCTACCACGATCTCAGCCGCGTGAAGAACAGCCGCGGGCGTCTCGAGCATCGCCCAGATCCGCGTCGACGCCGGCGCACCGGCACGTTCGAGCGCGCGCGCGACGGCAAGCACATCCTCCTGGCTGCCGATCTTCGGGACCACTATTGCGTCCGGGCCCGCGGCACCGGCGGCGGCGACGTCTGCGTCGTGCCACTCGGTCCCGATTGCGTTGACACGGATCGTGACCGTGCGCTTGCCGTACGCCCCTGATCGCGCGGCCGCGCAGACGCGCTCGCGCGCCGGCGCCTTCGCATCAGGCGCAACCGCGTCCTCGAGGTCGAAGATCAGCGCGTCCGCGGGCAGCTCTCGCGCCTTCTCGAGCGCCCGCTCGTTGGCACCCGGCATATAGAGAACGGAGCGAAGGCGGTCCGACATGCTCGCGAGGCTACCCGAGCCGCGGGCGCGAATCCCCCGCGAGCCGGTTTCTGACACCTATCCCCGTCGCGCCGGTCCGCTGACCGGCGCCACCAGCTCGACCGGGTCGCGAGAATGGATCCCATGCAAATGCGTCAGCTGGGAACTCATGGACCACAGGTATCAGCGATCGGCCTCGGCTGCATGCCCCTGTCGGGGACGTACGGCAGCGTCAGCGACGACGACGGGATCGCGACGATTCATCGAGCGCTCGACCTTGGCATCAACCTGCTCGACACCGCCGACGTCTACGGCAATGGCCACAACGAGGAGCTCGTCGGCCGCGCCATCCGGGACCGGCGCGACGAGGTCGTGCTCGCGACGAAGTTCGGGATCCTGCGCGACGGGAAGAGCGAAACCAACGGCTTCAACGGCCGCCCGGTGTACGTCAAGGAAGCCTGCGAGCGCAGCCTCAAGCGCCTTGGCGTCGAGCACATAGATCTCTACCAGCAGCATCGCGTCGACCCGGAGACGCCGATCGAGGAGACGATCGGAGCGCTGAAGGAGCTCGTCGAGCAGGGCAAGATCCGCTACATCGGCTTGTCAGAGGCGCTTGCGCCCGACCTGCGCCGGGCAGCCGCGGTACATCCGATCACGAGCCTGCAGAGCGAGTACTCGTTGCTCGAACGCAGCGTCGAGGACGAGATCCTCGACGCCTGCGAGGAGCTGGGAATCGGTTTTCTGCCGTTCTCACCGCTGCTGCGCGGCCTGCTGGCCGGCAGCCTGACCGCCACCACTGAGCTGGAGCCCGGTGACTTTCGCGTCGGTGAGCGCTTCCCCCGTGTCGGGCCGGGGCACCGTGCTGCCAACGCCGAGCTCGTTCAGGTTGTGTTCGAGGTCGCCGAGGCTCGCGGCGCCAGCCCGAGCCAGGTCGCGCTCGCGTGGCTGCTCAGTCGCCGGCCGTGGATCGTGCCGATCCCAGGCACGAAGCGCACCAAGTACGTCGAGGACAACGCCGGCGCTCCCGAGGTGCAGCTCAACGCCGACGACAAGGCACGCTTGGATGCGCTGGCGGCGGACGCCCAAGGAGATCGCTACGGCAGCGGTGCCGTGACGCCCAACTGGGTATCACCCCCACGGGTCTGACGATTTATGGGAGGCTGAGCACTGATGAAGAGCTGGGACCTGCACGCCGTCGCGCTGAGTCCGCACTCACCTGAGGTCCTCGAGAGCGGCGAGGACGGTCGCGCGATCGCGCTCGAGATTCCCGCCGGTGGGAGCCTGCGCGAGCACCAGGTGCATGAAGGCGCCTGGGTCGTGGTCGTGAGCGGCGAGGTAGCGATCAGCAATGAAGACGACCAGAACCATGTCACCGGCGGCCCTGGGCTGATGGTGAAGTTCGAGCCGGGCGAGCGTCACAGCATCGACGCGGTCAGCAACGCCCGCATCCTGCTGCTGCTGACGCCCTGGCCAGGCGACGGGCACCCGGGCGCGATGGAGCTCGACGACAAGAAGACCGTCCGCCAGCGCGCCGCGGACCGGCGTGATGGCTGAGCAGAGCTAGGAGGATCGGCCAGGCCAGCGGGCCTGGCCGCGGAGCTCAGTCCAGGTCGGGCAGCAGGTCGGCGATCGAGTCGACGACCCGCGACGCGCGGTAGGGCTGGCGCTCGGCGTCCGCGCGCGTCGTCAGGCCGGTGAGCACGAGGATCGTCTCGAGTCCGGCCTCCATGCCGGAGATGATGTCGGTGTCCATACGGTCGCCGATCATCGCCGTCGTCTCCGAATGGGCGTGGATCGCATTCAGGGCGGAGCGCATCATCAGTGGGTTGGGCTTACCGACGAAGTAGGGCTTGACCCCGGTCGCCTCGGTGATCAGTGCCGCGACCGAGCCGGTCGCGGGGATCGGACCCAGTATCGATGGGCCAGTGGCGTCCGGGTTGGTGGCAATGAAGCGCGCGCCGTTGCTGATCAGCCTCGTCGCGACGGTGATCTGCTCGAAGCTGAGCGTCCGGTTCTCGCCGAGCACCACATACTCCGGGCTGTTCTCGGTCATCGTGTAGCCGGCTTGGTGCAGAGCCGTGATCAGGCCCGCCTCGCCAACCACGAAAGCGGTCCCGCGCGGCCGCTGGTCGTCCAAGAAGCGCGCCGTCGCGAGCGCCGAGGTCCAGAGGTTGTCCTCGCCGATGTCGATGCCGTGCGCCCGCAGCCGGGCCGAGAGGTCGCGCGGCGTGTAGATCGAGTTGTTCGTCAGCAGCAGGAACGGGATCTCTCGCTCGCGCAGACGAGCGATGAACGCGTCCGCGCCGGGGATCGCCTGCTCCTCACGAACGAGCACGCCGTCCATGTCCATCAGGTACGAGTGGATCTCGCGCTTGCGGGTCACGCAGGAAACGTACTGGTCGCAGCCCGATGGAGGAGCGCCGCCAGTTGCTCACGTTGCTTGCCCGTCAAAGCCGCCAGCACGACGTCCTCGACCGCGGCCAGTGCGAACTCGGCCTGCGCAAGCTGCTCGTGCCCCTGATCGGTCAGCTCCACGATGTGGCGGCGCCGATCTTCCGGGGCGCGCCGGCGGTTCACGAGCCCAGCCGCCTCGAGCTCGTTCAGCAGGCCGACGACGTTGGCCCCGTCGATCTGGAGGATCGATGACAGCGCCTGCTGACTCACCTCGTGACCGTCTCGAAGCATCGTCAGGGCAAGGAAATGCCTGGGACGCATGCCGAGCGGCGCGAGCGCCGCCTCTGCACCGATGCGCATCTGCCGCGTGAGGTAGTCGAGCATCGCCGCCGAGCGGCATGGGGGCTGGTTGACGACGGGCAGATGCTCCATGCCTGAAGTTTAGGCGGAGTGGCGACAATTATTTGTGCTGTAATGATCGTTAGTCCTCTGCCAACCATTTTTGAAGGATCACGCTATGGCCCACCTGCTTCATCTCGACTCAAGCATCCTCGGCGACCAGTCGGTCAGCCGGCGACTGTCGGCGCGCGCCGCCGCCGCCTGGAAGGTCGCCAACCCTGATGGAACCGTTACGTACCGCGACCTCGGCGCCGAGCCTGTGCCGCACCTCGACGACCTGGGCGGCGCCGCGCACATGCTCCCGCCGGACCAGCACACGCCCGCGCAGGCCGCCTCCTATGCGCTGCGGAAACAGCTGATCGAGGAGATCGAGGCCGCCGACACGATCATCCTCGGCCTGCCGCTCTACAACTTCGGTGCGCCGTCGAGCGTGAAGGCTTGGGTCGATCACATCATCGTCCCCGGCCTCTCAGTGAACGCCGAGACCCACGAGGGCCTACTCGGCGGCCGCGAGCTGATCGTGGTGGCCAGCCGCGGTGGCGGCTACGCGCCCGGAACGCCGCGCGACGGTTGGGATCATGCCGAGCAGTGGCTTCCCCACGGCCTCGCGATGACCGGACTCGAGCCGCGGTTCATCACGGCCGAGCTGACGCTCGCGAACATCGTCCCGGCGATGGCTGAGTTCAAGCCGCTCGCGGCCGAGAGCCTGGCGGCAGCCGAGGCCGAGATCGACGGCCTCTGGGCCCCGGCCGAGGTGGCTGCCTAGAGCGAATGTGCCGGCAGGGGTGGCGGCCTCGCGCGGCCACCCCGTCAGCCGATCACGTCGGCGAGCCCCACACCGTCAGCCCAGGACGTCGGCGAGTTTCTCGATCGCGGTCGCGACCGAGCGGCGGTCCTCCGGGTCGAGCTCGGCGAGCCTGGCGGCGAACCACCGCAGCCGCAGCTCGGCACGCTCACGCAGCATCTCAAGGCCGGCCGGTGTGACCGAGACCAGCGTGGCTCGAGCGTCGCCCGGGTCGACGGCGCGCTGCACCAGGCCGCGCTGTTCCAGGCGCTTGACGATCATCGACATCGTCGGCTGCGCCACGGGCTCCCGAGCGGCCAGCGCGGTCACACGCTGCGGGCCGCCCTCCGCCAGGCACCGGAGCGTCGAGGCGGCGGTGCGGCTGAGATCACCCGGCAGTTCGCAGGTGACCCGCCACCAGGTGTCGGCGAACAGATGCTCGACCAGCGTTGCCAGGTCGGCTCCCGACGGAGCGTCACGGTCCGACATTGCGTCGAGGATGCCCACCGTGGCGAGGATACATCCTGTCTTTCCTCGCGAGTGAAGCCTTACGTCGCCGCAATGGTCCGGATAGCTGAACTATGCTTAAGATCCCAGAATGCTCGCAGCTATTTACGAAAATTCTGGAGGGTCGTCGGTTCTCCAGGTACGAGAGGTCCCAACACCGGAGCCCGGTCCCGGTGAGGTTCGTGTCCGGGTGGCCATCTCCGGCGTGAACCCCACCGACTGGAAGACCCGCCAGCGCGCCGCACCCCCAGAGGGGAAGTTTCAGATCCCCAACCAGGACGGGGCCGGGACGATCGATGCGGTGGGCACGGGTGTCAGTCCCGACCGCCTCGGTGAGCGTGTCTGGGTGCTGCTGGCGGCCCACAGCCGCTACGGGACGGCGGCCGAGTACACGATCGTCACGGCTGATCACGCGATCCCGCTTCCGGACCACGCCTCGTTCGAGCTCGGGGCGTCGCTCGGCGTGCCTGCGCTCACAGCTTCGTACTGCCTCAACGCCGATGGCCCGCTCGCGAGCCAGACCGTCCTCGTCTCGGGTGGCGCGGGCGCCGTCGGCCATGCCGCGATCGAGCTCGCACGGTTCGAAGATGCCGGGCACGTCATCGCCACCGTCAGCGGGCCGGACAAGGCAGAGCTGGCGCGAGCGGCGGGTGCCCACACGGTCGTCAACTACCGCGATCCGGACGCCGTCGATCAGATCAGGGCCGCCGTTCCCTACGGGATCGATCAGTTCGTCGAGGTCGCGCTCGACCACAACCTGGAGCTCGATCTCGCTGTGGCCGCGCCGCATGCGGTGATCACCTCCTACGCGGCCACCGACGAGAGCGTCGCGCACGTGCCGGTCCGGCAGCTGATGGGTCCGAATCTCACGCTGCGGTTCATGCTCCTCTACACGGTGCCGCCGCGGCAGCTGAAGGCGGCGATCGAGCGCACCACCGAGGCCGTCGCCGCCGGAGCGCTGACAACGCTGCCGATCCACCGCTTCAGGCTCCACCAGATCGCGAAGGCGCACGATGCGGTCGAGCAGGGCACGGTCGGCAAGGTCGTGATCGACCTGCAGTAGGCGTGGGCGGAGAAATCCACCCCCCCGGGCGGATTTCTCCGCCCATCGCTGCAGTCCCGACGCTGAGCTCAGACGTCGACGACGAGCCCGGGCTCGAACCCGCTCACCGGCTCGTGCGGATAGCCGCGCTGGTTGCTCAGCACCCGTGTCCCGTTGACATTGGTGTCCACGGTCCGGTGGATGTGGCCGAATACCCAGAGATCGACGGTGTCTCCGTGCATCAGCTCGGAGAGATCGCTCGCGAACGCTCCTCCGACCGCAGCAAGCACGGGATTCGCCGGTGGCTCCCGCACGATCGGAGCGTGGTGGGTGATCACAACGGTCGGTCCGTCGTGCGGCTCGGCCAACCGCGCCGCCAGCCATTTGCGGCTCGCGAGATGAACGGCACGGGTGTCCTCCGCCAGCAGGCGCCCGCCGTCGCCCGACGCGCGGATCTGCTTGTAGTCGTTGACCAGCCGCTCGCACAGCATCATCGAGTTGGCCCTGTTCTCGGGACCGGCGAACTCGAAGTCGCTCCACAGCGAGCAGCCGAGGAAGCGAACGCCGTCGATCACGACCTCGTCGTTCTCCAGCACATTCACCGCAGAGCCACGGGCGGCTTCGCGCATGCGGTCCGTGAGCCCAGGCAGATCTTCGCCGTAAAACTCATGATTGCCGGCCACGTAGAGGACCGGGCATCCGTCGAGGCGGCGCTGCACCCACTCGACGCCCGCGGTACCCGGGGCGATGTCACCGGCGAGCACGACGGCATCGGCATCCACCGGAACCGGCGTGAACGGCTCGTGTTCTAGATGGAGGTCGCTGAGGATGTGGAGGCGCAAGCCCCGGTCACATTACGTGGGCGCGTGACGCGTAAGTCAGGTAGGGCAGATCGAAATGGTCGCGTCCCGTGAGCTGCGGGTGGCTCTCGATCAACGCCCGAATCTCAGCCGTCTTCGCCGCTCGCTCCTCCTCGGAGGCGATGATGACGTAGCTGCGCGAGGCGATCAGCTCGACCAGGCTGTCCGGGGTCATCGGCACGTGCCACTCGGTGACGAAGTACTCGATCTGACCGAACGGAGCACCGAATTTCGGGTTGCTCGGATCCATGCTGTTGTGATCGGCACCGTTGCCCGAGGCGATCTCGCCCAACTCTCGCACCCAGTCGACGCGCTCGTCCCGGTGGTTCCAGATCAAGCCGAGCATGCCGCCGGGCTTCAGTACGCGCGCCACCTCGACGGAGGCACGCGGGAGATCCACCCAGTGCCACGCCTGCGCGACAAGTACCGCGTCGACCGAGTTGTCGTCCAGCGGCAGCTGCTCGGCGGTGCCCTGCAGGGCCGGCACACCAGGTACCGCCTGACGGAGCTGCTCGAGCATCCCAGCAGAGGGGTCCACCGCGGTGACATCGACGCCGCGGGCGGCGATCATGCGCGTGAGTTTGCCGGTGCCGGCACCAAGGTCCACGACCTTGCGCGCGGCGGCCGGCAGCAGCCAGTTGACTGCTGCCTCGGGGTAGGTCGGCCGCGCCCGCTCGTAGATCGACGCGGCAGCACCAAACGCATTCGCCTGCGCGCTGCGCCGCTCGGCCTGTGAAGCGAGTTGGATCTCGGCCACAGACTCAGGCTAGCGCCGGCGTCTGCGGTTCGATCTCGGTAATAAGCGAACCGCCGAGCGTCCCCCATTTGGGCACGCCGCCGCCAGCCACGTGCAGAACGTCGCTCGCGCCGAGACGCTGCAGCAGACTCGCAGCGGTTCCGGCACGTTGACCCGAAGCGCAGATCACAAGCAGCCGGCGGCTGGGATCGATGCCGGCCGGGATCTGATCGATGTCGTGCCACGGCACGTTCACAGACCCGGGGATGTAGCCGGTCTGGAACTCGGCGACCTCGCGCACGTCGAGCACCTGCGCCGGCGGCGTCGCGTCGAGCTCGGGGCCGATCTCGTCGACCCTGATGCGCTGCAGTGCCATCAGCGGATGGCCCTCGGCGTTCCAGCTCGTCCACCCGCCTGCAAGCAGCCCGCCGCGACGGACCGCATCCGCGAGCCCGACGGCCGCAGCGAGGCTACCGGCGCGGCGGCCGTCCTGGTCGTCGCGGCCCACGAACACGATCTGCGATGCGCCCGCCGCAACCCACGCGAGCTTGGTGCCGAAACCGCCGCGGTGAAGCGGAATCGAGACCGAGCCGGGGACGTGGCCCTCAGCGAACTGCGCGTCGGTGCGTACGTCGACGACCAATGCTCCCTCACGCTGGCGCTGCTCCAGCTGACCAGGGAACAGACGCGCGGGCTCGACGCCGTCAGTCAGCAGCGGGCCGTGGTTGAGCGCAATTATCGCCTTGAAGTTCGGAGGCTGCGCCCCGAGCTTGGACACAGAGGCGGTGATGAACTCCTGCTCGTCCTCGATCGCAAGCATCTCGTTGTGATGGCGCTCGAACCCGATCGTCGAGGCGACCTTTAGGTCCATCCCGGGGCCGCCGCACATCGACCCGCCGAGATGTCCCGGCCAGACCTCGACGTAGTCGGGCAAGCTCAGCAGCTGGTCTCGCAACGAGCGATAGATCCCGCGCGCGCCCTGCGTGCGCTCGACGGCAAGATCCGGCCGGGCGACGTCGCCGACGAACAGGCTGTCGCCGGTGAGCACCGCCCACGGCTCCTTGCCACGGCGGACGTCCGCGAGCAGGAAACATGTGTGCTCGGGCCTGTGCCCAGGCGTGTGCAGAGCCTTTATCCGTAGGGAGCCGAGCTCGAACTCGTCGCCGTGATCGAACGGATCGTGCTCGAAGTCGGGGCCAACCAGACGATGAATGTGGATCACAGCACCAGTCGCGGCAGCCAGGCGACCGTGCCCGGAGACATGATCGGCGTGGTTGTGGGTCTCGAAGATGTGGGCGATGTGCACGCCCAGGTAACGGGCCAGCTCGAGGTACTCCTCGATCTCGAACCGGGGGTCCACGACCGCCGCCACGCCAGCCTTCTCGTCGCCGATGAAGTAAGAGGCGCAGCCAAGGTCGTCGTGCACTATCTGTCGGAAGATCATCGACCCTGCCCTGTTCTGGTTACCGGCCTACGCGCACGCCGCGCGTGACCGCTGTCGACACTTGCACGGCCGCATAGCCGCACACGACGCTCGCTGCAAGATACCCCGCTGCCAGGCCATATCGGTGGGCATCCCACATGTTCAGCAATTCCAGCTGCATTGTGGAGAATGTAGTGTAGGCGCCGCAAAATCCGGTCCCCATAAGCTGGCGCCTGTAGGTCGAGAGCGGCAGCCGCTCCTGCAGCCGCGTGACCAGGAAGCCGAGCAAGAAGGCGCCGCTGATGTTGATCGCGAACACTGCCCACGGCCAGTCCGCGTCCCCGGAGGCAAACGCCTTGCTGAAGCCGACCCGTGCGAGCGTCCCGACGACCCCGCCCGCGAACACGGCCGCCAATTCGCGCCGGTCGAACTTCATCGTTCAGCGATCGGCGCGTTGATCATGGGGCCTCGTAATGGCGGGAGAAGGATTCGAACCTTCGAAGGCAGAGCCAACGGATTTACAGTCCGTCCCCTTTGACCGCTCGGGAATCCCGCCAAGGGGTGCCGATTTTAGAACGAGCGGCGCCGAGGGCGCTGTCCCGACACGCCAAACCCGACACGGCGTGCGCCTATAGCTCGGAGCGGAGCGCGTCGATCTCCTTCGCGATCTCGATCAGGGCTGCGTGGATCCCGGATAGTGCTCCCATGAGGATGCGGTTGACCTCCGCCTGCGAGCCCTTCAGCGGCTTGCCTCCGGTGGTTGCGTTCAGCACGCTCGGGTCGCGGGCTACCGCGTGTGCCGTGAGTTCGCGCACGCGCTGTTCGAGGCTGCTCACCGGCCGGATCGTACCGCCGGGGCGCGGCCGCGCCCCGGCGTTTCCCTGTCAATCGATTTCGCGCAGGCGCTGCGCCTCAGGCAGCGCCTCGAGCTTCTTGAGCGTGTGGTTCTCGATCTGGCGAATGCGCTCACGTGTCACGTTGAACGCGCGACCGACCTCCTCCAGCGTGAAGGGACGCTCGCCAGTGAGACCGAAGCGCATCTCGATCACCTCGCGCTCGCGCTCGGGCAACGCCGCCAGCGCCCGGCGCAGGTTTTCGCGGCGCAGGTGCTCGGCCGCGAGCTCGAACGGCGACTCGGCCGTCTGATCCTCGACGAAGTCCCCCAGCTCGGACTCGTCCTCGTCGCCGATCGGCTTCTCGAGCGAGATCGGCTGCTGCGCCATCCGCAGGACGTCGCGCACCTCGCGCACCGTCGTGTCCAACTCGGTCGCGATCTCGGCAGGCGTCGGCTCGCGTCCGAGTTGCTGCACGAGCTGACGCTCGACGTGCATGACCTTGTTGAGCTTCTCGACCATGTGCACGGGAATGCGAATCGTGCGGCCCTTGTCGGCGATCGCGCGCGTGACCGCCTGGCGGATCCACCAGGTGGCGTAGGTCGAGAACTTGTATCCGCGGCGGTAGTCGAACTTCTCGACAGCGCGGATCAGGCCCATCGACCCCTCCTGGATCAGGTCCAGGAACGTCAGTCCGCGGCCCAGGTACGACTTCGCGATCGAGACCACGAGCCGTAGGTTCGCCTCGATCATCTGCTGTTTGGCGGCCATGTCCCCGCGCTCGATGCGCCGCGCCAGCATCACCTCCTGCTCGGCGGTGAGCAGGCTCACGCGCCCGATCGAACGCAGGTACAGCCTCAGCGAGTCGAGGCTTGGCTCAACTGTGAGGTCGACCTCGACGGTCTTGCCGCGCGGTGTGCTCGCGTCCGGATCGGTAGCAGCCTGGGCTCGCGCCTCGACGCTGCCGAGCTCGGAGCGAGCCAGTTTCCCGTCCGCCTCGACAACCTCGATCCCCTGTTCGTCGAGATACCCGTGCAGATCCCTCACCTGCTCCTTGGTGACCTCGAACTCCTCTAGGCAGGCGGCGATCTGCTCGAACGTCAGAAAGCCGCGCTCCTGCCCTTCCGCGATGAGACTTCGGAACTCTTCGAGCTCCGTGACTGGCGCCTCATCACTCAGCAAAGCAGTTGCCTTATCGCTCAACCTCGGACTCCTTCCGGATCACGGATCAGCAATCAAGAGCCCCTGGCCAGGCAGCGGCTCCCTCTCCTTGCGTCTCTCCCTCAAGAGACTGCCGAGTGATACCACAGATCCTCGGACTTCGTGCGCTATGCCACAACTGACCACGCTCGGGCCGCGCGGGATGGACCGGCGAGGCCACTCGAGCGGCTCCACTAACCTTTGACTGGCAATGACAAGCGGCCCCTCCATCTCCGTATCAACGCTTGACGTCCAAGCGCAACTTCCGCCGATCCAGCTGAGCCTGACCCAGGTCGGCGTGACGAACGTCGAGAAGGTCATTCGCCTCCACTACAACGGCACCGATCACCTATTCTGGGCGCGCTTCGAGTGCGTCGTCGAACTCGGACCCAACCAGAAGGGCGCGCACATGTCGCGCTTCGAGGAGGTCGTCAACGAGGCGATCCGCGAGGTCGTGCTCGGCGAGTCGCCGTTCCGCGCCGAGACGCTGGCCGAGCACATTGCCCAGCTGGCGCGTGAGCGCCAGGGCGCGCGCCGTGCCGAAGTGACAGTCGAGGCCCGCTTCCCCGAGTACAAACCGGCGCCCGTCTCCGGGATCGAGACCCAGGAGCTTTACACGCTGCACGGCTGTGCCGTCAGCACCGAGTCCGGCACACGCCGGCTGATCGGCGTCGCCGCGCAGGGTATGACGGCCTGCCCGTGCGCCCAAGAGCTGGTTGCCGCCGGCGCACGCACGCGCCTCAGCGACGAGGGTTACGGGAGCGACCAGATCGACCGCATCCTCGAGGCCGTTCCGGTCGCGACCCATAACCAGCGCGGGCTCGGCACGCTGCACATCGGCCTGCCCGAGGACTCCGGGGTCCAACTCGACGCGCGCGTCCTGCTGGAGATCGTCGAGCAGTCGATGTCATCAGAGATCTACGAGCTGATGAAGCGCTCCGACGAGGCTCATGTCGTCGAGAAGGCGCACCGTCGCCCGCGCTTCGTCGAGGACTGCGTGCGCGAGATGATCCGCGGCGTCGTCGACCAGCTCCCCGAGTTGCCCGACAACGTCTTCGTCTCCGCCCGTCAGGAGAACCTCGAGACGATCCACCAGCACAACGTCATCGCCGAGCGCTTCGGCACTCTGGGCGAGATTCGCGCCGAGCTCGAGAGCGGCATCCACGCTCCAGAGCACACCAGCCGTCGAGCGTGGCTCGATTCAACGGTCTGATCCGGGCCGGCGGCCCGCTGGCCGCCGGCCGGGCCACACGTCCCCGACGACCCCTATGAGGTAGCGTCCAAGACATGCCACTTGTACCGATGGTCATCGAGCGCACCGCTAGGGGCGAGCGCGAGTTCGATATCTACAGCCGGCTCCTGAACGAGCGCATCATCTTTCTAGGGACGCCGATCGACGACATCGTCGCGAACCTGGTCGTCGCACAGCTCCTGCACCTCGAGTCCGCGGACCCGGACAAGGACATCTCGATCTACATCAACTGCCCTGGCGGTTCGATCTATTCCGGGCTGGCGATCTACGACACGATGCAGTTCATCAAGCCGCAGGTGCAGACGATCTGCGTCGGCATCGCGATGTCGATGGGGTCGCTGCTGTTGATGGCCGGGGCCCACGGCAAGCGGTTCGCCTTGCCCAACAGTCGCATCCTGATCCATCAGCCCTCATCCGGCTTCGAGGGCCAGTCCTCGGACATCGAGATCCACGCCCGCGAGGTTCTCAACATCCGCCGCCGGATCGACCAGATCTACGCGCAACACACGGGCCAGCCGGTCGAGAAGGTGCACGAGGACATGGAGCGCGACCGCTTCTTCAAGTCGGACCAGGCCGTCGAATACGGCCTGATCGACAAGGTGCTTGACAAGCACTGATCACCGCCACTCGATCTACTAATCTCCGCGACATGAGCAACGTCCACGAGAAGGATTTCGACGAAGACGATGATTTCGAGGACGAGGACTCCCCAGAGGACGAGTCCGAGTTCGACGATCCCGAGGCGTTCGACGACCTCGATCTGGAAGAGGACGAGGACGAAGACGAGGACTAGTTCGGTCCTTCGGCTATCGGCCTGACGGCGCCGGATCAAGCGAGCGAAGGGTGCTGCGAGCGACGCGGACGTACGCGAGCGAGCGAAGACGCAGGCTCGCGTGGATGCGCCGCCGTCAGCTAGGCGACTGAGTGCTCGATCGTGCCGAGACCGTCGATCTCAATCCTGATCGCGTCGCCTGACTGCAGGAACTGCGGGGGGTCCATCCCCTGACCGACGCCCGCGGGTGTCCCCGTGAGGATCAGGTCACCGGGCCGCAGCGTGCAGGTCTGCGCGATGAAGTCGACCAGGTGGTCGATTCCGAAGATCAGGTGCGAGGTGTCCGAGTCCTGGCGCAGGTCGCCGTTGACCCAGGTCCGAACCCGGAGGGTTCCGGGGTCCGGCACCTCGTCCGCGGTGGTGATCCACGGGCCGTAAGGACAGAACGTGTCAGCGCCCTTGGCGCGCACCCACTGCGGCTCGCGCTTCTGCAGGTCGCGCGCGCTGACGTCATCGGCTACGCAGTATCCGGCGACCTTGCCGCCGGCACCGATCACGACCGCGAGCTCGCCCTCGTAGTCGAGGCGTCGCACCACCTCCGGGCAGACGATCGGTCCCGACGGCGGCACCACCGAGGTGCTCGCCTTGATGAACACCAGCGGCCATTCCGGCAGGTCACTGCCCATCTCGGCGACGTGATCGGCGTAGTTGCGGCCGATCGCGAAGATCGTCCCCGGTTCCGGGATCGGCGCGAGCAGCGCGACCTCATTGAGGTTGTACTCGCCAAGATTGGCGCCGGTACCGAGCGTGCCGGCGAGCACGTCACGGACGGCGTCCGTGCCGCGGGCGAACGCGCGAGCACGATCCCCGTCGACGATGCCGGCAAGCGGGTCTGGGCTCGAGGCGAGCATGAAAGTTGCGAGCTTCATATGCGTCAGCCTATTGGAGGCGGAAGTGCCCGCGCGCCACGGGTACCGCACGACCGCCGACGGCGATTCGGGTTGGGTCCTCGGGACTGCCGTCGACGCGCACGATCAGCGCCGACGGACGCTGGATCTCAACGCCCTGGATGATCGACAGGGTCCGCCCGGGCGTGTACCAGCCGTGGCGTGCAAGGTGCAGCGCCAGCGGACCTGCGGCAGAGCCGGTGGCGGGATCCTCGGGGATCCCCATCCCGGGGCAGAACACCCGGCACTTCGCGCGCGTGTGCTCTCCCGGTCCCGCATCCGGCTCGAGCGCTGCGAAACAGTCGATTCCGATCGGGCCCAGGCGTGCGAGCGCGACCATGTCCGGCTCGGCCGCGGCGAGCTGCTCCGCGTCAGCGAGGCCGACCATCACGTGCGTCGGGCCGTTGCGGTAGATCTCGAGCGGCAATACCGGTCGCGAGACGCCCAGCGCCTCCAACAGCTCGCTCTCACGCTCGAATGCACGGACCGTCGGCAGCGGCTGCTCCATCTCCCCGTAGACGATCTCGCCATGCTCTCGCGTGAGCGTCACAGGGATGATCCCGGCACCGGTCCGGAGCCGCACCGTCGTGAAATTGTTCAGCTCGCCGACGACGAAGGCTGCACCCAGCACCGGGTGCCCGGCGAACGGCAGCTCCGCGTGCGGCGTGAAGATCCGAAGCGTCGCGTCGGCCAGATCGTCGCCAGGCAACACGAAGACCGTCTCCGACAGATGCAACTCGCGCGCCGCTGCCAGCATCAGCCGGCTCGGCACGGCTTCGCCCGCGGTGAACACCGCGAGGGGGTTACCGGCGAGCGGCCTGTCGGTGAAGACATCGATGACCGTGTACGGATGGGTGGGTTCAACCGGCATCGGCGGTGGCCATCTCCAGAAGGGTCGTGACTGTCGTCCAGTTTCGCGCGGTCGCGGTAACGCCAAGCCTGCGGTCGCTCAACTCGCGCGCGAGCTTGGAGACATGGATGCCTTGGGGGTGCCATCCGTACACGTTCCGGCACGATATCGCGACCGATATCGACTCTGTATCGAGCGAAAACACCCCTGACGCGACGCCGCGCACTCGCTCGGCAACCTCATCGGCCGGCCGTGACGAGAGGAATGTGACCTGCAGGCGCTTGGGCGCCGTCACCGCTGCGTCCGGGAATGGATTCTCCGCCACGACCTCGGCCAACTCGGCGGCGCTACGCACAACGACGGGCACGGCAAGCTCGAACCGGTCGGCGATCAGGGCTGTGACGGCCTCGGCCAGCTCACCCTCCTCAAGCTCCGCGTCGAGCACGACGTTCCCGCTCTGCACGTAGGTTCGCACGTTCCCGAAACCTGCCTCGGCAAGCGCCGCGCGCAACGCCGGCATCGCGATCCGGTTATTCGGACCGACGTTGATGCCGCGGAGCAGCGCGATCTGTCTTGGCAACGCGACTCAGTCGAGGATGATCGCAAGCCGCCGCTCGAGCGCGGCGGCCAGCACGTCTCGCACCGGCCCGACCTCGAACCGCTCAACCAGCGCCGAGAGAAAACCCTCGATCACCAGCTGCTTTGCTTCGGCCTCGGGAAGCCCGTGGGAACGCAGGTAGAACAGCTGCTCGGGATCGACCTGCGCGACGGCCGCGGCGTGCGTGCAGCGGACATCGTTGGCTTGAATCTCCAAGCCCGGGATCGCGTCCGCGTGAGCGCGCTTGGAGATCAGCAGGTTGCGCGAGTCCTGGAACGCATCGGTCTTCTGCGCTCCCGGGTCGACGATGATGTTGCCCTTCCACACAGCGCTCGAGCGGTCCTGCAGGACGCCGCGGAACGCCAGATCCGAGGTGGTGTTCTCGGCCGCGTGCTCCTGGGTGGTATCGAAGTCGATGTGCTGGCGGCCGTGGGTCGCATAGGCACCGGTCACGCGCGCCTCCGCTCCCTGGCCGGCGAGCCGCGTCTCCATCAGCACGTGCCCTGAACGCGAGCCGAAGCCCAGCGCAACCCAATCAAGTGTCGCGTCTCGGCCGACCTCGGCGCGCTGAGCACCGAAGACCCAACTCTGTTCCGAGAGGTTCTGGCCGCTCACGTATCGCAGGCGCGAGTTGTCACCGAGGATGAGCTCGGTGCGGAGGTTGAGCACGCCGTCGAGGTCGTCGGACTGCGAGAGGAACTGCTCCCAGACCTCGGCCTGAGCGCCCTCTTCGAGCACAACCCGCGTGTGCTGATTGACGATCGTGCCGGACTCGGCCAGCACGACAGTCAGCGGGATCGGATCGGCGACATGCACACCGCGGGCCACCGTGACGACCGTGATATCGCCGTCGGCCGCGACCTCGACGCCTTCAGGCAACGCCGGCGTGGGCAGGTCCCACAGTGAGCCGGAGGCCGGTGCTGTCGGGGTGGGAGGGCCCAGATAAGACAGCACCGCAGGGGCGTGGCGGTACGAGTCCAGGTCGAGCGCCGACAGGTCGGTGAACTCCCACCCGGGACGGCCCTTGAAATTGGGGAGCTCGATCGTGCTAGCCAATTGAGCCCTCCATCTGCAGCTCGATCAGACGGTTCATCTCGACCGCGTACTCCATCGGCAGCTCCTTTGTGATCGGCTCGATGAAACCGTTCACGATCAGTTTCGATGCCTCTTCCTCCGGGATGCCGTGCGACATCAGGTAGAAGAGCTGGTCCTCGCCGACCTTGGAGACCGTGGCTTCGTGGCCGACGTTGACGTCGTCCTCGCTGATCCGGATCGTCGGGTAGGTGTCGGAACGCGAGTGCTCGTCGAGCAGCAGCGCGTCGCAGACCACCTTCGACTTGGAGCCGTGGGCGCCCTTGGCGATCTCCAACAGACCACGGTAGGAGCCGCGCCCGCCGTCCTTTGAGATCGACTTGGCGAAAATGTTCGAGGTCGTGTTCGGCGCCGCGTGGATGATCTTGCCGCCGGCGTCCTGATGCTGGTCCTTGCCCGCGAACGCGATCGAGAGGATCTCGCCGTGGGCGCGCTCACCGACCAGGTACACGCTCGGGTACTTCATCGTCAGCTTCGAGCCGAGGTTGCAGTCGACCCACTCGACCGTCGCGTCGGTCTCCGCAACAGCACGCTTGGTCACGAGGTTGAAGACGTTCGCCGACCAGTTCTGCACGGTCGTGTAGCGGATCCGTGCGCCCGGCTTGGCGATCAGCTCGACGACGGCCGAGTGCAGCGACGATGCGCTGTACGTCGGGGCGGTGCAGCCCTCGACGTAATGCACGTAGGAGCCCTCGTCGGCGATGATCAGCGTGCGCTCGAACTGGCCCATCGACTCCGTGTTGATGCGGAAGTAGGCCTGCAGTGGCATCTCGACGTGAACGCCCTTCGGCACGTACACGAACGAGCCACCCGACCAGACCGCGGAGTTCAGCGCCGCGAGCTTGTTGTCGTTGGGCGGGATGATCGTCGCGAAGTACTCCTTGAGGATGTCCTCGTGCTCGCGCAGCGCGGTGTCCATGTCGGTGAAGATCACGCCCTGGGCCTCGAGGTCTTCGTTGATCTGGTGGTAGACGACCTCGGACTCGTACTGGGCACCGACACCGGAGAGGAACTTGCGCTCGGCCTCGGGGATGCCGAGCCGGTCAAAGGTGTTCTTGACGTCCTCGGGCACGTCGTCCCATGAGCGCTCGGCGCGCTCGGAAGCACGCACGAAATAGTGGATGTCGTCGTAGTCGACCTCGGCTAGCATCGGCGAGCCCCAAGTCGGCTGCGGCCGCTCGAAGAAGTACTCGAGCGCCTTCAGGCGGAAGTCACGCATCCACTGGGGCTCTGACTTGAACTCAGAGATCTTCTCGACGATCTCGCGGTTGATGCCCTTCGGCGCCTTGAACAGGTAGTTCTCGGCGTCGTGGAATCCATAGCGCTCGTCGTAGTCCGAGTTGATCTGAGCGAGCTGCTCGTTCTCAGTCAGTGTCGGCTCAGCAGCGATTGCGGGGTCGGTAGTAGCCACTAGTTCACCTCCAGCTTGATCATGTCGTCATCGATGATCACCGGGAAGGTGTCCACCGGTTCATAGGCGGGCAGCGTCTTAGGCCTGCCCGTCTTCAAATCGAAAATTGCTCCGTGTCGCGGGCACTCGACGGTGCACGCCTCCGGGTCGAGTGCGCCCTCCGCAAGCGGCCCATCGTCGTGTGAGCAGCGATCCTCCAGAGCGTAGAAGGCGCCGTCGCAGTTGAAGACGCCGATCTCGAGGTCGTCGTGCTCAACCACTCGGGTCTGCCCCGGGGCGAGCTCGCTCAGCGGACACACGTCGACGATCGTCACCTTGCCGCCCCCGTCTCCCAATCGACGGCGTGACCGAGCGCGGCGGCCTTGACGACCTTCAGCGAGAGCATCGCGCACTTCATGCGCGTTGCCGAGATGTCGATCCCGAGCAGGTCGAGGATCGTCTTGTGGTCGAGCGCCAGCAGCTCGTCGGCAGTCTTGCCCTTGATCTCATCGGAGAGCATCGAAGCCGACGCCTGTGAGATCGCGCAGCCGTGGCCGTCGAAGGCGACCTCGCTGACCTTGCCGTCCTGATCGAGCGCAACCTGGAAGGTGAGCTCGTCGCCGCAGAGCGGGTTGAGGTCATGCGCCTCCATGTCGGCACGCTCGAGCGACCCGTGGTTGTGCGGGTGCTTGTAGTGCTCGAGGATGTATTCGCGGTAGAGCTGGTCGTCCATCGGTCTTACCTAAGTTAGAGCTGCAGAGTCGCCCGGACGCTGTCGAGTCCGGCGATCAGCCGGTCGATGTCGGCGGAAGTGTTGTGGACGGCGAACGAGGCGCGAGTTGTCGAGCCGAGGTTGAACCGTCGCATCAGCGGCTGCGCGCAGTGGTGACCGGTGCGCACGCAGACGCCCTCGCGACCGAGGATCTCACCGATGTCGTGCGGATGCGCGCCCTCGATCACGAACGACGCAAGCGCGCCGCGCTCCGAGGCGTCCAGCGGGCCGTGGACCGAAAGGCCAGGGACCTCCGCCAGGCGCTCGAGTAGCTCGGCCGTCAGCGCCTGCTCGTGCGCGCGGATCACGTCGATGCCGATCTCCTCGATGAAGTCGACCGCGGCACCGAGGCCGATCGCCTCCGCGATCTGCGACGTGCCGGCCTCGAATTTGCCGGGCAGATCGGCCCACGAGGAGCTGTCGTCGAAGACCTGCTTGATCATGTGCCCACCGCTGATGAACGGCGGCATCTCCTCCAGCAGCTCGCGACGGCCGTGCAGCACGCCGATGCCCGTCGGCCCGTACGCCTTGTGTCCGGTCCACGCGTAGAAGTCGGCGTCGATCTCGGACAGGCGCACCGGAATCTGTGGGACCGCCTGAGCCCCATCGATGACGACGATCGCGCAGGCGGCGTGGGCCCGACGCGTGATCTCTGCAACCGGGTTGATCGTGCCGAGCACGTTCGAGACGTGAGCGACGCAGACCAGCTTCGGCTGCTGCTCGAGCAGCTTGTCGTAGGCGTCGAGGTCGAGCGTGCCGTCGTCGAGCACCGGAATGTACTCGAGCCGCGCCCCACGCTCGACGCTGATCAGCTGCCACGGCACGACGTCGGAGTGGTGCTCCATCTCGGTGACCAGCACGATGTCCCCCGGGTTGAGGTTCGTCCGCGCCCACGAATGCGCGACGAGGTTCACGGAGGCGGTCGCGTTGGCAGTGAAGATCGTCTCCTCGACGGTCGAGCCGAGCCAGGCGGCGATGCGCTCACGCGCTCCCTCGTAGAGGTCCGTCGCCTCGACGGTGAGCGGATAGACGCCGCGATGGACTGACGCGCGGTGGTTCGTGTAGTAGTCGACAATCGCGTCGATCACGACCTGCGGCGTCTGCGACGTGGCCGCCGAGTCGAGGTAGGTGAGCGGCTGGCCGTTCACCTCCCGGCGGAGAACCGGGAACTCGGCCGCGAGATCGCGGATATGCGTGGCTTCGGTCGCCATCAGACGGTGGCGGCGTCGACCTCGTCGGTGATCCAGCCGTAGCCCTTGGCCTCCAGCTCGCCGACGAGCTCTGGCCCGCCCTCCTTCACGATCCGCCCCTTGTAGAGCACGTGCACGTGACTCGGCTGCACGAGGTGAAGAATGCGCTGGTAGTGGGTGATGATCAGCACGCCCAGGTCGGAGCCCTGCTGACCGGCGACCGTGTTGACGCCCTCAGCGACGGTGCGCAGCGCATCGATGTCGAGGCCGGAGTCAGTCTCGTCGAGGATCGCCAGCGATGGCTTCTGAACCGCCAACTGCAGAATCTCGAGCTTCTTCTTCTCGCCGCCCGAGAAGCCGTCGTTTAGGTAACGGCGGGTGAACTCCTCCGGCACATTGGTCAGCTGCATAGCGGCCTGCACGGTTTCACGGAAGTCCTTGAGCGGGATCGGCTCCTCGCCGTTGGCGGCACGGTGTGCGTTGAGCACCGTGCGCAGGTACTTAGTGACCGTGACGCCGGGGACGGCGACTGGGTACTGGAAGGCCATGAACAGACCCATCCGGGCGCGCTCATCGGTCTCAGCTTCGGTGATGTTCTCGCCGCCCCAGATGATCTCGCCCTCGATTACCTCGAGGCTCGGGTGGCCCATGATCACGTTGGCGAGCGTCGACTTGCCGGAGCCGTTCGGCCCCATCAGCGCGTGGATCTCACCGCCGCCGACGGCAAGATCGACACCGCGCAGGATGTCTTTGTCGCCCGCGCGCACGTGAAGGTTTCTGATCTCTAGGTCTGGCATCTAACTCTCAGGTCTGGTTTTTGGGGTTCAAATTCTCTATGCGGCAGCCACAGGCAGCGTCATCGCCGAAACCCGAGTCTCACTCTCTGGTCGAGCCTTAGGCTCGCCCCGGAGTGAGAACTCGACCAGCTCGGCCAAGGTCGTTGTCTGCAGCGAGCGGATGATTCCGCCCTGGACCCGTGTCCACAGCAGCTTGGTCGCACACGGGCCGGCGCCCGTCTGCGGCAGATGCGAGCAGACGATCCGTTCCATCTGGTCGTGCACGAAGCACTCCATCGGCGCGATCGGCCCTTCCAGCGCCGCGACCACGTCGTACATCGTGATCTTGGACGGGTCGCGCGCCAGCCAGTACCCGCCGTGGGCGCCGCGTGCGCTCATCACCAGATCGGCCTTGCGCAACCGCGCGACGACCTGCTCGAGGTAGGCCAGCGGCAGGCCCTCTGCGTCCGCGATCGCCTTCAGACTCGTCGGCTGTTCGGGCGTCTGCCGCCCCAGCTCAACCATCAGACGCACGCCGTACTCGGCTTTCGAAGAGAAGATCATCTGTCCAAATCCTACCACGGAGGTAGGTGTTCAAAAGCCCACGGAAAAGCAGGCCGTAAAAGCCGATAGGGTGCCGCCATGCACGGACTCGCAAACTCCGCCGACGTCGCCGCGTCAGCCGAGCTCGCGCGCGCGGCGGGCAGGCTGGGAATCGACACCGAGTTCATGTCGGAGGGTCGCTATCGCGCGCTGCTGTGCCTGACACAGGTCGCGGTCGAGGACGCCGGTGAGCCGACCGGGATCCGCACCATTCTGATCGACGGCCTCGATCAAAGCGTCGACGTGCGACCGCTGGCGGAACTGCTCGCGGATCCGGAGGTGGAGGTCGTCCTCCACGCCGGGCGTCAGGATGTTGCGATCCTGCGCCGCGCCTGGGAGACCGAGCTCACAAACGTCTTCGATACGCAGATCGCCGCCGGCTTCGTCGGCGAGAGCGCCCAGGCCGGCTACGCGAACCTGATCGGCTCGGTACTCGGGTTGCGCGTCGGCAAGACCGCGAGCTACACGCGCTGGGATGCGCGACCACTGACCGCCGAGCAGCTCAGCTACGCCGCGGAGGACGTGGCGCACCTGCTGCAGCTGGCCGACGAGATTCAACGCCGGCTGCACGAGACCGGCCGGCTCGAGTGGGCGATCGAGGAATGCCGGCGGCTGGAGGCAGCTACCGACGAGCGTGACCCGGAGACGGCGTGGGAGCGTCTGCCACGCGTCGGGCAGCTGGACCCGCAGGCGCGAGCCGTAGCCAAGCGACTGGCCGCCTGGCGTGAGCGCACCGCCTCGAACGAGGACCGTCCCGTCGGCCAGGTGCTCCAGGATCCACCGCTCCTGGAGCTCGCCAAGCGCCACCCGCGCAGCGCCGACGCGCTCCAGCAGATCCGCGGCATCCACCCGTCGTTCATCAAGCGCCGCAGCGCGGAGCTGCTCGAGGCGATCAGTGCCGGCCTTTCCGACCCGCCCATCCCGCGTGAAGCCAGGCGCGGGCACTCCGACGCAAGCGACTCGCCATTGATCGCGCTGGCTGAGGCCCTGCTGCGAGCGCGCGCGATGGATGCAGGCCTCGCCTACGAACTGATCGCTACGCGCAGCGACCTCGAGCAGATCATCTCGGCAGCGCGCCAATCGGCGCCCGAGCCGGAGGTGCGCACGCTGAGCGGCTGGCGCCGCGAGCTCGTTGGCTCCGACCTCGAGTCACTGCTGACGGGCCGTGTCGCGGTCGCGGTCGGCGGTAGCCGCCGGCTCGAGCTGCACCCGCTCCAGTGACGCACGCGCTCCGGTAACCTCGCTGGCGATGGCCACCGCCGCTCAACTGCTCGCCGACCCGGAGCTGCTCGAGAGCGCCTGGGACCTCACCCCGATCGTCAATGGTGAGGGCACGGCAGGCGTAGAGCGCCTGCTCGACGAAGCACTGGAGCGCGGCGCCAACTTCGCGGAGACGTACACCGGCAAGATCGCGACGATCGATGCGGCCGGCCTGCGCGAAGCCATGCTCGAGCTAGCCGCGATCAGCGAGCGGGTCGATCGCGCAGGCAGCTACGCGATGCTCGAGTTCACGACCGACACGGCCGACCCGGCACGCGGAGCGCTGCTGCAGCAGGTGCAGGAGCGCGGCACCCAGCTCGAGACGCAGCTGCTGTTCTTCGAGCTGGAGTGGGCGGCGCTCGACGACGAGCGGGTCGAGGCGTTGTTGAACGCTGACGTCGACCTCGAGTTCTGTGCCCACCATCTGCTCAGCGCCCGCCGCTACCGCCCGCACCTGCTGACTGAGCCCGAGGAGAAGGTGATGGCCGAGAAGAGCCTCGCCTCGAGCTCGGCCTGGTCGCGGCTGTTCGGCGAGCAGGTCTCGGCGATCCGTGTGAGCGTCGACGGCGATGAGGCACCGCTGGACATGGCACTCAGCAATCTGCTCAGCCCTGATCTGGAGACCCGCCGGCGGACGGCCGAAGCTGTCACTGCCGCGCTCGAGCCCGGCTTGCGCACGCGCGCGTTCATCTTCAACACGCTGATCTACGACAAGTCGGTCGACGACCGCCTGCGCAAGTACCCGCACTGGCTGGCAGCGCGCAACCTCGCCAACGAGGCCTCCGACGAGTCGGTGCTGGCGCTGATTCACGCTGTGCGCGGGCGCTACGACATCCCGCAGCGCTGGTACCGGTTGAAGGCGCGACTGCTCGGTGTAGAGAAGCTCAAGGACTACGACCGCAGCGCAACCGTCGCGTCGAGCGAGCCGCTGTTCTCGTATCGCGACTCACGCGACCTCGTGGTCGAGACGTATGCGTCGTTCTCGCCGCAGGCGGGCGCGATCGCGCGCCGTTTCTTCGATGAGAACTGGATCGACGCGCCGGTGCGGGAGAACAAGCGCGGCGGCGCCTTCTGCGCGACCGTCGCCGGCGTGCACCCGTACGTGATGCTCAACTACACGGCCCGGCGCCGCGACGTACTCACGATCGCGCACGAACTTGGCCACGGACTGCACTCGGTACTGGCCGAGAAGCAGGGCATCTTCCATCAGAGCACACCGCTGACGGTTGCGGAGACCGCTTCGGTGTTCGGCGAGACACTCGTGTTCGAGCGCCTGCTCGCCGAGTCGCGAACTGAGGCGGAGCGCCTCGAGCTGCTCGCGGGCAGGATCGATGATGCGGTCGCGACGGTCTTCCGGCAGATGGCCATGAATCGCTTCGAGCATCTCGTCCACACGCGGCGCCGCGCCGAGGGTGAACTCTCCGCGCAGGACATCTCTAAGGCTTGGGTTGAGAGTCAGAGTGAGATGCTCGGAGACGCCGTGGAGATCACAGAGGGCTATCACTCGTGGTGGTCCTACATTCCCCACTTCATCAACACGCCGGGATATGTCTACGCGTACGCATACGGCCAGCTGCTCGCACTCTCGGTCTACGGTCGCTACCGCGAGGTCGGCGAGCCACTCGTGCCGAAGTACCTGGAGATGCTCGGAGCCGGCGGCTCGCGGACGCCGGAGCAGCTCGGTGAGATCGTGGGGGTGGACCTCGCCGACTCTGGGTTCTGGGACGCGGGCCTGCAGCTGATCGACCAGCAGCTGATGGAAGCCGAAACGCTCGCAGAGCGCCTCGTGCCCGCTTCCTGAACCGGCTCGCTGAGCGCCTCGTCCCGGGGCTGCTCGTGCCCGCTTCTTGATTGGCCGCTCAAGGTTTTGCCAAAAAAGGGCGAATAAACGCCCATGACCACCTTGATGCCGGACATACTTCCAGAGCCCGAGCTGCTCGGCGCGACCCTGACCTCAGGGCCTCCCGTGTCCTCCTCCGATCGTGGCGCCGGCTTCCTGGGCCGGTTCGGCGGCACAACGGTGCGCGCTCGCCTGATCGCGCTCGGTGCATTCCTCGCCGCACTGCTGGTGGTGGTCGCCGTGATCGCGATAACCGGCTTCAGCAGCATTAAATCGGCGTACAACGCGGATCAGATTCCCGGCAACAACCGCGACGTTGCCGCGGCCGCATACGAGGGCTGGTTGACGGCTGACGATCAGACCAACATGTTCGGCGCGCTCGCAGCACTGCACAACGCATCGCAGGCCAATCTGATGGGCACAACCTGGAAGCAGGCACTGGCCGGCCGCGCCCAGGCGACGTCCAATCTCGACACGATGCTGAAGACACCGCTCACCCCTGCGGTACGCGCGTTGACCAACCAGCTCGTCAAGGACCTCGCCGCCTACAACGTCTTCACCAACGACATGTACCGGCTGGTCGCCGGGCTCGCCAAGGTCACGAACCCCAAGCTGATCCAGGCGGAGACGGTCGTCGCGCTCGACTACATCACGGCTTACAACGCGTCGATCTCCAACAAGGTCCAGAACGACTTCGACAAGCTGCGCGCGCAGCTCGCCAACGACGAGAACGCGATCGGCGCGAAGATCCCGTCGACCACGAACAGCCGCCTGACGCTGTCGATCGTGATCGGCATCATCGCGCTGGTCCTCGCCACCGTGATCACCTTCCTGATCATCCGCTCGATCACGCGACCGCTCGCGAAGGTCGCCGCCGCCGCCGACAAGGTCGCTGAGGGGCGGGTTGACGTCGAGCTTGACGTCCACGGCCGCGACGAGATCAGCAAAGTGGCCGACTCATTCCGCGCGGTGGTCGCGCACCTGAAGAGCATGGCCGACGTCGCGCACACTTTCTCGAACGGCGACTTCGCGCCCGAGATCCACGCTCGCTCCGAGCATGACGTGCTTGCACACTCGCTGCAGGAGCTGAAGGCACAGCTGATCGGCACCCTCGGGCTCCACTCGACCTCGCGCCAGCTGGAGTCCGGCATGGGCGAGCTGCTCGACACGCTGCAGACGCTCGACCACGGTCTGCAATCGATGAACCGTGGCGACCTGACCGTCGCCGTCGACGCAAAGCTGACCCCTGTGGTCGCAGCACAGGAGGACGCTGAGATCGGGTTCATCGCCGAGCGTTACAACGAGATGATCTCCAGCGCTCAAGCTTCGCTTGCCGGCTACAACGAGATGCGCGAGACGCTTCGCGAAAAGCTTGGCGACCGCTCCAGCCTCGAGGCGCTGACCGAGCGGCTCGAGTCGCTCACGAACAGCTGCCTCGCCAGCCTGCAGAGCGCGATGCGGTCGATGAACGACGGTGACCTGACGATCAGCGTCAGCTCGGCCACGACCGCGATCGACGCGCAGGACGGCCAGAACGTCGGGCACCTCGCCGAGGTGTTCAACGCCATGCTCGCGAACACCAAGTCCGCGATCGCCGGCTACAACGACATGCGGGCCAAGATCGGCGGCATGCTGGCTGAGATCTCGCAGAGCTCGGAGAGCCTCTCGTCGGCGTCGAACGAGATGGCGTCGACCAGCGAAGAGGCTGGGCGCGCGATCGCGGAGATCGCGCATGCGGTTGGTTCGGTCGCAGAGGGCGCCGAGCAGCAGGTCCGCGAGGTCGATGACGCCAGGCGCATCACGGACGAGCTCGCCGAGGCCTCTCGCATGTCAGCGGAAACCGCAGACGAGACGGCCGCGGCCGCCGAGGAAGCGCGCAACCTCGCTCGCCAGGGCGTGGGCGCGGCCGACGAGGCGAGTGCCGCGATGCGTGCGGTTCGCGACTCCAGCACCGAGACGAGTGAGGCGATCCGTTCGCTTGGCGAGAAGAGTGACCAGATCGGCGGGATCGTCGCCACGATCACCGGCATCGCCGCACAGACAAACCTGCTGGCATTGAATGCTGCGATCGAGGCCGCCCGCGCCGGCGAGCACGGCCGCGGCTTCGCGGTCGTCGCCGAAGAGGTCCGCCACCTAGCCGAGGAGTCCCAGCAAGCGGCGGCCACAATCGCTGCCCTGATCGAGCAGATCCAACAGGAGACACAGCGCGCGGTCGAGGTCGTCGAAGTCGGCGCCAACCAGACGCGCGGCGGCGTGGAGACAGTCGAACAGGCACGCGAGGCGTTCGTGCAGATCGGTCAGAGCGTCGAGGACATGAGCTCCCGCGTCGAGCAGATCGCTGTCTCGATCCGCCAGATCGCCGCCTCAGGCGACCGCATGCGCGAGACGATGAACTCGGTCGCGTCGGTCGCCGAATCCTCGAGCGCCTCGAGCCAGCAGGTGTCGGCGAGCACCGAGCAGACCAGCGCGTCCACACAGCAGATAGCCGCCAGCGCCCAGCAACTCGCGACCACCGCCGACGAGCTCGAGAAGCTCGTCGGCCAGTTCGTGCTCGCATAAAACCTGGGGGAGCACCGGAAGCCGTTGCTTCCGCTGACAGTGGGGTCGCGCAACGCCAGTTACGCGACCCCACTGTTTTTTGGTGGCTCAATTATCACAAGCGTCGGACGATAAAAGGGGTATGACCCAGTCCCCGCTGAGCGCCACGCCGGAGTTGCTCGAAACCCCCACCCAGTCCTTCCCGAGCCCAGGCGCCGGCGCGCAGCAGGCTTCCAAGCGCGGCCTTACGGGCGTGCTCTCCAACGTCAAGGTCAGTACCCGTCTACTCGCGCTCGCGGGCGTGCTCGGACTGTTGTGGGCGTTGGTCGTGATCTTCAGCCTGACCGGGGTCGCCTCGGTCAAGAGCCATTACACCAAGGCCAACACGGGTGTCACGCAACTGCTCGACTTTCACACCGCCTACGAGGACTGGTTCAAGGCCGATGACCTGACCAACCTCGACGTGCCGCTATACCAGCAACACACGGCGACAGCGGCGAGCATCTTGAAGCAGACCGCTTACCAGATCGTCCCGGACGAAAACACCGCGGCCACGACGCTGGCAGACATGCTCAAGCAGCCGCTCGCGGCGTCGATGGTCGCCAAGATCCACCAGCTGCAGTCACTGTTGGTGAAGTTCCGCGGACTCGCTGCCACAGAGATCGCGGACGCGAAGAGCGGGAATCAAGCGGCGCTCCTGACGCAGGAGGGTGCTCTCTCGGCCGATGCCGCCCCGCTGGCCAACGGCTTCCAGGCGCTCACGCCGGTAGTCCTCGCGAACCTCAACGCCAACGGCAACAAGATCGGCTCGACGCTCAGCAGCCTGCGCACAACGATCATCGTCCTCACGATCGTGTCAGTGCTGGCCGGCGCGCTCGCCATCCCTCTGATCATCCGCTCGATCACTGGTCCGCTCGGGAAGGTGGCCACTGCTGCCAAGCGCTTCGCGCGGGGTGCTGTGGACATCGACCTCAACGTGCAAGGCAGGAACGAGATCGCGACCGTCGCCGATAGCTTCCGTGAGGCGATCAGCGCGCAGAAGCGGGTCGCGGCCGACATGACCGAGTTCTCGACCGGTCACATCGGTGTGCAGTTTGAGCCCCGCTCAGAGGAGGACGTGCTCGGCCACGCATTCCTACAGATGCAGGCTCGGATGCGCGACGCGCTCGGCGAGCACGCCACCACGCATCAGCTGCAGTCCGGCATGGGCGACCTGCTCGGCACCCTCCAGCACCTCGAGCATGGACTCACCTCGATGAGCGGCGGCGATCTGACCGTCGCTGTCGACGCCGACCTCACGCCGATCACGGCCGAGGTCGAGGGTGAGTCGGTCGGTTTCGTGGCCGACAGTTACAACGAGATGATCACCAGCGCGCAGGCGTCACTCGACGGCTACAACACAATGCGCGAGACGCTCCGCGAGAAACTCGGAGACCACTCCAGCCTCGAGGCACTGACCGCACGGCTTGAGCAGCTCTCGAGAATGGACCTGGCGGAGCTCCAACGGGCGCTACTGGCTATGAACGACGGCGACCTGACGACCAGCGTCACCTCGGCCACGTCGGAGATCGCCTCACGCGCCGGCGAGAACATCGGCGTGCTCGCGGAGACGTTCAACACGATGCTCGCCAACACGCAAGGCTCGATCGGTAGTTACAACGACATGCGCGCCAAGATCGCGGCGATGCTCAACGAGATCTCGCAGAGCAGCGAGTCGCTCTCCTCGGCGTCGACTGAGATGGCGTCGACCAGCGAGGAAGCAGGGCGCGCGATCGCGGAGATCGCACACGCCGTCGGCTCCGTCGCGCAAGGCGCCGAGCAACAGGTCCGCTCCGTCGACGATGTCAAGCGCATCACGGAGGAGCTCGCCTCGGCCTCACGTCTGTCGGCGGAGGTCGCCGACGAGACCGCTGCCGCCGCCGACGAGGCGCGCTCGCTCGCACGTGAGGGCGTAGCGGCCGCCGACGACGCCTCCCAGGCGATGAAGGCGGTACGTGACTCGAGCGAGGGCGCCAGCCAGGCGATCCGCTCGCTTGGCGAGAAGAGTGGTCAGATCGGCGGGATCGTCGCCACGATCACCGGCATCGCCGCACAGACAAACCTGCTGGCGCTCAACGCCGCGATCGAGGCCGCTCGCGCCGGCGAGCATGGACGCGGCTTCGCGGTCGTCGCCGAAGAGGTCCGCCACCTGGCCGAGGAATCCCAGCAGGCCGCAGCCACGATCGGCGGCCTGATCGAGCAGATCCAGCAGGAGACCGCGAAGGCCGTCGAGGTCGTCGAGGTCGGCGCCGGCCAGACGAAGGACGGCGTTGAGACGGTCGAGCAGGCGCGTGAGGCGTTCCTGCAGATCGGCCAGAGCGTCGAGGACATGAGCTCCCGCATCGAACAGATCGCCGCATCGATCCGCCAGATCGCCGCCAGCGGCGACGAGATGCGCGAGAGCATGGACTCGGTCGCGTCGGTCGCCGAGTCCTCGAGCGCATCGACCGAGGAGGTCTCGGCGAGTACTGAGCAGACCAGCGCCTCCACGCAGCAGATCGCAGCCAGCGCCCAGCAACTTGCGAACACGGCGGATGAGCTCGAGAAGCTCGTCGGCCAGTTCGTTCTCTCGTAGGTCGCCAATCTCCTAGCGGGTAAACCCAAGCGGCACGTGGCGGCCCCCAAGCCGCGTGCCGCTCCCGCTGAGAGTCAGATCGCCGGCACGGATGCCGGCAACTGACTTACCCCACCCAGCTGACCTAAGAACCCACTAGTGACGGGCGCGGCGCGTACGTGATCGCTCTTCCTGCGCCTCGACCACCTTCACGATCAGCTTCAGGTACTGATCGATGCCGGTGGCGCGGGCGTCACCGTGCTCGAACGCCTGCCGCCAATCGGCGAGGTGACCCTTGAGGGCGAGCTCGTTGAAGCGGTCGCGCCGGATCTCCAGCGTGACCTTGGCGTCGCTGGGGATCACCTTGGTGACCTGCCGCCCTGGCATCTCGATGCGATAAAGCTGCACATCGCCGCGACCGTGCAGCTCGAGTCCGGCCACGATCTTCAGGGGCGCGAGGCCCGGCACTTCCTCCAGGAACCGGCGGATGGCCGTCTCAATCAGCGTCTTGGTGTCGGACGGCGCAGACAGGTGCTTGAGTCTACGCGAGCCCGCTGTCCGGCAGCAGCGGGTGTAGCCAGACCTCCTCGATCACCGCCGCTGGCCCCAGGCCCAAGACAGTAGCTTGCTGGATGATCTTGGCGTCACGGCCCGGTCGTCATCACGGGGCGCGGACTTCGACGACGCCATCCAACGCCCCCTCGAAGGTATTGCGATGACTCCAGTATCGTCCGGCCGTCAAACGGGACGCAGCGACCACGCCGCTATTCGGCATGGTCGTTGACCAGATGCAGGGGTGCGGGACTCGAGGCCTCGAACAGCATCGCCGCGACCTGCTCGGCCGGCGCGGGCATCGCCATATGAAACCCCTGGGCGTAATCGCAGCCAAGCTCCTCCACGGCCGCGAGCGTCTCCGCATCCTCGATTCCCTCAGCGACGATCGAGAGCCGATGGGCCCGAGCGATGTCGACGATCGAGCGCACTACGGTGCGCGCTGTCGGGTCGGTGGTGATGCCGCCCACGAAGCTGCCATCGATCTTTAGCGATGTGATCGGCAGCTGCCCCAGGCGCGCCAGTGAGGAATAACCGGCGCCGAAGTCATCGACGACAGTGCGGATGCCGAGCTCCTGCAGCCGCTCGAGGACAGGTGCGACCGCGTCGAGTTTCTGGACCAGGTCCGACTCGGCAACCTCGAGACTCACACCCTCCGGCGGCAGACCCGCGCGGTCGAGCAGAGCCAGCACGTTGTCGGCGAAGTCTGGATCGGCAAGCTGGAGGACCGAGACGTTGATCGCGATCCGCAGACCTGGGATCGCGGCCGCCCAGCGGGCGCCGTCACGTGCCGCGATCTCCAGCACGCGCTGCCCGAGGGGCACGATCAGTCCGCTCTTCTCGGCGAGCGGGATGAACTCGGCAGGGGCGAGCAGCCCGCGGGTTGGGTGGTTCCAGCGCACGAGCGCTTCGAGCCGATCCCAGCGATGGTTGGCGATCTCCAGGATCGGCTGGTAGTGAAGGATTAGCTCGCCGAAGTCGATCGCGCGGCGCAACTCGGACTCCCGGCCGATCAGGTCGAGGCCTTCGGTTTGCAGAGCGCGGCTGTAAACCCGGTGGCCGCCCAGGCCGTCTGAGCGCGCGGCGTGCATCGCCGCGGCAGCGTCGCGTACGAGCCCGTACGCGTCGCCGGCTTCATCCGTATAGGCGACGCCCACGGTGGCGACGAGGAACAGCTCATACTCCCGAGTGGTGACCGGGGTTGAGAACGCAACCTGCACCCTGGTTACCACGTCGGACATGGCTTCCGGCGAGGCGCAGTCGACTGCCAGCAGGAACTCGTCGCCACTGAAGCGTCCGATGACACCGTCACTGCCGGCTGCCGCGTGCAGCCGTCGTGAGACCTCAGCGAGCAGCGATGCGCTGGCGACGTTGCCGAGGTCGTCCGCCAGGTACTTGAGCCGGTCGACCTCAACGAACAGGACCGCGGTCCGTCGCAGCGGCTCCGCCAGGCGCTGGTCGACCAACTGGAGGAAGCGCGTGCGGTTTGTCAGCCCGGTGGCGGGATACACGCTCGCGGCCGTCTGGATCGCGGTCTGAAGGCCGTCGCGCTCGATCGCCAGCGCCGCGAGCTTGGCGATGCTGCCAACGGCTTTGACCTCCTTCTCCGGCGGCGCGAACGGCTCGGTCCGGTAGAGCGCGAGCGTGCCCAGTACGTCGCCGCCGACGCCGCGCAGCGGATAGGACCAGACCGAGCGCAGGCCGTAGGTGTCGAAGATCTCCACCTCCGAGGCCGTGAGCGGATCGGTCCGCACGTCCTCGACGACCACCACACCGCAGCGCGCGGCGGCGGTCCCGCACGCGCCGTTGCCGTCACCAACGACGAGCCCGTCCATCGCAGCGCAGTAATCGCGCGACAGCGACGGCGCGACGCCGTGACGCAGCACCCCCGCCTCCGGGTCGTGCAGCAGGATCGAGCTGAACGCGCCGGGGTAGGTTCGCTCGAGTTGCCGGCAAAGGATGTCGAGGGTGTCCTCGAGCGGATCGCCGGCGGCGATCCGCTCGAGCGCCTGCCTCTGGTGCTCGAGGTCGCGTTCTGCGTGCTCGTAGCGGCGCTCGAGCAGCTTGCGCGCCGTCACATCCTGGGTGTAGCCGACGACCCGACGCACCTTGCCGTCAGTCACCTCGCCGACGGCCGCGTACAGGGAGAGCCATCGGATCGAATTGCCGACGGTCACGCGATAGCCGAGGTCGCCGCCGCCGCCGGTACGGATCACGTTGTCGCCGAACTCACGGATCCGTTCCCGCCGCTCCTGTGGCAGCGTCGCAAGCCAGCGCTCGCGCCTGACCGGGATCGCTTTGTGGTCGTCAGTCGCCCAGATCGGACGCTGCAGCCCGTTCATCGAGAACAGGTCAGGCAGACACCAGACGATGTCGCTCTCGACGTCCCATGTCCAGGGGCTGAGATCCATGCCCTTTTAATCGGCGGATCGGCCGATTCATGAATTCCCGAATTTTGGACTGCGAGCTAACAGCGGTCTAGAGCTTGTGCCGCTCGAGCAGCTTGCGGCCGATCACCATGCGCTGGATCTCGGATGTTCCCTCGCCGATCAGCAGCAGCGGCGCGTCGCGGTAGAGGCGCTCGATCTCGTACTCCTTCGAGTAGCCGTAACCGCCATGAATGCGGAACGACTCCTCGACGCAGAAGCGGCCGGCCTCAGAGGCGAACAGCTTCGCCATACCGGCCTCGATGTCGGAGCGCTCGCCCGCGTCCTTCATGCGGGCCGCGCGGTAGGTGAGCAGCCGGGCCGCGTCGACCTGGGTGGCCATGTCAGCGAGCTTGAACTGGATCGCCTGGTGCTGGGAGATCGGCTTGCCGAACGTCTTCCGCTGCTGCGAATACCTGAGCGCCAACTCGAGCGCGCGCTGCGCGATCCCGACACCGCGCGCGGCGACGTTCACGCGGCCGAGCTCGAGTGCGTCCATCATCTGCACGAACCCCCGGTTGAGCCCCTGCTCCTCGCCGGCGAGGACGCTGTCGGCCGGCGTGCGGTAACCGTCGAACACGAGCTCGGTCGATTCGACACCCTTGTAGCCCAGCTTCTTGATCTTCGGCGGCACGTTCAAACCCTTGTAAGGCCCCGTGTTCTCGCTCACGCCCGATTCCTTCTCACAGATGAAGCAGGTCATGCCTTTGTATGGCGGGTCGGCCGTGGGGTCGGTCTTGACCAGCGTGAACACCAGCGTCGAAAGCAGGCCATTGGTCACCCACATCTTCTGTCCGTTGATCTCGTAATCGCCATCAACGGTCTTCTTGGCCGAGGTCTTGATCGCCTGGACGTCCGAGCCCAGTTCCGGCTCCGACAGGCTGAACGCGGCACGGATCTCGCCCGTGGCCATCCGCGGCAGATACTTCTGCTTCTGCGCGTCGGTCCCGAACTTCATCAGCAGGTAGGAGCCGATGAAGTGCGTATTCACGATCCCGGAGATGCTGATCCAACCCCGCGACAGCTGCTCGACGATCATCGCGTACGTCGTCAAATCGAGCCCCATGCCGCCGTACTCCTCGGGAATGGTGACCCCGAACAGGCCGAGCTCCTTCATCTGCTCGACGATCGGCTCCGGGAACAGATCCTCGTGGTCGTAGTGCGCTGCGTTCGGGATGATCTGCTCATCGGCGAACTGGCGCACCATCTCGGTGATCGCCTGCTGCTCGTCGGTCAGCTCGGGAAAGGCTGTCGCGGTTGCCATTCGGGACTCTCTTCTCGGTCGCCAGTGACGACCGAGAATAGCTACGCAATCGCCGCTGAGACGGCTTCCGAGTCGAGGGTTACCCGCGGATCGGCGACAACAACCGAGTCGGCCAGGATCCGCAGCCCGACCCGCGTGCCAACGGCGGCGCCGGCCTCGTGGCTCGTGGCTTCTACCAGCACCTTCTGACCACCGTCGAGCGTGACCTCAAGCCGCACCGACGCGCCGAGGAAGGTTCGCGCCGTCACCTCGCCTGGGCCGGCCGGATCCGCGACGACCGCGAAGGCCTCTGGGCGCAGCAGAGCCTCTACGGGCGCCCCAGCCTCACGGCCCTCCGGGTTCAGGACGGTCAGCCGCTGACCCAGTACCTGCACCTCGGCGCCATCGCCGATACGGCCCGGGAGCCTATTCATGGCGCCGACGAACTCGGCTGCGAACGCCGTCGCCGGGTGGCGGTAGACGTTCTCCGGCGTGTCGAGCTGCTCGAGCCGGCCCGACTGCATCACGCCGACGCGGTCGGCAATCGAGAGCGCTTCAGACTGGTCGTGTGTGACGAACAGCGTCGTGATCCCCAGGCGCTGCTGGAGGCTGCGGATCTCATAACGAAGCTGCGTACGCACGCGTGCGTCGAGAGCCGACAGCGGCTCGTCGAGCAGCAGCACCTTGGGCTCGATCGCGAGCGCACGCGCGATCGCGACGCGCTGCTGCTGCCCGCCGGACAGCTGGTGCGGGTAGCGATCCGCCGCCGGCGCCAAGCCAACGAGTTCGAGTAGGTCGTCGGCGCGCTTGAGGCGGTCAGCCTTGTCCTGGCCGCGCATGCGCAGCCCGAAGGCGACGTTGGTGCGAACGTCCATGTTCGGAAACAGGCTGTACGCCTGGAACACCATCCCCATGTCGCGCTTGTTGGGCGGAACGTTGGTTACATCGGCACCATCGACCAGCACGCGCCCGGCGGTCGGATAGTCGAAGCCACCGAGGATGCGCAGCGCCGTGGTCTTGCCACAACCCGACGGTCCGAGCAGCGCGATCAGCTCCCCGTCCTGGATCTCCAGGTCGAGGCCTGCGAGCGCGGCCACCGCGCCGTAGTGCCGTTGGACTCCTTCAAAACGAATCATTCAGATCACCCGGACCGAGGTCGAGCCGCGCCTACGCCCGGCTAGGAATGACAGAGCAAACAGCAGCAGGAAGACAAACAGGAGGCTGAGGATCGACAGCGCCACCGATGTACCCGCGTCGCCGGACTGACCCACCTGGATCAGCTCGACCGGGAGCGTCACGTAGAGCAGGATCGTCGCGATCACCACCTCGCCCAGGCAGAACGCGACGGTGAGGAAGACGGCGCCGAGGACGGCAGTCTCGACATTGGGGAGGACCACGCGCGTGAGCGTTGAGAACCAGGACGCGCCGAGGCTGCGCGCTGCGTCGACGAGCGTTCGCAGGTCGATCGCACGCACACCGGTGTCCATCGCGCGGTAGCTGAACGGCATCGCCAGCACAACGTACACGGGCGTCAACGCCGTCAGCGGGTGGTTGAACCAGATGTGAACCAGCCATGTCGGCGCACTTCCCTGCAGCTGCGCAAGACCCGCAGCGATCACAATCGGCGGCACAACGATCGGCAGGATCGTGACGCCCTCGAGCAGCAGCGTGAGCTTTGGCAACCGCAGGCGCACGAGCACGACCGTGGGCAACAGCAGCGCCACCACGATGACCGCCGTGATCCCGGCGATCTCGAGTGACGTGATCAGCGAATTGCGGAGGTCGCTGTTGCTGACGATCTGCGCGTAGTTGCTGAAGCCGTACTTGCCGTTGTTCTGGAGCAGGCTGTACTTGACCGAGGCGATCAGCGGCCCGATGAAGAAGATCAGTGCGGCCACCAGGATCACCACGCGCCAGATGCGCGGGCGGCCACGTCGAGGCGCGAAGGGCTGAGGCGCCTGTGGTCCCTCTTCGATTTCGGCGATTAGCGCCCCAGCGCCGAGGGCACCAGGACCACCCGCACCAACGGCACTCATTGCAGCCATCTCCTGGCGCGCCGCTGGACCAGCCAGTAACCGACCATGATGATGACCACGACCATGATCATCTCAACGCCCAGCGCGAGCGCGATGCGATCTTGGTTGACGAGCACGTTGCCGTTGATCGCCTCGTTGATCCCGGCAGGAACGAGCGGCAGCGCGGCACCAACCAGCGCGAGGGCGGTGGCGTAGGCGGAGAACGCGTTGCCGAACAGGATCATCAGTGAGCCAATGAACGCCGGCGCCATCACCGGGATTGCGACGTGGCGCAGGTACTCTAGCCGCGAGGCGCCGAGGCTCTGCGCGGCCTCCTCCCACTGCGGCCGCAGCCCCTCAAGAGCGGGGGTGATCAGGATGACCATCATCGGCACCTGGAAGTACACGTATGCGAGGCCGACGCCGAACAACGATGAGATGCTGAAGCCGTGGGCGTAGAGGTCGATCCCGATGTGCTTGAGCAGGACGGTGAGGACTCCGCCAGGTGCGCGCCCGAGCGTTGCGATGAACGCGAACGCGAGCGGCACTCCGGCAAAGTAGGCGAGCACGCCGGAGCCGCTCGAGACGACGCGGCGCAACATGCCCCCGGGCTTGCCGGCAACCACCGCCGCGGCCAGCCAGGTTCCGAAGAAGGCACCGGCGAGAGCCGTCCAGGCTGAGAGGATGACGCTGTTCTTCAGCAGCGTCCAGTACTGCGGCTGGCTGAAGATGGTGCTGAAGTTTTGCCAGGTGAACTTGCCGGCGTCTGTGGTGAACGCACCATGTATCACCTCGTAGAGCGGCAGCCCGAGAAAAATCAGGATGTAGACGCTGAACGGCAGCATGCCGACCCATGCGCCACCGCCCGCAGCAGAGCGGGTGATCCCGCGGCGCCGAGGCGCCGCGGGACCGGTTGCTACTGGAATTGCTTGCGTTCCCGACGTCAAGACGGGAAGGCAGCGGCGATCGCTTCGCCGGCCTTGGTGGACTCAGCGACCGTCGGCAGTACGGGTGTACCCGTGACCTTCGGCAGCGCGGCGTACGCCTTCTTGTTCTCCGTGCCTGCCTTGGCCATCGCCGGAAGCTCGATCGGGCGAGCGCCACCCTCGAGCCAGATGTTCTGGCCCTGGGTCGAGTACAGGAACTCCTCCCACAAGCGCGCGGCCGCCGGATGCGGGGCGTACTTGCTGATCGCCTGGACGTAGTAACCGGCGAAGTCCTTCCCGGTCGGATCTACGACCTTCCAATGGGCGGCGATGTTGGCCGGCAGCCCATAGGACTTGGCGCTGTTCAGGTAGTCCCAGTTGATCAGGATGGGGCACTGGTGCGCCTCGATCACCGACGGAGAGTTGCAGTCGGTGGAGTTGAAGTTGCCATCCGACTTCAGCGTGTTGAAGAAGTTGACCCCAGCCTGGACGTTGGTGAGCGAGCCACCACTGTTCAGGCCCGCCGCGTACACGGCGTCGGTCGCAGCAGCAGCCTGGCCGATGGCGCCATTCAGCGTCACATCACCCTTGTACTGCGAACTCTCAAGCGCCTTCCACGTCGTCGGGCAGGTCTTGACGACAGACATGTCGCAGCCGAACGAGATGTATCCGCCGTAGTCGTTGTACCAGTCGCCGTTCGGGTCCTTCGCGGCGGCCGCGATACTGCTCCAGGTCTGGACCTTGTACGGAGCGAAGAGCGACGGATCCGGGGCTGCTGTGTAGGACTCGCCGACGTCGATGACGTCCGGTTCAGAGCTGCGGCCCTTGTCCTGCTTCAGCGCCTCGATCTCCTGAGCGCTCGTGCCGTTCGGATTGAAGCTCTCAACCTTGATCCCGTACTTCTTCTCAAATGTCTTGATCTCGACGCCGTAGTTGGCCCACGTGGGCGGCAGCGCGATCACGTTCAGCGTCTTCTCGGCCTTGGCGGCCTTGACGAGCGCGGCCAAACCACCACCGGCCGTCGCCGACTTGACAGTCGACCAGTTGACACTTGCGTTAGCGGCCGAGCTGATGCCGAGACTGCACGCAGCGATGGCTGTCGCAGCGATGGCAGGCACGCCAACACGCACCTTTGCCGATCGTCCGACGGCGCGACGATACCGAGTCAACATAACCCTCCTCAGGGTCTTGCATTGGGTTGGTGGAAGTGCCCTGCCCACGGCCTTCGAGCCAGAGCATCCTCGGCCGGAAGGTAGAGCGCACCTGGCGAAAAATTGTGACGAAGTTGTCAAGGCGCGATGGATATACCTTTATTAAGCCTTCAGTAGGCGTCAGCGCGTCCGTTCGCTGCGAGCACGAGCAGCAACCGGGCGTATGCTTCAGACCTATGAGTGATATATCAGTGCTACGGACGGATCCCTATCCGCCCCCCGCGCTGCTCGCCGACCGCGCCTACGAGGAGCTCCGCGACCGGCTCGTCACGCTCCGTATCAAACCGGGTGAGCCGATCGACGAGGACCGGATCGGGCGTGAACTGGGGATGGGGCGCACCCCCATCCGCGAGGCGATCAAACGTCTGGCGCTCGAGAACCTCGTAAGCGTATTCCCGCGCCGCGGCACCTTCGCCGCCGAGATCAACATCAAGGACCTCGCCCACATCGCCGATGTACGCGAGGTACTCGAGGCCCACGCCGCCTACCTCGCCGCCGAACGTCTGACAGACGCCAGGCGCCGCGAGCTCGAGGAGCTGATCACAGACCTGCGGACCAGCCGCGGTAGTGACGACATGCCGACGTTGATGGCGCTCGACACGCGTGTCCACCGCTTCATCTACCGGGCCTCCGACAACCCGTTCCTCGAGGAGACGCTCTATCGCTACCTCAACCTCTCGCTGCGAATCTGGTACCTGGTGATCGACCGCCTGCCACACCTGTTCCAGCGCGTGTACGAGCACGAGTCGCTATTGCAGGCGATCGCGGACCGGGACCCCGACCTCGCCCGCCAGATCGTTACCGGACATATCGCCACCTTTGAGACCGAGATTCGGAGCGTCCTGTGACCCAAGAGCCCTCAGACACCTACGACTACGTCATCGTCGGCGGCGGCGCCGCCGGCTGCGTGCTCGCAGCGCGGCTGTCCGAGGATCCGTCCACACGCGTGCTCGTACTGGAAGCCGGCCGTCCGGACTACATCTGGGATGTCTACATCCACATGCCGGCGGCGCTGTCGTTCCCGATCGGCAACCGCTTCTACGACTGGAAATATGAGTCGGAGCCCGAGCCGCACATGCACGGGCGTCGCATCTACCACGCGCGTGGCAAGGTGCTCGGAGGCTCGAGTTCGATTAACGGGATGATCTTCCAGCGCGGCAACCCGCTCGACTATGAGCGCTGGGGCGCCGACCCTGGACTGGACCACTGGGACTACGCCCACTGCCTCCCGTACTTCAAACGCATGGAGACGTGTCTGGCCGGCGCCGACGCATGGCGAGGCGGAGAGGGACCGCTCAAGCTTGAGCGTGGACCGGTCACCAACCCGTTGTTCGGGGCCTTCTTCGATGCCGTCCAGCAAGCGGGCTACGACCTGACCACGGACGTCAACGGCTACCGCCAGGAGGGCTTCGCCGCCTTCGATCGCACGATCTACCACGGCCGCCGGCTCAGCGCCGCGCGCGCGTACCTGCATCCTGTGATGTCCCGTCCGAACCTCGACGTTCGCTGCCGGGCGTTGGTCTCACGGGTGCTATTCGACGGCACGCGGGCCACCGGGGTTGAGGTCGTCGAGCGCAGCCGCACGCAGACGATCGCGGCCGACCAGGTGATCCTCTCCGGCGGCGCGATCAACTCGCCGCAGTTGCTGCAGCTGTCTGGCGTTGGCAATGCGCGAGACCTGGAGCAACTCGGGATCGACGTCGTGGCCGATGTGCCCGGAGTCGGCGAGAACCTCCAAGATCACCTCGAGGTCTACGTGCAGTACGCCTCCAAGCAGCCCGTGTCGGTTGCCCCGGCGCTGAAGTGGCGCAACCGCCCCCGCGTGGGTCTCGAGTGGCTCCTGCGGCGAAGCGGACCGGGTGCGACCAACCACTTCGAGGCGGGTGGCTTCGTCCGCGGTGACGACGAGGTCGCGTACCCGAACCTGATGTTCCACTTCCTGCCAGTGGCGATTCGGTACGACGGCACGGCACCGCAGGGACACGGCTATCAGGTGCACGTCGGACCGATGTACTCCGACGCACGTGGCTCGGTCAAGATCGCCTCGACCGACCCGAAAAAGCACCCGACGCTGCGACTCAACTACCTCTCGACTGAGCAGGATCGCCGGGAGTGGCTCGACGCGATCGCCTGTGCGCGCAGGATCCTCGCGCAGCCCGCATTCGATCCGTTCAACGCCGGTGAGCTGTCGCCAGGGCCGGAGGTCCACACCGACGAGCAGATACTCGACTGGGTGGCGCGCGATGCCGAAACAGCGCTGCACCCATCGTGCACCTGCCGGATGGGGGTCGGCGCGAACGACGTACTCGATCCGGCGACGATGGCCGTCCGCGGTGTCGAGGGCCTGCGCGTCGTCGATGCGTCGTCGATGCCCTACGTGACCAACGGCAACATCTACGCGCCGGTCGTGATGCTTGCCGAGAAGGCCGCCGACCTGATCCGCGGAAACGCTCCGCTGGCACCGCTCGACACGCCGTTCTACCGGCACGAGGGCGCCGCGACCGCCTAAGGTTCGCGGCCGTCCTATCGGCACGAGCAGCCCCGCGACCGCCTAAAATTCGGTGGGACACGGATGTCTCCGGCCCACCACCTCCTTCCAGTTCATGCTCGTCTCGCAACCCGCGTGTGCGGTCTGCTGGCGGCTCTTTGCGCTTGGGGCTGTATGGGAATCGGAACAGCCTCGGCGGCGACGGCACCGTTGTCCGCTGTTGCCGGCTCCCCATTCAGCACTGGCGACGTTCCGATCTCGGTCGCGTTCAGCCCGTCAGGTGACCTGCTGGCGGCCGCCAATGTGGGTAACGACACCGTGTCCCTGTTCAACGTGAGCGGGACGACGGTCAGCGCTGCTTCCGAGGGCTCGGTCGCTGCCGGCAGCGCTCCGGTCTCGGTCGCGTTCAGCTCGTCAGGTGACCTGCTGGCCGTCGCCAACTACAACGGCGCCACGGTGTCGCTGTTCGAGGTCAGCGGGACCACGGTCACGCCCGCTGTCCCCGAGCCCACGGTCTCTACTGGCAGTGCTCCGTCTTCGGTTGCGTTCAGTCCGTCTGGCGGTCTGCTGGCCGTCGCCAACTACGCTTCCAACACCGTGTCATTGTTCTCGGTGAGCGGCACAACCCTCACCGCTGAGGGCACCGTGCCCACCGGCGATGGACCCAACTCGGTTGCGTTCAGTCCTTCGGGTGACGTGATGGCGGTTGCCAACTCCAACGGAGACACGGTCTCCTTGTTCTCGGTCAGCGGCACGACCGCGACCCCGCAGGCCACGATCTCCACCGGCGATGATCCTGTCTCGGTCGCCTTCAGTCCGTCGAGCGCATCTCTCGCGATCGCCGTCTTGGGCATCAACGACGTATCGCTGTTCTCACTGGGCGGGACCGGCACGGTCTCGACCGGCGAGCCGTCAGCCCTGGCGTTCACTCCGTCAGGCGGTCTGCTGGCAGCCTCCAACTACAGTGCCGGCACGGTCTCGCTGTTCTCGGTGAACGGGATCACTGGTGTCGCGCAAGGTACGGTCGCTGTGGGCTCTGCCCCCGAGTCAGTCGCATTCAGCCCGTCGGGAGGTCTGCTTGCAGTCGCCAGCCGCGGCGCCGCCAACCTGTCCGTGTTCTCGGTCGGTCCGCCCTCGGCAACCATCGGCAGTCCCAGCACGGGCGGCACCTATACGGTCGGCCAGGTGGTCAGCACCTCGTTCTCGTGCACCGACGCGACGGACGCCCCGGGTATCGCATCCTGTGTGGACTCGGGCGGCGCGACCGGTGGCTCGGGACGGCTCGATACAGGAACCCCGGGAACGCACACCTACACGGTGACCGCGACCAGCAGCGACGGGCAGACCGCCAGCACGAGGATCACCTACAGCGTCGTCGCCGCAACACAGACCTCCACGACGACCACCACGCCACCCACAGTCACGACCAGCGCGCCGCCCACAACGACGACGCCGACCACGCCCGCGCCCCGTCCGGCTGAGATTTCGCACATCTCCGAGGCCGGACGTGCACTGGTCTCGTGTCAGCGCCATGACTGCACGCATCCGGCCGTGCGGCTGCGCTTCCACCTCAGCCGCGCGGTAACGGTGCGGTTGGTGTTGCAGGAGCGCGGACGACGCTGGCGACAGGCAGCCGTCGCGAGCGTGCACGGTCATGGCGGCGCGAACAACGTCCGGATCGCAGCACGCGCCTGGCGCGGGAAGCTCTCTTTGGCGCCGCGACTGCAACTGCTGGTCGAGATCAGAAACGCCGGCGGGCGGTGGCAGGCGCACAAGACATTGCCCGTGACCGTCCGTCAAAGAGTGTAGGTGGCGCGCGGCCCGCTGACCGCGCGCATCCGCAACCGGCTCAGCCAACCTGTTCGATCTGACAAATCGAAGCGGATGGGGTCGATGTGGTCAGAAACGCCCGATTTTCATGTCGATCCTGACAAATCGGCCCGTCGTCGACCGGATTGTCAGGATCAGCAGGTCGGCCGCGCGCGGGCGCAGCGGAGCCCGGCTCAGCCGATAACGACCGTCTGCAGGTCGGCCGCGCGCGGGCGCAGCGGAGCCCGGCTCAGCCGATAACGACCGTCTGCAGATCGGTCAGTGCCCGCGGACAGCGGAGCCCGGCTCAGCCGATAACGACCGTCTGCAGATCGGTCAGTGCCTCGAACGCGTGGCGCCCGCCGACCCGGCCGATACCGCTGAGGCTGCCGGCACGACCGCCGAACGGTAGGTGGTTCTCCCAGTAGTTGGTCGTCTCGTTGATGTTGACCAGGCCAGTGCGGGCCGCGTCCGCGTAACGCAGACCGCGCTTGAGGTCGCCGGTGAAGATCGCCGCCAGGAGGCCGTAGGGAGAGTCGTTGGTCATCGCGATCGCGGTCTCCAGCGAGTCGATGACCACGATCGGTGCGATCGGCCCGAAGGTCTCCTCCGAGGCCGCGAGCGCGTCTGCCGGGACCCCGTCGAGGATCGTCGCCGGCCAGTAGAGCTCGGTAGCGTAGCCGGCGGCCCGCTGGCCGCCGGCAACGACCTGCGCACCGCGAGCGACCGCCTCGGCCACGTGCTCGTCCATCTTCACGGCGACGGCGTCGTTGTTGAGCGGCCCGAGCGTGGTGCTCGCGGCGAGCGGGTCGCCGAGCTGTGCCGCCGCAGCCGTGCGTTCGGCCAGCAGCGCGACGAACTCGGCGTGCACAGCCTCGTGAACGAGTAGCCGCTCACCCGCCGTGCAGCTCTGCCCAGCACAGAGGAAGCAGCCGGTCACAGCCGCATCGGCCGCCGCCTCGAGGTCGGCATCATCGAGCACCACGAGCGGTCCGTTGCCACCCATCTCGAGCAGCAGGCGCTTGCCGGCCGCGCGGCGAGCGATCTGCAGGCCGGTCGCAGTCGAGCCGATGAAGCCGACGGCAGCGACGTCGGGGTGGGCGACGAGTGCGTCGCCCACCACCGGGCCGGGGCCGGTGACGAAGTTGAACACGCCCGGGGGCAGGTCGGCCGCGGCGATGCACTCCGCCAGTAGGCCCGAGCAGTACGCCGTCGTCGGGGCCGGCGTCCAGACCACCGTGTTCCCCGCCGCGAGCGCGGGGGCCACGATCTCGGTCGGCATCGTGTACGGCCAGTTCCAAGGGGTGACGACCGCTACCGGCCCAACCGGGCGGCGCAGCACCAGGACGCGCCTTCCGGCCGATGAGCTGGCCGGAATCGAGCCCTCGACCCGGATACCGTCTTCGGCGGCGGCGTGCCACATCGCAACCAGCTCGTCGACCTCGTCGTATGACTCGGTCAGCGGCTTGCCCTGGTCAAGCGTCGCCGCCCGCGCAAGCTCGTCGCGACGGCTCGAGCACTCATCGGCAATCCGATGCAGCCAGCGAGCCCGGGCAAAGGCGGTCTCTCTTTCCCACGCGCCGAACGCGACGGCCGCGGCGGCGACGGCAGAACCCGCGTCCGCACGCGTTCCCTCGGCGACCCGACCGAGCTGCTCGCCCGTCGCCGGGCTCACGGCGACGAATGTGACTCCGGCTTGCGCCGGGCGCCACACCCCATCGATGAACAACAGCGTGCTCAGACTCTCAGCGGGCATAGCTTCCTGGTCTGACCTCGTCGCGCACGGTGATATATGAGTCTAATAACAGGACTTCAGACATAGCCCAGGCTCGGCCTAGCTCTGATATATAAGTTGTATGAGCAGCTCTAACCCACTGCCCAGGTCGCAGTCCACCGTCATCATCGGCGCCGGGATCGTCGGCAACAGCCTCGCCTATCACCTCACCCGCCTCGGCGAGCGTGACATCACGCTGGTCGACAAGGGGCCGCTCCCGAACCCCGGTGGCTCGACCGGACATGCCTCGAACTTCATCTTCCCCGTCGACCACTCCAAGGAGATGACCCAACTGACGCTCGAGAGTGTGCGTCAGTACAAGGACCTCGGCGTCTTCATCGAGAGCGGTGGCATCGAGATCGCACGAGGCGACGCGCGCATGCAGGAGCTGTGGCGCCGCATGTCGTCTGCTTGCTCATGGGGGATCGAGCCTGTTTCGATGCTCACTCCCGCGGAGGTGAAGGAGCTCGTCCCGTACATCAACGAGCAGCTGATCGTCGGCGGGTTCCACACGCCCGGCGCAGGAGTCGTCGACTCGCTGCGCGCGGCGACGATCATGCGCGAGCGGGCGCAGGAGGCCGGCGTGACCGTGTCGGCGAACACGGAGGTGCTCGGACTGGACGTCGAGGGCGGACGCGTCCGCCGCGTGCGCACCACGCGCGGCGAGATCGAGACCGACCGTGTGGTGATCTGCAGCGGTGCCTGGAGCCCGAAGCTGGCCCGGATGGCGGGCGCTTCGATCCCACTTACGCCAGCCGTGCACCAGATGATCGACATCGGTCCGGTCCCGCGGTTTGCGGGCACCACCGGAATGATCGAGTTCCCGATCGTGCGCGACATGGACACGAACATGTACGAGCGGCAGGAGGGGACCGGCCTCGAGATCGGGTCTTATGCACACCGTCCGATCCTGTTGGACGCCGAGGAGATCCCGTCGATCGAGGAGTCGGCGCTGACCCCGACGGAGCTCCCATTCACCCAAGACGACTTCGATCCACAGATGGAGATCGCGCTCGACCTGATGCCGGAGATCGTCGGCGACGAGTCCGTCGGCGTGAAGTACGCGATCAATGGCGTTCTGTCGGTGACCTACGACGGGATGCCGCTGATCGGCGAGACCCCGGAGGTCAAGGGTCTGTGGTCCGCCGCCGCGATCTGGATCAAGGAGGGCCCAGGCTCGGGCAAGACCGTCGCCGAGCTTATCGTCCACGGCGAGTCCGAGATCGACGTTCACGAGTCCGACATCGCCCGTGCCTACCCCTCGCAGAGGACCCACAGGCATGTGCGTGCGCGCGCTGCCGAGGGCTTCAACAAGATGTACGGGATAGTCCACCCGGGCGAGCAGTGGGAGTCGGACCGTGGAGTGCGAGTCTCCCCGTTCTACGAGCGCGAGCGCAAGCTCGGCGCCGTCTTCTACGAAGCCGCCGGCTGGGAGCGTCCGCAGTGGTATGAGTCCAATGCGCCGCTGCTCGAGGAGTTCGGTGACAGGGTGACCCGCCGCGAGGCCGAGTGGGAGTCGCGCTGGTGGTCGCCGATCATCAACGCCGAGCACCTGGCGATGCGCGAGCGCGCCGGGATGTTCGACCTGGCCGCGTTCGCGATCTTCGACGTCTGCGGCGCGGGTGCGCTCGGTGTCGTGCAGCGGGTTGCGATGCGGCAGATGGACGTCCCCGTGGGGCGCGTCGTCTACACACCGCTGCTCACGCCCAGCGGCACCTTCAAGCAGGACCTGACGATCATGCGCATGTCCGGAGACGCGTTCCGCGTCGTGACCGGCGGCGCCCACGGCATGTCCGACCTCAAGTGGTTCAAGGACAATCTGCCGGCGGACGGCTCCGCGTGGATCCAGGACCAGACGAGCGCGCAATGCACGCTCGGGCTCTGGGGGCCGCGAGCCCGTGACATCCTCGCGTCGCTCACCAGCGCCGACGTCTCGAATGAGGGCTTCCCGTTCGCACACTGGCACACACTCGAGCTCGGACCGATCGAGGTTGTGGCCTCGCGCATCTCCTATGTCGGTGACCTCGGCTGGGAGCTGTACGCGCCCGTCGAGCAGGGCCAGAGACTTTGGGACCTGGTCGCCGAAGCCGGTAAGCCGCACGGGATCATCCCGGCCGGCATTGGTGTCTACGGCACGACCGGACGTCTCGAGAAGGCCTACCGGGCATACGGCGCCGAGCTCGACGCGGATTACAACGTCGTCGAGGCCGGCATGGCCTGGGGCAAGGTCAAGGACCAGGACTTCATCGGCAAGGAGGCGCACGTGCGCCACCGCGGCGAGGATCCGGCCGCGGTCATGTGCTCGCTCACGGTCGACGATCACACGTCTGCATCGGGCGTCAAGCGCTACATGCTTGGTCGTGAGCCGGTGCTCACGGCGGACGGCCACCCGATCACAGACAGCAAGGGGCGCCGCTCGTACGTGACCAGCGCCGGAAGTGGTCCCTCGCTCGGCAAGTACATCCTGATGAGCTACCTGCCGCCGGAGTACGCGCAGGTCGGCACGCATCTGTCGGTCCTGTTCATGGGCGAGCGCTATCCCGTCACGGTCGCGAGCGCCGACTCCGCCCCGGTCTTCGATCCCGACAACAGTCGGGCCCGGCGGTAGGGACTCGCGATGAACGTCCTCGTGTGCGTCAAGCGCGTCCCACTGACCGGCGGGAAGATCGTCCTGACCAACGACCAGCGCGCGATCTCGACCAAGCACCTCGGCTTCACCGTGAGTCCGCACGAGGAGTGCGGCGTCGAGGAGGCGGTGCAGATCGTCGAGCGCGAGGGTGGCTCATCGACGGTGTTGACGCTCGGCCCACCCGAAGCCGAGGAGCAGCTGCGCGACATGATGGCGATCGGCGCTGACCGCGCCATCCACCTCGTCACTGACGGCAGCGAGTGGGATCCACAGGCGACCGCCAACGCCATCGTCGCCGCGGTCCGAGCCGACGAGCAGGAGCACGACCTGATCCTGTTCGGCAACGAGTCGGCCGACGCCGGCAACTACCAGGTGCCGATCCGCGTCGCGCACGCGCTCGGCATGCCGTGCGTGACCGCCGTGAAGGCGATCTCCTTCGACGGGCGGCAGGCTCGTTGCGAACAGGAGGTCGCGGGCGGCCGTGACGTCTATGTAGCGCCACTGCCGGCGGTAGTCGCGGTCCGTGAGGGGCTGAACCTCCCGCGCTATCCGTCCGTGCCCGGCCGGCTGCGTGCCAAGCGCAAGCCGATCCAGAGCGAGTCACCGGCGCGGCCGGTCGCGCGGCTCGAGATGGTGAAGCTGGTCCTCCCGGCCGATTCCGGCAAGCAGATGCAGGTGCTCGGCCACGGGGCCGAGGCCGCCCCTGCTGTGGTGGGCGTCCTGGCTGAGATGGGGCTGGTCTGATGCGCGTCCTCGTGTTCGTCGAAGGCGCCGGCGACGAACTGTCGCAACAGGCTGTCGCGTTCGCTCGCACCGTCGCTGGTGGCGATGGCGAGCTCGATGCCATCTCGGTCTCAGGCGGCTACGCAGCCGCCGCTTGGGGGCAGACGCTTGCCGACCTGGTCGCCGCCCGCCAGCCATCGGCGGTCGTGGCACCGGGCAGCGATCGTGGCAACGAGGTGCTCGCGCACGCGGCCGCGATTCTGGATCTGCCGTTGTCCACAAACACGACTGGCTTCGCTGCCGGTGACCCGCCGACGGTCACGCGCGTGCGCTGGGGTGGGAGTCTGCTCGAGGAAGCGCTGCTACGCGCCCCGACACTGCTAATGACGGTCGCCGCGCACTCGGTCGCGGCGGACACGGGGACCGTCGAGGTGGAGCTCGTGTCGGCCTCCGGACACGCTCTGGCCGTCGCGCCGACCGAGCGGGTCGGCGCGACGAGCGGCGGCGTCTCGCTGGAAGACGCGAAGGTCATCGTCTCGGGCGGTCGTGGCGTCGGCTCCTCTGAGGCCTTCGCTGTGATCGAGGAACTGGCCGAGCTGTTGGGCGGCGCGGTTGGATGCTCAAGGGCGGTCACCAGCGCCGGCTGGCGTCCGCACTCCGACCAGGTCGGCCAGACGGGCACGAAAGTCGCGCCCGACATCTACATCGCCTGCGGTATCAGCGGCGCGACGCAGCACATGGCCGGCTGCAAGGGCGCCAAGCGGCTGCTCGCGATCAACGAGGACGGCGAAGCGTCGATCTTCGCCCACGCCGACTATGGCGTGATCGGTGACCTCCATACGGTCATCCCCGCGATCGTCGCCGAACTGCGGAAGGTGAGGGGCGCATAGTCTCCCCGGCCGAGGCGGTCGCGCTCGGGCTCGCACTCGCGACCAGCGGTGCGATCTTCGGCCGCCGCGCGGCACGGCTGAATCAGCTGGTTCAGTCCGCTCGCCCTGTCGAGCGCCGGGGCGACGCGCCGGCCCGCGTACGCAACGAGGTCACGATCGTACTGGGGCAGCGCAAGCTGCTTCAGCGCTTCTGGCCGGGACTGATGCACGCGTTCGTCTTCTGGGGCTTCCTCGTCCTCGGGCCGACCATCGTGATCGCGATGATCGGGATCGTCGACCGACATCAGACCTTCCCATGGCTAGGACACCAGGGCTGGTACGCACTGCTGGCCGACATCTTCTGCGTGCTCGTACTGATTGGTGTCGCCTCGGCGCTATGGGTACGCAAGGTGGTGCGGCCGCGGCGGTTCGAGGGCAGTCACATGGGCGAGGCCGACCTGATCCTGGCGCTGATCGCGCTGATCGTGGTCTCGCTGCTGCTGTGGCACGCGTCGCGGATCGCGCTCGGCTACAACGAGTGGCCGGCATCGTGGTCGCCGGTCTCCCACCTGATCTCCCACATCTTCGGGCCTGGCGGGGTCACACGCGTGCTCGAGCGTGTATTCGTCTGGATCCACGTTGCCACGATCCTCTCGTTCCTCGCGTACCTCCCCTACTCCAAGCATCTGCACATCGCGACAGCCGCGATCAACGTCTGGTTCGGACGGACCGCCGGACGCGGGCGACTCGAGCCGCTGCGGTTCGAGCCGGCGGAGGGAGAGACCGAAGACGACCTGCGGTTCGGCGCCGGCACGGTCGCCGACCTGACCTGGAAGCAGGTCATGGATGCGTTCTCGTGTACCGAGTGCGGCCGCTGCCAGGATGTCTGTCCCGCCCACCAGACCGGCAAGCTGCTCTCACCCAAGCTCGTGATCATGGGCCTGCGCGATCAGCTGTTCGACGGTGACCGTGACGCGCCGCTCGTGCCCGGCGCGGTGCCGGAGGAGTCCATCTGGGACTGCGTCACCTGCGGCGCGTGCGTGCAGGCCTGCCCGGTCTCGATCGAGCACATCGACCACATCGTCGACCTACGCCGTCACCTGGTGATGGTCGAGTCGAGCTTCCCGACCGAGGCCGAGCCGATGCTGCGCGACATCGAGCGCAGCTCCAACCCGTGGGGGCATCCACAGGCGCAGCGCGCGGACTGGGCGGCGAAGCTCGGCGTGCACATCCTCGAGCCTGGTGAGCAGCCTCCGGAGTACCTGTACTGGGTCGGATGCGCCTCATCCTTCGACGAACGCGCCAAGCGCACCGCCGAGGCCACCGCCAAGCTGCTTCAGGCGGCGGGCATCGACTTCGCGATCCTCGGCCCGCGCGAAGGCTGCACGGGCGACCCAGCCCGCCGGATGGGCAACGAGTATGTGTTCCAGGCGCTGGCCGAGGAGAACATCGCCACGCTCAACGAGGCCGGCATCCGCAAGATCATCGTCAACTGTCCGCACTGCTTCAACACGCTCGGCAACGAGTACCCCGACTTCGGCGGGAACTACGAGGTCATCCATCACACCGAGCTGCTGGCCACCCTGGTGCGCGACGGCAGGCTCTTGCCTGCACGCGACGATGGGCTGATGATCACCTACCACGACTCCTGCTATCTCGCCCGTCACAACGATGTGCTGGAGGCACCTCGGGAGCTGGTGGCGACGCTTGGCACAGCGCTCCCGATGGCCCGCTCGGGCAAGGAGACGTTCTGCTGCGGCGCCGGCGGCGCCCACATGTGGATGGAGGAGCGGGCTAATCCGATCAACCTCGAGCGCGTACGCGAGGCGGCCGGGACCGGTGCGGACACGCTCGCAGTCGCCTGCCCTTACTGCACGGTGATGCTGGACGACGGCGTCCAGACGAGCGGTGAGGACCTACGCGTCGTCGACATCGCGACCCTGTTGGCAGAGGCGCTCGAGCCCAACGGCGCTGACTGAGGCGGTCCTCCTTCCGGTGCTACGGTCGCAGCCGATGTCCCAAAGGCCGCTCGTGATCGCGCATCGGGGAGTCCACATCACCGGCGCGACGGAGAACACGCTCGCGGCCTTCGAGCTCGCCGTCGCTGCTGGCGCCGACATGATCGAGTTCGACGTGCGCCGCACCCGCGCCGGCGAGCTGGGGATCCTGCACGACCACAAGCTCGGCGACATCGCCATGGACTCGTACTCGCTGGACGAGTTCGAGCAGCGCACGGGCTTCCGGCCGCCACTGCTGAGCGAGGTGCTCGAATGGGCCAGCGGACGGATCGGACTGGACGTCGAGCTCAAGGAGGATGGCTACGCCGAGCAGGTCGCGCCGCTGCTCACGAACTTCGCGGCAGCCGGCAACGAGCTGATCGTGACTTCATTCCTCGATCCGCTGCTGGCGCGTCTGGCGCAGCTAGCGCCCAAGCTGCGGCTCGGGCTGCTGATGATGTGGACGGCCGATCGTGCAACCGAGCGGGCCGCCGCGGCCGGCGCCCGCATCGTGCTACCTGAGATGAAGCTGGTGACTGAGCCTCTGATCGACGCCGTGGTCGCCGCGGGGCTCGAGCCGATCGTCTGGGACTTCATGGCCGCCAACGACGCCGCGCTGCTCTCCGATGCACGTGTCGCCGGGGTGATCACCGACGATGTCTACGGTGCACTGACCGCCCGCGCCGCACTGATGGCCTGAAGTCCGGCAACCTTGGGCGATGAATTTCGCCAGCGAGGTCGTTGACGCAGCCGATCCCGAGCGGTTGGCGCTCTTGGAGCTCGCGCGCGACGGGACGCGACGTGAGTGGACCTTCGGCGAGGTGGCGGCAGCCTCCAAGGCGTTCGCCTCAGCACTAGCTCAGCTCGGTGTACGACGCGGCGACGCCGTGATGACGCTGGTCGGCAACCGTCCCGATTGGGTGATCACGCTGGTCGCGTGCTGGCGCATCGGGGCGGTGGCGCTGCCATGCAGCGAGCAGCTCCGAGCCGGGGACATCCAGACGCGATTGACGGCCGCGGCCGTGCGGGCGGTGGTCTGCGATGAGCGGAACACGGAGACGCTGCAGTCCGCCTTGGCCCAGGACGGCTCCGCCGTGCCCACCCTGATCGTGGGTGGACCAGCTGCGGTCAGACCGAGTGCAGCGCCGAGCTCGGAAGACTGGCCCGAGCTTGCCGCCGAAGATCCCGCGCTGATCATCTTCACCAGCGGTACGACCGGCAACGCCAAGGGGATCGTCCACGGCACGGGCTACCTGTTCGGCCAGCAGTTGCAGGCGACCGAGTGGCTCGCGCCGAAAGCAGGCGACCTGGTCTGGTGCACCGCCGCCAGCGGTTGGTCAAAGGCCGCCCGCAACACCTTCATCGCTCCATGGCTTCGGGGCGCCGCTGGTTTGTTGCACGACGCCCGCTTCGATCCCCACGATCGGCTGGAGATCGTCGAGCGCGAGCGCGTGAACGTCCTCTGCATGGCCCCGACCGAGTACCGAGTCATAGCCAAGCACGCGACCCTGCGGGCGTTTCCGGATCTGCACGCCCTGGTGGCCGCCGGCGAGGCGCTCGATCCAGATGCGCTACGAGCATGGCGGCAGGCAACCGGCCTGGACGTGCGTGACGGTTACGGCCAGACCGAGACCGGCCAGCTGACAGCCAATCCCGCCGGCGTTCCGGCACGACCCAGTTCGATGGGCCGGCCTCTCCCGGGCGTCCGGCTCGAGGTCGTGGAGGGTGAGCTGGTGCTCGCGGACCCGACCACCGATCCGACGTTCTTCGTCGGCTACCTCGACGGGACGCCTGCACCCCGCGACCGGCCCTGGCATACCGGCGATCTGGTCCGCGTCGACGACGATGGCTACCTCTACTTCGAGGGTCGTCACGATGACGTGATCATCTCTGCCGGCTACCGAATCGGGCCGTTCGAGGTGGAGTCTGCATTGCTCTCCCACGCCGCCGTCGCGGACGCAGGCGTTGTTGCCGCCCCGGATACGGAGCGCGGCTCAGTCGTCCGCGCCGTGGTGGTACTGCGCGACGGCTTCGCACCGTCGGATGCGCTGGTGACTGAGCTCCAAGAGCACGTCAAGAACGTCACCGCCCCGTACAAGTACCCGCGCGTCCTGGAGTTCTCCGACGAGCTGCCAAAGACAGCCAGCGGGAAGATTCAGCGGGCGCTGCTGCGGCAGCTTTGACCCGGGCCAATGGCCGACAACGGCCTAGGCGATACCCTCTGAAATATGAGCGATCGTCGACCAGTTGTCGGAATAGCGACTGCGCTCGAACGCGCCAGTTATGGCATCTGGCAAGGAGGTCCATGCGCGCTGCTGCAGATCTCCTATGTCGAGGCGATTCAGCGCGCCGACGCGATGGCGCTGATGATCCCGCCCGACCGGGTCCTGGTCGAGAACCCCGATGAGATCCTCGACCGCGTCGACGCGGTCGTGCTCGCCGGTGGCTGCGACGTCGATCCGGGCCTCTATGGCGAGGAGCAGCACGCTGAAACGGTCGGGCTGGTGCCGGTCCGCGACGAGTTCGAGCTCGCGCTGATCACCCGGGCGATCGAGCGCGACATGCCGACGCTTGGCATCTGCCGCGGTATGCAGGTGCTCAACGTCGCGCGCGGCGGCACGCTGCTGCAGCACCTCCCGGAGGTGCTGCACACGGAGACTCACCGCCGTAACCCGGGCACGTTCGCAGGCAACGAGCACGACGTCGTCCTCGTGCCCGGATCGCTCGCCGCTCAGGCCGCAGGCTCCGAGCTGACGATGACGAAGTCACACCATCACCAGGGCGTGGACGCGATCGGCGAGGGGCTCCTGGTGACCGGCCGTTCCGCGACTGACGGCCTGCCCGAGGCGATCGAACTCCCCGAAAGCACGTTCGTTCTCGGGGTGCAGTGGCACCCCGAGGCTGACACAGCCAGCCGGGTCATCGGCGCGCTTGTCGAAGAGGCGCGTCAGAGGATCTCCGTAGCCTCCTCGTAGCCGCCGGCCGCGAGCGTCGTGCGCACCCCGGCGGCATGCTCGGGCCCTCGTGTCTCGAGCACTAGCTGCACAGCGGTCTCCTGAATGTGCAGGTCGAGCCCCTCGCGGATGTGCTGCACGTCCACCAGGTTGGCACCCGACCTCCCGACCAGCGCCAGCAACGCCGCCAGGCTCCCCGGCCTGTCGGGGATCCGCACCTGCAGCACTAGACGGCGCCGATGCTGAGTCTCGTGGCGCCGCGCGACCTCGGCCAGCAGTCCCGCGCCCACGTTGCCACCTGAAAGGACCAGCACGGTGGTGCCTTCGACCGGGGTCGAGAGCTTGTCCGCGAGCAGCGCAGCAACTCCCACCGCCCCCGCGCCCTCGACCACGAGCTTCGTGCGCTCCATCAGGAACACCATCGCCTCGGCGACTTCGTCCTCGCTGACCACCAGCAGCTCGTCAACCCAGGTGTCGATCAGCTTGAGCGTGAGCTCGCCTGGCCGTTTGACGGCGATGCCGTCGGCGATCGTGCGCGCCGAATCGACTGCCACGGGCAGCCCAGCCTCCAGCGAGGCGAGGAAAGGCGCACACGCCTCGACCTGAATTCCGATCACCTCGACGTCGGGCGCTTGCGACTTGATCGCGATCGCGATGCCGCTGATCAAGCCGCCGCCTCCGACCGGCACGACGACACGCGCCATGTCGGGCACCTGCCGCAGCAACTCGAGGCCGACTCCACCCTGGCCCGAGATCACGTCAGGGTCGTCGAACGGATGGATGAACTCCATCCCTGCCTCGTCGGCGCGCTCCCTAGCGGCAGCGACAGCATCGTCGACGGTCTGCCCGACCAGGTAAAGAATTGCGCCCAGCTCCTGAACGGCCTCGGTCTTGGCGATCGGGGCGGCCTCCGGCATGAAGACCTCACACGGCACGCCGCGCGCCCGCGCCGCGTAGGCGACTGCCTGCGCATGGTTGCCGGCGCTGCCGCAGACGACCCCGCGGTCAGTCGCGTCGCCGAGCGCGGCTATCTTCGCCATCGCCCCGCGCAGCTTGAACGAGCCGGTGCCCTGGAGGTTCTCGGCCTTGAGCACGACCTTGGTGCCGGCTCGCTCCGAGAGCGTGCGCGTGGTGACTACGGGCGTCTCCCGCACGAACGCTTCGCCGGCTTCCGCGGCGCGCTCGATGCTGGCCTCAGTGACCAAGTTGAGGGAGCTGTCAGCCGCCAAGCGCCACCACCGCGTCGATCTCCACCAGGGCGCCCTTCGGCAACGCGACGACTGCGAGCGCCACCCGGGCCGGTGGATCGCTCTTGAAGAAGAGCGAGTAGACCTGGTTGACCTCGGGCATCGCGTCGATGTCCGTGACATAGACCGTGACCTTTACTGCGTCCTCGAGCGAGCCGCCGGCGTCGTTCGCGATTGCATGCAGATTCTGGAGGCACTGGGTTGCCTGCTCTGCAGCCGTCGTGCCGACCAGTTCGCCGGTCGCCGGGTCGATCGGGATCTGACCCGAGATGAACAGCAGTTCATCCCTGGCGCGCACCGCGTGCGAGTAAGGGCCGATCGCTGCGGGGGCGCTGGGCGAGTTGTGCGTTACTCGATACACGTCAACTTCTCTCCTTCTGTCGTATACGGGCCAGCGTATTGTGAGGCCATGAACCGGCTCGCGCAGGAGACGTCGCCTTACCTGCTCCAGCATGCCGCCAATCCGGTCGATTGGTACCCCTGGGGCGATCAGGCGCTGACCCAAGCTCGCAAGCTGAACCGCCCGCTGCTCGTGTCGATCGGCTATTCGGCCTGCCACTGGTGTCACGTGATGGCGCATGAGTCCTTCGAGGATGAACAAACCGCGACGCTGATGAATGATGCGTTCGTATGCGTCAAGGTCGACCGCGAGGAACGGCCTGACATCGATGCTGTCTGTATGACGGCCTGCCAGGCGATGACAGGTCACGGAGGCTGGCCGTTGAACGTGTTTCTCACGCCCGACCAGCAGCCGTTCTTCGCCGGCACCTACTTCCCTCCCGATCAGCGTCCGGGCATGCCGAGCTGGCGGATGGTGCTGGACGCCGTCAGCGAAGCCTGGCGCGAGCGCCCCGAGCAGCTGCGGGAACAGGGAGCGCGCCTGGCCGCCGCGGTCACCGCCAGCGCCACGATCGGGCGCGCCGCCGAGGCCGGCGTGCCGCGCACCGTGGTCGCGGACAGCGTCTCCGCGCTCGGTCAGATGTTCGACCGCGCACACGCCGGCTGGGGCGGCGCCCCGAAGTTCCCACCGCACTGCACGCTCGGCTTCCTGCTCGCGGCCGGCGACCGCGAGCTCGCACCCGCAACGCTGCGCGCGATGGCGGCGGGTGGCATCTATGACCAGGTCGGCGGCGGCTTCGCGCGCTACGCGGTCGATGCGACGTGGACCGTGCCCCACTTCGAGAAGATGCTCTACGACAACGCGCTGCTGGCCAGCGCGTACCTGCACGCCTGGCAGGTGACCCGGGAGCAGCGCTTCGCCGAAGTCTGCACCGAGACGCTCGACTGGGCGCTGCGCGAGCTGCGTGGTCCCGAGGGCGGCTTCTGCTCGGCGCTCGACGCAGATTCCGATGGCGTCGAGGGCAAGTTCTACGTCTGGACCGTCGAGGAGCTCCGGCAGGTTCTGGGAGATGAGCTCGCCGAGCCCGCGATCGCCTACTTCGGGGCAACCACGGCGGGCAATTTCGAGCAGGGCACCAACGTGCTGGAGGCACGAGGCGACGCCCCGGAGCGGCTGGCTGAGATCCGCGCCGAGCTGCTCGAGGCGCGGGCGCAGCGCGTCCGTCCCGGGCTCGACGACAAGCGCCTGACTGGGTGGAACGCGCTGATGGTCGCGGCGCTGGCTGACGCCGGTGCCGCACTCGAGCGCGAGGACTACCTCCAGGCCGCGCGCGACTGCGCGAGCTTCCTGCTCGACGAGCTGCGCGACTCCGGCGGCAACCTGCTGCGCACCTGGAAGCAGGACAGGGCGACGATTCCCGCGTACCTCGAGGACCATGCCTACCTGCTGCAGGGGCTGCTCGTGCTCTACGAGGCGACATTCGACGAGCGCTGGTATCTGGAGGCGGTCGCGCTAGCCGACACGATGATCGAGCGCTTCGGCGACCCCGAGCACGGCGGCTTCTTCACAACCGCCGACGACGTTCCGCATCTGATCAGCCGCCGTAAGGACCTCGAGGACACGCCGATCCCGTCCGGCAACTCAGCTGCCGCGCTCGGTCTCCTGCGCCTGGCGCGGCTCTCCGGCGAAGCCGAGTACGAGCGCCAGGCAACGGGAGTGCTGGCCCTCCACGGGCCGCTCGCCGTCAGCCATCCGTTGGCGTTCGGGCACGTACTGCAGGCACTCGACCTCTACCTTGCGACGCCACGCGAGGTTGCGATCGTTGGCGCCGGTCCGCTGACCGGCGCCCTCCGTGGCCGCTACCGCCCCCACGTCGTGCTCGCCGGCACCGATCGCGACACCACCGACGGCACCGCCGTCGCGCTGCTCCAGGGCCGCACAAGCCTGGACGGCCTGGAAACCGCCTACGTCTGCGAGCGCTTCGCCTGCCAGCTGCCGGTCACCGATTGGAAGGCGCTGGAGGCGTCGCTGGATGGCGGAAGCTGAGGAGCTGGTTGCGCACATCGCCGAGCGCTACGACTTCCGCGCGCAGACGCTTTTCACCTTCGATCAGGACGTAGTTCTGCTGCGCCGCGACGACGGACCGAACTGGGTCGCGCGCATCTTCCCGCCGCAGCGTCCGCGCGCACGCGTCCTGGACGACGCCGAGATCCTGGACTGGTTGGCAGAGCACGGCTATCCCGCTGAGCGCTGCGCGACGGCGGATCCCGTCAGCGAGCTGAACGGCCAAACCGTGCTCGTGACCAAGGCAGTCAGCGGAGTGCCGCGCGCGGGGCGCCGGGCCGCGATCAAGGACGCCGGCGGGATCCGCGGCCTCGGAGAGCTGCTCGGCCGCCTGCACACGCTGCCGCAGGCGACCGGCGCGGCGGCGCGCCCCGGCGGCGCCTGGCACCACATGGTGGACGGCTCGCCCACCGACGAACTGGCAGCGGCGCGGAACTGGCTAGAGGCCGCAGAAAGCGACGCACCGGCGCGCGACCTGTCCCACTTCGGCATGCTGGCGGACGCGCTCGACGCGGCGGACGCATGCGACGGACTGCCGGAGGCACTGATCCATCCGGACTTCGTGCTCGCCAACGTCGTCGCGACGCCCGAGCCATCGATGGTGCTCGTCGACTGGGCGGCCGCGGGCCGCGGGCCGCGACTGTGGTCGCTCGCGTTCCTGCTGTGGGCCGAGGGCTACAAGGATCTGCGCCGAGTCGACCTCGCGATCGCGGGCTACCGCCGGCACATCACGCTCGAGCCGGACGAGCTCGATCGTCTGGAAGCAGCGGTCGGCGCGCGCCCACTAGTGTTCGACATCTGGCGGCTGCACAACCGCAGCCTCAGCGCTGCGGACGCTGCGCGCAACGCGGTGCAGACACGCGAGTTGGCCCGGGCGATCGCCGCGCGGGCCCGCGCGGCGATTAATTCTTAGAGAACCGGCAGGTAGCGCTCGAGCTCCCAGGGCGTGACCTGGACGCGGTAGTCGTCCCACTCCTGGCGCTTGATCTCGATGTAGCGGTTGAAGGTGTGCTCGCCGAGCGCGCGCAGTACCAGCTCGGACTGGGCGGTGAGCTCGATCGCTTCACCAAGTGTCTCGGGCAGCTGCTCGATACCGAGGCGGCGGCGTTCCTCGGGCGAGAGGTGGTAGAGGTTCTTCTCCATCGGGTCCGGCAACTCGTAGCCGTGCTCGATGCCCTCAAGGCCGGCCTGGAGCAGAACGGCGAAGGTCAGGTAGGGGTTGCAAGCAGGGTCGGGGCAGCGCAGCTCCATGCGCGTCGTCTGCTCCTTGCCCGGGTGGTACATCGGCACGCGCACGAGCGCGGAACGGTTGCGGCGTGACCACGCGACGTAGACAGGGGCCTCGTAGCCAGGAACCAGCCGCTTGTAGGAGTTCACCCACTGGGCGAAGATCGAGCTGATCTCGCGAGCATGGCGGAGCTGCCCGGCAATGAACGCCTTGCCCACGTCGGAGAGGTTGTACGCGTCCTCGGGGTCAAAGAAGGCGTTGTGTCCATCACTGAAGAGCGACTGGTGGGTGTGCATCCCGGAGCCGTTCTTGCCGAACAGCGGCTTGGGCATGAAGGTCGCGTGATACCCGTACTTGAGCGCGTACTCCTTGACCGTGATCTTGTAGGTCATGCAGTGGTCGGCCATCGTCTGTGCGTCGGCGTAGCGCATGTCGATCTCGTGCTGGCTGGGGCCAACCTCGTGATGCGAGTACTCGGTCTGGATGCCGAGCTGCTCGAGTCCGAGCACGGTGTCCCGGCGTAGGTCGGAGCCGGCATCGAGCGTGGTCAGGTCGAAGTAGCCGCCCTCGTCGAGCACCTCTGTCGAGCGCGAGTCGCGGAAGTAGAAGTACTCGAGCTCTGGACCGACGAAGAAGTGCTCGAAGCCCATCGCTTGGGCGCGCTGGACCGCGCGGCGCAGGATGTGGCGCGGATCACCCTCGTAAGGCGTGCCCTCCGGTGTGCGAATGTCACAGAACATCCGCGCGACCGCGTGCTCGTCGCCGCGCCATGGAAGGATCGCGAACGTCCTCGGGTCCGGAACAGCGATCATGTCCGACTCCTCGATCGCGTTGAAACCGGTGATCGAGGATCCGTCGAAGCCCATCCCGCCGTCGAAAGCGTCGGCCAACTCGGTGCTGTTGATGCTGAAGGCCTTGAGGTTGCCGAGGATGTCCGTGAACCAGAGGCGGATGAAGCGGATGTGCTCCTGCTCCACGCGGGCGAGGACGTCCTTAGCGGTTAGTTCGGGCTGCGCGCTCATCGCGGCGGAACGTTACTTGTTCTGGCGGGCGCGGCCCCAACTCAGGCGGCGGCGCGCTGCCGATTCGTGTGCCGGCCGGCGGCCGACTCAGGCGGCGGCTTGGTGCGCGAGCCAGCGCTGCGCCCATTCCTGCAGCTGGATCAGTGCCGGCCCGAGGTCCCGACCCATCTTCGAAAGCGAGTACTCGACCCGTATCGGCGGCCCTGCGTACACGGTGCGTTCTACGATGCCGCGCGCTTCGAGCTCCTTCATCCTGGCCGAGAGCAGACGGTCCGAGAGCTCGGGCACCGCCTGCCCTACCTCGGAGAAGCGCATCGGTCCCTCCATCAGCACACGCAGGATCGCGCCGGTCCATCGACGACCAACGAGCTCGATCGCCTCGTGGTAGAACGGGCAGCAGGCGTTGGCCGACGCTACGTCGTCAGCGCCGCCCGCGTCCGACTGGGCCGTGCACTCAGAGTCGCCCGATGCATCCATGCTCGTCGGACTCTACGCAGCCTTCAGCAGCCGTGATTCTTCGGTGGAACCGTCGAGCGGGACCTCACCGGCGACGTTCACCATCGCCGTAAAGCCCTCAAGCGAGACGGCGGCGATCGCCTCGAGCAGATCCTCGTCGTCCCAACCGGCCTCACGCGCCTCCTCGTGGAGGTGCATGGGAGGCCGGCCCTGGACGACCAGCGCCCTCAGGTAGCGCAGCAGTGCCGCCTCCTGCTCGTCGTTGGAGTTGAACTGGCGCGCCAGGGTGATCTCATCGAGGCCGAGACCGGCCGCTCGCGCCGCTCGCGCGTGGATCCGGATCCCCTGCTCTGAGCCATGGTGCTCGGAGACCGCGAGTGATATCCGCTCGAGCGTCGCGAGCCCGAGCTTGCCGTGGCGCAGCTCGGAGCGGAAGCGCGCGTAAGCCCGTAGGGCTGCCGGTGAGCCGGCGAGCACACCAAGGAAGTTCGGCAGCTGTCCACCACCGGAAAGGGCGCCCCGTAACACCGGCACCGAGCGCTCTGGCGCGGTCAGCTCGTCGTGAATCTGGAACCTACTCATCGTCGTCTTCATGTCGGGCACCACGTCGGCTTGATCGAGAGGGAGTGAAGGCCGCCTCGGCCGCAGTTGCGCTCGAGGTACCGGCGGTGGAGTTTGTTCACAGGTCCTTTACTTTCGTGACCTGCTTACGGTTGGTTAGTTTACGCTCGTTTCCCGATGCGTCAAGAGCAGGCGTCGATAGTCGCACGCGGAGTGGACCGCGAGACATGGTTGGCGGTGATGCCCTGTTGGATGTAGCGGAGGGCGACGAGCAGGCGATCGCGCCGCCGTCGGCAACCTGAAGGATCTACCTGATAGGCGTCCCGACCGCGAGTTTGTTAAGACGCTTCGGACGACGCTTCGCGGCGCCCCCGCGCTCGCACCTCTAGGCGTCGCCCGCCGCATCCGGGCAATCAATAATGACCGGCGTGCTAGCCCGCAAAAAGCCGCTTTATGCGGCTCGGGGTGAATGGGGCTTCGCGTGGCTGTTTTCCTACTGCGTCGAAGATCGCATTGGCGATTGCCGCGTGGGCGAAGCCGTTCGGCCCTTCGCCGCCGCCACCGGGCTGGCCCTCGGCCAAGGTCGGGTTGGCGGCGATCACGACCTCGATCTTCGGCAGCTCCTCGAACCGCAGGATCGGGAACGTGACCCAGTCGTCGTCGGTGATCGCGCCCATGTTGAATGCGACCGCCTCGTGTAGCGCCTCACTTGTCCCCATCACGGCTCCGCCTTCGGCCATCCGCTTGAGCTGGCGGGGGTTCACAACCAGACCTGGATCGACCACCGTGGTGAGATCCAACACCTTCACCTTGCCGGTTTTCGGCACCACTGAGACGTGCACCACGCAGGCCCAGTACGCGCCCTAGCGGAGCATCTGGCTGCACCCCTGCCCGATGAACTCCTTGGTGCTACCCGCCGAGGCCGCGGCTGCCTTCGGGCTCGGCGACGGACGCGTCTCCCAGTCTGTCTCTGATCGCAGCCTGTTCAGGAGCGGGGTCAGCCGTGGGTCGGAGGTGTTGTTTAGCCGGAACTGAATCGGATCGATCCCGGCGGCAGCGGCGAACTCGCTCATCATCGACTCCTGCGCGAAGTTCTGCTGCCTCTGGCCGGGTGTGCGCATGCTGTGGCGGCCGTGCCCAGCGCGGTCGTCGGAGATCAGAACGCTTCGGAGCTAGAAGGTGCCGCCAGGGCAGTAGGATGCACGCTCTGACGGGGGGCGTTCTGACGGAGGCCGGTGCCAACAGTTGCGGCGGCGGCGGCCTCCCCGCCGCGACCGCGTCGAAGGGATTCCGCATCAGAGCCCACGAACCTCTGGATGAGGTTCTGCGGCTGCGCGCAAAGCAGGTCCGCGCCCAGGTTGTGGGCGGCTTACCGGCAGGTCTCGCGGGACAGCAGTGTTCGCTTCGTACGTACGGGGGTAGGCTGAGTACCGTCCGGAGTTCGTCTCGCTGAAAGGGGAATCCGTCGTGCCGATCATGATCAACGGCCGCGGGGTGCCGGTGCCGGCGGATGCTCGTGTGTCGCTGCTGGACTTCGTGCGTGAGCACCTTCAGCTGTACGGCACAAAGAAGGGATGCAACCAGGGCGCGTGCGGTGCCTGCACGGTGCTCGTCGATGGGGAGCGGATCCTCTCCTGCCTCGCCCTGGCGGTGCAATACGACGGACGCGAGGTCACCACGATCGAGGGGCTTGCGAGCGACAGCGCACTGCACCCGTTGCAGCAGGCGTTCATCGACCATGACGGATTTCAGTGCGGCTACTGCACGCCGGGTCAGATCTGCTCGGCGGTGGGGATGGCGCAAGAGGTGGCCCGCGGCGTGCCCAGCCACGTCACCGATGACATCGCAGCGACCCAGATCACGCTCAATCAGGACGAACTGCGCGAGCGGATGAGCGGCAACCTGTGCCGCTGCGGCGCCCACAACGGGATCGTCAACGCGATCGCCGAGGTATACGCAGGGTCGGGCAAATGATCGAGCTCGTCTACACACGTGCAATCGATGCCTCCGACGCGATCCACCGCGCCGAGGATGAGAATGTGAAGTACCTCGGCGGCGGCACGAACTTGGTTGATCTGATGCGTGAGTCCGTCGAGGCGCCCTCGGCACTGGTCGATGTGACCGGGCTAGGGGCCGAGATCGACGAGACCGAGCAGGGTGGTCTGGTTATCGGGGCGGCCGTGCGTAACACCGCGGTGGCTGAGCATCCTTTGGTCCGTGCGCGTTACCCGGTGCTCACGCGCGCGATCGTCGCCGGCGCCTCGGCCCAGATCCGGAACATGGCAACGGTTGGTGGCAATCTGCTGCAGCGCACCCGCTGCGCTTATTTCTACGACACCGACGGCTCGCGCTGTAATAAGCGGTCCCCGGGCGAGGGCTGCGATGCGATCGAAGGCTTCAACCGCGTCCACGCGATCCTCGGTGGTTCGCCCGCGTGCGTCGCCACCCACCCGTCGGACATGTGCGTCGCCCTCGCCGCGTTAGACGCCGTCGTCCACCTTCGCGGCCCGTCGGGAGAGCGCACGGTCGCGCTCTGCGACCTTCACCGGCTCCCCGGGGATCGTCCCGATGTCGAAACTGTCCTGGAGCCTGGCGAGCTGATCACTGCTGTACAGCTGCCCCCGTCTGATCTCGCCGCGCATTCGACCTATCGCAAGGTGCGTGACCGCGCCAGCTACGCGTTCGCGCTCGTTTCAGTCGCCGCCGCGCTCAAGCTCGACGGCGGCGCGATCGCAGACGTGCGGCTCGCTCTCGGCGGGGTTGCCACCAAGCCATGGCGGGCGTGGCGCGCCGAGGAGACGTTGCGGGGCCGGCCGGCGACGGAGTTCAGCTTCCTTGAAGCGGCCGATGCCGAGCTTGCCGACGCCCGTCCACTGGCCGGCAACGCATTCAAGATTGATCTCACCCGTCGAACGATCGGCGCCGTCCTGCAACAGCTGACCGCGGGAGCCAGCTCATGAGCGCCACCGATCCGCAGACCGCGGTGGCCGTCCCCGCCGACGGCTGGACGCCGACGGCCGGCCCCGATCCGGTGCTGCGTGCCAAGCACGGTCTCATCGGCGCGCAGGTGTCGCGGCTGGATGGGCCGCTGAAGGTCCGGGGCGATGCGCGCTTCGCCGCCGAGTACGTGATGGACGGCATGGTCTACGCCGCACTGCGGTATAGCACCGTCGCGCGCGGCCACATCACCTCGCTCGACACGAGCGCCGCCGAGGCCGCAGCCGGCGTCGTGCTCGTCATGACCTATCGCAACGCCCCGCGAATGCAACCGACGCCACTGTTTCTCACGGCGCCGAAGGCGGCCGGAGGCAGCACCCTGCCGGTCATGCAGGACGACCGCATCCACTGGAACGGTGAACCGGTCGCGGTCGTCCTGGCCGAGACACCGGAGCAGGCCGACCATGCCGCCTCGCTGATCAAGGTTGACTTCGAATCCTCGCCACCGCGAACCTTCGCTGAGGCCAGGGCGCATGCGCGCACGCCTGACAGTCTCGTCGGGCAGCCGGTCGAGGTTCTCGTTGGCGATGCCGAGGCCGCCCTCGCCGACGCGCCCCACGCGATCGACCTCAGTTATCGAACCCCGCGTCACAATCAGAACGCGATCGAGCCCCACGCAGTCACGCTCGCGTGGGACGGTGACGACCTGATCGTCCACGATGCCAGCCAGGGCGTATCACTACACGCGTGGACGCTCGCGCAGGTCTTCGAGATTGACGAGACCCAGGTGCATCTCACCTCGCCCTATGTCGGAGGCGGGTTCGGCGGCAAAACGCTGTGGTCTCACCATGTGCTCGCGGCGGCAGCGTCCAAGCTCGCCGGGCGCCCCGTGCGACTCACGCTAACGCGCGAGGGCGTCTACCGTCTGGTCGGCGGTCGTACGAACACCGAGCAACGAGTCGCGATCGGCGCTGGCGACGACGGCCGCTTCACGGCGCTCATTCACACCGGTCTCTCGGCGATGACCCCGTACAACGCTCTCGCCGAGCAGTTCACCTTTCCGGCGCGACACATCTACGCGACGGAGACGCTGAAGACCAACCAGCAGGTCGTCGACATGGACATGCTCTCCAACTCGTTCATGCGCGCGCCCGGGGAATCGGTCGGCACCTTCGCGCTGGAATCGGCGATCGACGAGCTCGCGATCGAGCTCGGTCTGGACCCGATCGAGCTGCGCATCCGCAACGAGCCCGAGAAGGACCCGAGCTCGGGGCTGCCATTCTCCGCCCGTCACCTCGTTGACGCGTGGCGCGCCGGCGCCGAGCGCTTTGGCTGGAAGCAGCGGTCGCCAGCGGGCGGCCGCCGGGAGGGCGAATGGCTGATCGGCATGGGCTGCGCCACCGCGACCTACCCCTACCACCGCTTCCCCGGCGCCGCCGCGCGGATCAGGATGGACAAGACCGGCCACGTGACGGTCGAAGTGCCGGCCAACGACATGGGCATGGGGACCTCGACGACCCAGACGATCATCACCGCCGAGCGGCTCGGCCTGCCGCTTGAGCGAGTGACTGTCGCCCACGGCGACTCCTCGTTCCCGGGCAGCTTGATCGCCGGGGGCTCCGGTCAGACGGCGTCCATCATCGGCGCGGTGATCGCCGCCCAGCGCGTGCTCGTCGGGCAGTTGCTCGCACTTGCCAGCGACGACTCGCCCCTGGCCGGTCTGACAGCCGACGAGGTCGGAGGTCGAGACGAGGGGCTGTGCGAGCTCGCCGACCCGACTCGCTGGGACAGCTATTCAAGGATGCTGGAACGGGCGGGCCGCGACGAGCTGACCGCCGTCGCGTCCGCCGCCGACCCAGATGAGACCCGGACCTACTCGATGCATTCAACCGGAGCGGTCTTCTGCGAGGTGCGCGTCAACACCGTCACCGGCGAGGCTCGCGTCGACCGTGTACTCGGCTCGTATGACTGTGGGCGCATCATCAATCCCAAGGCCGCCGCGAGCCAGTTCCGTGGCGGAATCATCATGGGGATCGGCCTCGCGCTCATGGAGGACACCGCGTTCGATGAACGAACCGCCCGGATCATGAACCCGAGCCTCGCCGAGTACCACGTGCCGGTGCACATGGACGTCCCACACATCGATGTGATGTGGACCGACATCCCCGACCCATACGCCCCGGCAGGCGCGCGCGGAATCGGCGAGATCGGGATCACCGGCGTGGCCGCAGCGATTGCGAACGCGATCTACAACGCAACTGGCCGCCGCGTGCGCGACCTGCCGATCACACTAGACAAGCTCCTCTGACGCTGTTGGAAGAGGCGTTGGGAATCCCGAGGCTTGCGGCGCCGAGATCGCAGAGCCGCCGGGCGGTTCACATGCACAGTGATACTTGTCGCGGGAGCTGGCCGCGCAGGCGTTCAGGCGTTCAGGCGTTCAGGCGTTCAGGCGGCGAACCTAGCATCCAGCGCCAGGGTCATCAATCGACCTCGTCTTTGCGCAGCGGCTTGGTTGCCATCGGAAGCACGAGTCCGGTGACAGCGGTCCCGATGCAGGTCGGGCACGTTCCGCAACACGCCGTGGGTGCTACTTCCAGCCATCGGGACAGGAACGGCAACAGCGACATCAGCTTTAGGCGTAGCACCTACAGAAGGCTACTCGCTACTCTGAGCGCTCAGGCGTTTGCGGCGCCGGGACCGATGGTCGCGTGTATCGCGGCTCGTGAGGGGTGGTCGGTGGTGATGCCTTGTTGAATGTAACGCAGCGCCACGAGGCAGGCGATCGCACCAAGTAGCTTGCGGATCGATCGTTCCGGAAGATGGCGTTGAAGGCGGGCGCCCAAATAGCTGCCGGCGAACCCGCCGGCCCCGAGAAGCGCTCCAAGCACCCAGCCCGGGGCGATCGCGCCGCCGTGAGAGACCTGACGGATCTGGAGAGTGACGATCCCACCGATTGACGCCAGGAAGGTGGCGCTCAGGGTGGCGGGAGCGACCTCATACGCCGAGAAGCCGACCGCCAGCAGCACTGGCGCGAGTAGCGATCCACCGCCGATCTCATAGGTACCCCCCACGGTTCCGACCACCACCGACAGCAACCAGATCCAGCGTCTCGTGCTCGACGTTGGCTCCGGCCGGGATCGCTCAAGGCGCTGGCTGCCGAGCGCGAGCCAAAGCCCAAGCGGCAACAGCACCCCGGCCGCAACCCGCTCGAAGGCCTGGCCGCTCTACAGCAGTTCAACGCGGCTGACCGCTCCGGCGATGACACCGGGCAACGTGCCCGCGACCAGCAGCCCCGTCAGCGGATTCAGCAGGCGACGCTCATGCCAGAACCGCATCAGACCGCCGGGTACTGCCGCCACGTTGAACAACAGATTCGTAGGTGTCACCGCTGGGCTGGGAACGTCCAGAACGCTCAACTGGATCGGCAGCAGCAACACCGCCCCAGACACGCCCGCAGGAGTTGTCACCAGCACCAACAAAAAGGCGCAGCCCATCGCGACTGGCCATTCCCAAGGCATCGCTACGGCTGGTAGGGTGGCGCCACACCCCAACCCCACCGCGGGACCGGCGCCTGCTCAACAACCTCCACTCCCGGCTGTGAGTTATGCACGGCCAGGCGCGACCCCCACTCCGCGTACCCGACGATCGCAGCACGAAACTCCGGGTCAGCCGGGAGGCTCACATCATCGGCAGCTCGACTGAGCAAAGTCACGAATGCGAGTCGCTGCTCGGGAGTGATCTCCAGACCCTTGTGCCGCGCGAGCATGTGCCCGTAGCCGCCGCGCTGCTCAGAGTACGTCGCAGGCCCACCCATGACCTCGACCCACCAGTCAGTCACGTGGACGCGATGCTCCGCGCTAACCGATCCGCCAAAAAGCGCAGCGATATCCGGCGCGTCGGACTCGATCAGGTCGTAGAAGCGGTTCAGCCAACGCTCGAAAGCCTCGCGACCCCCACCCCACTCACAGATCGTCGGAACCGCATCGCCGGCCACCCACGGCACGATACCGCCCCGTGTTTCGAAGCCCGAAAGGCCCTTAACGGCTTCGGCCGGGCCTCGAGGAGACCCGGCCGAACCGACTGCTAACGGCTGGAACTACTTGGCGGTCGTCTTCTTCTTGACCGGCGTGGTGGTCTTCTTCTTGACCGGCGCGACGGCGACGTACCTACCAGCCGCCTTGAGCGCGGCCAAGACCTTGGCCGGCTTGAGCGGCATGCTCCGGAGACGGACGCCTGTCGCGTCGAACACCGCGTTGTTGATCGCGGCGGCCGTCGGCGTCATCGGCGGCTCACCCGAACCGTTCATCGTGAAGTTCGGGTTGTTGAGCACGTCGAACTTGATCGGAGGCGCCTCCTCAAAGCGGATCACCGGGTAGCTGACCCAGTCGTCACTGGTGATGATCGACTGGTCGAACTGCAGCTCCTCGATCAGCGTACGGCTGACGCCCTGCATGATCGCGCCCTGAGCCCCGAGCTCGACTGCACGCGGATTGACGACCAGGCCGCAGTCCTGCGCGCCCCACATCTGGGTGACCGTGATCTGGCCGGTGTGCCGGTCGACCTGGACCTCAGCGACGTTGCCGGCGTACGTTCCGTCGCGTAGCGCCATCGCCACGCCGCGGCCCGTAACCACCCGGTATTGGGTGGCGCCTCCGGCCGGTGAGGGGCGCGTCTGCCAGTCCGCCATTGCCGCTACGTGATTCAGCACGTTGATGTAGCGCTCATCGGTGAGGTACTTCAGCCGGAACTGCACTGGGTCGACCCCTGCGAGCGCAGCCAGCTCGTCGACGAACGACTCGTGGGCGAACGTCACCTGGAACTGCGCCGGTGAGCGCAGCCAGGCTGAGTACACGCCCATTCCGCCGTTCTGCGCGGTTGCGAGGTCCGGCTGCGAGTGGGCGATTACCGCGGTGTTGGGGAATGTATAGACCTGATAACCGCTCGACCAACTGCCGCCACCCAGCGTGTAGGCGGACTTACCGGCCAGCACGGCACCGATGATGGTGGTGTCGTACTGAGCGCCGGCGAGCCATCCCTCGTGCTGGTAGGCGACGACGTTGCCCGATGCGTCGATTCCGCCCTGCAGCTGGTGGAGCGTGGCCGGCCCCTTCGGATCCCAGACCGTCTCGTCGGCCCGCATGTACTGCACGCGGACCGGCACGCCCAGCGCCTGCGCCATCAGCGCCGCGTCGATGGAAACGAGGTCAGAGCCGTTGCGTCCGTAGCAGCCGGAGGCTGGGAACGCGTGAACGTGGACGATGTTGGGATTGACGCCAAGCACACCGGCGACGGCCGTGACGACACCGCTCGGACCCTGCGTGCCGGACCACACCATCACCTGGGTGGGTAGTACGGAGACGACGGCGCAGGACGGACCGAGCGTCCCGTGGGTGTTCATCGGCGTGTCGTAGTCCGCAGAGATGGTCTTCGCCGCGCCGGCCATGGCCGTGGCGACGTTCTGCCTGGCCTGAGCCAGCGTCCAGTTTGGCGGCGCCGGGATCGGGTCCACCGTGGCTTGCGTGGTCGCGTCCGCCGAGCTTGTGACCAGCGCCGGCGAGCCCTTGATCTCGGGCGAGTCGTAGATGTACTGCTGGAGGCCCGCCATCGTCGGCAGACCCTTCCACTCGGTCCAGGTCACCTTGAGGTTCTGGGCCGCCTGGATCGCGGTCCATTCATCCTCGGCGGCGACCGCCAGGAAGTTGTTGATCCGCACGATCTGAACGCCCTTGGGAGCCGGACCGACGGTCACCAGCTGCGCCCCGATGGCCGGCGGGCGGATCACCCGGCCGTGGAGCATGCCCGGCACACGCACGTCCTGCACGTACTCGTACTCACCCGTCACCTTCAGCGGGATATCGATGCGGGGGGCCGATTGGCCGACGACCGTGTATTCGCTGATCGGCTTCATCGTCGTCACGTTCAGCGCTGAGAAGACACCGGCCTTCGTCGCGGTGAATGGCATCGTCTGCGTGAGCACCTGGCCGTTGACCAGCGCGCCGTACGAGACCTTGGTCGACGGATTGTTCTTGTCGGTGAAGACCCCACCCGATGCCGTCAGGTTGGCCGCTGGCACGCCCAAGGCGCTCGCTGCCATCTGCAAAAGGGTCTGGTAGCCGAACGCGGCTGCCGGGCGCATCGTCGTCCACATGGTCTGGATCGTCGTGCTGCCGGCGGTGTATCCCTGGTTGGGGGTGACGTCGGTGTTGCCCATGATCAGATTGATCTTGTCGGGCGTGAGGTAGAGCTCCTCGGCGATGATCTGCGAGATCGCCGTCTGATTACCCTGGCCGAGGTCGACCTTGCCAGTGAAGGCGGTTACGGTGCCATCGGCGTTGATCGCCAGGTACGAGCTGAGCACCGTCGGGCTGATCCCCGCCGCCGAAACCGGCGGCAGTGTCGGGACCTCCTTCACGGGCGACACGCTGGCCTCTGCACTCGCCGTTTCCAGGACCGCCGGAAGCGCGATGCCGATGACCAGGGCGCCGCCCGTCTTCAGGAAGGTGGAGCGAGTGAGGCCGCTGCCTTCGAAGATCTCGCCGTCCTGATCGGGGCCGGCCTTCCGACCTTTTCTCGTGACGATGCTCATGCCATCTCCTTCGAAGCGCGCTGGATCGCGGCGATGATCCCGTTGTAGGTGCCGCAACGGCAGATGTGGCCATTCATCGCCTTCTTGATCTCCGCGACGGTTGGGCGCGGAGTCTTGGCCAGCAGGTCAGCGGCCTGGATGATCATGCCGGACTGGCAGTAGCCGCACTGGGGGACCTGCTCATCGATCCAGGCTTGCTGGAGCGGGTGCAACTGCCCCTTCTTGACCTTCGCCTTACCGCTCTTGCCGTGCCAGGTCTCGGCGAGGCCGTCGAGAGTGACGATCTGGTTCTTACCCGTCGTTGCCGGGAGGCCACCCACGGGCGTGACACACGAGCGGATCTGCTTGCCGTCGACGAGTACGGCACACGCACCGCACTGAGACAGTCCGCAGCCGAACTTCGGGCCGCGCAGGTGCATCTCGTCGCGCAGCACGTAAAGAAGCATCGTGTCCGAGCTCAACTGGACGACGTGGTTCTTCCCGTTGACGTTGATCGTCAGCTTCTTCTTCGTCGCCTTCTTCTTCGTGGCAGCGAGTGCACCACTCGCATCGGCCCCGCTGACCGCGGCAACCGCAGCGCCGACAAGCGCGGCGGCGCCGCCCTTGAGCGCGTGCCTCCGCGTCAGATGGCCGTCTTCGGATGCGTTGCCGTAATTAACGACGTCGAGCACTACGCGCTCCGGCGCCGCCGGTTTCTCGCTCGTAGCAGCGGAGCCGTTCGTAGCTTGATCCATACCTCTTCCTTCCATTACTGCCAGGCTTGAGTGAATTCCCACCAGTCCCCAAGTGTTGGCAATGTACCAGCGCGCTTCGCTGTTTCAGGGCACGTCTAACAGAGCGAAAATGAGCTGCATAGGCAGCGCATAGACAGGCCGCTGACGGTGGCTACTGCACCGAAATCTCTGAGAGCAGCAAGCTTCCCGTCGTCTGCAAATATGAGCGAATGAGTGTTGTGACCGAGCAGGTAGCGGTTGGGGCTCGGTGGCTTGCCGACGGGCGCCGCGTTGTCTGCGCCCTGCTCGTCGGCGCGGAGGGCTCCTCGCCGTTCGAGCCAGGAGCTTTCATGCTGATCGACAGCGAGGGCTCGATCGAGGGCTCGATCACAGGCGGCTGCGTGGAGGCCGACGTCGTCACCAACGCACTCGAAATCATGAACGGCACGGAGGCGCCGCGGCTGCTCCGCTATGGCGTCTCGGACGAACTCGCCCAAACTGCCGGCCTGATGTGCGGCGGCAGCGTAGAGGTGCTCGTCCACGAGCTGCGCGGGAGCGCGCGAGAGGTCTGCGCCGAGGCGTTCGAAGGGGTCGCACTCGAGCATGCCGTCGCTGTCGCGACGCCCGTGGGAGGCCCGTTGGCCGGCACCAAGCTAGCCGTCGTCGACGGGCGTGTGCTCGGCGGCTTCGGCGGTCCCGAGTTGCTCGATCACACGGTTGCCGGTGACCTGGTCGCGCTCAGCGAGCGGCGGACCAGCGCGCTGCGCCACTACGGCGACGGCGGCGAGGCGCTTGGGCAAACGCGAAGCGTGCACCTGCACACCTTCGGCGTGCCGCCGACGCTCATGCTCGTGGGCGCGATCGATTACTCCGCCGCCGTTGCGGGGCTCGCGCGCCAGGTTGGCTATCGGGTTGTGATTGTCGATGCGCGCGAGGCGTTCGCGCGCTCGGACCGCTTCTCGCGCGTTGCCGAGGTCCGCGTCGACTGGCCCGACCGCGCTATCGACGAACGGCGCCTGCGAGAGCGCGACGCCGTGATCGTGTTCAGCCACGACCCCAAGTTCGACGAGCCCGCCCTGCTCGCGGCGCTGCGCAGCGACGTGGGCTACATCGGCGCGCTGGGGAGCCGGCGCACCGCGGAGCAGCGCAACACGCGGCTGGCGGAGGCAGGCGTGGACGAGGAGGGGCTGAGCCGTGTGCATTCGCCGTGCGGCCTCGACATCGGCGCGGCGACGCCGGAGGAGGTCGCGATCTCGATCATGGCCGAGGTGATCGCGGCGCGCTCCGGCCGCGTCGGCCAGCCGCTGGTCAGCGCCGAGGGCGCGATCCGCCCGCGCTGAGGCCGAGTTGGCTGGGCCTCCCTCGGTCACTGCGTCCGTCGCACGACTCCTAGCGCCACGCGGCTCGCACCAGCTCAAGGTCTGCAGGCGTATCCACGTCCAGGCCTGAGCAGAGATCCGAGCACTCAATGCCTGGTCCGTCGAGGAGTCCGCGCGCACCTTTGTCGCCCGCGACCAAGCGCAGGCGTTCTATGTGCGATGCCCCCAGTACAGCTGGATGACCTGGACGCCCGTCATAGACGGCTCGTGATCCCGGCTCTGCCGAGACGAAGCGTTCGACGACGCGCGGGGTGACCGTCGGGGAATCGCCGAGCATGACGACAACCCGGTCGGCCGAGCCCAAAGCGTCCAGGCCGAACTTGAGTGTCTCGGACATCCCACGCGACCACTGGTCGCATATCACCGATCCAGCGCGGCCGAACCGGACCCGAGCCCGAATCTCGTCGGCATGAGCGCCGAGCACGACGACGATCGGATTGATGGCGGATACCTCGCACATCGCGGAAACGGCGTATTCCAGTAACGGCCGCCCGGCGAGCTCCTGGATGAGCTTTGACTCTGGGCCGAACCTTGACCCGTCTCCCCCTGCGAGGATCAATCCGCCAAGCCGCGCGTCAGTCGCCGGCGTCACGCCGCCAGGTCCCACTGCGGCCACCGCTCTTCTCGAGCAGAACGACCGCCTCGATCTCGACTCCGCGCTCCAATCCCTTGACCATGTCGTAGAGCGTCAATGCAGCGACGCTCGCGGCAGTCATCGCCTCCATCTCGACCCCGGTCGAGGCGACCGTGCGCGCGTCGGCGACAAGTTCGACAAGCCCTCCGTCGACGTCGAGACTCACATCGACGTCGACGGATGTGAGTGCCAGGGGATGGCAGAGCGGGATCAGGTCAGCAGTGCGTTTGGCGGCCTGGATCCCGGCGAGCCGCGAGACCAGCAGCGCCTCGCCTTTCGGGGTCTCGCCGGCCATGATCGCGGCGGCTGTGGCCGGCGACATTCGCACCCGCGCCCGCGCGACGGCACGGCGCTCGGTCACGGGCTTGGCGCCAACGTCGACCATGCGCGCGACTCCGTGCTCGTCCAGATGGCTGAGACGTCCCACGGTCACTGGGGCACCACGCCCTCAACCGGAGTTGTGCTGCCGTCGTTGCGAACCTCGACCTTCCAGATCGGAGCCTCGGCCTTGATCCGGTCAATCGCCTCCCTTGCACCCGCAAACGCCTCGACGCGATGGGGCGCCGACACGGCAACGATCACGCTGGACTCGAGACTCGGAACCTTGCCGACGCGATGTTCAGCGGCCGCGGCCGTCAGCCCGTGACGCTGCACACAGTCGAGGAGGATCGCCGTCATGCGCTCGTGCGCCATCTCGCCATAGGCTTCGTAATCCAGCGCTGGCACATCACGAGGCAGCCCTTGGAAAGTGACGATCGCTCCCGCGCTCGGGTCAGAGACGAGGCGCACCAGCGCATCAAGGGAGAGCGACGCAGCGGTGACCTTCACGTAGACCGGTGGCGCAGATCCGCCGCTGACGGGTGGAATCAAGGCAAGCTCGTCGTTCGACGTGAGCGGTGTCTCGAGCGTCGCGTAGTCACGGTTTACGGCCATCCTCACGGGCACCCGGGTCAATATATCCAGGCCCGGCAACTCTGCCAGTGCACCGAGTGCGTCCGCGACCGTGGCGCCCTCACTCAAATCCACCGCGACTGAATCACGTCCGGCGCGCTGCTTCAAAATTGCGAATAACCGCACCTCCACTACCATGCTTCGGATCGTACTCGTCGTCCGACGCTTACACACGGCGCCCGTCAATGAGTAGCTGAGAGGTCTGGATGAGAGGTACATGAGCGCGACACGTAAACAGGGCAGCGTCACGCAAGACAGCTTTGGCAGGCGCTTGTCCGACCTGCGGATCTCCGTTACGGACCGCTGCAATTTTCGCTGTACCTACTGCATGCCACGCGAGGTCTTCGGACCGGACTTTGCGTTCCTGCCGCGCACGGAGCTTCTCTCCTACGAGGAGATCACCAGGCTGGTCCGCCTGTTTGCGGCCGAGGGCGTCACGAAGGTTCGTCTGACGGGCGGCGAGCCGCTCTTACGCCGGAACCTCGAGGGACTCGTCGAGATGCTCGCCTCGATCGAGGGCATTACCGACATCGCGCTCACCACCAACGGATCGCTGCTCGCACGTCGTGCGAGCGTGCTGGCAGAGGCCGGACTCTCCCGCGTGACCGTCAGCCTCGACGCGCTCGATGACGAGACCTTCACGGCGATGAACGGCGTCCGCGTCAAGGTCGCGACCGTCCTCGACGGGATCGAAACGGCCGCGTCTGCAGGCCTCGGACCGGTCAAGGTCAACATGGTCGTCAAGCGTGGCGTCAACGACCATGCGGTCGTGGAGATGGCCGCACATTTCCGGGCTGCCGGCCACACGCTGCGCTTCATCGAATACATGGACGTCGGGAACACCAACAACTGGAAGCTCGATGAAGTCCTCTCGTCCGCCGAGATCCTGGGGATGCTGCAGGAACACTGGCCGCTGGAGCCTGTGGAGCCCAACTATCCAGGCGAGGTCGCAAGCCGCTACCGCTACCTGGACGGCGCCGGCGAAATCGGGCTGATCTCTTCGGTTACGCAGCCGTTCTGCGGCGGCTGCACGCGTGCGCGGCTCTCGGCCGACGGCCAGCTTTACACCTGCCTCTTCACCGGACGCGGGCACGACCTTCGCGCACCGCTGCGCGGAGGCGTCAGCGATATCGAATTGGGCGCCGCGATCCGCGGGATCTGGACCGCCCGCAGCGACCGCTACTCGGAAGCCCGTTCGGCCCGCCGCGGCGACGAGCCTAAGGTCGAGATGTCGTACATCGGCGGTTAGCCGTCCCGACGGCGTTTCCGCCGTCAGCCGAGCTCTCGCTCTCCGATAGCCAAAAGGACCGATCCTGTTGGACGACGGTTAGCGCCGGCGGTCGACGTCGACCATCACCGAGGTGGCCTTTACGAATGCCGTCGCGACGACGCCAGGTGCCAGCCCGAGCTCCTCGACCGAGTCCCGTGTGATCGCCGCGGTGACGAGTAAGTCGCCGACCTCGATCTCCACCAGAGCCATCACGCCGTCGACCTCGACCGACCGGATGACTCCGGGAAAGCGGTTACGAGCAGAGGACTGCGAGCCGGTTTGGTGCCGGCTCGGGCGGGTCGTGAGTCGCTCAACCTCGGCGGCTGAAACGACGCGGTGGTTGCGCTCGTCGCGGTGCGTGTGGAGCTTGCCCGCCCGGTCCCAGCGCCGTAGCGTGTCAACGCTGACACCGATCGCCTTGGCGGCGTCGCCAAGGGGCATATCACCAGTCATGGGCAGAGCATGTCACTAATGCAGGGCCTGCGTCGCGACGATGTATGCCAACCCGCGCGCCGGTCACGCAATCAAACCCCGGTTTATCTAGCAGCGGGAACGGCCAGCGGGTCAGTACGTATGCACTACCTAGGCGGTGAACTTTACGTGATAGCGGCCTGCGCACCACTTAACGACAACGGGCCCGGCGCGTAAGCACCGGGCCCGTTGAACTCCGAACCCGCAAAAACGGGCGTCGCAGCGGTCTTACTTAACCTTGAAATAACCCTTCATACCGAGCGCAGCGTGACCTGGGACGGTGCACTCGTAGTAGAAGCTGCCCTTCTTGGCGAACTTGACTGTCAGCGTCGTGCTCTTGCCTGGCGAGATCATCTTGCTGGTCTTGTTGTCGATCTTGAAGTCGTGCGGGACGTGGCCGGCGTTCTTGATCTTGAACGTCACGGTGCCGGGCTTCTTCAGCGAAGTCGCAGACAGCGCGAAATGGTATTCAGTCGCCTTCACGCTGATGCTGGTGGTGGCGGCGGCGTGCGCCTTGACAGAGGCGCTGGCCATCGACGAACCAGCAGCGAACACAACAGCGGCCGATACGAGCGCCGGAAGCGCGCGGAAAGCAATACGACGCGACATACACATTCCTCCTTCTTGGGGCCTTCTTGGGGCCGCCCCCGGCTGCCCAACTCGGACCGTTACACAAAAATTGAGCCGAAACTCCCCGGCGCATTGACGATAGCAGCCGTCTTAATTGCTCATCTCCGGGTCGAGGTGGGCCGTCGATCGAGCTTCACACTCTGAGCGATCAGGGCCGATCGGGGGCGCGGGAAGGCGCTCGTCTGGTGGCGCACCGAGCTCGGACGAGTGGCTACGATCTGCGACGCCTGGCGGATGTGTCGGGCGTTGCGATCTCATGCGAGCCCGGATTTACAGAGTCACGCTCGCCGCCTGCCTGACGTTCCTACTGCTCGCAGCCGGCGCCTCGGCTCACGCCTACCCGATCACCAACAGTCCGGCGATCGGCGGCGTGGTGAAGGCCTCGCCGCCGACGGTGTCCATCACCTATGACGAGTCCGTGACCGTGCCGGCCCTCGCCGTGTACGACGCGGCCGGCAAGCTGGTGTCCGGCACCACGGTGACGCATCCCGCCCCGGACAAGATCGCCGTGGCAATTCCGGGACGGCTGCCCGACGGCACCTACACCGTCGCATGGCGGGTGACGTCCGCGGACACGCACGTGGTCCACGGCGTCTACAACTTTTCGGTCGGCGCGCGCGGCAGCGCCGGGCGAATCGGCGCCGAACTGCTCGCGCGGGGCAACATCCCAGAGGGCATCTCGCTGGGCTTCGGAGTCGTGCGCTTCCTCAACCTCGCGCTGCTGCTGGGCTGCGCCGGCGGCGCGATCGCGCTGCTATGGGCACTGCGCGAAGCCGACGACGGCGTCCGACGGCTGCTGCTCAGGGCGCTGACGATCGGTGGCGCGCTACTCGCAGTCGTGGCAGTTCTGGGATTGCCGTTCGAGGCAGCCGAGTCTGCGGGCACCGGCTTGCCGGCCGGCTTCGGCAAGCTCGCGCTCGAGACAGTGCGCCACCAGCGGTTCGGCGAGCTTTGGCTGGTGCGCGCTTGGTTGGCGGCGGTCTTCGCGCTGATCGCGCTGAGCCTTCAGGCGTGGGAGCGGCGGTGGCGCTTCCCGAGGCAATTGCTACTCGCCGTCGCCGGCGTCTGCCTGTTGCTGACGAGCACGGACTCAGGCCACGCGAGCGTGTCGGGACCGCTGGCCTTCGTTGCCGACGGAGTGCACATCACCGCCGCCGCCGTCTGGCTTGGGGGCCTCGCCTTCGTGCTGGGAGCAATTGCATTCAGCCGCCCGGAGCAGCGGTGGCAGCTGGCCGCTGTGAGCGTCCCGCGGTTCTCGTTGATGGCGATGATCTCGGTGCCGCTGCTCGGCGCGGCCGGCATCGTGAGCGCCTATCTGGAGGTGCGGGTTTGGCGCGGGCTGTGGCAGACCACGTACGGCGTCCTGATCCTGGCGAAGATCGGTCTGGTGCTGCCATTACTGGCCCTGGGCGCATTCAACAACCGCGTGTCGGTGCCCGCGCTGCGCGCCGGCGCTGCCGTGCAGGCGGTCCGCACGCGTTTCATCAGAGCCATGGGGATCGAGCTCGCACTGCTCGCCGCGGTAGTCGGCGTCACCGCGGCGCTCGTGGATGAGGCGCCCGCCAAGAGCGTGCTCACAAGCCCGCGCCCGGCGCACGCGACGACCTTCACGGCGACCCGCTCGGCCGGGCCGTTCAAGGCGCTCGTCACGGTCCGACCGGCCGTGGCAGGCGCCAACACGATCGACATGAAGGTCACGAGCGCCCGCCATCTCACGATCGGCGAGGTTGACCTGGCTGCCGTGTCCCCGCAGGGGAAGCCATCGAACCTGAACGTCGTCCAGCTTTCGGGAAGCCGCTTCCGGGTCACCCACGCGCCCCTGCAGCTGCCAGGCCACTGGGAGCTCGAGATCACGGTCAGACACGACTTGACGGAGTATCTCGCGCGGATTCCGGTCACCATTGGAGCGGCTCCCCGATGACCCCAACGAGATCGCGACGCCGCTGGATCGTGGCGCAGTTGGCACTGATTGTGCTCGTGGCCGTCGCCGCCACGTTTTTCACGTTCGTCGCGCCGAGCGGCGTCAGCCTTGTTCAGCGCTTCACGCCGGCCACCCTGGGCGATCAGCCCGCCGGCGCCGTCGTGCTGGCCGGCGAGGATCGGAAGCTCGCAGTCGGGCTCGCAGTCGCTCCGCGAACGCATGGACTGCTGGTGGTCGCGACCGTGTTTGCCGGGAGCGGCCGCGGAGCCACGGGGCTACGCCCAAAGCTGACGATCACCGGTCGCGACGGCAGCCACTCGAGCGCGACGGCAACCGCATGCAGCGCCGGTTGCTATGAGGCGGTGTTCCCCACCCGCGAGATCCCAGCTCACGCGACGATCAGCTTCGACGACGGCAGCCATCTCAGCTTCACGCTGCCGGCGCACGGTCCAACGTCACAGGCCTTGGCTGTGGTGCGCGACGCGGCCGCCGAATACAAGCAGATTCGCTCGATGGTGACGCACGAGCGCCTGGCTGCCAACCCCACCGAAGTGGTGTACACGACCTACTACGCAGTCGCGCCCAACCGCCTGCGTTTCCAGGTTCGCGGCGAGGGGGAGACGATCATCATCGGTAAGCGGCGCTGGGATCGCAGCCAGGGCGGCAACTGGAAGGAGTCGGCGCAGAGCCCGATCGATCCGATCACGCCCTACTGGACTCCGCTCGTGCAGGACGCCACGATTCTCGGCAGCGCGACCGTCCAAGGTCGTGCGGTCTGGGTCGTCTCGTTCGCCGACCCTCAGACCCCAGGGTTCTTCACGATCTGGGTGGACAAAACGACCCATCGCACGCTTGAGCTGGAGATGACGGCCACGGCGCATTTCATGCACCACACCTACGATCAGTTTGACGCGCCCATATCCGTGCAGCCACCAAAGACGCACTGAGCCGAGGCCGCCGCCAGGCCCAGCGAAATAGCGGGCGCCGAGCGCGCGCGCTCAGTGAACGACGCAGCCGATGAGCAATGCGAGGCCGAGCAGGACCGCCCAGAGCCCTGTGCGGTCAGGGCTGAAACCGGCACGTTCGTGGAAGCGCAGCTCAGATGACGGCGCGCGGCGACGTGGGGCCGGGATGAAGCGGTCATCGCCACGGCCGGTGATCACGACGGTGCGGCGACCGGAAGCATCGAAGCCGCTGCCCGGATCGGATAGGTCGAACCCGCCGGAGCGATCCTCGCGCACGGGCGCCTGGGAGTAGCCGGCGAGGTCATCGTGGTCGAAGGCGGCCGCCGCGTCGTCCACGTACCCGTCGTCGTACGCGTACACCTCGTCGCCGGCGTGGGCCTCGCCGTTGCCTGCGTGCGCCTGACCGTCGGCTGTATACGCATGGCCGTTGCCTGCGTACGCCTGGCCCTCCGCTGTGTACGCCCGGCCGTCGCCCGGGCACGCCTCGCTCGCTGTGTACCCGTCGTGCTTCGCGCCATCGCCATATGCCTGATTCCACTCGCGCATCATCTCGTCGAAGTGGCTGTGGACCTCCGTAGGCTGATCCCGGCCGTCGCGCTCGACAGCCCGCTCGAACTCAGTGACCGAGTTACTGCGCCGGGCCCGAATCGGATCCTCTGTGATGCGCCGACGTGAGCGTGCAGGCGGGTCAGACCAGCTGAAGTCTTCGTCGATCAGCAAGCGGCGTTCGTCGTCGAACTGCTGCCAGTCCGTGAATGTCGACCCCGTTGGCGGCATTTGAGATCGCGTCCTCTTTCTCTTTGCGGCGCTTACGGGGTTAGCTGACGGGCTCGCGCCGAAAGAGCGGCGCTACGCGTTCCCTTGAACGCGATTCGCCCCAAACAACTTGGGTCCCCCGTTCCCAACCAGCCTCGAAAACAGGCGGCTAGCAGGAATTCAGCATTTGACGTAGGCGCGAGCGTACCAACGCCCGAGGACAGAAGCGTGTCAGTCGTCACAAGCTTCCCCGCAGTTTGCGGAAACCCGGACTCAGCCTTTAGGAGCTCTTAGGTTTGAGCCGACGCCTCCGCGGGAACCGGCCTCCGCGAGAAACCGGCGCCTCCGCGGGGACTCGCCGCCGCGAGAGACCGGCGACGCCGACGACGGCGCCCACTTGGGGAGCGGTCCAATCTGGCGCGAGGTGGTCCGCTAGGCGTGACCGGCGACGCTGGAGACGAACGCGGCCACATCCTGGGCCTGACGGCCCTGCAGGATGTCCGCGGGCATCGTGCCGTAGCCGAGGCAGATGGTGTTGTAGTCCTTGCCCACCAGGGTCTGAAGGCACCCGTTGGCGAGCGTGTGGAGGATCAGGCTCTTGGTCGGCTTGAGCGTGTCCAGGTTCGGCCCGGTCTTGCCGACGGCGTTGTCAGCGGCGAGCGTATGACAGACCGCGCAGTGCTCACCGAAGAGCTCGCGGCCAACCTGCGCCGCAGCCGTCAGCTTGACGCCGCCAACCTGGGCGTCCGACTTGTCGCGGTTGCCAATGATGAACAGCAGCGGCACGCAGATGCCAACGCCGAGGTAGACAACGACCAGCGACGTATTCAGCAGGCGGCTGCCGGAGCGGTTCGTGGTCAGAAGCGCGGCAGCGACGCCTTTGAACGCGCCCCTTGTGGCGCCGTAGCCGATCCCGACCGCGAGCGCGGTGAAGACCACGGCGATGATGATCACGCCAACCATGTGCCGGGACCTTATCGCGCGAGCGAGCGTCACGTCGCGCAAGGCCGCGTCTCGCAGAATTGACCCGCTCCCAGCGGGCAGGATCAGCGCCTGCGCCCAGCCGCGAAGCTCATCACCGGCGGCGCGACGGCGCGGAACTCGTCGACATCGCGACCGGCAGCGGCTGCCGCCTTCTCCTCCGCGCGGACGCGCTCGTCGGCGACGGAGAAGTCCTGGATCTGTGCGACCAACCCGCCTGGTGCCTCGATCTGGTTGACCCTGTTGACCAGCACGTTGATCGCGCCGCCCCCTTTTGCGTAGCGCTCGAGCTTGCCCTCAACCAGCAGCAGCGGCTCAGTCCGCACTGCCACCCGGTGACGTTCGTAGACCGCCGGGGGCACGATCAGGTTGATCACACCCAGCTCGTCCTCGAGCAGCACGAAGACCACGCCTCCAGCGGTCCCCGGCCGCTGCCGCGCGACCACGAGGCCGCCGATCCGCACCTGCGTCCCGTGCGTGAGCGCCACCAGGTCGCGGCTGTCGCAGCAGCCTTCGGGCAAGCGCGGGCGCAGCAGCGCCATCGGGTGCGAGGTGACCGTCATTCCCAGCGTGCGGTAGTCCGCAAGCAGCGCCTCCCAACCGGACAGCGCCGGTAGCACCGGCGCCTGCGGCAGCTCCAGCGGCAGCGCAAGCTGCGTCCCGCCGCCGGCTACGCCGTGGGCGGCCGTGGCAGCTCCCAGTTGCCAGAGCGCCAGGCGGCGGGGCGAGATGCCCGGGCCCCACTCCTGACGGGAATGAGAATGATAATGATTCTCATTCTCATTCTCATTCAAAGGTGGGGGTGGCCCCTCCGCGGCAGGCGACTCCGCGGCAGGCGACTCCGCGGCAGGCGACTCCCCGGCGGTCACCAGCGAGTCGCACGCCCCCGACCAGGCCAGCAGGTCGAGCGCCGGCGCCCCTGCACCCGCTCGCGACGCCAGGTCCGTCAGGCTCTTGAACGGGCCGCTGCGCTCACGCTCTGCGACCAGCGCCTCGATCTCGGTCCGCCGCACGCCGCGGATGTAGCCGAGGCCGATCAGTACTCGCCCGTCACCGTCGATCGAGCACTCGGCATCGGACAGGTTGACATCCGGCGCGACCACCTCCAGTCCCCGCCGCTGTGCCTCGTGGACGAGCGCGTCGGGCGGATAGAAACCCATCGGCTGCTCGTTCAGCAGCGCGCACAGGAACTCCGGCCCGTAGTGAACCCGCAGCCAGGTCGATTGGTAGCCGAGCAGACCGAACGCGGCCGCATGCGCCTTGGGAAAGCCGAACCCGGAGAAGCCCTTGACCTTGGCGAACACGCGCTCGGCGGTCTCGAGATCGACCCCGTGCTTGTGCATCGCTCCCTCCACGAAGCGCTGATGGTGCGCTTCGATCGCGGCATCGGAGCGCTTACGACTCATCGCCCGTCGCAGCTCCTCAGCCTCCCCCGGCCTGAACCCGGCGAAGTCCGCCGCGACCTCCAGCACCTGGTCCTGGAAGATGATCGCCCCGAGCGTCTCGCTCAGCGCCGGCTCAAGCGACGGGTGCTCGTAGGGCACCTGATAGTCAGGGTCGACTCGCAACCGCTGGAGCCGTTCGATGTAGGGGTTGACGGCGCCGCCCTGGATCGGTCCCGGTCGCACGATCGCGACCTGAATCGCGATGTCCTTGAGGTTCTTGGGCCGCGTGCGCAACAGCGACTGCATCTGCGCGCGACTCTCGATCTGAAAGACGCCGACCGTCTCGGCCTTCTGGATCGCGTCGTAGGTCGGTTTGTCATCGTGCGGGATGCGGCTGAGATCGATCCGCTCGCCGCGCGTCCGCGCGATCAGTTCGACACAGCGCTCGACCGCAGACAGCATCCCCAGCCCAAGCAGGTCGATCTTCAGAAAGCCCGCGTCGGCACACGAGTCCTTGTCCCACTGGGCGATGTAGCGGCCCTCCATCGCTGCCGGCACCACCGGGCAGCAGTCGATCAGCGGCCGTGTGGCGATGATCATCCCGCCCGAGTGCTGCGACAGGTGCCGTGGCAGCCCGTGCGCCTGCGCCGCCAGCCGCGACAGCCATGCCCAGCGGCCGCCCAGGGGCGCGCCACCGCTGGCGGTCTCGATGTCCCGCCCCACCCCGCGCGCGTCCCAGCCCTCGCTGCCACGCGCGACCCGCTCGATCTCTCCCGGCGGCAGCCCCAGCACCTTCCCCAATTCCCGGATCGCGCCGCGTGCCCGGTAGGTCGGAAACGCCGCGACCAGAGCCGCGCGATCGTGGCCGAAGCGCTCATGCACGCGCGGGATCAGCACCTCGCGGATATCGCGCGGGAAGTCGAGGTCGATGTCGGGCAGCGCCTTCAGGTCTTCGCTCAGGAACCGCCCGATCGCAAGCTCGTTGGCGATCGGGTCGACATGCGATAGCCCGGTCAGATAACAGATGACCGACGAGACGCTGGAGCCGCGCCCACGCCCGGGCGGCAACGTCGCGCGCGGGGAGTCTTTCGCCCGGCCGCGCACCTCGAAGGCGACCTCCCGCGCAAGCTCGAGCATCTCGTGATGCAGCACGAAGAAGCCCGCAAGGTTGAGCTTCTCGATGATCCGCAGCTCCTGATCGAGCCGGCCCGCCGCGAGCTCGCGGACCGCCGCCGGCTGGTCGTCATAGCGCTCGCGAAAGCGGGCGTTGCACAGCTCCGCGAGCTCCTGCAGCTTGCGCGGATCCTCAGCGCCGGGATAGCTGTAGCTGAGGTCCTTGCAGAGATCGAACTCGAGCGATTCGGCGAGCCGCGCCGTCTCCGCGACAGCCTCGGGGTACTCGGGGAAGCGCGCCGCCATCGCTGCCGGCGTGGCGAGCACGTGAGTGAAGTTCCCGCGCCGGTCAGGCTCGGAGGCATCGAGCGTCGTGTGCAGCCGAAGCGCAACGAACGCGTCCTGCAGCGGCCCGCGCTCGCGCACATGCGCGTGGACGTTGCCGGTAGCCACGCAATCGAGCTCGAGCCGTCCCGCCAGCCAGGCCAGCCGCCGGTTGCGGGCGCGGTCCCCGGACAGGTAGGGACGCTGCAGCTCGATCCGCAGGTTCTCCAGGCCGAAGCCCTCGCGCAACCGCCGCAGCGTCGGTTCGTCGTGGATGCCGCGCGAGGAGCAGCCGCTCAGGCAGACGAGGCCCTCGGCGTGGTCGAGGAGGTCCGAGATGCTGATGAAGGCGGGGGTCAGCGGACCCCCGCCCCTCCGAGTTTCCGCGTGCGCACGCGTGAGCAGCCGGCAGAGGTTCGCCCAACCGGTCGCGTCGCGGATCAGCAACGTCAGGTGGCGGCCGTCGTCGAGGTCGAGCTCGGCGCCGTGCAGCGCGTGCAGACCGAGCGCGTTCGCGCTCTGGGCGAACTCCATCGAGCCGGAGACCGAGTTGTGATCGGTCAGGGCGAACGCCTCATAGCCGAGCTCGAGCGCGGTGATCACGAACTCCTCGGGCAACGAAGCCCCGTCCAGGAACGAGTAGGCCGAGTGGGCGTGAAGCTCCGCGTACACGAACGTATGTTCGCATGAATCATCACCGGGAAGGGAATGCGTCCTCGTCACGCATTTCCTTCCAAGTTTCGGCGTCGCTCGCTGGCCCTCTTGACAAAATTATTAGTGGCTACTAACTTCTACCTAGTTAGTGCTCACTAAGTACAGGAGTAACGCGTAATGCCATCCACAGAAGCCGTTGCAGCTCGCAGTCGTATCTGGACGCTGCTGATCGTCTCCGTCGGCCTGTTCATGGTCGTGCTGGACAACCTCATCGTCAGCGTCGCCCTGCCCAGCATCCACCGCGACCTCGGTGCCTCGATGCAGTCGCTCGAGTGGACCGTGAACGCCTACGTTCTGTCTTACGCCGTATTGCTGCTGACAGGCGCCGCGCTCGGCGACCGCTTCGGTCGCAAGCGCATGTTCATCAGCGGAATCCTCCTGTTCACCGCCGCCTCCGCCGGATCCGCGTTGGCGCCCGATATGGGCTTGCTGATCGCGACCCGCGCTCTGCAGGGGATCGGCGCCGCGATCGTGACGCCGCTGACGCTGACGCTACTGGCGGGCGCGTTCCCGCCCGAGCGCCGCGGCATCGCGCTCGGAGTGTGGTCGGGAATCAGCGGCATCGCGGTCGCGCTCGGCCCGCTCGTCGGCGGCGCCGTGATCCAGCTGAGCTCGTGGCACTGGATCTTCTGGATCAACGTGCCCGTCGGACTCGCGCTCGCACCCACCGCCGCGCGCCGGTTGCAGGAGAGCTACGGGCCCGAGCGCGGACTCGACATGGTCGGACTCGGGCTCGCCTCAACCGGTCTGTTCGGCCTGATCTTCGGACTGATCCGGGCCCAGACGGTGGGCTGGACGGCCGTCCAGGTCGTCGTCTCACTCGCTGCCGGAATCGTGCTGCTTGTCGCGTTCGTCGCGCAGGAACTGCGCGCCGAGGACCCGATGCTGCCGATGAGCTTCTTCAAGCGCCGCAGTTTTGCGGTCACCAACGTGGTCTCGCTGTCGATGTACTTCGGCATGTTCGGCTCGATCTTCTTCATGAGCCAGTACCTGCAGAACGTGCTCGGCAACACACCATTCGAGGCCGGGCTGAAGCTGCTCGTCTGGACCGGGGCGATCATGGTCGTCTCGCCGGCCGCCGGTTACTTCTCCGAGCGGTATGGGAGCCGGTTCTTCATGGTCGCCGGACTCACCCTGCAGGCGGTCGCGCTGGGCTGGCTCGCGTCGGAGGCGAAGGTCGGCCAGTCGTACGTGAGCATGATCGTCCCGTTCATCTTCGGCGGCAGCGGCATGGCATTGGTATTCGCACCGTCTGCCAGCGCGGTCCTCGCCTCCGTGCGAACCGATCAAGCGGGCCAGGCGTCGGGCGCGACCAACGCGATCCGTGAGCTCGGCGGCGTGCTCGGCATCGCAGTGCTCTCGACGATCTTCAGCGCGCATGGGAGCTACGCCTCGGGGCAGGCCTTCGTCGATGGGCTGAAGCCGACGATGTGGGTCGGCGCGGCGGTATTGGCTGCCGGCGCACTGGCTGCAGTCGTGTTCCGGTTCGACAGCTCGGCGCAGCGCGCGACGGCCACCAGCCCCGTGCCGGCGGGAGTCTCCGCCCCCACCGCGGCGTAGGATCGGGGTGTGGCCACCACTTCGAAGCAGTCGAAACAGCGTGTCCCGGCAGCCGAACGCCGGGACGCGCTGATTGCTGCCGCGATCGAGGAGTTCGCCCTCGGCGGGCTGCATGGCACGCCGGTCGACCGGATCGCTCGCAGAGTCGGCGTCGCCCAGCCGTACGTGTTCAGCCTGTTCGCGACCAAGCGCGACCTGTTCATCGCCGCGGTCGAGCGCGGTTTCGAGATGGTCCGCGACCTGTTCACGGAGAGCGCCGCCGAGTTCAAGGAGGCACACGCCGACGACGCTTACGAGCGCGGCGACATCCTCGCGGCGCTGGGCGACAGCTACATCGAGCTGCTCGCCTCCAACAGACCGAAGCTGATGCTCCAGCTCCAGGCGTACGCGGCCTGCGATGACGAGGTCATCCGCGAGCGCGTGAGTGCCGCCTACGAACGTCTCGGTCTGCACGTCCGCGATCTGACCGGCGCCGACGAGGATGAGCTCAACGAGTTCCTCAGCCACGGCATGTGGCTAAACGTGCAGGCGGCGATCGGCCTCGCTGATCTCGAGGTCGCGTGCGACTGGATCCGCCGGCGGCGCGAGTCCGAAGCAACTGCGGGTTAATTAGTCCGCATGCATCGTGATCGGTCGCTCGCGGCGGCGCTGCTCGTCGTCGCGCTGAACCTGCGCCTAGCGGTGGCGGCGGTCCCGCCCGTGCTCAACCAGATCCGGCACACGACGGGCCTCAGCTCGGCCGGTGGCGGATTGCTGACGGCCCTGCCGGTGTTCTGCTTCGGGCTCGCGGCACTGTCGACGCCGTGGTTGATCAGACGCTTCGGCATGGGGCCGGCGTTGGCCCTGGCGCTGGCCGCTCTGGCCTGTGGCTGCGCGCTGCGCCTGGCGCCGTCCGTGGCGATGCTGTTCGTTGGGACGGCGGTGATCGGCGCTGGGATCGCAGTCGGCAACGTGCTGGTCCCAGGCCTGATCAAGCGTGATTTCGGTCAGAGGCGCGTGCTGATGACCGCGCTCTACTCGGTCGCATTGTCCGGCGGAGCGGCGATCTCGGCAGGCCTGACGGTCCCCGTCGAGCATGCGCTCGGAATCGGCTGGCGGCTGGCGATCACCCTCTGGGGCGCGGTGGCGCTGTTCGGGATCGTGCTATGGGCGCGTCATGCGCTGCGTGAGCGCGAGCGCGGCGGCGCTGGCGATCTCAAGCCGGCCGGCGCGCTATGGCGCGACCCCCTGGCATGGTGCGTGACCGCCTTCATGGGCCTGCAGTCGCTCGGCTTCTATGCGCTGCTGAGCTGGCTCCCAACGATCCTTGAGGACCACGGCTTGAGCTCCGCGACGGCCGGGTGGTTGCTTTCGTTCTCGATGTTCCCGAGCATGCTCGGTGCGTTCCTCGCGCCAACCCTGGAGCGTCGGCTCGGCAAGCCCGCGTTGATGGTGGCGCTGGCCGTCACGCTCTGTGCCGGAGCCTATCTCGGCCTGATACTCGACCCGCGTCCAGGGGTCTACGCGTGGATGACCATGCTGGGACTTGGTCAGGGGTCGGCGCTGGGACTGGCGCTCGGTTACATCGTGGCCCGTGCGCCTGACAGTCATCAGGCCGCACACCTGTCGACGATGGCGCAGAGCGTCGGCTACATGATCGCCTCGTCGGGACCCTTCCTGGTCGGCTGGCTGCATGGACTCTCGGGCAGCTGGACGCTGCCGTTGGTGGTGCTGCTTGCCGTGCTGGTGCCGATGCTGTTCGCGGGTTTGGCCGCTAGCCGTAACCGGGTTGTGCTGGCCAACCAGCCGGTGTAGCGGGGTTGCTGGCCAGCGGGCCAGCAGCCCCGGGTTACGCCTTGATCAGGTCGCGTCCCGGGTCGATGCTCCAGCGCCGCGCAACCTGCTCGAGCCGGTCGTCCATGCTCCAGCCGTCGGGACGCTCGTCGCCCTCGAAGCTGGGGTTGGCGCCCTTGAGCGCCATCGATCCGGTGTTGTCGCCGATCCGGCGGATGGTGTCGACGTCCGCGTCTGTGAGTCGCTGCTCGGTCGGGAGCTGGGCGAGCTCTGCGCGCTTGTCCTCGACCGGCCGCGCCTGCGGGCCGGCCTCCTGAACCAGTGTCGGCACGACCGTCTTCACGGCCGGGTGCGCCAAGTTCCACTGGCAGGCGAGCTGGATCATCGTCAGTCCGGCTCTGTCGGCGATCGGCCGCATGCCCTCCATGCGGGTGCGCCCTGATTCGATCCATCCGGCGGGGCGGAAGCCGCGGTGGTCGTGGCGGCCGAGCTCGATGCCGGGCATGAGGTCGTCGTAGAACAGGCCTCCGTAATCGACGACTCGCGTGATGACTTTTATGTCGTTGCGGGTGGCGGCGTCCAGGCAGAGCTCGCCGGGCCAGGGCTCGAGCGGGTTGAGGATCACCATCGCCCAATCGATCCGGTCGCCGAAGCGCTCGAAGCAGTCGATCAGGTCGAGCGTGAACCCGTTGGCGGGGCCGGGTGCGACGCCGATCAGGCGCGCGAGACCCGCTTCTTTGAGCGCTTGCATCCCGTCCCAGACCGTCTCGCTGGTGTAGCCGGTGCGGTCCGGGTTGTGTAGGAGAAGCAGATCGAACTGGTCGACGCCGCAGCGCTCGAGGCTGCGCTCGGTCGCCATCCGCAGGTAGCTCGCGTACTGCTCAGGACCGCGCAGGCGCGGGTCGGTGAAGCGCGGAAAGCCCTTCGAGCCGTCGCGCTCTCCCTCGTAGAAGTCGTGGCCGACGGCGCCCACGACACAGACCTGGTCGCGCGTGAGCTTGCTGTCGGCGAGCGCGCGCCCGAGCCACGTGTCGGCCTCCCCGGCGCCATAGGCGTCAGCGGTCAGCACCGTCGGGATCTTTTCGTCAGGCGTGATCAGTGCCTGGAAGCGTGAGTCATCGAGTGGCTCGCCGAAGTGCATGAAGCGGCCGCCGCTCCAGGTGCCGATCGCGGTGCGTGTTGGGTCGGTGCTCATCGGGTGCTGATGTTAATCGGGAGGCGGTTCTGGCTCGCTGCTGGCAGCGATTGCCGGAAGCGATGGATGAAATGTGCGAACTCCCGCATATTTCATCCATCGGTTCTCGTACTACGAGACAGGCGCCTCACCGCTGCCGCCACCAGTCCCCCGCGATCAGGTCGTGGAACACGACCTGATCGCTGCCGGAGGTCGTGACCACCTCCCAATAGCGGCGGCGCAGCGGCAGCTCCGTCCACCAGCGGTCCTCCAGCAGCCAGGTCTCACGGACGCCGTCGACCTCACGGCCGTCGACGGCCAGTGGCTGGCCGTCCGCGTCCGCGGCGACACGTACGCGCCGCGGCACTCCCAGCCTGCGCGCCTCGGTCACCGCTCGAACGGCGCCAGCACCGAGCGACGCTCGGGAAAGCGCGAGCGCGGGTCGATCTGCAGGACGCGCAGGGCGGCGTCAGGCCCGGCGGCGGCGCGCACCTGCCGGACAGCCTCCCGCAGACGGGCCGCCCGTGTGCGTGCCGGCTCCTCGAGCAGCGCCCGCTGGTCGTTGGTCGGCGGACCGAAACGCTCGACCGTCAGCCGCAGCGTCTGCGCCGGCGCAGGCAGTAACTGCAGACGCGGCGTCAGCGCCAACCGCATCCGCAGCGGGTCGCTGAGCGCCTCGCGGAAGCTGACGTGCTGGCGCCAGGTGCCGCCCTGCTCGACGAGCACCGCCGACAGCACGACGGCACGCAGCGTACGCCCACGGCGCTCGCGCCGTGCCAGCAGCCGGTCGATCAGCAGGCCAAGCGCGCGCTCGAGCTGTTGGCCGCTCGAGGCGTCGGGCAGCTCCAGCGACTCGCGCACGAGCTCACCGGCGTCACGTGGGCGCAAGGGCGTGTCGCCACCCAGCGCAAGCCGGTAGGCCTGCAGGCCCAGGCGTCCGAAGCGGTCAGCCACAGCCGCCCGCGGCAGCGCCGCGAACTCCCCGAGCGTGCCGATGCCGAGCCGCTGCAACGCCTCCGGCAGCATCGCGAGCTCAGGGTCCCCTCGCAACAGCTCGACCGACATCGGCGCCAGGAACGCGCTCGCCTGACGCGAGTCGCCGGTGATGATCAGCGGCTGCCGCGCACGCGCGCTGGTGGCCGCCGCCAGTGCCGCGAAGCGGGTCGGCGCGACTCCAAACCGCGCCGGGGCGCCGAGCGCGCGACGGGCCTTGGCGAGGACCGCCTCCACGTCCTGCCTGGTCGCCACCGGCCCTTCCCGCTCACGACCAGAGCCGCCCCCGTACAGCCGCAGCAGACCGCGCGCGTCGAAGCAGACCAGGCCCGGGCGTAGCGGCTCGACGGCCGCACCGATCGACTCGAGCGCGGTGAGCATGCGCTCAAAGGCGTCATCGACACCCGCCGGATCGGGCGGGACCAGCGTCAGCCGCTGGCAGCGGGCGAGCGCCTCGCCGAGCCGCATCCCGGGGGTGATCCCAAACGCCTCGGCGGCGGCCGAGACTGCACTGATCTGCTGGCTGCCGGGCTCTGGCGCGATCGCGGCCGGGATGCCCAGCAGGTCGGTGCGGGTGCCGGCGGCGACCGTCAGCTCAAAGCGGGGCAGGAGGATGCAGGTGATCAGTTTCTGGGCGGCAGGCAAGGCGAACGTATGTTCGCATCGAATCCCCGTCAGCTCAAGTAACGCGTGTCCCGGACCCTCAAGCCGCTACGTGATCAACAGTTCGGCGGTAGCTGGGTGCAATCGGGGATCAGCCGCGAATCGCCTGAAAGCTGGGTGCCGACCTCGCTGAAGATGGTGGTCAGGTCGCCCGCCGTCGACTGACTGAAGTAGTCCTGAGAATTGCTGGCGAGGTCCTGCATCAGCGTCGACGCGGCCACATTCATTCCGCCGCTGCCAGTGTCGGTGCAATTCCCGCTCGAGTCGTACGCGATCGAGAAGATGAGCGTGCCGGCGGACTTTGACGCAGTCGCCGCTTGGTCCGCGTCTTCGCATGGCGTGTTGTCACTCCAGCCGACGTTCCCGGCTTCGCCAGGAGCGACCCCATCCGAGCTCGACTTAGGATCATTGATCTCTCCGTCGCTCAAGATGACGATCGCGTTCGTCGCCGCCTGTCCGTTGGGCCCAGTCCGAGCCGGAGCCTGGCTCAGCAGGTACTGTGCTTCGGTGATCGCGCCGGCCAAGTAGCTCCCCTGACCGCCGACTTGCTTGAGCCCGTAGTAGTCGCCGCCGGGATAATTTCCGTTGGAACACTGGCCCCAGTACACCGACTCAACCAGACTCGAGCTTGTGTTGAGGGTCGTGCTGGAATCCGCCGACCGGTAATCGCTCGAGAGTGGCACGGCCTCGTAGCCGGGGTAGTCGTCAACGTAGAAGTCGCCGCTGGGGTTGTCGTACGTCGAGAAGTCGCCGAGCGGAATCCCGTCGGTTGCGGTGGCACTGTACGTGTACGGCTCATACGGCGGATAGGTGTCCGGAGGGTCGTGAGTACTGCTCGAACTGCAGTCGGTCTCGTAATTCAGATAGGCCTGCTGCGGCGCGCTACCCAAGCCGTAGGTCGTGGTCGTCGTACGGTGGCTGCCAGTCCCGGTCGTGGTCGTCTGTGGCGTCAGATCCAGAGAGATCGCCGGGAACACGAGCATGCCCACTTCATCGATTGGATTTGACACATTCGTCGTGTTGCTCACGTCGCTGCCGCACGAGCTCAGACTCGTACTGCAGGGCGTCAACGCCTGCAGCATTGCTCTCACCCCGGCCTTGGCACAGTCGAGCTTGTCGGGATTGTGGGGGGAGCTGATGCCTGTCACGGTCGCGCTGCATGCGTCACTCATGGAGTTCGTGGTGTCGAGGATCACGAAGAGGTTCATCGGGTTCGGGACACCGATCCCGCGGGCCGCCGCCGTCGAGCTCGCGGTCACGGTGAATTTCGGGATGAACATGCTGAGGAGGCCGGTCTTGACCGTTGCAGACTCCGTGACATTCACGGCATTGCAGGTGGTGGCCGCGGGGGCATTGGAACCCGCGGGATGGCAGTAGTCGCCGCTCGTGTCGGTCAGGCAGGTCGGGCTCGATCCCGCTGTGTAGTCCGGCCCGTTGGGAGCACACTCGAAGGTCACACTCGGGGTCGTCGTGGTCACACCCCAGCCGCCGACCGAGTTCGCGCTACCCGTTCCGGAGTAGGCGACAGCGGCGCTGTAGCCGGTACTGGTGTTGGGAAGGTCCTGACTAGCGACGAGTGCGCTGGCGTCCACGGCCCGTTGCAACTGCTGCCTCGTGACCCAGACGCGGCCCATGTCGACGGCGAGCCCGACGAAGCCGATCAGAACGACCGCCATCAACGCGACCAGCGGCAGCACCTGCCCGGTCTCGTTTCGTATGCGATCGAGGATTGTCATTGCCACCTCACTCGATCGCGTTCGATGACGAAGTGCTCAGGTTGATGGTTACAACCTTCATGCCGAACACACTGAGGGTGTATGGCTCCGAGATGCTCACGGTCGCCTCGTCGCCCTGGTTCTCGTTGCCCTTCGTGTTGCAGGTGCTGTCGAACGTGTAGGGGCAGCCCGTCGTCCCGTTTGTACTGCCGCAGAAGTCCGGGATCGTGTTCGATGTCGACATGCTCGTGAAGCTGGGCGTCACGTATTTGGACTGGAGGGTCGAAGCGCCGTCCATGCTCGTGATCGTCTGCTGAACAGCGGGATCGCAGGGGTCGCTCAAGCCACGACCGATCGCCAGCTCCCGCGCACCGGAGCGGGCGGCGTCGACAAGCGCCGAGTAGGTGCTGTACATGGGCGCGAACTGGAGGATCGCGGTGACGAGGAGGAGCAGCAGCGGCATCGCGAGTGCCACCTCCACGATGGCCTGGCCTTCCTCCCGCCGGGCCCATCGGCCTACCCTGCGTCGCACATGGCGCGATCGAGCCGCGCGTGGGCGCGCCATCGAGTGGCGACGGTTTGAGCGCTCCGAGCTCTCGAAATCAGCTGGGCCGGCTGCGGGCGACTTCATCTCGACCGTATCGACAGAAATGGCGCGGCACTGGACTTACCGGCATTGCCGTGAAACGTCGCTTGCAGCGTCCAAAAATGTCCAGACGCTCGTTAGACGGCCAAGCCATACGCTCGTCTATCCGTCCAATTTTCCGGTGCATCCTGCCTCTGGCTGTGAAACGAGGCGATATCGGCCCCGGAGATGGACATCCAAGCCGTCTGTGTCCGCCTGCTGAGGCGCTTCCGGTCTGACCAGAGCGGTCAGTCGCTGATCATTGTCGCCCTCGCAATGACGGTCGTGATTGCGATCTCAGCCTTCGCGATCGATGCCGCCACTTGGATGCATCGGCACCACCAGGATCAGTTGGTCGCCGACGCGGCCGCGCTCGCGGCCGCCAACTGCCTGGCGAACCCCGGCCACGCCACCAGCATGAACATCAACGGGACCGTGACATCAGTCCCGGCCTGCGCCTCCGGCACCGACACGACCGATGCGACAACCGTCGCCGAAGACTACGCGGCCGCCAACGGCGTCACGGTTACCGGCAGCAACATCAGCTTTACCCCGGCGAGCAACCCCACCAACGTCACGGTGAACCCCCAGACGACCGGACCCACTTTCTTCGCGAACATGTTCGGGATCCATACGACCACGCAGTCCGCGAGCGCTCAGGCTGGCTGGAAGGCGGCGTCATCCGCAGCTTGCACAGCGGCGAATCAGGCGCAGTGCTCGGTCGTCTATGCGGCGAGTACAACCTGCGCGAGCAGCGGGGCGGGAGCGGTGTTCGGATCGAGCCTGGGCGGTCTGACCGTCAGCGTCACGGGCGCCATCCACAGCGAAGGTTCCCTCACATTCCCGAATTCCGGCAGCAACACTCATAACGGGACCTTCGACCTCTCGCCGATGACGGTCTCCGGAAGCTGTTACTCGAGTGGGAACATGCCGTACTCGAACACCGCGACGGCCACCCAGGTCGCGAGCGAGTCGTGGCCGGTCGACTACTCCAAGGTGTTCGCGGCCTGCACCACCAACTGCATCACGGTCCAGGGGGTGAACAACGTTCCCCCCTATTGCACTCAGGTGTCCACCAACCAACCTGGGTGGGCGTTCAATGTGGTCAACGGCAAAGCCGAGCTGCCCGTCACAGGCAATGTCTACTGCGCCATCGGCAGCGGCAACCACAGCAACCCCGCAACCTGGAACGGCGCGATCACGGTCCAGTCCTCGATTCCGGAGTACCAGTACGAAAGCTCATACTCGGGCTGCCCGAGCTTCGTACACGCGACGTTCATTGGCGGGAACATCAGCTTCTTTGGTGACACATCGCAGGGCGGGGGCGACGTGTGCCTGGCGCCACAGTCAAACAATTGCCTGATCTATACGACCGGCTCCGTGCTGCTCACGAATGGCAACTTCTTCTGGACGGGCGACATCTTTGCCCCCGGCCCCTACCTCAACTCGACCGACCCCAATCCGAGCCAGCAGACTGCCGGCCCCAACCCGCTGACCTACGGCACGATCGACCTGGGGGCCGGGACCGGCGGTGGCTTCAGTGCGGGCACTGTCGGTGGACTGGTAGAGGGTTGGAATGTGGAGCTGTGGGACGGTACGGACACCCTCACGGGCGACGGCCCAGTGATGAGCTCGTCGGGCAGCAGCTCCGGCGGCGGCGACTTCCTCTCCCAGTAAGCCACCACCCGAGACCGCGCCGCGGTCCAGCGGGACCGGCGGCGCAGCTGAGCGATCCAGCGGGACCACACCGCGGCTGAAACGTCCGGGCCCTAGACCTGCTGGCCGGAATCCTGCAGCAGCTTTTCGACGGTGACCGGGTTCAAGTGCCGCTGACGCAGCTCGTGGTCGAGGGCGTCGAGCAGGTGCCGCGCCGCTGGCAGGCTGTTGACGCGCAGCTCCACGACGTCGCCCTTGCGCAGCCCGGCGTGCAGCAGACGCGAGAGCTGAGCGGGCTTGGTGATCGTGATCTTGCCGACGACCAGACGTCCGCCGGCGCCCTTTGCCATCAGCGTCTGGACGAGGCTTGGACCGTTCGAGGTGTAGAGGAAGTGATGGTGCCAGCCGAGTTGGTGCTCGAGCCGGCGCAGGACGTGGTCAGTGCCGAACCAGCCGACGAGACCGCTGTCGTTCAGCTGTGGCACCGGTTCCTCACCGGCGTCCTGCAGAAGATCGGCGTACGGCGCCGACGCCTTGTTCAGCGCGACCGAGACTTTGAGGCCGCTTGCGCGCAGCTCGCGGGCGAGCGCCGGCGCGTCGCTGGAGCTCGCGTCGACCATCACGCCGACCTCTGGCGCCGGTGTCGTCACGGCGGTCAGCGGACCGCCGGCCACGTGCGAGATCAGCGAATAGGCCAGGCTGGCGGTTCCCGCCCAGAGGCCGATGACGGCGGCTGCGGTCGCGGTCGTGACAGTGCGCACGGCACGCACGCGCCAGGCCGGCAGCGGCCTCACTCGCCGCGTGCTGTTGAGGATCAGCGCCGCGGTCGACGGGCGCTTGGCAAACGACCTGTCAGGCTCGGGGCTCAGCGTCAGCGCGTGCTCGATCGCCGGCCCCAGCTCGGCCTCGGTGTGCGCGACCTGTGCGAGCTTGAAGCGCTCGAGCGCGTGATTGGAGACACGGACGTGTCCGTAGCCGAAGCCGTACGAGATCACGGGGCAGCCGCGCATGATCGCCTCGAGCACGGTCAGCCCGGCACTTGAGTGGATCAGTACGTTGGCGGCGGCGAGGACGTCGCTCATGCGGTTCGTGAAGCCCATCACCCGCACGCGCGGGTCGCCCGCGAACTCCTGGGCCACGCGCTCGCGCAGGACGTCATTGCGGCCGCACAGGCAGAGCACCTCCGCGTCCTCCGCAACCGACAGCGCGGCAGTGACGGCGCCGGTCAAATCACCGACACCCCAGCCGCCGCCGGACACGGCAACCACCGTCTGGTCAGCAGGCAGTCCGAGCGCGGCACGCGCCTGCACTCGCGTCCGCCCCTCAAGGAAAGCCGGCGAGGTCGGCGGCTTGGCCCAGCGCACACTGCCGGGGCCGGCGATCTCTTCGACCTCCTCCTGTGACTCCGGGTGCGTGATGAAGTGCAGGTCGATGCTCCGGTGCGCCCAGAACCGCAGTCCGGCGAGGTCCGTGATCGACGAGTAGCACGGGACCTTGACCCTGCCGCTGCGCCGCAGCTCGCCCAGCACCTGTGTGGTGCCCGGGTAGGTGGAGATGACCATGTCAGGCTCGTGCGCCTTGATCAGCCGCAGCATGCCCTTGCGCCCAGCCCGCGTCAGCAGCCGCGATGCCAGCCAGCGGGTCGGCGGGAACTCCATGAACAGCCGGTACTGGAAGTCGAACAGCCACGGCACCCAGCGGAACATGAACGCCGAGTTGTCCCGCAGGACGGCCGTCGCCAAGGGGCCCATCGCGGGGAGACCATTGACGACCGAGATCAGCGCGTCCGGGTCTTCTTGTTTGAACTCACGCGCGATGGCGCGTGCCGGGAGATCGTGCCCCTCGCCGATGTCGGCTGAGACGATCAGGATCTTCCGCGGGCAAGCCTCTGCTTCGTCAGGCTCGCCCGCGACTGCTAAAGGGTCGGGGTGCCCTCCACTTTTTTTGGCCGCTTGCTCGCGCCGCCACACGACGTAGCGCCGAACTCCTTCCTTGAACGGCGTCGACGCCGTCCAGCCCAGCTCCTCGCGCGCACGGTCCGAGAGCACGATCTTCGAACCGAGGTCGCCTGGGCGCGCCGGCCCATACACGATCTCCGCGTTGCCAACCGTCTCCTGGACGAGCTCGGCGATCTGCTTGATCGTCACGTCCTCGTCGCTCGAGAGGTTGTAGACGCGGTTCTCGGCGATGTCGCCGAGACCGGCGACGACACCCTCGGCCAAGTCCTCCACATAGACGAAGCGACGCGTCTGCATGCCGTCGCCGGACAGCGTCAGCGGCTCGCCGGCGAACGCCTTGTTCACGAACGCCGGGATCACCGCCGCCTCGCGAGCGCGCGGCCCGTACGGAATCCCGAAGCGCAGGATCGTGTAGTTGATCCCGTAGAGCTCCTGGTAGGACTTGCAGTACAGCTCACCTGCCAGCTTGGTGGCTGTGTAGAGGTGCGCAGGCGGAGGCAGCAGCGTGGTCTCGCTGACCGTCGTCTCCTCCGTATCGCTGTAGACCCAGATCGTCGACGCGTAGACGACGCGCTTGACCTTTGCGAGACGTGCAGCTTCGAGTACGGCGGCCGTGCCGCGGGCGTTGACCTGCTCGGCGTCGTGCGGCTCGGCATGGACGTCATTGACGTCGGCGACGGCTGCAAGATGGGCGACCGCATCACAGTCGGCGAGCGCCTCCGTCAGCGCGACGGCATCAGTCACCTGGCCGATGACGGTGTCCACGTCTGCATGCTCAGGCCATGGCGACGGCCTCAGGTCGTAGATCACAGGCTCGTGCCCGTGCGCACGCAGCTTGTCGACCACGTGCGAGCCGATGAACCCGGCCCCGCCAGTGACGAGAACTCTCATTTTCCGGCCCCTTTGTCGTTCACGCGATCCGCGTCGAATGGACGGTAGTACAGCGGTGGGCAGGAATGGTTCTTTGCCACCCAGTCCGAATTGGGAAGGTCGACCTGGTGTCCGAGGACCCGGTGGCACGGCTCGTCATACACACGCCCCGTCGACTTCTCGAGCCAATCGAAAACGATGTACTTGTACAGCCCTGAGACCATGCCGTCCGGGAGCTCGAGCTTCGAGCCGGGGAACCGCGGGTCCATGAACTCACGCGCCGTCTCGTTCTTCCAGGCGACGATCTCCGCCATCCGCTCGACCTGGATCAGGCCGAGCGCAGCTGTGAACTCGTTCATCCGGAAGTTCAGACCCTGAACCTCATACGTGGGCTTGCCGTAGTTGCGGAAGCCGCGTGCGAACTCGAGCAGCTCTGGATGCTTGGAGACGAGCACGCCACCCTCGCCGGTGGAGATCGTCTTGGTCGCGTACATCGAATACACACCGGCGTCGCCGTAGCCGCCCGGCTTGCGCCCGTTCCAGGAGGCGCCGTGCGCGTGTGCGCAGTCCTCGACCAGGAAGATCCCGTTGTCGGCACAGTAGGCGGCGATCTGCTCAGACTCGAACGCGATGTGACCGCCGATGTGGACGAGGAACGCGGCCTTTGGCTTGTGCTGCTCAGCCTTCCGCTCGAAGTCGTCGAACGACATGCAGAGGTCGTCGCGATTGCAGTCGACGAACTGCACCTCGGCGCCCGCGCGAATCGCGGCGAAAGGCGTCGCCATGAAAGTGTTGGACGGGCACAGCACGGTCTCGCCCTGCACCTGTGCGAAGTGCAGCGCCGCGAGTGCGCCTCCCGACCAGCTGGAGATGGCGACTGCGGGAACTTCGTTCCACGCCTCCCACGCCTTTTCGAAACGAGCCGTCATATCAGCCTCGGACCAGCGGTTCGAGTCGAGCACTTCGTCGATCAGCGCGTGTAGACGCTCGCGATCACGGTGGTCAAACCCGATCGCAAAGCGCGCGTAATCAGGCACGATCTGGGCTTCTGTCGGAACAGTCGTCATGAGTCCTTCAGGTCTTGGTTCGAATTCGCACCAGGGCATGACGCATGGATAGCGTGCCCCCAACCCTGGACCTAGGATCAGCCTCGCCCCGCCGCATCTCGCATTGGGTCAGGCGCACGCCACGGTACCGAGTTCGGCGGACTTCAGCTTCGCCAAAATCTCCGGGAGCGCAGCTGCCGTCCGTCGGTGTGAGCGCTTGGAACTGTAGAAGTCCGCGTCATGGAGCAGGATGACGTCTCCGGCGGTGATTCCGGTGAGCACCCGCCGCGCGATCCGGTCCGGGGTCGTGAACTTGCGCCAGTCCTTGCCCCACCTCGACCACAGCAGCGGCTGCAGGTCGCGCTCGCGGGCCATCCGCAGGCTCGCGGGGCTGTAGACGCCGTAGGGCGGACGGTGCAGGCGCGGGGCGACGCCGGTCGCATCGACGATCGCAGCGGTCGCCCGCTCGAAGTCGTCGGCGATCGCCGCCGCCGTCCGGCTCGGGTGCGGACGGTGCCGGTATCCGTGGAGCCCGATCGCATGACCCTCCGCGACGATCCGCCGCGCGAGCTCCGGGCGCCTGACAACCTGCTCGCCGACCAGGAAGAAGGTCGCCTGCGCTCCGTGCTGGGCGAGGATCTCGAGCATCCGTGGGGTGCCCTCGGGGTGGGGGCCATCGTCGAAGGTGATCGCCACCGATCGGCCTCTGCCCACCGCTGCTGGCCCGCTGGCCAGCAGCGTTGCTGCAGCGGGTAGCTCATCGAGCGTCCGTGGGATTCCGAGGGCGCGCGCGCAGGCCGGGACGTGAGGTGCGAGAACGTGATTAATCACTTGTGCCATTTTCGACACAAATCGGCCGCTCCCGCCTCGCTTCACTCTAAGTTCATCCTTAGGTAGGTCCTATCCAGATGCCTGAGCCCTTCGATTCCGAGGTGACGATCCGTCGCCAGCGCTTCGCCAACGGCGACAACGGCTTCGCTGTGCTGGACGCCGAATCCGACGACGGCCCGATCGTGCTGGTCGGCCCACTGATCCACCTGGAGAACGGAGAACGCGCGCACATCACCGGTTCCTGGGTGACTGACAGCCGCTACGGCGAGCAGGTGCAGGTGGTCGAGGCACGGCCGCTACCTCCGGAGGACCGCGCCGCCCTGACCTCCTACCTGCGGCGGATCAAGAACATCGGCGAGAAGCGCGCGAAGCTGTTGATCGACCGCTACGGAGCCGACCAGGTCCTCGAGGCGGTCGATGAGGAGCCGGCTGAGGCCTTCCGGCGCGTGGGTCTGAATCCGTTCCGCGCGCAGGAGGCGGCCGGCTCCTGGAACGAGTTGCGGACGATCCGCCGTCTGCATCTGCAGCTGGCGAAGTACGGCCTCGCCTACCTGGCCAAGCGGATCAGCGACGAGTACCCGAACACAGCCCACCGGGTGATAGCGGAGAACCCTTACGAGCTCACGCGCGTGTTCGGCGTCGGATTCAAGGTGGCCGACAAGATCGCGCGCGCGAACTCTGATTCCGTGGACACGATCCCTGGGCGTGTCAGTGCCGCCCTGGTTTACGCGCTCTCCGAGGCCGAGGGCCGCGCCGGCAGCACCTGCCTGCCTGCCGGCCAGCTGCTGGCGGCCGCCCGTGACCTGCTCGGCTCGATGCCCGACGAGGACGAGATCGACCAGCTGGTCGAGAACGGCGACCTCGCGCGCGACGAGGACTGGATCTACCGCACGCCCACCTGGGAGCTCGAACAGGAGCTGAGCGAGCGCGTGCTGGCGATGCTGGCGGGCGGGGATGGCGCCGGCGGCGGGGGCGGCAAGCTCAAGCCGGTCGGCGACGAGCTGATCGGCGGCGGCACGCTGACGCTGACGCTCGAGCAGGAGGCGGGCGTGCGCGCCGCCTTCGACCACCGCCTGTCCGTGATCACCGGCGGCCCGGGCACCGGCAAGACCGCCTCGATCCGCACGATCGCCCAGCTCTGCGAGGCGCAGCAGACAAAGGTGCTGCTGGTCGCGCCGACCGGCCGGGCTGCGCGGCGGATGACCGAGGCGAGCGGGGTCGATGCGAAGACGGTTCACTCGGCGCTCGGCTGGGTGCCGGGCGAGCTGCCCGAGCACGACGAGGACGACCCGCTGCCCTACGACCTGCTGATCGTCGACGAGTCGTCGATGGCGAACCTCGAGCTGATGGTGACGCTGCTGCGTGCCGTCGCGCCGAGCGCCCACGTGGTGCTCGTCGGTGACGCGGATCAGTTGGCGCCGGTCGGGGCCGGCAAGCCGTTCGCGGATCTGGTCGGCTCAGACGTGGTGCCCACAGCCCGCCTGAATCACATCTTCCGGCAGGCCGCTGGCAGCATGATCGTGCAGGGTGCGCACGCGATTCGCCGCGGTGACGCGCCGGAGTTCAAGCCAGCCGAAGGCATGCGCCACGACCTGTTCCTGATGGAGCGGGCTAGCGCGCGCGAGGCGCTTGAGCTGATTGTCGAGCTGGTGAGCAACCGGCTGCCGAAGCATTACGGTGTCGATCCGCTCGAGGACATCCAGGTGTTTGCGCCCGTGTACAAGGGTGAGCTCGGGATCGACTCGCTCAATCGTGCACTCCGGGATGCGCTCAACCCGCTCGGCAAGCCGGTGCGTGGTGGCCGCCTGCGGATCGGCGACAAGTTGATGATGACCGGCCGTAACCTGCACGAGCTCGGGCTGATGAACGGCACCGTCCTGCACCTGCAGGATGAGATCCCGGGGGCCGACGGCGACGAGGCAGCACTGCTGCTGCGCAGTGACGAGCAGATGTTCCGGCTGCCGCCCGAGGAGTCTGAGAGCCTGCGGCTCGGTTACGCGTGCTCGGTCCACCGCGGCCAGGGGATCGAGCTGCCGGTCGCGCTGATCGTCGCGCATGAGCAGGCCGGGGCCTTCTTCCTGCGGCGCGAGATGCTCTACACCGCGATCACTCGGGCGAAGCTGGCGACGGTGATAGTCGGGAGCCGGGCGGTTGTTGCGCGAGCGGCGAGGACTCCGGACACGGATCGGCGCTACTCGCGACTGGGCGAGCGTTTGGTCGTTGGAGCGTCGCGGTAGCCACGCCGGCTAGCAGCACGAGGCCGCCGAGCATCTCGGTCAGGCTCGGGCGCTGACCGAGCGCGATCCACGCTGTCGCGATCCCTGTGACGGGGACCAGCAGCGTGAACGGGACCACCGACCCGACCGGGTAGCGCGACAGCAGCGAGTTCCAGATCCCGTAGCCGAATAGCGAGGCGCCAATGACGGTGTAAAGCGTGCTGCCGATCGTCAGCCAGCCGACGTGCACCACCGCGTGGCCGATGGTGTGGGGTCCGTTGATGAGCAGCGCCATCGCCAGCGCTGGAATCGGCACGACAACCGCCGACCACACTGTCAGCCCGAAACCGCTGGTGATGCGCGCTCGTCGGGATATGACATTCCCGATCGCCCAGCACAGGCACGCTGCGATGGTGATCGCGACTGGCCCCAGCGGAGTGTGCGAGCCGTGTCCGATCACGAGCACGGCCAGACCAAACACGCCGATCACGACACCAAGCAGCTGCTGTCTCGTCGGGTGCTCGCCGAGCACCACGCGTGAGATCCCGATCGTGCAGATCACCTGGGCCTGCACGAGCAGCGAAGCAAGCCCGGCCGGCATCCCCAGGTGTAGAGCGAGGTACAGCAGCATGAACTGCCCCAGACTCATGAACGCACCGATCGACAGGATTTGTCGCCACGGGCCGGGCTTCGGTACGAAGAAGATCAGCGGGAACGCGACCAGCATGAAGCGCGCGGTGAGCAGCAGGAACGGCGGGAAGCCCTTCAGCCCCTCATCGATGACGACGAAGTTGGCGCCCCAGATGATCGCGACCAGCGTCGCTCGCAGGTTGTCGCGAGGTGACATGTCCCGGCATCGTGACGGATACCGGGCGGGGCGACGGGGAGAAAACGGACGAGGCGATGCAGAAGAGCGGGCGTGCCGACGCGGACGAGCGGGCGTGGTCATGCGGACGAGCGGGCGTGGTCATGCGGACGAGCGGGCGTGCCAGTCCGACAAAGCGTGTCACCCGGCGGTGGATCGTCGGAACGGTGCGATTTTCGTGCCGTTTCCGACGACTTGGCCGCTTGGCTCGCGATTTGTCGCGAACGGACCTGCTTAATCTGACAATCCTCGCCGCACTTCGGCGATGTGGCCGAAAACAGCCGATTTTCATGTCGATCCTGACAATGCGCCGAACTGACACGCGAATTGTCAGATTGAACAGGTTCCACCCAGGCGCGTCGGCCGGTGGCAGGTCGCGTTAGCCGGTGGCAGGTCGCGCTAGCCGGTGGCACGTCGCGTTAGCCGGTGGCAGGTCGCGCTAGCCGGTGGCACGTCGCGCTATGCGGTGGCTGGTCGCGCTGGCCCGGGCACCGCTACTCGGTGCTGACGCGGAACTCCCACTCCTCGACCTCGACCAGGTCGCCGTCGTGCAGCTGGCGACCGCGGCGCATCTCGACCTCGCCATTGACGAGCACCGTGCCGGCGGCGAGCAGCTCCTTGCCGTCAGCGCCGCTCTCCACCACGCCGCCGAGCTTCAGCAGCTGGCCGAGGCGGATCATCTCGCCGCGGATCTTGATCTCTTGCATGTCGGTTGGCGCGGGGTAGGTCAGCGTGGGCGCGGGGCGGGTCAGCGTGGGCGCGGGGTAGGTGTCGGCGTCGGCGCGCGACGGGTCAGCGCGGCGCCATGCGGATTGCTCCGTCCAGGCGGATGACCTCGCCGTTGAGCATCGTGTTGGTGGCGATGTGCTCGACGAGGTCGGCGTACTCGGCTGGGCTTCCAAGGCGCGACGGGAAGGGGATCGACGCCGACAGCGATTGCCGCACCTGCTCGGAGAGCTCGGCGAGCATCGGCGTGTCGAAGATGCCGGGCGCGATGGTCATTACGCGCACGCCCTTACTCGCCAGCTCGCGCGCGACCGGCAGCGTCAGCCCGACGACACCGCCCTTGGAAGCGGCATAGGCGACCTGCCCGATCTGACCGTCGAAGGCCGCGACCGAGGCGGTGTTGACGCAGAGACCGCGCTCACCGCCGGCGTCGGCCTCGTTGGCGATCATCGCATTGGCCGCCAGCCGCAGCACATTGATCGTGCCAAGCAGGTTGATGTTGATCGTCGTGGCGAAGTGCTCTAACGGAGCCGGCCCGTCGCGGCCGACCAACCTCGCGTGGTGGCCGACGCCCGCGCAGCAGACCGAGATACGCAGCCCACCGGGAGTGGAGCCGACGGCGGCGTCGACGGCCCGCTGCACAGCCTTGGGATCCGTGACGTCGGTTACCTGCGCAATGCCGCCGATCTCAGCGGCGACCAGCTCGGTGCGCTCGCTGTTGACATCCGCGACAGTTACCCGGGCGCCCTCGGCAGCGAGCCGCCGGGCGGTCGCCTCACCCAACCCCGAGGCTCCTCCGAAGACGACCGCTGCCGTGCCCTCAATCTGCATTGCGGTCAGGAAATCGCGTCGACTCGCAGCTTGCGCACGCCGGCCGGGATCGCGATCTCGACCTCATCGCCAACGCGTCTGCCGATCAGCGCCTGAGCGACAGGCGAGGTCGATGAGATCAGTCCCTCCTTGGGGTTCGCCTCGTTCGGAGAGACGATCCTGAAGGTCTGCGTCCCGCCCTTGCCGACGTCCGTCACCTCAATGGTGTTGCCGTGGCGGACATCGCCGCCGCCGGTCGCACGCTCGACCACAACTGCTGCCCGCACCTGCTCGCGCAGCCTGAGGATGCGCGTCTCGAGGTGCGCCTGCGCCTCCTTGGCAGCGTGGTACTCCCCATTCTCCTTGAGGTCGCCCCACTCGCGCGCGGTCTTGATGCGAGCGGCGATCTGGGAGCGTCCGCCGCTCTCCAGGTCATTCAACTCTTCGCGCAGCCGCTGCAGCTCAGCGGCCGTCATCTCGATTGTGTCCATACGGTCCTCCTGCCTTTTCGGCACGGCTCCCGGCTCGCGCCGCTGCCACGACGTTAGCTCACGTCGCGTCGATCCAATTTTGCGCAAGTCATTAGATCCTTGTTTAGACTGCACGTTCATGGGGGTTTGGCTTCGCCCGCGGGGAGTCAGGACGATCGTTGCGGCCGGGGTTGCGATCGCACTGCTGGTCGCCGCATTCACATCTTCCGCAGCCGGAAGCCGTTCGCCTGCGAGCTTGACAGGTGCCACCTGGAGCTCGGGGGCGCCTGTGAGGTCGGTCTCGACGACCGTCTACGTGTCGGCGATCGATTGCAGCAGCGTCGCTACAGGCGCTTACGCGGGCCAGCGGTCTGGCATCCAGGTCTTCGGTAGCTACACGAGTGACGGCCGGACCGTCTATCCCTTCGACTTCGGCGGTTACTACAGCTACTGCCACGGGAACACGGCGGTCTATACACCTGAGTTCCTAACCAGCGACCCCGCCACTGGGATGCTGCGATTCAAGCCGGGTGCCTTCACGGTCTCTCCGGGTGATCCGCTGACGGTGACGATCACGAACCGAAGCTCGGGCGTGACGCTGACGATCACCGACATCAACACAAAGCAGACCCAAACCGTCACCGGACCCGATCTAGGCCCGAGCAATGGTTGGGCGGCGGGCGTGATGCCGATCTTCGGGGACACCGGCGGCAGTCCATACGTGAGCGGATCGGTGCCGCTCGTCGACAATTACACCCCGTCCGGCGGGCCGAACACGCTGGACGGACCGGTGCCGTTCGCGCCCGTCGTCTTCGGCGACATGGTGATCGATGGCACCACCCTGAACGCGCCGAACAGCAGCATCCAGGAGACGAAGTGGACGGAACCGAGCGGCTCGGCAGTGGCCGACGTCTCGCTGCCGAGCCGGGGCAGCTTCGTCGCCAGCCGCATCAAGCCGCCGACGCTCGGCAAGAGCGCAGACGTGACACCAGTCAGAGGCACCGTGCTGATCCAGATCCCGGGCACGCACAAATTCCGGAAGTTGCGCAAGGGCCAGCAGATTCCCAACAACTCGAAGATCGACACCACGCACGGCTCAGTTCAGGTCACGCTCGGCCTGCCGCACGGCAAGTCTGAGACCGGCGTCTTCTACAACGGGCAATTCCTACTGCACCAGAACGGCACGACCGGCTCGACAACCGCCACGCTCATGGGCGGAAGCTCCAAGTGCGCGAGCACCGCGAAGGTCGCCAACTACACCGGCCCCGGAGTCGCCTCGGTGGCAAAAGCCAAGTCGAAGAACAACGGCAAGAAGGTCCGCAGCCTCTGGGCCAACGCACACGGCAGCTTCACGACCAAGGGCTCAGGCGGAGCTGCCGCCGTGCTCGGCACCAAGTGGTACACCGAGGACACCTGCGACGGCACCTACTTCAAAGTTGCCCGCGACAAGATCAAGGTCACCGCGTACTACCCGCACCGTCACACCGTGACCGTGACGCAGGGACACAGCTTCTTCGCCCCCAACAAGGCGGCGCCTGCGGGACCAGCCGCTCCCATCATCCAGGTGGCGCCTGTCTCGACCACTAACGGGCGGTACGACGTGCATGTCAGCGGTGAGTACAAGCTCACCGTGGTCAGCAAGACGCGCCCGGCTTACGTCGACGCAGCCGTCGCACCGAACCAGCCCAGCGGTGGCAACACACAACTGTTCCCCGACGGCACCGTGAATGGTACGCCGCGGTGGTACATCGAATTCCACATCACGCCCGACCTCAGCCACTTCCAGGACTGGAACGTCGGCGTGCAGATCGGCAGCACGCTCTACCTGGTCCGGCTGCGCGTCAACTGACGGCGTCCGCCGCAGCATCAACTGACGGCGAGTCAGATCAGCGGACGGCGAGTCAGCTCAGCGCGGATACCAGCAGGGCCGCCCCCAGCAGCGCGACCATATGCAATGCCTGGTCAACCAGTGCGGCGATCGTATGGTTGGCGATAGGATCGAGCCGCTTGACTCGGCGGATGTAGATCGTCAGCAGCCGCCCCTCGTCCTGGACGAGATGCGGCAGCCCGACCGCGGCGACGATCACAAGCGTGGTCCAGCCGAGCTCTGAGAAGATCCAGATGAAGGCGGGCACGTACGCCAGCGTGTACGTGAAGGTGTGCGCGGAAAGCGCCCGACGGGCGACCGGGTCCCGGCCCAGCCCGCCGCGCTTGTGCATCGCCTGCCAATCGGTCTGGAGCACGTAATCACCGACCTGGTGGCTCACGAAGAACACCACGAACAACGCGCCCCAGGTCATTTCTCTGGAGATTAGACCGTTGGATCCGGACGGGCCTGCGAGCGGCTACGCCGCAGGCGATCCGACGGGGTCCGGGATCGAGTAGACGCGCATCTTGGCCTCGCGTCCGCGCACCTCGAACTCCTCGACGAACTCGAGGTCGTCGGGCAGTTCGCGAACCGCGTCGCGCGTTGCCTCGGCGACGAACAGCATGTGCTCGCCGCCCTTGGTCATCCCCTCCAAGCGCGAGGCGGTGTTGGTTGTGTCGCCGATCGCCGTGTACTCAACGCGTTGCTCGGCTCCGACGTTGCCGCACATCACCGGACCGGTGTTGAGTCCGACGCCCATCCGGAAGCCCGATGGGTATCCCTGCTCGGCCAGCCAGTCGTTGAACGTCTGCAGGCGCGGACCGATCATCTCGCGCGCGGCCCGCAACGCCCGGTCGGCGTGGTCGTCCTGCTCGAGCGGTGCGCCGAACACAGCCATGATGCCGTCGCCCATGTAAGCGATCAGCGTTCCGCCAGCGTCGAGGATCGCCTCGGTCATCTCGTTGAGGTAGTGGTTCACGACGGCAATCACCTTCTCGACCGGCTGCGTCTCGGAGAACTTCGTGAAACCACGCAGGTCGCTGAACATCACGGTGCAGACGCGTTCGACGCCAGCCAGACGGAGGTCGTCATCGGTGCTCGACAGCACCTCGTCGACGACACCCGGGGGAACGAAGCGCGCGAACGTCGAGCGCGCGTACTGGCGCTCAAAAGCCTCGCCCAGATAGACGACCGCGAGGGTTCCCACGATCCCGATCATGAGCGCGAACTCAGGATCGACCACGGCGATGATCCGGCCCGAATCGAATGTGAGCTGCGCGGCGACCGCGTACAGCGCACCGATGATCACCCCGCCGAACATCGCCCGCAGCGCCCAGCCGCGCAGGCCGAGGGCGGGCGCCGCACAGCCCAGTAGCAACACCAGCAGCACGTTGACCCAACCGGCGCCGTCCCGCAGTGGGATCCCGTGAACGACCGTCGCCGCCTCGTTGGCGACGATCTCCGTCCCATCCATGAGGTTGCCCCCGGACATGGGCGTCTGGTGCACGTCCTGCTCGACGGACGCGGTCACGCCCACCAGGACCGTCTTGCCGCGAACCATCGACGCCGGGAAGCCACCGGTGTAGACCCGCCAATAGGGAATGAACGACACCGTTCCAGGTGGTCCCGCGTAATCGATCGGTACCGAGCTTGTCGGACCGCCGAACAGCTTCGGCGAGACCGGCTTGCCCAGCATGTGGGCGGCGATCGCGGTACCGAACGACTCAAGCCCCTGGAAGGAGTACTGCATCCGCCGGTAGACGCCGTCGCTGTCCGGAATGACGGTCGCGTCAGCCGCCACGGAATGGCCCAGCAGCGACCACAGGTTCGCATTGCCGCCGAAGATGTCCGTCGAGCCGTGCGGGCCGACCGAGGTAGTGGCAAGCACGACGTGCCCGGCGTGCTTGATCGCGGTCTCGAGGTCGGCGTCGTCTGTGTTGTCGGTGGGCTGCGAGAACTGGATGTCGACTGCGATCTGCTTTGCCCCGGCCTTGACGAGGTTGTCGAGCACTCGCGCGTCGTCACGCCGCGGGAACGGCCAGTTCGCGGCGTAGTGGTCCTTCTCGGCCTTGCCGCTGGCGAAGTAGCTCAGCGTCGAGGAGTCGACCCCGACGACCACGAAGTTCTTGACCAGGGCTGGCCGAGCGCCGCGTAGCTGATAGCGCGCGTCGATCGTTTGCAGCTCGGTGCGGTGAAAGACCCCAATCGCGTGCGCGAGAATGCCGAGACCCGCTGCGACGGCGGCGACGATCGTGAGTAGCAGCCGGCGCCTCCGGCGCCAGCGCATCCGCCGCACCTATCGACCCACTTCTGGTGCGCCCCTGGTCATCGGCGCGGCATCCTATTAGACCTGGCCGAATCCGGCGGGGCACTCACGCCAGCGGCGATCCGCACGGCGAGATCAAGGTGACGGTCGATTACCCGCACCGCCACATGGTGCTGCTCAAGCAGGGCCACAGCCTGCTGGCGCCGGCTCCGGGCTACAGCTGAGGCACAGCGGCGAGGTGTTCGGCAGGCGCTGGCTACTGCCGGACTGCTGGCGCGAGCCGCACGCGCAGCCGCTGGAGGTCGGCCTCGTCAAGGCCGTTCGCCAGCAGCCATTCGGCTGAACCGCCGTGGTGCTCATCGACCAGCTCGAGCACACGCTCCATCGTCCCCGGCACAGGCGCGTGTTCCTGAGGGTCGTGGCCCTCGAGCTCGGCGCGGTAGGTCTCGGAGCTCCGCAGGCGGCCGATGATCTGCGCGATCCGCTCACCCGTTACGAGGTAGTCGCCCGCGATCGCCTCGCGTGGGACACCGCAGGCGTCGAGCGCGAGCGCGACAACCGTGCCGGTACGGTCCTTGCCGGCGGCGCAGTGGACCAAAACAGCACCCTCGGTGCGCGCGATCTCACGAACCGCGGCAACCACCGAGTCGGGCCGGCTCTGCATGTAGCCGATGTACGAACGCACGACCGGCGGCTCATCCGGAAAGCCATCGCGATTCAGACGTCCCCATGGCCGCGTTCCCGGCTTGATCGTCTCCGCGTCGAGATCCGTGTTGCCCTGCGACGGATAAAGCGAGTGGTGCTCGATCCGAACACCCGGCTCGGCCGTCAACGGCCCTGGGCCCTCAAGCGCGACCTCGACATCGGTGCGGAGGTCGAGCACGACCTCCAGCCCGTGCTCGTCGACCAGGTGACGGATGTCACGCGCGCTGAGCGCCTGCAGGTTGTCCGAGCGCAGCAGCACTCCCGGCACGACAGCGCGCGCGTTGACGGCACCATCGAGCTCGATCCAGTCCGGCTGTGTGTTCTGAAGCGTCATCACTCTCAATAGTGGCAGCACCTGGCGGACGACCCGCTACCAGGCTGTCAGCGGCTAGATGAATGTCGTCAAGAGCGCGCCGGCGGCCATGATCCCGACAACCACCACTGTCAGCGTGGCAACCACACGGAAGACCGGCCCATTGGCCGCAGCGCCGAGGACGCTCGTGCGGTTCGCGAGCGTGAGGATGAAGGTGAGCAGGATCGGCGTGATGATTCCGTTGAGGATCTGGGCGTTGACGAGCAGGGAGATCAGGTTGCCGGGCACCAGTGCGACGCAGGCGCCGAGGACGATCTCAAACGTGAACAGGCCGAGGAAGAGCCGCGCCTCGCGGAAGCGCCGCGAGACGCTCGACTCGGTGCCGATCGCCTCCCCGATCGCGTAGGCGGTCGAGAGCGGCACGACCGCGGCCGCCAGCGCGCTGGCGCCGAGCAGCCCGATCGCGAACAGCTCAACGGCGAAGCGACCAGCGACAGGTCGCAGCGCATGCGCCGCCTGGGAGGCGGAGCTGAGCGGCGCCCGCACACGGATTGCAGCAGCCGTCGCCACGATGATCATCATGCTCACGATGTCGGCGAAGATCGCACCGCTGACCGTGTCGAGTCGCGTGGCCGGGTAATCGTTTGCGGTGACGCCGCGATCAGCGACCGCCGCCGCGACATAGAACTGCATGTACGGCGTGATCGTGGTCCCGATCAAGGCCACGCAGAGCAGCAGAAAGCGCTTGCTCCCGAGCAGATGGGGAAGCACGAGGTTGCTCCCAGCCGAGGCCCAGTCCGGATGCGCGAGCACGGCCGCGATCGGGTAGGCGATGAACACCAGGCTGAGCAGCAGGAACAGCCGCTCCGCATAGCGGTAGCTGCCAAGGGTGACGAGCCCCCATACCGCGATCGCCGCAACCGGCACGCTGATGTAGCGACTCACGTGCAGGAGCTGCATCGCCGCCGCGATGCCCGCGAATTCACTGACCACCAGGCCGGTGTTGGCGACCAGCAGCAGGAGCAACGCCAGGGCCGTTACCCGCAGGCTGAACTGCTCGCGGATCAACGCGCCGAGTCCCTGGCCGGTGTAAGCGCCGAGACGTGCGCACATCTCCTGCACGACCACCAATCCGACGGTTACGACAAGCATCACAAACAGCGTGCGGTAGCCGAACTGCGCTCCAGCGGATGCGTAGGTGACGATGCCACCGGCGTCGTTGCCTGCATTTGCGGCGATCAGCCCGGGCCCGAGGATCGCCAGCACCAGCAGCAGCCGGCGGCGCAGGCTCGGCCGGCGAGCAACAACGCCGTCGCGGTCGGGCGGCGCCGCAGCCGCGGACACCTCCATGCTCATGACGGCGCCTGGCGGAAGAGCTGGAATCTGCCCTTGTCGGGGAGAAGCGCATCGATAAGGTCGTCGGCGAGGATTCGCCCCAACGGCCGTCCTTCGGGGTCGACGACGACGACCGAAGCCGAGCGACTGTCGATCAGCTGACGGGCTACCTCGCTGAGCGGCGTTTCGGGTCGGACCGTCACAGGCCACGGCGGGCCGATCAGCTCGCTGAGCAGCGTATCCGGCTCGGCCAGCAGGAGCTCGAGCACGGTGACGTCATCGAGCAGGCGCCCGTCGCCATCCACCACCACGATCGAGGAGAGGTCGACGGCGTGGCTCTCGAGCGCCCGCAGCTTGGCCCGCACTGCGGCGACCGTGTCATGCTCGCCGCCCTCGACGAGCGTGCTCGTCATCGCGCCGCCGGCGCGGCCCTCGTCGTAGCCGAGTAGTCGCGCGAGCCGCTCAGCAACCTCAGCCGGCATCGCGGCAAGCAGCTGCGTGCGCTCCTCGTTCGGTAGATCGCGCAGGGCATCGACGGCCTCGTCCGGCTCCATCTCGGACAGCAGCTCGGCCGCGGCTTCCGGCTTCGAGTCGTGCAGCAACGTCCTCACATCCTCTGGCTCCATCTCCTCCACTGCGTCGGCGGCGGTGGCGGTGTCGAGTGAATCGAGCAGGTGCTGGCGCTCACTGCGGCCGAGCTGTTCGAGCAGGTCGGCGAGCTCGCCCGGTCGCATCGCCTGGAGCCCGTGCGCAGGCGAGCGCAGCTGCACTCTGGAGGCCCGGTCGTCGTCGATCAGCGGCTGAACCCCGGCCCAGTCGATCACGCGGTCCGGGGTCGGGCGGATCCGCAGCGATGACGGCCCGAGCCGGCGCAGCAGGCTGACCACGCTCACGTCCACTCCCACCAAACGCAGCTCGCCTCGTAGCGGCGCGAGCACGACGTCAGCGGCGCGGATCACGCGCCGCCCGTCGATGTCGATCAGCTGATGATCCAGCACGTCGGACGCGAGCCCGATCTCGCCGGGACGGCGCACGACGTCACGCAGGTCCAGACGCGCGCTGCTGAGCCGTACCTCGCCGTGCGTCACCTGCGCGATCTGGGCGGCCGGCACCCAGGTCCGGCGGCGCCCTACCCGGATGATCAGTCCGGTGGCCGGCGGATACGGCTCGGCGCCGCTCGCGGCAGAGAAGTTGACGACGATGTCTACAAGCCGGCCAACCTCCTCGCCGGCCTGGTTGCGGACCGGCCTGCCGATCAGGCCGGCGCCGCTGACAAGCGCGTCACGGACGGCACGGGATTGCAGCGCCCGCTTGGAGCGCGGGCTCCAGTCACGCAGCGACCGTAGCCTGCCCCAACGCGGATGCGCGTAGGAGTTCTCTGATTGAGTCATGACACAGGTTGCCTCCCCGGCAACCTGTGGACGCAACCCAGGTCACCTGACCGGTCGCGCAGGCTGACAGGGAGATGTAGGTAGGTCGAGGTTGGTCTTCGTCCATGTTCTTCAATGACATCTCCCGCCTCCCCACGTTGGGGCGGCGCCAGGCCGGGCACGCTATCACCGACGGCTTGCGCCTGCCGAGGCGATGATTACCCACTTATGAGCACAACTGTTCGCAACCTCGTCAACCTCAGCGCAGTCAGCAAGGGCTACGCCGCACGCACGATCCTGGAGGACGTCACGCTCGGGATCTCCGACCGCGACCGGATCGGCGTGGTCGGTGGCAACGGTCAGGGCAAGTCGACGCTGCTCGAGCTGATTGCGGGCACCGAGACGCCGGACAGCGGGCAGGTCACGCGCGTGGGCGGGCTGAGCATCGACGTGCTCGATCAGACGGATCGGCTCGCCGCCGGCGACACCATACGGGACGTGCTCGTCGGAGATCGCGCCGACCACGAGTGGGCCGGGAACCGTGAGTTCCGCGGCGTACTCGAAGGGCTGCTCGGAGGCGTCACGCTCGACCGGTTCACAGACGGCGTCGACACCGCCATCGAAGGTCTGTCCGGCGGCGAACGTCGCCGGATCGCGCTCGCGCGCGTCTTGCTCGACCACCCGGACCTGCTGTTGCTGGACGAGCCGACCAACCACCTCGACGTCGAGGCGATCGCTTGGCTGGCCGGCCATCTCGCCGCGCGTGATGGCGCGATGCTGGTGGTCACCCACGACCGGTGGTTCCTCGATGCTGTTTGCACGCACACCTGGGAGGTGGCCGACCGCTCGATCCATCAGTACGAGGGCGGCTACGCGGCCTACGTGCTGGCACGAGCGGAGCGCGACCGCCAACAGTCGGCACGCGAGGATCGCCGCCGGCAGCTCGTGCGCAAGGAGCTTGCCTGGCTGCGGCGCGGGCCGCCGGCGCGCACGTCCAAGCCGAAGTTCCGGATCGAGGCGGCCAACGTGCTGATCGCGGACGAGCCGCCGATCCGCGACAGCACCGAGCTGTTGCGGTTCGCCAATTCCCGGCTCGGCAACAAGGTCATCGAGGCCGAGGACATCTCCTACGGCTACGGGGGCCACACGGTGATCGACCACGTGACCTGGCGGCTCGGCCCCGGCGATCGCGTCGCCCTGGTCGGCACCAACGGTTCCGGCAAGTCGACGCTGCTGCGGTTGCTGGCAGGCGAGATCGAGCCCACCCGCGGCCAAGTTCAGCGCGGCGAGACCGTGAAGCTCGCGCACCTCTCGCAGGAAGCGACCGAGATCACAGGCCAGCGCACGGTGCTCGAGGCGGTCGAGGAGGTGCGCCGGCGCGCGACGCTCGCCGGCGGCGAGGAGCTCAGCGCAGGCAAGCTCGCGGAGCGGTTTGGGTTCCGCGGCGAGAAGGCGAGAACCAGAGTCAGTGACCTCTCAGGCGGCGAGCGCAGGCGCCTGACCCTGATGCGCCTGCTGATGTCCGAGCCGAACGTGCTGCTGCTGGACGAGCCGACCAACGACCTCGACATCGAGACGCTGACCGCGCTCGAGGACCTGCTCGACCATTGGCCCGGCACGCTCCTAGTCGTCAGCCACGATCGCTACTTCGTGGAGCGCGTCGCCGACAACGTCTTCGCGCTCGATGCGGTCGGGGGCATCCGTCACCTGCCGGGAGGAATCGACCAGTACCTAGCCGAGCTTGCGGCCGCGGCTCCCGCGCCCCGTCGTGCACGCGCACTTGAGAATGAGAATCATTCTCATTCTCATTCGGGTGCAACCCCGGCCGGGTCGGTCGGGCGGACAGCCACCCGTTCGGGTGCAACCCCGGCCGGGTCGGTCGGGCGGACAGCCACCCGTTCGGGTGCCACCCCGGCCGGGTCGGTCGGGCGGACAGCCGCACAGAAGCCAGGCGCGACCCTGCGCAACGCCCGCAAAGAGCTGCAGCGACTCGAACGCGAGATCGAGCGCAGCAGCGACCGGGAGCGGGCACTGCACGAGCAGATGGTCGCCAACGCGACCGACCACACCCGGCTCGGCGACCTGACTGCGGAGCTCAAGGCACTCATCGCCGAGCGCGAGCGCCTGGAGACACAGTGGCTGGAGGCCGCCACGCTGCTTGAACCGCATTAGAGTGTGGCGCCATAGCCACCACCCAGTCGTTCAGTCAGTTAAAGCTGTCCGATTCGCGTCTCGCCACCGGCGCGATCGGCACACGTATCCAATCGCATTGGCCGCTCGTGCTCGTCGTGCTCGCGGGCGTGGTCGTGCGCGCCCTGACGATGGTCGGCTACCCGCCGGCGCTGCTGTTCCCGGACTCCTGGGGATACATCGCAACCGCGTACACCGGCAGCTTCGTGGGGCTGCCGACGGTGCACCCGGTCGGCTACCCGGTGCTGGTCCGGCTGCTGACGCTCCCCGACCGCAGCCTCGCCGAGCTCGTCGCCTTCCAGCACCTCGCAGGCGTCGGTGTCGGCATCGCTATCTACGTGACGTTGATCCGCGCGCGGCTGCCCCGCTGGGCAGCCACGGCTGCTGCCGCGCTGGTTCTGCTCGACGGCTACGCGATCACGCTCGAGCAGTACATCATGTCGGACACGTTCTTCACGGCCGCGATGCTGGCGGCCGTGTTGGTGCTCGCCTGGCCGCAGATCGGCCCGGCGCGCGCCAAGCCGAGGCTTGCTGCCCGTGCGTTCGCGACGGGGCTTCTGGTCGCAGCGGCGACGCTGGTGCGCGAGATCGCGCCGTTCACGATCCCGCTCGTCCTCATTTACCTCGTCTGGCTGAGAGCGGGCTGGCGCCCCTTCGTGGCCTTCATCGTCGCGGCCGCCGTCCCGCTGCTCGCCTACAGCGCGCTGCTAGACCACCGCTTCCACGTCTTCGGCCTGACCGCGACGCCCGGGTGGACGCTGTACGGGCGCGTGGCCGGCTTCGCCGACTGCACCGGGGTCAAGCTCGAGCCGGCGGCGCGCCCGCTGTGTGAGACGGCCGCCCAGCGCAGGAGTCACCCGCGAGCGCCCGACTGGTACATCTGGGGCCCATCGCCCGCACAGAGGATCTTCCATCCGGCCACGCAGGCCGTCGCCGACATCGCCCCGACCAACCGCGTGCTCGAGTCCTTTTCGCGAAAGATGATCCGCAGCTACCCGCTGGACTTCGTGAGCGCGACGCTCGGTGACTTCCTTCGCTACTTCACACCCGGCGCCACCCCGTACAACGACGCGGTCAGCGCCACCACACTGCCGGAGTCGGCCGGGGCCGAGGCCAAGAGCCCAGCGACCCAGCACCGTGACCTGCCGCACCTGAAGCCGCAAGTCCGCTCACCCGCCGGCTTCGTGCGCAGCTACCGCAGCATCGTGCACGTGCCGCGGCCGGTGCTCGCTCTGCTCGCATTGGCCGCGCTGCTGGCCGTGTGCCTGCGCGTGCCGGCGCGGCGCGAGGTCTTCCTGTTCGCCGGCAGCGCGGTGATCATCCTGCTCGGCACCGCCGCCACCGGCGGCTTCGCGCTGCGCTACCTGCTGCCCGCCGTGCCGCTGCTGGCGATCGGCGGCTCGATCGCCGCTGCGCAGCTGCTGGCGCGCGCGTCCAGACGCTGAGCGACGCCTTCCGCTCAGTCTGCGGGACCGTAGGCGTCTTCCCACTCCTGCGGCGGACCGTCCACGGCCCCGTCCGGGCCGAGCCTTGCGACGTAAGCCGGGTGCACGGCACGCCAGCGCATGTCCATGCCTACGCGGTCAGTCTCGCCAGCAAGATCGAAGGCCAGCTCCTCGAGGCAGACGTGCCAGCCGGCGCCGTCGCGCGCGGCCTTGGTGATCGCCTCGAGCGTGACCGTGAAGACCAGCCGCGTCGCCTCGCCGTCCCGGTGCAGATCGAAGCGCAACGTGTCAGGACCCCAATGCAGTTCCAGCAGGCGCGGTGGGTCGATGGCCAGGACGCGACCCTCCATCGGCGCAATCGCGAGCTCCTCGGGAAAGCGGTATACGAGCGAGGCGCCCTGGACGCGCTCACCGTCGATCGTCGTCGGGAACCAGGCGGCGAGGTGCTCTGGCTCGGTGAGGGCAAGCCAGACGGTTTCGGGCGCATGCGAGAGCCGCCGCTCGTACCGAAGGCATGGCTGCGGGCCGCTGCGGTCGAGCACGCCGAGATCACCCGCAGGGCTGTCAGTGCTCATCTTCGCTCCTTGACGTGGTGGATGGATCGTCGATCGCGTCGAGCCCCCGCTCGAGCGAGTCGAGCCGCCGGCCCCAGTGCTGGCGGTAGGGCTCGAGCCAGCGATCGAGCTCCAGAAGCGGCTCGGGCCGCACGCGATAGATCCTTCGCTGCGCTTCGGTCCGCGCCTCCACGAGCCCGGCGTCGCGCAACACGCGCAGGTGTTTGAAGACGGCCGGCTGGCTCACAGGCAGCTCACCGACCAGCTCGCCGACGGACCGCTCCCGCACGTTCAGCAGATCGAGGATCTGTCGACGGTGTGGCTCGGCCAATGCCCCGATGGCTGTCGGCTGTACAGGTGGCACTCCCGGCGATGGCAGCGAATCCGCGGCGAGCGAGGTCTGCGCTGCTCAATCCGGCGTCGCTGTCTGCCATCTCAGACTCCCGCGACAGCAGCCCGAGCCGGGCCAACGAGACCTTCCTGCAGGCGCCTGGCGGCATCAAGGTGGTCGCCGGTCCAGATCACGCGCACGCCGGTCGCGGTCGCGTGGCCGTCACCGTCCTGTAGGTCGGTCGCCACGGCATCGATCAGGCGGCCATCGGCGCCGCTGTCAGACGGCAGTGGGTCGGGCACGTCGCCGGCTTGGGCGAGACTGGCCGCGAAGCGGCCGTACCAGGAGATGAGGTGATCGGCGATCTCAATGAGCTCTCCCCTGGCCGCCGCCCGATCTCCTTCCTGCGCCGGCAACTGGCCCCCGTCTTCCCAAAGCTCGAGTACTGCGTCGGCCGCCAGCCGCAAGCCGGCAACGCCGTTGACAAGCGTCGTCACCTCCGCGAGCGGAACCCGCTTCGCTCCGCGCTCAGTCAGGTACCCACGGAACGTGTCGTCGAGCCGCCGCGACGAGGCCGCCGCGGCGGCCGCCGGCAACCTGGGCGGTGCCGTTGGGGGTCCGCTCGAGTCACAACATGAGACCCCGTAGGCGACCGCCTCCGCCAGATAGCTGCTGCTGTCGATGTAGGCGCGTCCCAGCGCACGGCCGAGGTCGACTGACGCGCCGCGCGGCCAGAAGAGCAGCCCGACTGCCAGGCTGACCGCACCGCCGAGGGCGATGTCCTCGATTCGTACAAGACCGAGCGTCCAGCCCGCCGGCAACAGCACGTTGTAGAGCACGAGCAGCGTGGTCGTGAATGCCGCCTGGCCGGCTGCGAAGGAGATCGCAGAAGGAGCAAGACCGGCGAGCAGAACCGCAAACGGCAGCAACACCCACAGAATGGTGGTGTTGGTCCCGATGAGCGCGACCAGCGCACCGCCGATGATGAATCCGCCGACCGTCCCCAGCAGGCCGCGGTACACGCTCTGTCCTGTGCTGAGCGCGTTCGACCGCAGCACGGAGAGCGCTCCCAGAACAACCCAGAAGCCGTGCTCCACCGAGATCAGATCTGCCACGAGCACCGCCAGCGTCAGGCCGGCCGCGCCGCGTAGGCTGTTGTGCAGCCACGACGAGCTCGGCTCTAGATGCGTCAAGGCACGCTCCCTGGCCGAGGTGAGTGGCCCGGCGAAGTTGGACGGCTCGCGTAGCCCCAGGAGTCGCTGCAACCAGGGCCGGCGCAATGCCCCCGCGGCGACGTCGACGTTCGCCGCGATCTGCTCTGTGATGTATGCGAGCTCCTGCGCGCGGAAACTGGGGTTGAGCGCCGTAACGACCACCGCGGCGGGTCCGCGACGGTCGCCGGACAGCTGTCGCTGCTCGAGCGGGCGAGCCGTCGTTTGGAGTTCTAGATCGTGCAACGCCTCGCGCAGACGTGTGCGGGCGGCAGCGAACTCATCAGTGGCGCTTGACGATGCGGGCCTGGCCGAGAGCACAGTGGCAGACCGTTCGAGCACAACTGCAGCTCCAAGCTTCACGCTGCAGACCGCTTGGTCGCGGTTGACCGGGCGGGCGCTCACCCCCGAGTACAGGACGACCGTACTCAGCCAGCGGAGCTCGTCGACCAGACGGATCTCGGCCCGGGCTCGGGTGCTGAGGCCCGTAGGCCTGTAGGGAGTCCCCAGGAAGAGTTTGTCGAGTGCGTCCATGGCGGCGTTCGCCTGCGTCCGTGCCGCGTCGTGTGCCTGCTGCAGATCGTCCCCCTCACCCATGATCCAGGCGACCTCCGCCCGGATCCTGGCGGCAATCGCGCGGCAGGCGTCGATCGCGCGCGCCTCGAGCGGATTGACGGCCGGCGATGGCCACAGGACCGTGACCGCGATCACGGAGGCGGCAGCGGCGAGCCCCCAGCCCGCGACGCGGTCCGGGATCTCCGACGCCGGCCCGCGGACCGTCACCGGAAGGATGAACGCGAGCAGCAGCGGCGTGGTCGCGCTCGCGATCACTGAGCTGACGACACCACTGAACAGCACGACGAAGCCGACCACGAACATCGCAATCGCGGCAACTACGGTCGACTGCGACGCGAGCGTGCCCAGGCAGACCATGACTGCGCAGGCGATGCCCAGTGACGCCTGGGAGCGCAGCCGGTCCAACCGCGATCCGCGGAAATCCGCCAGCAGCAGCATCGCGAACGACCCGAACGCGATGAAGAGGGACATCGTCGGATTGGCGATCACCTTGTCGCCCACCGCGAATAGGCCTGGCATCAGGATCGCGGCCCGCCCGGCACGGCGCAGCGCGCCATACCCCGGGTCGTGTGCCCTCAGCCAGTCGCCGAGGCGTCCGAACGAGAATCGGTTGGCAGTCGTTGACAGGCCTGGAATCTAACCCGGCCGTCAAGCGACGATCAAATCTTGCGATCTATCGGGTGTGCAAGCCGCCGGAGATCCACCACAGCCTCTCACCGAGGGAGCGGCCGGAGGCCCTGCTGTAGAGCGGACCGGCGTTCACTTTCCTGCCTTCGAGGGTGCGTGCGAACGCTCAGCCAAGTGAGCGAACGACCTCGGCGTGCTCGCGCATCGTCTCGTCGCCGTCCTGTCCGGGCTGCCGGCCGAAGCCGCAGTACATCGCGACGCCGAAGTCGTTCAGATAGCGGGAGGCGGTTTGGTGCCGACGGCGCAGCCCCGGCGCGCCGTCGAGCGGAAGCACGATTCCGAGGAAGACCCGCGCGGCACGCGGCTCGAGGTCGACCAGCGGGCGGAAGAACGTCTTGTCCTCACTGCGCAGGTAGCGTGGGCCTGCGAGGTGCAGCCAGTCGACTGTGCGGCCCGACTCGGCGACCGCGAAGTTGGCCATGCGCACCAGCACCTGGTAGTCGCGGGCCTCGTACATCGGCCACTCGGGAAAGGTGCCGTAACAGAGGTGGTAGCCGACGAGCGCCTCCTCGGGGATCAGCCGTGTCAGGCGCGTAACCGGTCCCGCGAACCGCTCCCAGGCGCCCTCATTGCTCCAGGCGATCACGCCCTCGATGTCCTGCGTCTCGTACGCGCAGTCCCACTGGATGGCCAGGTCCTCAGGCGGGATCGCGTCGAATAGCCGCGGCAGCTCGCGCGCGACGAGATCCTCGTAGCCGGCCTCGGCCCTCGGGTAGTCGGCGGCGAAGTCGGCCTTGAAGGCGTTCATCGCGCTCGCGGGGAACGGGAGTCCGATCTGGAAGCGCATCCCGCTCGGGATCACGCCTGCGTCGCGCAGCTCCTTGAACAGGGCGTAGGAGTCGATGGCCACGTCGATCCGCGGCCACGAGCCGAAATGAACCTTCTCGACTCCCTCGCGAACGCTGAAGACAGGTGTCTCGTACGCGTGGCGGGGGATCCCTGTCGGCGACCCCGTCTCGGAGATGACGACGATGTCGCGGCTCGGCCGGATCAGGCGCTCGCGCTCGAAGCTCACCCAACCGCCCATCGGCCCGGTCTCGCCGTCGGGCAGAGCGGTGACCATGCCACCGAACAGTTCGGCACCGGCCCTGAACGCGTGTTCGGCCGACTGAGCCGGCAGGCTTCCTACCAGCAGCATCTTGCTGTTCACGCGGCGCTCGGGCATAGGTCCTCCTGTTAAATACCGCCGCCGCCCCGCTGGGCGGCGGCCTGGGCGCCGGATGGTAGTGGTCGCTCGCGTAAGCACGGTCGCACCGAGAGGTGCGACCGGTGGATGCCAGGCGAGGACGCAGAACCCGACGGAAAGCAGCGCTACCCAAGGGGACGAGGACGAAGTCTGGCGCCGCCAGGCGTGCCTCGAATGCGAGCGTATTTGCGTGAGGGGCCACCCGTCAGAATCTCGGGATGAACAGCGCGGGACGTGTGTATGACGCGGTCATCGTCGGGGGCGGGCACAACGGCCTGGTGGCGGCCGCGCTACTGGCGCGCGCGGGGCGGCGGGTGCTGCTGCTCGAGCGGCTCGATCACCTCGGCGGCGCAGCCGTCTCGGAGGCGCCGTTCCCGGGTGTGGACGTGCGGCTGTCCCGCTATTCGTACCTGGTGAGCCTGTTCCCCCGGGATCTGCTGGCGACGCTCGGCGTCGGTGTCGAGTTGCGGCGCCGGCGGGTCGCATCGCATCCGCCCAACGATGCGCCCGAGGTCTACGCGCTGACCGAGCGAGTGGCGCGCGCCGTCGCTCCGACGCTGCTTGAGCCGCTGCGGTCGCGCGCCGGGCTGCGTGCCCTGATCGATGATGAGGCTGCCTGGGAGGCCCTGTTCGAGCGGCCGTTGTCAGAGCTTCTGGAGAAGGCGGTCCCCGATGATCTGACGCGCGGGATCGTGGCGACCGATGCTCTGATCGGTACGTTCGGGGCGCTGGATGACCCGGGCCTGAGCCAGAACAGATGCTTCCTGTACCACGTGATCGGCGACGGCACCGGCGACTGGGACATACCCGTTGGCGGCATGGGCGCGTTGACAGCGGGCCTGGTGGACGCGGCGCAGCGGGCCGGCGCGGAGCTGAGGACGGGTGTCGAGGTGACGGCGACCGAAGCCGAGCCGGGTCGCGTCCGGGTCACGACCGCATCTGGAGACGTACTCGACGCCGAACACCTGCTTGCGAATGCCGCGCCGTCCGTGCTCGCAAAGCTCTTGGGAGACCCGGCGCCGCTACCGGAGCCGGAGGGCTCCCAGCTCAAGCTCAACATGGTGCTGACGCGGCTGCCGCGTCTGCGCGACACGTCGATAGCGCCGGAGGACGCGTTCGCCGGAACCTTCCACGTGAACGAGAGCTACTCCCAACTTGCGGCCGCTTACACAGAGGCATGCGCGGGGGGCATCCCGTCCGTGGTCCCGGCCGAGGCCTACTGCCACTCGCTGACGGACCCGTCGATCCTCTCGCCGGGGCTGGCGCGGGCCGGCGCGCAGACACTGACGGTGTTCGCGCTGCACATGCCGGCGCGACTGTTCCGGCAGCCCGGCGCCAAAGAGCGCGCGGTCGCGTCGACGCTGGCTTCGCTGAACTCGGTCCTGGCCGAGCCGATCGAGGACTGTCTGATGGCCGACGCCGCCGGCCGGCCGTGCCTCGAGGCCCGTACCCCGATCGAACTGGAGGCAGAGCTCGGCCTGCCTGGCGGCAACATCTTCCACCGCGCGCTCAGCTGGCCGTTCGCGGAGCTGCCCGAAGAAATCGGCAAGTGGGGCGTCGAGACAGGCCGCCTGAACGTCTGGCTATGCGGAGCCGGCGCCCGCCGCGGAGGCGGCGTGAGCGGCATCCCGGGGCATAACGCTGCGATGGCGATCCTGGCGCTGTAGCTACGCTGCCGATCGAGGACGCCTAGGTGCGGTAGTGTGGCGCGCCTCCGACGATGGCCACAGCGACTCCCTCACACCTGACCGACGCCGTCCGTCGCGCGCGAACCCGCGGACGAACAGTTCGCCCGCGGCGACGCTGCTTCATCTCCTACCACCAGGACGACATGGATTTCGTCGTCGACTTCGTCGACGAGTTCGCGGACGTGTTCGTGCCGACCGCACTCGGCGTGACCGACGGCGCCGACTTCGTAGCCAGCGACGACCAGGAGTACATCCAGCGCAGGATCAGGGAGCTCCGGCTGGCGTCAACGACGGTCACGATCGTCATCGTCGGCAATTGCACATGGTCACGCCGGTTCATCGACTGGGAGATCGCGGCGTCGCTGCGCGATGCACCGCGGAACAAGCGCAGTGGCCTGCTGGCGTTCTCCATTCCCGGGACGACCGATGTGAAGCTGCCGGCTCGGATCGACGACAACTGGACCAGTGGCAACCCCGACGAGTCCTACGCCGAGTTTCGGCCCTTCCCCCCCAGCCGCCGGGAGCTGCGGAACGCGATCGAATCAGCGTTCGCTGCCCGGACGGCGAAGGCGCACCTGATTGACAATTCGCGGGCGCTGCGAACGACCGACGCCCGTTGCCGCCAGCCGGACCGGCGGAAGCCGAGTTAGCGGAGTCCGAACGCGCGGGAGATCTGCCGGGCGACCGCCCGGTATGCGCGCGACGCCGTGTCAACCGCGGCCCGTTCCGACCCTGACAGTCCCGCGGCAACGCCGCCCGGAGCGCTGAGCGTGACGCGCGGGACGCCGTAGGTCAGCGACTGGACGAGTTCATGCTCGACTGCGATACCGGTCTTGCCACCGATGAACACGGCGCCGGCGATAGGTTCTTCGGTGACCATCGCGAGCCGCATCACCTCGAGGTCGAGCTCGCGATCAGCGAAGCTGGCCGTGAAGCGCAGGGTGGCCCATCCGCCTTTGCTGAGGCTCCAGGTCGCCGCCGGGATGTCGTTACGGAAGCGCTCGGATTGATACACGGTCAGCGCCCCGGGACGCCGCAACTCCGTGCATACGTCGAGCAAGAGCGGCGTGATGCTTGGGTGCCCGCCGAAGGCCAGACGGCCGCCCTTCTCCAGGATCTCGCGGCTGATTTCCGTTACAGCCGCGCGCAGATCCGATGGGTCGCAGCGAGGTGCGCCGTTGGCGGCGTCAGCTTCGGGAAGACTCGCGGAGAGAAGAACAGTGGAGGGCATTGGACTCGGTTCTAGCTTGTTCGCGCCTGAACCCGGGTCACAGCCCGGCCTGCGTTATGACGAGTTTACTGAAGCTTCTGAGTCGCGAGTAGCCCTACATGTTGCGGCGGTACTCACCGCCGACCTGGTACAGCGCCGCCGAGATCTGCCCGAGCGAAGCGCACTTGGCGGCGTCCATCAGTGCGTCGAAGACGTTGCCACGTGCCCGCGCGACTTCCTTGAGCTGCGCCAGCGCCGCGGGGCGACGATCGGCGCCGCGCTCCTGAAAGCCGCGCACATTGGTGATCTGCTGCTGCTTCTCGGCCTCGTTCGAGCGGATCAGCTCGAGCCTGTCGATGTGCTCGCCCTGACCGTCGCGGGGCAGAAAGGTGTTGACGCCGATCAGCGGTAGCTCTCCGCTGTGCTTGAGGCGCTCGTAGAGCAGGCTCTCCTCTTGGATCTTCGAGCGCTGGTACATCGTGTCCATCGCGCCGAGCACGCCGCCCCGATCTGACAGTCGCTCGAATTCCGCGTAGACGGCCTCCTCGACCAGGTCAGTCAGCTCGTTCACGATGAACGAGCCCTGCAACGGGTTCTCGTTGAAGTTCAGGCCGAGCTCGCGGTTGATGATCAACTGGATCGCGACCGCACGGCGGACGGACTCCTCGGTTGGCGTGGTGATCGCCTCGTCGTAGGCGTTCGTGTGCAGGCTGTTGCAGTTGTCGAAGATCGCGTAGAGCGCCTGCAGCGTGGTGCGGATGTCGTTGAAGCTGATCTCCTGCGCGTGCAGGCTCCGTCCGGAGGTCTGGATGTGGTACTTGAGCATCTGACTACGGGCCGCTGCCCCGTAGCGCTCCCGCATCGCCCGCGCCCAGATCCGGCGCGCCACGCGCCCGATCACGGCGTACTCCGGATCCATGCCGTTGGAGAAGAAGAAGCTCAGGTTCGGCGCGAAGTCGTCGATCGCCATCCCGCGCGCGAGGTAGTACTCGACGATCGTGAACCCGTTGGCCAGCGTGAAGGCCAGCTGCGTGATCGGGTTGGCGCCTGCCTCGGCGATGTGGTAGCCGCTGATCGAGACGCTGTAGAAATTTCGCACCCCGTGCGTCACGAAATACTCCTGAACGTCGCCCATCATCTTCATCGCGAACTCGGTCGAGAAGATGCAGGTGTTCTGGGCCTGATCCTCCTTGAGGATGTCAGCCTGAACGGTGCCCCGAACCGTGCGCAGCGTTTCCGCCTTGATCCGCTCGTAGACGTCGCGCTCGACGACCAGGTCGCCTGAAACACCGAGCAGCTGCAGTCCGAGCGCGCCCGTCCCGTCGGGCGCCTCACCCGCGTACACCGGACGGGGACGGTCGCCGAAGTGCGACTCCAAGCGCGCCTGCGCCGCGTCCACCTGACCGTTCTGCTGGAGATAGCGCTCGACCTGCTGGTCGATCGCGGCGTTCATGAAGAAGGCGAGGATGATCGGCGCCGGCCCGTTGATCGTCATCGACACCGACGTCGTGGGAGCGCAGAGGTCGAAGCCCGAGTACAGCTTCTTAGCGTCATCGAGCGTCGCGATCGACACGCCCGAGTTACCGACCTTGCCGTAGATGTCCGGACGTTCGTGCGGGTCCTGGCCGTAAAGCGTCACCGAGTCGAACGCCGTCGAGAGCCGCACCGCCGGCTGTCCGGCCGACAGGTAGTGAAACCGTCGGTTGGTGCGCTCGGGCGTGCCCTCGCCCGCGAACATCCGGATCGGGTCCTCACCCTCGCGCCGGTAGGGGAAGACACCACCCGTGTACGGGTACGAGCCCGGCAGGTTCTCCTTCATCAGGAAGCGCAGCCGGTCACCCCAGCCGTCGAGGCGCGGCGGCGCGATCTTCGGAATCAGCTGCTGGCTGAGTGAGCGGCGGTAGTTCTCGCCCGTGACCTCCCGGTCACGCACCCTGTAGCTGAAAGTCTCGTCGGTGATCCCCGCGATCCGCGCGTCCCAGCCCTCGAGTAGCTTGCGCCCCTCGGCGCCGAGCTCTTCCAGAGCCTGCTCGTGACGGCGGCGGAGCTCCTCGACGGCCGGGCCATCGTCGAGTACGCGCACCGCTTCGAGGTAGTGCTGCGCCTGCGCCGCCAACTTCGCCCTGTGCTCGATCCCGGCGTTGATGTCACGCCCCTGCTCGGCAATCTCGGCCAGGTAGCGAACACGGCTGTCCGGAATCAGCCCGGTAACCGGCTGCTTGCGCTCGGACACTGTGATCCCGGGATCCCAGGCATCGGCGCGCGCGCCCGCGTACCGGCCGAGCGCACTGCACAGGTTCGCGAACATCCATGTGACGCCGGGGTCGTCGAACTGGCTTGCGATCGTCGGGTAGACGGGAATCTCGTCGTCGGAAGATTCGAATGCGACATGGTTGCGCTTCCACTGCTTGCGCACGTCGCGCAGCGCATCGTCGGCGCCGCGTTTGTCGAATTTGTTGATCACGACGATCTCGGCAAGGTCGAGCATGTCGATCTTCTCGAGCTGGCTGGCTGCGCCGAATTCGCTGGTCATCACGTATACCGGTAGATCGACCAGGTCGACGACCTCCGAGTCGCTCTGGCCGATGCCCGCCGTCTCGATGACTACGAGATCGAACCCGCCGGCCCGCAGGAAGGCGACCGCATCCTCGAGCATCGCGCTGGTCGAACGATTGCTCTGGCGGGTCGCGACCGATCGCATGAAGATGCGCTCGCTGCGCAGGCTGTTCATGCGAATGCGGTCCCCGAGCAGCGCCCCGCCGGTGCGCCGGCGCGTCGGATCGACGGCGATCACGGCGATGCGGATCTCCGGAAAATGCTCGGTTAAGCGGCTCAGCAGCTCATCGGTGACGGTGCTCTTGCCGGCGCCGCCGGTACCGGTGATGCCGACCACGGGCGCGCGCGTCGCGGCGTTCGCCCACTCGGCTCGCAGGCGGTCCAGCGTGCCGGCATCCAGAGACCCGTCCTCCAGCGCCGAGAGCATCCGCGCGAGCTCGAGATCATCCTGCTCGCCGGGGCTTCCCGCTGGAAGCCCCGGTCCTGGGCGTCCAGCGGGACGCCCAAGACCGGCATCGCCGACCCTTTGCTCACGCGCACGCTGCACGAGGTCGCCGATCATCCCCGTGAGCCCCAATGCCATCCCATCGTTGGGGTGGTAGATCCGTTCGACCCCATAGGCCTCGAGTTCGGCGATCTCCTGCGGAGTGATCGTCCCGCCGCCTCCGCCGAACACGAGGATGTGTCCCGCGCCGCGCTCACGCAGCATGTCGACCGCGTACTTGAAGAACTCGATGTGGCCGCCCTGGTAGGAGCTGATCGCGATCGCGTCAGCATCCTCTTGGATCGCCGCGCGCACGATGTCGTCGACGCTGCGGTTGTGGCCGAGGTGGATCACCTCTGCACCCTGATCCTGGATCAGTCGCCGCATGACGTTGATCGCGGCGTCGTGACCGTCGAACAGCGATGCCGCAGTCACGAACCGCAGTGGTGGCCGGTCGATCTCCGCGCCTGATGTGGCGTCTGCTGTCGGTTGCGCGATGCTCATCCTCGGTCTCCTGGGTCGGCCCATATAATACGCGACCTTTCAACTATCGGAAGGTCGCATATCGTTGCTCTGCTTCGTGGAGCGAGAGGATGTACGCATGACGATTAATCGATTGGCAATAGTTGGGGCCGGGTTCATGGGCTCCGGGATAGCGGAGTCGGCGGCGGCGGCCGGCGTCGATGTGACGATCTACGAGCCTGAACAGACGCCGTTGGATCGCGCCGGCGGACGCCTTGCTCAATCCGTCGAGCGCGCCGTCTCGCGCGGCAAGTTGAGCCGCGAGGACGCCGACGCGCTGACGGGGCGGATCGCCTACACCACCTCGCTCGACGATTTGGACGGTGTCGACGCCGTTGTGGAAGCTGTCTTCGAAGATCCGCGGGTCAAGGGCCAGATCTTCCAGGAGCTGGATGCGCGTCTGCCGGACGCGCAGTTCCTTGCATCCAATACCTCGTCGATCCCGATCGCGGAACTGGCGGCTTGGACGAAGCGGCCCGAGCGCGTGGTCGGTCTGCACTTCTTCTCGCCTGTGCCGGTCATGAAGCTCGTCGAGGTCGTCGTTGCGCTCGACAGCGGCGTTGACGCGGTTTCGACCGCCGAGTCGTTCGCGACCCAGATCGGCAAGCAGCCGATCCGCACCAAGGATCGCTCCGGCTTCATCGTCAACATGTTGCTCGTCCCCTATCTGATGGCGGCCGTACGCATGTACGACGAGGGCTTCGCCAGCCGCGAGGACATCGACGACGGCATGCGGCTCGGCTGCGGCCACCCGATGGGTCCGCTGACGCTATGCGACTTCATCGGCCTCGACGTGCTCTACGCGGTCTGCGACTCGCTCTACGACGAGTTCAAACAGCCCGAGTACGCGCCGCCGCCGCTACTCAAGCGGATGGTCGTGTCCGGCCACCATGGCCGTAAGACCGGGCGGGGCTTCTACGAGTACGCAGCGTCACCGGCGCCGGCCGCCGCTCGCGCCTAGCCCTACGGCAGAGCGTCGCGACCGAAGTCACCAGCGTCCTGCCGGAGCGGCTCGAGCACGTCGAACAGAAGCTCGCACGCGTCGGCGTTGAGCGGCGCCATCCCGAAGCCGGCCTCGTTGAGCGTGCGCGTCGCCTGGTCGGCGGCGGTCCTGCCCTGATCACTGATCCTGGCCAGGATCGTGCGCCGATCGCGCTCGTGACCGATCCGCGTGACGTAACCGCGACCCTCGAGCTTGTCGATTACATTGGTCACGCTCGCGCGGTGCACCTGGAGACGGTCCGAGAGCTTGCCGAGCGGCAGCTCGCCGCGACGGCTGTAGTACAGGACCATCAGCGTTTCGTAACGCGGGAACGTGAGGTCTAGGTGCTCGAGCAGCGCGTTCAGCCGCAGCATCAGGATCTGCTGGGCCCGCATGATCGACGTCACCGCGACCATCTGCGGGGTTGCCTCAGGCCCCCAGTGAAGGTCCCACTGGCGCCGTGCCTCGGCAATCGGGTCAAATGCGAGCTGGCGGCTTGGCATCGGCAGGCAGCCAAGGCTAGCCCCTGCCGGTAGCGCCCCGTCGATCACTGCGGACCCGCGGTGTTCGATAATCAATGGTGATGGCACACAAGGTCGTCGTCGTCGGTGGTGGCTTCGGAGGCCTACGAGCGGTCCAGCCGCTACGGCGCGCTCCGGTCGAAGTCACGCTGATCGACCGCCGGAACTTCCATCTGTTCCAGCCCCTGACCTACCAGGTCGCCACCGGGGCACTGGGACCGAGCGAGGTCGCCTACCCGCTGCGGGAGATCTTCAGCCGCTCGCCCAACGTGCGCGTGATGTTGGCTGAGGTCGAAGATTTCGACCTGGATCGTCGCACGGTCAAGCTCGGCGAGAGCTCCGGCGTGGACGCTCCGGCGGATATTGCATACGACACGTTGGTGGTCGCGGCAGGCTCGAGCTACTCGTACTTCGGGCATGAAGAGTTCGCGCGCTACGCCCTGGAGGTGAAGACCCTCGAAAGTGCCGAGTCGGTGAGGTCAAGGCTGCTGAGCGCATTCGAGAGTGCTGAGAACGCCGAGCTCCCGGACGAGCTGAATCCTGATCTGACGTTCGTGATCGTCGGCGCCGGACCCACCGGCGTGGAGATGTCTGGGCAGATCGCCGAGTTGGCTCGTGAGACGTTGCGCCACGACTTTCGGCGTATCAACCCCAAGCGAGCGCGAGTCATCCTCGTTGACGGGGTCGACCGGATCCTGACCTCATTCCCACCGTCGCTCTCGGCCAAGGCGACGCGATCGCTCGAACGTCTGGGCGTGGACGTCCGGCTCGATCACATGGTCACCGACGTCGACGCGACGGGCGTGACGACCACCACATCAGACGGAGAGCAGCAGCGAATCGACTCTCACAATGTTGTCTGGGCCGCAGGGGTGACAGCCTCGCCGCTGGCCAAGCGGCTCGCCGAACTGTCAGGTGCTGCGGTCGACAAGAACGGCCGCCTGGTGACGGAGCCCGATCTCAGTCTCCCGGGCCATCCCGAGGTGTTCGCGATCGGCGACATGGTCCAGGTCCGTGATCACTCCGGCGAGGTCAAGCCGCTACCGGGACTCGCTCCAGTTGCGATTCAGCAGGGGCACCACGTCGCCCGCGTGATCAAACGGCGTCTCCAAGACCAGGGGTCAGTCCCGTTCCGTTACCACGACAAGGGCAATGTCGCAACGATCGGCAAGGGTCGAGCAATCGTGGACGTCCACGGGCTGAGGCTCAGCGGGCTACCGGCCTGGATGATCTGGCTCGTGGTGCACATCTGGTACCTGGTCGGCTTCCGCAACCGGGTGCTTGTTCTACTGCAGTGGTCGATCAGCTTCTTCACCAGCGGCCGCGGGTCACGCCTGATCGAAGCGATACCGGCGACCGATACCGCAAGCGCGGTGCCGCCGGCTGAGTAAGCGCCGCGCGAATGCGGCTCTGCCCGCGGCGCCGGTTGTCACGACGCCGTGAACTCGAGCAGCCCTCTGCAAGTTCGCTTGTTCGCTCAGCGAGTGGCCTTCTTCAGCTCACTGCGCGCCTTGCCGACTGCGTTCTTCGCCTTCCCCTTCAGCTCCTCGGCGGCGCCGCTGGCTTCGGTGCCGGGGCGGTCAGTGGCAGCGCCGGCCTCGCGCTTGACGTGGCCCTTGGTCTCCTCGGCCTTGCCCTTTGCCCGCTGTGTGCGATCGCTCATGATCTGGTCTCCTGTTCGTGGCTTGCTACGGGCCTACCCAATGCAGCGAGGCCGGACGCACGCGTCCACTTATTACGAACGAACGGGTGACGAGGCCAACGCCTCTCGAAGGTGTCGGCAAACACTGAGACACTCGTCTCGGTCATCCGCTTCGGTCCTGCAGAGCCCGGGCTCGCATCACAGAACTGGACATACAGAACGGGATCACCCGAGGGGAGAGCAGCATGGGAGCAACGGAGCCTGCGACCGAACCGCAGCCGGCACCTGGCGGGCAGCCACGCAGGCTGGACCCGCTCCGCCACCACCGGCACCATCAGGGCGATCAGCCCGGCCCTCAGTACGCGGGCGGCAGCTACACACGCTGACCGAGCAGGTCCACGCCGCAACCTGTGGCCCGAGCGCGCCTGCGTGACCGGCAGATTCAGGCGCTCTCAGGCGCGCGACCGACTACTTCGAGCACTGCATCTGCGTGCCGCTCCATGAACACGGCTCCCACGCCGCTGACCTCGTGCAATGCGTCTGGAGTCTTCGGCCTGACTCGTGCGATCGTCTCCAGGACCGAGTTGGCGGCGATCACGTAGGCGGGCTTGTCGCCGGCGGCAGCCTTGCGCCACTGCTTCAGCGCCTCGAGCAGTTGGTTGTCCTCAGGCGACAGGTCGGCGGCGGCGACCTGCCCCGCATTCCGCGTCTTCCTGGCTCCGGCAGCGGGCTTGATCGGATCGATCGCCGGTAGCCAGCTGACCGGGTCACAGACGTCGCAGCATCGCCCTGTGGCCGCGCCTGCCGCCTCGTCGCCGAAGTGGTCGAGGATCTGTCGGCGGCGGCACACCTCGTGATTCGAGACGAACCGCTCGATCGCGTGGTAGGCCTCCCAGCCGCGGTCCTTTGCGAACTGGCAGATCTGGTGGGCGCGGGCGCGGTCCAGCTCGCCGGTGAGGGTGACCGCGAGGCGCGCTCCGCCTGCCGGAGCCAGCTGCACCGTCCCAGCGCGCTCCGCAACGGCCAGCGCGGTCCGGTCACCGTCATCGCGCGGTGAGTCGATCGTGAGCGGCTCGCCGCCGCTCAGCCGGCGCAACCTCTGCACGAATGCAGCGACGGAGTCCACAGTCGTCGACCGGTTCTGGTTGAAGCGGATCAGGCGTCCCAGGTCAGCGCGCATTGCCAGCAGTACAGCTCGCGCAGGCAAACCGTCCCGGCCCGCCCTACCCGCCTCCTGGTAGTAGGCGGCGATCGACGGCGGCGTGGCGTAGTGGACAACACTCCGCACGTTCGGCTTATCGATCCCCATCCCGAAAGCGTTGGTGGCGACGATCACGTCGCCCTCATCGGACAGGAAACGATGCTGGGCCGACGCCCGCTCGTCAGGAGCCATGCCCGCGTGATAGCCCACAGCGTCCAGTCCCAACGACCTGAGCCGCTGCGACACGGCGTCCACATCCTTGCGGGTCCCTGCGTAGACGATCGCGGGCCGGTTCTCCTCCATGCGGAGGATCGTCGCCAGCGTCGCGAACTTGCGCTCAACCGAACCGCTCCCGTCGAACGGCAACACGTCGAACGAGAGGTTCGGGCGGTCAAACCCACCCTGAATCACCAGTGGATCGCGCAGGTGCAGCCGCTGCGCGATCTCGGCCGCCACCTCGCGTGTGGCAGTTGCGGTGCACGCCATCACCGGTGGGTTGCCGAGCTGCTCCAGGGCTCCGTGCAAACGCAGGTAGTCAGGTCTGAAGTCGTGCCCCCAGTCCGAGACACAATGCGCCTCGTCGACGGCGAATAGCGCGATCTCGCGTGAGGAGAGCGCCTCGACAAAACTTCTCGAGGCGAAGCGCTCCGGCGACGAGAAGACGATGCGGGCACGTCCGTCGCGGATCGCCCTCAGCGCCCCGAGGTTGTGATCCTCCGCGAGCCCGGAGGCGAGCATGACCGCCGGGTGACCTCCCTCGAGCAGCCGCCGATACTGGTCCGACATCAACGCGATCAGCGGGCTCACGACCACCGTCAGGCGGTCGGTCGCGATCCCGGGGATGCTGTATGCCAGCGACTTGCCACCGCCGGTAGGCATGATCAGCAGCGTGTCTCTGCCGCTGAGCGCGGCTTCGACGGCCTCACGCTGGCCCGGCCGGAAGCTCGTGTGCCCGAAATACGCGAGTAGCGAGTCCGGGTCCGTCGGGCCTTCGTAGAACCGCTCGTGCACAGGCTCGGCAAGATCGGCGAGACCCTGAAGCGCTCGCCGCGCGGCAACCTGTTCATCGGACTCAAGTTGCAGGGCCGTCTGGCGGGGGTCTGGCCGTGAGCCATGCCCAGACGGCCGCCGGGTACGGGCCGCCAGCCTGCTGACGATCGGCCGCGCCCGTTCGCGATCGTCATCTGGCAGAGCCTTCCACGCGGCACGCAGATCCGTGAGCCGCTCCGACAGGCTCGCCGGATCCTCACCCGCCTCGAAGCGGGCGAGTATTTCCGCGGCAGCTTCAGTGAACGGAGACATCCAGTCCGAAGGTAGGGCAGGGCGAAGACGGACGCTCCGGACATCGACGGGGTTGCGCAAGCGAGCCGCCGATGGGGCCGATCTCGGTAGGCCTGCTCAGCGTCGCGATCGTCGAAAGCAAGGGCTGGGGCTGGTTGAGCGTGCCGACACTCGCGGTCGCGGTCACCGCGGTGCTGGTCGGCTTCCTGTTCATCCGCCGCTGCCGCCTGCACCCCGCGCCGATCGTCGACCTCACCCTCTTCCGCTCGCGCGACTTCCAGGTTTGCAAGTGCCCTGACGATCGTCGGCAGCGCCCGATTCTTCGCGCTCCGGGCTCGCCAACATCCTCTACCTCATGGACGTGTGACGGTACTCGCCGCTTCCATGCCTCGGCGAGCTCGCCGATGTCTGGTTCCTTGACGAGACGGCGTTGCCGGGCGTCGACGCTCCCGGTGTGGAGCTTGCCGCGCAGCTCGACCGTCTCGAGCGCGAGCGCGACCACGACCACGACCACGACCACGACCACGACCACGACCACGACCACGACCACGACCACGACCACATCGTGCTCGCCGGCAGCACATTGACCGATGGCAGCGAGTGGACCGACGCGTGCATCCGCCGGGCAGACCGCGTGATCCTGATCGTCGACGGCAGCGCGGCAACAGCAACGATCACCGGACCGCTGCCAACCCCGACCGCCGTGGTGCTGCTCGGCGGTCCGTCCGGCACCGCCACACAGAAGCTGCTGGCGACACTCGCGCCGCGCACGACCTACCGGATGCGGAACGGCGCCGAGCGCGCGGGCGACGCGGCAGCGGTCGCCCGGCGGTTGGCGGCGCGCTCGCCTGCCAGGGAATGACACCGGCCGAGATCGACGCCTGCTGTTACGAGGAGTGGGTACGCCGCAATCCCGTGGGCGACTATCGCCTGCCGCGCGTCTCGCTGCTGCGCGGCGAGAGCGACGGTGAAGGGCCGATCATCGCCGTCGACGTGTCCGAGCCGGCGGTCCGCGCGCTTCCGCCCGGCATCGAGCCGGAGATCCCGTCACTGACGGAGACCCTGTTCAGGCTAATGCTGCTGAGTGAGTCAAACGACGCCCGCCGGCGATCGTTCGCCGACGTGATCATCCGGCCAGACTTCGAGAGCATCGGCATCATTGAGTTCCACATGCTCGACCGGATGCGCGCCGCCGGGCGCGAAGCCGCAACGGCGGCGCTGGCCGAAGCGCCGGCGTCGATCTGGGGCTGAGCCGACCTAGCGGTTGTGGTTGACGACCTCGATGTTGTTGCCGTCGGGGTCGAGCACGAACGAGGCGTAGTAGCCGTCGTGATATTGGGGTCGCTCGCCGGGCTCACCGTTGCTCCGATATCCGGCGGTCGTCGCGTCAGCGTGGAACCGGCGCGCCGCGTCGTCATCACCTGAGAAAGCGAGGTGGATGTTCTGAGTCGGCTCGCCGGCAATCAGGATCAGAGTGCCATCTGATGCGCCGACCGAGAATGCCGCGCGGTCAGCGGCCTGGCGACGGATCGCCAGTCCAGCGGCGGCACCGATGGTCGAGTAGAACGCCGTCGACGCCTCAACGTCGCCGACCCGTAGGGCGACGTGATCGATGTTGCCCTACGGACGCTCCCCGTCCCGATGGACGGCCTCGAAGCTGTTGCCGGCATCGTCCTTGAGGAACGCGGCGTAATAGTCGTCGGCGTAGTCGGGGCGCGGGCCGGCCGGCCCATCGTCGATGAAGCCGGCGTCGATGCCCGCCTGCCAGAAGCGGTCGACACCGGCTTGGCTGGGGGCGACGAACGCGATGTGGACGCGCTGCGTAATCGGGTGGTCCTCATCACTCCGGGTGAAGGCGAGGTTCCCCCAGACGGCGAATGTCGCTGTGTCGGTCGTCTGGTCGATCTGGAGCTCGTCGAGCGCGGCCTTCAAGTCGGCGGCGGCGAGCGCCAGGTCAGGAACGCGGAGAGTCACATGGTCGAACACGGCTGGCTCCTTTGGGTTGCATCCAGGACTCGGTGAGTGATCTGTCGAGATTGCCGGCAACGGAGTGTCTCTGGTCAGATCGCTCGGCGTCCGCCGTCGACGGCTACCGTCGTGCCGGTGATGTAGCTCGCGCGTGGCGACGCCAGGAACGCGATCACCTCGGCAATCTCCTCAGGCTGCGACGCACGGCGCATCGGTGTGGTCTCTCCCAACGCGGTGATGAACTCGCTGCCTGAGGGCGTCGGCGTATACACGGGCCCCGGAGCGATCGCATTGACCCGCACACCGTGGTCGCTGTATTCGGCAGCCCACGCCCGCGTCATTGCCTCGAGCGACGCTTTGGTCGCACCGTAAGCCGCACCGCCGACCAAACCGACTCCGCCGGCCATGCTGCTGAGGCTGATGATGCTGCCGCTTCCACGCGCAGCCATGCCCGGGGCGAAGGCGGCGACGAGGAAGAACGGTGCCCGAACGTTGCTGGCAAACATCCTGTCGAACTTCGCGACCTCGAGCTGAGCGGTCGGACCAAACCACGAAATCCCGGCGTTGTTGACGAGGATGTCGACATCACCCGCATCGGCGGCCAGCCGCTCGATGTCGGCGGGGTTGCCGAGGTCGGCGGCGACGAAACGCGCCTGACCGCCCGCCGCCCGTATCTCGGCAACGACCTCGGCGCCCCGGGCGGCGTCCCGGCCGTGGACGACGACTTCGGCGCCGTCCCGTGCCAACTGCAGCGCCACAGCTCGGCCGATGCCGGACGTGGCGCCGGTCACCAGTGCCCGCTGTCCGTCAAGGCTGTTGCGATCGATCGACGACATTGATGCTCCTCTGAGTCGCTTGTGTCTGCGAAAGACTCTCACGCACCAGCGACCAAGGCCTAGCGAAAGCTCCGCTGTTCATAGCCGGCACAGCCGTGCCACCCCCGAACCGACCGGCGACTTGAGCGCCGGCGTCATGGCGACCTGTGCGGTCGACTACGGCTCGAGACCGAGGTCGCGCCGGGGATCGCCGACCATCGTTTTGGGATCGACAATCCGGTCGAAGTCGGCCGCGGAGATCCCGAGTGCGAGCGCCGCTTCACGCAGGCTGGTGCCATCGTCGTCCGCCTTGTGCGCGATCGCCGACGCCTTGTCGTAGCCGACGTGTGGGCTGAGCGTCGTAACGAGCATCAACGAGCGACCGCGCAGTTCGGCTGTGTGATCGTGCTCGATAGCGACGGCAAGCCGGTCAGCACGATCTCTGGCCCGCAGATTGCCGGACCGTGGGACATGACCTCGACCACTCAGGGGACCGTCACGACCACTGTTTGTGCGCACGACGGCGGCACCACACTCTCCATAGGCGGGAACCTGAAGCAGCCGCTCGGATTGATCGTCGCCCCGGACGGCGACATCCTCACAACCAAGCTGCCTATGCAATTACGAGTTACTCCGCCACTATCAGCCTTCAGGGAGGCTGATAGTGGCCAGCTTGCCTACGTACACCCTCGGAATTGACGCGCCGCCTAGGCACCTTAACCCGTCACGCAACATCTGCTACGAGCAGCCAACTCGGGGCGATAGCCCTCGATCGGCCTGTAGATGATTGCCATCAAGCGGTAGACGACTGCCGATTGCACATGTACGATCTTTGTGCGTACTGTTGCGTGCAGACCACGATCGTCATAAGCGATCCGCTCGTCGATTTGGGTGGACAATGAAACCGGGGCACGGTTCACGGGGCCAGCGATCGTCTCTGAGAAGGAGTAGGCACATATGAGTCAGACCTCAGCACACGCTGGTGGCGGTTTAGCCGTTACCCAGCACGCGCCAGGGCGCTCCGCCGGCGCCACGGCGGCGAGCGCGGCCACAAAGTCGGGGCCAACCGGTAGCGCGGCGGCAGCCAAGAAGAAGTTCAAGCTGTCCGTGAACGGGAAGGAGCACACCGTCGAGGTGACCGGCGATACGCCGCTGCTCTACATCCTTCGCGACTACCTGGGTCTGATCGGGCCCAAGTTCGGCTGCGGCCTGTCCGAATGCGGAGCGTGTGCGGTGCTGCTGAATGGAACACAGATCCGCTCGTGCATCTGGCCCATCAACAAGGTCGGCACGAACCCGGTCGTGACGCTCGAGGGACTCGCCGCCACCTACCACGGCGACAACAAGGCCAAGCTCGGCCATCTGCACCCACTGCAGCAGGCGTGGATCGACAAGCAGGTGCCGCAGTGTGGTTACTGCCAGAGCGGCATGATGATCCAGGCCGCAGATCTGCTCTCAAAGAAGCCGAACCCGACCACCGCCGAGATCCAGAAGGCGATGAACGGGCATCTCTGCCGGTGCGGCACCTACTTCCGCATCGTTGACGCGATCCACGAAGCGGCCAGCGTCATGCGCGCCGGCACGAAGAAGAACTGAGGAGTCGGACGATGGCCATCATCGAGGATCAGGACCAGGACGAGAAGACATCAGGGCGGGTATCGCGTCGCGGATTCGTAGGCGGCGCAGGCGCGCTTGTCGTCGGCTTCTCGCTGCCGCGGTACATCGGTCCCGGCGCGGCGCGCGCTGCCGACCTGCCACCCGTGAACGTCTACAACTTCCCGCCACCAGCCCCCGTCAACCCGGTTCCGACCGCGACTGACGGCTTGGCTCCCGCGGCGGTCGATACCTGGGTGCATGTCGGCAACGACAGCACGGTGACCATCTTCACCGGCAAGTGCGAACTCGGCACCGGAACCGCGACGGCGACGCTTCAGATCGCGGCTGACCAGTTGAGCGTGTCGATGGATCAGCTCAAACTCGTCAACCCGGACACTTGGCGTACCGCAGACCAGGGCGTCAGCTCGGGCAGCCAGACGATGCTGACCCAGTGGAACGACGGCGTCCGCCAGGCCTGCGCCGCCGCCAGGGCACAGCTTCTGAAGCTGGCGTCGACCGCGCTTGCACAGCCGGTCTCAGCGCTCACCATTTCGAACGGCGTCGTGAGCCAGGTGGGCAACGCGAGCAATCAGATCAGCTACGGCGAGCTGATCGGCAACCAGTCGTTCAACATCAACATCACGGCGAGCGTCCAGCCGGTAGCCCCCACCCTGAGCACGGTCGTCGGCACGTCGGTCCCCCGCATCGACATCCCCGACAAGGTCGCCGCGAGGTTCGAGTACGTGCACGACGTCAAGGTTCCAGGGATGCTCCACGGCCGGGTCGTTCGCCCACCGACAGTCGACTCGACGCTGGTGAGCGTCGACACGACACCGACGGGCGCCGGTGTCGTGGCCGTCGTCGTCAAGGACAACTTCATCGGCGTCGTCGCTGAGACGGAGTGGGAGGCGATCACCGCCGCCCAGGCACTCAAGCCGACGTGGAACCTAAACCCGCTGCCCGACCAGTCCCAGCTGTTCGAGACGCTCGAAAGCTCGACGCCAGTCGCGGGAAGCACGATCCTCGACGGTGGCGCCGTCGCGGAGGCGATCTCCGAGTCGCCAGTCCAGGTGAGCGCGACGTATAACTGGCCCTACCAGATTCACGCTCCGATCGGCCCGCCGTGCGCCGTCGCCGATGTGCACCCGGGGGGAGCCACCATCTGGTCGGGGACGCAGGGTCCCTACCCGCTACGCGGCACGGTCGCGTCGATGATCGGCCTGCCGATCACGTCGGTGCGCGTGATCTACATGGAGGCGTCCGGTTGCTACGGGCTCGACGGCGACGACAACTGTGCGCTTGACGCGGTGCTCATGTCCCAGGCGATCGGTCGCCCTGTTCGCGTCCAGTACATGCGCGCGGATGAGCACGGCTGGGAGAACTATGGGCAGGCGATGTCGATGGTGGCCGCCGCCGGCCTCGACGACGACGGCAACATCCTCGCGTGGCAGTACGAGACCTACACGGCGAGCCGCGGCAACCGTCCGAACACGGGCTACGCCGGCAACCTGCCGACCGGCGCCATGCTCGGCCTGCAGCCGCAGTCGGCCGGAAAGGTCGCCGCTCCGCTGCCCCCGACCGGGCCGGACAGCTCGAACACGGCTACTCAGTACAACGTGCCGCGGTCCCAAGTGCTGTCGAAGACCGTGGCGTCACGGTTCTTCACCGGGCCGATGCGGTCGCCGAACCGGATCCAGAACACGTTCGCCAACGAGAGCTTCATGGATGAGCTGGCGGCGAAGGCGGGCATCGGCCCCCTGGCCATGCGCATGAAATACCTCACCGACCCGCGCCTGATCGCTGTCTTTCAGCAGGTCACAGAAGACGCCAAGTGGGACGACAAGGTGCGGCACACCGGCTCGCACGGCAGAGGCAACCTGCGCACGGGCCGCGGGCTCGCCGGGATGCGGTACGAGGGCACCGGCGGATACTGCGCCGTTGTGGTCAACGTCACCGTCGACATCAAGACCGGCGAGATCGATGTGAACAAGGTCTGGTCCGCGCAGGACTGCGGGATCTGCCTGAACCCGGATGGCATGCGGAATCAGGCCGAGGGCTGCGTGATCCAGGGGATCAGCCGCACATTGCACGAGCAGCTTCGCTGGAGCGCCGACAAGATCGAGACGGTGGACTGGTACTCGTACCCGATCCTCCGATTCGAAAAGATGCCGGAGTCATTCCACCTCTCGATCATCAGCGACCCCAACAACCCGGTTCTGGGCGCCGGAGAGGTGGCCATCACGGCAATGCCTGGCGCGATCGGCAATGCGGTCTATGACGCGACGGGTGCTCGCTTGCGCCAAGTGCCGTTCTCGCCGGACCGCGTGAAGGGCGCGTTGGCGGCAGTCTGATGCAGGAACCTGGTGCCGCGGCGAGTCCCGATTCGGGGGCCGCCGCGGCACGCCCGTCCGCGGAGGCGGTCACGCAGGTGACTGAGCTGCTGCGACGTGGACGCACCGCTGACGCCGACAAGCAGATCAGAGCACTCGCCGCGGAGTTAGGGGAGGGTGGCCGCGAAGCCGTCCGCGAGGCCGTCCTCGCCGAGCCACAGTTGCACCAGGCCCTCGCCTCGCTCGAGCACTGGTTAGATGGGACGGTGGACATGCGGGCTGCGGCGCCGCTGGCGGCTTGGTGGGCTGTCCCAGCCTCCGGCATCGACCTTGAGAGCGCAGTCAACGACGTCCGACTCTTCATCGACAACTATCCGAGCGAAGGTCGCAAGATCCCGATTCTCCAGGCGAGCGCTTCGGATTGGCTCGTGCGGCGCCTCGCTCTCTTCTTCGATCCGGCCCCGCGGCTGCCCGCGATCCGCGCGGCAATCACGCTGCTCGCCGAAGCGGCGCGTCCGACGTTCCCGGACAGCAGCACCAACTTCGATGCGGTCCTGGCCGACCACGACGACGACAAGCTCTGGTACAGCATGGCCGAGATGATCGTGCGCTCGCAGCTGGTGGTGGTGGATTAGCGCTGGACCGCTCGGACGTGTCAAGCCGACCGGGGGGCGCGAACCCCGGACTCGCTCATTGCGACTCCCACCTGGCCGGATTCAAGACTTGAGCGCGGCGATGCTCGGCGGGTTCTTATCGTCGTCGCCAACGCCAGCGACGCCAATCCTCAAGCAGTTTCGCGGTGAGGTTGATGTGGTCAGTGATGAGCCGCTCCACGGTCGGCGTCATGGTCTAGGAGCGCCCACGTCAGAGCCCAGTGCTCGGCCGCTATGTCACGCGGAGGCATTCTCGTCGTGAGCGTTCCAGACCAGCGTCTGTACAGCTCAGAGGTATCCCCCAGCCGACGAGATAGGTCCAGCAGCCACGGACCCGGCCACAACGTCTTCACACCTATCACCGCGACCCGGACGGCAACATCATCGAGTGATTCACCGAGCTTGATCAGATTGCCGACGAATCCACCGGCGAGTTCGAGCCCACCCTTGGCACGAGAGCTCGCCGCAAGACCCGCAGATGTGGGAGCCGACCGATGACGCCGGCAACAAGCGGGGGGGGCCGCTTTTCCCCGGCTTCATCGATCGCTAAGAGTTCGACCGCTCCAGATGCTGGTTCTCCCTTGAGGGTGCTCGAGCCCGCTGGAGCACCCTCAAGGACAGGTCTCGTCACACGCCGAACTGCGCTTCCTCGGTCGAGCCGGCCAGGGCCAGGGTCGAGGCCAGGCCGCTTGACAGCGTGCTGGTGATGTCGTCGAAGTAACCGGCGCCGACTTCACGCTGATGGCGGGTTGCCGTGTAGCCGAGTTGTTCGAGCGCGAACTCACTCTGCTGCAGGTCGACGTATGCGGTCATGCCGTGGTTGGCGTAGCCCCGTGCGAGGCGGAACGCGGACTCATTCAGGGCGTGCCACCCGGCCAGGGTGACGAACTGGAAGGCGTAACCCATCGCCCCGAGTTCGCGCTGGAAGCGCGCGATCGTGTCGTCATCCAGATGCTTGCGCCAGTTGAACGATGGCGAGCAGTTGTACGCGAGCAGCTTGTCGGGGTACTCGGCCTTGATCCGCTCGGCGAAGACACGTGCCTCATCGAGATCCGGGGTTGCGGTCTCACACCAGATCAGGTCGGCGTGCGGCGCGTATGCGAGTGCGCGCGCCACAGCCTGCTCGATTCCCGGCTGGACGTAGTAGAAGCCCTCGGGTGAGCGCTCGCCGGTCGCGAACTCCTGGTCGCGTGGGTCGACGTCGGTTGTCAACAGGTTGGCGCCGAGTGAGTCCGTCCTGGCGATGATGATCGTCGGCACGCCGGCGACATCGGCCGCGAGTCGCGCTGCGTTGAGGGTGCGGACGTGCTGGCCGGTAGGGATCAGCACCTTGCCGCCCATGTGGCCGCACTTCTTCTCGGAGGAGAGCTGGTCCTCGAAGTGAACGCCGGCAGCGCCGGCCTCAATCATTGATCGCATGAGTTCGTAGACGTTGAGCGCACCCCCGAACCCGGCCTCGGCGTCGGCGACGATTGGAACGAGCCACTCGTGCTGTGGCTCTGTCTCGCCCGCGGCGAACGTCTCAGCCCACTCGATCTGGTCTGCGCGACGCAACGCGTTGTTGATGCGCCGGACCGCCGCCGGCACGCTGTTGGCGGCATAGAGGCTCTGGTCTGGATACACCTGTTCTGACAGGTTGGCGTCCGCGGCGACTTGCCATCCCGACAGGTAGATCGCCTTGAGCCCTGCCTTGACCATCTCGATCGCCTGGCCACCGGTCATCGCGCCGAGCGCATTGACGTAGTCCTCGGTGTGAAGCAGCCTCCAGAGCTGCTCGGCGCCACGACGGGCGAGGCTGTGCTCGACCCGGACGGTGCCGCGCAGACGGATGACGTCGGCCGCCTCGTATGAGCGCTCGATCCCCGCCCATCGCGGATCCGTGGCCCATTCGCGCTCGATCGCGGCATCGGCGATGCCTGAAAGTGTGGTCATGTCGGAGTGCTCCTTTAAATGCTCAGTGGGTTGCTGCCGGTGCGGTCAGCACTTAGGCGATCAGTTCGTATGCGGGCAGCGTCAGGAACGTCGGGAAGTTCTCGGCGAGGGCGACCAGTTCGAAGACGTCACGCGCCTTCCTCAGCACGTCGAGGTCGTATCCGTCGACGGCCAGCTCCTCGACGGTCTTGTCCGCCCGCCGGCGGACAAGTTCCGCTGTCGCGACGGTCCCATCGGGCGCGAGCGGGATCTCGTGGTGGATCCACTGCCACACCTGGGCCCGGCTGATCTCGGCCGTGGCCGCGTCCTCCATCAGGTCATTGATCGCCGCCGCCCCAACACCTGACAGCCAGGAGGCTATGTACCTGATACCGACATCGACATTGGTCTCGAGGCCCGCCCGCGTGATGCTGCCCTCTGGGCGGCTGATCGTCAGCAGGTCGGCAGCGCTCACCTCGACGTCCGGACGCTGCCGCGTGACCTGGTTCGGCGCAGCTCCGAGAACGGCGTCGAACTCAGCCCTTGCAGTCGGCACCAGATCCGGATGCGCGACCCAGGTTCCGTCGAAGCCGTCGCCGGCTTCGCGTCGCTTGTCTTCGCTCACCTTCGCGAGCGCTGACTCCGTGACCTCCGGTTTGCGCCGGTTCGGGATGAACGCCGACATGCCGCCGATCGCGTGTGTCCCGCGCTTGTGGCATGTCTTGACCAGAAGCTCCGTGTAGGCACGCATGAACGGCGTCGTCATCGTCACCGTCGCGCGATCTGGCAGCACAAACGCGGGGTCGGTGTGAAAGCGCTTGGCGACGCTGAAGATGTAGTCCCAGCGCCCGGCGTTCAGACCGCAGATGCGCTCGCGGAGCTCGTAGATGATCTCCTCCATCTCGAACGCGGCCGTGATCGTCTCGATCAGCACCGTCGCCCGGATCGCTCCGCTCTCCAAACCGAGCGCTTCCTCGGCCGCGACCATGACCTCGTTCCAAAGCTTGGCCTCAAGGTGGCTCTCGAGCTTCGGCAAATAGAAATAGGGTCCAAAGCCCCGGTGAAGCGCCTCCCAGCCGTTGTGGAAGACGTAGAGGCCAAAGTCGAACAGGCTGGCGGAGATCGGCTCACCGCTGACGGTGAAGTGCTTCTCTACCAGATGCCAGCCGCGAGGCCTGATCACCATCGTGGCGAGCTCCTGGCTCGGGCGCAGGCGGTAGACCTTGTCCTCGGTCGTCAGCTCGATCGTTCCGCGGACGGCGTCCGCGAGGTTGACCTGCCCCTCGATGACGTTCTCCCACGTGGGGGAGTTGGCATCCTCGAGGTCGGCCAGGAAGACCTTCGCGCCCGAGTTGAGAGCGTTGATCATCATCTTGCGCTCCACCGGACCGGTGATCTCCACGCGGCGGTCGCGCAGAGCGTCGGGCGCTGGCAACGCCCGCCATTGACCGTCGCGGATCGCGGTGGTCTCCGCGAGAAAGTCAGGGCGCGCACCAGCGTCAAAGCGCGCCTGGCGCTCCTCACGCTGGGCCAGCAGATCACGCCGTGCGTATTCAAAGCGATGGTGCAGAGCCGCGAGGAAGTCGACGGCTCGGTCGGTCAGAACCACTTCCGCAGACGGGTGCGGGCTAAAAGCGATGTTTTCGGTAACGGACATATTGCTCATAGTTCAGCAATACGGTGTGACTATCCACTAAAGATCTTGCATACTTGTCGTTTATCAAAAGAAATGCGAAACTTTTCGCAGAATGCTGACCGATTCCTTGGATCCGATCGTCTTCGGACAGCGTCTGAGGCACATGCGTAAGCGCTCTGGCATGACGCTCGAGGCCCTGGGTGTGAGGGTCGGCAGCTCCGCGTCCTACCTATCCCAGCTTGAGAACGGCCACCGCGAGCCACGCCTGTCCACCGTCAATCAGCTGGCCACAGCGCTCGGCTGCCAGCCCGCCGAGCTGCTGTCCTCGGCGGCGCCGAGCCGACGCGCGGAACTCGAGGTCGCGCTCGCACGTTTGCAAGAGGACGCACGCTACAAAGCGCTGCGACTGCCGTACCTGAAGCCGTCGGCGCGCCTCGACGGCGCCGCACTCGAGCACGTCGTCGCACTCTTCAATCGCGTCTGCGAGCTATCAGACGGGACCGCACGCGTGATCTCAGAACATGATGGCGTTGCCGGCTCGCTGGGCGCAAGGGCTGCGAACGCCGCGATGCGCGACGAGATGCGACGGCGCGACAACTACTTCGAAGAGATCGAGATCGTCGCGACGGACGCGCTCGATGCGATCGGCTACTCGGGACCCGGCGCAGTCTCAGAGCGCCATCTATCAGAGGCCGTCGCCTACTTCGGGTTCAGGGTCGCTCGCGTCCAGGGCCTTCCGCCGTCAACCAGGTCGATCACTGACATGGCCAACCGTGTCGTCTATGTGCCTCAACGCAACGCGACCGGCGGAACTCGCTCTTCGCGTTCCGTCATCGCGCAGACGCTCGGGCACTTCGCGCTCGGTCACAGCGAACCCGCGGACTTTGAGACGTACGTACGCCAGCGCGTGGAGGCCAACTACTTCGCTGGCGCGTTGCTTGCCCCCGAGCGCTCGGTCGTTGAGGTGCTCGCCGCAGCCAAGCGCAACGAGGACATCTCCGTCGAGGACCTCGGCGAGATGTTCTACGTCTCCTACGAAATGGCCGCCCACCGTCTGACGAACCTGATCACCCGCCACTTCGGAATCCCCGTGCACTTCCAACGCTCCGACCATGAGGGGCGGCTGTGGAAGGCCTACGAGAACGACGGTGTCCTACTCCCCGCTGATGTGGACGGCACGATCGAAGGTCAAAGACTCTGCCGCTGGTGGAGCTCGCGCCAGGCATTCGAGTCCGAGGACTCATACGAGCTCCATTACCAGCGGACCGAGACCGTAACCGGTACTTTCTGGTGCGTCACCCAGATTGACCTCGATCGCGACCGGGGCGACGCGATCACCATCGGTACAGCCGACTCCACGTCACACTGGTTCCGCGGCTCTGGCACAGCCCGCCGCGCGGTATCGACCTGCCCGGACCCGACCTGCTGCCATCGCCCTGCGGCTGACGCGGTCGCACGCTGGGACGGCGCCGCGTGGCCGTCAGCGCGAGACCACAGCGGCTTCGCCTCCGGCCTGCCGACCGACACCGTCGTGTTCAGCCCGTACCCCGGCGTAGAACTGATCGACGTCTACTCGTTCCTGGATCGTCAGAACGATGGAGCGAACACGAGGCGTTAAGCGCTCGACGGCAGATCAGTTGCCGTGTTTCTGCCGTGGCGGCTCGCTATATGATGTCGCTCATATCATGGCGCCTATCGGCTGACCCCAGCCTTTCCGGACAGGATCCAGAACACCGCGAGGAGGCCGCCTGGGGCGAAGCTTCCGATCTCCTCTGATCCGAGTTGGTCAGCGGCTGCGGCACCGGTCGGAGAAGCTGGTGACCGCTGCGAGCAGCTTCTCCGGCGTCTCCAGCTGCGGCATGTGTCCGGTCTCGCTCAGAAAGCTCGAATTCGGCGGCAGGGGTCGCCTGCGCGAAGGCGCGGCCGTACTCGGGGTCGGCGATCCGACCGCGGTAGTCAGCCGGAACCAGGGACCGCACCGCGATCAGCCGGCCGCGATCACAGCGGTCGTCGTGGTCTGCATACGATGCAACACCCGCGGGATGGTCCGCTCGGCCATGGTGTCAAGAGCGTCCATGACCTGCGGCAGGTCCTCGCGATCGGGGCTGGCGAGCTCCGTAGCGCCGCATCGATGGGTACCGGCGCTCGCGTCGCGACCGGTCAGGCGACAGTGATGTCGACCGCGCTACTCGTCGACGCCGCGTACGGGGAGAGTGCGTTGCCCAGAATCCGGTAGCTGAACTTGCCGGGCTTGGTCAGCTTCAGCTTGAGTGTGTACTTACTCGCCGAGTCGAGTTTCGCGGTGGCGACCGTGACCCAGCTCTTGCCTTTGAGGATCTGAAGCTCAACGCGCTTGTCTCTCTCGGCAGCGTCGACAGCACCTGTGAAGCTCACGGTTTGCTTGGGCTTGACCTTCTTCGCGGAGGTCTTGAGCGTGATGTTGAGGTCCTCTGCGACGTGGGCGGGTGCGGAGGTGGCTGTGCGGTAGGAGCTGTTGCCCGCAAAGCGCAGCTCGACGTCGACCGGTGTGGTCGGCTTGAAGGTGGTGAAGGTGACGACGCCCTTGGCGTTGGTGGTACCGAGCGTCCGGAACTGCTGGAACGAACCGCCACTGCCCTTGAGCCGATAGAGCAGGATGACACGCTCGTCAGGCAGACCGGCCCCGCCCGAGGTGAGCTTGCCGCTGACCGTGATCGCCTTGCCGTAGACGGCGGTGGGGGTCGCGTCGGTGATCTTGAGCGAGGCCGATACCGCCGCAGGAGGCGTCGACTGGGGCGAGCCGGTACCGCCGCCGGTGGTCGTCGTGTCCGTGCCGCCCGCGGTGGTCGTCGTGTCCGTGCCGCCCGCGGTGGTCGTCGTGCCCGTGCCGCCCGCGGTGGTCGTCGTGCCCGTGCCGCCCCCGGTGGTCGTCGTGCCCGTGCCTCCACCTGTCGGGGGAGTGATGGTGACGGTGAGCAGCTGGGTATCGACCGTGTTCGGGGATTGGCCGACCCCATTGACGGGCGTGACCGTGAAGACGTACTGGTCGCCCAGGTTCAGGTTGCTGAAGCTCGCGCTGGTGGCGGTGCTGCCAACGGTGACCGTCGGGGTGTCTGCGGGATCGGGATCGAAGTTCGTGTAATCGTTCGCCGTGACGATGTACTCGGTGATGCTGGCGTCCGCACTCGCAGTCCAGTTGACCGTGACCGAGCCGTCGCTGTTGAGAACCGCGTCCGCGCTTGTCGGCGCCAGGGCAAACGACGGCGTCTCAACCGCCGTTGAGAAGCTGGACTGCGCCCCGTAACCGAATGTGGTGTTTGCCTCCACTGAGAATGCGTAGGTATCGCCCCCGCCCAGATCCGGGATGACCAGAGACGTCGCCCCGGCGGGCGCCGGGAAGGCTCCGAGGTCGCTTGAGGTCGTCTGATCGACGACGCTCACCATGTAACCGGCGAGCGGCGCGCCGCCAGTGCTGGTAGGAGGCGTCCAGTTGACGGTCACCGAGCCGTCCGGGTTCGGGGTTGCCGAAGCGAAGCGCGGCGCGCTGGGCGTGGCAAAGGCCGTCACCGCATCCGCTAGCGGCATGAGTAATGCGGACCCACTCCCATAGGCGTTATTCGCAGTGACGCTGAAGACGTAGTTGTCCCCGCCGATCAGGCCGGTGATGGTCGTGTTGTAGGTGGAGCCGCCGGTCGTGGCGCTCTGGCCGCCGTTGGCCGGGTTCGTCGTATCCACCGCGAGGACCGTGTAGGAGGTCGCCGGGATCTGGCCACCGGTCGCGGGCCGCGACCAGTAGACGTAAGCGCTCTGCGAGTTCTGCGTCACCGCGTTGACCGATGCCGGCGCGCCAGGGGGAGCACCAAGGATCCACACGAACCCGGAACCGTTGGTGTTGCCGCTGCCGGCGGGCGTGGTCACCGTGATGGTGAAGTAGTACTCGTCGCCGTCGGTCAAGCCGGTGAAGGTCGCGGTCTGGGCGCTGCCGTCCGCGGTCGTGATCGACTGCCCGCCATGGGCAGCGTTGCTCACGTCAGTGGCGGTGACGGTGTAAGAGGTCGACGCATTCGCCTGCGCGCCCTCGTCGTTGTCCGGTGGCGCCCAGGTCACCAGCGCCGTCCCCGGCGCGGGCGAAGTCGCGGAGACGGCGTCCGAGGGCGTGAACTCCGGCGGCGGGCCCGTGACCAGAACGGGTGCGCTCGCCGGCGATGCCGGCGAGTCGCCGCTGGCGTTGGTCGCAACCGCCGTGAACGTGTAGTAGCCGCCGACGGAAAGATCGGTGAACTGCACCGAACCGTTGCTGAGGTCGGCCAACTGGCTCTCCACCAGATCGTCGTTTGCGTCGTACGCGTTGATCGTGACGTCTGTGAGCGGCGAGTCGCCATCGTCGGTCGGCGGGTACCACAGCACGGACACGCCGGCGGGACCGGCGACCGCCTGGTGGATGGTCGGCGCGGTCGGCGGGATCGCCGGTATCGTGGCGGCGGCCGTCGGGCTGGACTCGGTTCCGAGACCGTCCTGGTTGGAGGCGGCGACCGTGAATGTGTACGTGCCCCCGGGCTGCAGCCCACTGATCGTGGCGCTTGTCTCGGGGTTGACCGTCGTCTGAGTGAGCGCGTTGCCGTCGGCGTCGTAGGGGTTGATGGTGTAACCCTGGATCGGCCAACCACCGTCGTCCGGGACAGACCAGGAGACAGTTGCCGTGCCGTCATCGTGCGCCGTGGCGGTGACGCCGGTGGGTGCGTCGGGGGGACTTTGGAGCGTGAACTGCTGCGAGTTCGAGATCGAACCGGCGGTTGCGACCAGGTCGTAGGTCCCGGCGCTGTCCACGGTGATGTCATGGAAGAAGGCCGCCGTCTCACCCTGCCCGTTGTCGATCACGTCGGCGGTGACGTTCTGCCAGCCGGCGGGAGCCTCTCCGGTGCCGGTGTCGATCACGCTGAGCGTCACCGACTCACCGAGGTCTGCCTGGCCGAACTGATCCTTGACCTGAACGTTCACGTCAGCCAGTGGCTGACCAGCGATGGAGCTGGGCGTCCACTCGGTCTGGATAGTCGTCGGGGTACCGCCGTCGACGGTGTATGGCGCTGATTGGGCAGAGACGTCGTAGCTGCTGCCGGAGGCTTGCCCGGACGAGTCGGCTGTGATTGTGTAGGTCCCCACCGTGTCTACCTCAGCGCCTGTCAACGTGGCGACACCGTCGGGGTTGGCGGTGTCGTTCTGGGCGATGCCATCGCCACTGGTGAAGGCGACAGGAGCGTTGGGAACAACATTCCCGTACGCGTCAGTGACCGTGACCTGCACCGGCGGCAGCGGCTGTCCCGCTTGCGCTGTCGCGAAGCTCTGCGTGAACTGCACCTGTGCCGGCACGCCGGTCTTACCGATCAGCACCGCGGCGGACGGCGCTGATACCGCGCCCGTAATCCCGAACTGCGTGTTCGCGGTGACGGTGAAGATGACGTCCCCGGTCACGCTGGAGAGCGTGGTTGACGTGGCGCCAACGGTCGCGGAGCCCAAGAAGGTTCCGTCCGCCGTGTACGCATCGACTGAGTAACCGGTGATCAGTCCGGACGGGTCGGCGGGCGCCGTCCAGGTGACGTCCGCGACACCATCGGCGTTGGTGGCCGACACATCCGTCGGCGCGTCAAGGTCCGGTGCGAGCACGAACGCTGCGGAAGTTTCGGCGACCTGGGTGCCGGCGACCGTGGCCGTCAGGGTGGTTGAGCCCAGCTCCGCAGGATCGGTGATGGCGGTCAGGGCGAAGACGAGAGCATCGCCGGCGGCATCAGTCGTGTTCGTGTCGACCTGGTTACCGCCGGCGTCGGTGATGTTGACCTGCGTGTTCGGCACCGGGTTTCCGTACTGATCGAGGACGGCGACGGTGTATTCCGGCAGTGCGGCGCCGATGACTCCGTCTGCCGGCTCCTGACTGAACTGCACCTGTGTGGCGCTGTCGGCTGCCACCGCGAGCTGAGCGGAGCTGTCCGTGACCGCGGAGTCGCCCGATTCGACGCTGGCCACAAGCGTGTACGAGCCGGACACGTTGATGGTCGTTCCCGAGAAGGTCGCGTTGCCAGAGCCGTCGGTGACCGCGGACGCGCCACTGACGATCGGCGGGGCGAGCGTGCCCGCGGTCGGGACCGCTGACAGGCTCACCGTGATGCCGCTGACCGGCTGACCCTGAGAGTCCTCCACCTGGACCTGGAATGTGGCAAGCGCCTGCCCGGCGGTCGCCGAGCCGGGAGTGCTCGCAAAGCTCAGCTGGGCCGGGTTGCCGGCGACGCCGACGGCCGTGGGCACGCTTGCGATCGACTCGGGGCTGGGGCCGTCCGCGTTGCTCGCACTGACCTTGACCGTGTAGCTCCCGGCAGTCAGACCGGAGAAGCTGCTGGAGGTGACGGTCGGCCCGACGCTGTTGGTACCCGCGAGCGAGCCGCTCGAGTTGTAGGCGGTCACCGTGTACCCGGTCAGTGAGAGCGCGCCATCGTCCGTCGGTGCGGTCCAGCCGACTGAGAGCGAGCCGTCCGGGTTGCCGGTCAGCGCGACGCCGGTCGGCGGATGCGGCACGGAGGTGGCGCCCGTCTGCGAGGCGCCCGCGTTGCAGACCTGCTCCGAACCACCGGGGGCCTGGACCGTGTGCGGCGTGAGCAGCGCCCCGGATGCCGAGCAGAGATCGACGGTGCTGTCATTGCCGAGCGTGACTGTCGTCCCCTGCGGGATCAGATCGCTGGCCGGATTGTTGTAGGTCGGCGTGAGCGTGCCGGCGGTCGCGCTGCCGGTGAACTCGTCGGCCTCGAATCCCGACGTGGCGTCACCGGTGCCGCCGTTCGGGGAGCAGGAGCTGTCTGAGAGAGCGTTGTAGCCGTCGTCAAGCTGATCGCCGCTACCAGCGCAGGTGCCGTCGAAGAGGTCCCCAGCGTAATCACTGTTGCCGGAGCCACTGTCCACAGCGGAAGCGATCATCCACGCGGTGTTGCGGGCGAACGTCGATCCGAGCAGGGTTATGCCGCCTCCCGCCGTCCCGTCGATCGCCCCTCCGATTGTGCCGGCGCTGTCGCTGCTGAACGTAGAGTCGGTGACGAGCAGCGAACCGCTGCCAGAGGTGTAGATGGCGCCTCCGCCGGAGTCGGCCGAATCGCTCGTGAAGACGTCACCGGAGACCGTGACGGTGCCCGGGCTGCCATCCATGATCGCGCCGCCGCTGCCACCGCTACCGGAGTAACCGTCGGTGAGCGTGAGGCCGCTGATGGTCACGTTCTGGCCCGCGCCGATCGACCCGTCGACCGTGAAGATGGAGGAGCCACTGCTCTCGCCGTTTATCGTCGCGCCGGTTCCGGGGACGCCGACGACCGACTCGCCGGCGACGTCCAAATCAATCGCGCTCTCGTCAATCGTGCCGCTGACGTGGACCGTGCCGCCGGACGGACCGAGCTCTGACTCGGCGGCGGTGACCGTCGCGCATGGCGTCGCCTGCACGCAGTCACGCGCATCGCTGCCTGAGGCCGAAACGTAAGTGTCGCTGAGGCCGGTCGTCACCGGGCTGACCGTGAAAGGCCCAAGCGTGTCATCGATGCCCGAGCTATCGGCATCCGCGGCGGTGATCGTGTAGGAGCCCGGTGTCGGGATGACGAGGCCGGAGAAAGCGGCGGCGGTACCGTCGGCACCGGTGATGCCGGTCGCGAGCGTCACCGTCGCACCGTTCTCACGTGTCGTAAGCCGGACGGGTACGTCTGGCAGTGGGTTGCTCGAGCCGTCGAGCACCTGAACCTGAACTTCCGGCAACGTGCCGCCGGCGGCCAGCGGGCCGCCGGTCGGGCCACCGCTGATGCTCAGCGACTGCGCAGCGCCGGTGTTCACCGAGAAGCTGCTCGAGACGGGTGTGCTGATCGCGCCGCCATCGGTTGCGGCGGTCAGCGAATAGGTGCCCGCCGCGTCGATCTCGGTGCTCTGGAAGTTCGCGACTCCCGATGCGTTGGTGGTCGCGCTGGCGCCCTGGTCGATCGTGGCCGCATTGCCCGCGCCATTTGTGCCGGTCAGCGAGACCTGGACTCCGGGCACAGGGTTGCCGTACTGGTCGAATGCCTCCACCGCGAACTGGCCGAGCGTCGAGCCGGCGACGCCATCCGGCGGCTGACCGATCCATGACACCGAGGCGACCGTTCCCGGGGCGACTGTGACAGGTACCGGTGAGCTGGCGATGTTTGGATTGCTGCCGGCGATCTGCCCGCTCGCCGAGACGTCGCGAGTACCCGCCGCCTGATCCCCGTAGACGACCATGGCGGCCGGCGAGCCGGCGTCGATCGTCGCCTGATCGGAGAACTGACCGCCTGCCAGGAACTGGGGATCGCTGCCAGAACCCGCGGTGGTGCTCGCGAGCGTGACGGGGATGCTGTAGTCCGGCACGACGGGCTGGTTGGCGGTGTTCTCAAGCACCACGTACATGAGCAGATCCGCGCCAGGGCCTGCCGGGGCTTGGAGCGCCGGGGCGCTCTGACCGGTGCTGACACAGGTGAGCAGCCCGTAGTTGGGCGTGCAGGGCAGACCGCTGACGAGCGCCAAGTGCACGCTCTGGACGGTGAGCGTCTCCTTGGCGGTTGTGGCTAGATAGTCGCCGCCCGCGGCCTCTGCGGCATCGATAACGCATGTGCCGGTGTTCGGGAGGCTGACCTGGTGCTGAGCGTTGATCGTGCAGGAGGACGTACTTGCCGGGTCGACGGTGAGCGTGACCGGGTTACCGGAGCCGCCAGGAGTCGGGTTGAGCGTGACCGCGTCACCGGGGATATAGCTCTTGGCTGCTTCTGAGCCGAAGCCGATCGTCTGCGGCGCCTGAGTGATCTGAATCGTCTGCTCAGAGGAGGCGTTGGTGCGGCCGTAGAGGCCACTGACCGGCTGGAAGGCGTTGACCACGCAGGTGCCGATATGGGCGAAGGTCACGGTCGTGCCGTTCGCTGTGCATGCGCCGGAGGGGCTGGTGTGAGCCTGGTCGATCGTCACCTGCGGGGTAGCGGGCGATGGTGAGGTGTCCGGACGACCCGCGATCACGCCGACGTTGCCGTCGGGTGACGTAGCCGTAAAGGTCGGCGTGTACGTCGCGCCCACCCTCGCAGCCGTCGGCGCGCTTGAGCTGAAGCTGAGCGAGCCGACGAAGCCGATGATCTGGGTGGTCGATTGGATCTGCGGCGGCGCTGTGAAGAGGTTGCCGTCGAAGTTGCCGCCGGAGTTGTTGGCGTCGAGCACGCACGTGCCGGGCAGCAGCCAGTTGACCTGGGAGGTGCCGTTGATCGTGCAGACCTGTCCGGCTGTGCCGTATCCGGTGGTCGAACTGTCGACGGACAGCGTGGCGATCGGACCCTGCAGCGTGCCGCTGCCCTGGCTGCCGCTCCACTGATAGTTACCCCAAGCGGTGACCCAACTGGTGGGAGTCCCGTTCGCGTTCTGGCCCGCGCATCCTGAGAGCTGCGATAGCGACGGACCACAGCCGACGTCCGCCTGCACAACCGCAGGAGCCTGCACCGACCAGGTATTGGTGAGCGGAGCGACCACCTGAACGGTCTCAGTCACAGTGCTCGGCGCCGACGCATACTCGGCGCTGGTGTCGGCTGTCGCCGTAATCGAACAGCTGCCGGTGGCTGCTTGGCTGAACGTGAGCTGCGACCCCTGTACGGAGCAGAGGTAACCGCCGTCCGTATCAGAGACCGAGTAGGAGACGCCGAGGCCTGAAGTTGTCGCTGCGTACTGCGACAGGTCGATCGTGGCGCCCGGTTGCACGGTTGCTGGCAGTGGGCTGGTCCACGAGACGGTCTGGGGCAGCTGCGCAAGCCTGACCGGGATCTCGATCATGGAGGATGATCCCTGCCCGCCGGACGGGTCGTTGCCGTCGGTAGCGGTGAGCAGCAGATAGAAAGAGTTGGTGCCCATCTCCTGCCACAACTGAGCGGTGGGTGTGCCCGTGATTTGAACTGATGAGCCCGTGGTGGCGGACAGCGAGAGACCGCTCTGAGAGAAGTCGCCAGGTCCGCTGAGGGACCAGCTGTAGCTGCCGCTGCCGCCCGTCGCGGTGAAGGTCGGCGAGGTATACGGGACGCCAACCGTGATCGTCGACGTGCTGGAGCTGGGCGCGGAGACGGCCACCGGCCCTGCAACTTCGACTGACGTCGACCCGAAGACACCGTTACCGGCGGTCGCCGTGATCGTCGGGGCAGCCGCCTGAGCTCCGGACGTCTCCGTTGCGCCGCCGGCGCTGACACTGCACGCCTGGCTCGAGCAGGTGCTTGACCATGTCACGTAATTCGTGATGTTCGCCGTGCTGCCGTCAGGATAGGTGCCTGTTGCCGTCAGGTACTCCAACTGGCCCGCCAGGAGCGGCGTGGTCTGCGGGGCGCTGACCGCGATCGAGGTCGGGTCCACCAGAGTGATCATGTAATCGGCGGCGACTTCCGTTGCGAGCGTCACGTTGTTGTCTGTGTACGTGGCGTACACGGAGGCCTCAGCATCGTTGGTGTGGCCGACTGCGGTAACAAGGCCGGTCTGGCTGACGGTGACGACCGAGCTGTTGCTCGATATCCAGGTGACGTTGTCGGTGACATCGACGTTGGTCGCGCCGTTGCCGCTGCCGAACTGGGCGGTAGCCGACATCTGCACCGTCTGCCCCGGGGACAGTGGGGCGCCACCGCTGCCACCGTTGGTGACAGGGCTCACAGTGAGGTCCGTCGGAGGGCCGACTCCCTCCGTGACCGTGGCTGTCTCGGAAACGGCGCTGCCGAGCGATGCCTCGACGGCGATCACGATCGGGTTGCCGGTTGAATTGGGGGCGACGGAGAGCTGGTAACTGCTGAAGTCAGTCATGCTGCTCGGCTTGTTCGTGGACCATGTGGCGAATGAGGAGATGGTCGCGGTGTATCCGCCCGGGTACTGGCCGGTGGCCGTGAAGGTCACCGAGCCGCCGGAGCCCATCGTTGCCGTCCCCGGCGTGACCGTGATTGAGGTCGGGTGTGTCAGATCGACGGTGACCACAAACGTTCCTGAATACAAGCCGTCGGTCGCTCTGATCGTCACCTGTTGACCCTGAGCACCGCCGACGACCGTCACGAGGCCCGAGGAGCTGACGGTCGCGATATTGGACGCATCCGATGACCATGTGACAAGCGGGTTGAGGACCTGGCTCGGCGCCCCCCCGGAGAAGTCCGCGGCAGTCAGCTGATCGGTCTGGCCAAGGCCGACGGTCGCGCTGTTCGTGTTGCCGTTCGCGTCTTTGAGCGTGATCGTGGGCGGGATGCTCGAGTCAACCGTGAGCTGTTCAGCAGCACTCTGTCCACCGAGCGTCGCCGCGATCGAGGCGTAGCCGCCGTTTTCGAAGTACGGAATCTGGATGACACCGTTGCCATCGGACTGAGCCACGTTCGCGTTGTTACTGCTCCAGCTCGCGAGATTGGAGACGTCGACGGTCGTCCCGTTGTCATACGTCGCGGTCGCGGACAGCTGCAGGCTCTGGCCGCCCTGAGCGTCCTGGTCCTCGCCGACGCCACCGGTGACTGAGAGCGACGTGGGATTCGCCCAGTTGATCGTCATCGGCAGGCTGGCGACGATCGGCGTGGGGGTGGCGATGCCGCCGGCGCCGCCGCCGTACGCGATGAGCGTTGCGGTAACCGTGCCGGAGAACGACGCCTGCGCTATCGAGTCGTCGCCAGGTGCCTGAACCACAAATTCGCCCGGCTGCGGTCCCAGGGTATTGCCGAGCACGAGTCCGGTCTGGCTGAGACCGGAGCCAGTTGCCCAGGTGACGCTGTTGGTGACGTCTTCCACGAGGCCGTTGCCGTAATTCGCGCAGACGTAGAGCTGGCCCTGGTCTCCGGGCACAACGGTCAGGGAGCTGAGAGCAATGCCGCCCTGAACACAGGCGCTGTCGAGCGGGTCCGCCAAGCTCGTCTGAGCGATCCAGACACTGCTGGGGACACCTTCCTGAACGGTGATCGTGTACGAGGAGGTCTTCGTGACGCCGCCGGTGGTGTAAGAGAAGTTGACCGTCGCCGTTCCCGGACCGACCGGCTGAACGAGCTCGGTTCCAGATCCGGAGCTGAGCGTCACGACGCCGGTGTTCGAGACGGAACCCACGCCGGGGGTGGTGGATCCGGTGACTGACCAGTGGGCACCGCTGTCATTGGCGACCGAGTAGTCGCAGCCGCTGCTGAAGTCCGCGGTGGCGTCCAGCTTGATCGGTACACCGCCTGGGAAGACGGACTGATCGTCGACCAATGACTCGGAGTTCGGATCCACGTAGGCCGAGGCCGACTGGAGCGAGCCCGGCGAGTAATCGATCGTCGTCGTCGGCAGGACGTAGGTTCCGAGGCCGTCGAAGTTCGTGGCCTCAAGCGCATCGTCGTATGTCTGCTGGCTGCCGTCCGGACCAGTGAGCGCGCAGATGGCCGCTTGCGACGGGTCGTTCGGCGACGACGGCCCGTAAAGGTTCCATGGCGCTTCGAATGTAAATGTCGGCGGAGGGTCGTTGCTGCTCCAGCCGACGCCCGGATACTGCTGCAGGCCCGCGTTGTACTGCTCTGTCCCCGGCACGGTCTCCGCGAACCCGAACCCGTTGGGCAGAGTTGAGCCGCTCGTCTGCGAGACCCACGGGTTGACGTAGCCGGCTGTCTGGATGGTGTCCGAACAGACCCCCTCGATCACGCACGTGAACGTCGGGCCGGTGGCGCAAGCGCTGGTGCCGTAAACGCATCCCGTGGACGGGTCGACGATCGTCGGCAGTGTCTCTACAGGGTTCAACGTCACCTGCGCGGCGCTCAGCTGCGAGGCGGATGTTTGGGTAAGGGTCTGGGCATATGGCTCTCCGCTGATGTAGCTCGCGCCGGCGCCGCCACCGCCGCCACCAGCGGTGTCGGTGTAGTCGTCAGCCGACCCGCCGCCGCCGCCGCCGTACCAGCCACCGCCACCGCCGCCACCGCCACCCGTGTTGGAGCCGGGCGTCCATCCGTTCGCGGTGGTACCGGCGGGTGCGGGGGCGTCCTCGCCACCGCACCCGATCACCGAGTACAGCGGGATGGAAGGAAATAGGGCGTTCTCGAAGTCGCTGAGGAACGAGACGGCGACGAGGGCCGCGTCCGCCCCGATGTCCGCCTCAAGGGTGTCAGCGACCGCGTCCAGCGGGTCGCTTTTCAACCACAGGGACGAGTCGGCCTCCTCCGCCGCCATGCTCTCCTCCGTGATGATGGCGCTGTCCGGATCCGGGTCGGCTTGCAGGGACTGTTTGATCAGCGCGCGCGCATCCGACTTCGCGTTGCCCTCGGCCACAAACGGGTTCACCGCCACGTCAACGTCCATGTCGTCAGCGTCCGGCGACTGCCAGCCGCTGCCGCCGTCACCGCCGTACTGCGCCGCGCCTACGGCACCGGCCTCGCCCGCGGGGCAGTACATCTCGGCGTAGCCGGCGTCGTTGCCGGTCCCGCTTGGGTCGAACCCGGGCTCCATGAAGGAGTCGCCCGTACCGCCGTTTCCGGAACAGCCGCCCTGAAAGACATCGGCCGTGGAGCTGCTGTTGACGGGCTCGATCGATGGACACGCGGTCTCGTCCGCGGGGACGGCCGTGGCATTGGTTCCGCCCGCGCCGCTGTCCACGGGAAGGTCATTGTTGTCAATGGTTACACCGGTGCCTTGCCACCAGTCGACGGTCCAGTTGCCGTCCTGTCCCGGCCCCGCTGAGACCGCCCCACCGAAACCGGACGCCTCGGAACCGCCTTCGCCGCCGGGGCTGTCGCTGCCGTTGCCGCCACCGCCGCCACCACCGGCGGCGACGACAAGCACGCTGTTCAGCTCGGACGCTGTGAAGGAGCAGCCGTAGGAGCCGCCCGTCGGCGCCTCGGTTGAGACGAACGAGGCATTGCCGCCGTCACCGCCGGCTCCCGGCACACCTGCCTGTCCCGCGGCGGTCGAGGGCTGATCCGTGTTGAACATCCCGGCGAGGCCGCCGGCGCCGCCGGCGAAGGCTTCGCTCGCGGGACCGACGTAGAGCGTCTCACCCGGGGTGACGTTGATGACCGTGTCCACCTCTGAACCAGGTCCGCCCAGAGTGCTCGGGGTCGGGGTCGGATCCCCGGTGAGCAATCCAGTCTCCCCCATCCCGTAGGCACCTTCGGCGCCGTAGGCCTCGACTTCAATCTTGGTGACACGGCTCGGCACCGTGTAGGTCTGGTAGCACTCGGTGTCCGACGTGGAGCCGGGCGCGAACGTGACCGTACCGCTCCCGGTCGGGTATGGCGGACTTGAGGGATACGGCGTCGAGCCGGCGGCGGCGGAACCGGCGAACGCCAGCAGCGCTGCGCCTACGACGACAAGCGCCGTCGTTACAAGCAACAACGGAGTCAAGCAGCGGTGCATCCCGGCCGTGACAACCACGCCGATGCGTCGAGTCATCGGCGCTCATCCATGAGTTGGCGCGAGCGTACTCGATCCTGGCCGGCGCTGATAGGCCGCTGCGCACAATTGCAGCAAAGCAATCAGCTGCTTTTGACGGAGAGCCGACGCGGAGACTCGAACTCCGGGCCGCCTTCATTACGAGTGAGCTTGGGGCTGTAGCGAGAAGTCGCCGAAAGTCGGGTTAATCCGGTTCGAGCAAATCTTCCGCTAGAGCTCGATGGCAGCCATTGGTACCTGGTGCTCGTCCGGCGCCAGCGGGTCGGCGACGGGCACTGTCAGCCGCTCCAACTGCCTCCCGTGGCGGGATCTGGCAAGAGGCCGCCGTGAGGCAGGCGCCGGGGTCTCGGCTGGTTTGGCGGCGTTGACGGCTTCAGCTCTCGACGTCCGTGCTTAGAAGCACGGCCGCGACCGTACATGGCTCACTCGAGCGATTCGCCCAGCCATGTGGGGTGGCCTGTTGCACGACCGTGTCGCCTGCCTGCAAGACGATCTCTTGGCCGCCCACCAGGAGCACCAGCTCACCGGAGAGCACGACGACGTAGTCAACCGTTGCGGTTGCGTGAACCGGAACCTGCTCGCCCGGCTGATGCGTCGCGATCCGGAAGATCGTCCCCCCAGGCGCGGGCTCCAGTCGCCACTCACCCAACGTGGGATCGGCATCAGCCGGCGATTTGAATGGGGCGGCTCCGGTCATCCAGAGCTCAACGGCCTGCGTCAGTCCAAAGTCCTCGTGCTTGGGGGGCTCTCCGCAAAAGAGAGTAGAGGGCTGCCCAGACCGGTCTATACGGGTCACAACACGCTTCACGGCGCCCAGCCTCAACCTGCAGGGATCAGGTCGGCTCTCTCGAGCTCGTACCAAAGCACCTCGGGAATCTCATGCGCGAACAGCCGCAGGTCGTCCTCGACCTCTTCTGGCGAGCGCATTCCGGGAATCACTGCGGTGACGGCGGCGTGGCGGAACGGGTACTGCAATGCCGCAGCGGCGAGAGGCACATCATGCGCCTCGCAGATCCGCCTGATGGCGCCAGTGCGTGTCATGATCTCCGCCGGTGCGGGCCCATAGTCGAAGTTGGGGGTTGCTTCGGGCGCTGCGAGGACCCCGCTGTTGAAAACCCCACCAACGATGACGCCGACATTGTGCTCTTGGCAATAGGGCAGTAACTCTGGAACTGCACTTTGGTCCAGAAGGCTGACACGTCCGGCGATCAGTACGCAGTCGAGTTCCACTCGTTTGAGGAGCTCCAGCGTGTCGTCGGTCTCATTCATGCCTGCACCGACCGCTCCGACGAGACCCTCAGCCTGCCAACGCCGAGCCATGGTAGCTCCCACCTTGATCATCTCGTCGAAGTCATCGCGGTTGTTTGGATCGTGCAGGTAGAGCACATCGACTCGGTCGACTCCGAGGCGCTCGAGGCTGGCATTGAACGACCGCTCCACCCCGGCGGCGGTCCAGTCAACGAACGGCTCCAGTGGTGGCGCGCCGACGAAGGCATGCGGAGGCTTGGTGGACGGACGCAGGCCGTAGCCAATTTTTGTTCCTATTCCCGGACGAGGATCCACTCCGGCCAAGGCAGCCCCGAGCCGCTGCTCAGCGAGACCCCACCCGTAGTGAGGCGCGCTGTCGAAGTACGAGATGCCAGCGTTGAGTGCCGTTGAGACGGCAGCAGTAGCTTGGGCCTCCTCGACGGCCTCGAAGAGACCGCCGAGTGGCGCAGTCCCAAATCCGATTCGGCTGATCGTGACGTCCGTGCCGCCGAGCGCAACCTGGTCGGCTGGGCTGAAATCATGACGAGCGGCATTCACGAAGAGCCTCCGAGAGCCGCTGGCTCCGCGTTGATCGGTTTGTTGGTTTTGGGGTCAACTTCGAAGGCGCTGTGGAGTCCGAGTTCTTGCCCGATTTCGCGGACGGCTGGTAGGACATATTCCCCGAAGTGGCGGATGCCGCGCATTGATTCTTCGTGTGTCATGTCGCCGTC
>DATAUP010000027.1:0-1871 GCA_036268195.1 Solirubrobacteraceae bacterium
CAGCATCCCAACTGTCGGTCCGCAACTCGGGACCCATCGTTCCCGCCGCAGAAGTCCAGCGACTCTTTCAGCCCTTCCACCAGCTCGGGCACAACCGAACCGGCTCCGCAGAGGGACACGGGCTCGGCCTCGCCATCGTCCAAGCCATCGCCCAAGCCCACGATGCCAACATCACAGCACACCCACACTCCTCCGGTGGGCTCGACATCGAGGTCCGCTTCCACTCGCCACAAAACTCGGACGCAGCCATCTCGCCGCCGTGACCGGTTGAGCACGAAGCGGCAGCGCCCACTCAGTCGCGCATGCAAAGCAAGCGATCAGCACGAGACCTGGTCTGCGGGTGCCACGAGTATCCACGGCGTGATGCCGACTTCCGTGCCTTGCGCGGAAGGGAGGTCTCCGTCTCATCCGGGATCGACCTGCGGACGCTCGATGGCGGGCTTCGGCGTCTCACTGCCCAACGCTCTACGAACAACGGCTCGGGCGGTGCTGGGCACTGGGTTTGGCGACTTGGACAACCGGCCCGTCATGGACGTTTCAGTCGTGCTTCTGTCCCGTGTGTCGTACGGCAAGCTCGGCAGCGGCCACGTCGATCAGGTGTTCGCCGCCGAGGCCGCTGATGAGCAGCCGCTCTTTGTGGTCTGCGAGCAGACGTGCGGTCCAGTCAGTCAGTCCGCCGTCACAAATATTCGCGCGTGACCCGTCGCGACGGCGGGCGTTGATCGCGAAGCACGCGTCGACGTAGTAGCCACGACCGGCTTGACGATCGTCGTCGAAGCCCCAGCAGATCGCCGGCCATGTCGCCGTCAGCGGACCGATCAGGTCCTCATGAAGCACTGATCGACGCATCCCGGCTGAGAGGTCGGTCAGCGCTACCTCGAGCCTCAGATGGGGTGCGTGGCAGGTGATGACCCGGAGATGCCGGTCGAGTTGCTCACGCAACGCGTCGGTCTGCAAAGCGAACGAGCCGCGGTCACGCCCCCCGGTGCATAACGCCAGCAGCCCGAAGTGTGCGCCGTCGCGTGGGCGCAGCATCCGGTGCGCGCCAGCGAGACGAGTTGGTGATCGCTCTCGACGGGCAGCCAGCGAACGCCGCCGGCGGGCGCACTCGAGCGCTAGTACGTTGGTGCTGTCGCTGACAAGCTCGGTATCGCCGATCGTCGCCATCACGCGATCCTGCGAGAACCCGCCTAACACCGACGAGGCGCCCAGCGGACGCGTGGGGTGCCAGAGCCACTTCCACGAAACCTTCAGGCAAGACGCTCATGGCCATGCTCTCAAGCTGCCGCTGGGAGGCCGCGTCAACCGTCGCTGGCTGCAGAGTCGCTCCCGCCTCATAGCGCCTAAGGATGTCTGCGGGGCGCAGCGCGGCGGCACGCCGAGCCGCCAGATCAAGCAACACCGCACGGGCATCAGCCGACTGCAAACTCGCGAGACGAGCGAACAGGCCGGCGTCCGTCCTCAGTAATCGGACGATCCGAGCTAGCTGCGTCCGCGATCCACTCAGGCGGATCGTCGCACCAGGTGCGGCGCGTAAGCCCGCGAACGGAGCGACGTCCCGTTTTCGCTTCGATGCACGCATCGTCCGGCCCTGGGCCACCGCCCCGCAACGCGCGGAGACGAGGGCGCGGGTAACAGAGCGAGCAGACCGAGAGGGTCGATCGTGCGGCGGCCGCGAAGTGGCGCGTCTGGCGGAATCTGGTTGGATGGCTGGACCAGCACAGGCCAAGCGAGGAGGTGGCATGAAGATAGAGTTCCTCTCGACCGTGGCGGTGATCGCGCCCGATCCGCCCGCCAGCCGCAAGCTGTACGTCGAGACGCTTGGGCTGCCGCTCGAGGGCCACGGCGGCGACTATTACCACAGCGAGCAG
>DATAUP010000028.1:0-86660 GCA_036268195.1 Solirubrobacteraceae bacterium
TAGTACGAGAGGACCGGGATGAACGCACCTCTGGTGTATCAGTTGTCGTGCTAACGGCACTGCTGATTAGCTACGTGCGGATCGGATAACCGCTGAAAGCATCTAAGCGGGAAGCCGGCCTCAAGATGAGATCTCCCATCCACTAGATGGAGTAAGACCCCTGGTAGACCACCAGGTTGATAGGCCAGATCTGGAAGGGTGGTAACACCTGTAGGAGACTGGTACTAATGGGTCGAGGGCTTGACGGTATTTTTGATACCCATACATTGGCGCTGTGTAGTTTTGAAGGCCCGCGAGGGGCCTGTCTCTCGCCACTTTCCGGTGGTTATAGCGAGGGGGAAACACCTCTTCCCTTTCCGAACAGAGCAGTTAAGCCCCTCAGCGCCGATGGTACTTGGCCTGAAAGGGCCTGGGAGAGTAGGTCGCCGCCGGTTTTTTATCTGAAGTCTCGTGCCGTCTGACCAGCGTGGTCAGGCGGCTCGTGGCGTTTATCGCGCGCTCGTCTGGTGATTGGCGCTCGCCGCCGGAGCCGACTCGCGGTAGATCGCCACGAGTACCCCTGGATCGGCGACGGTATTGAAGCCAAAGGCCATACCGATCGTTGTCGCGACGTGGATCGAGGCGACATTCTCGGGCCGGATGCGCGCCGTGATGAACGGCGCGCCGAGCTCAGTGAACGCGTCCTGGGTGACGGCGCGTGCGCCCTCCGCTGCGTACCCCCGGCCCCAGTGATCGGGCATGATCCACCAGCCGATCTCGTGCTCGTCGGGGTCGACACCCTGCGTGCCGTCGCCCATGCGGTTCATCGCGATCAGACCGATCTCCTGGCCGGTGGCGAGTTCGAGGACAACGCGCCAGCCGAACCCGTGCTCCCGCCAATGATCTGCGGCCCGATCCGAGACCGCGATCGCCTTCACCGCTGACCATGTATGACCGAGACCGATGTAGCGGGTCACCTTCGGGTTTGAGCTGAGGCCTGCGAGCAGCGCCACATCGTCGGTCCCCCAGGGCCGCAGGAGAAGTCGCTCGGTCTCGAGCGTTTGAGTCACGTCGACCATCGTAGGAGGCGGCCACCACGGATCAAGACTGGATCTCCGGCCCGCCGTCACGCGCCGCGTCCAGATCACCGACGAAGATCGGCGAAGATCAGCGAGGAGACACGGTCGACGGTATCAATCCCGTACTGCTCGCTCGGGTCGTGTGCGGTCAGGACCGCGATCAGGTAGTCGCGCCCGCCGCCGTGGACCCAGCCGATGCTGTTGATCTCCCAATCACTGTCATCTGTCAGGGGCACCCATCCGTTCTTCAGGGCGACTGTCACGTCAGCCGGCACCCCGCTGGTTACGCCCCATTTTTGGCCGGGAGCAATGTTCTCCATCAAACCGAGGCCATAGCGGCGCGCCTCCGCGCTGAGTAACCGCGATGGCATGACCAGCTGTCCGAGCAACCTGATCTGGTCTGCAGCGGAGGTGAGCGTCTCTCCCCAATAGCCGGGGATATTGGGCGTTGTCTGTGTCAGTCCGGCGAGGCGATTGTACGCGCCGATCCCGGCGGCGCCGCCGGCCACGTTCCAGAGAGCGGTGGCGTCGTCATTGTCGGATTGTTCGATCATGCCGTCCGCGACTGCCGTGGCCGACCCGGTCAGCGGGCCGGCTGCGCTGTGCAGGAGCGTCTCGAGGATGTCGACCTTGACGATGCTGGCGGTCTGGACGCGGGCGCCAGGGTTGAGCAACCACTCCTTGTAGGAGTCGTTGACGGTGTCTCCTCGCGTGGTCGGATCGTCGAGATCCTCGACGGCAACGGCCACGGTCCCCGTCCTGGCGCCGAGGTAGCGCCGCATCGCGGCGGTCGTCAGCGGGTTGCTCGGCAAGGCCGGCCGAGCCTGGCGCGAGACCGGTGCTGCCGACCGAGCCTTGAGCCGGACCGGCGAGGCAGTCGCCGAGCGCTTGCGGTGTGGCGCATGAGCGCTCGCGAGGTGGGTGATGAGCAGTGGCGCCAACCCAGCCGACACGAGCGTCGCGATCAGCGCGGCGTTTCGTCGGCAGTATCGCCGATCTGCGCTCCAGTGGCGATCAGATCGGCGAGGCGGTGACATGTGTAGGGGCAACCATAACCATGCACCCGTAAACGTCGTATCAGCGTTCTGACGGTCTTCTTACGTGCATCCCGCCCTGGCTCACCGCGTGCTGCTGACGTCGGGGCGCTCTGGATGAATAGGAACGGATTGACCCGGGGCGCCGACTTTTGACGCGCTGCCAGGCACTTTTGACGGGCACTTGGCCACTTCTGCGCGTCCACCAAATCCCCGATAGCACTGGTGCTCCTGACATCCCTAGTGCGCCGCGCGTGCGCGACCTGCCGCCGTCGTCGGCCGTCCGGTCGCACGGACGAGCGAGGCGCACTCGGCGGGGCGAGCCGCGACTGTGCCAGGACGGCGCACCGCGGGGCCTGCAACGGCAGGGCGCTGGGGACCGAAGCCGTGGCCCGCGGTCGGCGTCCAGGTCGGGTCAGGCTCATGATGGGGGTGCTCGCGGTAATAATCGACGTCGGCATACACGCGCTCCGCGTCGAGGATGTAGTCGAAGTCGCCCACCAGCATGTCGTCGATTGCATCGCTCACACGGATCGCGAGCCGGATCGTGGCTGAACGGAACATATGTTCGTAGGCTACGTTTGGGGCCGGACGGAAGGCCCTAATTTCCTGCAATTTTGGTTGCAGGCTCGGCCATGCCGGCCATTCCGCCCATCGCTCAGGCGCTCCGAGGGCACAAACCATTGCGGTATCCCGGCGGTTCGTGCTGGCGGGGCGCTTGCTGGCGGGGCGGCTTGCTGGCGGGGCGGCTTGCCGGCGGGGCGCTTGCGGGCGGGACTCCCAGACTGGGGCGGACCCCGAACCCCACTGGACCCGCGGACTCCCGGACCACCGGAACCCGTGGATCCGGAACACGGCCGGATCAGCCCAGCGCCGACCAGACGTCGCGCTTGGTACGGATCCGCTCGATCACGGCTGTCGTGAACTCGGTCGTGCCGGCCGATCCGCCCAGGTCGAAGGTCTTCACCCCGGACGCGACCGTCTCGAGTGCCGCTTCGTAGATGGCGCGGGAGGCAGTGTCTGCAGCAGCACCATGACGGTCCGAGGCGTGATGCATGACGGCGCCGCAAGCCAGGATCATCGCCAACGGGTTGGCAAGGTCCTTACCAAGCAGCGATGGGGCGGTCCCGTGCGGAGCTTCGGCCATCGCGACGGTTGTGTTGTAGCTGTCGTCGAAGGCCAGCAGGATCGATTCGGCGCCCGCGATCGAGCCGAACATCGGCAGCACCAGGTCTGAGAGGCAGTCACCGTCGCGATTAAGGGCCGGAATCACGAGCGTCTTGTCGGTGGCTCCGGATAGGAGCCCTGCATAGGTCGCATCGATGAGCACCGGCTGGTAATCGACGTTGGGATGGCGCGCGGCGGCGGCGTCCATCTCCTCCTTGAGCATGCCTTCGTAGATCGCCGAGACCGTCCACTTGGGGCCTCCGTAGACGCGCGCCTCGACCCGGCTGGCCGCTCGAAACGCGTACTCGGAGACCGCACGGCAGGTGGAACGCGTGATGTGCTCCTCGCGGTAGGCGACCTCGTCGTCGGCGCCCGGCTCGCCCTGCCGCCACTGCTTCGCGCCATAGGCGTCCTCGACGGCCATCCGCACGACTGAGATCGGATAGTGCACGCCCGCCATCGGCGCGATACCCGGCAGGCGCCGGCCGGTCCTGACGATCACCTTGCCGCCGATCCCCTCACGAACGATCGCGTTGGGCGTGCCGACGTCCTCTTTGCCCTCGGGAGTGATCGTCGCGGCCTTGATGCCCAAGCCGGACACGTTCATCGCGGCGGCCGCCTCGTACGCCACACCGTTCTGCGTGGCACGACGGTTCTCCAGCGACAGGTCGAAGCGCTCAAGCTCAACATCGAATCCGAGCAGCTCGGAGTCGAGGACACGCAGCGACTGCTCGAGCAGCTCCTGCCCCGTTTCGTCACCGTCCATGACGACGATTTTGATTGCGTCGGACACCGGTCGTGACGATATCCGACGCCGAGGGAGAAGGCCCTAGGCCGCCGGCAGCACCTCTCCGGCGGACGCGGCCAACGCGGCGATCACAGTCTCCACGTGCTCGTCGAATTCGATCCCGAGTCCCGCGGCCCCTGCGCGCAGCTCGTCGCGGTTGACCGCGGCTGCAAAGCTCGGCTGTTTCATCTTCTTCTTGACGGATTTGGCGGTCATACCGTCAAGGCCCTCGGGGCGGACATAGGCCACAGCCAGGATGAATCCGGACAGCTCGTCCACCGCAAACAGGGCCTTCTCCATCGGCGTATCGCGTGTTATGCCCAGGTAATCGGCGTGGGAGCCGACGGCTCGGATCAGCTCCTCGGGATAGCCGCGCTCCCGGAGCTCGGCCATCGCGTGGCGCGGATGGCCGGTGCTCAGATCCGGATAGCGCTCGTAGTCGAGGTCGTGCAAGAGGCCGGCCAGACCCCAGAGCTCGACATCGCCGCCAAAACGCGGGGCGTAGGCCCGCATAGCAGCCTCTACAGCAAGCATGTGGCGGCGCAGGGAGTCGCTCTCAGTCCATTCGCAGACGAGCTCCCAGGCGTCGCTGCGGGAGGTTTCGGTGGTCATGCCGTTACCTTAACTCAGGCCTATGGATAAGTTCATCATCGAGGGCGGGGTTCCGGTCTCCGGGACCGTCGTCCCGGCTGGAAACAAGAACGGCGCACTGCCGATCCTCGCAGCGTGCCTGCTGACGGACGAGGAAGTGACGCTCCGCAACGTGCCGCGCATCAGCGACGTCGATGCGATGCTGGCGCTGCTCGCATCGCTCGGTGCATCCGTCACCTGGACCGCCGCAGGGGAGGTGCAGGTTGACGCCTCGGGGGTCAACCAGACGCACGTCGACCGCGAGCTCGGCGAGCAGATCCGGGCTTCATTCCTGCTCGCCGGTCCGCTGCTGGCTCGGCTCGGCCGGGCTGTGATGCCACCCCCGGGCGGCGACGTCATCGGACGGCGCCGGCTGGACCCGCACTTCGACGCCATGCGGGCACTCGGCGCGAGCATTGAAATCGACACCGAGATCGAGCTGACGGCCCCGAGCGGCGGCCTGAGGCCCTGCGACTTCCTGATGGACGAGCCCTCGGTGATGGCGACCGAGAACGCGCTCATGGCGGCTGCGCTGACGCCGGGCACCACCACCATCCGCAACGCCGCTTCGGAGCCGCACGTCCAGGACCTTGCCCGCATGCTGGTCGCAATGGGCGCCGAGATCGAGGGGATCAGCTCCAACGTCATGACCGTCCACGGTCGGGCGCACCTGCACGGCTGCACGTACACGATCGCGCCTGACCACATCGAGATCGGCTCGTTCATGGTTTTGGCCGGGGTCACCGGCGGCGAACTCGTCGTCAAGGACACCGTGCCCGGGGACCTGCGGATGATCCGCATCGTGTTCGAGCGACTCGGCCTGCAGAGCCACATCGACGGCAACGACGTGATCGTCCCGGGCAACCAGCGACTTACGATCCAGACCGACGCGGGCGGCTACACGCCGAAGATCCAGGACGGGCCCTGGCCGGCGTTCCCCGCCGACCTGACGAGCGTGGCGCTGGCGCTGGCAACCCAGGCCGAGGGTTCCGTGATCGTTCACGAGTGGATGTTCGAGAGCCGGCTTGTGTTCACAGACAAGCTGCAGCTGATGGGCGCCGCGATCACGATCTGCGATCCGCATCGCGCGATCATCGTGGGCCCGCGCAAGCTGCGCGGGCAACGCGTCGAGTCGCCCGACATCCGCGCCGGCATGGCGATGCTGGTCGCTGCACTGTGCGCCGACGGCACGACCGAGATCGGCAACATCAGGCAGATCGACCGCGGGTACGAGCGGATCGACGAGCGCCTGCGGACGCTCGGAGCGCGGATTACCCGGGTTGAGGACAACGCGGCCCGCGCCTAGTCGGGGTCTCCGCCAAGCCCTCCTAGCGTGACCACGCCGTACCCGACGCCGGTTTTCGACAGACTGACGCCCATGGTCGACCGCACCCCCAGCGGAACTAGAGACGTTCTGCCCGACGAGATGCGTGAGCTGCGCGCGCTCACCGAGCGAGTACGCACCGTTTTCGAGCGCGCCGGTTACGGCGAGATCTACACGCCGGCACTCGAGTACGAGCGGACGTTCGAACGTGACGGCTCTCAGGTGGGCTCTCCGTACAGGTTGTTCGACGAGCACGGCAACGTCCTCGTGCTGCGCTCGGACATGACGGTCCCGATCGCGCGGCTGGTCGGAAGCCGCTACCCGACGGCCCCAACGCCGCTGCGGTTTTGCTACTTCGCCCACGCCTATCGCGGCGTGCGACCGCAGCGCGGTCAGTCACGCGAGTTCATGCAGGCGGGGGTGGAGTTGATCGGTGCGCCCGGTGCCGAGGGCACTGCGGAGGCGCTGACGGTGCTGTGCGGCGCGCTGGATGCGGCGGGCCTGCGGAACTACCGCGTCGGCGTCGGCGATGTGACGCTCTACCCGACACTGCTCGAGTCACTCGGGATCGACGCCGATGAGCGCGAGCTGATACTGGACGAGCTCGCGACCGGGGACTTCGTCGGAGTCGAACGTGAGCTTGCCCGCCTGCCCCTCAGCGACGCAGATGCCGAGCTGCTGCTCAAGGTCCCACGCATCCGCGGCGGGGGCGAAGTGCTGGCCGACCTCGACGGGCCGCTGCAGCAGGCCGGCACCGGCATGCATGCTCTGCTGGGCTTGCTCGAGCCGCAGGTCGCCGCACGCGTGATCTTCGATTTTGGCCTCGTTCGTAGCCTCGGCTACTACACCGGCGCCGTGTTCCAGGTCTACGACCCCGCCTACGGCATGCCGTTGGGCAGCGGTGGACGCTACGACGAGCTGCTTGGTGGCTTCGGCCGGCCGCTGCCGGCAGTTGGCTTCGCTTTGGACGTCGAGCGCCTCCACATCGCGCTACGAGCCGAGGAGCGCCGGGGTGTCTGAGTCTCTCGCCGCCTACGGGCTGCGGCTGGCAGTGCCGCGGGGCGCCCTGTTCTTCGAGACGCTTGATCTGCTCGACCGTCTCGGGCTCGATACCCGCGCCGTCCGCGAGAACGATCGCAAGCTCCTGTTCGAGGAGGCCGGGATCATCACGATGCGCCCGTCTGACGTTCCCACCTACGTGGAGGCCGGCGCGGCCGACCTCGGAATCACGGGCAAGGACGTGCTGATGGAGCAATCCGAACGCGAGGTCTACGAGATCGCGGACCTCGCCTACGGCCGCTGCCAGATGGTGGTCGCCTCCGAGGCCGGCGAGGATCCTGCCGAGGACGCTCTGCGGCGGCTGGGAGTGGTTCGCATCGCCACCAAGTACCCGCGCATCGCCAGCGAGCACTTCCTCGCGACCGGACGCCAGGCTGAGATCGTCGAGGTCAAGGGGTCAGTCGAGCTGGCGCCGCTCACCGGTCTCGTCGACGCGATCGTCGACCTCACGGCGACTGGTACCACGCTGCGAGAGAACAACCTCGTGGTGCGTGAGGAGATCGCGCTCAGCACCGCCCGGCTGATCGCAAATCCGGTCGCGGACAAGCTCAAGGCGGACGCGATCGACGCGCTGGTGTCTAGGATCGCAGCCTGAATGGAATCAGAGATCATCAGGGCCACGGACGAGGCCGCTGACGTCGCCGGCCAGCTTCGCAGGCTCGTGCCGGACGGCGGCTCAGTGGCGTCCGCGGTGGCGTCGATCGTCGCCGACGTGAACGCTGCGGGCGATGCGGCGGTGCGGCGCTACACGCAGCTGCACGACACGCGCGGGCTTGATCCGCTGGACCTGCGCGTGAGCGAGGCAGAGCTGGCTGCGGCACGCGCGCAACTGGATCCGGCCGTTGCGGCCGGCATCGAGCTGGCCATCGAGAACGTTGGACGGGTCGCCCGGGCAGCGATCCGTCAGGACCTGACCGTCGACTTCGGCGACCACAGCGTCAGCGTGCGCGAGGCGCCGGTGCGGCACGCGGCCGTCTACGTTCCGGGCGGTCGCGCGCCGTACCCCAGCACGGTCGTGATGGGGGTCGCGACCGCGCGCGCGGCAGGGGTGCAGAGTGTCGTCGTCTGCTCGCCGCCCGGCCTGGACGGCCAGATCAACCCAGTGATTCTCGGCGCCTGCGTCCTGACCGGCGCCGACGAGGTCTATCGCATGGGTGGCGCTCAGGCGATTGCCGCGCTCGCGTACGGGACTGAGAGCGTCGCCGCGGTGGACGTAATCGTCGGCCCTGGGAACTTGTACGTGCAGGAGGCAAAGCGCCAGCTGTCGGGGCGTGTCGGGATCGACTCGTTCGCTGGTCCGAGCGACCTGCTGGCGATCGCCGACCCCGGCTACCCACTCGAGCCACTCGCGCTCGATCTGCTCGCACAGGCAGAGCACAGTGCCGGTGCGGCCGTGATCGGCGTCTCCACCGATGCGGAGCTGCTGGAGACGCTCGCCGTCCGGCTGGCCCGTGACCTGCCGGAGACCGAGGCGATCTGCCGGCTGGTCCTGGTCCCAACGCCTGAGTACGCGCTCGAGCTCGCGGAGGCCTTCGCACCAGAACACCTGGAGCTGCTCGGCCCGCTGGCCGAGCAACTCGCCCTACGCATCACCCGCTCCGGCTGCGTCTTCGTCGGTACGGGCACCGCCTTCGGTGACTACGTCGCGGGTTCCAACCACACCCTTCCGACCGGCGGCGCCGCACGCTTCGCGTCGTCGCTCGGACCTCAGCACTTCCGACGTGTGTTCAGCGAGGTGCGTGTCGACAACGCCGGCGCGCTCGCGCGCGCAGCCGCTCCGGTGGCCCGCGCCGAGGGCTTCGAATTCCACGCGAAGTCGATGGAGATCCGGATTCGCGACAATCCCGATAGATGACGCGCACAGCCACGATCGATCGAAAGACGGGGGAGACCTCAGTTGAGCTCACGCTGAGCCTGGACGGCACCGGTGCAGGCTCGCGCGAGACCGGCGTCGGCTTCCTCGACCACATGCTCGATCTGCTCGCCCGGCACGGGCGGATCGACCTCGATGTGCACGCCAGCGGCGACCTTCAGACTGGCGCGCACCACACGGTCGAGGACGTCGGCATCTGCATCGGCCAGGCGCTCGATCGTGCGCTCGGCGACCGCGCCGGGATCACTCGCTATGGCGACGTCACGGTGCCCATGGACGAGGCGCGGGCAGCCTGCGCGATCGATATCTCCGGTCGTGGACTGCTGGTCTTCGAGGCGGCGTTTCCGCCGGGAGCTATCGGGAATTACGACCACGAGCTGACCGAGGAGTTCCTGCGCGCCGTCGCCGCGAACGCCAAGGTGACCCTGCATGTGACCGTCGAGGCGGGGACGAACGCCCACCACATGATCGAGGCGGTCTTCAAGGCGTTTGCGCGAGCCCTGCGCGCCGCGGTGTCGCTCGACCCGACCGAGCGCGGCGTTCCCAGCACCAAGGGAACGCTCGTATGAGCACTGTGCGCCCACGGGTCGCGATTGTCGATTACGACATGGGCAACCGCCGCTCGGTGGAGAAGGCGCTTCAACACGTGGGCGCCGACGCCAAGATCACCCGCGATCACGGCGAACTTCGCGAGGCGGATGCGATCGTCCTTCCGGGTGTCGGCGCGTTTCCGATGGGAGTTGCCAACCTCCGCAGGTACGGCCTGGACACGGTGCTGGCCGAGCGGGCTGCGGAGGGCACGCCGCTGTTGGGGATCTGCCTAGGCATGCAGCTGCTGTTCGACTCGTCGACCGAGCTTGGCGAGACCACTCCCGGGCTTCGGCTGGTCAGCGGCGAGGTGCGGGTGGTCGACGCCGCTGGGCTGCGGGTGCCCCACATCGGCTGGAGCGAGGTCCGTATCGAGCGCGATTCGCCCCTGACCGGAGGCCTGCCCGCGGGCGGGGCGCCGTTCTACCACGTGCACTCGTTCGTCGCGCACCCGCGCGATCCGGACGACATCGTCGGTACGGCCGAGTACGGAGAGCGGTTCGCGACAATCGTCGGGCGCGGCTCCGTGCACGGGACTCAGTTCCATCCCGAGAAGTCCTCTCGTGATGGGCTGGCGCTGCTCACCGGCTTCGTGCGTCTTGCGCAGAGCACCAAGCCGCGCACCGTGTACGCATGATCCTGCTGCCGGCGATCGACATCATCGACGGCAAGGCGGTGCGGCTACAGCGTGGAGACTTTGCGCGGCGCACGAACTACGACGCCGACCCGCTGGATGCGGCCAAACGCTGGGTTGACGCCGGGGCGCGTGCCCTGCACATCGTCGACCTCGACGGCGCCCGCGCCGGCATACCCACAAACGTCAGGCACATCGAGCGCATCGCCACCAGCCTCGACGTGCCGGTGCAGGTCGGCGGCGGACTGCGATCACTTGATGCCGTTCGCCAGGTGGCCGGCGCGGGTGCCGGCCGTCTGATCCTGGGTACTGCCGCGTTCCGCGATCCCGAGTTTCTGGATGCGGCCGTGTCCGCCTACCCAGACGAGATCGTGGTCTCCGTCGACGCGCGTGACGGCCGCGTGGCTGCAGCCGGTTGGACGGAGGAGACGGGCCTGACCGTTGCAGACGCGCTGGCTGAGCTACAGGCTCGCGGCGTGCGTCGCTTCGTCTACTCGAACATCGACCGCGACGGCATGCTCAGCGGACCTGACCTGGACGGCACACAGGCCGTTGCGACCGCAATCGAGGGCAGTTTTGTCTACTCGGGCGGCATCGGTGAGCTCTCAGACCTCGAGGCTCTCGCTCAGCTGCGCGAGCCGAAGCTGAGCGGCGTGATCGTGGGCAAGGCGATCTACGAGCGCCGCTTCGATGTCGGTGAGGCGCAGGCTCTGCTGGATACGCTGAGCTGATGCATTACAAGCGCGTGATCCCGTGCCTGGACGTCGACAGCGGCCGCGTCGTCAAGGGCACCGCCTTTCTGGATCTGCGCGACGCTGGTGACCCGGTCGAGCTCGCCTGCCGATACGACCTTGACGGTGCTGATGAGCTCGTGTTCCTCGACATCACCGCGACCTCGGACCACCGTGACACGGTCGTGGATCTGGCCAGGCGTAGCGCCGACGACGTCTTCATCCCGTTCACGATCGGTGGCGGCATCCGCTCCATCGCGGACGCACAGGCGGTGCTCGACGCCGGCGCTGACAAGATCTCTGTTAACTCGGCGGCGCTGGCGCGCCCTGAGCTGATCAACGAGCTCGCCGCACAGTTCGGGGCACAGTGCGTAGTGGTCGCGATCGATGCCAAGCGCGACGATGCAGCCCAGCGCTGGGAGGCATACGTCGCCGGCGGCCGCAAGCCCACCGGCCGTGACGCCGTTGCCTGGGCTCGGGAGGCATCCGAGCGCGGCGCCGGTGAGATCCTGCTCACGAGCATGGACAGGGACGGATCGACGTCAGGCTATGACCTGCCGCTGACGTCAGCGGTGGCCGCCGCCGTGAACGTGCCGGTGATCGCATCTGGCGGTGCCGGACAGCTCGAGCACCTGGTCGAGGCCCTGAACGCAGGTGCCGACGCGGTCCTGTGTGCGTCAATCTTCCACTACGGGCAGCACACGGTGACCGAGGTCAAGCGCTACCTCGCGAACGCCGGCATTGCCGTACGCGAGGTAGCGCAGGAGACCTAGATCTGTCCAGAGAAGCCGCTACGCGGCTTCTTCCACGTAACCGGCCGCGGCGCAAGCATCGCAATACGCAGCGGGGGGAACGCGGGGCTCATAACAGCCTGGACGGCAGCAGGTGGACGACCGCTTGGGCCTACCCCGGCCAATGCGGGCGGCGGCGGCGTCCTTCAGCTCTTCACGCATGCGGTCTAGCTCGGCCGCATGGGTGGCACAGAAGCGACGGCCCTTTAGGACCGGCTCCTGGCAGTGACTTCCACTTCGACAACGCATAGGAAGAGTACGTTACCATGTTCGCCCCTAACCTGCCACCACGGCGGGACCGGTAGGCCCATGGCCCAAACCATCCGCAGCCTCGTGTGGGCCACCGATATCGACGTCCTCGAGCGCGACCACGTACTCGATCGTCGCGACGGCTATTGGGCGGTGCGGTCGCCAGATAACCCCAAGTTCTGGTGGGGAAACTTCCTGCTGTTCGACGATCCCCCGGCCGCGGGCGACGGTGAGCGCTGGGAGGCCCTGTTTCGCGCCGAGTTCGGCGCTCGCGCCGACGTCACGCACCGCTCCTTCGCCTGGGATCGCGTCGATGGCGAAGCGGGCGACGCGGAGCGGGAGTTGGTCGCTCGCGGTTATGAGCTCGAGTGGACTTCGGGCCTGGTGGCCAAGCCCGATCAGATCGTGCTGCACCCGCGCGCGAACGAGGAGGTCGTCGTGCAGGCGCTCGACGCTGATGGCGACCAACGGCTCTGGGATGGCGTGATCGAGCTTCAGCAGGCGCAGGCGCCCGACGGATACGAGCGCAGCGACTACCACCGGACGTTCTTGAAGCGCCGCCAGGACGGGCTGCGCGAGCTGTTCCACCAAGACCGGGGGGCGTGGTACGTGGCACTGTTGGACGATGTGCCGGTCGCGTCGCTGGGGATCGTCGTAACGGGAGCTCGAGCCCGCTTTCAGGCTGTCGACACGCTCGAAACCCATCGCCGCAAGGGGATCGCGACGCGGCTCGTGGCGGAAGCCGCCGCGCATGCAGCGTCCGAGCACTCGATCGATCACTTCGTGATCGCCGCCGACCCGGATTACCACGCTATCGGCATCTATGAGGGGCTCGGGTTCGGACGCGCCGAGCTCGTCGTCGGGGCGCTGCTCAAGCCTCAGCGCTGATCGTCCAAGCGCGCGACATAGCCAGCGGCGCCGTGGTGGCCGAGCGCTCGCAGCTCACGGCTGATGGCCTCGCGGCGGCCCTCCCCGCCGGGCTCCTCCTCGAGCGCCAGCTCCATCGCGGTCAGCGCCTCCTGATGAGATCCGCGTGCCCGCGCATCGGCGGCGACCAGGTCTAGTAGCGAGAGGTGGCGATACCTGACCTCCTCGCGAGTCTCTTCGGCCCACTGGACGTAGGGATCGGATGGCAGGAGCGGTCGAGCATGCAGCGCCAATGCCGCATAGGCAAGCTGCACCGAGTTCTGGCCGCGAGCGCTGCGCACGCGGTTGGCGGCGGCCAGAAACTCCCTCACATCGACCCACGCGGGGAGCAGCTGCAGGCTGTCGCCGTCGCGTACGACCAGCCCACCGACGGCTGCTCGCAAACGGGTCAGCACCTGTCGCAGGCGCTGGCGCGCGAGCGAGGGGGAGGCGTCCGGGAAGAAGACCTCGAGCACCGCGTCAACTGTGAGACCGTGCTCATGGAGCGCCAGCAGCCGAACCAGCTCGCCCGGCTTGCCGGGCGGCAGCATGATCTCGGCGCCGTCGGCGGAGCGCACGCTGGGCGACCCGAAGAGACGCACGAGCAGCGGCCGGCCGGCCAGCAGCAGCTCGCGTGCGATCGCCGAGCCAGCACGCTCGGCAAGCGGCGTAAGGGCTGCTACGAGGTCGGGCTCGCCGCCAACAGCAATCTGCACGGTGCCGCATCCGCTCGCCTGCTGGAGCCCGCGCGCCGCCAGCTCTCCGGCACCGTTGCGGCCGCCGCGAAAGGTCGCCCATGCCGTCAGCAGTGTGTGCCTCCAGGTGACGCGCTTCTCGAGCCAGTTTCCCCGTACGACTCGCTGCAGCTCTTCCAACGCCTGGTCAGGGTTTCCGGAGCGGGCCTCGAGCACAGCAACCGTCTGGATCACCTCTTCGTTGTCATCTCCGGCGCGAGCGCGTGCGCGCTCGAAGTAGGCGCGGGCCTGATCGCTCACGCCGAGGCGGTCGAGCAGCTCGGTCGCCTCGAGCAGATACGAGGTGCCGACGTGGCCGTCGAACCATTCGAACGCCGCCGCCTCACGCTCGGCCTCCCGCAGAAGCCGTTCGGTCGCACCCACGTCACCGCGCCCTGCTGCCACCCGGGCCCGGGCCCAGGCGATTTCGCCGAGCGCCTTGTGAACGCTGTCGCGTTCGGCCAACAAGGCGGCCTGATCGAGGATCTCCGCGGCCCTGTCAAACTCGCCGAGGTCGATCAGTACGTCGGCGTACGGCGCGAGCGCGCCCGGCAGCCGCTCACTGTCTGGCTCGTACGTCTCCAGGGCTTGCCGGATCAGGGCTTCGGCACCCGCCACATCGCCGTACTGGTAACACGCCGAGTAGCCGCGGCGCAGGAGGGCCGATCCCTGCCACTCGCGCTGACCGAGCGCGGCGAACACGTCGGCCGCCTCGGCGAAGGCACGATTCGCCCGGCGCGTCGCTTCGTCTGTCCCAACCCACGCCAGCGCCTGCCCGCTGGCCAACATCGCGCGCCCGAGCGCGATCTGATCTGACCGATCGATCTGCTCGACCACCTGATCGACGAACGCGTTGGCTTCAGCCAGCCGCCGATCCCTCCCGGCGTCGATCGCCTGCTCTGCCAGCAGCTCCAGCCGCCAGTTCCGACCCGGAGGCGGCGGCGACGTCGCGCCGGCATCGAGGACGGTCTGCAGCCGGTCGAGGGTCGCTGCACGCTCCGCATACCGCGACCACGGCTCCAGCGCCCAGGCGCGCTCGAGCAGCGCGTCCGGGTCGGCGAGGGCTGTGAGCTCTGCGTCTGTTAGATGCGCTGGCGCGGCCACGCGCGCATTATCCGGCCCTACTCGTTGCGCCGCGCGGGCCTGACCGCGCGGCGCAACCGCCTCAGTGCTTGGGTACGAACTTGTAGAGGGTGTACTTACCCATCAGAAAGACCGCATTCTGGTCCGCCAGCACGGTCGTGTAAGAGCCATCCGGGTAGGAAAAGACCTTCTTGCCCGTCCGGGCGTTGAATCCATAGCTGCCAGGGCTGTAGACGGTCGAGACATAGACAGTGTTGTCCACCACTGTGGCGGATCCTGAGATCGCGCCACCTACGTTGGAAGCCCACTCGATGTCGCCTGTCCGAGCGTTGAGCGCGTACAAGTTGTCGTTATAGGAGCCTATGTACACGGTCGGGCCAAGTCCGGGAGTGTCAGCTACCGCGGGCCCCGAGTAGACGTAACCGCCGAGCGTGTGCGACCAAGCCTCGGTCCCGTCCTTGGCAGAGAACGAGTAAGCAGCGCCATTGTTGTTGCCGACGTAGACACGCCCGAAGGCGACCGCTGGGGTCGAGTAGAACTCGCCGCCGGGGCTGGCGGACCAGGCCTCCTTGCCCGACTTGGCGTTGATGGCGTAGAAGTCGCCACCGTAGTTGCCGAAGTACAGGTTTCCGTCGTAGTAGGCGGCGCCGGCCTTGATCGAGCCACTGGTCGCGTAGGACCAGTTCTCATGTCCGGTCTTGACGTTGAGCGAGTACTCGGTGCCGCCCTGGTCGCCGAAGTACACGGAGTTGCCGACAACCATCGGCGAGGATTCGGTGCCGCTCGATACTGGGAAGGTCCAAAGGATCTTGCCGCTCCGCATGGAGAGCGCCGCCAGCTCGCCGTTCACGCTTCCGATCGTGCTGCCGTGCAGCGACAGGATCGAGACGAACAGCTCCTTGTGGGCGATGTCCAACGACGGCGTCGACGCCGAGAGCTTGCCGACGTGCTTGAGCCAGATCTGCTTACCCGTCGTGATGTTGACCCGCTTCACGGTCGCGCCATCGTCGAGCAGGTAGAGGTTGTTGCCCCAGATAGTGGCCGGAAACTCGAGCAGCGCATTGCCGCCGAACTTCCATGCGAGCTTGAACGGCGGGTTCAGGTCGGAAGTGCTGGTGAAATCGCGGCTACGAGTCTGCTGATTGCCGTAGAACGGCACCGCGAAGTTGTTGATCGACTTCGTCTTGGGCGTGGTGCTCGTGTTGGTCGTCGACACGACGAACGGGACGTTCGTGTTGACCGAGTTCTTCGGCTTCCCGAGTTCGTGTACGGCATACCCCGCCACGACGATGGCGACGATCACTGATACAGCCGCAAAAAGCCACGCCCTGCGGTTGGACCTCGGAAGCCTGGGAAAGCGCATCGGGCAAGCAGGGTAGCCATGAGCGAAGATGGACGCGTGCAGATCCCGTCCGAGGAGGAGCTGAGCGAGCGCGTCCGTGCGCTAGCTCCGGTCGCTGAGATCCTTGAGGACGCCGCTGATCTAGGGGGCGGCGGCGTCTACCTGGTGGGCGGCACGGTCCGTGATGTGGTTCTGGGGCGCGAGTTCGTCGATATCGATCTGGCCGTCGATGGAGACGCGCTCGAGTTGGCCACGGCGATCGGTGTTCCTGACGGTACGGAATCCAGGTTCGGGACGCTGCGGGTGATCCGAGATGGTGTGAGGTACGACCTAGCCCGCACGCGCGCAGAACGCTACCCGTACCCCGGGGCGCTGCCGGAGGTCGATCCAGCGCGGATCGAGGACGATCTCAGGCGCCGCGACTTCACCGCCAACGCGCTGGCGCTCGGGCTCACGGGTCCGCGTGCCGGCCAGTTGCTTGCGGTGGACGGCGCACTCGAAGACCTCGCCACGCAGCGACTCGCGATCCTCCACGACAGCAGCTTTGAGGACGACCCCACCCGCCTCCTCCGGCTCGCCCGCTACGCCACCAGACTCGGCTTCGAAATCGCACCTCGCACGCGCGCGCTCGCCGAGCAGGCGCTCTCCAATGGCGCGCTCGACACCGTCAGCGGCACCCGCGTCGGCAACGAACTGCGCCTCCTGGCCGGCGAGCCCGACCCGGTCGCCGCCTTTCAGGCAGCAGCCGACCTGGGCCTTCCGTGGTCGCTGGACGCCGACGTGGCCAGAAGCGCACTCAAAGCTCTCCCGAGCGACGGCCGCCGCGACGTCGTCGTTCTGGCCACCGCCTTCGCCAACCCGGCCACCATCCAGCACCAACCCAAAACCCAGCTCCCATCCGAGCTCGACCGCCTCGGGTTCACCGCCCCCGACCGCCAAGCGATCATCGAGTCCGCCACCGAAGCAGCGGCCCTCGCGAAGCGCCTGGCCGTCACAACCTCCAGGGCGGAAATCGCGAGCATCGTCGGCAAGGCTCGGATTGAGACGGTAGCCCTCGCGTCAGCCCAGGGCGCCCCGTCTCAATCCCAGACGTGGCTCCAAGAGCTCCGGCACGCGCACCTCCAAATCAACGGCGAAGACCTCATCCAGCACGGCATCCCGGAGGGACCTGGAATCGGCCAGGCGCTCCAAGCAGCTAGAGACGCGCTACTGGACGGCGTCGCCACCGACCGCGACTCACAACTGAGGGTGGCGCTCAACGCCGCGGAGTAGCCTCGGACGCGTGCTGGAAGCGCCCTTCTACTCGGTTGACGGCCAGTTCGCGATCGACCTACCGGGCGCTCAGGCCGTGTTCACCACCCGCTCCTGGGGCGACGTCCGCGAGACTGCCGACGAGATCGGCAGCCGCCTCGGCGTCGCGCCGGTTCGTCCGCGTCAGGTTCACGGCAACAGGTTTCTGCAGCTCGAGACGGATCCGCCGACAGGGGTGCTGGTGGACATCGAAGCCGATGCGATCCTCACCGCGCGATCCGGTGTCGCCCCGATGGTGATGACGGCTGACTGTCTGCCGATCGCTGTCGCCGCCGGCGGAGCCGTAGCGGCGATTCACGCCGGCTGGCGCGGACTCGACAGCGCCGTGATCGCTGGTGCCGTAGGACGGCTGAAGGAATTGGCACCGGACGAGCCGCTCACCGCCGCGATCGGCCCGGCTGCCGGCGCCTGTTGCTATGAGGTCGGGGCCGAGCTACGCGAACGCTTTGCCGGCTTCAGCACAGGCACGAACCTCGATCTGAAAGCGATTGCGCGCACGCAGCTCGAAGCGGCAGGGGTTGCGACCATTCACGAAACCGGCATCTGCACGATCTGCTCGGACCCGGCGCTGCTCTTCTCGTACCGCCGGGACGGTGTCCAGACTGGCCGTCAGGCGCTGCTCACATGGTTGACCTGATCCATGGTCTCAGCCCGGCCGACGTGCGGGCGAACCTCGACGCGGTGCATGAGCGTCTCGCCGCGGCCGGGCGCAAGCCCGGCGAGGTGCAGATCCTCGCGGCCGTGAAGTACCTGCCGATCGAGGAGCTCGAGGCGCTCGCGCAGGGTGGGATCACCCTGGTGGGCGAGAATCGCGCCCAGGCACTGATCGAAAAGGCGGCCGGCCATCCCGACTTCACCTGGGACTTCATCGGATCGCTGCAGAGCCGCAAGGTGGCCATGCTGCTGCCGCACGTGCGCTATATCCACTCGGTCGCGACCGACTCCGCACTGCGCGAGCTCGCGAAGCACGGAACGCCGACGACGGAGATCATGGTCGAGGTCAACGTGGCCGGCGATCCGGGCAAGGTTGGCATCAGCCGGACCGAGCTGCCGGCCTTCCTCGAGCGCTGCCCGGTGAAGGTCGCGGGACTGATGACGATGCCGCCGCTGGCCGTTGATCCGGAGCAGAACCGCGGCCACTTCGCAGCGCTGCGAGAGCTCGCGGAAGCCCACGGTCTGCGTGAGCTCTCGATGGGCACGAGCCAGGATTACGAGATCGCGGCGGAGGAGGGCGCGACGATCGTCAGGCTTGGGTCGTTCCTTTACCGGCACGGCAAGGCATAATCAGGGTTGCTCCTAGTAGCAGGGAATTCAGACGGAAACCCGAACCTCCAACCGATATGGCATTTCGCGACACATGGCACCGCACGCTCGTCTACTTCGGCCTCGCTGAGGACGAGGCGTACGACGACGATTACGAGCCCTACTCGGAACCGGAGGTCCAGATGCAGGACAGCTACCGGGATCGCCCGACTGTGCGCCGGCTCGACCGCAGCCCGCGCCGTCGCCGCGACGAATTCGACGACATCTTCGGTGACGAGACGGATGACCGGCGCACGACGGTCCTGCGTCCGGTGGCGTCGCGTCCGAACGGTCGCAGCGGCGGCGACGTCCGCGTCCACTTCGTTGCCCCCAAGAACTTCAACGACGCCCAGGACGTTGCCGACAAGTTCAAGGACGCGATTCCCGTGATCCTGAACCTGCAGGGGGCGGACTCCGACCTCTCCAAGCGCCTGATCGACTTCGCCAGCGGCCTCACCTACGCGCTCGACGGCGGCATGCAGCGGATCGCCGACAAGGTCTTCCTGCTCACCCCGCAGAATGTCGAGGTCTCGGCTGAGGAGCGCGCGCGGCTGATCGAGAAGGGCTTCTTCAACCAGTCCTGACGACGACGCCGCGCACGAGGCGCGGCGCGTAGCCGTGCGTCCGTCGGGACGCACGAGCCCATCAGAAGACTGGCTTTTGCGCCGCTGCCGGCGGCAGCGAGCACCGTCCAGGCGATCCGGGAAACTCGCTGATCTGTGACCCTTCCTCTCTCGTAAGGGATCATCAGCTCCTAACGCCTATTGAGGGAGTTGCATTTCCGGATGACTGGCCAGCGAGCGGGACGCTCACGTAGGTTCCGCCGTGCGCGCGGCGCGAACCGCTGGCTGCTCCTTGCGGCGTCGATGGGGTTCGTTGGCCTGGTTGGAGCGCGCAGGCGGCGACGGCGTGGCCCCACGCTGGCTCCCTACCCGGAGTCGCCGTTGCTGCGACCGATGAGCGAGGCGGCGCCGGCTCCGCCACCCGAGGTCCCCTCGTTAGAGCTGGAGCAACCTACTGAGGTCCTCCCAGCGCCGGAGGTGATAGCTCAGGTCCCGTCGGAGGCGCGGCCCTGGAAACAGCGTCTGAGCGCTGCACGGGTCGGGCGCTGGCTGGCGCCACTGGCGGCGTTCCTGAGCGTCGGGGTGCTCGTGGTGATGGAGATCCAGGCGGTCTACAACCACTACCAGTTACGGGTGACGGCGGACACGCCGACCTTCCTGCCGCTGATTCGGGACATGGCCCTGCATCCGCTCACGAAGGTCAGCGTCTTCTTCGCGAGTTCCGGCTCGTACTCGGTCCACGCGTCGCCGTATCTGCAGGTGCTCGCTTGGATCTGGAAGGCGGTCGCGACGCCGAGCCAGTTCGGAAATCCGATCTCACTGGGCGAGTTCGCCGCGATCGTCACCATTCCGGTGTCGCTGTTCGTGCTGGCGATGCTGTGGCTCTACGTGAGGAGGCTCGCAGGGACGACTGCAGCGTGGGCGTCGATCCCGATCCTTCTGTCGTTGTTCGGCCCGGCGCACGTCATCTCGGCCGGTGACACGAGCCTGAACGGGTTCCTGAGCACTGGCTACTTCCCCTCGACGGTCGCCACGGGATTCTTGCTCGCGACGCTCGTCGCGCTGGACCTGCGACGTCCCTGGGCGATGGTGCTCGCGATCCCGCTGACCGCGTTGACGCTCACCTCGGATCGATTCACCGGACTCTTGCTGGTGATGGTGATGGTTCTTCACGCGTGTGCGCACGTGGCGCAGGATCCGCGTGAACGCTGGCGCACGCCGCTGGTGTTCGCGCTGGGCGCTGCGCTGACCATCGCATGGCCAGCTATGAACACGCTGGCCGCGTACAGGAAATTTGGGACACCGTTGCCCGGTCTCGCGGTGGTCGCGTTCCTGGCACCGATTCTCTGGTTTGAGATCAGGCGCCGCGCGAGGCTTGCAGCGCTGCTCGATCGCGCCCGCGAGCTCGACGCCGGCCCGCTGGTCGAGCGGCGATTCGCACAGGTCGGCATGTGGGCCACGGCCGCGCTGATCGTCTGGGCTCTGTACCTGACGGGCCACTGGCCATCGAATGTTCCAGCGTTGCGCCGCTACCGGCTCGGGTTCTACTGGAACGACCAGCGCGACCGCTGGCTGTTCCTGCTGTTGCCCGGGGCCTGCGGCTTGCTCGGGCTGTGGCGGGCGGCCCGCAAGGGGCGTTCGGTGCCGCTGCTCTGGTTCGGCGTCGTCTTTGCGATCGGACTGGTCGGCGCTGTGGTGCATCTCGCGACGGGCCACGAGGTCAAGTTCGCCTACCGACTGATCGTCGTCAGCCAGCTCCCGCTGGCGATCGGCGCGGCGATCTTCACCGTACGTCACCGCCGGCGCGCGGCCGTCGCGATCATGGCCCTGACGCTCACGGCCGCCTTCAGCTACAAGGTGGTCACGCTCGAAGCCGAGCCCGTCAACGTGAATTACTTCGGCGCCCCGCTGGGCACGCTCTGGTCCTTCCACAAGATCATTCCTCCCGGGCCGGGAGTGATCGCAACCGATCCAGCGACGGGCTATCTCATGCCGCTGGAGACCGGCCACCGCGTCCTGACCTTCTCGACGGGACACGCCGAGTCCGGCTCCGAGCAGGGTCAAGCCGAGACCGGCTACGAGCTCCTGCGTCGTGTGTACAACGGCACCGGGACGCAGGCCGCAGTGGCGCTGCGTCGCATGTGGTCGCTGGGCGTGCGCTGGGTGGTCGTCGAGAAGTTCACCAACTTCGACCCGCCGAACCAGCGGAAGCTGTTCGCCGCGCCCTACGCCTCGTCGATCACCGCTGGTGACGTCAACCAGATGGCCACGTACAACACGCGCCTGACCGCAGTCGGGGTTCAGACGTATAACGACGAGGAGTTCACGGTGTACCGGCTCGTGAAGACAAAGCTTCTGGCGGCGACGTCTGCTGCGCCGAGTCTCACGCCGAGTGGTCACGCGACGATCGTCACCACCCTGCAAACACTCGCGGTCACGCGTGGTCCGGCACTGGCCGCGCTGCGCGACCTGCTCGTCCAAGCGGGCGTCAGCACAGTGACGCTCAGCTACGGCGAGTTCGGCTCGACACCGGAACTCACCGCGTACGGGCAGTCACTGCGGGACGACACTCCCGTCCAGGTGCTCGTGACCAGCGGCCGCTGGCAGGTCAATTGTCTTCCTCTCTGCAACAGCGCTCCATCAGCAAACACGATCACGAGCCTGGGACAAGTGCTCCACACCGACGGGCGCTTCAGCACGATCGTGAGCTTGCGCTGACCATCCTCTCGGTCGGGACGAGCACTTAGTCGGGCATCGCGCCAGAAAGTAGATATCTGTCTGAGTGGAGCCGCGGGTACGCTTCGCGGATGCAAATCGGCCTGGTTGGCTCGGGGAACATGGCGCGCGCACTGGCACGTGGGTGGGGTGAGCCCGTGCTCTGCACGGACAGCGGCTCCGGACGGGCGCAGGCGCTCGTCGACGAGCTCGGTGGAGAGCACGTCGCTTCGAACCGCGAACTCGCGGAACGCGTCGATCTGGTCGTCCTGTGCCATAAGCCCTACCACCTGCAGCAGGTCGCCGATGAGATCGCGCCCGCGGCCAAGGCGGTCGCCTCGGTACTCGGTGCAACACCGACCCGGACGCTCCAGCGTGCCTACCAGCAGTCGCAGGTCTTCGCGCTGATGCCCAACACCCCGGTCGAGATCAGGCAGGGCGTGGTCATCTACGCGCAGCGCGAACCGGACCCGGCGTTCACAGTGGACGCAGAGGTGGAGCGGCAGGTGCTCGCGCTATTCGAGCGCCTCGGGAAGCTCGTGACCGTGCCCGAGCGGCTGATCGGCACAGCGACGGCCGTCACCGGCGTCGGCCCCGCCTACCAGGCGCTGCTGGCCGAGGCGCAGGTCGACGCGGCGGTCAGGCATGGGCTTGGCGCATCGCTCGCGTCTGAGCTCGTGACCGCGACGATGATCGGCAGCGCAGCACTGATCGAGCAGAAGGGCTACGACACGCTGGCCGTACGGCGCGAGGTCACCTCGCCCGGCGGTTCTACCGCACGCGGCCTCGACGCGCTCGAGCGGGCCGGGGTGCGGACCGCATTCCAGGACGCGATCGAGGCTGTGGTGAACCCCGGCGGAACACGTTGATGCTGCTGACCGCGATCACGCGTTACAACGTCGCGAGCTACGTAGAGGACCTGTTCGGCGTCTACATCGCCCTGCTGCTGATCTACATCCTCGCGAACCTCGTGTTCTCGTTCGGCGCGCGGCCGGCGTATTCGCGGGCGCTCGATGCCGTCCTTGGCTTCCTGCGCGAGGTCTGCGAGCCGTACCTGCGGATCTTCCGGCGCTTCATCCCTTCATTCGGCGGTATCGACCTCAGCCCGATGCTGGCGCTGATCGTGCTGATAGTGGTACGCGCGATCGTGGTCAGCCTCATCAATGGCTGACCGCGCGCGGCGCCGCACGGCGCTGCGTGCCGTGATCGTGTTCGCGATCGTCGTCGCCGTCGACCAGCTGACCAAGCACACGCTCGGTACCTGGATCGAGCCCGGCCAGGTTCGCCACGTGATCCCCGGCGTCACGCTCGTTTACGAGCGCAACACCGGAGTGGCGTTCAGCTTCCTGGCCGGCACCGGAGCGCTCGTGTACGTCGTAACGGCGGTGGCGCTGATCGGACTGGTCGGGTTCATGTTGCTGCGCCCCGGCCGCCGGCTGCTGTGGTTGCCGACGGGCATACTCGTCGGTGGCGCCGTCGGGAACCTGATCGACCGCGTCGCCCGCGGGTCGGTGATCGACTTCATCAAGCTGCCGCACTGGCCGGCGTTCAACTTCGCCGACATGTCGATCACGTTCGGTGTGATCATCCTGGTGTTCGTGGTAGAGAGCGGATCGCAAGATGCCTGAAGTCGAGTGGGAGGGTACGGTCGGACCTGACGACGCGGGAGCGCGCCTCGACCAATTCCTGGCCGACCCGCTCGTCTCACGGGCGCGCGCGGCTCGGCTGATCGCCGCCGGCCTCGTGGAGGTGGACGGCCGCGCCGTGCAGAAGCGATACCTGGTCACTGCCGGTGAGCGGGTCGTGGTGGCGGCGGAGACGTTTGAGGCGGCGCCGGTCAGCGGACCGGCGCCCGCACAGTTCGCGATCGCTTACGAAGACGACGCGCTTATCGTCGTCGACAAGCCTGCGGGCGTCGTGGTGCACCCGGCCCGCGGCCATGAGAGCGGAACGCTGGCCCAGGCGCTCGCCGACCGGGCTGCCGGCGGCGAGGAGCCTTACCGCGCGGGGATCGTGCACCGCCTCGACCGCGACACCTCTGGTCTGCTGGTCGTCGCCAAGAGCGATGCGGTGCACCGCGCGCTGAAAGACCTGCTGCAGGATCGTGAGCTCAGCCGCGAGTACGTGACACTGGTTGACGGGGTCCCGCCGGCGCACTCGGGGACGATCGACGCGCCGATCGGCCGTGACCGTCGCGACCGCCTGCTCCACTCGATCGACACCGACGCTCCGCGTGAGGCAAGAACGCACTTCGAACTGCTCGAGCCGCTGCGCCACGAGGCGTTGCTGCGGGTCTCGTTGGAAACCGGGCGCACGCACCAGATCCGCGTACACATGCAGGCGATCGGGCACCCGGTGCTGGGCGATAGCGCCTACGGCGGGCCGGTCCGCTTCGGGCTCGAGCGCCAGTTCCTGCACGCCGCCCGGCTGGCGTTCCCCCACCCGGTAACCGGTGAGGAGATCGATGTCAGCTCGTCGCTACCGGCTGATCTCGAGGCGGCGTTAGCGCTCGCGCGCGCTCGGCAACCCTGATCGCTCACCTTCTAGCAGCCTGATCGCTCACGTTCTCCTACACTTAGCGGCGTTTCCGTAACCGACCCTCCGCATCGGGCCGGGTCGCGCCCTGCTCCGGCACAAGCTCGGAGTCGCGACCAGCACACGGCCAGCGGTGGTGTTTTGCAATATCAACAAGGGAGTTACAAGTGGCTCAGGTAGGAATCAGAGAGCTGCTGGAGGCCGGCGTCCACTTCGGCCACCAGACGCGCCGCTGGAACCCAAAGATGCGTCGTTTCATCTTCGGCGAGCGTGACGGCATCTACATCATCGACTTGGAGCAGACCGACGAGCTGCTCCAGCAGGCCCAGAACTTCGCGTCGGATATCGCCCGCCGCGGCGGCACGGTCATGTTCGTGGGCACCAAGAAGCAGGCTCGCGACGCGATCAAGGACACGGCTGAGGCGGCGAGCATGCCTTACGTCAACCATCGCTGGCTTGGCGGACTGCTGACCAACTTCCAGACGATTTCGGGACGGATCAAGCGGCTCCATGACCTCGAGCGCTACGAGGCCGAGGGTCAGCTCCAGCTCCTGCCGACCCGCGAGCGCATGGCCGCACTTGCCGATCTCGCGAAGCTGCGAGCGAACCTCGGCGGCGTCAAGAACATGCAGCGTCAGCCCGACGCCGTGTTCGTGATCGACCTCAAGACGGAGGCGATCGCGGTCAAGGAGGCTCAGCGGCTGCGCATTCCGATCATCGGTTTGGTCGACACGAACTGCGACCCGGAGGGCATCGACTTCGTAATTCCTGGAAATGACGACGCGATTCGCTCGTGCGCGGCCATCACCAGGGCAATCGGCGACGTTGTCGCCGAGGCGCACGGGGTATTCCGCGCGGAGGAGGAGAAGGCACGGCTCGAGCGCGAGCGCCGTGAGGCGGAAGAGCGCGCGCGGCGTGAGGCCGAGGAGGCCGCCCGCCGCGAGGCCGAGGAGAAGGCCCGCGCCGAGGCTCAGGCCGCCGCTGCGGCCGAGGCTGAGGCCAAGGCTGCTGCTGCTGCGGCCGCCGAGGCTGAGGCCAAGGCAGCCGCCGCTCAGGCCGCCGCTGCTGCTGCCCAGGCGACTCCGGCTCCGGCTGCTGCCGCCCAGGCCGCCCCGGCTCCGGCTGCTGCCGCCCAGACGACCCGACCTCCGGCTGAGCCGGCCGCACCTGTGACCCCGGCGACGACCGCTGCGCCTGAAGCTGCCGCAACCCCGGCCGCGCCCGCTGCACCGGCTGAAGCCGCTCCGCAAGCCGCCCCGGCTCAGGCACCTACGCCCCAGGCTCCGGCTGAGCCCACCACCCCAGCAAGAACTGAGTCCCCTGCAGCTGCGGACGCTCCCGCTGCTGATACCGGCGCTGAGAGCGCAGTGAGGCCCGAAGTGACTGAGACGCCTGCCGCAGAGGCAGGTTCAGCGGATGCCGCCGAAGCCGCGCCGAGTGCCAGCGAGGCTGAAGCACCCGCTGAGCCGGCCGCGCCCGAGACGACGACTGACACCGAGGAGAACAAGTGAGCGCGATCACCGCTTCCGACGTCAAGGCCCTCCGCGACCGCACCGGCGCGGGGATGATGGCCTGCAAGAACGCGTTGGCTGAGGCAGACGGCGACATGGAGAAGGCGGTCGAGCTGCTACGGGCGCGTGGCGAGGCGCAGGCTGCCAAGCGTGCCGGCAACGACGCGACCGAGGGCACGATCCAGAGCTACATCCACAACGGCCGTGTCGGCGTGCTGGTCGAGGTCGACTGCGAGACCGATTTCGTTGCACGCAACGACGCCTTCGTGGCATTCGCCAAGGACCTGGCACTGCATGTCGCGGCCCTCGCTCCGCTGGCAGTCAGTGACGACGACATCCCCACCGAGGAGCTCGAGCGCGAAAAGCGGATCTACGTCGAGCAGGCCGCTGAGCGCCCGGAGAACGTGCGCGAGAAGGTTGTCGAGGGCAAGATCAACGCCTGGTTGAACGATGTCGTGTTGCTGCGCCAGAAGCACGTCAACGAGGAGAAGCACGAGGGCAAGACGATCGAGGAGATCCGCGCCAAGCTGGCCGCGGACACGGGCGAGAACGTCGTCATCCGTCGCTTTGCCCGCTTCGAGATCGGTCAGTAGGCGGAGAGCGGCGCGCCGCACGTGAGCACTTCGAGCACAAACGGCGCACCCGCCTACGAGCGGGTGCTGCTCAAGCTCTCCGGTGAGGCGCTGATGGGGGACCTCGAGTACGGAACCGATCCCGAGCGCGTGCGCGCGATCGCACAGGAGATCGCGACGATCCACAGGCGTGGAGTTCAGGTTGCGATAGTCGTCGGCGGCGGCAACATCTACCGCGGCTTGGCGGCTGCCGCCCGCGGCATGGACCGTGCGACCGGCGACTACATGGGGATGCTGGCGACAGTGCTGAACGCGCTGGCGCTGCAGGATGCGCTCGAGAAGGGCGAGATCCCGACGCGTGTCCAGTCCGCGATCACGATCTCCGAGGTCGCCGAGCCGTACATCCGCCGCCGAGCGATCCGGCATCTCGAGAAGGGCCGGGTCGTGATCTTCGCTTCCGGGACTGGCAACCCGTTCTTCACCACGGACACGGCGGCGGCGTTGCGAGCCGCCGAAGTTCACGCCGAGGTCGTACTGATGGCCAAGAACGGGATCGAGGGGGTCTACACGGCTGATCCGGCCAAGGATCCCAACGCCCAGTTCATCCCCGAGCTCACACACAAGGAGGCCCTGACGCAGGGCCTGCAGGTGATGGACTCGACGGCCTTCGCGCTCTGCATGGACAACAACCTGCCGATCGTGGTCTTTAACATGGCCGACGGCACCAACATCAACCGGATAGTGTCCGGTGAACGGGTGGGAACCCTCGTACAGACATGAGTGAAGACGATCTTGTTTCAGGCCTTCTCGAAGACGCGCGTGACCGCATGCACAAGTGCGTCGATTCCACCCGCCACGAGTTCGGCTCGGTGAGGACGGGCCGGGCTAGCCCGGCACTCCTGGATCGCATCAACGTCGACTACTACGGCGCCGTCACGCCGCTCAAGCAGCTCGCGACCTTGAGCGCGCCGGAAGCGCGCCTGCTCTCGATCCAGCCGTACGACAAGAGTTCGATCAAGGCGATCGAGAAGGCAATCCTCGAGTCCGATGTCGGCCTGACGCCGTCCAACGACGGTGCTGTGATCCGGCTCGTACTGCCGGAGCTCACGGAGGAGCGCCGTAAGGAGCTCGTCAAAGTCGTGCGGGGCATCACCGAGGAGGGTCGCGTTGCGATCCGGAATGTGCGCCGCGACGTGATGCAGGATCTCCGCGAGCTCAAGGAGGAAGGCGAGATCGGTGCCGATGACGAGCACCGCGCCGAGGGCGAGTTGCAGAAGGTCACCGACTTGCGCGTGACCGAGCTCGACGAGCTGCTGAAGGTCAAGGAAGAAGAGATTCTCGAGGTCTGACGTGGGCAGGGGTGTTGCGCCAGATCCGGGCGCCGACGGCCCGCGCTACGTCGCGATCATCACCGACGGCAACGGACGCTGGGCCAAACAGCGCGGGCTGCCGGCGATCAAGGGCCATGAGGCTGGCGCCGACGTGGTCAAAGAGCGCCTGCGCGACGCGGTCAAGTTCGGGATAAGGGAGTTGACCGTGTACTCGTTCTCGACCGAGAACTGGAGTCGCTCCAAGGCCGAGGTGTCAGCGCTGATGCGGATGTTCGCTCGCCGAATCGACGTCGAGACGCCCGAACTGAAGGCCGAGGGGGTACGGATGCGGTTCATCGGGCGTCGTGCCGCCCCGGTCTCCCCGCGCTTGATCGAGAAGATGCAATGGGCCGAAGCAGAGACCGCCGCGAACGACCGGATCACGCTGTTCGTCGCCTTCAACTACGGTGGTCGCGCCGAGATCCTCGACGCAGCGCGCGCGTTCGCGGGCGGCGACGAGGAGGACTTCCGCCGTCTCCTATACGCACCCGAGATGCACGACCCTGACCTGATCATCCGCACGAGTGGCGAGCAACGAATCTCGAACTTCCTGACCTGGCAGTCGGCCTACGCGGAGTTCGTGTTCCGGGACGAGCTCTGGCCGGACTTCACGCGCGAGACGTTCGCGGCGAGCCTGGCGGAGTTCACGTCTCGGCAGCGGCGCTTCGGAGGGCGCTGATGCCTCAGGCTCGTCGAGCCGTAGCGGCGCCACCTCCGCGCAGGCGATCGGATCTGCTGGCGCGGGTCTTCGTGGGCGTGCCGGCCGCGGTGCTTGCGGTGGTCTTCGTCGACATCGGCGGCGTTGGCTGGATGCTGCTGATGGCGATCCTGGCCTGTGCGTGCCTCGCCGAGCTGTACCGGATGCTGCCGGGCTGGCGCCCCGTGCCGGTGGTGGCGTTCGTCGTTGCCGTCGGGATGTGCGTCGCCGCACGCTATGGCACGCTCGCCGACGTCGTCGGCGCCGCGCTCGCCGGAGCACCGCTGGCATTTCTGGCGATTCTCGCGCGCGGTCAGAGCACGGATGCGACGGTGTCGATCGCCTCGACGCTGCTCGGGGTCTTCTGGATCGGTTTCGCGTTCGCGCTAGCCGTTCTGCTCCGGCAGATCCCGCATGGTGTCGGCAAGGGGATCCTGATCGACGTGATGGTCGGCACGTTCGTCGGCGACACCGCCGCGTATCTCGGCGGGCGTCTGTTCGGGCACCACCCGTTGGCACCGTCGATCTCGCCGAACAAGACGATCGAGGGCTTGGGCTGCGGCGCGCTGGCGTCGATCGTGTCTGTCGTCGTAGCGGGGCTGTACCAGGAGACGTGGTTACCGCATGGGACCGCTCTGCTGCTGGGCATCGCGGTTGCGGCTCTGGGACCGATCGGCGACCTCTTCGAGTCGCTGATCAAGCGCGACGCCGGGGCCAAGGACGCTGGAAGCATGTTCGGCGCTCACGGGGGCGCGCTGGACCGGCTCGACGCGATCATCTTCACGGTCGTGGTCGCATATTTCATCGCCATCAACATCCACGTGCCAGCCGGATGAGCACTCGCCGTCTCGTCATCCTCGGCTCGACCGGCTCGATCGGGACGCAGGCGCTCGATGTGGTCGAGCGCAGCCCCGGGGAGCTCCAGCTTGCCGGATTGAGCGCCGGCAGAGACTGGCAGCAACTGCTCGCGCAGGCCGACAAGTTCGGCGTCAAACGGATCGCGCTGGCCGATCTCGACGCTGCGGCGCGCGCTTCGGAGGCGTGGACCGACGGTGAGGTGTTGTCAGGCCCGGATGGGCTGGTCGAACTGGTGACCGACTCCGGGTGCGACATGGTGTTGAACTCGATCGTCGGCGCCGCGGGTCTGCTCGCGACCGTCGCCACGCTCGGCGAGGGGATCGATCTTGCGCTGGCCAACAAGGAGTCGCTGGTGGTCGGCGGCGAGCTCGTCATGCAGTTGGCGGAGGCGACCGGTGCTCAGATCCTGCCCGTCGACTCCGAGCACTCAGCGCTCTACCAATTGATCGCCGGCGAACGCGCCGGCACGATCGACCGGCTGCTGTTGACGGCTTCCGGTGGCCCATTCCGCGGCCGCACCCGCGCCGAGCTTGCTGACGTCACACTCGAGCAGGCGCTCGCGCATCCCACCTGGTCGATGGGCGGCAAGATCACGATCGACTCGGCCACGCTCATGAACAAAGGGCTCGAGGTAATCGAGGCTCACCACCTGTTCGGCACGCCCTATGACCAGATTGACGTGGTCGTGCACCCGCAGTCGCTCGTGCATAGCCTGATCCAACTGTGCGACGGCGCCACCCTGGCTCACCTCGGCTATCCGGATATGCGCGTGCCGATCGCCTTCGCGCTGCATCACCCGCAGCGCGCAGAGGTGCCGCTGCCGGCCCTCGACCTGGCGGCCGTGGGCTCGCTCACGTTCGAGCCGCCGGACATCGAGACATTTCCGTGCCTGCGCCTTGCGCGCGAGGCGGGTATCGCGGGCGGAACCGCGCCTTGCACGTTGAACGCCGCAAATGAAGTGGCCGTTCATGCGTTCCTCTTACGAAAGCTCGCTTTTCTGGAGATCGCGCAAGTCATAGAGGAGACCCTCACCGCAATGCCCTCAGAGCCCGTACATTCCTTTGACTCGCTGATGGACGCTGACGTCCAGGCCCGTGCAATCGCGTCTGACGCCGTAGACCGGCTGTCACACTGAATCGTCATGTCCTACGTTCTGGCGTTCCTCGGCTTTGCGCTGCTGATCGTCCTTCACGAGGGTGGCCACTTCGTGGCGGCAAAGGCAGTCGGGATGCGCGTCGAGCGCTTCTCGCTCTTCTTCGGGCCGATGTTCATCAAGCGGCGGATCGGAGAGACTGATTACGGCGTTGGCGTGATCCCGCTTGGTGGCTACGTGAAGATCACCGGGATGAGCCCGCACGAGACGTTCGAGACGCCTGAGATCGAGGCGCGGGCTTACATCAACCAGCCTCCCTGGAAGCGGATCGTGGTGATCGCGGCAGGGCCCGCGGTGAACCTGCTGCTGGCGTTCGTGCTGGCGTGGGTGTTCTTCCTCGGTGTCGGCAACCACAACGTGACAAACAAGAGCGGGCAGGACGTCTCGACCAACCAGGTCGCGGGAATCATTGCTGGGTCGGCGGCGGTCGGCCAGCTGCAGGTCGGTGACCGGGTCGTGTCGGTCGACGGCGTCAAGGGGGACGCGGACCAGGTCCGCGATCAGATCGCGAAGCACACCTGCGCGGGCGACGCGCGCGTCAATGGCTGCAAGGCGACCACGGCCGCCACGCTCGTAGTCCGCCGTCACGGCGCGCTCAAGACCCTGCATCTTCGTCCGCGCTGGAGTAGCGCCGACAAGGAGATGCTCGTCGGATTCGCCTTCGCCGGCAAGCTCGCTCCCAACGGCGTCTTCTACTCCGCCGGCCACAGCGCTACCGGACTGTGGAACGTGACCAAGGCGACGGTCACGGACATCGTCGAGATCTTCAAGCCCCAGGACCGCAAGCAGCTGCACAGCATCGTCGGCGCTTACAAGGTCACGCAGGAGGACATCGCCAGCGGCTGGACGACCGGCGTGGAGATCATCGCCCTGATCTCGCTGTCATTGGGGATCATCAACCTGTTCCCGTTCCTGCCGCTCGACGGCGGCCACATCTTCTGGGCTGTGGCGGAGAAGATCCGCGGACGCCGCGTGCCGTTCGTCGTGATCGAGCGAGCGAGCCTGATTGGGATCGCGCTGATCGCGATCCTCCTATTCGTCGGGATCAGCAATGACATCTCCGGGCTCGCCGGCCACGGCCTCGGCACCTGAGCCGGGAGCGTCTAATTCAGGGCGCGACGGCCGGCGTCGATTGCGCGCGCCAGCACCTCGATCGGATGGTGCACGGCGAGCGGCCGGCCCAGCTCACGCAGCTGGCGGTTGAGCTGTCCGATACAGGCGTGGTCGCCCGTGACAACCATCTCGGCGCCGGTGGCGACGATTGCCGCTGCTTGACGTCGAGCGAGTGCCACGGCTGCGTCGGGCTGGGTCACGCGGTAGATCCCAGGGGCGCCGCAGCACGCTCCCGCCTCAATCGGAAGCTCCACCAGCTCAACTCCCGGGATCCGGCGCAGGAGCTCCCGCGGCGGCTCGGCGATGCCCTGTCCGTGGCGTAGCCGGCATGCGTCGTGGTAGGCGATCCGGACGGCGAGCGGGCCGACCAGCGAGCGCATCGGCGCGCTCGTCAGCAGCTCGTGCACGTCAACCGCCAGCGCGCTGAACGCCCGCGCGTCCGGGGTGCCGAGCAGTCGGCCGTAATCCTTGAGGGCAACACCGCAGCCGCCCGCGCTCGTGACGATCTGATCGACGCCGCCGACCGCGGCAAATGCGTCGATTGTGGCCTGTGCGCGGCGCAGGCCGTGCTCGCGCTCGCCGCTGTAAAGCTCGAAGGCGCCGCAACAGTCCGGCAGTCGCGGCGCGATCACCTCATAACCCTCGGCTGAGAGCACGGCCAGCGTCGTCTCGTGCAGTTCTCGGTAATCGGCGCGTTCGGTGCAGCCGAGCAGCAGGCCGACGCGGCCGCGCGAGCTGCCCCGGGCCGGCGTGTAGTGGGGGAGGGGCGCCTGGCGGCTCAGGCGGCTCACCCGACCCATGCGAGGCAGCGCTGCGAGCGCGCCACTGCGGCGCAGCCGCTCGCCCGCCGGCCGTTGAACCTGGCGCTCGATCGCGCCGCGCGCAGACGCGAGCAGGTCAGCGAAGGCAACGTCCTCAGGGCAGACGCTCATGCACGCCATGCAGCCGAGGCAGGAATCGATGTGCGCGGCCATGTCCGCGGTTGCCGAACCGCCGGGGGCCAGCGCGTCCTCGATGAGCACGATGCGTCCGCGTGGGGAATCGGCCTCGGTGCCCCAGAGCGTGTAGGTCGGACAGCTCTCGAGGCAGAGCCCGCAGTGTGTGCAGCTCATAGCCAACTCGACACTAGACGGCTCGACACTAGATCTCTCCGACGAAGATGCCGGGATTGCAGACCCCAGCGGGGTCGAAGCGGCGTTTCACGGCGCGCATCAGCTCGAGCTCTGGACCTGCGGGCACGGCCCAGGCGTCGACGGCGCCGCGCGCTGTCCCGGGAAGGTCGAGGACGACGGCGGGCGTGCCGGCAGGCAGGCCCGCGCGCACCGCTGCGATCCGGTTGACGTCGAGCGTCAGGTACGCGACGCCGAGCGTCGCGCGTCCGACGACGATTGCATCGACTTCGTCCGCGAGCTTGAGCAGGAGGTCGAGCTGATCGCGCCGGCCATGAACGCGCAGCACTGCCCGCTCGGCGGAGCGCTGTCCGGCGCGCTGGCGTGCCCAGAGACCGGCGTCGTCGCCGCGCACCGTCGTGCCATCGAGACCTAAAGCGTGCATCGTCTCCGCAACTGCCGTCGCGCGCGCGTGGGCCTCGTCGCCGGCGACCTGTGCGAGCAGCCCGCCGCGGCCGCCGCGCCACGCGAGGTCGAACGCCTCCAGGTCGCGGTAGCCCTCCGTAATCGCTGCCGCGGCATCCCGCAGAACCGTCGGGTCGCCGGTTGAGCTGAGGGCCGTTGCAGTCTTGCCTGGCAACAGCCGAACGTGTGTGTCGACCGTAAGGATCACCCCGAGCGTTCCGTAGGAGCCGACCATCAGCTTGGCGGGGTCGTAGCCGTCCTGCTGCTGCCCGCCGTGCGGGCCGCTGCGTACGACGGTGCCGTCACTCAGCGCGGCCGTGATCCCGATGACCTGGTCGCGCACCGGCCCGTAACGGTGGCTCAGCGGCCCGGAGTCGGCGGTCGCAACGACGCCGCCGACCGTGGCGCCAGCGTGGTGGCCCAGACCGAGCTGCGGATCGGCGGCGAACATCAGGCCGCTTCGCGCCAGGAGCGCTTGCGCACGGACCATCGGCGTGCCAGCGGAGAGCGTCGCCGTGACACCGTCGTCGTGGACGAGCACGCGGCTCAGGTGCGTCGTCTGCAGGCGCAGCGCCCGCGGCGGCGTGGCGCCGCCCCAGCCCAGCTTGGTGCCACCGCCGACGATCCGCACCGGGCGCTCCCGGGCCGCCGCGCCCGCAAGCGCGGCGGCGGCCTCGCTGAGACTGTGCGGTACGACGGTCTCGCTCAACGTCGCGACAGCGCTCGCAACGTGATCGCGACCGCGATCCCGGCGCGCCCTCGGGACCCAGGGAAGGCGCCCGTGAGGTCGTATCCCGGGTCACGCGCGTCGAGGCGGACGAACGTGCCGTCGGGCTGGACGAGATCCAGGCCGGCGATGTTGGGAACGCCAACAGTCGCTGCCAGCAGCCCGCCGACGGTGCCGCTCGGTTCGGGCTCTTCGAACCAGCGCGCCGGCAGCGCACGACGGAGCGCTGCCGGCGGCGTGCCGGGTTCAACGGTCACCTCTTCTCGGTCCTGGCTGATCGCGAGGACGCGGCGCATCCGTGTGAGAACGATCAGGACGCCGTCCGCGACCGGCAGGGCACTCCCGCTGTCGCTGGTTCCAGCGCCGCGTACCACGTAGGGGCTTCCGGTCGCGGCGCAGGCGGCGACGACACCCGTCACCTCGGAGGCGCTACTGGGCAGGATCGCTGCAACGGGCAGTGGGCCGTTGCGCCGGAGGCCGTCCGAGCGGTAGATCGAGAGCATTGTCGGAGAAGTGATGACGTGCTGCTCGCCGCAGATCAGACGCGCCCGAGCGACCAGTTCAGCCCCTGCCTCCATCGCGCAAGTGTCCCTGATGTGAAGGCATCTCCCAAACCCGGTGCGCTGGCTCTGAGCCGCGCCCCGACTGTCTAGACTGGCTGCCAATGGCCTCCAAGAACCAGATCCACGTTGGCGGCGTTGCGATCGGCGGCGGCGCGCCGGTCGCAGTGCAGACGATGACCAAGACGGAGACAGCCGACATCGAGGCGACGCTCGCGCAGATCAAGCGGGTCGCCGAGGCCGGCGCCGACCTCGTCCGCTGCGCAGTACCGCGCGACCAGGACGCCGAGGCGCTGAAGACGATCGTGCGCGAGTCGCCGATCCCGATCATCGCCGACATCCACTTCAACCACACGCTGGCGTTGAAGGCGCTCGATGCCGGCGCCCATTGCATCCGCTTGAACCCCGGCAACATCGGCGGACCCGACAAGGTCGCCGAGGTGGCAGCAAAGGCCAAGCAGTTGGGCACGCCACTGCGGATCGGCGTCAACTCCGGCTCGCTACCGGCACACCTGCGCGAGCTCGAGTACGAAAATCCGGTCGAGGCACTGGTCACGGCCGCTGTCGAGTTCGTCGAGCTGATGGAGCGCCTGGACTTCACCAACTTCAAGGTGTCGATGAAGTCGACGAGCGTGCCCAACACGATCGCCTCCAACCGGCTTCTCTCGGAGCGGATCCAGTACCCCTTGCACCTCGGCGTCACCGAGGCCGGCACGAAGTGGTCGGGCTCCCTCAAGTCCGCGGTCGGACTCGGCACGCTGCTGGCCGACGGCATCGGCGACACGATCCGGATCTCGCTCTCGACCTTCCAGGCCGAGGAGGAGGTCAAGGTCGCGTGGGAGATTCTCAAGGCGCTGCGGTTGCGGCGCCGCGGACCTGACCTGATCGCCTGTCCGACCTGCGGGCGGCTCCAGTTCGACATGGACACGGTCGTCGCGGAAGTCGAGAAGCGGCTCGAGGCTTATGAGGACCCGATCGAGGTGTCGGTCCTGGGCTGCGCGGTCAACGGCATCGGCGAGGCCCGTCACGCGGACTTCGGCATCACGGGCGCCAAGGACATGGGCATGATCTACTCGCGCGGGGAACCGCTCAAGAAGGTCCCGACCGAGAACTTGGTCGAGGAGCTCTTCGCGGAGATCGACAAGTACTACGCGTCCGGCAAGAAGGTCATCCGCGATGAGGCGGCCGCCGCGGAGGCGCGCGACTGGCTGGCTGACAACGAGGACGAGACGGCGATGACGCCGGAGCGCCTTGCGGCACTCGAGGCCGCGGCCGCAAACGAGCCTGAGGCGGCCGGGGAGCCTGAGCCGGCAGTGAAGCTGGACGAGGCACTCTCGCCAGTCGCCGGCCGGCGCTTCACGCGTGCCTGAGCCTGCCGTCCAAGTTCCCGAAAGCCGCCGTCAGCGGCAGCTGTCATAACTGCGGTAAGTCAACCGACCTGCTTTAGAATCGGTCGCGCTGGGCAACCAACGACAGGAGCCAGAATGAGCGCGACGAGCGCAGCAGTAGACAGCATGCCGGAAACCGGGATGTGGAGCATCGACTCCGCGCACTCGACCGTGAGCTTCAAGGTGCGACACCATGCGGTGGCGACCTTTCGCAGTAGCTTCACCAACGTCAGCGGCGCCTACGACGGGGCTGAGCGGCAGCTGACCGGCGAGGTACAGGTATCGGACATCACGCTCACCGGACTGGACCGCCTCAAGGGACACATCCTCACGCCCGACTTCTTCAACGCGGAGGAGTTCCCGGCGTTCAGCTTCCAGACGACTGCGATCGAGCAGGACGGTGAGAAGTTGACCGTGGAAGGCGAGCTCACGCTGCGCGGTGTCACCAAGCCGATAACCGCAACCGGCTCGGTCCGCGGTCCGCAGATGACCCGACACGGCGACGGTCACGTGTCCCAGCGCCTCGGGATCGATCTCGCGACCACGATCGATCGCCGCGAGTGGGGCGTCAACTTCAACAACGAGGTCTCCGAGGGCGTCATCAACCTCGGCTGGGACGTGGAGATCGAGGCGGCGCTCGAGCTCTACATCAACGCCGAGGACTGATCCGAGGCCACCGAGGGAGTCGCCGGGTGGGCGGGGTCCCATCCTGGCGCCTCCTCGGGGATCAGCGCGACTACTCTGAGAGGAATCCGCGCACAGCGGAGACCAGCTCGGCTGGCGCGGTCCCGGGAACGTCGTGGCCGGATTCGACCTCGACCACTTGCACAGGCCCGAAGTCGACGCGCAACCGCGTGAGCGCCGCCTCGTCATACGAGGCCGACTCGGTCGCGCGGATGACGAAGGCGGGCGCGCCGCGACCTACGAAACCGGCCAGCGCGTCCCACAGGTCGAGTGGCTGCAGCTCCGAGCGCCAAGCGGCACCATCGTTGGGCCGATCGTTCTGGAACGCTGGATCGCGGCGGACGTTGACCCAGCCGCCGTCGCGCGGGCCGAAGATCGACTCAATGCGGGCGCGGCCGGTTTCAGTGTCGAGTTCGCCGGGGTTGCGACTCGTTGCAGCGTGCGCCTGCTCGAGCGACGCGTAGACCGGACCCCAGGGGCCGACCTTCATAGGCTTGAAGCGTGAACGACCCGGCGTCTGTCCGGGTGAGAAGTCGACGAGGACCAGCCCGGCTACGCGCTGGGAATGTCCGTGGACGAACCGCAGTGTGAATGACCCGCCGCGGGAATGGCCCACGAATACGGCTTGCTCCCAGCCGAGGTGATCGAGCAGGGTGTGGATGTCAAGCAGATGCGCGTCCAGAGAGTAGTCCTGGTTGGGGCTCCAGCTCGAGAGACCGTAGCCGCGCAGGTCGTAGGTGACGACCTCGCGCCCGGTGCCTAGGTCGCCGGCGATCTGGACCCAGTCGCGCGAGTCGTAGTAATTGGCGCCGTGGAGGATCAGGACAGGCGTCGCGCCCGGCTCGCCGAAGCGCCGATAGAAGAGATTGACATCGCCGGAGAGAACGGATCCGGCGGTCTGCCGCGAGGTGGCTGTCATCGGGTCCCTCCAGTCATCGTGCGGACATCTTCGGTCTCATGCGCGCCGAAGTCTGGCATGACCTGGTCCGAGAACAACCGCATCGACGGCTCGGCGATCCAGCGCGTGGCAGCGATTGATCGATCGCCGCCTGCAGGACGCGCGCGTCTTCCGCCGGATCCTCGTCGGCGTCGACGTACATGGACAGCACCATCGTCGAGAAGTCCATCGGTCAGGCGATCCCTGTGTGAGAGCTCTGCCCGGTACGAAACCGCGCGTCGATCACTCTCGTCAGGCTGCCTCGGCTACAAGCTCATCACCGTAGGGCACGAGCGGATCGGCGATCGCGGCGAAGTCAACTTCGAGTTCGTCAGTGCCGCTGATGAGGATCCGGTGCCGCTGGCTCGGGTCGGAGTCGGGGAAGTCGGTGCGCTGGTGCATGCCGCGAGTCTCCTCGCGCCGCTCCGCCGAGGTATACGCCCAGCGCGCGTTGACGATCATCGATGCGGTCTCACGGGCCCAGACCTGCTCGCGCCCGATCGAGCCTGCCAGGCCCGCACCAGCGGCTCCCCAGAGATCGTCGAGCACGGCGAGCGACCGGGTCAGTTGCGCTGTGCTGCGGAATCCGTTCTTCGCAGGCGGCAGGATCTCGTCTTGCGTCGCTCGCGACAGCTCGCGCCACGAGCCCTCGGGCAGCCGTGCGCCCGTCGGTCGCAGTCCGACTCGCCCGGCAGGCTGTGCCGCTGGCTTACTCCTCCCGCCGGCCCCGCTAGCGCTCAGGGCGTGCGCAGCCGCCGCACGCCCTGACCAAGTGCCGGAGCTGATCGTGAACGCAGCGTTGGGGGAACCGGCGCCGCTTGCCGAGCCGACGATTGCCTCGCGCGAGACCGCGTCGCCGGCGGCCCAAAGGCCCTGCACGCCGGTCGAGCAGGTGTCGTCGGTGATCCGCAGGCCGCCGGTGCCGCGAGTGGTGCCCTCGAGGATGTATTCGATCTCGAACCGCTGTCTGAATGGGTCGATGCCGTGGCGGTCGAAAGCGACGAAGAAGTTGGGCATCTGAGCGCGCATCTTGGGCCACGCCTCCGCAGGGGCGCGATCGAAGATCGCGTAGACGGGACCATGCAGCACGGCCTCGAGTAACCACGTGCCTGGCCCGCCGATGCCTCCAGGCGACATGAAGCCGGCCGCGAGCACGTTGCCGTCGGCATCCGTGAAGGTGGCGCCAGCGTAGAAGCCGTTTTTGTCCATCGAGCCGCCGGCGGGGACGATCCCGTAGTAATTGGAGAACTCCATGCCGGACAGCGTCGCTCCGACCTCTGCCGCCATCAGGTAACCGTCGCCTGTATCGACGTTCGAGCCGAGCGCGCCGCTGCGCCAGCAGCAACCGCCGGTCGCCAGGATCACCGCCCCGGCACGCGCCCGCCACGGCCGTGCCTTCTGGCGCTGGACGCCAGCAGCCCCACAGACTGCGCCGTCCGCGTCTACGAGCAGCTCGAGCGCGGGGGAGTGGTCGAGAATCCGCACGCCGCTGTGGGATACGCGCCGGCGCATCTCGCGTAGATAGATCGGTCCCTGGCACACAATCGCCCCAGGGCTGCGCAAACCCGGGAAGCTGCCGCCGGGATACCCCACATCGCCGCCGACCTCGGGCCAGCGCCGCCACGTCTCCTCGAGCACGCGCTCCATCCACGAGCGCTCACTGAGGTTGTGACCGAGCGCGTCGCGCTCGGTGATTGCCTCCTCGCGCTTGTCAGGCGGAACCCACCAGTGCCCCGCCGTGGCCGCGGCAGCGACGCCGCTCGAACCGCAGAAGCCCTTGTCCACGAGCAGCACCCGCGCACCTTCGGCGCGGGCGGTCAGCGCAGCCCATACGGCAGCAGGCCCACCGCCGACCACCAGGACGTCGGTCTCAAGCTCGAGGACGTCTGCAGATTCACGGCTGCCGGCGGCGGTCATGCGGATCTCGCTCCTACGGTTCGGTGAACTCGGCTGCTGCATCCATCAGCCTCGGTCCGACGAGTGACAGCGCGAACAATTCCTCGCCTGTGCGGGGGGGCGTCTGGCCGGCGCCCCAGCCGAGCCGGGCGCGGTAACTGCCGAAGTAACCGTCCGCAAGCAGTTGGCTCTCGTTCAGATGAGGCGAGCCGGCCTCGGCCGGACGGCGCATCGGTGCGACGTACATCGCATCCTCGGGGCAGTGCAACTCGCACATGAAGCAGGTCTGGCAGACATCCTGGCGGGCGATCATCGGGGGGGCGCCGTCAGCGCGATCGAACACGTCAGTGGGGCAGATCCGTACGCAGATGTTGCAGCTGGTGCAGCGCTCAGCGTTGATCAGCTCGATCATCTACGGGGACTATAACACTATGTCTACGGACTCAATCGAGATTATAAGGATTGTTGCCAACGTCACTTATTGTGAAGCTTAGATCAGTGGGTTTCGTTGCAGCCACCTGAGAGAACCGTTGCGCGCAGGGACTCGGGCACGAGGTCTAGGTAGCCGTCGGGGTGCCGTCGCACGTAGTCGGCGATGAACGGGCACTGCGGCATGAGCTCGAGTCCGCGCTCGCGTACGTCCGCCAGCGCGACCTTCGCCAGCTCGCTGCCGACGCCGTGACCCTCGTAGTCCGGGTCGACCTCGGTGTGAACCATCGTGATCCGTTCACCATCTAGCCGGTACAGGATGAATCCGGCCAGCGCGCCATCGACGCGCGCCTCGTAGCGCTCCTGCGCGGGATTGTCGATGACTTCGTTCCCCACGCACCCAGGATCGCGCTCCTGTCAAGCTTCACGGGGTGAAGACAAACCGTTCGATTCCGCCCGTGACGGTGGTCCCGATGCTGGTCTACCCGGACGTGCGCACGGCGGTGGCGTGGCTGACGGACGTGTTCGGATTCGTCGAGCGGACCCGGATCGGCGACAGTCACCGCTCGCAGCTGAGCATCGGCAACGATGGCGCCGTGATCGTTGCAGGCCTTGGCGCCGGTCAGATCGCGCCGACCGACGGCGCGGTCACGCAAATCATCCGGGTCCGGGTCGAGGACGCGGATGCCCGCTACCAGCGCGTTCTGGCCCACGGCGCACAGGTTCTGGAGCCGCCGACCGATCGCGAGTACGGCGAGCGCGACTTCACCGTCGAGGACCCAGCGGGCCACCGTTGGCAGTTCTGCGAGACCCTCCGCGACGTAGCCCCCGAGGACTACGGCTGCGAGACGGTTGCGCCCTGGCCCTCAGCTAAGCCCTCGCGCACCTGAAGGAGGAGGGTCGCCGCCACGAGCGCCCAGCCGGAGAAGCCGGCCTGTGCGCGGGCAGAGAGCGCGGGCGCACGCAAGAGAGGTCCTGGGCCTTTCCGGAGCCGCCCTTCTGCCGCTTATAGGCAGCGGAGGAAAGGCCCAGGAGCTCTCAACACCGACGCTAAACGGCGGCGAACCGCTCCGCGACCGTGTCCCAGTTGACCGTGTTCCACCAAGCGTCCAGATAATCGGGGCGACGGTTCTGGTATTTGAGGTAGTACGCGTGCTCCCACACGTCCACGCCCAGAATCGGCGTCTTCCCGTCGCTGATCGGGTTGTCCTGGTTAGGCGAGGAGACGATCGCAAGACCCGAGCCGTCATGCACAAGCCAGGCCCAGCCTGATCCGAAACGGCCGATGCCGGCCGCCTTCACCTGCGCTTGAAAATCGGAAAACGAACCGAACGTCGAGGTGATCGCCTCACCCAGCGCGCCGCTCGGCTCGCCGCCCTTGCCAGGGCCCATCGATACCCAGAACAGGCTGTGGTTGTAGTGGCCGCCGACGTTGTTGCGAACCACGGCCAGCTTGTCGGCGGGCAGCGCGCTCAGGCTTGTCAGGATCTCCTCCGCGGACTTGTCGGCCCACTCCGTGCCTTCCAGCGCTTTGTTGGCCGCAGCCACGTACGCGGCGTGGTGCTTGTCGTGATGGATCTCCATCGTCTGCGCGTCGATATTGGGCTCGAGCGCGTCGAAGGCGTAGGGGAGGTCTGGAACTGAAAACGCCATGCTCACTCCTGTCTCCGGGGTTCTCTCTCAATGAGCTGTCTCAAAAGCTCGTTCTATCAGAGCGCCTAGGCAAGGCGCGTCTGTCTCAGGCCGGTGTGGTGGGCACGGCGGGCGGCGTGGCCACCGGCCACGCGGGTACGCTTGCTCGCCATGCCCCGCCTATCCGAATACCTGCTTCCCACCGAACGCGAGCCACCTGCCGATGCCGAGGCCCTGAGCCACAAACTGATGGTACGTGCCGGCCTGATCCGGCAGGTCGGCTCGGGCATGTGGACCTGGCTTCCCGCCGGCTGGCGCACGCACCAGCGGGTCGTCCAGATCGTGCGCGAGGAGATGGACGCAATCGGCGGACAGGAGATCTTGATGCCCGTCCTGCAGCCCGCCGAACTGTGGAAGCGCAGCGGCCGCTATGCGATCGACGAGCTGTTCAAGCTGGAGGACCGGCGCAACGCCGAGCTGGTCCTGGGGATGACCAGCGAGGAGGTCGTGACGACCCACGCCACGACGACCATGCGCTCCTACCGCAACCTGCCGCAGATCCTCTACCACTTTCAGATCAAGGAGCGCGACGAGCCGCGCCCGCGAGCCGGGGTGCTGCGCACCCGCGAGTTCATCATGAAGGACTCCTACAGCTTCGACCGCGACGCCGAGGGCATGGAGGCGTCCTACGACAAGCACGCCCGCGCGTACGACCGCATGTTCGATCGCTGTGGGATCGAGTGGTACCGGGTCAAGGCCGACGTCGGCATGATGGGCGGCCACGGCGCCGACGAGTACATGGCTCCGTGCACGGCCGGGGAGAACGATGTCGTGCTCGCTCCCGGGTACGCAGCCAACATCGAGGTCGCCTCGGCCGAGGCCCGGCCGGTACAGCTGCCGCCGGCTGCAGACGCGCCGCAGGCCGTGAGCACGCCCGGGATGACGACGGTCGAGCAGGTCGCGGGCGCGCTGGGTGTCCCGGCGGGCGCGCTGCTGAAGGCATATCCGGTCGTGCTGGCAGACGATTCGTTCGTGCTGGTCGTCGTACGCGGCGACCATCGCGTCAACGACGTCAAGCTCGGGCTCGGGCTCGGCTCGCAGTTCCGTCAGGCGAGCGCCGATGAGATCGACAAGAAACTCGGGCCCCCGGGCTTCATCGGACCCGTTGGCGCCCAGATGCGCGTGCTGCTCGACGAGGCCGTCGCGACCGACGCCGGCGGCTACGTCGTCGGCGCCAACCGCCCGGACGAGCATCTCCGGGGAGTGGTGCCCGGCCGCGACTTCGCGTTCGAGCGCGTCGACGTTCGGACGGTGCTTGCCGGAGATCTCATCGGTGGCAACCCGGTTCGCATCGAGCCGGCGATCGAGGTCGGGAATCTCTTCAAGCTCGGTACGCGCTACAGCGAGCCCTTCGGAGCAAGCTACCTGGACCAGAACGGGCAGAGCCAGATGATCTGGATGGGTTGCTACGGCTTCGGTCCGGCGCGGACGGCCGCCGCCGCGATCGAGCAGTTCGCCGACGAGCAGGGCATCTCCTGGCCGCGCGGGATCGCTCCATTCGACGTGCACCTCGTGACGCTCGGGAAGGACGGCTCCGACGAACGCGCGCTCTCCGATCGGCTGTACGACGAGTTCCAGTGGCAGGGACTTGCCACGATCTACGACGACCGCGATGCCAGTCCGGGCGAGAAGTTCGCAGACGCCGAGCTGCTCGGCTGCCCGTTGCGCGTCACGGTGGGACGCCGGACGCTGCAGTCGGGTGAACTCGAGGTGCAGGTGCGCAGGGGGCAGGAGTCCCGCGCCCTCCCGCTGGAGGGCGCAGCATCGGCGATCGCTGATCTGTGGCGCGACATCGCCTAACCAAGAGACGTCTGCTCGGCATCGACCGCTCCGGCGCGAACCCGGAGGCGACCCGCTCCGACCAGCCGCTGCGCCCACTCACGATCCCGAACGCGATCGGATTCGTGCGCCTTGGACTGATCCCGGTGTTCTTGACGGTGGCTCTGTCGAGCCGCGACGGACGCAGTGCGCTGTCAGCGACGCTGTTCGGTGTGATCGGCTGGGGCGACTACCTCGACGGCTTCACGGCACGACTGACGGGCCAGTTCAGCCGCCTTGGAGCGTTGCTAGATCCGATCATCGATCGGCTGCTGGTGATCTCTGGGATGGTCGTGGCCTGGGACTTCGAGCTGCTGCCGCGCTGGGCGCTGGCGCTCGTGATCGCCCGTGAGCTCCTGATGATCGTCCTGAGCCGCTACAGCCTGCGACGTGGGGTCGAGATCAAGATCAACTGGCCCGGCCGGCTCGCCGTCGCGCCGACCATGGGGGCGCCGTTCTTCGCGATGGCGGGTGTGCACTGGCTCGCGCTGGTGATGCTCTATGTCGGCCTGGCGCTGGCGCTGACGGCGACTTGGCTGTACGTCCGCCGGGGCCTGCGCGAGCTCCGCCAGCTCAATCTAGATCAACTCTCAAGCTCAGATTGACCCTCCGGGCTGTTCCGCGGTTATACTCAGATGTCCCGGATCACCCTGAAATCGCCGCGCTGCTGCACGGAGGACTTGCTCGCATGGACACTTTCCCAGACCTCGGGTCGCTCACCGACCAGGAACTGAAGGACCTGATCAAGGAGATGACGGACGAGGAGATCGAGGTCTCCTACAGGCGGCGCATCCTTCACGGCAAGATCGACATCCTTCGGGCTGAACTCGTCAATCGTCTACGGCGTAAGGACGAAAGCGGCGAGCTCGTCATCAGCGGTGCCGATGTCCAGCGGCTCACGGACATCCTCACCGGCAATTACCCGCCGGCTGACGAGGAGCCGGACGAGCAGCCCTCCAGCCTCGACTGAGTTCAGCGACCGTGGCTCAGCACTGCACTGAGTGCGGCTTCGCCAATGCTGACGGCGCCAACTACTGCCAGCGCTGCGGAGCCTTCATGGGCGGCTCCGAAGGCAACACTGGCGATTCGACCGCGACCTACCGCATTGGCGAGACCGGCGAGTTCGAGGAGGTGCCGATCCAGGCCGTCACCGCACGCGGGGCGATGCTCGTGATTCGCGCTGGTGGGGGACGGGCCGGTGAGGCGTTTCCGCTCGATCGGGCGCGTCTGACAGTTGGACGGCGGCCTGACAGCGACGTGTTCCTCGATGACGTCACCGTCTCGCGTGACCATGCGGTGGTCGTCAAGCGGGGAGAGCACTACTACCTTGATGACTGCGGATCGCTCAACGGGACCTACGTAAACCGTCGGCGGATCGACTCACAGCGGCTCAACGATGGTGACGAGCTGCAAATCGGCAAATACAAACTCGCTTTTCTGGGGCGCTAAATGGCGACTAGTGAACGCAACGACCTTCCACTCGACGAACTGCCTCAACCGACACCGGCTGACAATGGCCGCCCGCGGCAGAAGGCGGTCACGATCGGCGCCGTGTGCAAGGCGCTCGAACTCGAGTTCCCGGACATCTCGATCTCGAAGATCCGCTATCTCGAAGACCAGAAGCTGCTGACTCCGCGGCGCACGCAGGGCGGCTACCGGCTCTATACGCCGGACGACGTCCAGCGCCTGCGCACGATCCTGCGCCTTCAGCGCGACGAGTTCCTACCTTTGCGGGTCATCCGCCAGGAGCTCGCGAGTGGGCGCAGCGACCGCGAGGTCAGCGCTGGTAGCGAAACCCACACGTTCCGCGGCACATCGGTGACCCGGGACCCCGGTGCGCTCTACTCGCTCGAGGACGTGGTCGACGAGACCGGGGCAGATCGCAAGCTGGTGGCCGAGCTGGTCGAGTTCGGCGTCATCAAGGGCGATTTACGTGGTGGGGCGCGGTACTTCGACGACACCGAGCGCGAGATCGTACGCGCCGTGTCGGAGCTGGCGCGCTACGGGGTCGGCGGGCGCAACCTGCGCGTGTTCCGGACCTCCGCCGACCGCGAGGCGCAGCTGCTGCAGAGCATCCTCGCCCCGGCGCTACGTTCGCGCAACCCGGAGCGGCGCAAGGAGGCGGTCGAGGCGCTGGAGAACCTTGCGTCGGTCACGACCCACCTCAAGCACCTGCTGTTGATTCGCGACCTGCGCAAGATCGCCACTTGAGCCTGATGCCAGCTGCCCGTTCCGACGACGGCGTCAATCTCAGCAGCTACGTCCGCGACATCCCGGACTTCCCGACGCCCGGGATCCTGTTCCGGGACATCACGCCTCTGCTGCTGGACCCACGGGCGCTCGACGCCGCGGTTGCCCGTCTGAGTATGTACGCGCGCGACCTCGACATCGACATCGTGGTGGCCGCCGAGGCCCGCGGCTTCATCCTGGGCGGCGCCCTCGCGCGCAGCCTTCATGCCGGATTCGTGCCCGCGCGCAAGCGCGGGAAGCTTCCGCACGACACTGTGAGTGCCGAATACATGCTCGAATACGGGATCGATGCGCTGGAGATGCACGCCGACGCGTTCGCCGGTGGCGCACGAGTGCTGATCCACGACGACCTGTTGGCGACCGGAGGCACGGCGCGGGCCTTGGCCGATCTCGTCGTGCAGCTCGGTGGTGAGGTCCTCGGCTGTGTCTTCCTCGTCGAGCTGACTTCGTTCAATGGCCGCAAGCAGCTCGAGGGCTACCCGGTCCATTCGCTGATCCAGTACGACTAGCTGCGCTAGCTCACCGCGACCTGGCCGATGGCAAAGACCGTCCGCACCCGGCGCATCGCTGCTACTCCGGAAGCCGTGTGGCAGATCGTGGCCGATCCGCACCACCTGCCGAGGTGGTGGCCGGGGGTGGCGCGCGTCGAGGGCGTTCGCGGCGGCCGGTTCACGGAGGTGATCCCGACTCGGCGTGGTAAGCCCGTGCGTTTGGACTTCGTCGTGCTGGAGTCGACGGTGCCGCGGCGCTGCGTCTGGACCCAGGAGCTCGAGGGAACGCCGTTTGAGCGTCTGCTGGCCGCCTGGACGACGACGATCGAGCTCGGGCCGGCAGGAGATGACGCCTGCAAGGTGACGCTCGAGGAGCACCAGCAGCTCAAGGGCACCTTCCGCGCCGGACTGATGCTGCAACGCCGACCTGCGCGGCGGCGCGTCGATGCGGCACTCGACGGGCTCGCGGCGCTGTTTTGACCCTGCGTTTACGGCTGCTCGCGGAACGGCCCCGAGAGCACGACCTCGCCGGGGCTGCTGGGGGTCGATTGCGTCTCGAGCGTAATCAGCAGGCGGTGGTATGCGGTCGCGCCTGCCGGCAACTTGCCCTCGGCTGCGAGCTTCCCATCCTTGCCCACGAGGTTGTGAACGAAGCCAACGAACTTGTGACTAGACGCGGAGTTGTAGAGCCAAACTGCGTAGGCATTGTGCTGCGTGTTGGCGGGCACGCCCTGGGCGTCGACCACCACGCCGACGACGCCGCGATAGCGGATCACCTGCGCCACGCCGACGGTGTCCTTGGCACCGGTCGGCGAGGTTAGGTTCAGTTGCGCGAGGATCTGCGGCGTGGTCGAAGTGGCGGCCGTCGTAGTGGCGCCGGTCGTGGTGTGGGCCGCGGGCGTGGTCCGGTCGGCGCTCGCCTTCGGGCTCGAGCCACCGGAGCTCACCACCCCGACGATGATCGCCGCGACGATCACGACGACGATGATCCCCAGCAGGATCGCGCCGCCGCGCCGGGAACTCGGACGGGCAGGCCGCTGATCGACCGGCGGATCCCAGCTGTGCTCCGCAGCGGGGGCCGGCGACACGGACGCCCCGACGCCGGCGCCGCTCTGGACCGCAGCGTCCGCGGCCTCGAGCTGCTCGTCGGTCTCGAGCGGGACCGCGGCCGCGTCCGCGGGCGTATCGCTGTGATGCTCGAGGTCGCCGTCACGCCAGTCGTCGGCGCCCAGCGGGGCGCCGACCGGGATCTCAGGCAGCGCCCGCGACGTGAGCGGGGCTATCTCGTCTGCGAGCGCCTGCGCCCACTCGCGGTCGGGTTCGGAGGCCTGAAGGTATGAGTAGACCTGCTCGGCGACCTTGTCCGGCAGTTGGCCGAGCAGGTAATCGGTCACCAGCGCGCGCTCAGGGCCGGGCAGCACGCTCGCCGGCGTGATCGCGTCGAAGCCGTCGAGCGCGCGCTGGCGAACCGCGCCACGGTCGATCGAGAGCACGCTCGCGATCTCGTCGTAGCTGCGACCGCGCTGCAGCACCATCTGCAGAACCGCGCGCTGATCGGGCGGAAGGCTGTCCAGGGCACCCATCGGGTGCAGAGCGTAGTGGAGGGTTCGGGCGTGACTCACGGGCCGCGCCGGTTATCGTGCGTGCCGATGGCGGACACAGATCTGTTCACGCAAAGCCGCGGCTTTGATGCGTTCTACGGGCTCGAGATCCTCGAGATCACCCCCGAGTCCGCGCGCGCTCGGCTGGTGGTTCAGGACTTCCACAAGCAGGCGTTCGGGCTCGTGCACGGAGGCATCTACGCCGCCGTCGCCGAGAGCCTGGCATCGGTCGCAACGGCCGCCGTCGTGCTGCCCGACGGCAACGTGGCAAGCGGGATGTCTAACCAGACAAGCTTCCTGCGGCCGGTCACCGCCGGCACGATCCATGCGACGGCCGTCCGCAAGCACGCGGGCCGCACAACGTGGGTCTGGGAGGTCGAGATGAGCGATGATCAGGGGCGGCTATGCGCGCTGTCGCGGATGACGATCGCGGTCCGTGAGCTGAGCCCTGAGGCGCGCGCGGCGCTCCTGTCCTGACAGCGACAGCGCTCTGGCTCAGACGGGCATGGCCACGGCGGCGTTGGCGGCGTCCCCCAGCGCCTTGATCGCCGCGCGCAGGTCGTCAGCCAGCGGCTCGAGGTCGGCGAGCGCGTCGTAGTCGGCGTTGAGTCCGAAGTCGAGACCGCCGTCGTAACTCATCACCGCGATGCCGAGTGCGGTGTTGGCCGCGAGCGGGACGAGCGGGTAGATCGCACGCATGCGACGGCCAAGCAGATACAGGGGCATCTGGGGCCCGGGCACGTTGGTTACCACCAGGTTGAAGAGGCGCTGGCGTGCCTGTAGCCGTGCCGCCTGCGCGACGAGCGTTGGCGAGGCGAAGCCCGAAAGCTCGGCAAGCGCCTGGGCACCGATTGCCTGCCCAGAGCGCTTGATCTCGGCGGTCGCCTCCGAAATCGTCGCGAGGCGCTCGACCGGGTCGGCGATGCCGACCGGCAGTGGTGCCCACATAGCTGCGATCCGGTTGCCGAGCGCACCCCGCTCGCCGGCGCCGCGGACCGAGACGGGCACGAGCGCCGTGAGCACGAGGCCATCGGTGTCAAGCTCGTGGCGGCGCATGTAGCTCCCGATCGCTCCGGACACCGCGGCCAGGACCACGTCGTTGATCGTGCCGCCGAGCGCGTCCTTTACCTGGCGGAACTCAGCGAGCGACGCCTCTACCCAGGTGAACCGGCGGTGCGGGCCGATCGGCACGTTGAACGGGCTGCCCGGCGCCGGCTCGAGGCCGGCCCAGGTGAGCGCGCCGAGCGCTGAGAGGGTCGCGCCGGCGCGTCCGATCAGCTCGCGCGGCTGGCGCAGCATCGATTGCAGGCCGCGCACGAGCTCGCCGGGGACGGTGGTGCGCTCGAGCAGCGCATCGGCGAGTAGCTGTGCAGGGGTCGGCAGCGGCCGCGGCACCCACGGACGTGGCGGTGGCGCCACCGGCTGAGGATCTGGGTCGGAATCGAAGATGACGCTCGCGATGTCGACTCCAGAGATCCCGTCGACCAGCGCATGGTGGGTCTTGGACAGCAGGGCGAAGCGTCCGTCGCTCAGCCCCTCGATCAGCCATAGCTCCCAGAGCGGACGCCCGCGGTCCAGCCCCTGCGAGAAGATCCGGCCCGCGAGCCGGCGCAGCTGCGCATCGCTGCCCGGTTTTGGCAGAGCCGTATGGCGGACGTGGAAGGGGAGACGGAACTGCGGATCGTCGACCCAGACCGGCCGTCCCTGGTCCAGCGGCACGAATGCGAGCCGCTGCCGGTAGCGCGGGACGAGATGCAGCCTGGACTGGACCGTCCCGACGAGGTGCTCGTAGGCGGGAATCGGCCCATCGAAGATCGCGCAGGCACCCACGTGCATGTGTGCAACGCCGCCCTCGAGGTGCAGGAACGAGCTGTCCAGGCCGGTGAGGCGATCCGTCTGCGGCATGCCCTGATTCTTGCAAGTGATTGCGAAAGTCCAAAAAGTGGCTCTTTGTAGCCGCAAACAATTCCTTAATGACGCTTATGTGACCAAGGTCACACACGCGCCTCCATTGGTGCTGCCACGCTGCCCGGCGTCATACATCGACCTGCCGAATCGTCTCAGCCCGGTGCGAGGCGAGCGGGGGAACCAATGCCAGGCCCAATGCCCGCCTGGCTGGGGCGAATCGATCGCCGGCGCAGATGCCGGCTCCACCCGTAGCGACATGGCTTGGAGCGCCAACAGCGCTCCCCGTCTGCCGCGAGCCCGTCAGCTAACTCCGTAGGCGCCCGGTCGAGAAGTCGAAAAGGAGGCCCTCAGCTCATGAGAGCCAGACGTTTAATGCGCGTGCCCGGCGCAGCTAAGCTCGCGACGGGCGCCCTGGTAGTAACGCTGCCGATTGCCGTAGCGATCCTCGCCAGCGATTCAGCGGTCGCCCGTGGTGCGCAGGCAGGCAGGCGGACGACCACCCACCAGATTGCATCCCACACGACCACCAGGCGGCCATCCAGCAAGAGCAGGATCAGCACTGGTCTGGTCGTCTCGCGGTTCGTCGTCGATCACCAGGCGGCGCTCGCGAGGCCCAGTGGCAGCACTGTCGTCGTGCACGGGATGCTCATGCCCGGCCAGCGCGGCGCCGAGGTCAAGCTGATCACTCGCGCCGGACGCCGCTGGCGCACGCTCGCAACCGGCCGTACCCGCAGCAACGGCCGCTTCCAGATCCACTACCGCGTGCGCGGCGTCGGGTCTACCGCGGTGCGCGTCAGCTTCCAGGGAAGTGGACGAATCCGCGCCAGCTCGGCGGCCGCGGGGCAGATCGTCGGACTCGAGCCGACCGTGGCCTCCTGGTACTACGACGCCGGCAACACAGCCTGCGGCTTCCACGCGACTTACGGAGTCGCGAACAAGACGCTGCCGTGCGGCACCAAGGTCACGCTTTCATACGGCGGGCGTACGGTCGTCGCAACGGTGGACGATCGTGGTCCGTTCGTGTACGGCCGCAGCTTCGATCTGAACCAGAACACCGCGCGCTACCTCGGGATGTTGGGCGTGGGACGCGTGTTCGCGTCGGTTTGATCGCCGGTCGCCGATCTGTTGATGCTCCGGCGGCCGTTAAACGCCGGAGCAAATCGACCGATAAAAGGTCTGTGCAAAAGAATCAGCGTCACTCCCTCACTTTCCTCGTAAGTCTCCTCACCTTGCTCGCGGCCGCGCCGCAGGCCTTCGCCATGACCCGCGCGGGCCATGACGGCTCCGCCGACCCGAAGTCAGGCGGCGTCTTCTTCTCGAGCGCCGTCTACGAGGCCGACGAGAACGCCGGTAAGTTCGCCGTGACAATCGAGCGCACGAGTACCAGTGGGCCCGAGACCGTCTACTACGGCGTCACCAACAAGAGCTCCGCAGCCGGTAGCGACTTCGACAAGATCCCCAACAGCGAAGCCGACTTCGCGCCGGGGCAGAGCACCTTCACCTTCTACGTAGCGATCCATGACCAGGGGATCAACGGCCCGATGCGCACCGCTCGCGCCTACCTCTACGGCGCACATCCGGAGTCGCTCGGGTCGCCCAGTCAGGCGATCATCGACCTGCTGCAGAACGACCCGCTCGGAGCTAAGGACACCGAGAACCCGCTCGGCTATCCGCAAGTGCCGACCGACGGTGATCCGCTCCAGTTCGTCAACTGGTACGTCTTCGGTGGGCAGTCGCCGGTCGGGCAGGCTGCCGCCAAATACAACCACAGCAAGCCGGCGCTGGCGGCCGAGCTGAACAAACTGGCCGACACGCCCGGCTCTGAGAGCTATCGCTTCTGGATGTGGAACCAGCCCGCGCATTCGCTCGCGGCGACCGTCGAGAAGTACCTCGCCGACGCCGAGGTCGCGGAGCCGAACACAACGGTGCCGCTCAGCACCTACTCGCTGGTCCATGGGTTCTGCCAGAAGCCGGGTCCGATCGCCAACCGCTTCAAGACGTGGATCACACAGCTCGCCCACGGCATTGGGAATTTCCGCGTGGTGCTCTATCTCGAAGAGGACTCGCTGATCAGCACCCACTGCTTGACGTCCGCGCAGGTCAAGCAGCGGATGCAACTCATCGCCTACGCAGTGCAGGTCCTGTCACAGGATCCGCACTTGCTGATCTATCTCGATGCCGGCGCCCCCGATGCCTCAATCGGGCCGGGTCTGGCGGCGCGCATGCTCCGTGAGGCGGACATCAAGGACGCGAACGGATTCCTCGTGAACACCACGCATTACGACTGGACGACGACCGATGTCGACTGGGGCCAGCAGGTCGCGAAGCTCACCGGCGGCAAGCACTTCATCGTGCAGACCGGGAACAACGGCCGGGGACCGCTGGTTCCGAAGGATCGCGTGGACAACGGCAACGAGGACCTCTGCAACCCGCCGGGCCGTGGCACCGGGCCGCTGAGCTGGGAGACGGGCTACAAGTATGTCGACGGCTTCCTCTGGTTCAACAACCCGGGCACGGCGGCGAACATCTGTCACGGCCAGAAGTTCCAGAACACGTTCAAGCCGCTCTATGCCGCCGGGATTGTGAAGAACGGCGTCGACAGGGTCACCGGGCCTCACTACAACCTCCTGAAGTCCAAGACGGACATGTGAGCTTTCCCGGTGGTGCCGTCTTGCCTGGACGGCACCCCGCCCGCGCTGCACCAGGGGACGCACGAACGTGTGTTCTGTCCGGCGTGTGCGCTTGTATGCCTGCCGTGAGCGAGCGCTGCGTCGCGCATATGGACATGGACGCGTTCTACGTGTCGGTGGAGCTGCGCCGTCGGCCGGAATTGCGGGGACGGCCGGTGATCGTTGCCGGCGTTGGACCGCGCTCGGTCGTCACGACGGCCTCGTACGAGGCCCGCCGCTTCGGTGTCGGCTCGGCGATGCCGGCCTCGCAGGCAAGGCGGCTATGCCCGCAGGGGATCTTCCTACCGCCGGACTTCCCCTACTACCGGGCCGCCTCGGCCGAGGTGATGGGGGTCGTGCGCCGCAATGTCGAGACCGTCGAGGTGATCGGCCTCGACGAGGCCTATCTCGAGCTCACCGGGCTGCCCGCACCGAAGGCCGGCATGCGCCGGCTCGTCGCGGAGATCAAGGAGGCGACGGAATTGACGGCGTCGGTCGGTGTCGGGCCGAACAAGCTCGTCGCCAAGGTGGCCTCAGACGCCGAGAAGCCCCATGGGTTCGTGGTAATGACGCGCGAGCAGGCCTGTATGCGGTTTGCCGGAGCGCCGTGCAAGCTGATCCCCGGGATCGGCGGCAAGACGGCTGAGCGGCTGCAAGGGCTGGGGGTTGCAACCATCGCCGATCTGGCGAGGGCCGAGATCGAGACGTTGCGGCTCGCCTTCAACGCGCGCACGGCATTGCATCTGCAGGCGCTCGCACGGTTCGAGCACGACGGCGCCGTGACCGAGGAGCGCAAGGTCGTCTCCGAGTCGCGGGAGCGCACCTTCGACTACGACGTCGACGGCGTCGCCGAGCTCGAGGCGATCCTCACGGCACTTGTCGATCAGCTGTGTGCGGCACTGGCGCGACAGGGCCGCCGCGGGCGCACGGTCGGGATCAAGGTGCGGCTGGACGACTTCTCCACCCACACCCGTGCGCGCACGCTGACGGTGCCGGTGAACGGCGTCGAGGACGTCGGACGGGTCGCGCTTGAGTTGCTGCGGGGCTTCAATGCGCCGCGCCCGGTGCGGCTGCTGGGCGTCCGCGTCGCGGGCCTGACCTCGGATGAGGTCGAGCCCGAACAGCTGGCGCTAGCGGTCTAGGCGCTAGTAGAGCGCGGTGGCGAGCCGGCGGCGTGCTGCCCGCGCGATCTCGTTTTCGGCGCCGAGCTCGTCGAGTACGCCCACCACGACCTTGCGGATCTCGTCCTTGGCGCCGTCGGCGGAGGGGATCGCGTCGATCAGCAGGTCGAGGCCACGCTCGCTGGCACCGGAGTCCAGCGCGGTGAACGCGTCGCTCAGGTCCGGTGTGCCGCTGCGCTCCAGCCCGATCCGGGCAAGCAATCCCTCGGCAGCGAAGCTGCCGGAGACGTTCTCCAGAATGGCAACGGCCTCGTCGGTCTCGCCGCGGGCATAGAGCAGCTTGGCGAGCGGCACGGCGGCGTCGGCGCGGCCCGGCTCGAGCTCGATCGCACGTCGCAGTGACGCTTCATCACCCTGCGCGACCAAACCCTCGGCCTCCGACGGAAGCAGCTCGTCGAGGAACCGCTCGATGACCTCCGGCGGCTGAACTCCGACGAATTCCGACGCGATCCTGCCCTCCTTGAATGCCTTGACCGCAGGGATGCTCTGAATCTGCAGGGCTTGAGCCAACTGCTGATTGCTATCGGTGTCGACCTTGACCAGCTCGATCTTTCCTGCTCGCTGAGCGACCGCTCTTTCGAGTACAGGACCGAGCTGCCGGCACGGGGCGCACCACTCAGCCCAGAAGTCGACGACGACCGGAACCTGCTTCGAGCGCTCTAAGACGGCGGTTGCGAATGTCTCCTCTGTGACGTCCATGTGTAGTTGATCCTAGAGTCTCCGCTGTGCCAACCGACTTCGTAATCCAAAGCGACGGCGTGACGCTGTCGGGAGAAGAGTCGGGAGAGGGGCCGGCTGTGCTGCTTCTGCACGGCCTCACGGCAACGCGCCGGTACGTGGTGATGGGCTCCAAGGCGCTCGAGCGCTCGGGTCACCGCGTGCTCCAGTACGACGCGCGGGCGCACGGCCACTCGTCGCCTGCAACGACGCCAGACGCCTACACATACGACCTGCTTGCGGCCGACGCGATCGCCGTGCTGGACGACCGTGAGATCGAGCGGGCAGTCCTGGCAGGGGCCTCGATGGGCGCGCATACGCTGCTCAACGTGGCCCTGCGGCACCCTGACCGCGTCGCGGGCATAGTTGCCATCACGCCCGCCTACAGCGGCGACGCCGCCACCGAGGAGAGGCGTCTAGCGCGCTGGGACCGCCTTTCAGACGCGCTGCGCACCGGCGGTGTCGACGGCTTCGTCGAGGCCTACGGTGTGCCACAGGCCGGTACGCCGGCATTCGCGCAGACGGTGATGACGGTCACGCGTCAGCGTCTTTCACAGCATGACCATCCGGATGCGTTGGCTGACGCTCTCAGCGCGCTACCACGCTCGCGACCGTTCGGCGGGCTCGACGAGCTGTCAGCACTCGACGTACCGGCGGTCGTCGTCGCCTCCAACGACGACGCCGACCCGGAGCACCCGGAGGCCCTCGGGATCGCGTATGCCGGCGCGATTCCGGCTGCGCGGCTGGTCACAGACCCACCGGGAAGGTCGCCGATCGCCTGGCAGGGAAGCCAGCTTTCGCAGATCATCGCCGAGGTGGTTGCGGCCTCCGGGCAACGCTGAGCCCGGAGACCGCTTCGGCACCCTCAGCCGACTTTTACAACCGCCCGTTTAGTGGCCGGCGCCTGGTAGGTGTCACCGCCGTAGCGCGCCTTCACGGTCAACTGACCCTTCGCGGTGCGTCCAATTCGCGTCCTCGCGCTGTAAGCGCAGTTCGACGCGACCGCTGCCCTGGCGGTGGCGAGCTGACGCTTGCCGGCGTAGTAGGTGATCGTCACGGTGCCCTTGCAGCCGAGCGCGGCAGGTGTCGTGTACGCGAGCCCGATCTGTCCCCGCGCCGTGAAGCTGGCCGGCGTCTTCTTGGCTGAGCGTGGGCTCACCGCGAGCTTCAGGCTCGTATGCGGCCGCGGCCAGGGGAATGTGCCGAACGCGACGTCCGTTCCGTACGTAATTGAAGTCGACCCGTGGCTCGCGACCAGCCGGTAATGGAAGACGGTGCCCGGCTCGATCCCCGGGAGCACCGCGCTGACCGTGGTGGGCGTGCTGCCGGCAGGAAGCGACTTGACCGCGGTTTGGAAGCCGTAGGTGTCGGTCAGGCCGTAATCGAACCAGTAGGTCGTGGCCTGATTGTTCGGGCTGATGGTCCCGACCAGCGTGGCCACGTAGCGGCCGATCCCGGCGGCGGGATCGGTGGTCGCGCCCGGCGCCGGATTTCCGGTCGTCTTAAACGTCTCGACGGGCGTTGTCGACGTACCGGCACTGTTCGAAGCGACGAGCTCGTAGTAGTAGGTGGTATCGGGCGCGAGCCCGGTGAGCTTGCTCGATTCCGCGACAGCGGCCGTGCCGGAGCCCGCGCCTGCAGCCGTAGCCGGCGAGAACGAGCCCAATGTGTTGGTCGCGCCGTACTCGAACTGGTACGTGGTCGCCAGCCCATTCGGGTTGACGGTGCCATGCAGAGTCCCCGATGTCGTACCGATCTTTGTTGCAGCGCTCGCCGAGACAGTCGGCGACGAAGCCGCGAACGCCAGCGGTGCGCATACCAGTGCGGCCACCAGGACGGCGGCCAGAGTCAGTTTTCGCATCACAACCTCCAATGACGGCCCCCTTGCCTGAGGCCTGTTCCCTTATCTGGGTTTAAACCCGCGAGAGCCCCGAGTTATGCGGTTAGCGTTGCGTTGGCTCAGACATAACCAGGCCGAATAGCTGAAGACCACGTCTGGTTATGCCTGGGAATCTCCTGCCGGCCATAACCAAATGGAATAACCGCTCAAACCTCTAGTTAGAGCTGGGGCCTGAACTGCTGCTCCGGCGCATCAAAAGCACGCAGCCTATAACGGTCGTGCCGCTGCTCTAACCCACGGTTATAGCCGCTATAACTGCTTATAAACGACTGTAAACTGCTGTAAACGACCGCACAGACGTCCGGTGGTGGTCATAACATCGTGCAACACGGATGAGCGAGCAGCTGTACTCAGCGGAGGAAGCGGCCCAGGTCCTGGGTCTGCAGGTTCGGACGGTGCGTAACTACTTGCGCGAGGGCCGGCTGCCGGGGGTCCGGATCGGCAAGCAGTACCGGATCTCGCGCGCCGACCTCGAAGCGTTCATGGGCGGCGGCCTGGCCAGGGGAGATGCCGGACCGGATTCGCCGAAGTTGCCGCCGGCCGGCGCGGCGCTCGAGGTCTCAAGCGTTGTGCAGGTGGACCGGATCGACCAAGACTCGGCAGACCGGATCATCAGGACCCTGACAGCGGCGACCGCCGGCCGTTCTGAATCGGAGCCGCCTCTGCGGGTCGAGCCCATGTACGACGAGACGCGCCGGCGCCTCAAGATCATCATCGTCGGAGCCGCTGCCGACACCATCGAACTAATCCGAGTGGTGGAAGCGCTGATACCCAGCCGCACTTAGCGGCTGAGACGGCCTTACGACTGAATTCCCGACGAAACCAACTGACTTCGGTTTCACCGCGGCGCGTCGGGTGCGAAGATATCCGTCCGTGTCGACGCCCGAAGCGGAGCAGCCACAACCTGTCCTGGGACCGTTCACCGAGGCCGCCATCTTCCTGGTCGGCGTCGCGGCGCCGGACGGGGAGGACGCCCTACGACACGCGCTCGCCGATGTGACGGGCCTGAAGCGCTCCGTCGGGTTCCGGATTCCCGAGGGCCAGCTCAGTTGCGTCGTGGGTATCGGCTCGGATTTGTGGGACCGGATCTGCCTTGGCGGGTCGCGACCGCAGAGGCTCCATCGATTCGTCCCGCTGGCTGGGGCGAGGCACACGGCCGTGTCGACGCCGGGAGATCTGCTCTTCCACATCCGCGCGCACCGGCTCGACCTCTGCTTCGAACTCGCCCAGCGCCTCACGGACAGGCTCGCGGGTCTGGTCAGGATCATCGACGAGGTTCATGGGTTCCGTTCCTTCGACGAGCGCGACCTGCTCGGCTTTGTTGACGGCACGGAGAACCCTGAGGGAATGGCGGCCGAGCAGGCGATCACGATCGGCGGTGAGGATCCGGGCTTCGCCGGAGGCAGCTATGTGATCGTGCAGAAATACCTCCACGACCTGAGTGCCTGGGATGCGCTTCCGGTCGAGCAGCAGGAGCTCGCCATCGGCCGAACCAAGCTCAGCGACATCGAACTAGCTGACGCCGTCAAGCCCGCAAACTCGCACGTCGCGCTCAACACGATCGTGGACGAGAACGGCGTCGAGCGGGACATCGTCCGTTTCAACATGCCGTTCGGGCGGGTCAGCGACGCCGAATTCGGCACCTATTTCATTGGCTATGCCGGCGACCCGGGGGTCATCGAGCAGATGCTGCGCAACATGTTCATCGGCGACCCGATCGGCAACACCGACCGGATCCTAGACTTTTCGACCGCGGTTACCGGCAACCTCTTCTTCATCCCAACCGTCGACTTGCTCGACGGGCTGGCGGATCCTCCGCCGCAAGGCGACTTGAGCGGCGCCGGCGAGGACGAATCCGGCGCCGGCGAGGACGAATCCGGCACCGGCGGGGACGAATCCGGCACCGGCGGGGCGGAGACCGATGAGGCCACGGCGGCCGCACCAACCAATCACGACGGATCGCTCGGAATCGGCGGTCTGAGAGGAGCATCAGCGTGAACCACCTGCTTCGTTCGCTCGCGCCGATCAGCGACGCTGGCTGGGATCTGCTCGACCAGGAGGCACGCGAGCGTCTAACGCCCGCACTTGCGGTCCGCAAGCTCATCGACTTCAACGGTCCCAATGGCTGGCAGCATTCCGCCACCAACCTCGGGCGGACCGCTCCGCTCACCGTCGGAGACGGCATCGGGGTGACTGCGCTGCAACGACGCGTCCTGCCGCTGATCGAGCTGCGCGCGGACTTCACTCTGTCTCGTGACGAGCTTCGCGACGCCAGCCGCGGCGCCGATGACGTCGACCTGACACCGCTGGACAGCGCCGCGCATCAGATCGCGGTCGCCGAAGGTGCAGCTGTGTTCCACGGTTGGGCTGACGCGTTCACCGGGATCATCGAGGCCTCGCCGCACGATCCGCTGTCAACAGAGAGCCCGGACACGTATCCGGACCGCGTGGCGGCAGGGCTTGAATTGCTGTTGGGCGTGGGGGTTGCCGGCCCTTACGGGCTTGCCGCCGGCAACGCGCAGTACCGGCTGCTTAACGGCGCCTCCGAACGCGGCGGATACCCGCTCCGGGAGCACGTGGCCAAGATTCTCGACGGGCCTGTCGTCTGGGTTCCCGGGCTTGAGGGTGCCATGATCATGAGTATGCGTGGGGGAGACTTCGTGTTCGACTCGGGTCAGGATCTCTCGATTGGCTACGACTCCCACGACTCAGAAGACGTGCACCTGTATCTGCAAGAGAGCTTCAGCTTCCACGTCGCAACGCCCGAGGCCGCCGTCCCGCTCAACTGCTGAATGCAGACGGTCCAGTACACCGTTCAGCGAGTCCCGGTAGAGCGGACGCTCGCTCTCCGCAAAGCCGTGTTGCGGCCGCATCTCAGCGACAGCGAGCCGTACACGCTGGAGGATGACGACCTGCCGACGACCGTTGCTTTCGGCGCGCTCACTCCGGAGGACCAGGTCATAGGGGTGGCGCGACTTTCGAGCGAGCCACCACCGTTCGCAGAGCACCAGCGTCCCAGTTGGCGGCTACGCGGGATGGCTACGGACCCGGAGGTCCGCAACCGTGGGATCGGCGCAGCGCTGCTGAAAACCGTTACCGGCTACGTGGCTGGCGCCGGCGGGGGAATCCTGTGGGCCAACGCACGGCTCGCCGCAAAGCACCTGTACGAGCGGGCTGGAATGCAGCCGTGGGGCGTTGTCTGGGAAGAGCCCGACATCGGTCCGCACGTTGTGATGTGGCTCGATGTCCCTACCGCTCGCGCTTGATGACGCATGCCGAGTAGCTGGCCACTCTAGGATCCGTCCCCAAGTGGCCGCCCGGGGCAGCAGCGACGCGCACGCGCAGCTGAGCAGCGAGTTGACCCTTGCCGAGTGGCGGCGTGAGGTTGCCGAGATGTACGGCGAGGTGAGGGTCTCAGCCGATCCAGCACAGGCCCACACGCGCTGGCGGGAACGTCGCGATCGGCTCTTCCGTGAACATCCGCAGAGTCCGCTCGGACCCGAAGCTCCGATGCGAGCCACCGGGCTTCCCTACTGGCCGTACGACCCGAGCCTGCGCTTCGCCGTGCCATTGGTTCGGGTCGCTTCAGGCGCGAGCTATCCGATGACGACCGGTCTCGACGAAGTCACGCGGATCCGTCAGCTCGGCTGGGTCGAGCTTCCCGACCCGATCGCCGGCCGCCTTGCGATCTGGTGGCTCGAGCAGTACGGGGGCGGTATCTTCGTGCCTTTTCGCGACGCCACCGCGGGCAGCTCCACATACGGCGCCGGCCGCTATCTGCTCGACACCGCCAAAGGCGCCGATCTGGGACTCTCTGACGGCGGCGTGTTGTTGGATTTCAACTTCAGCTACCACCCATCGTGCCGCTATGACGCAGCCTGGCAGTGCCCACTGGCTCCGCCTGAGAACGTGCTAACCGCAGCGATCGAGGCTGGGGAGAAGTTGTAAGCGCGGTCAGGCGCCGGCTTTGGCCATATCCGCCAGAACCTGAAACAGGCTGGCGATGTCCCTGTGGGTGTACCCGAGGTCCTCAGCCTTGGTGAGGATCTCGTCGGCGACCGCCGCTGAAGGGAGCGGCGTCCCGACTTCGTCGCCGGCAGCGCGGACGAGGCGGATGTCCTTGTGCATCAAGCCGATGTCGAACCACGCCTCGTCGGGAAGCTCGAGCATCAGCGGCACGCGCAGCTTGAGCATCGGCGACCCGATCTGGGTCTCCGCCATGATCTTGGCTGCGAGGTGTGGGGCTATCCCGCCGTGCTCGGCGAACAGCAGCCCTTCCGCGAAGGCCAGCGTCTGCACAGCGAGACTGATGTTGATGGCGAGCTTGAGTACGAGCCCTTGACCGTTGTCGCCGACGTGGGTCGGACTACCCAGGACGCGGAGTACCGGCTCGACGCGAACATAGGCATCGAGGTCGCCGCCCACCATGATGCTAAGCGTGCCGCTCTTTACCTGAGGAACGCTGCCCGATACCGGAGCATCGAGCATCCGCGCAGCGCCCTCTCCGTGGTCTCGCACCTGGGCCGCGAGCTCGCGGCTGGCGCGCGGGCTGATCGTGCTCAGATCCGCCCAGACTTTCCCCTGCCGCAGGCCCGCCAAGAGGCCGTCAGGGCCGGAGGCGACCGATGAGACGGCCTCGTCGTTCGGAAGCGACGTCAGGATCACGTCCGCCGACTCAGCGAGCTCGCGCGGCGTCGAGGCCCAGCGCAGACCCTGGTCGAGCAGCCATTGCGCCTCGTCCCGATCGCGAGCCTCACCGTAGACCGTGTAGCCGCCGGCAAGGTATCGGGCCGCCATGTTGCCGCCCATGTTTCCGAGGCCAACAAATCCGATGTTCTGCATGGCTAACCGCCTCCTTCGAGCCCCGTGACGTCGGTGCGACGGAGCCTTATCGCGCCTGTCCGGGGGTTGTCGATCGGTGCGCTTGAAATGCCAATTCTGCCTCCATCGCGAGTGTGTGGAGCGTGAGGCGGCCACGCAGGCGTGACCCGAGCAGGCTGATCGTCTGTCCGATCGTGAACCGGCGGTAGTTCGTGACGGCGAACGCCGCCAGCGGACGCACCGGTTCGCGGATGACCGGTGCGTCCGCCTCGGAGTCAGTCGTTTTGGGCGCGACCGACGACATGCCCGCGGGGGTGATCATCGAGCAGCCGCGGCGACCGATAGCCGGGCGCGCGGCCGATGACGTGACCCCGCGGGTGATCATCGAGCGGCGGCACCCGGTGGCTCGTCGCGCGGCCGATGACGTGACCCCGCGGGTGATCGTCGAGCACCCGCGGCAATGTTTCGGTGACGGCGCGCCCGATCACGTGGCCGCGCGGAGGACCGTCGGGTGAGGGTCCCGGGGCCTCAGCGCTCCGAGGTGTTGAAAAGCCGAGCATCTGGTGTCCTTTCAGAATTAGAGTGCTTGGCTTAAGACTGGCGCAGGGCAGGGGGAGTCGGCATCGCCCACAAGGGGTGATTGCCGCGGTGCGGAGAATCAAGTCGACGTAGCTATCGCAGCCGCCAAATAACGAGTTGGGAGATGTGGATGAACAAGAGGGTCGCCGTAACCGGGGGGAGCGGAAAGGCCGGGCGAGGCGTAACGGCTGATCTGTTGGAGCAGGGCTACGAGGTCCTGAACATCGATGTGCGACCGTCGCCCGAGTCATCTGGTCCTGGCTCCGAGGTTCCGTTTTTGTCGGCAGATCTAACTCATTACGGTGAAGCCCTCGAGGCTCTGAGCGCGGGCGACTGGGGCTCGGCGCCCGATGCGGTCGTCCATCTCGCGGCGATCCCGTCGCCGGTGCACGCAACACCTGACCGGGTGTTCCGGACGAATATCGCCAGCACATATGCGGTCTTCTCCGCTGCTGCGAGGCTGGGCATCAAGCGGGTTGTCTGGGCCTCGAGCGAAACGACCCTCGGGCTGCCATTCGATCGAGCTCCCGACTATGTCCCGGTCGATGAAGCCCACACCTACCCGGAATCCAGCTACGCCCTCTCAAAGGTTCTTGGAGAAGAGATGGCGCGGCAGTTCAGCCGGTGGTCGGGGATGACGATCGTCGGTCTGCGCCTGTCCAACGTCATGGTCCGTGCCGACTACGAGAAGTTCCCGACGTTCTGGGATAACCCGCATCTACGCAAATGGAACCTCTGGGGGTACGTGGACGAGAGCCACGTGAACCAAAGTGTGCGGCTGGCGCTCGAGGCTGAGATCAGCGGCGCCGACTCCTTCATAATCGCCGCCGGCGACACCGTGATGAAGCGACCGAGCCGGGAGCTCATGTCTGAGGTCTTCCCGAGAGTGCCGGTAGCCGCTTCCGTGAGCGGGTTCGACACGCTGCTGAGCATCGAGAAAGCTCGCACAGTGCTGGGTTACGCGCCGGAGTTCGGATGGCGCGACCTCTACTGAGACATCGCGGGCCGTCCGTCTGAACGGCTGGCCGTCCGTGAGAACCGTTTGGGTCGTGCCCAGGGTCTATTGGTGTGAATTCTCTCTCCCTTTGATCGACAAAGACCGCGACGGCCGCTACGGGCAATCAGAAGCTGATGCTCACGGTTCCGTACGGGACGGCGTCCGGTGCGCTACAGGTGAAGTTCGCAACCGCCTCTGTAAAGGGGGCGAAGGGACGACCCTGAAGTTCCTCTCGGTCCAGGCTCGGCCGTATCGTTGCGGATCTATGTCGCTTCGTTTTGCGCTTTTGGCGGTGCTCAGCGCCGAGCCGATGACGGGCTATGACCTGATGCGGTTCTTCGACGATTCGGTCGCGTTCATCTGGCATGCACCGCACACCAACATCTATCCGGAACTGCGCAGGATGGAGGCGGACGGGTTGCTGGAGGCGGAGGAGTTGCCGCGTGGAAAGCGTGGCACCAAGCGGCTCTACCGGATTACCGAGCACGGCTTCGACTTCCTCCGACAGCAGACGCGGAAGGTGGTGGAGCCGACCCGGGAGCGTGACCCCTATCGGCTGCAGGCCGCTTATTTCGAGTGGGCGGATCCCGAGGCGGTGCGTGAGCAACTGCGCCTGCATCTGGAGCATTTCACGCGGTGGCGTACCGCGTGGGAGGAGCACATCGAGCAGCTGCACGCGCGCCGGGTTCGGCTGTTGCATGAGCGCCTGGCCCACGCCCCTGCGGAGGATCACGAAGCGATCGTGGCGTTCAAGGTGTTCGCGTACAGAGGCATGGCCGAGCGTGCACGCATGGAGATCGAGTGGGCGCAGCTGGGGTTGGAGCTGGTCGATCGGCTCGAGCTGTCGGGGTGGCGCGGCGGCCAGCCTGCCGCAGGCACCGGTGGCAGCCGGGCAGAGGCCGGCGTTGACCTGCCGTAAGGCTGAGTCTTGGCGGTATCGGGGTCTCCGTAGGCCCAGGTATGTATAAATATGAGTATCGAGAGACATGGCGCGGGCATCGGCGCTTTTATAGAAGGGGAGAGATGACTCCACCGGGCTCTTTGCAGGCGCTGGTTCAGCAAACCACCGATCTCGTAGATCACTTTTTCAACGACACGCGCGCATTCCACATGCGAGCTGCGCCGCCTTCGACGGCGGCTGTGCCGCCCGTGTTCACCAACTGGCGTGACGAGCAACGCGCATGGCGTGAGACAGCGGCGTTGTTTGACCAATCCCACCACATGCCGGAGCTGTTCATCGATGGTCCTGATGCGGCGCGGCTGCTGGAGTCGATTGCGATCAATAGCTTCGCCAACTTCACGGACTCCCGCGCAAAGCAGTTCGTCGCCTGCGCGCCCGACGGGCGCGTCATCGGGGACTGTGTCGCCTACCGGCACGGTGAACAGAGCTTTGAGCTGACCAGCGGCATGACGGTGCTGAACTGGGTGGAGTTTCAGGCGGAGAGCACGGGCGCTGATGTGACCATCACTCGCGATCATCCGACTGCGATCAACCCAACGGGTCGGCGTGTGAAGTGGCGCTTCCAGCTTGAAGGCCCGAATGCTGCGGCGATCCTCGATGAGGTCGTCAGCGGAACTGTGCCTGAGATCGAGTTCTTCCACACGGCAAACGTCGAGATCGCCGGGTGTCCCGTGCTGGTTTTGCGCCACGGAATGGCGGGCCATCGCGGAGCCGAGCTATCAGGCCCTTACGCGGACATGGACACCGTGCGGGACGCGATCCTCGAGGCCGGTGCCAAGCACGGGCTCAAGCGAGCAGGCTCGCGCACGTACTTCAGCACCCTGGTGGAAAGCGGCTGGATGGCGTACCCGTGCCCGGCGATCTACACCAGCGATGAGATGCGAGCGTTCCGGGAATGGCTGCCAGGCGACGGCTGGGAGGCCAGCCTGCAGATCGGCGGAAGCTACCGCGCGCCGGCGATCGAGGACTACTACATGAGTCCGTGGGAGCTCGGCTACGGCCGTTTCATCAAATTCGACCACGACTTCATCGGTCGTGAGGCGCTTGAGCGCTACGAACCGGAGAGCCAGCGTGTTCCTGTGACGCTGGTATGGGATACCGATGACGTGACCCGGATCTATCGGTCGCAGTTCGGCGGCGGCCCGGTGTACAAGCAGATCGAACTGCCGGTCGCGGACTACGGGTTCCCACAGGCCGATCAGGTTCGCAACACCGCCGGGGAGCACGTCGGGCTGTCGTTCCCGTGTGGTTACACCGTCAACGAGGCTGTGATGCTGTCTTTGGCTTCGCTTGATGCCGAACATGCGGCCGCTGGCACCGAGGTCGAGCTGACCTGGGGTGAGCCGGACGGCGGCAGCCGCAAGCCGCATGTCGAGCGGCATCAGCAGACGAGGATCCGCGCGACCGTCGCTCCGATTCCGTACGCGGAGACGGTCCGCAAACTGCGGGACACGACCCTTGCGACCGGTGGGGCGGGAGGGAGCATTGATGACCGCTGACGAGCTTGAGATCCGCAGCCTGGTCGAGAGCTGGGCGGTGTGGCGAGACGCGTGTGACTGGGATCGCTTCCGCACCGTCTGGCATGAGGACGGGCGGATGATGGCGACCTGGTGGCAGGGCCACTTTGAGGACTTCATCACGGTCAGTCGTGAGGGGTTTGAGCATGGCGTGCGGATCCTGCACTTCCTGGGCGGCAGCGTCGTGGACGTAAACGGTGATCGCGCGGTCGCGCAGACGAAGATGACGATCTCGCAGCGCGCGCAGGTCGAAGACGTGCTCTGCGACGTTGTGTGCACCGGCCGGTTCTATGACTTCTTTGAACGCCGTGATGGTCGATGGGGGCTGGTGTTGCGCCAGCCGATCTATGAGAAAGACCGTCTCGATCCGCTCGACCCGAACACGGCACCGACGCTGGATTCGGAGCGACTCGCGTCCTTCCCGGAGGGGTACCGGCATCTCGCTTACCTGCAGGCCGGCATCGGGTACGACGTTAGGCGCGACATGCCAGGCCTGACCGGTGCCGAGGTTGATGCTCTCTACATCGACGGCCGCGCCTGGTTGGCCGGCGAGGTCCTCACTCGCTGATGGCCGGGCCGGACGACACCAGCTTCAGCCCCGAGTTGCTGCTTGACCAGGTTCTGGCCACCTTCGACGGCACCTCGGATCCGCGCCTTCGGGAGATCATGCACGCGGCGGTACGTCATCTGCACGCCTTTGCCAGCGAGGTCGGCTTGCGGACCGAGGAGCGCCAGGCCGCCGCCCGGTTCCTGACGGCAGTCGGGCAGATCTCAACCGACGTACGCCAGGAGACAGAGCTGCTCTCAGACGTGCTCGGGCTCTCGAGCCTGGTGGAGACGACCAGCACCCCGGACGGCGCCACGATCCGGACACTGACCGGCCCGTTCTACGCATCCGGCTCGCCGCATCGCGGCTTTGGTGAGTCAATGGTCGAGCGCGATGACGGCGACGCCCCAGCGCTGCTGCAGGGCCGCGTGACCGACATCAATGGCAACCCGATGCCGGACGTGACGCTCGATGTCTGGCAGAACGCGTCCAACCGGCTGTACGCGATCCAGGACCCGGAGCAGCCCCAGTTCAACCTGCGCGGCAAGTACACGACCAACCAGGACGGCCGCTACGAGATCCGCACAATCAGGCCGGTGCCGTACACGATCCCGGATGACGGGCCTGTCGGCGCGCTGCTTGAGGCAACCGGCCGCCACCCGTGGCGTGCGGCGCACATCCACCTGCTGGTGACTGCCCCGGGCTTTCGTCCACTCACGACCGAGGTGTTCGACAGCGAAAGCGGCTACCTCGATTCCGATGCCGTGTTTGGCGTCGCACCCGAACTGATCCTGGAGTTTCGCGCCGCGGAGCACGACCTCCAGACCGCCACCTTCGACATCGTCCTCAGCCGCGCCTGAGCTGGGGTCACAGAAAGCGAGACCAGACAGATGGCTGACGCGAAAAACCTGCAGCAGATCCTCGACGCTCAGCCAAGCATCGTCGAGATGCTGCGCAACTCCCAGGTAGGCGCCTACGTGTATCCGGTGGTGGCACCAGAGTTCAGCAACTGGCGCGACGAGCAGCGGGCCTGGCGTGAGACCGCGGTCATGTACGACCAGTCCCACCACATGGACAACGTTTTCATCAAGGGCCCCGGCGCGCTGCAGCTGATCTCAGACACCGCTGTCAACAGTGTCGCGAACTTTGCCGTCAACAAGGCCAAGCAGTACGTCGCGACCACACCCGCCGGCCACGTGGTCGGCGACGGCATCATGTTTCGTGAAGCTGACGATGAGTTCGTGTATGTCGGGCGCTCTCCGGCCGCCAACTGGTTGCTGTTTTACGCCGACACCGGCGGCTATGACATCGACGTTGTCGTTGATCGCCGCTCGCCGTCGCGGCCGATGGGCAAGCCCGTCTCGCGCCGCTGCTGGCGAGTGCAGATCCAGGGTCCGAACGCATGGCAGGTGATCGAGAAGCTCAACGGCGGCCCGGTGGAACAGCTGAAGTTCTTCAACATGGGGGAGATGACGATCGCCGGTGAACGGGTCCGCACCCTGCGCCACGGCATGGCCGGCGCCCCAGGCCTTGAGATCTGGGGGCCGTACGAGTCCTATGACCGGATCCGGGAGGCGATCCTCGACGCCGGCGCCGAGTTTGGGCTGCTGCCCGTTGGCGCCCGGGCGTACCCAACCAACGCGCTCGAGTCGGCCTGGATCCCCTCACCGCTGCCCGCGATCTACACGAGCGAGGATCTGCGCGCGTACCGCGAGTGGCTGTCCGCCGACAGCTACGAGGCGATCAACGCTCTGTCGGGCAGCTTCGTTTCAGACGATGTCGAGGACTACTACCTCACCCCGTGGGATCTCGGATATGGGGCTTTCGTCGCGTTTGACCACGACTTCATTGGTCGCGATGCGCTACAGCAGATGGACCCGGAAGCGCAGCGCAAGAAGGTCACGCTCGCCTGGGACGGCGATGACATGGCAAGAATCTTCGCGTCGCTGTTTGATCGTGAAGGACCGAACTACAAGTATTTCGACCTGCCGCTGGCCAACTACAGCCCGTCGATGTATGACGCGGTACAGGATGCGGACGGCAACACGGTTGGTCTCTCGACCACGACCGGCTACAGCTTCAACGAGCGCACCGCCCTTTCGATGGGCATGGTCGACCGCAATGTCCCGATCGGTGCGGAGTTGACGCTGGTGTGGGGTGAGCCTGACGGCGGTTCGACCAAACCGACGGTGGAACCGCACGTGCAGACCGAAGTTCGTGTCGTTGTCAGCCCGGCACCGTACTCCGCTGTCGCTCGGGACAGCTATCAGGAAGGGTGGCGCACGGCCGCTACCGCTGCCTGAGTCGCGCGCGAAAGGAAGCAGATGGCACGCGAAGTTCCCAGCAACGTTCATTACCCCTTCGGGATCGAGACGACTGCGATGCTCGGAGTCGACTTCCAAGTCGGCTTCGGAGACGGGTTCGAACCGGTTCCTGATGCTTCCGCCGCCGTCGAGAACTTCCGCCGCGCCAGCGCGCGCTGGCGCGAGCTCGGCGGCACGGTTATTCACGTTCAGACGGTCTACACGCCGGATCGCCAGCCGCAGGGCCGGATCGTGGACTTTGTCCCGAACGTCGCAGAGGCGCTTGCAGAAGGCGCGCGGGACGCGGAGCCCTACGCAGAGTTGGTCGATCCGGCGGATGAGCTCGTTTACAAGCGGACCTTCTCCGCCGTGGCTAGCAGCGACCTTATGCAGCGGCTCGAGTCGTTGGGCTTCGACAGTGTGGTCCTCGGGGGCCTGACCACGCCCATCTGCGTCCAGACGACTGCTGACGCTCTCAGCATGAGCGGCTTCAAGGTGACGCTGCTGCACGACGCGTGCGCCTCACAAGCCATCGGAGAACTCTCAGCCCAAGAGGCGCATCTGGCCGCGGTGCAGCGGATGGCGTACCTCTTCACTGCCGCCTGCACCACGAGCGGTTTCCTCGCCTCCCTCGACGCTCTGCCGGTCGCTGGTGGCTAGGCGTGGCCTGAACCTGACTTGAGACGCCGGCGCAGCCCTTACGAGGCGCCGGCTAGCTTGGTCTCGGGCGGTGGTGACGCCACGGGCGGGACTGACTCAAGCATGCGAATCTCCCGGACCAGGAAGCACGTGCTTGTGACCAGGACGACGGCCACGCTGCATCCGATCAGCGCTGCAGAGACGCCGACCAAGCCCACCAGCGGCCCAACGAGGGCGTAACCAAACGGCATGATTGACATGGTCACTGCATAGTCCCAGGAGGTGACGCGAGACATTGACTCGGCGGGAACATTCTGCTGCATCGTCGTCCAGAAAAGCGCGCCTTCGACCGTGATCCCCGCAGCAGAGACGAACTGAAAGAGGCCGACCACATAGATCGGGAAGTGGAGCCCGAGAAAGATCCCGGGCAACGTCCAAGGCAGACTCGCGAGCATTGCGACACGCAGCAGGTGCCGCGGTTTGAAGCGCAGTAGGAGGCTCCCGCCGACGAGCATCCCGGCGGCCCACACAACGCTCAGAGCCGCGTACGCAGGTGCCCCTCCGTAGTGCTGCTTGCAGATCAGCGGTCCGAGGACAGGCCACGTAGTGAAGAGAATGTTTCCGACGGCCATGTTCACGATCAAGGACCAAAGCCACGTACGGCTCGTGACCTCACGGAAGCCGCCGCGAAGGTCGGTCAGGAAGGATGGAGCATCAACGTCTCGTCTCAGCGTCGCGAGGATGGCGCCGACGCGCGAGAGCAGCAGAGCGCTGAGGAGATAGCTGACGCCGTCGAGAACCATCGCCCAGGATGGCCCGACGGCGACGACGAGCACACCTCCGAGCGCCGGACCGAGCAGCCCCGCCCCGGAGCTCGCGATGGTTCTGAGTGCGTTGGCTTCCTGGGCGTGATCGCCCGCGACTGTGCGGATCAGGCCGCTTGAGGCAGGTATGAAGAACGAGCTGCCGATCCCAAGCAGCACTTGCGAAACCGCGATCTCAGCGACCGTTGCATGCCCGGTGAGCAGCAGCACGCCGATCGCCACCTGCGATCCAAATCTGCCGGCGTCGGCCGCCATCATCACGGTTCGCCTGCTCATGCGATCTGCGATGACCCCACCGATCAGCATCACGAGAACCTGAGCGAGCGTCCTGGCCGCCAACACCAGCCCCAGATCGGTTGCCGAGTGCGTCAGATCCAGCACCGCAAAGGCAAGCGCGACAGAAACAACCCCGTCTCCGAGATCTGAGACCAGCGTCGCGCCAAACACGAACCGCAGATCGCGGAGGCGCAGCACCGCGAGCCGGCCTGTGGCCCTGGTCAACAGGTTCTGGCCGGGTGAATTGCTCACGAGGGGCCCGAAGATACAAGCCCGGTGGTCAGTGGACTGGCGGGCTACCGCAGATTTACGTCGTACGCCCCGACGGCTAGATGAACTGCCTGCGGCTGGGGGCTCCTAGAGTTGCGCGGGTGCGTGCGTTCGTCATCGGTGGTACGGGGCTGATCGGCGGGGCCGTCGATCGTTGGCTGCTTGCGGCGGGATGGGATGTCGATGTGCTGGCCCGCGGGACTCGGAGGGTCCCGGAGGATCTCACGGGAAGGGTCGGATTCACGGCTGCGGATCGATCAGATGCGCGAGCAGTGCGAGCCGCGTTTGGTGGCGGTGCCGATCTTCTGGTCGACTGCGCCTGCTTCACGGCGGCTGACGCTGCGGGTCTGCTGCCGCTGGCGGCGCACGCGACTTCGACGGTCATGTTCTCGAGCAAGGCGGTCTATGCCGACGCGCTCGGCCGGCATGCGAACTCGCCAGAGCCTCCGCGGTTCGAGGGGCCGGTAACCGAGTCACAGCCCACCGTCCCTGCGGGCGACATGGATTACCGCAGTCGCGAGGGGTACGGCGCGAACAAGGTCGCCGCTGAGCGGGTGTTGCTCGATAGCGGGCTGCCGGTCACGGTGCTGCGGCCCTCCAAGGTCCATGGCCGCGGCGCGGCCCCGGCGCGCGCGTGGGTGTTCGTGAAGCGCGTGCTCGATGGTCGGCCCGTAGTGCTGCTCGCGGGTATGGGGCGGGGGATTGATCATCCGAGCGCGGCGGTCAACATCGCGAGCTTGGTCGAGGCAATCGCTGAGCGACCGGCCGCCCGGATTCTCAACGCGGCAGACCCTGACGCGCCTTCTGGCGTTGACATCGCCGGGATCGTCGCCAGCCATCTTGCCCACAAATGGAAGGTTGTTTTGCTGGACGACGATGTCCCGGCGCCGCTCGGCTGGCATCCCTGGGACGGCCGTCCGCCAGTCGTGCTCGATACCACCGCGGCACTCGGACTTGGTTATCGGCCGGCCGGTGACTTCGCCTCGACGATCGCGGACGAACTCGATTGGTTGACGGCGGTCGCCGACACGGTCGCGTCTGCCAGGCTGCCTGAAGAGGTCGATGACTGCCGGTTTGATGGAGCCTTTGACTATGCCGCCGAGGACGAGTTTCTGGCGCGATCGGTACGAGCGCCAGCAGCAACGCATCTGATTTATCTGGGCGAGCCATCACCCTGTATTCCGTCGTTGGGTACAAAGCGTCACGCAACAGTCGACAGATGCCGTATCGGAACGTTTCACCACGCTACGGAGATTCAGTGAGGTGGGACCGTCAGGCCCCGCGCAGAGGGACAGACTGGCCGTGCACATGACGGGACCGACGGTCTCGAAGCCAATTGCGACCTAGTGGAAGGTCTCTTGGTATCCCTGGGTGATGCCGCCGGCACTGCCTCTGAGTAGCCGAGATCCGACGCAGTCGCTGGTACCCAACGGCTGGTGAAGCGCCGGCAGCCGGCCGGCCCGGCCGGGCTTCTGCCCCCGTACTCGCGAGCTGAAGCAGTCACTGCTGAATCGAGCCAGTGCTCATCGACGGAAACGCACTTCTTGCTGCGGCTATAGGATCTCCCGCGTCCGTCGGAGCCGATCGAAAGGACGTCAACATGGCGATCTCGTACTTCTTCGGCTGGAAGGTCTCGAAGGGGAGCGCGACCGTCGAATGTTGGTGCCGATCAGACCGTGACGCTGAAGTACCGGGCGCCACTGGTCGCGACCTGGAACGCCAACCTGCGGCAGGTCTAGCGGCAGGTTCAGCAGCCAACTTACGGCTTCGTCTGTCGCCAAGCAATCGACCGGACTCCGCTCACGGGTAATCGTTGGTATTGCCATGTCCGCGCGGGTGCGCGAGGTATGGCACGACCGCGGCGCGGGCCACCGCGACATCCCTGTTACGCCCGGCTCCTGGCCATGTCACGGCCGCGGTCACCAGGTCCACGCTATTGGTCGCCATCAGCTGATATGTGTTCGGGAACCAGGAGGCGAAGGGTCCGAGCCCCGACAACCCCTGTGGGGGGTGGAAGCCGGGGGGCGGCGGACCGAAGATCTGGGTCGCCTCGTTCACGGTTCGCAGCAGCCTGAAGTAGGCCTGCGGTCCGTCATCGACGTTGACCAACACAAGCACCCTGTGGCTGGCAGCGCGCGCTGTGAACGCGCACTGTGGCATGCCGTTGCTGCCGACCGACCTGGCGTAGTTGATGGTGCCAGTGCTGATGCCCAGATCCCGCGCGATCGCCTGCTGTGCCTTCAGCCGGCAGACCGCCGGTCGCGCCACGTCGCTGCTGCCGCACCCGACGAGCAGAAGCGCCGGGATGATCAGCCCCGCAACGAGTCCGGCGGCAACGGAGCGCGAGCGAACAGCGCACCGCCGGCTGGTCGCACGGCCGGGCACGCTCGCCGCTCGTCTGAGCATGGCTCGAATCTATCGTCCAGTCTGCGGGACATCCGCGGCCGGTATGGTTTCGCTCCGATCCTTCCGCAGGGAGGTCAAAGGAAGCGTTCGAGCAGCTACACGACCGCATCAGTCGGCCGCTGCTGCTGCATCTCGCTCGGCGCATGCACGATGTCGACGCTGCGACTGAGCTGTGGGCGGAGTGTTGGGCGATGGCGTCCGCTGGCTGGACGGGCTGCAAGGCGCGGTCAGATGGGGAGGTCGAGGCATGGATCTTCGGGATCGCGCGCAACCAGCTCAGCGACTATTACCGCTCCGGCGCGATGACCGATCGGGCACTCGATCGGTCGCTTTGATGGACGACCAGCACTTCACAGATGGGCAGGAGTCGGTCATCGCCGCGATGCGCCGGCAGATCGCGATCACGCCGATGCCAGATCCGCCGATCGCGAGGTTCCGCGAACGCATGGCCAGCTGTCCGCGCTTGGTCGTAGGCGGCGCGGCGCGTTGGTCACAGCCGTTGCGGCAGCCGTCGTCACAGTGGCGTTAACCAGTGCGCCGCCAGCTTTCGCGGTCACCAAGGCCCGGGATACCGTCACGATCAAACTCAACGATCTCGGGGCGCTGGGCGCACTCAACGCGAGGCTAGCCGCCGAGAAGATCCCGATCCGAGCCGTACCGGTGGTTGCGGGCTGCACAGCACCCGCCCAGGCGGTCGGCCCGCACGACCCGCTCGGTTCGCACGGTGGCGTCGCACTCGACGAGCTCGCCGGGATCCGTAGCTGCAGCCGCCTGACGTTTGCCAGCTGATCAGCACACGGCCTGCTGTGCCGAACGGCTCGGATGCCACCAGCCCGGAGACGAAACCTTGATGAAACGCACCGTGACGGCGCGAGGCTCAATCGTGCCCTGACCTGCGTCGAGGCCGGTCGCACCCACAGCCCCGACGGGCCACACGGCACCGGCCGTGCAGTTGTGGATCGCGGGTGAGGAGATCTGGATGCGAACGCTCATCACGGGATGCCTAAACGAGACAGCGATGTCGTTCTCGTAATGCTTGGCCGTGTGACCAACGGGTTTGCCCGCACTCGTTATCTGCAGCCCCGTACCGACCGGCCCATATTGCAATCCAGACGGCGGGCCGAGGTCCAATGACTTGATGGGCTGGGCGCCCTTAGACACAGTCAGCGTGAATGCTTCCTGAGCGTATCCGTCCTGCTGCGATTCGTCGACGTGTGCCGAGGCATTGGTGATTCTGGCGCTCGCCCGAGCCAACGGGGACGTCGCCAAGGCCACGAGCAGCACAGACAAAGAAGCCACACAAATCCGAGCAGGCCTCATGGGCCGATGCTAAAGACACCTGAGGAGCCTGCGGAACAATTTCTGCCAAGGCCCACTAACGAACGCCCCCATCAGCACAGGTGGACATGGCCGGCCCTGCGACAGCTGATCGGGCGCGGAGTGGCAGGTGAACTCACCGGAGCTGTCGCCGACCCCGAGGCGATCCGAAACGCCGAAGGGCAATTCCGGCGACAGCGGAACCTGCTTGCCGGTGATGAACTGCGTACGTGGCTCGAGGCGCGGGACGTGACTGTCTCCGAGTGGCGGGGACATATCCGTCGGCTGGTGTTGGCCGAGAGCTTCGACGAGCCGGTGGCAACCGGCGAACAGGTGACTGCCGCGGCTAGGGTTGCCGCTGGGGTCGAGGGCCTGTTGGAGGACGCTGCGGTCGGGCTGCTCATGGGAGCGGCGGCGGCCGGTCGGTTCAGCGCTGAGCGTTCCCCGCCGGACCAGGTCGACAGGGGATGGACGTCGTCACGACTTCGACGGGACACTTGAGGTTGTGGGGGATCGCCGACGACGGATCTGGTGTCTCACTGATGGTCGCCGTTGCGAGGTCGGGTGGACGACGGCGACGACGTTGACGACGGTCACGTGGGTGGGTGCATGAGCGGCGATTGGTCATCGCCGTCACCTAGGCCGCCGCCGGGATTTCGCGGGTTGCGGGTTGGATGGATCGCTCGGCATGGACGATCAGCACCGGAACCGGGCAGTGGTTCAGCACGTAATGGCTGACGCTGCCAAGGAGCGCGGACCGGACGGCACCGCGACCACGCGAGCCCATGACGACGAGATCGTGATGGGCTTCCTTGAGCTGGTACATCAGCGCCAGTCGAATCGGCTGCTCGCTCAACACGGTCGTGACCGGAAGGTCCGCGGGTATCAGGTCCCGTGCTTGTCGGATGACCGTCTCCGCCTGATGGTGAGCGTCCTCCCTCATCTGACCGGTCGCTTGACCGCCTATCAGGTACGCGGTCGGTGGAATCTCGTCGACGGCTGCGATCAGCGTCAGGCGGGTGTGCTCGCTCTCGGCGAGATCGATCGCATGCGCCAGCGCCGCATCAGCGTCGGCAGAGCCATCGACGGCGACCAGGATGTTGTGGAACATGACGCGCTCCTTTGATCAAATGGCGTTCGGGTTCCTGGCGTGCCCGCGGGGTGACCCAGAGATCAGGAAGATTCAGAGATTATATCTAAAGACAATATAGTTTGTCAATATGGAATCACCTACGATCGTGCCACTGAACCGCGCCGACCAGATCGACTTCGTCTCAAGGGAGCTGCCGTCGGCTGCAGGCCTGTTTGCTCGGCTGCTCCTACGTCAGCTCGACGGCGAGCTCTCGCGCACCGAGCTAGGTCTACTGAACACGCTCAGCAGCGGACCACGGCGGATCACCGAGCTGGCAGGACTGGAGGGGCTCGCCCAACCAACGATGACGAGCCTCGTCAAGCAACTCGAACAGCAAGGATTGGTGCGCCGCGAGCGTCAGGCCGACGACGGGCGCGTGGTCCTTGTCCAGCTGACCGACGAGGGTGCCGTCGCGCTCGAGGAGTACCTGACACGGGTCCGCGAGTTGCTCGGCAGCCACCTCGCCGAGATTCCAGACGACGAGGTCGAGGCACTCGCCGCCGCAACCGACGCCCTGGCCCGACTCGTCGCGCTCCTTCAGCAGCGACACACAGCAAACGCACGCTCGTTTAGAGGCTCCCAACGCGGGACCCTCACGTAGCCTCCGCGTTCGCTGGGCGCTTGAAGAGGTGGGCCAGCCTTACGAGGTTCGCCTTGTCTCGTTCCGCGCGCAGAAGGAACCCGCGCATCTGCGCCTTCATCCCTTCGGCCGATCCTCGACTCGCAACCGCCAGGTTCGCGGAGGGTGACAAGTCATGGCCGAAGAGCGCCTGCCTGTGGTCAAAGACCGCCTTTACGATCGACTGGTGCAACGTTCTGCCCGCTTGGGCGATGCCGGCTGGCTCGATAGGGACTTCAGCGCAGGCGACCTCATGATGGTGTCGGTGCTGTTCAGGCTTAGAGCTTCGGGCCTTCTGGACGAGTTTCCGAAACTGGCCGCCTATGTTGCCCGCGGCGAAGCGCGGCCCGCATACGAACGGGCTTTCGCCGCCCAATGGACCGCTGACGGCGAAAGCGTCTGACAACCGAAACGTACAAATGCCTTAAATGCTGTGGGATAGTCGACCTTCCAAGAACGGTGTTGCGCCGAGACGCGCGACGTAACTGAACTTAGGAGGGCACGATGGGACCGATCAGAAGAGCAACACAGGCAGCGCTGATCGCGGGCGTTGCCGTTGTCGCAGTGGCGGCCGCTGCGTCGCCGGCGCTCGCGCACGGCCACCAAGGCCGGGACTCATGGTGGTGGCATAGCCATGGCTCAAAGGTTCTTTACGCCTCGCCGAACGGAACGGCCGGATCGTGCAGATTCAACGATCCCTGCAGCCTCGCCAACGCCGTCTCGACCGCGCGGACCGGCGACACCGTGATCGCCCTGCCTGGAACCTATGACGGCGGCGTTCAGATCGACAAAAGCATCAGTCTCCGCGGCCAGCACGCGACCATCGACGCGACGAGCTCACCGTTCGGAAACGGCGTGCAGATCGTCGGGCCAGGCGGTTCGGGATCTACTGTCGAGGGCTTCACGATCGAGAACGCGGAGTTCGAGGGGATCCTCGTCGGTACAGCCCCGGTCGCGCCGGCCTCCACCGACGGTGCCCCCGTGACAACCGGCACCCCGGTCTCCGATGTCACGATCCGCGACAACACACTGACCGACAACGGAGCCGGCTTCGGCACGGACGCCGGACAGTGCTACTCGACCCTCGAAGCGCCCGGGGATTGCGGTGAGACGATCCACCTCGTTTCGGTGACGAACTCGCTCGTCGAAGACAACAACATCATCGACAACGTCGGCGGCATTCTGATGACCGACGAGTTCGGCCCGACGTCGGGCAACATCATCCGCGGCAACCGGGCGATCGGCAACACCGACGACTGCGGGATCACGCTCGCTGGCCATAATCCGGCCGCGGTCAACCCGGCAACCGGCGCTCCGACGGGCGCAGCAGGCGTGTTCGACAACGTCGTCGAGGGCAACGTCTCCAACGACAACGGCGTCGCAGGTCAGGGCGGCGGGATCCTGCTCGCCGGCGGCGCACCGTTCGCCGGCGCTTACGACAATGTCATCCGTCACAACGTCGCGATCGGCAATGGCCTGCCGGGCATCACGATCCATCAGCACTTCCCGGGGGATCTCAACGGGAATGTCCTCCGGGGCAACTTCCTGAGTAACGACAACCTCGACGGCGACTACGACTTCGCCATGCCGGATACCCAGACGACGGGGATCCTCGTCGCCTCAGGCGCCGTGCCCGGTGGGCCGACACCCGGACCGCTCACCGGCACCGTCATCCGCGGGAACGTGATCGTTGACGTCCAGGTCGGCATCTTCACCCTCAACGCCCCGGGCACTGATGTGAGCCACAACGTCTTCGGTGCAAGCGTGACGACGCCGGTCAGCACGAATTAGACGGTTCAGATAAATGGGCGCAACGGCGCCGCATGGTGTTCCCCACGGTGGCTCGGACCTGCTGCGTCCGGGCCACCGAGGGGGAAGTGCTCGGGCGCGCCGTCGGCCGCCATGTCATCCGGCAGGCCGAGATCCGTGCCGAGCAGGGCCGTTACATGGCGGCGATGTGCACCGCGTTCGTGGCGCGCGCCGTGGCCAACCTGCAGCCTCGGACCTATAACAGCAAGCGCTCCGGGCTCGCCAGCGAGCGCAAGTGCAATCAGGGTTAGCTCGGTGGGGAGTCGCTGTCGAGTTGGACGATCAGCGCATCGACGCGTGTCTCGATTTCGTCGCGGATGGCGCGGACCTGGTTGATGGGTTGGCCGGCGGGATCGTTGAGGTCCCAGTCGATGTAGCGCTTACCGGGGATGAACGGGCACTCGTCCCCGCACCCCATCGTGACCACGAGATCGGCCTGTTCGGCGAGTTCGCGGGTGAGTAGCTGCGGGGTGCGGTCAGAGACACCGATCCCGACCTCGTTCATAACCTCAAGAACTTCGGGGTGAACATGGTCGGCCGGGGCGGTGCCGGCTGAGAGCGCACGATGTCGGCCGCTGGCGGCCCGGGCGAACAGCGCTTGGCTCATCTGCGATCGGCCCGCGTTCTGGCGACAGACGAACAGGACTGTGCTCATGACGCTTGCGGGACCACGACCGTGGCGGCGTCGCGGGGGGTGACGTGCGGGTAGAGGAACTTGATCACGCCGATCGCCACGCCTCCGCCGACGAGTTGGGCGAGCACGAATCCCGGTACTGAGCCGGGTGCGATTCCGGCGAATGTGTTGGAGAGCATCCGGCCGACGCTGATTGCGGGGTTCGCGAAGCTGCTCGAGCTTGTGAAGAAGTACGCGGCGCCGATGTACGCGCCGACCGCCGCGGGCGTTGTCGAACTGCGCTTGGTGCGGGCGAGCGAGAAGATCACGAGCAGCAGCCCGAGCGTCGCGATCACCTCCGAGAACAGATGCGCGCTAGACGCGCGGTGCTTCGTCGAGATGCTCACAAGTGCGTGCGCGAACATCGCGTTTGCCGCGAGCGCTCCAAGGATGCACCCCGTAATCTGCGCCGATGTATAGGCGAGCGCGTCACGCCAGCTCAGCCCACCGAACCTCGCGTCCACGAGCGATACGACCGGGTTGAAGTGCCCGCCCGAGACAGGCCCGAACATGAGGATGATCACGAACAGCCCCGCGCCGGTCGCCACCGCGTTCTCGAACAGCTCAAGACCAACCTCACCCGGTGAGAGCTGACTGGCAGCGATCCCGGAGCCGATCACGAGCGCGGCGAGGAACGCCGACCCGAGCAGCTCGGCTACCAGGCGCCGGCCCAAGTCAGAGGGGATGATCGTGCCCTTTCTCACGGCGAGTGGCAGTCTACCCATTGACACTTGTCACTTCAATTGATATCTGTCTATACGTGAGCGTCGATCTGCCGGTCCTAGAACTCACCCCGAAAACCAAGCGCCCGGCGGGGGACCCCTGTTGCGAGCCGGTCGTCTACCCGGACGTGCAGCGTGAGCAGGCGATCCGCATGGCCGAGGTCGCGAAAGCTCTCGGTGACCCGATCCGGCTGCAACTCGTGGATGTGCTGCGCAAGCACGCGGGCAAGGTGTGCGTCTGCGAGCTGGTCCCGCTGTTTGACATCTCTCAGCCAACGCTCTCGCACCATTTGAAGAAGCTGCGGGAGGCCGGAATCGTCGATTCCGAGCGGCAGGGGCTGTGGGCCTACTACTACGTGATCCCCGATGCACTCAAGGAGCTATCCGCATGGCTGAGCTGACCAAGCCCGAGACCACCACGGTCGAGACCTCATCCTGTTGCGCACCCGAACAGCAAACCGACTGCTGCGCGCCCAGCGACGAGGCAACGTGCTGTGATCCGAGCCACGGAGAGGGGTGCGGCTGTGCAGCCGGCAAGATGACCGACACGTCGGCGACGGACATTCGTGAGCAGGTTCGCGAGCGCTACGCAGCAGCCGCTCGACAGGTGACGAGCACGGACCCGGGCGCCGGTTGCTGCGCGCCGAGCGAGACCTTTGACGGGGGCAGCGAAGTGTTCGGTGCAGCCCTGTATGCGCTTCGTGATCGTGAGCAGATTCCTGACACCGCCGCGCTTGCTTCGCTTGGCTGCGGCAACCCGACCGCCGTCGCCGAGCTCCACGAGGGGGAGACGGTCCTTGATCTCGGCTCCGGTGGCGGGCTCGACGTGCTGCTATCGGCCAAGCGCGTCGGTGCGACCGGCCTGGCCTATGGCCTGGATATGACCGACGAGATGCTGGCGCTCGCGCGCGAGAACCAGCAGAAGGCCGGTGTCGAGAATGTGCAATGGCTGCGTGGGCACATCGAAGAGATCCCGCTGCCTGCCGGCACCGTCGACGTAGTGATCTCCAACTGCGTGATCAACCTCTCCGGTGACAAGCCACGCGTCATCGCCGAAGCTGCGCGCGTCCTGCGGCCCGGCGGACGGTTCGCCGTCTCCGACGTGATCGCAGACGAGAACATGGACGACGCAACCCGCGCCGACATGCAGGCCTACACCGGCTGCATCGCAGGCGCGCTCACCCGCCAACAGTTCGAGCAGATCCTCACAGTCGCCGGGTTCCAAGAGATCGAGATCCAAGAAACCCACCGGGTTCACGAGTACGCCGGCTCGGCGATCATCCGCGCCCGCAAACCACGCGAGGACGCCCCATGAACCCTCAAATCCCACATAGACTCGTCGCAGCCCATCAACAAGACCTCAGCGCGTAGCCGGATGCTGCAGGGCGCTCACCCATCGCGCTCGTCAGTCGCGCGTACCGCAACGAGTCACCCTGCGCCGTCGCAAGCTCGATGCTCCCGCCGTGCAAAGTGTCTGCTGCGCCTGAGCCCCGCGCGGCCGCGTAGCGACGCCTCGTCAAGAACCTACTACGGGCCGCGAACAGGTGTTCGATCTGGCGTTGGCGCAAACCCTTGGCATCCCAACCTGGTACCGCCTTGCTATGAGCAAGCAGATAGCCGTGAGACTGCCGGACGACCTGGTAAAAGGCGCGTACCGATCTCAGAGTTCGACAGGCCGTCGCGGGCTAGCCACGCGATCTGAGCCTCCTGCGGGGTGAGCTCATCGCGGGTCTCGACACTGCGTGTGCGGACACTCTCGCCGGTGGCCAGCAGCTCGCGCTTGGCGCGTGCGGCGAACGCCTCGGTGCCCATGCTCGCGAACATCTCGAGCGCGGCGCGCAGGTGCTTGCGCGCGTCAAGCCGATGCCGCTCGCGCCGCAGCCATTCGCCGTAGACGAAGTCGGGGCGGGCGAGCTGCAAGCGGAGGACGCACAGTTCGGGTACCAACACGGGCTGCTGTTGACCGAGACGTCCGGCACGTGGGCGGCCGGCGTCGAGGCCTCGCTGCCCGCAAACGCCGGCACAAACCCGCGCACCGGTCTCTACTCGGTGGTCGGAACCCCGGCGTCCACCGCCGCGGGGGTCACCGACAAATTGACCTGCGCGCCCTCGGCGGTCCTGCCTTGCCGGGCGACCGAGACGCTGACCACGACCGAGACGACCCGGGGCGGCCGGCCCATCGCGTTCAGCGCGAGCACCAGGTGCAAGTCCCGCAAGGTCATCGTCGCCACGAAGACGGTGATGATTCGGCCCGGCAAGAAGGTGACCGTCACGGTCAAGCTCAACCCCGCCGGCCGCAAGCTGCTGGCCGCGCTGCCGACTATCAAGACCCTCGACTCGGCGACTCTGCTTCGCGCACTGGAGGTCTACGAGGTCGACCGTTTGGACTTTGCCGATGCCTATCTAGTCGCGCAGGCCCAAGCGACCGGCGTCGAGCAGATCCTCTCGTTCGACAAGTCAATCGATCGCATCGGCACCATCACTCGACACGAACCCTGAAGCGACGAGACAGACCCACGACAGACCCGCACCCACCCCAGCCAACGTATCTCCAGCTCCGCAGCAAGAGACGCGCTTCGCGCGCGGGAAGCGCGCGTCCCCGCACGATCGGATTCAGCATGCCCGACCCACGTGTCACGTTCGTGTTGGCGATGTCTGAGCGTTGATGAGCGCCAGCTTCTGTGTTAGGCAGAGCGCTACACGACATTGCGCGGTAGCCGGAGCGTGACGAGCGCACCGCGCTCGGGTGCGTTTGTCGCGTCGATCGTGCCGCCTTGGTTTTGGAGCAGGCGGGAGGCGATCGCGAGCCCGAGGCCCGCACCATTGCCGTCGCGAGTGGTGCCGGCTCGCATCGTCGGCTCCGGCAGGGTTGTGAGCAGGCCCGACGGGATGCCGGGGCCGTCATCGAGCACGCGCACGAACGCAGTGTCTGTGTCTGCACCGCAGGTGACCTCGACCGTCCCGCCCGAAGGTGTGTGGCGCAACGCATTGTCGATGATATTTGCGAGTGCTCGTTCGAAGCCGTGGCGATCGAGCCTCACCGCGTAGCTAGCGTCGGGGGTCAGCTTCAGCTCAACTCCGCGCTCGTCGGCCGCGAATTCGAATGACGCGACCGTGTCCGCGACCACTTCTGCGAGGTCTGTCGTGTGCAGTGCGGGTTGCATGTCGAAATCGGCCTTTGTGTAGTCGAACAGGCCGGTGACGAGCCGATCAACTTGCTGGGCCTTGGCTCGCGCGCTATCTAGACGCTCCTTCGAATCTCCGATGCCTGCGGCGATCGCGTCGAGGTAGCCACGTAGCGAGAACAACGGGGTGCGTAGGTCGTGGGCGATTGAGGTGACGAGCATGCGCCGCTCAGCTTCGAGTCGCGCGTCCTCCTCGGCCGTGCGGGCGAGTGTGGCGCCCATGCCAGCGATCGCCTGGGCGACGTTCGCTACCTCCCGGATCGGCGAGCCGGCAGGCGTCTCTACAGGGTCTCCACCGGCGATTGCGTCGACCTGTGTGTTGAGGCGGAGCAGCGGGATGACGAGCCAGCGGCTTGCTGCCCACATGAGCAGCGCCCCGCAGACTAGAAGCGCGAAGAGTCCGGCGGCGAGTGCGATGAACAGTCGCTGGGAGCGGTTGAGAGCAGGCGCGTAGAGATCGAGCACGAGGGGGCTTCCCGATAGCGGGAATTGGAAGGTCGCGCTAGGCGTGTCGGATGACGGTCCCGGGGTGCGCGGCGTCGTTGGACCGAGTTCCCTGCTCACATAGACGGCACGCTTACGCCCCGGTCCAGCGATCGTGAGTTGCGCCGTCAAATCGAGCGCAGCAAGCCTTCGGGAGAAGGCTTGCTGCCAACGCGCCTTACCGACGTGCCGCGCGCCGTGCTCGACGTAGCTTGCTGCGTCTGCGAGTCGGTGGGCGAGGTCGGCGCGCTGATCATGAGCTTCGATGAGGTAGCCAGCGGTTGCGGCGCCGGCAGACAGCAGGAGCAGCGCGAGCAGGGAGACCGCGAGCGCAACGCGCGCCGAGACATGGATGATTCTCATTCGGTCGAGTCGTGACGGGTGAGGCTTCCGTCGAACCGGTACCCGGCACCCCACACGGTGACGATGTAGCGGGGCACGCTCGGGTCGTCCTCGATCTTCTCGCGCAGCCGGCTCACGTAGACGGACACAGCGCTGCGATCGCCGAAGGTTCCCCAGATGAGCTCGAAGAGATGCTCTCGGCTGAACACCTGCCGCGGGTTCTGCACCAGCAACTGCAGCAACTCGAACTCGCGCGCGGTCAGACGGATCGGTCTGCCGTCGACGAGCACCTCGTGCGCGGCTAGATCGACCTCCAGACGGCCAAAGCGAAGTCGCCCATCCGAGGGGCCCGAGCGACGCAAGACGGCCTTGACACGAGCGACTACCTCCGCCGGGGTTGCCGACTTGACGATGTAGTCGTCGCCTCCGAGGCCGAGACCTCGGATCTTGTCAGCGTCACCGTCCCGGGCGCTGAGGAACAGAATCGGAACGTCTGATTCGGCCCGGATGCCGCGGCACAGTTCGAACCCCGACGCGCCCGGCAACATCACATCGAGCAACACGCAATCCGGCGCTATCCCGAGCGCCCCGGCTGCCTGCTCGGCATCAGCTGCGAGCCGGACACCGAACTCCTCTGCCAGAAGGAAGTCCCGGATCAGCGCGGCGATCTCTGGGTCGTCTTCGACCACGAGCACAAGCGGCCGGACCGGGTACGAGACGGTTGACACCAGCACAGTGTCGACCACCAACGAAGCCACAGCCATCGATCTTCGCAGTTTCTTCGCAGCCTGTTCGCACGAGGTCCAATTTCCTGACCAACCATGCACGGGATGCACGATGAACCAATCTCCCGCCGGAGCCTGCTGCGAAGCGGGGTGACCGCAGCAGCCCTGCTCACGCTGTATTCCTGCGACAGCGCGACATCCCCGCCATCGGCCGACGCCGCACCGAGCGTCGGGGTCAACGTACGCGTGAGCCAGGACACCTACGGGGATCACGTGGGGCCGTCGCTGGCCGCCAACCCGCGGCACCCCGAACAACTCCTCGTCGCTTGCCAAGGCTCGTCTAGGCCGCCCGAGTTCATCCCGACGTACGTCTCGTTCGACGCGGGCGCGAGCTGGCAGCCGGGCGGCCGACCACCGCAGCCGGTGGCCGGGCCCGCCGGGGACGATGTGAACATCGCCTTCGACACCCGCGGCCGTGCCTACATCTGCGCGACGCGGTCCGGTCACGGCGCCCCAGTCACGCGAGCCAACCCGGACGCCAACCGTGCCGTGTACGTCTGGCGAACCGACGACGGCGGGCGCAGCTTTTCCGAGCCACTGACGCTGACGGCGGGAACCTACAGCGATCACCCATGGTTGGCCACCGGCCAGGGCCAGACTGGGGCCGAGACCAACGTCTACGTCGCTTGGGGCGCCGGCAACTCACATACGGCACTTGACCTAAGACGCTCGATCGACGGCGGCGAAACCTTCGAGCCGCCGCGGAGGATCCTGGCGGAGGCAAGCAGGCCGTCGCTGGTCAGCGCCGGCCCCCAGCTCGCCACCGGTCCGGACGGCCTGGTTTGCGCCGTCTGCGACTGGACAACACAACAGAACCCCGCCGGCGACATGATCGGCCAAGTCGTCGCAGTCTGCTCGACCGACTACGGACGGAGCTTCGCTCAGCCCGTCCATCTCGGATCAGAATCAGCGGCGATCGCACTGCGCGGTGGCGCCAGGCCTAACAGCGGCCCAACGGTCGCAGCGTCCCTCAACGCCGACGCCATCTACGTAGCATTCACGAAACACAAACCCGGAACCGCACACTCGGACATCGCGGTGACGGCATCCCACGACCGCGGCCGAACCTGGTCTACCCCGGTGCGCGCAACTCCCGACGACGGCGTCATCTACTTCCAACCGAACCTCGTGGTCGACAACGCGGGCCGGCTCGCGATCTCCGCCTTTGCCCTGGCGACCGGCCGGATCAACGAGGTCCTACTGATCTCGCGACCAGGCGTTCTCCGCTTCCACCCACCCCTGCGAGTGACCACAGCCCCGTTTAACCCGCAAGACCGAACAACCGCGTCCCGCGGCAAATACGGAACCTGGTGGATCGGGGACTGGCAGGGCATGGCCGCTACCGCCGGCGCCTTCCAACTCGTATGGAACGACACCCGCACCGGAAAGCTCGATCTCTTCGCGGCCACAGTACGCGCCTGAGGCTCGAACAAGCGACAAACTCATGGGCCCCCGCAGAACGCATGATTAGCTAACCGGGCGACGGTGCACCTGCATCGGCGTTCGGACGCGCACCTTGGCCACCGACGCCTCAGCCCTCCTTCGCGCGCGGTTTACGAGACCCTGGCGTAGGGATCGTGGTGCCATCAACGCCTGGCGCGGAAAGCAGGCGTCCGACGTGGGGCGTGTTGTGGCAGAGACAGTCGGGCGCAGTCTCCGATGCGGAGCCTGGAGATGAGATCAACGTGGTCGCTGGGCGGAGCGAGCTGTCCACCCGTGGCCGTTGGTTTGTCTCGACGTCACCTGTCCGACACAGCGCGAGCCGCGGCTGGTCGCGAGAATGCTCTGGATGGATAACGGGTCAAGGACGCTGGCTGGGCGCTACGAGCTCTGCGAGGTGATCGGCCGGGGCGGGATGGGCACCGTTTACTGTGCTGTCGATCTGCTGTTGCGCCGGTCGGTGGCGGTGAAGCTGTTGCCCGAGGCGGTCGGCGGCCAGGATCCGACCAGTGTTGCGCGGTTCGAACGCGAAGCGCGCGCCGCTGCCAGGCTCAGCCATCCCGCGGTCGTGGCGGTCTATGACACCGGCGCTGATGAAGCGACGCGGTACATCGTGATGGAGCTGATCTCAGGCCGGAGCCTCGAGGCGATCGTGCGCGATGAGGGTCCGCTTGAGCCCGGACGGGCGGCGGGCATCGCGGCGCGCGTCGCGGACGCGCTCGCTGCTGCGCACGCCGCGGGGATCGTGCACCGGGATATCAAGCCCGCCAATGTGATGGTCGCCCAGGACGGCTCGGTCAAGGTGCTCGATTTCGGGATCGCGCGCGCAATGGGCGGCACGACACTCACGCAGACCGCGTCAGTGCTAGGCACCGCGGTTTACATGTCCCCCGAGCAGGCGCTTGGCCAGGCGGCTGATGAGCGCTCGGACATCTACTCGCTGGGGTGCGTGCTCTACACCTTGCTGGCCGGGCATCCGCCGTTCACCGGCGACAACGCCGCCGCGATCCTGCACCAGCATGCAAACGTCACCGCACCCAGGCTGCGCGACGAGACCAGACGGGTCTCGCCGGAACTGGAGGCGCTCGTCATGTGGATGCTTGCGAAGACGCCAGATTGCCGGCCTCAGACCGCAGCGCAGGTCCGCGACGGGCTAACCAACCAATCGACGAGACCGTCCACGACTCCAACGGCTGTGACGCCGACCGCGCGACAGCTCTCGACGGCCGCGACACTGCAGCTGCGGGCCGCGCGCCCTCGCCGCCGCCGACTGCTCGTCGCGGGAGCGTTGGTCGGTGTTGTTGCTGCTGCCGTCGCCGTGATCGCGCTCGCACTCGGCGGAAGCTCGTCGCACCCCACCGGAGCGTCCAGGTTCACGACCACCAAGAAGCACCCGCGTGTGACGATCACGACCACGACTGCCGCCGCCCCCACCAAGCCGCCCATCACGACGGCGAGAAGGCCGCCCAAGCCTCGCACCGTTGCACAGACCGCCGGTGCGCTGACAGCGCTAAGCACCGACGATGTCCAGTCCCGAGCGATCGATCAGCAAGCAGCTCAACAGATGGGTAATGGGCTCGCGAATGTCCTGAACTCGTACGACATGGGCAACACCGCAAACGCCGAGCAGCAGCTCACAAACCTTTCGCAGCAGGTCGCGATGCTTGAACAGCAAGGACACATCACATCCGGTGCGGCGCCCGCCCTCAAAGAGGCAGTCGCGAAGCTCAGCACGGCACTTGCCCGCGCGCCGACGCTAACTCCGGAGGGCTCACCCGCACACCCAACGCCGCCAGCGGCGCACCCCCCCGGCCACGGCGGGCAACCACCAGGCCACGCCAAGCACCACAACAAACACGGCGAGTAACCCACATGCCACCCGGCCACTTCCGTGGACGCCG
>DATAUP010000029.1:0-9268 GCA_036268195.1 Solirubrobacteraceae bacterium
GCGCCGGAGGCGCGCCCGCCCCATCTGACGCCAGCCGGTGCCAACGCCAGCGTGTCTCCGCGAGCCAGTGGCGCAGGCCCGAGGCCGGCCAGGAGATCGGTTGCCGCGCTGCCCAGCACCAGCGGTAGATCGATCCCGCCCTGGAAAGCGATATAGGTCCGCAGGCCCTGTTTGGCGTTCCCGACCTTGAGCACCTCGCCCCCCGCGACGGTGACGGCTGTGTCCATCGGCACGGACTGGTCACCGGCTGTCGCATCGACCGGCGCGCCCGTCAGCGCGACCACTGTCTCCGCATCGAATCGCAGCCGCGGACCGCTCAGGGTGGTCTCTAAAGCGGCAGCGCCGGCCTCATTCCCGACCAGGCGGTTGGCGAGCCGCAGCGCCGGCCGGTCGGCCGCGCCCGACCGTGGCACGCCGAGGTGCGCCCAGCCGGGGCGGCCGAGATCCTGGACCGTCGTCAGCGCTCCGGGTGCGATCACCTCGATCGTCGTCATCAGTCTCAGACCGGCTCGAACCGCACGCGTGTCCCAGGTTCCAGCAGCGCCGGCCGATCGCGCGCAGCGTCGAACAGCACGACGTCGGTCTGCCCCAGCAGATTCCAGCCTCCGGGCGAGCTGCGCGGATAGATCCCGCAGTACCCCGCCGCAACCGCAACCGCTCCCGCCGGCACCTCCGTCCGCGGCGTCTCCAACCTCGGCAGCTCCAGTAACGGAAACGGCTCGCCAGCTATGAGATAAGGAAAGCCGGGAGCGAACCCCATGAACGCGACCGTGTACTCCGCTTCGCTGTGCAGCTCCGCCACCGCTTCGGGACTCATGTCCAGCTTCGCCGCGACAGCCTCCAGATCGACACCGTCGTAGTTCACGGGGATGGTCACCGTGGGGCCGGTCTCGGTCGTGTCCGCTTTGGAGGCATGTTCGAGTGTCTCCAAATCAGACACGACGTGACCTTCCTTCCATACGAGGAGCAGCGTCGTGTGGCCGGGTACGACATCCTCCAATTGCTGACCCAGCTGTTGCCGTGCGGCGTGGGCGGCCGCGTGGACTGCCGCGTTGTCCGCCAGCTCGAGCAGCGTCGCGCGGTCGCCGACGCGTTTCACGCGAAGGGACGGATCTCGAAGCCGGCGCCGATCAAACGATTGCGCACGGCCAGGGCTAGGTCGGCTGCACCAGGGGTATCGGTGTGCAGACAGAGGGAGCGGAAGCGGCCCGTCTCGGCGAGCTCCTGAGCATGGGTCACGACAGCGTTCGGCTCGGTCAGCACGCTGCCCGGCTCACTGCGCGGCGCGAGCGTGCCGTCGGGAGCGTAGGCACGGTCCGCGAACCCCTCGGCGACGCCCTCGAGCCCGTGTGCCTCGGCGGCGGCAAGCAGTGCCGAGTCCGGCGGGCCCAGCAGCTTGAGCGCCGGATCGACCGACGCGACCGCGGCGGCGATCGCATCTGCGTAGGTCCGCGCTACAGCGGCGACGTTGTAAGCGGTTCCGTGCGGTTTGACGTACACGACGGCGCCGCCGACCAAGCCCGCGACCGACCGCAACGCCTCGATCTGCTGGACGACCTGGTCGCGGAGCGTCTCCGGGTCGACGTTGAGCTCTCCCCGCCCGAAGCCCTCACGATCGAGGTGCGACACGTGCGCCCCGATCCGCTTACGTCGTGCGACGGCCTCCGAGCACACCGCACGCATCGTCCCGGCGTCGCCGGCGTGGAAGCCGCAGGCGACGTTGGCGCTCGACACCGCCGCCAGAATCGCGGCGTCGGCGGCGATGCCCTCCGCGCCCGGCCGCTCGCCAACGTCCGCGTTCAGATCGATCACGGGCGCTGGTGACATGCGCCTAGATCCTCCGGACTTCGATCCGCAGCTCGAGCCCGTCGATCATGACCGGTGCGACTACGGGCAACAACGCGTAATCGACGGCGACCGCCAGCGTCTCGCCGGCGACGTACTCCTCGTACTCGCGGGCGGCGGCCAGCAGCTCCGGCGCACCGTCCAGGGTCAGCGCGATCCGGTCGCTGATGTCGAACTCAGCGGTGCGCCGAGCGGCCTGGACCGCGTGCACGATCTCGCGCGCCCAGCCCTCGACCCGCAGCGACTCGTCGATCTCGAGCTCCAGCGCGACCGCATGCGAGCCCTCGCGCTCGACCTGGTAGCCCTCCAAAGGCTTCATCGAGACCAGAAGGTCCTCCGGGTTGAGCACGTGCTCGGTGCCGGCGACACCGATCGCCACCGTGCCACCGTCGCGCAGCTTCGCGGCCGAGCGCGCGGCGTCGAGCCCGGCGATCGCCGCCGCGACCATCGGCATCTGCTTGCCGAACCGCGGCCCGAGCGTTCGGTAGTTGGGCTTGACCTCGACCTCGCCGAGCTCGTCCGCCTCAGTCACGAACCGCAGCTCACGCACGTTGAGCTCTTCGCGCACGACGTCGGCCAACCGCTCGATCGCCTCGCGTTCGGCGCCCGACGCGACCACGACCGCGGCGTGCAACGGCTGGCGCAGCTTGATCTTCGCCTGGCTGCGGGCGGCGAGGCCGAGCCGCACGGTCTCTCGCGCGATCGTCATCGCGTCCTCGAGCGAGACATCCCGCTCAACGGCGACCGGGAAGTCGCACAGGTGCACGCTCTGCTCGGAGCCGTCGAGGTTCTCGTAGATCTCGTCGGCGATGAAGGGGGTGAACGGCGCCAGCAGCTTGGCGACAGTCGTCAGCGCGAAGTGCAGCGTCGCCATCGCGGCCGGATCGCCGTCCCAGAAGCGGCGGCGGGAGCGGCGCACGTACCAGTTGGACAGCTCGTCGACGTACTCGGCGATCGCGCGACCCGAGCCGGTGGCGTCGAAGTTCTCGAGCCCGGAACGCACGGTCGTGATCGTCGCGTTGAGTCGCGACAGCGCCCAGCGGTCGAGCTCGGTCAGTTCGACCTCCGCCAGATCGAGCGCCTCCGGCGAGACCCCGTTCGCGTTCGCGTACAGCACGTAGAACCCGTAGGTGTTCCACAGCTGCAGCATGAAGTTGCGCACCGCCTCACCCAGTGACTCGAGCGAGAAGCGGTAGCCGTCCCACGGGTACTTGGAGGTGAAGAAGTACCAGCGGAACGCGTCGGCGCCGTAGGTGTTGAGCACGTCCCAGGGCTCGACGATGTTGCCCTTGGACTTGCTCATCTTCTGGCCGTTCTCGTCGAGCAGCAGCCCCAGGCAGACGACGTTTCGGTACGAGCTTTCGTCGAACAGCAGCGTCGACACCGCCAGCATCGAGTAGAACCAGCCGCGCGTCTGATCGAGCGCCTCACAGATGTAGTCAGCGGGGAAGTGCGCCTCGAACTCCTCCGTCCCGGACTGCGGCGCGGCGTAGGAGGCGAACGGCATCGAGCCCGAGTCGAACCACACGTCGATCACGTCGGGCACGCGGGTCATCGCCTCGTTGCACCCCTCAACCGGACACGCGAACGTGACGTCGTCGACGAACGGGCGATGCGGGTCGTCCAGCGCGACACCCGACAACGACTCGAGCTCTGCCAGTGAGCCGACTACGTGGAGGTGCCCAGCGGGGCACCTCCACACCGGCAATGGTGTGCCCCAGTAGCGCTCGCGCGACAGGGCCCAGTCGACGTTGCCCTCCAGCCAGTTTCCGAAGCGCCCGTGCTTGACGTGCGGCGGCTGCCAGTTGACCGCCTCGTTGGCGGCCAGCAGCCGGTCCTTGATCTGGCTCGTGGCGATGTACCAGGACGGCTTCGCGTAGTAGAGCAGCGGCGTGTTGCAGCGCCAGCAGTGCGGATACGAGTGCTCGTAGGGCTCTGACTTGAGCAGCTTGCCGCGGCTGCGCAGGTCATCGATGATCGCTGCATCGGCCGCCTTGACGTTGATGCCGGCATAGGGACCGATGCGCTTGTCGTAGGTGCCATCGGGGAGCACAGGGTTGATCGGCTTGAGGCCATTGGCCTCACCGAGGCGGAAGTCATCCTCGCCGAAGGCGATCGCCGTGTGCACGAGGCCGGTGCCGTCCTCGGCGGTGACGAAGTCAGCGGCGAGCACCGTGTGCCCCTTCTCGCCGTACTCCTTCGCCGAGATGAAGTCGAAAGGCGGCTCGTAGGAGAGGCCGACGAGCTCGGCGCCCAGGAAGCGCTCGGCGATCTCGACGTCCTCGCCGAAGAGCTTCTCGGCCAGCGCTTCCGCCACGATGAAGTCATCGGCCGTGCGGACGTAGGTCAGCTCCGGGTCGACGGCCACGGCCGCGTTCGAGACGAGCGTCCAGGGCGTCGTCGTCCAGACCACGAGCTTGCCGCGCGCGCTCGGCAGGATCACGTACGCCGAAGGGTCGACGACGTCCTGGTACACCCCCGGCTGGCCGAGCTCGTGGCTGGAGAGCGCGGTGCCGCAGCGCGGGCAGTAGGGCACGACCTTCAGCCGCTCGAACAGCAGGTCCTTCTCGTAGATCGTCTTCAGCGCCCACCAGACCGAGTCGATGTAGCTCGTGTCGAGTGTCTTGTAGGCGTGCTCGGTGTCGACCCAGTAGCCGATCCGCTCCGTCAGCCGCGTCCAATCGTCGATGTGGCTGAGCACCACCTCGCGGCAGCGTGCGTTGAAGCGGTCGATCCCGTAGCGCTCGATGTCAGCCTTCTGCTTCATGCCGAGCTCGCGCTCGACCGCGAGCTCGACTGGCAGGCCGTGACAGTCCCAGCCGGCCTTGCGATCGACCTGGTAGCCACACATCGTCCGGTAGCGAGGGAAGATGTCCTTGAACACGCGCGCCAGGACGTGGTGGGAGCCGGGGGCGCCGTTTGCGGTCGGCGGGCCTTCGAAGAAACCCCAGCGCGGACCGCCACGGCGGCGCTCGATCGACTCTCTGAAGACGTCGCGCTCGCGCCACCGCTCGAGCACGTCCTCCTCCATCGCTGGGAAGGAGGCGCGCGGATCTACTGGTCTGTGCACGGTGGCCATCGGGACGCCGGATTCTAGGCGGGCGTCGGCTCAGCCCCCGTGCGAGTCCAGATACGCGCTCGCCAGCCGCTTCGGTGCGCGTGCCAGCCACGCCTCGATGATCAGTTCCTCGAGCGCCTCGACCTCGATCTTCTCGAGCTGTACGAGCACCGCTGGGTAGCCGTCGAAGTGCGGTGTCGTGAAGTAGAGCTCGGGCTCCGATTCGATCAGCGCGAGCTTCGCGCCCTCGTGCTCGACCCGCGCGCCAAGGATCTCGCCGGTCGGGGCTGCCGGCCCGAGCGCGTCGAGGTCGCTCTTGCGCAGCGGGCGTACCCACGCAAACGTCTTCTCCTTGACCTTCCACGCAGGCAGCGAAGAGTGCCCATGCGCATCCGTCTCGCTGGTCTCGGGCAGCGAGAGCGCGAGGCGTCGTACGTCATCCCAGGTCGCGATGGAGCGACGATACTCCCGGTATGCGTCTTCGGCTATACCACCACCACGACGGTGCGCGGGTGGCGTACTGGGAAGCCGGGACCGGCCAGGCGATCGTGCTACTGCACTCGTTGGGGCTCTCACACCGTGAGTGGGCGCCGATCGTCAGCCCGCTATCCGCGCGCTTCCGGGTCGTGCTCCCCGACCTGCCGCTGCACGGCGACTCCGAGGACCGGCCGCGGCACCCCTACACACGTGAGTGGCTGACCGAGGTGATCTCCGGGTTCTGCGCCGAGGTGGGCGGCCCACGCGCGGCCGTGGTCGGCCATGACTTTGGTGCCGAGCTGGCGCTGCGCACGATCATCGACGGCGACTACAGGCCGGCGCGGCTGGTGCTGATGGGCAACCGCATGCACCGCGCTGCGCCGTTCGCGGGGCGCCGCTCGCTGTGGCGGCTCGTCACCAGTGCCGGCGTCGTGCCGGGTGCCGATCTGGCGCTGTCGCATGCCGCAAAGACGGTCTTCCAGCCGCGCTTCGGCGAGAAGCTGAGCGCCCAGCGCAACCCCGAGGCCCGCGATGTCGTGCGTCACGCCTTTGCCGACGTCGGCGGCAACACCAACCGTGCCCGCGCCTGGGCGAAGTTCTCGCGCCGCTGGCCATTCGAGGCCCAGCGCGACCTGCTCGACGCTTACCAGTCGCTGCGGCTGCCGGTGCTGCTGCTCTGGGCCGAGGACGACCCATCGGCGCCGATGGACTGGGCACAGGAGGCGCTCGACCTGATCCCGGGAGCTCAGCTGCGCACGATTCCGGGTGCCGGGTTCCTGGTCGCCTATGACGACCCGGTGGTGCTCGCGCGTGAGCTGATCAGCTTCTGCGGCTGAGTGCGTCTGCGGTTGCGTGCAGCCAAGCCGGCTGCGTGCAGAGAGAAAACCTGCACGCAACCGATCGTTCTGGGTAGCTTGCCTCCGGGGTTTGGGGAAAGCGACTCGAAAACGAGAGGAGAGTCGTATGTACCACCGGCTAAGACTCAAAGGCATGCGTGCCTGTGCGAGCCTTGGCGCGGTCGCCGTCATCGTGGCGGTGGCCGTGGCTGTGATCGGATCGTCAAGCGCTGTGGCAGGCGCCAAGACCAGTCGGCCCACCTTGGACAAGGTCTCGCATCAGTTGGCGACGGCGAGTCCGACAATCCCCGCGCAGATGACCTGCGCACAGCTCGCCGCCGATCCGAACTTCGCGGGGCTCCCACAGTTCCCAACGTCGATCGCGTCGGCGACGCTCGTCGCAGCGACTGCCACGAACCCGCAGTACTGCAACGTGCAGGGCATGATCGCGCCGCAGACCCACTTCGACCTGCAGCTGCCGATAAGCACATGGCAGGGGCGGTACCTGCAGAACGGCTGTGGCGGGTACTGCGGCACAGTCAGTTCACAGACGTTCCCGTCGTGTGACGCAACGCTCGGCGGGGACTTCGCGATGGCAACTGACGACGAGGGCCACAGTTCCGAGGCCGGACTCGGCGGTGGCGGCCTGTTCGGCACCAGCCAGGATCTACGGGTCGAGTACGGATACCTATCCGAGCACGCTTTGGCGGTCGTCTCGAAGACGATCATCAAGGCGTTCTACGGCCGGCCACCCAACTACTCGTACTACGACGGCTGTTCGGACGGTGGGCGTGAGGCGATGGAGGAGGCCGAGCGTTATCCGACTGACTTCAACGGGATCATCGCCGGGGCCCCGGAGATCATCGCCGGCCCGTTGAACGCGGAGAATCAGACGTGGGATTACGCGGTCAACGTTGGTCCTGACGGCAACACGATCCTCACTGCCGACAAGCTGCCCGCGCTGCACGCCGCCGTGATCAGGGCCTGTGGTGGCGATGACGGCACCAACGACGGGATCATCACCGATCCACGCAGTTGTCACTTCAACCCGGCGAGCATCGAGTGCCCGGCCGGGACGGATACCAGCAACTGCTTGACACCGGCGCAGGTGACCGTCGCGGACGACTACTACTCGGGTCCGACCGACCCGCAGGGCCGCAAGCTGTATCCGGGCGGCCTGCCATACGGCTCGGAGCTGACCTGGAACACGTTCCAGATCCCGGCGCAGACCAGCAACGGCGTGCCAGCGCCAGGGACCGACTCGCTTGATTACTCGGGCCTGTCGTTGCCATACCTCCGGTATCAGCTGCTGGCACCGGGCCAGATCGGTCCCGACCCGAGCCAGTGGAAGTTCACCGATCAGTACTTCCAGAAGATGTTCCCGGCCGCGAACACGTTCGATGCGATGAGTGTCGACCTCAAGGCGTTCAGGGCGCACGGCGGCAAGCTGATCATCTGGCAGGGCTGGGCCGACAACGGCATTCCGACGACCGGGACGGTCGACTACTACGAGGACCTCGAGAGGTTCATGGGTGGCCAATCGGCGACCCAGCAGTTCGCGCGGCTGTTCCTGTTCCCGGGCGAGTTCCACTGCGGTCCGGGCTATACCAACAGCACGTTCGACCTCGTCTACCCGATGGTTCAGTGGGTCGAGGGCAGCACCGCACCGAGCCAGGTCGTCGCCAGTGACACCGTCAACGGCACGGCTCTGACACGGCCGGTCTATCCGTACCCGGACATCCCGAAGTACAACGGCAGTGGCGACCCGGACTCGGCGAACAGCTTCCATCCGGTTCCATCGCCCGACGCCAAGCAGTACACGAACTGGTACGGCAATTACCTGTTCACGACCAAGCCGCTCAGCAGCACCACGCAGACCGGCTGGCCGGAGCCTCAACGCTCACACAGGGCGTGAAGGTGTAGCGATCAGTGTGGCGGGGGTCCCGCTGGACCCCCGCCACACGCCGCGGCGCCCGCCGGGTTACGGCAGTCCGCGGTCGAGCACGTCCAGCAGCCCAGCGTCCCTTCGCCGCAGGCCGCGCGGTAGCGTTCCTTGCAGCGAAGCGAAAGGACGAGCGTGAGCACCACTGAACAAGAGCAGCTCTGGGGCGGCGAGACGACCAAGGCAGTTGCAAACTTCCCGATCTCCGGCGAGCCGATCCCGGTACCGGTGATCCGCTGGCTGGGCCGGATCAAAGCTGCGGCTGCGCGGGTGAACGCCGAACTCGGCCTGCTCGACGCGGGCCACGCGGAGCGCATCGCCGCCGCGGCCGACCGCGTCGCCGCCGGCGAGTTCGACGACCAGTTCCCGATCGACGTCTTCCAGACCGGCTCTGGCACATCCTCGAACATGAACGCCAACGAGGTGATCGCCAACCTCGCTGGCGCGGCTGCCCACCCCAACGACCACGTCAACATGGGCCAGTCGTCCAACGATGTCTTCCCGTCGGCTGTGCATCTCGCGGCGCTCGGCGAGGCCACCATTGATTTGCTGCCCGCGCTCGACGCGCTCGAGGCCGCCTTGGCCGCCAAGGCCGCCGAGTTCCACGACATCGTCAAGGCTGGGCGCACGCACCTGATGGATGCGGTCCCGGTGACGCTCGGCCAGGAGTTCGGCGGCTACGCGGCGCAGGTGCGGCTGGCCGCGCGGCGCGTGCGTAACGCGCTGCCGCAAGTCGCGCAGATCCCGCTCGGCGGCACGGCCACCGGCACCGGTCTCAACACCCATCCCGAGTTCGCCGTGCGCGTGCGCGCCAAGCTCAACGAGGCGACGGGGCTCGAGATCTCGGCGCCTGAGGACCCGTTTGAGGCGCAGGGCAACCGTGACGCGCTGGTCGAGCTGTCCGGCGCGCTCAAGGTGATCGCCGTGTCGTTCACCAAGATCGCCAACGATCTGGCGCTGATGGGCTCGGGCCCGCGTGCCGGGATCGGTGAGCTGCTGCTTCCCGAGCTGCAGAAGGGCTCCTCGATCATGCCCGGCAAGGTCAACCCGGTCCTCCCGGAGGTGGTGCTGCAGGTCGCCGGCCAGGTGATCGGCAACGACGCCGCGATC
>DATAUP010000030.1:0-1688 GCA_036268195.1 Solirubrobacteraceae bacterium
CATTGTGCGCGCAATCGTTTCCGTCTCTCAAAAGGGCTCGACGCCGGCGATCGGACCGATCACGCGGCGGCGTGGCCGACCCGCACACCAATTGTCCGAAGCGGCCCGGGGTCGAGACCAGTTCTGCACGGCGTCGTGGGCCCCGTCAGAGGCTGGTTGCGCGGCCTATACTGACCCGTATGGGTCAGCAACACGCCGATGTGCTGGACTCGGTGTTCGCGGCCTTGGCGCATCCCACGCGCCGGGCGATCCTCGGCGTGCTGGCGAGCGAGGAGCCGTCGGTGTCGGAGCTGGCGGGTAGGTTTCAGATCACGCTGACGACCGTCGCCAAGCATTTGAGGGTGCTCGATAGAGCAGGTCTGGTCGAACAACGGAAGCATGGCCGGGTCCGGACCTGCCGGCTTCGTGCGGCGCCGCTCGGCGATGCCGATGCGTGGATCAGCGACTACCGGGCCTTCTGGACGGGTCAGCTAGACGCGCTGGCCGCGCACGTCGGCGGTCGCGCACGCGACGTCTAGCCGGCTCGTGCTCGATCGCTACGAGGAAGGGCTGCGCATCGTTCGAATGGTTCGCGCGCCGCTCGCCGACGTCTGGGACGCGTGGGTGAGCCCAGGCAGACTGGTGAGCTGGTGGGGACCACCCGGCGTCACCGTGGTCAGCGTCGCTGGGGAGCTGCGGGTCGGAGGGCGCTACGTAATCGCAATGCTCCGTGACGGGGAAGAGGTCGAGCTCGAGTGGAGGTTCGTGGAGATCCGGCTATTGCAACGGCTGGTGTTCGAGTGGCGCTTTACCCGCGGCGAGAATGAGCCGCGCGAGCGCTCGCTCGTCACGATCGCCTTCCGTGGGTCCTCTCGGGGCACCGAGGTCACGGTTACGCATGACGGGATCGTCAGTCCCGGCGCGCGCGACAGCCACGCCGATGGTTGGCTGCGCTGCCTCGATGGACTCGAAACGATACTAACCCATATAGGTTAGTATTGCGCTTGTACGTCAACCTACGGAGAGGAGTCGCAGTGCCCGACATCGCGATGGCTTGCAACATCGACGCCGAGCCCGAGACCGTCTTTCGCGCGATCTCCACAAGCCAAGGCGTCCAGGGATGGTTCACGAGCGAGGCCGAGATCGGCGAGGGCGAGGGCGCGCAGCATGTACTGACGTTCCCCGACATCCCGGCGCCGTGGCAGCTGCGAGTCGAGCAGACGCAGTCTCCGCGGCAGCTCACCCTCTCGGTGCTCGCCGGGCCACCAGCCTGGACCGACACGAGAATGACCTACGAGATCGTCGACCGACCCGAAGGCGGCGTCGTGTTGAACTTCGATCACAACGACTTCGCCGATGTCGAGGGCGTACGCGCGTGGACGATCGGCTGGGCGACGAAGATGCTGGCGCTGCGCAAATACGCCGAGACGGGCGAGCCCGACCCATTCTTCAACCCCTAAGCCCTGGCGTCGGCCGTTTGGGCGCACGTGGCTCCTGCGCGAGCGCAGCCGTACGGCGGCGACGGATTCGGGTGGGTAGGCGCCGATCTGTGCGCTCTGCAGCGCGGACGCCGTCGCGTGAAAGTCAGGCCTCGGCGGCCTGCTCCGCGTTGATCTTGTCCTCGAGCTGCTGCATGACGGTGGGGTCACGCAGCGTCGTGACGTCGCCCAGGGCGCGGCCCTCGGCGATGTCGCGCAACAGCCGGCGCA
>DATAUP010000031.1:0-61599 GCA_036268195.1 Solirubrobacteraceae bacterium
GGGAGTGTCCGGATAACTGTGTAGGCATCTGATCTCGAAAGGAGATCGATGTCCAGCACAATCACAACCAGGTTGGATGAGGACTAGGATCCGGATGGGAGCGCCGGCGTGGCGCGGAGTGAGCCCGGAGGGCGAGCGCAGCGACGCGCTGGCGCTGCGCGCCGCCAGGACGCCGACCCGCTCGCGGATCGGGTCAAGGAGCTCCTTCCGAACGAGTTGATCGATCAGCTGATGGCCGGCGCTGCGAGTGGTGAGGAGATCACGGGTCAGGGCGGTCTGCTTGGCCAGTTGACGAAGCGGATGGTGGAGCGTGCGATGGAGGTTGAGCTCACCGACCATCTGGGCTTCGAACCGCATCAGGAGCCGCCGGGTGGGGCTGGGAATACGAGGAATGGGTCAACGCCGAAGACGTTGATCACCGAGCACGGTGAGGTCAGGATCGACACCCCGAGAGACCGCGCCGGCTCGTTTGAGCCGCAGATCGTTCGCAAGCGTCAGCGGCGGTTTGAGGGGTTCGATGACAAGATCCTCGCGCTCTACGCGCGCGGGATGTCAACTCGGGACATCAGTGCGCACCTGGAGGAGATCTACGGTGTGGAGGTCGGCCGTGACCTGATCAGCAAGGTCACTGACGCCGTCATGGACGATGCCCGCGCGTGGCAGACCCGGCCGCTTGATGACGTCTATCCCGTGGTGTTCTTGGACGCTCTGGTGTTGAAGATCCGTGACGGCGGCACCGTTCAACGCAAGGCGTGTTACCTCGCGTTGGGCATCAACCTCGACGGTGACCGCGAGGTGCTCGGCATGTGGTTTCAAGACACCGAGGGCGCGAAGTTCTGGATGCAGGTCCTCACAGAACTCAAACACCGCGGCGTCCAAGACATCCTGATCGCTTGCGTCGACGGTCTCAAAGGCTTCCCGGAGGCGATCGAGGCTGTGTACCCGGCCACGACGGTGCAGACGTGCATCGTCCACCTGATCAGGGCGTCGCTTAGATATGTGCCGCGCAGGCAATATGAGCAGGTCACCAAGGACCTGCGGCCGATCTACACCGCGATCAACCCCGACCAGGCGTTCTTGGCGCTCGAGGCCTTCGAAGCCAAGTGGGGTGAGCTGCTGCCGATCGTTCCGAGGATGTGGCGTGACGCTTGGCAGCACGTGATCCCGTTCCTCGCGTTCGAACCCGAAGTTCGGCGTGTGATCTACACCACCAACGCGATCGAGGCCTTGAACCGGCAGCTACGCAAAGCGACCAAGACCAAGGGCAGCTTCCCCAGCGAGGAGGCGGCGATCAAGCTGCTCTACCTCGCGATCCAAAACGCGGTCCCGCAGTGGACAAGAACCAGAGGCTGGACGAAAGCGATGCTCGCATTCAAGATCCAATTCGGAGACCCCCTCCCCGACTAACCATCAACAACGCCTACACAGATTTCCTGACGCTCTCTTGCTTTGCCACTCAGTGATTAGGTGGTGCCTCGGATCGGTGTTTCCGCGCGCATCTTGGACGCCGACGCGCGAGCCGTCCTTCGCGCGGGTCTCGGGCGAGTTAGGCGGGCGGTTCGATCAGTCGTAGGCCTGGCACGCGTGTGAATTCGCGGGTATTGCCGGTGGCGAGTCCCATTCCGTGTGCCAGCGCCGTGGCTGCGATCCAGAGGTCGTGCGCTCCGATGAGCTCGCCTCTGGCGGCCAGTTGGGCCCAGATCTCAGCGTGCACGCGCGCGATTTGCTCGGTGATCTCGATAGCTCGTATGCCGGCGAGGAGGTGTTCGACGAACGCGCTGCGCCGGGTGCGCTGCGCACCGCTTACCCGATGAACGCCATGTAGAAGTTCACTGACAGTGATCACGCTGATCGCCCGATCCTCGTCGCCGATCGCGCTCTCGACATCGGGATTCGTGACGCCGCGCTCGAGGTCGACCAGCAGCCCGGTATCGATCAGGACGGCCACGGATCCTCGGGCGCTGTGGCGGACTCACGCGCGGCGCGGACGTCGTCTGCGAAGCCAGCGTCAGGCTGCGGTGCGGTGGCGATCAGCTGCCGGAACCTGGAGGCTGAGATCAGCTTGGACCTGGGTGGTGAGATCACCGCGACGGAGGCACCGCTTCGCGTTATCTCAATCTCCTCCCCGTCAGCGACCCTGTTGAGCACGTCTGAGAAGCTCCGGGCTGCGTCGGTTGCGGTCATCCGAGTCACGCAAAACAAAATATCAGATAAATCTGACTTCCTGATTGCCACGGCCCGGCGGAAGGGGTGCATTGGGGCGGGGCTGGTTTTGGCACTGGTTGATCCAGGCTGCGTTCGGGTCGACCGACACACATCTGCACAGCTTCGAGTACGAGGGCGTGCGGATGGGCGTTCCGGATCCTGAGTGGGAAGACGACTGCGCTGACGAGACCGAAACTGCGCTCGCAGAGGTGCTCCTCGGGCCAAAGGATCGCATTCGCTACACCTACGACTTCGGCGATGACTGGGTGCACGACATCGTCCTGGAGAAGGTGATCGAGCCGAACGCCGATGACCGGAGGCCGGTGCTCATCACTGGCAGAGGCGCCTGCCCACCAGAGGACTGCGGCGGTCCCTGGGGCTACGCCGAGATGAAAAACGCCTCCGGCTTAGCAGCGAGTGGTAGGGCAGTGCCCAGAAACAGGTTTATTGGCTGTGCACCAAAAGAAAAACCCCGCGATTAGCAGGGCTTTTCTGTGAAGCGGCTGAAGAGACTCGAACTCTCGACCTTCTGCATGGCAAGCAGACGCTCTAGCCAACTGAGCTACAGCCGCAGACCGAGCGAGTATAGCCAGCGAGGCTCAGCGAGGGACCTACCGCTGAGCCAGGGCGCGCTCGAGCGCGTCGCGATCTGTCGGCAAGCCGTGTGTGGGCAGCACCATCTCTACCGGCAGGTCCAGCAGCGGCAGCAGCGAGGTCCTGATCAGCTCCGGATCGCCGCGCTTGACCGCCCAGTCGTACGGGATGACCAGACCCCCGGCGGTGCCATCCACACGCGACGATGATCGTCACGGTCCGCTCGGCCGCGAGTTGATCCAGATCTGATGGTGGCGCGAGCGGGTCGATGACGAACCATCGCGTCCCGTCGTCGAGAGCGTAGGAGGTGACGAGCTCGTCCCAGTCGTCGCCGGGCTTCCAATCGGGATGCGGTGCCTGCCAGAAGTACACGTCTGGACGCGTCTCGATCACGCGCTCATCGTACGCGCCCGTATCTCTCGATGCAGGCCATTGACCACTGATAGGGTGCGCCGGATGCCAGTGACCTACGGGGTCGTGGGAGGGGGAGTGGTCGGCTGTGCCATCGCCTTGGCGCTGGCGCGCCGCGGCCGCGAGGTGACCCTGTTCGAAGCTGAGGCCAACGTCGGCCTCGCGGCCTCCGGCACCAACTCAGGCGTCCTGCACACCGGTTTTGACTCGAAGTTGGGCGAGTTGGAAACGGCGCTCATCCTGCGGGCGGCGCCGTTGCGCGACGACGCTATCAACGCGCTCGGCGTTCCCGTGCTGCGCTGCGGCGCCCGCATGCGCAACGCCCCGGCGGAGATCGAGAAGAACGCGCAGATCTTGGGCGTGCCCGTCGTCCGCGATGGCGACGACCTGTTCGTCCCGGGCGAGTCCGTGACCAACCCGGTGGCGATGACGCAGACGCTTTGCGCCGAGGCCGAGCGCGTCGGCGCTCACATCCGCCTTGGGCAGCGGGTGGAGGACGACCTGCCCGATTACTCGGTGGTCGTGAACTGCGCCGGCCTCTATGCCGACGATGTGGCGCGCGCGTTCGGCGATGACTCGTTCGCGATCGCGCCGCGCAAGGGCGAGTTCCTGGTCTTCCCTGATTCGGGTCTCGCCGAGATCATCCTGCCGGTGCCGACGCCCAGGACCAAGGGCATCCTCGCGTTTCCGACGCTCGACGGCCATGTCTGCTGTGGACCGACCGCCGTCGACATCAGCGACAAGTCGGACTGGTCGGTGCGCGACGAGGCACGTCGGGCGCTGCGTGAGCAGGCGGCTGCGCTGCTTCCGCGGCTCGCCCGGCCGGTCTTCGCCTACGCAGGCCTGCGACCTGCAGGCGCGAACGGCGAGAACTACGTGATCGGCTGGTCGAGCGACTCGAACCGGCTGCTCAACGTCGCGGCGATTCGCTCCACTGGCTTGACCGCCGCCTTCGGCATCGCGGATTACGTCTGCTGCGACCTGCTCGGGATCGACTCCAGGCCCGTCCCTTACAGCCGGGGCGCGCCGGTGGACGGCATCTGGTGGCGGCGGACCGCCGAGTACCGCGGCCTCGCGTGAAGACACTCGTCGGCATCGACGAGGGAACCTCAGCCGTGAAGGCCGCGATGTTCGACCTCGAGCTTCGTCCAATCGCGAGCGTCCGGCGCGACAAGCACACCAGGTATCCGGGCGACGGCCTGGTTGAACAGGACCCGGCCGAGATTCTCGAGGCGGTCATCGACGCGGTTGCGGCTCTGCTCGACGAGGTGCCGGACGCCGAGGTGGTCGCCTGCGGTCTCGATCATCAGGGTGAGTCGGTGCTCGCGTGGGACCGGATGAGCGGTGAGCCGCTGTCGCCGGTCGTCACCTGGCAGGACAAACGCTCGCAGCTCCAGCTGGCCGCCTTCGACGAGGCGACGCTCGCGACCATCGTTGAGCGCTCCGGCTTGCCCGTCGATCCCTACTTCAGCGCGGGCAAGGTCGCGTGGCTGCTCGAGCAGGGGCTACCGGACGATGTCTGCATCGGCACCGTCGACTCGTACCTGTGCGCAGAGTTGGGTGCCGGTTTTGCGACCGACCGATCCACCGCCTCGCGCACACAGCTGGCGCGGCTGGGGGAGGGTATGTGGGACGACGAGCTGTGCGCGATCTTCGGCGTCCGGGGCTCATGTCTGCCGCGACTGCGTGACAGCGTCGGCGAGCTCGGCACGCTCCGCCACGGGCGCTGGCGGACCGAGTTGCCGCTGCGCGCGCAGATCGTCGACCAGCAGGCGGCGCTCGCGGGCACCGGATGCGTGCTGCCAGGTCGGGCCAAGGCCACGTTCGGCACCGGTGTGTTCGTGCTGGCGTTCACTGGTGCCGTGGCGCCCGCTGGCGCCACGGCTGTGGGGGTGGTGCCGACGATCGCGTGGGCCGTCGACGGCCTCCCGCGCTACGCGCTCGACGGTGGCGTCTTCTCCGCCGGCTCGCTGCTCGAATGGCTCGCGGGAGGGCTCGGTCTCTACGAGTCGCCGCAGCAGCTGGCGGAGCTGGCTGCATCAGTGGAGACTGCGCACGGCGTGAAGCTGCTGCCGGCGCTGTCCGGCCTCGGGGCGCCGTGGTGGAACCCGAACGCGCGCGGCGTGGTCAGCGGGCTATCGGCCGGCACCGAGCCGGCGCACCTGGCCCGCGCCGCGATCGAGGCAATCTGCCACCGCGTCTGCGATGTGCTCGACGCGATGCGCGGCTTTGTCAGGATCGAGGAGCTCCGGATCGATGGCGGCCTCACCCAGTCCGAGCTGTTGCCGCAACTGCTCGCCGATCTCGTCCAGGTGCCAGTCGTGCTCGTCGCGGTCGACGCGACTGCGGTTGGTGCCGCCGGTCTGGCGGCGGTCGGCGCTGGCGTCCTGGGCTCGGTGGAGGAGATCGCCGAGATCGCACCGGCGCAGCGCCGATTCACGCCGCAGCCGCGTCCCGACGAGCGCTCGGCGTGGCGTGAGTTCGTGGCTCGCGCTGCCGCGCTGGCCTGACGTTGACGTTGAGCCGCCTGGAAGTGGCGGCGAAACGGCGAATTTACGTGCCCGAGCCGGCCTCGCGAGAGTAGATTTGACCGGCACGGGGCTTTGGAGATCTTGCTTGATTTCCGCATTTTGGGGCCGTTCGAGGTGGTCGACGGTGACCGCGAGCTTGCTATGGGCGGACCGCAGCAACGGGCACTGCTGGCTTTGCTCGTGCTGCATCGCGATGAGGTCGTCTCGAGCGATCGTCTGATCGAAGAGCTGTGGGCCGGGCGCCCACCGGCAACCGCCGGCAAGATCGTTCAGGGCTACGTCTCGCACCTGCGCAAGGTTCTGGGCGACGACGTGCTGCTCACGCGGAGCGGCGGCTACCGGCTGGCAGCGGGTCCCGAACAGGTCGACGCCGAGCGGTTCACGCAGCTCGTGGGAGATGGCCGGCGCTCACTCGCTGCCGGCAACGCCAGCGGTGCCCAGGACCTGCTGAGCTCCGCACTGTCGCTTTGGCGCGGTGAGCCACTCGCTGACCTGGCCTATGAGCAGTTCGCGCGGGAGGCCATCTCCCGTCTTCAAGAGGAGCGGCTGGCGGCTCTCGAGGACCGCATCGACGCCGACCTGAGCCTAGGTGGCCATCACGACCTGGTCGCCGAGCTCGAGTCACTGTCGCGAAGGCATCCGAATCGCGAGCGCTTGCTGGGCCAACTGATGCTCTCCCTCTATTGCTGCGGGCGCCAGTCCGACGCGCTCGACGCGTACCGCCGCGGGCGGCAGTCGCTGCGCGATGAGCTCGGGCTGGAGCCAGGCCCCGAGTTGCGGACGCTCGAGCAGCGGATCCTCGACCAGGATCCGGCGTTTGACCAGCCGGCGCGGAGCCCGCCGGCTGCCGCCGCTCGGGATTTGGTGGCGCCGCAGCCCGCAGCTGGCCGTGCCGTTCGCGGGAAGTGGCTGCTCGGTGGCGGCGGCGGGCTGCTGTTGGCGGCCGCAATTGCCGCGACGATCGCTGAGCTGGCGGGCGGCCACGGCGTGACGGTGCGGGTGGCCGCGAATTCGGTAGCCGGGATCGACGTGCGCTCCAACCGCGTGACGGCGGCGGCTACGGTCGGAGCACGACCGAGCGCAATCACCTATGGCGCCGGTTCGCTGTGGGTGGCGAACCTGGACGACCAGACGATCTCGCGTGTGGACCCGCGCACGCTGCAGACGCTGCGAACCATCTCGCTCGACGAGCCGCCGACCGGGATCACCGCCGTGGGGGGAGCGATCTGGGCAGTGATGTCCAATCCGACCGAGGACTTCGTCACGGCCAGCCGCATTGATCCTCAGTTCAACTCCGTTGACCGTGCCGTCCGGGTCGGGAACGTTGATCCCGCGACGGCTCCGGCGATCGCGGCTCAGGGTAATTCGCTCTGGGTGGCTCCACAATCGGGCGACCTCACCAGGCTGAGTTCGGTCACGGCTGATGTCGTCCAGCGCATCGATCCGAACGCGTCACCGAGCGGGCTCGCCCTCGGTGCCGGTGCGATGTGGCTCACCGACAACGAGGCCGACAATGTTGTCCGCGTGGACCCCACCGGGCTCAAGACCACGATCCCGGTCGGCCACGCGCCAAACGGAATCGCCGTCGACGACGGCAGCGTCTGGGTTGCCGACACGGGAGACAACAGGGTAGTTCGGATCGACTCTGGGACGCAGGCGGTGACGACGACGATCCCAGTCGGTGAGGCTCCGCTGGGCGTGGCGGTCGGTGCAGGTTCAGTCTGGGTGGCCAACAGCGGCAACGGCACTGTCAGCCGCATCGATCCGCGAACGAACCGCGTCACAAGCACGATCGAGGTCGGCGGCAGTCCGCAGGCGATCGTCGTTGCCTCCGGACGAGCGTGGGTGACGGTGGATGCTTCCGCGTTCCCGCGCACAGCTGCAGCCAGAGAGGGCGGAACTCTGCGGGTCGACTCCGCATACGCCGTCAGCACGCTGGACACCGCGATCGCATACGACCCGCTCTCCTGGCAGGTGCTCTACGCCACCTGTGCAGAACTCGTCAACTATCCGGACAGATCCGGAACTGCCGGGTCTCAACTCGTGCCCGAGGTCGCGCAGTCGTTACCGGCTGTGTCGCCGGACGGAAGGACCTACACGTTCACGATCCGCAAGGACTTCCGGTTCGCGCAGCCATCCGACCAACCGGTTACGGCGCAGACGTTCAAGGACACGATCGAGCGCACGCTGAATCCGGCGATGAAGAGTCCCGTGGCCAGTGAGTTCGACGACATCGTCGGGACGAGGGCGTACATGGCCGGCACGGCTGACCACATCAGTGGCGTTGTAGCGAGCGGGGACACGCTCACGATCCGGTTGACCGCGCGGGCGCCTGACTTTTTGGCACGAATGGCCCAGCCGTTCTTCTGCGCGGTCCCACCCGACACCCCGATCAATCCGAACGGCGTTGCCGTGATCCCATCGGCCGGCCCGTACAGCGTCGCCTCCGATGTGCCCGACCAGGGCATCGTTCTGGTCCGGAACCCCAACTACCACGGCAACCGTCCGCACCATTTCCAGCGGATCGAGGTCTACGAGGACGTGCCCGGACAGAGGGCGGTCACAGCGGTCGAGGCTGGCACCGCGGACTACGCCGCCAGCGGCGAGGTCGCTGCCTCGGAGGCGAAGATGCTCGCGGTTCGCTACGGCCCTCATAGCCGGGCCGCCAGGAGCCGGCACCAGCAGTATTTCGTCAACGCTGAATCTGAGCTCGACTTCTTTGCCCTGAACACGCATAGGCCGCTGTTTTCGAGCGAGCGGCTACGAGAAGCCGTGAACTATGCGATCAATCGAAAGGCGCTGGCGCGCCTTGGGGACTCATTCGCCGCGATCCCCGAGCAACCCTTTGATCACTACCTTCCGCCCGGGATTCCCGGCTACCGCGACATCAACGTTTACCCAGCCAAGCCGGACCTGGCCAAGGCCCGACGTTTGGCCAAGGGTTACGCGGGAGCGACTGTCGTTCTTTACACATGTGACAACTCGCCGTGTATTCAACAGGCGCAGATCGTCAGGACCGACCTGTCCGCGATCGGTCTCCGCCTCGTGGTCAAGACGTTTGGTATCAGCGCTCTGTACAGCAGGTACCTGAACCCAGGCGAGCCATTCGATATGGCTGATGTGACCTGGGAGGCGGACTATCCCGACCCGGACAACTTCCTCAATCTCCTCCTCGAGGGCGGCTCGATCGTCCCGACCTTCGAGGATCCCGGCCTCCGTGACAAGCTCGCCAAGGTGGCGCAACTCAGCGGCGTCGATCGCTATCTCGCCTACGGACGACTCGATCAGGAGATCGCGGTCAAGGTCGCGCCGTTTGTCGCGTTCGGAAACGCGTCGAGTCACGATCTGTTTTCCCGCAGGGTCGGCTGCCAAACCTTTTCGCTGGTTTACGGGATGGACCTCGCCGCGCTGTGTGTGCGCCCGGACCGCCGTCCCCAAGCACCGCGGTAATCGACGCGCGTTTACCGATCGTCTACCGCCGTAAACCCCTCCTCCACCGGGAGCCTGCAGATTGCTGCCGATCGGTCGCACCGGGCGGCCGCGGTCACAGGAGGAAGCAGGGCATGACCACAAAACGTCGCATCATCGCCGGCCTCGCTGCCGCGCTAGTGCTCGCCGCGAGCGCAGGCACGGCCTCAGCGCGTCAGTTCAACGTCAATAGCAACGGCAGCTATGTGCAGGTACCCCCGACACGCGTCGACGCGACCCGCAACGCCCTTGCGCCCACGATCGTCCACGTCACCGCCTCAGGCGGCGGCTTCGACTGGGCCGACGCTGGCATCGGCGCCGGCGCAGGCGTCGCCATCTCAGCGCTCCTACTCGGCGGCGGCCTTGCCTTCTCACAGCGCCGCACCGGCGGTCACATCCGCCACGCCTGACCGCCTTGTCGTGCGCGACGTGGGTTAGAGAGTCACGTGTGCGCCACCGGAGGCCCCGTCGACCAGACGGGGCCTCCGGCCTGTTCGGGGTCGCGTCAGAGGGCCATCTCGAAGACTTGTCCGTGCCATCCGCCGCGCACGTCGACGGTGAAGGTGTCTGAAGGAATGAAACCCTGTCGTTCGTACCACGCGACGAGGTCGGGTGCCCCCGCCCAGCAGTCCACGCGCAGCACTTCGGAGCCCGCCACACGAGCGTCGGCAGCTGCGCGTCTCACCAACTCTGAACCTGTGCCCTTACCGGCGTGGGCTCTGTCGCTGATGAGGAAATTAAGGTAGGTCTCACGGAGTGCTGTCGGCGACACGTAGTGCGGGCGGGTGTCGCCGATCACGCTCGCACCGACCGTTTGTCCGTCAATCTCCGCGATCCGTAGGCCTGGATCAGTCACCCATTGGCGCACGAGCTCGCGGTAGCGGTGCTGCTTGGACGGCGGTTCCGCACCCCATTGCATGGCCTGATCGCGAGTGACAAGCCAGGCGACGGCGGCGTCCCACATCGCGAGCACCGCTATGTCGTCAGCCTCACGACCTTGACGGATTACGACCTGGCTCACGGCGTGCTGCGCTGGCCTGACTGACCCCACGAACTACTCGCCGGAGCCGGCCAGCAAGATTCGGCGGAGCAGGTAGAGATCAAGGGCCAAGGGGACGATGAACACCAGACCCCACCAACGCCCCGTGGCGCAGAGCACAACGACGACGACGAGTATCCAAACGGCCAACAGCAGCCGGATCGCCAACGCCGACTTCCGGTGACGCAGATCCCAGTTCATTGTTGCCGCACAGTACCGGCCAAACCGACGACCACGAGTCTATGACCCCGTCCTCTGGAGAGAGAGGCTGGTCGCGAGCCGTTGGAGGCGGTCGGCGCGTCATTGCTGATGATGGTCGCCTGAGGCGGTCACAGCCGTGCCACGACGAGTGCGACGGCGAGCACGACCATCGCCATCCACATTGCCGATAGCGCCGCCTCCAACGGGGCGAGCACAGCGTCCTTGTCGAGTTCTCTTACGTCGCCGTCTCGGAGGGTCTGGCTGCCTTCCACGGAGAGCGTCCGCCGGCGCAACTCGCGAGCCGGGGTTGACAGCCGACGCTGAGCGATGCTGAGCAGGAAGCAGGTAAGCGCCGCCAGCATGCCTTCGACCCGGACGTTCAGCGCCTCGACAAACCAACCGGTGAACGCCGGGAAGGCTCCCCAAGCCAGGGCGAACCAGAAATCGGTGTGGAAGCGTCCGCCGAACAGCTCCAGGTTGTAGGCGAGCGCCAGGAAGGCGCCGACGACGATCAGTGGGATCAGCCACGGCGACACGATCACCGCGCCCAACGCGCCGATTGCCACTGCGCCTGTCAGCCCCGCAGTTGCGAGACCTATCAGCACCATCCGCGACATACGCGTTCCCAACGGCCGTCCGGCCAACTCGTCCAACGCATGACATGCGACTCCGAGCGCGAGGAAGAAGGCCCCCAGCGCGGCGCCCAGTCGCCACAGGACGAAGGTCGGCGCCAGCGCGGCTCCGATCGCCACGTAGCTGAGATGCCACGCGGTGTACGGCGGGTGCAGGATCGTCACGAGGTCGCGCCATCCGCCGGGCGACAGCGCGTAGAACGCCGGTCGCGGCGCGACCGGGTTATCGACTTTCGTTGCCGTCTCGGACTCCTGTGACGACGATGCCGGCGCCGAAGCTCATGTCGCGCTGCGTGGCCCCGGCAATCCCGGCGCTGCGCCACAGCGCTGGGATGTCCGGCTCGGCGGCGTGGAACTGCTCGATGTTGGGGCCCAGGAACTTGCCGACCTCATACCAGTCCCGCGAGACCGCACGGCCGAGCAGCGGCAGGCCGGCCCGGGTGTGGATACGCCAGAGTCGTCGCAGAGCTGGATCGCCAGGCACGCCGAACTCGACCATCCCGATCCGTCCGCCCGGCCTGACCACGCGCGCCAGCTCGCGCATCGTTGCCGCCCGATCGTCGACGTAACGCAGCAGGTACGTGAACGACAGCGCGTCGAACTCGCCATCGGCGAACGGCAGCGCCTCAGCCTCGCCCAGCACGAACGACAGCTGACCTGCCAGCTTCTGGGTGCGCTGCAGCCGCTGCGTCGCGCCGCCGAGCATCGCCTCGCTCTGGTCCAGTCCGACGACCTCAGCTCCCCGTGCGGCGTGCGCGAAAGCGACCATCCCGGTACCTGTGGCCACGTCGAGGATCCGCATGCCCGGCTCGGCAGCAACGGCGTCGACCAGCGCGTGCCGCCACCTAGGATCCTGCCCGAAGCTCATCACCGCGCCAACCCGGTCGTAATGGTCGGGGAGTCCGTGGAATAGCTGTATCGCGTGGCGCTTGCGAAGTGTTGGCATAGAGAATCCAGAGCCTACGACAGTCGTTGACTCACGACGTGCGATTGGACGCTGTCGTACTGACAGACGCCCAAAAGCTAGGGAACATTCCCGGCACGGTGTAGAGGCGACGACCGGATTTGAACCGGTGTAAACGGCTTTGCAGGCCGCTGGATAACCGCTCTCCCACGTCGCCGGAGAGTTCCGTAGGTTAGCGGCCGACCGGCCGCCGGCGCCGAGCGCTGGCCGGCGCCGGATCAGCCCTGTGTTACGCAGGTGACGGCGCGGGCTCGGTGCCCTGCTGATTGCGACCGTGGGGTGCGTGCCCAGCATCGAAGTGGTCGTCGTCGTGTTCGACGCTCCCCTCGACGTTGAGGTGCGGGATCACGCGATCGAGCGCCTTCGGCAGCGCCCAGTTGGCCTTGCCGACCACCAGCATCAGCGCCGGCACGAGCACCGAGCGCACGATCAAAGCGTCCATCAGCACGGCGGCGGCGAGGCCGAGCCCGAACATCTCGATGATCACCTGGCCGCCGAGGATGAACGAACCGAAGACGAGCACCATGATCGCCGCGGCGGCCGTGATCGTGCGACCAGTGGCTTCGAGGCCGCGGGTGACGGCCAGACGGTTATCGCCGGTGCGATGCCACTCCTCGTAGATGCGACTGACGAGGAACACCTCGTAGTCCATCGACAGCCCGAACAGGATCGCGAACATCATCACGGGGATGAAGGCCTCGATCGGACCAGTCTGGTTGACGCCCAGCAGCGAGCTGAGCCAGCCGAACTGGAACACCGCGGTGATCACGCCGAACGCTGCTCCGGCCGAGAGCATGTTCATGAGCGCCGCCATCGCCGGGATCGCCAGGCTCCGGAAGACCGCGGTCAGCAGCAGGAAGGACAGCAGCACGACGACGCCGATGAACAGCGGCAGCTTGCTCGAGAGCACGTGCGAGAAGTCGGCGAAGATCGCGGTCTGGCCACCGATCAGCACGTTCACACTGCTGCCGGCACTGGCACGCGGGACCACGGTGTTGCGCAATGTTGTGAGCAGGGTGCTCGTCGAAGCCGCCTGGGGCGAGCCCTGCGGATAGACGTCGGCGCTTGCCACAGGCGGCGCGCCCTGCTTCCCCGGCAGCGTGATCGGCGCGGTCACCCGCACAACGCCCTTGGTGGCGGCGACCGCGTGCGTCACCTTGACGAACGCGGCCTGCTCACCGGCGTTATGGACCTGCGCGACCAGCTGCAGCGGGCCGTTGTAGCCCGGGCCAAAGCCCTTTGCCAAGAGGTCGTACGCCTGCCGCGTGGTGCTGCCGGCGGGATCGGAGCCGGCGTCGGAGGAGCCGAGCCGCATCGAGAAGAACGGGATCGCGATCACCGCCATCAGCACGGCGGCGAGCGTCGCGATCAGCGCGGGCTTCGACTGCAGCACGCCGGCCCAGCGGACCCACCAGCCCGACTCGTTGGTCGTCTTGATTTCGCCAGCGGCGAGGCTGCGACGAGCACGGCGGCCGAGTGCGCGTGTCCCCATGAACCCGAGTAGCGCGGGGAGGAGGGTAAGTGCCGAGAGCACCGTGAAGGCCACCACGATCGATGCCGCGATCGCGACACCGTAGAGGAAGCTGACCCCGAGCGCGAACATACCGAGCAACGCGATGCAGACGGTTATCCCGGCAAACAGGACCGCTCGACCGGAGGTGTCGACCGCGTCGACGATAGCGTCCTCGACGCTCTTGCCGCGCTGCAGTCCCTGGCGGTAGCGCGTGACGATGAAGAGGGCATAGTCGACTCCGACGCCCAGCCCGATCAGCAGCGAGAGCTGTGAGCTGAAGGACGCCATGTGGATCACGTGCGAGAGCAGGCCGATCGTTGCCGTGCCCGCACCCAGCGCGAGGCCCGCGGTGATCAGCGGCAGCACTGCCGCCAGCAGCGATCCGAACACAATGAAAAGCACGACCAGGGCCGCGAGCGCACCGAGACCGGCGCTCGAGATGTTCGTCTTGAGGCTTTGCTCGGCGACCTGGCCGCCGACGGCGACCTGCAGGCCATCCCCGGCGCTGGCCTTTGCAGTGTTGACGAACTGTGTGGCCTGCGGGACCGTGAACGCTGATGCCTGCTTGGTCATCGTCACGGTCGCGAACGCCACCTGGCCCGAGCGCGATACCTGTGCTGTGCCGGTGGCGCTGTAGGGGGAGGCGATCGACGCGACGTCTGGGAGCTTTGACACGCGGGCGAGCATGGCCTTGGCGCGCGTCTCGACGGCGGGGTCGGTGATGCGGCCGTGCTTGACCGCGATCACGATCTGCTCACGGTCACCCGCCGCCTTGGGGGCGGCGTGCTCGAGCAGCTGGAGCGCCTCGTAGCTCTGTGTGCCGTTAAGGCTGAAGCTGTCGTTGTAAGAGCTGCCCGCGCTCTTGGCGATAGCGGCCAAGCCGATGACTGCCACCAGCCACGCTGTGAGCGCGAGGCGACGATGAGTGACGCACCATCTGGCAATAGATCGCATGGGTCTCCAGACCTGTCGGTCGACGCGGCTTGCTGAGAAGAGAGTCCGCGACACCGTGCCGCAGAGCGTCCATCGTGACGGAGAGCTTACCGGCTGTCAAGTAACGGCTTACTAAACGGTAAGTTAGTGCTTGCCGGACGGTAAGTGACCTGGTAGCGTTCGGCACGATGTCGCTCGGAGCAGCATCAACCAGTCCGATCCCGCCGATCTCGGCGGCCGCTGTGACGCGCACACGGATCCTCGACGCCGCGCTCGAGCTCTTCTCAGAGCACGGGTTCGAAGGTACGACGCTTCAGCAGATCGCGGACCGGCTCGGATTCACCAAAGCCGCGCTGTACTACCACTTCCGGTCCAAGGACGACCTGCTTCAGGCGCTGATCGCGCCGGCGATCGCCGAGCTCGACGCGCTGCTCGACGCCTACGAGCAGGAGACAGATACGCCCGGACAGCGGCGCCGCTTCGCCGAGGACTACATCGACGTGATGCTCGGCCAGCGGCGGCTGATCGCCTACATGGCGAGCGATCTGGCGATCGTCGCGCACCCCGCGATCGCCGGCGGACACGTCGAGCGCCGCGCCCGCCTGCAAGCACAGCTTGCCGGCGACGGGCTCGAACTCAGAGAGCAGGTACGCGTCACGATGGCGACCCGGGCTATCGGCGGAGTGATCGCGCAATTCCCGGACGCCGACCCCGCGGAACTGCGGGCGATCCTGATCGACGCGACGCGGGCGCTGCTGCGTCCCCGCAGGCGTCACCCCAGCTGAGCGCGCCGACGAGGGCCGGTTTTCACGCTGTGAGCAGGATGCCGTTGCCGCTTGGGTCGCGGACGAGCGTGGCTCCGACGACCGCGGGTTCGGTTGCGACGCCGGCTGCCTCAACCCGCGCGAGCACCTCGGCCAGCGCCTGTGCGTCGGGCAGCTTGATCTCGTAAGCGCGCAGGCCGACGGCGCCGGCTGGGGGAGTGGCGCCACCGCGACTGTTCCAGGTGTTGAGTCCGATGTGGTGGTGGTAGCCGCCGGCGGAGACGAACAGCGCTCCGGGGTAGCTGCGGGCCATCACGTCGAAGCCGAGCACGCCGGAGTAAAAGGGCCCGACCTGCTCGAGCTCGGCGACCTGCAAGTGCATATGCCCGATGCGCGTGTCCGCGGGCAGCAGTGCGTCCGTCTCCGCGTCCACCGGTGCTCTGTCGAGCTCGCCGAGCAGATCCTCGATGTCGAGTGGCAGCGTTGCCATCGCGATCTGTCCGTCGGCGTCGCGCCCCCATGTCGAGCGGTCACGGTCGTGGTAGATCTCGATCCCGTTTCCGTCGGGGTCACTCATATACAGGGCCTCGCTGACCAAGTGGTCAGACGCACCGCCGAGCCGCCAACCGCCCTGCACCAGCCTGACAAGCGCGACGGCCAGGTCGCGCCGGGTCGGAACGAGGATCGCGAAGTGGAAAAGGCCTGTCTGACGGGCGTTGTGGGGTGGCGCCGCGCTGTCGCCGACGAGCGAGAGGAGGGGCGGCAAGCCAGCCGCCGCTCCCAACAGAAGCGAGCCGTCGGGCTCCTTGGAAGCGCTCATCCCGAGCAGCCGCTCATAGAAGACGCGCGAGCGATCGAGGCTTGGGACCGTCAGCAGGACGCGGCCGATGGCAGTGCCAGGGGCGATGGAAGGGGTGAGATCGCTTGTTACCTGGACTGCCATCGGCGCGTGCTCCTAGAGATTGGCGACGGAGGAGTGGTGCTCGACGAGCCCACGGACCACATGATCGAGCTGCTCGAGCGACTCCGCATCGGTGAGGTTGGCGTCCGCGTCGAACTTCTCATCGGCGCGGCCGACCGACAGCTCGACATCGGTCACACGCGCACCGGCGATCGCCAGCGCCTTGCGCAGGGTGTCCTGTGCCCACATGGCGCCGTAGTCGGTCTTGCTCGCCCCGACCACTGCGACCGGCTTGCCGTAGAGGGCGGCGTCAGGGCCGTAGGGCCGTGAGCCCCAGTCGACGAGGTGCTTGAGCTGACCCGGGAGCGTCGTGTTGAACTCGGGCGTGGCGATCAGCACCGCGTCGGCCTGCCTGATCTTCGCCAGCAGTGCCTGGACGCTTTCAGGCTGGTCGTCCTCACGATCCTCGTTGTAAGGCGCGAATGACTCGAGGTCCTTGTAGATCTCGACCTCGACCCCGTTTGGTGCGTGCTCCTCTACAGCCCGCAGCAGGCCCGTGTTGTACGAGAGCCTGCGCAGGCTGCCGGAGATCGCGAGTACCTTCGTCACGTCGGGTTCCTAGGCGGCCTTGGCGGCGGAGACGCTGACTACCAGCTTGACGTCGTTGGCGAGGAGGAGGTTGCCGTTGGGCAGGGTCTGGTTCCACTCGAGGCCGAACTCGCGGCGGTCGATCTTGCCCTCGACCTCGAAGCCGATGCGCTCGTTGCCCCACGGGTCCTGGCCGTTCTCGCCGAGTTCGCCGACGAGCTCGATCGGCTTCGTGGTGCCCTTGATCGTGATATCGCCGGTCAGCTTGATCTTGCCCTCGCCGGCAGGCTCCGCGCCGGTGGACGTGAACGTGATCTGCGGGAACTGCGCCGCGTCGAAGAACTCGGGCGACTGCAGGTGGCCGTCGCGCTGCTCATCGCCGGTGTCGATGCTCGCGGCGTCCACGTTGCCGGAGAGCGTCAGCGCACCGTTGGCGAGCTCGACGCTGCCCGCGAACTTCTTGAAGCTGCCGCGCACGGTGGCGATGCCCATGTGGCGGACCTCAAAGCCCACATTCGAGTGCGCGCCGTCGACGTTGTAGGTGCCGCTCTGGATTGCGTCCGGGGAGGTGGTTGACATTCGAGCTCCTGTTTCTGGGTTCAAGGATAGTTGAGCTTGCAACTAGTAGGTTACACGTGTTGTAGTTGATCTGTCAAGTATTAGCACTGCGCGCACTTCGGGCGAGCGTTTCAGTCGTATTCGGTAGGCGCGCGGACGCCGCGAGTGCGCGTCAGGACACGCTGCAGGAGCCGCCGTCGAGGCTGGCGCCTGGGAGCCGGCTCAACAGGCCGGCGAGCTGCTCGAGCTCGGTGGGGGTGAAGTGTGTGAGGAACAGGCGCTCAATGCTGGCAACGTGCGTGCAGCCCGCTCGCTTCAGCTTCTCGTAGCCGGTGGCCGTCAGGCGCGCGTAGGAGACACGTGCGTCGTTCTCGCAGGAGACGCGCTCGATGCAGCTCTGGCCGACCAAGCCGTCCACCAGGCGGGTTATGCCCGAGCGCGTGAGCATCGTGCGTTCCGACAGAGCCGACATCGGCAGCCGGTGGTCATCAGCCTGGGCCAGGTACAGGAGCACCTCATAGTCGCGGGTCGTAAGGCCGTGCTCGGCGATCAACTCGGCGTCGAGCTCCCGCACGATCGCCGCGTGGCTCTGCAGGTAGCTACGCCACCCGTCGAGCGCCACGCCTTCCAAGCGCGAGGTGTCAGATGCGACCGACATGTGAACAAGTGTAGTTGACGGATCAACCGACGTCCAAACGTGCCCGCCGGGTCGGATAAAGCTTCGCGCTGAGCGCGGACACATGCGTTGTGATGGACTAGGGGCAATGGCAGTCGAGGTTGGCGCCCCCACCTTTCGCGAGCAGTTCCCAGTCCTGGAACGCTGCTCCTATCTGAATGCCGGAACGGAAGGTCCTGTCCCGCAGGCTGCGGGAGACGCCGTTCGGGCGCGTCTACACGCCGATCTCACCGACGGTCGCGTTGGCAAGGCCTACTTCGATCACGTGATGGACCTCGCCTACCGCGCGCGCGCCGGCTACGCCGTGGCGCTCGGCGCCGACGCCGGCGAGGTTGCGCTCACGAGTTCCACGACGTACGGGGTGAACACGGTCCTGAACGGGCTCAGCTTCGCGCCGGGGGACGAGATCATCACCAGTGACCAGGAGCATCCGGGCGTACTGGTGCCGCTGCGGCTCGCCCGCGCGCGAGCCGGCGTGAATATCCGAATCGTCCCGTTTGCGGAGCTGCCGGGCGAGGTCGGGCCGAATACGCGCCTGATCGCCTGCTCGCATGTTTCCTGGGTCGGAGGCGAGGTGGTCGACGTTGCCGCGCTGCGCGCCACCGGCGTGCCGGTCCTGCTCGACGCCGCGCAGGCGCTCGGGGCGATCCAGGTCGACGTGCATGAGCTCGGAATCGACTTCTACGCCGGCTCAGGACAGAAGTGGATGTGCGGACCGGAGGGGAGCGGCGCCCTGTACGTCCGCCCTGATCGGCTCGACGACCTCGAGCCACCATTCCCCGGCCACTCGACGGTGGCCGATCACGAGGACCCGCTCGGCTCTGACCTGGCAGAGGGGACGCAGCGACTGGACGACGGATTCCCGAGCGCAGTCCGCAGCACCTGGGCGCTCGCGTCGATGGACGTGCTTGCGGGGGCAGGATGGGCGTGGGTGCACGAGCGAGGCGCCGCGGGAGCGGAGCAGCTCGCGGACCTGCTCCGCTCCCGTGGCCGGGACGTCGCACCTCGCGGTCGCTCGACGCTCGTCTCCTGGAAGGCGGACGACCCAGATGCCGACGTTGAGCGCCTACTCGCGCAGGGCGTGATCGTGCGGAGCATTCCCTCGGCGCGTCTGGTCAGGGCCTCGGTTGGCGCCTGGACCAGCGAGGAAGAAATTCACCGCCTCGCGCAGTTGGCCTGAGCCTCGGACGGGCGTAAGCTGGACCGGCTTGACACGTCGACCAGAACGGAGGGTATGACCATGGCTTCAACCCCGCAGGCGACGACGCACCTTCCGCCGCTCGGAACCCATCTCCGGGAGGAGGTCGGGAATGAACTCCAGGGGATTCTGGCGGAGCTTGTGGACCTGTCCTTGCTCGGCAAGCAGTTGCATTGGTCGGTGGTTGGCCCACATTTCCGCCCCCTGCATCTCATGCTCGACGAATTCGTAGGCTCCTGGCGGGAGCTTGCTGACGTGATAGCTGAGCGCGCCGTCGCGATCGGGTACTACCCCGACGGCCAGGCCCGCGCCGTCGTCAGCTCGAGTACCCTTCAGCCCGTCATCCAGGGCCCGCTGCCCGACCAGGTGGTCGTGGCGGACCTGACGACGCGGCTCGAGATTGTCGCCGAGCACGCCCGTGAGCGGATGGATCACCTGGCTGAGCTGGACGCGGCGTCACAGGACGCCGTCATCGAGGTTGTCCGGGCGCTCGAGGAGCAGCTCTGGATGATCCGGGTGCAGATCATCGAGTAGCCAAGAATGCAGCTGCCGGCCGCCCCGCTGGGCGGCCGGCTTGTGCTTAGAGCCTCGGGAGCTTGATCGTCTTCGTCACGGTGCCCGATCCATGGAGCTTGGTGAGCGAGACCGTGATCACCCCGCTTCTGCTCACCTTCACCGACTTGACCGTGAAGGTGTTGGGCGGCACGGTCGCTGCCGCTGCGACTGTATAGCTGACCGTCGTGGTTGCCGTGAGACTGTCGAGATCGTCGGTCCGAACGGCCCGACGGTGATGTTGTTCGAGCTGGCCGATGACGATCCGAGGGGGTTGGTGGCCGTGACGGTGAACGTACAGGAGGCTGCTCACGACGGCGGAAGCGCCGAACGTGACGCTGCTGCCCGAGCTGAACCAGATCCACGGGCCAAGAGGGACCTCTTGTCAACGCTTGTTGCCGGAGGCCTGACGCTGGCGGCGCTGCGGGTAGGCCAAGCGCAAGGCGATTCCTGCGAAAAAGGAGGCATGGCGTGCTTGCGCTGACTCAGGATGCGACTGAAGTAATCGAGGGACTTCTGGCCGGCCCCGGCGTGCCGGATGGGGCGGGTGTGCGGATCGCAAGTGCACATCCGGCCGACACCGATGCGCCGTCGGCGCTGCAGGTGAAGTTGGCCGCGGAGCCGGACGATCATGACGAGGTGATCGAGGAGTCTGGAGCCCGAGTCTTCGTCGAGGATTCGGTGACCGGGTTCCTTGACGACAAGCTGCTCGACGTCGACCGCGAAGGGGACCAGGTCCGCTTCGCGATCCTCGGCCAATCCTGACCACCCGCGGGTGCGGCGGCGGTCCCGACGGCGACGAGATCGTCGCGCGCCTACGCTGTGGCCCCCGCTGAGGATCAGGCCGTGGGCTCCGGGATCACGTCGGCGAACACGAAGCCATCGCGTTCCACGGTTTCGCCGACCGTTACGGCGATCGGGCCTGAGAATCCGGGGCCATTGACGACGACCGTGTGGAATTCGCCGTTCTCGCCACACGGGTCCACCCCGGGCGGGAGGGCGGCAAGGAACGCTTCGTCATACCAGTGCCCGGCAAGCTCGCGGGGCGCTTGGCTGGGGTCGACGCAGCTGACGATTGCCCTGACATCGAGCTCCAGCAGTTCTCGGGCGATGGCAGCGGTGGGACGCTGCCAGAGCGGAAACAGGGGCCGCAGACCCGTTCCCTCCAACGACCGCTCGCGATAGCGGCGAACGTCTTCCAGAAATAGGTCGCCGAAGACTACCGTGTCGATTCCGGCGTCCCGGGCGCTGGCAACCATCGCCGTCATCAGATGCTCGTATACCTCGTTCGTGCACGGCCAGGGCAGCTCGACGACGTGAACCGGCAACCCGAGCGCCGCCGCCTGTGCATCGAGCAGAGCGCGCCGTACCCCATGCATCGCCACTCGCTCGAAGGCCGAATTGACGGTTGTGAGCAGACCGACCACTTCGACTTCCGTCGTCTCTCGCACACGGTGCAGGGCTAGAGCGCTGTCCTTGCCGCTGGACCAGCTCATCCAGGCCCGCGAGGCCGTCTCATCCATACCATCATGGAATCACCAACGGCGGCCTCCGGCTCCGTCGCTCAGGTCGGTTCAGATCCGCCGTGCGGACTTCCGGTTCCCTGCCGTCTCTTGGCCGCCCGACGACGGAAGACATGCTCAGTCACGACCAGCGCGAGGAGCCCGACAACGGCGATCCAGAGGATCGGGTCGCTCGTGGAGAGCGTCTGAGCCCGGGAGCCCAAGTAGGCGACAGCGGCGGTGAGCGGGAGATAGCCGACTACGCTGGTCCAGGTGAAGCGCCACAAGCTGATGTGCGCCGCGCCGGCGGCGTAGCCAAGCAGCGCGAACGGGACGATCGGGATGAGCCGGCCGGCGAGCAGGAGTGGGATTCCTCCGCGCTCGATCGACGCCGTCAGCGACTCGAAGCGGTGGCCAAGCAGCCGCTGCAGAACCGGACGGCCCACGCTGCGGCCGAGCGCGTAAGACAGCATCGCGGCGAGAAACCAGCCCCCGGCCGCAAACGCCAATCCGGGACCGAAACCGTAGACATACCCCGCGGTGGTTGTGATGATTTCGCTCGGATACCAGACGATGGCATGGACCACCATCAACCCCAGAAGCAGTGCGAACCCACCTAGGCCGAGCGAGCGAATGTACGCGCGAAGCCCTGTGAATTGACCGTGCGCAACGAGGCTCACGCAGTGGCGGAGCTGCGGGACGGCTGCGATTACGGCGATGCCTACCAGGATCGCCGCGATGCCCGCCGCGAACTCGGCCCGCGGTCTGCTGCTGGATGGTGCCGTGCCCGAGCCCATTTAGATCAAGCATGCCAGCCGGTCTGTGACCTCCCTGTGAACCGACTCAGGGGGTTCGATGGGCGGTGCGATCGGTGCCCGAAGGCGGTTCGATCAGCACCTCGCCCTACAAGCGGGGCCGGCGGACCCGTCGGCTAGAGGGGATGGACGGATTCGAGCCTGCTGCCATTTGCGCCCCCGATGGCATAACAGAGCGACGCTGTCGGGCAGCTTGGCGGATACCCATCGGCAAGGACGCCTGGTTCGACGGTCGGCACCCACTTCGGTGGTTCAGGGTCGAACGCGTCGCTGGACGCAAGGAGATAAACGGCGTGCCGCCTGGTGCCCTTGATTCCGCCGGTCTCGTTTACGTGGCAAACCGCGCCGTTCCCGAAGCAAACCAGGCCGCTTAGCGAGACGCCAGGTTGGCTGGGTGTGAACGCTGCCGGTGGCTCCACTTGATTCCAGGTGCTTGCGCCGCCGGCCACGTTGTCGGAGGCCATGAAGTAAGCATTCGGCGTCTGCCCGTGCTCGTGCCTCCATGGCTGGGCGATCAGGAGACAGGCGCCGCCTGCCGTACAGCTCGCAGAAACCCCGAGCGCCTTGACGTTGGTGCTTCCGTTGACCTTGAGGTTGTAGCTCTGCCAGTGGCTGCTGGCAGATAGGGGGTCCCGCAGCACCTGCACGGTCAGGACGGGACTGTCTTTGCCGATGGACTGGTCGTAGCTTTCCGAGAACGCCAGACAAAGCGTCTGGGACGCACAGATGATTCCCTCGGTGTTGAACCTGGGCATCCGGGGAAACGCCCGCTGGCGCCAGGATCCGGGATCGCTTGGACTCGCTGACACGTAGAACGCCCCGGTGCCCGCATTGTTCCTGCCGTCGGGGCTCTTGCCGTACTCGGCGAAGTACGAACAGAAGGATGCGGAGGGACATGAGATCGCCGGCGTCTGCTGCGCCACGCTCCGGGTGAAATTGAAGGTGCGGTTCTGTCTACCTCCGACATACCGCCATTTGGCCCCGGGACCAGCGGGGTGGTTGAGCGCGTAGACGCCGTAGACCTGCGTACGCCCGGAAGCGCCCGCACCGTTCCCGGAAGCCAGACAAAACGCTGTGGACGGACAAACCACTGTCCTTGGACGCGGGAAAGGCCCATCACTCCGCGTGCCGCGCCAGCTACTCGCGCGCAGCGGATCTGTGGACACGAGGACGGCCGGACCCGGGCCACGATTCGCGCCCACGCAGAGCCGTGCCGAAGGGCAAGCCAGCGCATCCAGACGTTCCCCTCCCTGGAGGTGGACGCCGGAGACCTGTATGCCTGACGCGGCAAGTGCGGTACCTGCGCAAGTCAGGAGCGCAGCGAAACAGGCAAGGGCCAGTGTTCCGGCGAGCTTCACGCTCCGGCTCTTGATGATCTCTGGAACGGACGGCATGGTCATCCTCGCGACCTGGGGCACATGCGGGCTATTGCGGTTGCCACAACATTTGTATCGGCCAGCTCGTGCCCGACCTTCAACACTGCAGTGGGACGGTCACGGTCGGGCTGTCGCTGTGGGGCGTATGACCGCGCGCACGGCAAGACCCGCGAGCAGCGCCCAGAAGGCCGAGCCGATGCCAAGGAACGTCGCACCCGATGCCGCGACGACGAATGTGATCGCGGCGGCCTCGCGCCCCTGAGCCTCGGCGAGCGCGTTCGACAGCGACGTGGCAAGGGTGCCGAGCAGGGCGAGGCCGGCGACGGTGCCGATCACGTTCGGCGAGGCGACGCTCACGAACGTCGTCAGCGCCCCCGATACGAGCGCCAGGACGAGAAACGTCCAGGCTGCCGCCGCGGCGGCCGTCCAGCGCGTGTCGGGATCCGGGTCGGCGTGCGGCGCCGCTACCAGTGACGCACTGATCGCGGCGAGGTTGATCGCGTGCCCGCCGGCGAACGCGCCAACGATCGTGCCGATGCCGGTGGTCCTCATCGTCTCAGCCCATGGCACCCGGTAGCCGTATGTCGCGAGCACCGCGGTACCGGGCACATTCTGGCCCGCCATCGTCACGACGTACAGCGGTAGCGCCAGGCTCAGGACCCCCGCCGAGGTGAACAGCGGCCCGGTCCAGAGCACGTGGGGGAGCAGACTGCCATGGACGCCACCGTCGCTGGCGGCCACGATCGCGATCACCACCAGCGCGACCACGAACGCGGCCGGCGCCGCCCACTTCGGCGAGATCCGCCGGAACGCGAGCCAGACGAGCACGATCGGGCCGACCTCCCACGGGTGCTGAACGAAACCCTTGACCGGGGTCAGGCAGAGCTCGAGCACGACGCCGGCGAGCATCGCCTGCGCGATCGGCGCCGGGATCGACGCGATCAAGTTGCCGAGCCGCGGCCACAGGCCGGTGAGGGTGATCAGCACGCCGACGATCACGAACGCACCCACTGCAGCCGGCCACCCGCCGTGGACGACGCCGGTGCTCGCGAGCAGCGCGGCCCCGGGTGTCGACCAGGCCAGCAGGATCGGGATCCGGTAGCGACGGGTGAGCCACAGCGTCCCGAGTGCGTCTGTGGCTGTGACTGCGAGCAGGCCGGACGCCGCCTCCACGGGCGTGGCGCCGACAGCGCGCAGACCCGAGAGCACGACGGCGAAGGCGCCGGTGTAGCCGACGAGTGCTGCCACGATGCCGGCGAGGATCGAGTGGGAGGTGGCGGCACCTGTGCGAGTGTGGATTCGGGCCGGACGATCCATCGGCAGAACGGTACAGACAGAGTTCTGTTTATGGAACCTCATTGCTAGAGTCCGTCGCGATGGAGCTTGCCGCAATCGTCGGGGCACGCCTCCGGGCAGCCCGTCGCGATCGCCACCTGTCGCTCGCGGCCCTGGCGGCAGCGGCCGGCATCGGTAAGGGCTCGCTCTCGGAGATCGAGAACGGCGTGCGCAATCCGACGCTGGGGACGCTCTACGCCCTGGCTGACGCGCTTGGCGTGCCGCTCGCGACCCTCCTCGACGGGCGTGTCGGCGCGCGGATCACCTCGCCGGGGATAGAGGCGCGCTTGCTGGACGTGACTACGGAGGCCGACGCCAGCACAGTCGAGGTGTACCGCCTCAGCTTCGAGCCCGGCACGAATCGCATCGCCGGCGGGCACGGACAGGGCGTCGTCGAGCACCTGCTGGTGACATCCGGCCGGCTCCGAGTCGGGCGCCACGGCGAGGAGCACGAGATCGGGCCGGGGGAGTCGCTCCAATGGACCAGCGACGTCGAGCACTCCTACCTCGCGCTCGGCGACGATCCTGTCCACTCGGTCCTGGTGATCCGCTCATCTGGAGCCGCGGGCCGCGCCGCCAGCTCCGTCGAGTCGGTCGTCTGAGAAACGCGAAAGGCGCGCGTCACGGATCGGATCGCCTCGTTGCGACGGGGGCGCCCAGGTTGATCTTGTGGGGCCGACAGTCACTCGCCGGTGAGCTCTGCGAAACCGGGCTTCTGGCGGACGGCCGCCAGATCCTCATCCTCGCGGGCAAGGTCGATGAGGTGCGGCGACAGCTCAAGCGCGCGCCGCAGGTGCGCGAGCGCGGCATCTGTCCGCCCCGCTCGACTCTCAAAGCAGGCGGTGTTGTAGTACACGGCGCCGTAGGGAGGGTCATCGGCGATGAGCGCCTGGGCACGGTCGGCGCCCTCCTCGTAATTGCCGGATTCGAACAGTGGAAACAGCGGCGCGAATAGCTCCCAACCGTTGGGCTGATACGGCCTGCCAGCCGGCCCTGCGCCGATCGCCAGCACCGTGGTGCCGGCATCTCGGCCGAACGCGGTCCGCTTGACGCCCACCGGCACGTGGACGAAGGTGCCTGCCGGCGCCTCCTGACTCTCTCCGCCCAGTTCGAACCGTGCGTGTCCGGACAAGACCACGTACAGCTCCTCGCTCGACTCCGGTTCGGCCTCCTCGTGCTCGTTGATGAGCCGGTCCCCGTCAGAGCGGGCGGTCATCGCGTTCACTCCGAACGTGTTTATGCCGAAGTGGTGACGCACCGGCCGGAATGGGCACCGTCCGTCATCGATCTCGTCGATTTCATCGAGTCGGGCAACCGCAAATTCCGCCATGTCCCCATGCCTCCCTTTGCCTAGACGCGAGCCTTCACCCTACTGAGCCTGGCTCCTAGTTTCAGCTTGGGCGCGCCGGTCCGGTGGCGCGATCAGTCCGGATGGTGAGCAACACCTGGTATCCGTCTGGGTCGGCGAAGGCGCGGGCGTTGCGTCGCCAATAAGGGTTCGCTGGTGTTGTCTCACTTTCGGCGATCCGTGCCGCGATCTCGTCGAGCTGCTCCTGTGTATCGAGGTAGAGCACGAGCAGCGTCTCAGGGTGAGGCTCTGGCGCCGCATGGTTCCCGCCCGTTGTCAACTCAAGGTGTGATCCGGCTCCCGGAACGTCGAGGAAGACTCCGTCATACCCGTCGTGGTCGGTGAACCGGCCGAGCTCAGGAAGCCGGATGCCATCTCGGTAGAACGTCACGAGTTCGTCGAGTCGATTGGTATGACGGGTAACGCGGAGCCTCACTGAGCCAACGGTTTACAGCAAGTTTCCTGAAGTCCACAGAGATCGGTCCTTCCAGCAGTTCCGGCGCGGCCAATCTTCCGTTGCTCGAACAGGCGCGGGCTGTGGCTTTCCGATCCACCCCGGCTTCAGCCTCCGTCTGTTTAACTGATCTGCGTCGTGGGTAATGACCGCCACACTCAAGAGCCGCTGCAGCCCAGGATGGAGCTCTCAGGGGTCAATAACGCTCGGCGTTCACCAGGATTGGTCGTCTTGGAGGGTTTTCACGCGATCAAACATGCCATCCGGTTTGGGGCAGAGATCCTCGGCGCTTGGACTGCTGATCCGGAGGCGTTGGAGAATCTGCGCCAACGGCTGGCGATCGACGTCCAGATTCCGGTGGAGGTCGTGGACATGGCTGCCCTCAAGGCAGTCGTACCGCGCGGGCAGGTCGTCGCGGTGGCCCGGCGGCCGAGCCAGCCTGATCCCAGCACAATCCTGGACGGTCCCGGTCACGTGGTGTTACTCGAGGACCCCAGACACCTAGGCAACCTGGGTGCCGTAATCCGTGTGGCTGCTGCTGCCTCCGCCGCGGGCGTCATGACCACAGGCCGCCAGAATCCGTGGCATCCGGATGCCATACGGGGTAGCGCGGGCCTGCACTTCGCCATACCTGTCCACCACATCCGCGCCCTCAGGACACAAGGTCGCGAACTCGTCGCCTTCGACCCGGACGGCGAGCCGCTCACGCCCGCTGGGCTTCCGCCCGCGGCAATCCTCGCATTCGGCACCGAGCGCGACGGGCTCAGCGACGAACTCCTGTGTCAAGCCCAACGGCGCGTCGCGTTGCCGATGGCTCCCGGAGTTTCATCACTGAACCTGGCGACGGCCGTCGCCGCCACCCTCTACGCGCTGCACTTCGCCTGCTGACGCTGCGTCCACGCACCAGCGGCTCGTCAGAGCGACCTAGACATCCCTGAATCGACGCCGTATCTCCCTCCAGGTGGGCGTCGAGAGTTCCTTCCTCCTCGAGGCGAACCCACCCTCGCAAACCAAGCTGAGCGGCCCGCGCGCGCCCCTATCACGCAGTGCAAGCTCGGACACGTTGCCAGCCACACGAATCCGCTTGGCTTCCGGTTTCGCCACAGCTCAAAGCCTGTCGTAGTCGCGTGCCGAATCCAAGCGCTCGGCGCCGAAGTACCTTGGTTACGGGCCCTGAAAAACCAGAGAGGACGAAGACATGAAGGTATCCATCGACGGAGTCGTTATCGCTGACGCGCCCGACACCGATCTCATCAGCATCGAGGGCAACTACTACTTCCCACCGTCGTCCCTCATCACCGAGGCCTTCAGCGACAGCACGACGCCCTACACCTGTCCGTGGAAGGGCGTTGCCCAATACCACGACATATCGGCTGGCGGCTCGACGCATCACGACGCTGCGTGGAGCTACCCCGAGCCCTACCCAGCCTCGTTCGACCGAGTCGGAAGTGATTACAGCGGCTACGTCGCATTCGACAAACAGCAGGTGACGATCGACTGAGCGAACGCGTGGAGCGTTAGCGCTGGCGAGCGTCGAAGCGGCGGCGGTCGCGCTTGGTCGGCCGCCCGCCAAGATCGACTGGCCCGCCGAGCCGCCGCAGCTCTGCCTGGCGCTCGCGCTCCGCGACGCTCTCCTCCGTCTCGTCATACAGCTTCGGCGTCTCTGCGGCCGATACGCGGCGCTCCGCCGCGCCGCGCACGATCACCCTCCGCCGGATCGGGCCGATAGTCAGCTCGAGTTTGTCACCCGTTGCGACCTCACGGCTTGGCTTGACCGCCACGCCATTGACGTGAACGCGCCCGCCCTTTACGGCCTCAGCCGCCAGACTGCGCGTCTTGAACAGCCGCGCAGTCCACAGCCACTTGTCGACCCGCATCATCCACCGGCGAGGATCGGCGTGTAGCCCTCGGCCTCGAGTATCTGGACCACAACGTCGCGATGATCGCCCTGGATCTCGATCACGCCGTTCTTGACCGAGCCCCCGACGCCGCAGCGTTTCTTGAGCTTGCCCGCGAGCTCCTTCAGCCCAACGTCGTTGACGGGCACACCAGAGACTGTGGTCACCGCCTTGCCTCGGCGGCCCGCAACCTCGCGCCGGACCTTGACGCGATCACCATCTGCCCGCCGTTCTCTGAGCCCACGGTCAGGTGCCTTCCGCAGGTCGCCATCGACCGTTGAGTACACGACCCGAGAGCCCGACTTCATGGCTTTCACGGTATCGCCTCGCCCTGGCAACACGCGCTCCCTTAGCTCACAGCGAGGGCCTCGCGAACACGCTTGACCGTCGCACCGGGGCGGACGTGTACTCCTGGGGCGAGCTGGGCGACGCGCATTTCCTCAAGCAGCCACATCACGTCACTGCGTCCGGCGGCCTGAGCCTCCAGCTCGTGGATTGCAGCCATCCGCTCGCGGTCGGCGGCGGCATGGCTCGGCAGTCGCTCGAGCCGCTGCGCCGCGGCGCGCAGGTAGCGCTCGACATCGCCCAGCCGCTTGAGGCCGGCCGCCGCGAGCATCCCGGGGTACACGAGCCGGCCTAGCTGGCGTGCGACGTCCTCCCGCGCGGGGCCGAAGGCAGCGCTCGCCGGGAGCGCGTCGAGGCGCTCACGGATGACTCGGGCCGCCTCGAGAATCCGACCGAGCGCGCGCATCGCGTCCAGCGTCGTCGGCCGGAGCTCGCCGCGGACGTGCTCGCTCAGCACTGTGAACGCCTCGGCGTCCCACGCCGGCCCGCCGCCACTGGCGATCAGTGCGTCCAGCGCCGCGGTCGTGGCATCCTCGATCGCCGCCTCCAGAGTGTCGTGCGGCGCGGCGGTCAGCGCCAGCGTCAGCTGCGGCCCGAGCTGATGGGTCACCCACTGGCGCGGCGAGGGAACGGCGAGCCGCAGCAGCCGCCGGGTTCCGCGGACCATCGTCACCGCCTGCTCGCCAGCGGTCTCGCAGATCCGGATTCCGACCGTGTCGCCTTCGTCGACGAGCGCCGGGAATCCGCGCAGGCCGCCAGGGAGGTCGACGTTGCGCGGAAGCGACTCGACGTCGAAGCCGCGCATTCCATGACGCGCGAAGGCCGGCACCGCATGCTCCAGGCGCGCCATCAACGCTGGCCGCAGCTCATCGCGTAACGCGTCGAGGGACAGGCCCGACGCGAGCACCGATTCATCCTCGTCCTCAACAGAGAAGCTCATCCGCAGGTGCGCGGGGAGAGCGTCGAGCGACCAGTCGCCTGGGGTGATGCGCACGCTGCGCAGCCGCTCGATTGCTGCGGCGAGCACCTCGAGCAACGGGCCGGACCGCGGCTCGATGTTGGAGAGCAGCACGGCCGCGGCATCGGGGATCGGAACCAGTGGCGTGCGCAGCCGCTTCGGCAGTGTGCGCAACAACGCGACCACGAGCTCCTGGCGAAACGCGGGCACGAGCCACTCGAAGCCCGTCTCCCGTACCTCCCCGAGCGACGCGAGCGGGACGTGGACGGTGACGCCGTCGGCCGCCGTGCCAGGGTCGAAGCGATAGGACAGGCCGAGTTCCAACGAGCCCTGCTTCCAGCTTGCCGGGCGGTCCGAGTCGTTGGCGGCGACGTCGCCCTCGATCAACATGTCCATCGGGTAATCGAGCAGCGTCGGCTGGGTCTGCCGCGCTCCCTTCCACCAGCGGTCGAAATGACGCCCGCTTACGACGTCCTCCGGTACTCGCGCGTCGAAGAACGCCGCCCGCGCGGCCTCGCTCGCCAGCAGGTCGCGCCGCCGCGCCCGCGCCTCGAGCGCCTCGACCTCCTCCACACGGTGCTCGTTCTCGCGCATGAACGCGTGATGCTCGTCCCAATCGCCCTCGACGAGCGCGCGGAGGATGAACAGCTCGCGTGCGGCTGCCGGGTCGATCCGCCCGTACTGGACCGTCCGTGATTGCACGATCGCCAGGCCGTACAACGTCACCTGCTCGGACGCCACGACTGCGGCGCGGCGACGCTCCCACCGCGGCTCGCCGTGGGAGCGCTTGACGAGATGCTCGGCGAGCGGCTCAACCTGTCTGATGTCGACCGTCGCCGCCGTCCTACCCCACAGCCGCGTCGTCTCGACCAGCTCGGCGACCATCACCCACGCCGGCCCGCGGCGCGCGAGCACCGAGCCCGGGAAGATCGCGAACTTCGCTCCGCGCGCGCCGGTGTACTCGCGGGTCCCGCCGTCCTTCATCCCCAGCTGTGAGAGCAGTCCGGAGAGGAGCGCTGCGTGGATCTCAGGCGTCTCGCCCGGCGCGTCGTTGAGCTTCAAGCCGACCTCGCGCGTCGCGTCCTCTAGCTGGGCGACGAGGTCCTGCCACTCGCGGATGCGCAGATAGTGCAGAAACTCGGCCTTGCAGCGCTTGCGGACCTGCGAGCGCGAGAGCTCGCCTTCCAGCGCACGCAAGTAGTTCCACAGGTTCAGATACGTAAGGAAGTCCGACGCCCGATCCGCGAAGCGGGCGTGCAACTGGTCGGCCTCGGCGCGGTGGTCGGCTGGGCGCTCGCGTGGATCCTGAATCGACAGCGCGGCGGCAATGACGGCCACCTCTCGGGCACAGCCGAGCTTGTCCGCCTCCAGCACCATGCGACCCAGCCGAGGGTCGATCGGAAGCCGCGCGAGATTGCGCCCGAGCGGCGTGAGCGGCTCGGGGGCCGACGGATCCAATGCACGCAGCTCGTGCAGCAGCGCGACGCCATCGCGGATCTGGCGGCGGTCGGGCGGGTCGAGAAACGGGAACGCCTCGATCTCGCCGAGCTCGAGTGCGGCCATCTGGAGGATCACGCTCGCGAGGTTCGTTCGCAGGACCTCCGGGTCGGTGAATTCCGGCCGCGCATTGAAGTCATCCTCGGCGTAGAGCCGGACGCAGACCCCGTCGGCGAGACGGCCGCAGCGGCCTTTGCGCTGGTCGGCCGACGCGCGCGAGATCGGCTCGACCGGCAGGCGCTGGACCTTCAGCCGCGTGCTGTAGCGAGAGACCCGGGCGAGGCCGGTGTCGACGACGCAGCGGATCCCGGGGACGGTCACCGATGTCTCGGCGACGTTCGTCGCAAGGACGACCCGGCGGGTCTTTTGTCTTCGCCCGCTGGCGAAGACCTTCTGCTGATCCGCGACTGCCAGCCGCGAGTACAGCGGCAGCACCTCGACGCGCGGCCCGAGCCGTCCGCTGAGCAGCTCCGCAGCGTCGCGGATCTCCCGTTCCCCCGAGAAGAACGCGAGCACGTCACCGTCACGCTCGGCGAGCAGCTCTTCGACGGTGCCGGCCAGCGCGTCGAGCAGCTCTTCGTCTTCTCCGGGCGGTCGATACCGGACCTCGACCGGGTAGGTCCGGCCCGAGACCTCGATGATCGGGGCGCCGCCGAAGTGCTCACTGAAGCGCTCGGGGTCGATGGTCGCGCTCGTGATGATCAGCTTGAGGTCGGGGCGCCGCGGCAGGATGCGGTGCAGGCAGCCGAGCAGGAAGTCGATGTTGAGCGAGCGCTCGTGAGCTTCATCGACGATCACCGTGTCGTAGCGACGCAGGAGCGGGTCACGGCGGATCTCGGCGAGCAGCAGGCCGTCCGTGACCAGACGAAGCAGGGTGTCCTCGGAGCCGCGGTCATCGAAGCGGACCGCGTAGCCGACGGCGCCGCCGAGTGGCACGTCGAGCTCGTCCGCGATCCGCTGCGCCACCGTGCGTGCGGCGAGTCGTCGTGGCTGGGTGTGCGCGATGGCACCGCGTACACCGCGCCCGAGCTCGAGGCACAGCTTCGGCAGCTGAGTTGTCTTGCCGGAGCCGGTCTCGCCGGCCACGACGACGACCTGGTGATCACGGATCGCAGCGAGCAGGTCGTCGTGACGCGCGGAAACGGGCAGCTGCGGCGGGTACGAGACCTCGGGGACGGACGCGCGCCGTCGCTGCGCCCGAGCTTGCGCCTCGGCGAGCTGTTGCTGGAAACGCGCCCGGCCCTCCTGATCGTCCCGACGGAGCCGACGAGCCTGCCGGCGAAGGCGCTGTTCGTCACGCAGCGTCAGCTCACGAAGCGCCGCCTCATCGACGAGTGGCATCTACGCCGCGCCGGACTGTGCGACGAACCGGGCGGCGGCGAGCGAGTTGCGGACGGCGGCCATGCCCACCGAGAATAGGCCGTCTCTCCCGGTCGGCTCCGGCCACCTTGACCGTCTCAGGGCACGACGAGGTGCCTATGCGGCTGCTCGGTCGGCGGGCCATCGGCGGCGGGCGGCGAGGTCGTCGTGGGGCACGTCCACCTACAAGCGATCGCCCTGCAGAGACCCGGAGACTCAACTACCGAGATACGCGCGGACCGAGGTGGACCGAGGAGCGCGGATACGTGACAAAGGAGCCATTGCGACGGCATAGCCAACCGGAAGCTCGAGTCGCGCGTTACCAACCCCGAGTCCGGCCGGATCAATGGCCGACTCACGCCGGCTCGACCGTGGCGTCGCCTGTGACCTGACGCGACTCGGCGAGCGCCAGCTCATCCGCGTCGTGATGCGCGTCCGCCCGCAGCACCGCCAGGACCAGCGCGGCGGCGACGAGCGCGCAGGCAGCACAGATCGCGAACACGAGCTGGTAGGAGCTGCCGAGTGCATGGTAGGCGGCGTCGTGCAACGGATTGAGCGGGACCGTATGGCCGTTGACCTGCGTCGTCGCAGGCACAGCGACAGCGCCGAGCGGCCCGGACTTGACGGCGCCGACGGCGGCCGCCGTCGCTGCCTTGGCGTCCGCCGGAGCGGTCGCGACAGAGTGATAGAAGGTCGCGACGCGATGCTGTAGCGCCGGGCTGCGGGCAACGGCGTGGCTGATCTTGCCGGCGGCGCGGCTGGTGCCGATAGCGATCACGACCGTCGGCCCCAGCGCGAAGCCGAAGTCGCGCAACAGGCTCGTGGTGGCGCTGGCCATGCCGGCCAACTGAATCCGCACCGTGTTGACCGCCACGGCGGTCACGGACGAAACCGAGAAGCCGAAGCCGATACCGACCACCGCGAGCGGGGGCAGGATCGCCGCCACCGAATCGTGGTTGATCGAGACCGTAGCCGCCCAGGCGGCGCCCACAGCCTGCAGCAGGAAGCCGCCGCCGAGCATCCAGCGTGGGTTCACCCGCGGCATCATCCACGAGATCAACGGCAGCAGGAACAGCGCGAAGCCCTGCAGCGCGACGAAACCAAGCGATGCCCGCAGCGGGCTGAAGCCCTGCACAGCGGTCAAGCGGATGCTGGTCGCCGCTGCGCACCCGAGGAACGCGAACATGCCGATCACCGTCACGAACGAGTTCAGGGAGAAGTCGCGGCTGGCGAACAGCTTCAACCTCAGCAGCGGCTCGCGCGTTCGCAGCTCGATTCGCACGAACACGGCCATAGACACAACGCAGACGATGTATCCGATCACGCTCTGCGTCCCAGTCCAGCCGAACGAGGACGCCTGAACCACCGCGAACAGGAGCGCGAACAGCCCGATCGCGAACGTGATCTGCCCCGGCCAGTCGAGCGTGCGACCCTCAGGCGATCTGGAATCGTCGGCCGCGAAGAACGAGACGATCGCGCTCAGCAGTGCGGTCGCCATGACAGCAACCAATGCCCAGCGCCAGCTGGCCCCCGGATCCCCGCCCCATGCCAGCTTCGTTAGCAAGCCGGCGAGCACCGGTGCCAGGAATCCACCCGATGACAGCGCCGCTGCGTAAATCGGGATCATCCTTCCGCGCGCCTTGGCTGTCGTTGTCTTGGCGGCGATCATCGCGAGCGAAGTCGGGAACAGCGCGGCACCGCCAATGCCCGCAAGCGCCATGCCGATCCAGACCACCACAACGGCGTTATGCGTGCTCGCGCTCGGTGTAACCACGGCGGCGATCAGCTCGCCGATCGTCATCAGCAACGCGCCGCCGACGAGCAGCCGCTTGCGCCCGAACATGTCGCCGATGACGCCGAACGTCAGCTCGAACAGCGTCAGCGGGATCACGATCGCCGCGGAGATCCAGTTGAGCTGCGATGCAGTCGTACCAAGGTCCTGCTGGAACAGGCCGTTCAGCACGGCCGGGGTAGCAAACCCGATCTGGCCGACACACGCGGCCAGGCACGCGGCGACGATCGTGCCCGTCGTGAGCTCCGATCCCGTGTGCTCAGACGTACCTGCAGCTGACATAGCCATCTCCTATTCCGTTCAGGCCGCCGCAGACCGCCCAGTCACGTTGCCCGAAATTCTTGTTGCCAACTACCCAAAAAAGCTGCCGCCGATTAGCGGACTCAAACTCCGCGGAACGACAAACCATTCGGCCCGCAGCGGCGGTGACTAGTTGCGTTCGCGCTGGGATCGCTCGACGGTCTCGGCGACCAGCGCGAGCCAGTGGGCGGTGGCGGGAGGGAGGCCTGCCGTGAAGGTGCTCGCGGCCGGCCCCTGACCGGTGATGACCGCATAGAGGACGCACGCCGTCAGATAGGAGCCGAGAGCATTCGGGTGTTCGCCGTCCGCCGCCCACAGTTGCAGAGTCGGCCGACGGGGAAGAGCGGCCCCCAATGCCACGCCGATGGGTGCCACCGGCGCCGCGATCAGGCGCCGGAGGTCGTCGTAACCGGCTTCGTGCCCGGCCGATCGCTGCGCACGAGCTTCAAATAGCCCGTGATAGGAGAGTCCTGCGAACCGCCAGGTTGGACGCTATGCACGGCCAGTGCGACCACTGGTAGACCCACCCGACATATCCATCCCGAGGGTCAGCTCGGACCAAGCCCACACGTCAACGACGCGTCCCAAGCATGCGGCCAGCTCCAGCAACGATCGCCGCACCCACGCCCAGCGTGGCGGCCCACGAAAGACAGAGCGGCGGCAGTCGCTCCACCGGAACGACCGATCAGCCATCTCGTCGCCGACCGCCAGCCACGGTAGTCGCGCACCCAGATGCGTCCACGGAGCCGAACCCACCCTGGAGGTGCTTGACAAACACAAACCAGCTCAGATAAGCGATCGCCGGTGCGATCCTCGGTTTCCGCGCTTGCGAGACCACAGACGCAGTGAGCGTTTACAGCAGCTCGTCGACCGAGGCGTGCAGGAGCCGGTCTCGGCGGCGAAGAAAGCCCCGACGCGGCCCGTAGAGAACGAGCTCGATCCTACCCGCCAACAGTTCAGTCCCGTCCGGATACGCGATCTGTAGCGAGTCGAGGTCGTAGTAGCTGATCGTGCGGGCGGCTACCCGCGCGCGCTCGAGCGGTCCGGACGGTCCAGACGGTCCCGCCGGTCCCGCGAGTCGTGAGCGCAAGGCGAGCATCTCGGCGTCGCCGCCCCAGTGCTCGAGCACGACCTCCGGGCTGTGTTCGCCGATCTGACCCCTTCCGACGACTGATCCCGACCGCGGCTCGGTCACCTGCACGCGGTACTGGTCGGCTGATGCGGTGCACTGCCCCCGGCCGGCACGAACCGTCGCGGCGCGAGATAGTCGCCCACACGTGAGGGCCGCGAGCGCGACGACCACACGGTCCTGCTGCGCTCTCGCCGACATGACGAGGACGATATATGCGATTACATTGTCGCGACACCGGTCGCCGACGGGCTGCTGCTGCCTTGGCGACGATTCGCGCCTCTTCGGATGCTCTGAATTGGCGCGAATTTCAGGTGCGGACTGAGAAGTAGTTCGAGACCCGCTTTCGCGCGGTCGGGATGCTTCGTCTGAGCCCGGCAGCGCTGCGCATAATGCCTTCTCGCGACGGTGAAGACTCCGGGTTGCCAGGCCGGGTCCGCGCGGATGCTTACCGTTTGGCGTGCTCGCCGTGTGCCGCCCCCGGGCCGGGGGGGAGCTCGATCTCCCCGCGCGCGGCGTGTTTCCCGCACCGGTCGCAGCGGAGGTCTGGGCCGATGTTGCCCCCGCAGGCGGCGTGGAGGGTGAGTCGGGGTGGGCCACCCGCGGTCGGGTAGTGGCGGTCGCCCCATTTCATGAGCACAATCAGGGCGGGCGCGAGCTCGCGTCCCTTGTCGGTGAGGACGTACTTCGGCCGGCCGGGCCGCTCCGGGTCCGGAATGCGTTCGAGCAGCTCCTCGTCGGACAGCCGCTTGAGCCGGTTGGTGAGGACGTTGGAGGCAATCCGGAGATTCGCCTGGAACTCCTCGAACCGCGTCAGGCCGACGAGGGCGTCGCGGAGGATCAGCAACGTCCAGCGCTCCCCGATGACCTCCAGTGATCGGGCGATCGAGCAGACCTGGTCTGGATAGTCGCGTTGGAGCACTGCCCCAATCTTAGCTGACTTGCTTGACAGAAGCCAGGGTTCTGCCCTAGGCTACCTTGCATGACGCAAGCTAGCCACAGTGAGGAGCGGCCATGAACCGCAGGCCACTGATCCTGGTCTCGCTGCTGTTGGCGGCGTTTGTGATCAATCTCGACACGACGATCGTCAACGTCGCATTGCCTTCGCTCGTGCGCCAGCTCCACGCGTCCAACTCGCAGCTGCAGTGGGTCGTTGACGCGTTCAACTTGCTGTTCGCCGGGTCGGTGCTGACCGCGGGCAGCCTGTCTGACCGGTTCGGGCGCAAGGGGATGCTGCTCGCCGGCCTATCGGTGTTCGGTTTGGCGAGCCTGGCGGGCGGGTTGATGGACAGTCTCGGTCAACTGATCGCCGCGCGTGCGGCGATGGGTCTCGGTGCGGCGATGGTGTTGCCCTCGACCCTGTCGCTGCTGACGAATGTGTTCACCGAGCGGGCCGAGCGCGCCCGGGCGATCGGCTTGTGGGGCGCGATCACGGGCGTGGCGATCGCGCTGGGGCCGATCGTCGGCGGCTGGCTGCTCGAGCTCTCCGACTGGCGCAGCATCTTCTTCGCGATGGTGCCGATCGCCGCCGGCGCCGGCATTCTGGCGGCCCGTTATGTTCCGAGCTCGCGTGACCCGCACGCACCCCGCACCGACCGGGGCGGATTCGCGCTGTCGACCGTGACAATCGGGCTGCTCGTCCACACGATCATCGAGGCCCCAAACCACGGTTGGGGCAGTCCGCGGACGCTTTCCAGCTTCGCGGTGACCGCGATGCTGGCGGCGGCGTTCGTGGCCTGGGAGCGACGCACGGAGCAGCCGATGCTCGACGTGAGCCTGTTCGGCAACCCGCGGTTCGCCGCCGCGAGCGCCTCGGTCGCGATCTCGTTCTTCGCGCTGTCCGGGTTCATCTTCCTGGCCACCCAGATGTTCCAGTTCCTCAAGGGCTACGGGCCGCTGTCGACCGGCGTGCGACTGCTGCCAGTCGCCTCATGCGTCGCGATCTCCTCGATCGTCGGTACCAACCTGGCCGTCCGGTTCGGCACGAAGCTGATCGTTGCCTTCGGGCTGTTCTTGATGGCCGCGTTCTATCTATGGGTTTCGACTTCATCAGTCACGACCGGCTACGGGACGATCGCCGCCCAGATGGTCGTTCTCGGGACGGGGATGGGGCTCACCAGCGCGCCGGCGACTGAGGCAATCATGGGGGTCGTGCCGAAGGCGAAGGCCGGCGTCGGGTCGGCGGTCAACGACGCCACACGTCTTTTGGGCGGCACGCTCGGCGTCGCCGTGATGGGCAGCGTGTACGCGTCGCTCTACGCCAGCCGGCTCACTGGCGCGTTGCCCGGAGGGTTGCCTGCCACCGTCGATCGGACCGCGCGCGCATCCGTCGGTGCTGCGCTCACAGTCGCAGGCAAGCTGAGCCACACAGGCCATCCGCTGCTCGCGTCCACCATCCACCACGCCGCTAACTCGGCCTTCTTCCAGGGCTTCCATGCCGCCAACTACGTCGCCGCGGGCATCGCCGCCGCAGGCGCCGTGATGGCGCTGGCACTGCTGCCCGCCCAACCGACGACGAACCGCGACGACACACCAGAGGTGCCGGCACTAGCCACGCCCACCACAGCCGCAGCGCACAGCTGACCCACTCCCAAACGGCGAGAGACAGCAAACCATGAGCACGCAACAACACACCCCGCGCGTGACTGCCGCCGGCTCCAGGATCGGCCGGGCGACCGGGTTCGAGCTGGCGCGCCCCGGCCAGCTCGGCGCGCACAACATCGAGGCCGCGCTTGAACGCAACCGCGCCTTCGCCACCGCCGGCGGCCACCACGGTGCCGTCGTCTTTCCCAACCTGCGCCTGTTCGTGATCAGCTGCCTCGACCCGCGGACCGACCCCGCGCACTTCCTCGACCTCGGTCTCAGCGACGCGATGATCGTCCGCAACGTCGGCGGAAGGGTCACCCCGGAGGTGATCAACGATGTCGCCTTCATCGCCCAGCTCGCCGAGAACGTCCTACCCGACGGCCCGCTGTTCGAGGTCGCCGTGATCCACCACACCCAGTGCGGAACCGGAGCACTCGCCGACGACACCTTCCGCCGCCGCTACGCCGAGCGCATCGGCGCCGACGAGACAGCCCTGCGCGAGCACGCCGTCCTCGACCCCGCGGCGACCGTCAGGAGCGACGCCGAGCGCCTCCGCTCCGCACCCGCAATTTCCCCCCGCGTCACCGTCTCCGGGCACGTCTACGACGTCGTTACCGGCCTAGTGCGGACCGTCATGGCAGCTAGATACGAAGCTCACATCGACTGAGGAGGACGAATGGAGCATTTGCCTGTCTACCTTTCTGCAGCCACGTACGCGGAGGTTGTAGCGATAGAGGCAGCAGCAGCGTACGTCTTGTATCAAGGAGCGCGCAGCGCCGGTCTGGACAATCGCCGCGCAGCTGAGATCAGCACCGGCGCTGTCCTGCTGTTTGGTGGCTGGCTTGCTCTCAGCAGCGTAATCGGTGGACAAGGCGCATATCGCACCCGCTTGGGCCACGGCGTCCCCTGGCTTCCAATCGCCACCCTCGGATTCTTTGGTGTGCTCATGGCGCTCTCGCGTCTGCCGTCGGTCGCGAGTTCGCTCAATGCTCCCGGCGCGCTGCAGCGCCTGATGTTGCCCCACTCCTTCAGGGTCGCAGGCGTCGTGTTCGTAGTCGCGATGCTGCTTGGGAAGCTCCCTCCGCTGTTTGCGCTGCCAGCTGGATTCGGCGACATCGCAATCGGTATCGCGACGCCGTGGATCACACGAAGGCTCACCGACCGCCCAGGTGCTCGACCCGCATTCTGGTTCAACGTCTTCGGGATGGCAGACCTGATCTCTGCTCTTGCCCTCGGCGCACTGACGGGGTTCCGGATCGTGTCCGTGAACCCACCGGCAACTCTGAACGGCGAGTTGCCGCTTGTCCTGATTCCGACAGTCGGTGTCCCGTTGCTCTTCGCGCTGCACATCACATCCCTAACCGTCCTAATCAGAGGCCGAACCGCCGCCGGACTCCACCACCAGTTCAACGCCGATCCGCAGATCGCACAATCAACGGTCGGTCTCCCGCTCGAGCCAGGGCACACAGCCGGGCGTGCCGGGGATCCTGTGGAGGTATGAACCCCCCAAGAGCGACTCATGTCAACAACGACAGGGGGACCTGCAAGAGATCTCGCGCACGGAAGCCGGTGATCGATCACGAGAGAGACCTTGCTCTGGGGTGCCATGAGCGTCTCGGGCACGATGCCGACTTCGCTGCCTTGCGCGGACTCCACGGAAGTCGGGGCAGAGGTTCATCCTGAGATTTGAGCCAGCGGTCCTCGATCTCTGTTGGTGTGAGCATCCCGAGCGCGGAGTGACATCGTCGCGTGTTGTGCCAGAGCTCGATGTAGTCATTGATTGCTGAGGCGAGCTCGATCCGGGTCTTCCACTTGCGGCGGTTCAGCAGCTCGACCTGCATCCGGGCCCAGAAGCTCTCCATCATCGAGTTGTCGTAGGCCGAGCCGACGGCTCCCATGGAGGGCGCAAGCCCGCTCTGTCAGCGAACTCATGCGGAAGCACCTTCGGTAGAACGGTCAGAGTTGACGTGGTGTGGGGTGGCCCTCGACCACAGCTCAAGTCGATGATCTCGACGCGTTTACGCTGCAGCGGCCGCTCCCGAGGTGGGCGGCGGCGAAGACTGGCGTGTTCTGGAGCGACAAGCTAAACAGACTCGTGCAGTTCGACTCAACCCTCTAGCTTCTGATATTGCGCCAGTTAGTGAGGCTCCGGCGTGAGGGGACCGGCAAAGCGACCGGACTGCGCGGAAGTGGACTGGGCCCGTAACCGGCATCCGGTGCAGGGCCCGCACCGGGCGTGCCGATGATCACCTTGGACCGTTGAGTCCGAAAGACGCGACCGGCCGGACGGGTGCGAATGGTTTACCCGATGCGCACTTCGCTTTTGAGACGATTCACCGCGATGTCGTCAGAGGGTCCACTGATCGGCCGCGAGGCTGAGTTGTGCGCACTTGAACGGGCGCTCGAGACGTCTCGGCTGGTGACCCTGACCGGAGTCGGAGGCTGCGGCAAGACCCGCGTGGCGCGTGAGTTGGCGGCCCGGGTCGCGGCCGGCGCGGCCACGCCGGAGGTGATCGTCGTCGAGCTCGCCCCGCTCCGTTCGCCAGGCCACGTCGTCACCGCGATTCTGAGTGCGGCCGGCGCGCGCGAGCGCGCGGGCTTGACAGCGGAGTCCGTACTCCTTGACCTACTCCGCGAGCGTCGCGTAGTCATCGTGCTCGACAACTGCGAGCAGGTCAGCGCAGACGTTGGCCGACTGGCGGCGTCGATTGTCGATGGCACATCCGAGGCCCGCGTCGTTATCACCAGCCGCGAGCCGCTCGGAATCGCGGGGGAGTTTGTGTTCAAGCTTGCGCCGCTGGGTCTTCCGGTGCCCGGGCCCGGCGACGTGGCTGCGGTGGTGCGTTCCGACGCGGGACGGTTCTTCGTGGACCGGGCCGCCGTCGCGAACCCGACCTTCGGCCTCACTCCGGAGACGGCCCGATCAGTGTTCCGGATCTGTCGCGAACTAGACGGCCTGCCGCTCGCGCTGGAGCTGGCCGCAGCGCGTGTCGAGGAACTCGTCCCGGGAGCGATTGCCGACGGCCTCTCAAGGCACGGCAGGCTTGACGGAAGCCGGGCCACGAATGCGCTTCCCCAGCATCGCTCGCTCCGCGCGTCGCTGGACTGGAGCTACGAGTTACTCGATGAACGCGAGCGCGTCGTGTTGCGGCGCCTGGCTGTGCTTGCCGGGATCTGGGACGCCGCAGCGGCACGCGCGGTCGCGCTTCCCGAAGCGAGCGAAACCGAGATGAGCGATTTGCTTTCCAATCTCGCGGCGAAGGGACTGATCACCGCCACTCCGGACAGCGATCAATTGCACTGGACGTTTCTACAGACGGTCGCCGAATATGCCGGCGAACTGCTCGCGCTCGACGCTGCGGAGCAGGAGCTAGCGCGCGACCGGCAACTCGCCTGGTTTCACGCGCTCGCCGTCGAATGCGACGGCCGGCTCCTCGATGTCGAGGGCCAAAGAATCATCGACCGCGAGATGCCGAACTTCCGCGTGGCGATAGGGCGCGCCCTCGACCGCGATCCCAAACTGGCATTCGCGATTGTGGGCTCACTGCTGCGCCACTGGATCCTCGGCGAGCACTTCGAAGAGGGAAAAGCCGCCACCGCGCACGTCCTCGCCACAGGCACCAAGCTTGAGGTCGAGGATCCGGCGGCCCGGGCGCACCTCCGCACGGGCGCTGCGCTGATCGCAACCGTGAGCGAGGATTATGCGGTCGCCGCGGAGTATCTCGAGCACGGACTCGCCGATCTCACCGCCGTCGATGACGCCTACGCGCGCGCGAGATGCCTTCAGATGTCGGCGATGGTGCTGATCCTAACCGGCAGCGACCTTCAGGCGGGACTGAGCAACGCCGCGTTCGCCGCCGATGTGATGCGCGCCTCCGGCGACGCACTCGGACTCGCCTGGGCGCTCGTCAACGTAGCGATGGCCGAGGGAATCTGTGATCGCTTCGATGCCGCCCGCAACGCGTATGAGGAGTTCCTGACCGTGCCCCGTGCTGCGCAGCATCCACGGTTGCGCACATGGGCCGAGCTCGCAGCGGCATGGCCCGAGCTGGTCGTCGGCTCGCCACAGCGCGCCCTCGACCATGCGGATCGGGCGCTCGAGCTCGAGGGAGACTGGCCCTCGATGACGCACTTCATACTCACCGGCTTCCGCGTACAGGCACTCGCCCTGATGGGCCGAGCCGATCAGGCTATCGTCGAAGGAACGAGAGCGCTTGCCGAGGCGGTCGACTCAGGCACGATGATGGCCACGCCAGGGATCACGATGGCGTTGGCGATTGCCGAGCTGATGGCCGGCAAGCTCGACCAGGCCGAGGATCGAGCACGACCGCTGCTCCAGATGCCGCAGATCCACACCGTCGCGCTCATGCACGAGACACTCGCCCAGGTCGCGCTCGCTCGCGGTGACACATCGCAGGCCGTGTTTCACGGTGCGCAGCTAGCGGCTCTGACCCAGCAGGGCGGTAGCCGACGTCACCAAGCCGTGGCGGACCTGATCCACGGCCGTGCGGTGGTTATCGAGGGCGAGGTGGAACGCGGTCGCAATCTCATCCAGCGCTCACTCGCCGCGTACGCGACGCTAGGGATCGAGCGAGGAGCGGCCGACTGTCTCGAGGAGCTCGCCCTTATCCCCACGCGCGGCGACATCTCGCGCACCGCCCGCCTGGCTGGAGCTGCCGCCTCGGTGCGGGCTCGGCTCGGTTGCGCCCCGCCGCCCGGCAATGCCGACCGCATCGCCTCCGCACGCCCCGGCAACGAAGACGGTGAGGGTAGCGCTGCATGGAAGACAGCATGGAACGAAGGCGAATCGTTGACGCTCGCCGATGCGATCGCCTATGCACGCCGATCCCGCGGCGCACGCGACCGGCCAGCGTCGGGCCTGCCCTCCCTGACACCTACTGAGCTGGCCGCTGCCCGGCTAGCTGCGAGTGGCATCTCGAACCCACAGATCGCGGTGCAGCTGTTCATAGCCCGCAGCACCGTCAAGATGCACCTGTCCAACGTGTACCTCAAGCTGGGCGTCGCCAACCGCACTGAGCTGGCTCAAATGATCGCCGCCGAAGCTGCGCGGTTCGCAGCGTCAGACCATCCGCCTCGCGAGCGATAGCGCAAAAAAGCTAGCCACGTGGCCGTGGTTCCCGCTGCAGACGGTGGTGAAGATCACCCACGCCGCCACCGCCTGGCCCCGGGCTGCTGTTCGCTGGAACAAGCTCCGGCTGCGCCCCACCCCAACCGAACGGACTAGGAATGTCAGAACAGACTGCCGTCGAGCTCGAGCAGGAGATGCGACGGCTCTTCATGCATCTCGACGCAATGAACGTCGCCGGCATCAGCGCGATGGTTACCGATAACGTCCAGGGGATCGACGAAATCACGCGCAGCTGGAGACGTGGCCGCGCGGCAGTGGAGAACTATCTCGCCGAGCTGGCGGACGCCGTCCAAGACGTGCGATCCCAGATCACCGATCTCCACGTGACCGGCTGGGACGAAACGGGACTCGTGACGTTTGTCCTCCAGCAGACCTATCGGATGGACGGGGCGGCTCAGAGCCTGTCGGCTCCGACATCGCTCGTCTTCAAGCGCGAGGACGACGCCTGGAAGGTGGCCTTGATCCACTCAGTGCCGCTCCCCGAACCACAGCGCACGTGAGCGCGCACACCGGTCGAGGCTTCACAAACTAGCCAGATGGCCGTGGTATGGCGACAGCCGTACGGGGAGTGTTGGAGATCGATGTGATCCGGTGACCACGGCGCAGGAGTATGCAATGCAGACCGATGTGGCGACGACCGGCGGGATCGTGGTGCGCAACGCGAGCGACGCGCACGATCGCCTGGTCGCGGTTACCAGTAGTCAGCAGAGAGGCGCTGACTACTCCTCACGCAGGAGCGGGCCCGTACAGGTGGGCCCACGTCGAATGCTGCCGAGCCTCTGGCAGCTGGTAATACGGCTGAATGAGGCCCGGTGCCAGGCGCTCGAGATTGAGACGCGTGTCGAGGCAGCACGAGCCCGATGCCTGGACCGTCACCTTCACCCTCGGAGCCACAGACGGATGTGAAGGCATGCCGTTGCGGGCCCGGCATTTATGACACTCGCCCCTCGAACCCGTCGAGATGCGAGGGTGCTCCCTGCCCGCTCTTGCCCTTGCGCTCTCTACCTGGTTCGGGGGCGCACTCCTGGTTCTCGGAAACGTAACCCTGGGGGAGAAAGCAGTCGTAGGGACGGGCTTCTCCCCCCGAGTCACGGCACCGAGCATCCCGCTCTGCCTCAGCTGACCGTGCCGAGCAGCCGGTCGCCGCGATCGCATTTGCCCAGCGCGCCATGAGACGGTCGCGATTGCATCGGCGGCAACTCGAACACGGGTCGCGGCCCATGGGCGAGCGAGTGCTCCGGGTCGAGCGCGGCCGGCGTCGGCAGACCCTCGGGGCGGACTGACGGGTAGCCCTCCACCTCGGGCGGGCGGCCTGGGGACTTCGCGGGATCACGGACCGACCGAAACGTCGTGCTCTTCCGGCGAGCGGTCTAGTCCCTCGCTACGCGGCTATCGGAACGCTGAAGCGCACACGCGTCCCGACCTGCGTCGCCGGCAGCCAGATCTGGCCACCGTGCGCGTCGACGATCGCACGCGCAACCGCGAGCCCAAGACCGGCGCCGTTCGTGGATCGCGCGGCGTCCGTGCCGCTGCGATAGAAGGCCTCGAACACGAGCTCGCGCTCGGCGGCAGGGATGCCATCGCCGCCATCCTCGACCTCCACCTGAACGGTGTCGCCGAGGGATTCCGCGCGCACCACGACGGTGCCGTCGGCGGGCGAGTGACGGATCGCGTTCTGGATCAGGTTGAACAGCACCCGCTGGAGTTTCTCCGGGTTTCCCTTGGCGGGCGCCAGCTGGTCGGGGAGATCAGCCATTACAGCGATGCCACGCACGTCCGCCTGAGCGCGCATCGCGTCGACGGTCTCCGCGACCAGTTGGCCGACTGCGACCTGCTCGAGCGTCCAGTTGATGTCCCCAGCCTCCAGCCGCGAGAGTTCGAAGAGGTCGTCGATCAGCGCCGACAGCGCCTCGATGTGGGTCAGCATCCGATGCACGTAATCGCGGCGGATCGGTCCATCGACGAGCTCGTCGTCGATCGCGGTGGCGAGTAGCTGCAGCGAGGTGATCGGCGTGCGCAGGTCATGCGAGGCCGCAGCGATCAGATGCCTGCGCGCGGACTCAGCCTGGTCGCGTGCGGCCTCCTCGGTCGCGAGACGGTCGATCATCGCGTTTGCGGCGTTGGCCAGCTCACGCAGCTCTACCACGCCACCGCCCGTCTGGAGTTTCACGTCCCGCTCGCCGCTGCCGACGGCCACCAGTCCATCGCGAATCGTGGCGACGTCATGTGCCAGCGCTCGCGAGAGGCGGGTCGCGGCGGTGATGCCAAGCAGCCCGCTGAGTACGACGATCACGCCGACGAGCGTCGCGTCCTTGTCGGAGACGAACATCATCAACCCGAGGATCACCAGCGTCACGAGCAGCGGCGTGATCACGACCGCGATCACAATCGAGAGCTGGCGTGAGAGCGGCCTCGCGCCGGCACGACCGCGAGCGCGGATCACCAGCTCGGTACTGGCGCCGGTCGCGAGACCGATCCCCAACAGCACGCCAAGCACGATCGCCGTGTGCGGGACACCCAGGATCGCGATGCTGACGGCGACGGCGCCGACAGCCAGGGAGAGCATCTCGATCGATCTTGCGCTGGCGTATCGCCGTGCGCTGGAGCTGACGATCTCACTCATGGCTGGAAGCGATAGCCGATTCCCCACACGGTCTGCAGGTGTCGCGGCTCGGCCGGGTCGGTCTCGATCTTCGCGCGCAGGCGGCGGAGATGGACGGTGACGGTCGAAGTGTCCGTGTAGAACGAGTATTGCCAGACGGCGTCCATCAGTTGGTTGCGTGAGAACACTTGCCCCGGGTGCATGATGAAGAACAGCAGCAGGTCGAACTCACGCCCGGTCAGCTGTACCTCCACACCTCCGACCAGCACGCGTCGGGAGCTCGGGTCTAGGACCAGGTCGCCGATCTCGATCGCTTCGCCTTGCCCCGCGGGCACGTCAACACGACGTAGGACCGCGTCGATTCGTGCCACCAGTTCGGCCGGCGAAAACGGCTTGACGACATAATCGTCGGCACCCAGACGCAGACCGATGATCCGATCCGATTCCTCGCTCTTGGCGGTCAGCAGGATGATCGGCATCCGGTCGTAGTCCTGCTCACGCAGCCGGCGCATCACCTCGAGTCCGCCGATCCGCGGCAGCATCAGGTCGAGCACGACGAGATCGGGTCGGCGCTCGGTGGCTGCCTCGAGGGCCTGCGCACCGTCGGCTGCGATCGCGGTCCGATAACCCGCTCGCTGCAGGTAGCGGCAGACGACCTCCGTGATCGTCGGCTCGTCGTCGACGACGAGCACAGTCCGACGAGTGTCGTTCTCCATCGTTAGATGCTCCCACCCGGCTGGGCGCCGGTCGCAATCGCCGTCCCGACGGCCATCAGGCGCGGAGCGGAGCGTCAGCGAACTCTGCCATACCGTCTGCGAAGTCCTCCTGCGGGATAAATCCCAAGACCTCGCCTGCGAGATCAGTGGTGGCGAACACATGCCGAACGTCTCCAAGCCTGAAGTCACCGGTCACGACCGGATCGAGGTCACCGTCAAACGCCTTGGCCAGCGCCTTTGCCATCTGGAGGATGCTGCGAGGCCGGCCGCTCCCGATGTTGAACGCACCCGGCACCGGCGTCGGCTCCGTCAGTGCCAGCACGTTGGCGCGGGCGACATCGCGCACGTGAACGAAGTCGCGAAGCTGCCCGCCGTCCTCGAAGACCCGTGGCGGCTGGCCGTTCTCGAGCGCGCTGCGGAAGATCGACGCCACTCCGGCGTATGGCGTGTCACGCGGCATCCGCGGCCCGTAGACGTTGTGATAGCGGAGCGCCGTGACCGGCACGCCGGTCTCGCGTGAGAACGCAAGGCCGAGATGCTCCTGGTGGAGTTTGGTTGCGGCGTAGACGTTGCGCGGATCGAGCACGGCCGACTCCGGAACCGACTCTGGTGCCAGCTGAGCGCCGCACTCCGGGCATGCGACCTCGAACTCGCCACCGGCCAGCGCTTGAATATCGCGTGGGCTGGGAGCGACGATCCCGTCCCGTTCGCAGCGATAACGACCCTCGCCGTAGACGACCATGCTGCTGGCAAGCACGACTCGTCCTTCGAACTCGCGGCGGGCCAACTCTCCGAGCAGCATTGCGGTGCCGAGGTCGTTGTGGCTGACGTAGTCCGGAAGGTCGCGGATATCGGCGCCGAGCCCGACCATCGCTGCCTGATGGCAGACGGCATCGACATCGGCGAGAGCATCGACGAGGACCGCAGCGTCACGGACATCGCCCTCGATGAACTCCGCATCGGGGTGAACTTGCGGCCGCTCGCGGTGGGCGCTGGGCAGCACCATGTCGAGCACCCGCACCTCATGCCCGTCGGCGACCAGCAGCTCGACGATGTGCGAGCCGATGAAGCCGGCGCCGCCAGTGACAAGAATCATGCTGTGACGGTAAGCGCTGACGGCGCGGATTCCCGCATTTGGAGCGTTTGTTCTCAAACTCGTAAGGGTTGCTCCGTAGGCTCGGCCGCGTGATCGAGGTCATCCTGCCGGTGCTTGACGAGGCCGAGGCACTGCCGTTGGTCCTGGGCGCCTTTCCGTCGGGTTACGAGCCGCTGGTGGTCGACAACGGCTCGACCGACGGCTCGGCAGACGTGGCGCGGCGCCTGGGTGCCCAGGTCGTGTCCGAGCCGACCCGCGGCTTCGGATCAGCCTGCTACGCGGGCCTCGTCGCAGCCCGATCGGATCTGGTCTGCTTCATGGACGCCGACGGGTCACTCGATCCCGGAGAGCTGTCCGAGGTCACCGACCCCGTCAGCTCCGGTGCACTTGGCCTCTGCCTCGGAGCGCGTCAGGCGGAGCGCGGAGCCTGGCCGATCCACGCGCGGCTCGCAAACCGCGTGATCGCTTCGGAGCTTCGTCGGCGCACCGGCGCGGTGCTGAGCGACCTGGGGCCGATGCGTTGTGCCCCGCGTGAAGCGTTGATCGCGCTTGATCTGCGAGACCGGGCGTTCGCCTGGCCGCTGGAGATGGTTCTGTCGGCCGGGACGGCAGGGTGGCAGATCGGCGAGGCGCCGATCACCTACAGGCAGAGGGCCACCGGACGCTCGAAGGTCACCGGCTCGGCGCGTGGGACCTACCGGGCGATCCGCGACATGTCGCGAGTGCTCAGCGCTTAGTCGCGAGCCCGCGCTCGCGGACCGCGTAAATGAGTCCGGAGAGCGCGAACAGAACTCCACACAGGAGCAGGAATCTGGCCAGGTAGCCGTGCTCGACGATCCCGCTAGCGTTGTGCTCCTGATGCGCGCCGAAGCCGAGCACCGTCGGGAAGGCGACGGCGAGCACGAGCAGACACACGAGCGCCGGGACTCGCACGTAGGCAGCAGCTTTGGACGGAAGCCTGCCGAGGGTGAGCCGGTCGGCGAGCGAATAGATCGGCAGCAGCACCAGATCGTGAAGCACGATCGCGGCCCCGAACCAGATCAGCACACTGACGAGGTCCCGTGGCCGCTCAGTCCAGCCGATCACCGCGGCGCCGGCGATCGCGAAGCTCGCCAGCGTCGCCAGCAGATGCGCAGGCCCACTGCCGTGACGTGCACGCAATTGCCTCACGCGCTCAGCTCCGCAAAACGCATCTTGGTGACCCACTTGGTGCAGTGCACGCCCGGTATCGCCGGGCTGATGATCCGTGCCGGATAGCCGTGATCGAGCGGCAGTGGTAGCCCGTTCACCGACAGCGCCAGCAGCGTCCGCGTGTCAGAAACCTGCTCGTGGCCGAGCGTCGCCTCGCCGTAGTTCCCGTGCTCCAGCGACGTTGACGTGAGCGTCGCCTCACCCTGGACGCCGACCATCCTGGCGAGATCTACGACGCGCACACCGGTCCAGCTCTGCGTCGTCGACCAGCCTTCTACACAGGCGATCGGAAGCTTGTGCGTGTATTGCGGCAGCGCCATCAGCTGCGCCAGCGTGAACGTCTTCGATTCGCGCCCGCGCACCGACAGGCGCCAGCTGGCATCGACGTCCGAGCGCTTGAGACCGGTCCTGACCCAGGTCTTGTTCACAGGGAAGCCGAGCGGGCCTGGCCGCGTGGCGCCGCGCGGTAGCAGGAATGCGAGGCCCCTGAGCTTTCCGCCGACGGACTGCCCGATCCCCTGGGTCAGCAGGATCAGCGACGCACCGCCGACCGCCGTCAGCAGCGCTCGACGCGACATGCTCGCCGGGGCCGGGTTCGGACTGATCAACGCGTGCCCGCCGGTCACCGCGAGCACCTCCTCGCGAGTGGTCAGCGAGTGCCGCATCGTCCCGAACTTGAGCGTGACGTGGGCGATCATCGCGCCGATGAAGACCCAGGCGCCGTAGTAATGCGCCTGCGTGAAGTCGAAGTTGAACAGGTACCAGTACTGGATGTTAAGGATCCCGGTCACGAACTCGAACAGGGCGCCACCGACCAGCAGCGCGAGTGAGAGCCGCTCGAGCGCGTGGGCGGGACTGCGCACCGGTGGCCACTCGAACAGACGCGGGATCACGGACCACAGCTTTGTCAGCACGACCGGGAAAAGCGCCAGACCGATCGTGACGTGGGCACCCTGGGTCACCGCGTAGAGGAAGCTCGGCGCGTGGGGCCAGCCGAACAGGTAGAAGTCAAGCGGACCGAGATGCCGGCCGAGCGCGTTGTCGGCGAACCCCGGCTGGTAGGCATCGTTTGACAGCAGGCCGGTGATCGCGATGATCGGCAGACCGATCAGCAGCACCAGGCCGAGCATCGCGGTCAGCCGCGGAGATCGCAGCGGGCTGCGCCAGAACTCCGGGCGCGTCGGTCCCGGTGGTGGCCGGTCCGGGTCTGTCCGAGGCAATCTCATCGCCGCCGAGCGTGACCGCAGGACACCGCGATTACCAGCTTCGCCGGGCCACTGTTCTTCTTTCGTAAGGACTTCTGGTTTGACTCCCAGGGCATGCAGACAGCCGCGCTTCTGGTCATCGCCAAGCAGCCCGTCGCGGGTCGTGCCAAGACCCGTCTGACGCCTCCGTGCACTCCGGGGCAGGCGGCGACGCTCGCCGGCGCAGCCCTTCGAGACACATTGGAGGCCGTTGCCAAGGTGCCAGCCGGGCGGCGGGTGCTGGTGTTCGAAGGCGACGCCGACCAGTGGCGCCCTGACGGCTTCGAGGTGATCGCCCAGCGCGGCGACGGTCTCGGTGAGCGCCTGCAGTCCGCGTTCGATGACATCGCCGGCCCGGCTCTGCTGATCGGGATGGACACGCCACAGGTGACACCCGCGCTGCTCGGCGACGCTCTGCGCGCGCTGGCCGATCAGCGGGTCGACTCGATCCTCGGACCGACGCCCGACGGGGGCTACTGGTGTGTTGGCTTCAGAGCACCGGTCCCGGGCGCGTTCGACGGCGTGCCGATGAGCGCGCCCGACACGTACGAGCACCAGCGCCGCAGGTTCGCGGAACTCGGGATCCGCGTCGGCGATCAGCCACTGCTGCGGGACGTCGACACGATCGATGACGCCGAGGCCGTCGCCGCGATCGCCCCCGACACACGGTTCGCGCGAGCGCTCGGGCCGCTGCGGTGAGGGAGGCGCTCGCGCTGTACGGGCGCGCGCTCGAGGACGGTGCAGCGAGCAGTGGGCCAGCGGGCCCGCTGCTCAGATACGAGGATGGGGCGTCGTTGCCGTTCCCGGTCGGCCGCTACCTGGCGGTTGCCGATCCGCTCGACCGGCAGTTGCTAGATGGCGTGCACGGGCCGGTGCTGGATGTCGGCTGCGGTCCCGGCCGCCACCTCCGCGAACTCAGCGCTCGCGGGGTGTACGCATTCGGTGTCGACCTCAGTTCGGTGGCGGTCGAGTTGGCCTGTAGCGGCGGTGCGCGGGCGATGGTCGCGGACATCTTCGGCGAGGTTCCCGGGGCGGGGAGCTGGCGCACGGCGTTGCTGCTCGACGGCAACATCGGGATCGGTGGCGATCCAGTGCGGTTGCTGACACGCCTGCGCGCGTTGCTTGACCCCGATGGTGTGGTGCTCGTGGAACTCGACGCGCCCGGGGCGTCCCCGCCGCCGGCGCGGGCGCGGCTGGAGCTCGCGGGGGAGAGCAGTGACTGGTTCGCGTGGGCGCGGGTCGCTGCCTGCCAGGCGGCGGCGGTCGCCACCGACGCGGGGATGATGATGGAATGGGAGTGGTCGTGCGCGGGACGCTGGTTCGCGCGGCTGCGGCCGCACGCCTGCGCCTGAGCCTGCCGGCCCGCGGCGCCGTCGCGGTTGCCGCGTGGGGTGCAAGGCTTGTCGCGCTGGCCGCGCTGGTGCCGATCGCGGTCTACATATGGACCGCACTGCATCGGCTCGACTATCCGTACGAGCTCAACTGGCTCGAGGGCGGCGGGGTCGAGATCGTCCGCCGCGTAATGCAGGGCAAGTCGCTCTACACGGCACCGACACTCGGCTACGTGAGCTACACCTACACGCCGTTCTACGCCTGGGTCTCGGCCGCGGTCGCAGAGATCACCGGAATCGGGTTCCTGCCGCTGAGGCTGGTCTCGTTCGCATCCTCACTGGTGGGGATCGGAGTGCTCTGGCGGCTGACGCTCGACGCTACAGGTGACCGTGCAGCGGGCGCCGTGGCCGGCGGGCTGTTCGCCGCGAGCTACAGCCTGACCGGATGGTGGTTCGACGTCGGCCGGCTCGACTCGCTGTTCGTCGCACTGACCCTGCTGGCCTTCTGGCTGGGGCGCCACGCTCACGGAATGCGCGCCGGGGCGATCGTGGGCACGGTCGCATTTCTGGCGTTCTTCACTAAGCAGATCGGCCTCGTGGCGGTGGTACCAGCACTGGTGTGGTTGGCGTCGCGTCGGCCGCGCGTGGGGATAATCGCACTGGGGATGCTCGCCGCCCTCCTCGCTGGCTCGACGGTGCTGCTCGACGGCCTGACCCACGGCTGGTACCGGTACTACATCGTCAGCGAGCTGGCGGGACAGCCGTGGGATCCGCGCGTGTGGGTCGGCTTCTGGATTCACAGTCTCTACCGCCATCTTCTGCCGCTGGACTGGCTGGCGGCTTTGGCACTTGTTGCGAGCGTGGCGGTCAGGTCACGCTCACGTGGTCGTTCGGATCGCGGGCGGGCGTTGCCCGCGATCCTCCGGCGTCTCCAGGCCCGGCAACTCGGTGTTGGGTACGAGCTCGCCGCGGCCGCCGGGTTGCTGCTCGCCGCGTGGTTCTCACGCCTGCACACAGGCGGCTTCGTTAACACGTTGATGCCGGCATACGCGGCCTGCGGCCTGATCGGCGGCCTGGCCTTCGCGAGGCTGCGCCGGCTTGGACCTGTGCCCGCGATTCTGGCGACTGTGCTCGTGCTGGTTCAGCTCGCGGTCCTGGTCACATTGCCCAACGACGCGATCCCGCACAAGTCGGCCCGCGCAGCCGGCACCGAGCTGATGGCACGCCTGCGAATGCTCCCGGGCCCGGTGCTCGTGCTGGCTCATCCCTGGTACGGAACGCTTGCTGGAAAGGGCAGCTTTGCCCAATCCGACGCGATCTTCGAGGTCCTACGCTCGGACGACGCCCGGGGTTCGGCGTACCTCCGGCGTGAGCTGCGGCATGCGCTTGACGAGTATCGGATCCAGGTGGTGGTGCTCGATCACCCGCCGCCGCCATACCTCGCGACCCAGCTCGCGCACGAGTTCATCCTGCAGTCGCGACAGATCACGGCGACCATCCTGCGACCGCCCTCGGACCTTCGCTCAGGCCCGACCTTCCTCTACGTACGCAAACCGGGTAAACGCGCATGACTGTTACCGTTGGAATTGCCGATTGCTCGAAGCCAAGCCCGTTAAGGCCGACGCGCTGACGAATTTCTCAAGCGGGGCCGCGAGCGCGCAGTGAGCGAACCGGGGCCCGTCATTGGTACGGGGACAAGGTCGACGATCAGACGTACGGGATCTTTGCGCGACGACGGCGTAGAGCACGGGTGGACCGGCCGCGGAGCCGAGGAGGCTGTGGACGAGCGCGCCGAATGCCATGCCTGCCATCGCTCTGATGAACAGCGACGGGGCGAACACGCCGCCAGGGGCGCCGATCGACAGGGTGAGGCTGGTCGCAAGGACCTTGCGACGAGGACAGCAAGATGAGGCCGACGACGACGTGTGCGGATCCGAAGATCGCGTCGGCTGATGACGTCACCGGTGACCGCGGCGACGCTGGTGGCCACGAGTGCGCCGAGTGAGAACTCGCGTAGCACGATCTCGAATCCGAAGAACAGGCCGGTCAGCGGCGCGTTGAATGTCGAGGCGATTCCGCCGGCGGCTCCGGAGGCGACGATGATCCGCAAGCGGGTCTCGGACATGTGGACAAGCTGACCGAGGGTGGAGGCGAGTGCTGAGCCGATATGCACGATCGGTCCCTCGCGTCCGACGCCGATCGTGATCGCGTACGCGACCGCCTTGACGATCGTCACTTCTGGTCTGATCCGGCCGCCGTTCTCGGCGGCGGCGAGCATCATCTCGGGGACGCCGATCATTGCATGATGCAATCGGTTGCCTGGGGTCGGGGCTTCGGTTGCCTGGGGTCGGGGCTTCGTGGGAGTGTGAAGTCAGGAATCCTGATCGCGTCGATGATGTGCGGTTGGATCGGGCATCCTGAGGTTCATGGACTGTGCTGCATCGTCTGTCCGGTCGCATGCGCGAACGGTCGATCCTGAGTCCGCGCAGTGGTTGACGGCGCTGGAGGGTTCGGGGGCCGTTCGGGAGCGGGCGCTGGTGCGGTTGCATGCGTTGCTGCTGCGCATCGCTCGCGCAGAGGCCGCGCGGCGAGCGCCTGCTGTAGGGGTAGCGGGCCGTGAGCTCGATGATGTGGTGCAGCAGGCGGCGGATGACGCGCTGGTCGCGATCGTCGCCAAGCTGGGCGAGTTCCGGGGCGATAGTCGATTCGCGACCTGGGTCTACAAGTTCGCGGTGCTGGAGGTTGCCGGAAAGCTAACTCGACATGCATGGCGTAATACGGCGCCGAGCCGTGTTGAGGAGGACTGGAACGCGTTGCCTGATCGCTTCGGGTTCGGACCGGCGGAGACTGTGGAGTGGGCTGAGATGTTCGTGGTGCTGCGTCGCGCTGTTGATGAGGATCTGACGCCTAGGCAGCGGCGGGTCTTCGTCGCGATCGTGTTGCAGGGCGTGCCGCTTGACGTGCTCGTCGCGGAGCTTGGTTCGAATCGCAACGCGATCTACAAGACGCTGTTCGATGCCCGACGTAAGCTCCGGGCGCGACTTGTCGCAAACGGGTACATGGACGACGATTTGGCGAGGCGAGCTTGACCGGGCGGGAGTCACTCAGGAACTTCTTGAGCACCGATCCGGCAGACGCCGGGTGCGCCGAGACGTTCAGGCTGATCGACCGTTACGTCGAGCGCGAACTCGCCCGCGGCGACGCCGGACTCGCCTTCCCAAGGGTTGCACTGCATCTCAACGTATGTGGCCCGTGCGCAGAGGATGTCCGCGGGCTGCTGGCCGCAGTAGCCGGGGAGCTCGACTGAGCCCATGCCTTATCTGCCGGACGGTTGACGCAAGGTAAGACGCGGGCGCTCGCTGACACATATATCTGACAGGCCTACCCGGACGGCGGGCGAACGATCAGCGACCCAAGGAGTCAGATGACGATTGCAAAGCAGACTCGAGAGCTCGCAGAGTCCCAAGCCGAGGCCCCCGCCAGCGATGTGATGAGCGCGTTCGGTCGCGAGCAAGCAGTGCTCGCGACCTTCGAGCCGGTCGGGGCTATCGGGCCGGGGGCGAAGTTGCTGGAGGTAGAGCTGCTCGACCCGCACGGTCTCCCCACGACCTTGCCGGCGGTGCTAGACGGCCGCCGCGCTGTGCTTGTGTTCTACCGCGGTGCGTGGTGCCCGTATTGCAACATCGCCCTGAACGCCTATCAAGCCGAGCTGCTCGGTGAATTGGAGCGTCGTGGCGTGGCGCTTGTGGCGGTAAGCCCGCAGGCACCTGACGGGTCGTTGAACATGCAGGAGAAGAACAGCCTGCGCTTCGCTGTCCTGTCGGACCCCGGCAACCGGCTGGCCGCGAGCGTCGGGATCCTCACGGCGCCGTCAGTGGAGGCACGCGCCGCTCAGCTGCAGCTCGGGCTCGATCTCGAGGCGATCAACGCCGACGGCACGACCGCGTTGCCGATGCCGACAACGCTGATCCTCGACCCGGATCTGATCGTCCGCTGGGTCGACGTGCATCCCGACTACACCACGCGCTCGGAGCCGGCCGCGATTCTCGAGGCGCTCGACGCGCTGCCGGTATGACGGCCGACTCGTTCACGGGGCGGGTGGCGCTCGTCACCGGCGCGGGACGCGGGATCGGCCGGGCCATAGCGCTAGGTCTTGCCGACGCGGGTGGGCGCGTCGCCCTGATATCGCGCACCGAGGTGGAACTCGCTGCGGTCGCCGCTGAAATTCGCAGCCAGGGTGGGACCGCGTCGACGATCGTTGCCGATGTCGGCGACCCGGAGCAGGCCTCCCAGGTCATGGACCGCGTGACGACGGAACTCGGCCCGGTGGAGATCCTGGTCAACAACGCAGCCGTCGTCTGGCCGCTCGGCCTCAGCGCGACCATCGACCCTGGCGACTGGCAGCAGGCCACGCAAATCAACGTCATAGGTCCCGTCACGTTGTCACTCGCGGCGCTGCCGAGAATGATCGAGCGCGGTTGGGGGCGGATAGCCAACGTCTCAAGCGGCGTCGCAGCGAACCCGACCGCGATGATCGGCGGCAACGCCTACACAGCAACAAAGGCGGCACTCGAAGCCCACACGCTCAACCTCGCTGCCGAGCTCGACAACACGGGCGTCACCGCCAACGTGTTCCGACCGGGTGCTGTCGACACCGCCATGCAAGGATGGATCCGCGAACAGGATCCCGAGCGGATCGGTACCGCGTTGCATGCGCGATTCGTCGCGACGCAGCAGAGCGGCACGCTACTGACCCCACAGCGATCCGCAGGCGTGCTGCTCGACCATCTCGCGGCCGACGGCAACGGGGAGATCTGGAACGTGTCATGAACACGAAGTCAGCGACCGTTCTGAAACGGAACTCACAAAACGAGGAGATCGATATGACCGTCACACTCGGATTGCTCGCACAACTCAACGCCCAGCCGGGCAAAGGTGACGAGCTCGCAGCGTTCCTGCAGGCCGGCAGGGCACTCGCGCTCGCGGAGGACGGCACCGTCACGTGGTACGCGTTCAAACTCGACGACACCCACTACGGCATCTTCGACACATTCGAGACCGAACAAGCACGCCAAGCACACATCGACGGCGAGATCCCCAAAGCCCTCGCACAGGTCGCCGAGAACCTACTCGCCTCCGAACCAGACATTCGCGCTATTGACGTGATCGCTGTCAAGTAGCCAACGCGCCAACCGACCTCCGTGGTCGGCGATCGCTTCTTTCCCGTCAGCACTCATTCGGGGCCGGGTAGATCCGCGCGTGCCGCGGCGCTGAGCGCCTGAATCACCGTCCGCGCGATCTTGAGATCGTTTGGTTTGAGCCCTGTGGCTGCGACCTCGTTCCAGTCGCTCGCGGTCACGGTGATGGCGGCGAGCGCGGCGATTCCGGCGGGGGTCGGGCGCGTGAGCGGGGAACGTTCGTGGTCGGGGTTGGCCTCGAACTCGATCATCCCCTCGGCGCTGAGATGGTCGGCTGTGCGCTGCACGGCCTGGCGGGTCACTCCGAGCCTACGGGCGATCTTCGGCACGGTCCAATCGCCATCGGACAAAACGCTGAGTACCTGCCATCGAGCTTGAGTCTGGTCGGCGACCGCGGCGATCCGATCGCCGCGTTGACGTAGAACACCGGCGGCCTCGTAAATGTCGGCGATCAGCAACGGCAGCGTGTCGGCGCTACTCATGCCGGCACAGCGGCTGCATCATATGTCTCGGTGTAGACCTCGTCACCAACTCCGTAATACGTGACGGTACACGCCTCTAGATCGACGTCGTAGCTGACGACCCCAGCATCCCAGCTTGCGAGCAAAAACTCAGGCAACGAGGTCTCACCTGCCTGATCCTTGCGTAGTGCGCGAACCAGCGCCTCTTGATCAAAGGCCGGGACATCCAGTGTCCCTGTCATGAGCGGCTGGCCCAGAGTTACGACCGGGCCGAACTCCGTGAGGTAGACGCTTTGCGCCGAGGGGAGGTACCGCAGGTTCCGCTGCACACCAGCTTGACGGAGCACCCCCGCGAGCACCGGGAAGCCGCCCACCTTCGGCCGGACCTGCATTGCCTTTCGCTGTGCCTGCTCGAGATTCTCGCTTGCCTTGCTCATATGAGCTGCTCCTTGGTCATGTCTTTGATCAACGACTACAGGTTGGCATAGCGACAAGCTGTTGTCAAATATTCGGAAGCAGGCCACAGCAGCTGGTTTGCGCGGGTTCCGAAACCGTGGCAAAGCACTGCCCAGGTCCGAGTCGCTGTCGGGCCAAAAGCTGCCATGAGCAGCCTGGGTCGTGCGCACCACGGCAGCCCCGACTATCAGGACTACCACGCGCTCAAGGACCGCGGGCTCTCACGCAAGCGGGCGTGCATGACGATCGCCCGCAAGCTCGCACGCCGGTCCTTCCACCTCTTGCGAGCATTCGGACCCGACGCGCTCGCCGAACCAGTCACCCCAAGGGCAAAGGCTCCGACCATCACTGTTCTTTCTGGGAAACTGTCGTGCTGATGGCCCTACTTGTGGTATGCGATCTGGATGGCACCTTGCTGCACTCCGATGCGAGGCTCAGCTCGTTCGCTCGCGATGGCCTGAACCAACTGCTCGCTGGTGGAGTCGCGGTAACCGTTGCCACTGCGCGGAGCTTGCAGGCGATGCAAGCAATCCTCGCCGGTGTAGAGATCCGGTTGCCGGTGATAGGCCTGAACGGCGCGTTGATCTCGGACCTATTTACAGGCAGACATCTCGCCATCCAAGCCATCGACGCATCGCTGGCGCGCACCGCCATCGAGATCCTTGATGGCCGCCAGGCCAGCCCGGTGGTCACGAGCTGGGATGGAACCGCTGACCATGTCGACTATGCGATGAGGATGAACCCGGCAAGCGGCTGGTGGATCGCGGAGAAGCGCGCCTACGGCGATCCACGCCTGCGAGCCAGCGAAGATCTTGACCTCGTGGCGACGCAGGAGAGCGTGGTGATGATCACCGGGTTCGTGCCGAACCCTTTCGCCGCACGACTGGTCGGACAGCTGCGGCGGGAGCTCACTGACGCTGCGATTATTCACGCGGCTCCGCACATCTACTTTGAGGGCTGGACTGAGATCCAGATCCAGCACCCGCAGGCGGACAAAGGCAACGCCATCCCGCAGTTAGTCGAGCTGACCGGCCTGCAAAGCTCGACCGTCGTCGCCTGCGGAGATCACATCAACGATCTCGGGATGTTCGCCGTCGCGGACGAGTCAGTCGCACCAGCTAACGCTCACTCCTCGGCCCTTGCCGCTGCAACCGTCGCCGTCGCATCGAACGACAACGACGGCGTGATCAGCTGGCTACTCGACCGCTCGGGGCTGACCAGACAATCGGCCTGACACGTGCGGTAAACCGCCCACAAGGTTGCGTCTCCAATCAAACCTCACGCCTCGGTGCCACGGAGTGGCGCCGGCCGCTATCGCTTTGCCGTCAGGAGCGGCCTGGACTGGCGAGCGCAAGGCCACGATCTGAATCCCCAGCCTCGAACTCCCTGGCGACCGCTGTCGAGACGGTCCCGGTATCTGCGCCATCCGGTCACAGATGCGGGTGTCTGACAGCACGGGTGTCGTCAATCCGATGGCCGGGTCCGGATGGCTTGGCGCGGAAGGGATGGCTTCGGGTGCGCTCTTTCCGCTCACAGCAGGTCTGACGACATGCACGACGTGATGCCCGTGCGGCTACGAAAGCATGTCTTGGCTCGTCACGGCTCGTGTCGCGTGACTGTGCTGACGCGGTCAATAGATTTGTCGAACGACAGGATCGTGTCGACGCCGGTGGCTTCGGCCTGCGCGACCAGATAGGCCTCGGCGAAGTCGAGGCGGTCGACTTCGTAGACCTCGAGCGCGCGGAGCAGCGTCGCTGGGTCGAGTGTCTTGATCGTCGGCATCGCGATCGCCGCTCGCATCAGTTCGGCGACGCGCTCGCGAGGAACTTCGTAGAAGGACTCAAGCACGTACACACACTCCGCGACGATCAGATCGGCGAGTAGCAGTTCAACCGGGCCCGCCAGAACCTTGGTAGCCCGCGCGGCCATCTCCACCGGGTCGCCGGTCAGATGGCGGATCAACACATTGGTGTCCAGGAACTCGGTCAGCGTCGCCGCCCGACACGCGCGGCTCGCGTCTGGCGCAGAACTTCATCCCACGGGGTGCCACGCTTCCCGGCAGGGACCGGGACGCTGCCCGCGAGGTCGAGGAGGTCCGGCGTCTTCGCGACCACGGCACGTGACCGCTCGACCCTGAACAGGAGTTCGTCTCCTTCATGCAACCCAAGCGCGTCCCGGACGCTCTTCGGGATCGTGACCTGCCCCTTCGAGGTGATCTTCGCACTCGAGTCCATCATCGCTCCTTACCGAGTTAGGGAAGTAAGGATAGCTCTCGGCCCGGCTGCGGATTCCGCGCAACTCAGGTCTCTGGCAGACGGCGGCGAGATGCCCGTCAAGATCGGTAGCCAGGACTGGCGCTATCGCGTGCGTGGCAACCCACTCGTTAGGTGAGCTGCCCCTTGCGACTCCTTTGCGCCGGTAGATCAGCTAACGGGCGTTCTGTCGCGGACGATCCGCAGGTTGCTTGTTCGGGCTTGGAGCCGATCGAACGCTCCCTCGAGGTCGGTTAGCGCGGGTTCTGTCGACCAGCGGTTGCCGACCTGTCGGACCTCGCCAGCCGCCTGGAGCTGCTGCAGCCTGACCAGCGCCTTGTCGTGGTTTAGCCCGGCGGCTTTCGCGATACGTCCAGTCGCGTACTCCCCGCGCGGCAGTTCGCCGAGTGCCTTCTTCAGTCGATCCTCGCGCTGCTCGGATTGGCGGGACGCTTCGGGTGCCGTCGGCTGCGTGACGGACGGCTGTGCGACCTCCCGTGCAATGCGTGCAGGGGGCGTCTCTCGATATCGAGCTCGGCACGCAGGGCACATGACTACCGGCTCGCGACCCTCCTCGCGGAGAACCTCAAAGCCACGCCATCTGCGTCCAGATCGGCAGACCCCGCAGCGGCGTCCGTTGCGTTCGACCTCGACCAAGTCTTCGTTGTTCAGGGGCATCCCGTCCGACGATAGAGAATCAGATCTCAGTTCGGCTCCACAGCTGACGTCGACCTCACGAATTCAACGGACCGAAGCGGGTAGCCCCGACACTCCCCGACGATGCGCTCCCCGGGACCCTGCGGTTGTGGCGAGGCTCGGACCATCACCGCGCCACGATCACGCAGCCCGCGGACAGTGGCCCTGCCGTCGTAGGTTTGCGGATGCTTGCGGTTGGTGGAAGGCAGGCCGCGTCGCTGTCGGCGCCGGCTAGTCGTAAGGCAGTCGTCTGGTTTCAACCGCACAGGAATGTGTCGCAGTGAAGCATTGGGTCAGCACGATCAGGCGTGATCACGTCCGAGTGGCGGCAGAGGGGGGCTAGCAGGCGCCGGGTCGAAGACGCCCGTGGGAACACGGATGCAGGTACAGGCCGCCGCAGCTGGCGTCGCATGGTGCCTAGACTGCCGCGGAGTGTTAGGTCCGGCCCTCGCTCTCGGGGCTTCGCTTGGATACGGGGTCGGGGATTTTCTTGGCGGTACCACGTCCCGGCGTATCGGCACGCTGCCGTTCATTTTCTGCGCCCAGCTGGTCATGCTGGTACTCGCTGCTGTCTGGGTGGCCGTCAGCGGAGATCCGATTCCGCCCCTCAGGGCTCTCGCAGCGGCCGCGGGTGCGGGTCTTGCCATGACGGTGGGCCTGTCCGCCTTCTTCCAGGCGATGGCTGTTGGAAAGATGAGCCTCGTCGCTCCGATCAGCGCGACCGGTGTCGCGATTCCCGTCGCGGCGGGGATCCTGCGGGGCGAGCATCCGAGTGGAGCGCAGCT